>NZ_JOAG01000024.1 GCF_000725485.1 Nonomuraea candida | reverse complement strand
GCGGCGGGTGGGCGGGCAGCGAGTGGGCGGGCAGCGAGTGGGCGGGCAGCGAGTGGGCGGGCAGCGAGTGGGCGGGCAGCGAGTGGATCGCCATCGCGGGGTGTCCCCCACCGGCGCCGGCCTGCCGGAGGCCGCGCCACTCCGGCTCCGGCTCCGGCGACCTGGCGTGGCAGGGGCGGGAACGCCGGCCGCCCGCCGGTTCACGGGAAGGCATGGGTCAAGTCTGGCAGGCCGTTGATTAGGCGTACATCTAATTTGACATGTCTCTAATCAGTGGGGCATGCTACCGACTAATTCGACGGATATCTAAGCAGCCGGATCTCATCGTCCCGGCGTGCTCCGCCGAGCGGTAGACGACGATTCTGAGAGGCGACCATGAGTGACGGATGTTGCGGCGCCACCACGCCGCTGGAGGCCGAGCGGCCCACCCTGAAGAGCGACGGGCTGCCCGTGGTGGTGATCGGCGCGGGCCCGGTCGGCCTGGCCGCCGCCGCCCACCTGGCCGAACGCGGCCTCGACTTCCTCGTCCTGGAGGCGGGCGGGCAGGCGGGCGCGTCCATCGCCCGGTGGGGGCACGTGCGCGTGTTCAGTCCCTGGCGCTACAACATCGACGCCGCCGCCCGCCGCCTGCTGGACGCCGCGGGCTGGCAGGCCCCCGACGACGAGTGGCTGCCGACCGGCGCGGAGCTGGTCGAGCACTACCTCGCCCCGCTGGCCAAGGCGCTGGGCGACCGGGTGCGCCCGAACGCCAGGGTCGCCGGGATCACCCGGGCCGGCTTCGACCGGGTCAGGACCGACGGCCGGGAGAGCGTGCCGTTCCTGATCCGCCTGGCCGGCGGCGAGGAGCTGCACGCCCGCGCGGTCATCGACGCCTCCGGCACCTACGCCAGCCCCAACGTGCTGGGCGCGAGCGGCCTGCCGGCGCACGGCGAGGCGGAGGCGGCGGCGTTCATCGACCACGCGCTGCCCGACGTGCTCGGCGCCGACCGGGCCGCCTACGAGGGCCGGCGCACCCTGGTCGTCGGCGCGGGCCACTCGGCCGCGACCACGCTGCTGGCCCTGGCCGAGCTGCCGGACACGCCGATCACGTGGGCGATCCGGGCGGGCGAGGCCACCCGCGCGTACGGCGGGGGCGACGCCGACGCGCTGCCCGCCCGCGGCGCGCTCGGCACCCGCCTGCACGCGCTCGTGGAGTCCGGCCGGATCACCCTGCTGACCGGCTTCCACACCCACCGGGTGCGCAGGACGGCCGAGGGCGTCGAGGTGACCAGCCGCACCTCGTCCGGCGCGGAGCGGGCGATCACCGTGGACCGCGTCGTGTCGGCCACCGGCTACCGGCCGGACCACTCGATCGCCGCCGAGCTCCGCCTCGACCTCGACCCGGTCCTCGGCGCGACCCGCGCGCTGGCCCCGCTGATCGACCCGAACCGCCACTCCTGCGGCACCGTGCCGCCGCACGGCGTGGACGAGCTGGCCCACCCCGAGCCCGGCTACTACGCCGTCGGCGTCAAGAGCTACGGCCGCGCCCCGACCTTCCTCATGGCCACCGGCTACGAGCAGGCCCGCTCGGTCGTGGCGGCCCTCGCCGGCGACTGGGAGGCCGCCCGCGACGTGCGGCTCGACCTGCCCGAGACCGGTGTCTGCTCGTCGAGCCTGGCCGAGGCCCAGGAGCGGCGCGTCGGCCTGGCCACCGGCGTCGCGGGCGGCCTGCTGGCCGGCCCGCTGCCGCTCGTCACCGTCGCGTCGTCCGGCGGCGGCTGCTGCGGCTGACCCCCGGCGATCGGCGCGTCCCCTATAATTTCGACAGGTATCGAATCAGGAAGGGGAGCCGGATGGCCGCGACCACGACCCCGTGCTGTGCGCCGATCGCCCGTGAGCCGCTCTCGGAGCCCGACGCGGCCGACCTCGCGGTCATGCTCAAGGCGGTCGCCGACCCGGTCCGGCTGCGCCTGCTGTCGATGATCGGCTCCCACGCCGGCGGCGAGGCGTGCGTGTGCGACCTCACCGACGCCTTCGATCTGACCGCTCCGACCATCTCCCACCACCTCAAGGTGCTGCGCACCGCCGGCCTGATCGACGGCGAGCGGCGCGGCACCTGGGTCTACTACCGGATCGTCCCGGAGGCGGTGAACAGGCTGGGCGCCCTCTTCACGCCCCTGACCGAGCCGGCGCCGGCGGGGCCCGTGCCGGCGAGCCTGGCCGTCACCCGGTGAAGCGGATCGTCGCGCCGCGCTCGGTGACCGAGAGCACCCGGAACGACAGGCTGCCGCTGCTCCCCCAGCCGCCCTCCCCCAGGAAGACGTTGCCGCCGGTCATGTGGAGCTGACCGCGGATGCGGCGTACGGACGCCGTCCGCACGGCGACCGTGTCGGCGTCCACCTTGGAGACGCGGACCCGGGGGAAGCCGTACTTGCTGGATACGCGGAAGCTCACCGGCCTGGTGAAGGTGAACGTGCACTTCCCGTCGTAGCAGCCGCGCAGGCTGGGCTTCGCGGCAGTGGCAGCCCGGGTGGCGGCGTGAGTGGTGGCGTGAGTGGTGGCCTGAGTGGCGGCGTGGGCGGCGGCGGGGGTGGCGGCCAGTGCGCAGGCGAGGGCGAGGGCGGTGACGGAAAGCCGGTACATGGTCTCCCCTTTTTCGGATGCGTGGAGCCGTCGCGCCGTACGAGGCGTGGATCAGCCCGCGGGATGAGGTCTTTCTACCGCCCGCGCTCCGGGAGGGGTCCCGAGACCGGGGCGGCCGGCTCAGCCCGCGCAGCCCTCGGGTCGCGGGTCCGGCTCGTCGAGGAGCCGGAGGTCGGACGGGCCGATGGTGGCGGTGGCCAGCAGCGCGGTGATCAGGTTGTGGTTGAGCGTGTTCCCCAGCGGCGGCGGGATCTCCTCCTCCAGCAGCCCGGGCACGCGGGCGCTGAGCCGCTTGCGCGTCTGGGTGACGATGTGGGCCGCCCGTTTGGCGGTCCACTGCTCCCCCGGGCGGAGGCGGCCGAGCTCGTCGGCGACCTGGGCCCAGGTCAGCGGCTGCGGCCACGGCTCGGGCCGCAGGTAGCGCCGGCCCAGGCAGACCAGGACCAGGCGTTCGAGGGCGCTCAGGGGGTGTCCGGCCGGTTCGCGGGTGTCGGCCTCCTGGCGGGCCGGCGCGCCCGGGGCCGGCGGCCCCGTCACGATCCGCACTTCGAGCAGGTGCTCGTGCTCGGGCCCGACGATGAACAGCGGTGTGTACGCCACCGGCAACGCCACCTCGTGCCCGGTGAGCACCATCCGCCCGTCCGGCAGGCGGATGGGCAGGGCGCCCAGGTTGCGCAGCACCCACCGCCCGCCCTCGTGGCGGATCACACCGTGCCGCCGGCTCACGTACGGGTCGTCCGGGCCGACGCAGACGTGGACGTCGGGCTCGCACCGCCCGAACACCACCTCGAACCCGGCGTCGGGCGCGACGCGGATCCCGCCCCCGGCTCCCCTGACGTAGACGGTGCCGGGCACGGCCGGGGGAAGCCCGTCGGAGCCGCCACCGGCCGGCAGGAGATCGACCTTGCTCGCGGGCCTGCGTACCGTCCACGCCATGCCTCCGATCCTCCCCACCCGCCCCTGGCACGGTCAACGACCCGGCCCCGGATCGGGACCGGGCGTCGCGCCGCGCGGGCCGTTCCGCGAGAGTTTCCGGCCGCGAGCTTGTCGCGGGCACCCCGTCCGGGATCACAATGGCGCATGACCGACTTCATGCCGCTGATGCCCGGTGACCCTGAGCGACTGGCCGGCCTGGAGCTCCTCGGCCGGCTGGGCCAGGGAGGTCAGGGCGTGGTCTACCTGGCCAGGACCCCCATGGACGAGCGCGTGGCGGTCAAGTGGCTGACCCCGTCCGGCGACGGTGAGAGCGTCGAGCGGTTCCTGCGGGAGGCGGAGGTCGCCCGGCGGGTGGCCGCGTTCTGCACCGCGGCCGTGCTCAGCACCGGGGTCGAGCAGGGCCGGCCGTACATCGTCAGCGAATACGTCGCGGGCCGCTCGCTGGAGCGGGTCGTCAGGGAGGACGGCCCGCTCCAGGGCGGCGAGCTGGAGCGGCTGGCCATCGGCACCGCCACCGCGCTCGCCGCGATCCACGAGGCCGGCGTGGTGCACCGGGACTTCAAGCCCGGCAACGTCATCATGGGCGCGGGCGGGCCGCGCGTGATCGACTTCGGCATCGCGCGCACGCTCGGGCCTGCCACCATGACCAGCAGCACGCAGATCGGCACGCCCGCGTACATGTCTCCCGAGCAGGTCATGGGGCGCGGCGTGGGCCCGGCGGCCGACCTGTTCTCCTGGGCCGGGACCATGGTCTTCGCCTCCTGCGGGCGGCCGCCGTTCGGCAACGACGCGACGCCCGCCGTCCTGCACCGGGTGCTCCACGAGCGGCCCGACCTGGGCCTGCTCGACGGGCGGCTGGGCGAGCTGGTGGCGCGGTGCCTGGCCGGGGAGCCGGAGCTCCGGCCCAGCGCCATGGAGGTGATCACGTCCCGCCCGCCGCCGCGCCCGCCTCTCCACCCGCCGCGCCCACCCGCCATCCCGTCGGACCGCCCGCCGGCCGGCCCGACGGCCCGCCCGGGGGCCGCACTCGCCGCTCGCGCAAGCCGGTCCTCGCCGCCGCCGGAGCCCTGGTCGCCGCGGCCGCCGTGGTCACCGCGACGGTCGTGCCCGGCTGGCTGCGCGCGCCCACGCCCCCGGCGGTGGACGCGCCGCCGGGGCAGAAGACGGCCGCGGGCGGGGCGTCACGGGAGCCGGCCGCGGGCGGGGCGTCGCGGGAGGCGTCCCCGGGCTCACCGGCCGCCCCCGTCAAGACCAGACTGCCCGGCGGCGCGATCACCCTGTACGAGCGCCCGTCCGCCCCGATCACGCTGACGGCCTACGAGGTCTACGACGAGAAGCTGGACGAGGACGTCGACTATGCCCGGCGGTCGTTGCGGGGCACGTTCGACCGCTATCCCGGCAACGTGGACTCCCTGGTCTCCCCCGACGGCCGCTATCTCGCCGGCCGGCCCGACGACTACACCTCCGACGGCTACGACTCGATCCTCGTGACCGACCGGCAGGCGGGGTCGAGCTTCCGGGTCAAGACCGTGCGCAAGCCGCTCGACACCAGCATCCGCGCCTGGTCGAAGGACGGCTCGAAGCTGCTGCTCAACCTCGACAAGAAGACGGAGAACAAGCAGGGCGAGGACGTCTGGACCACCCTGGGCTTCGCCGTCCTCGACGTGGCCCGGGCCACGGTGCGGGTGGTCGAGGTGGCCGACGACACGATCCGGAGCGGCAACTTCGGCTGGGACGGCGCCGAGGAGGGCGTGGTCGCCTTCTACGGCGACAACGAGGGGCTGCGCTTCTTCGACGCCGCCGGCAGGCGCGTGCGCGACGTGCCGAAGGTGGGCCCGCCGGCGTCCGGCACCGTCGACCTCTTCTCGCCCTCGGGCGGGCGGTTCGTCACCGACTGTCCCGGCGACGACGAGGGGGACCACTGCCTCTGGGACACCGCCACCGGCAAGCGGGCGCACCGGTTCTCCTCCGACTGCGACAAGGTCCTCGGCTGGTACGACGAGTCGCACCTGTACTGCTGGGAGTACGACAACGGGCCCGGCCACGAGATCCGGGTCGTGGCGTTCGACGGCAGGCTGACCCACCTGCTGCTGGAGTCCGGCGACGGCATGGAGGTCTCCCCGTACTTCACGGTCACCCCCTCCGGCTCGTGAGTTCCCCCGCTCATAGATGTGTGTCAATATGACCGGGAACGACTTCGACAGCCGTCGATATCAGGAGGTCATGTGGAGCCACTGCGGATTCTGGACTGCAGCCCGCCGCTGGTGCGCGAGCAGCTCGACCCCGGCAGGGCCGCCGAGCTCGCCCGCGTCTTCAAGGCCCTGGGCGATCCGGTGCGGCTGCGCATCCTGTCGATCGTGGCCGGTCACGCGGGCGGCGAGGTGTGCGTCTGCGACATCACCGGCGCCTTCGACCTGACCCAGCCCACGATCAGCCACCATCTGAAGGTACTGCGCGACGTCGGCCTGCTCACCCACGAACGGCGCGGCTCCTGGGTCTACTACCGGCTCGTCCCCGAGAGCCTGAGCCGGCTCTCGGCGCTGCTGGACATCCCGGCCACGGTCTGAGCCGGAGAGGCACGCCATGTCAACGAACGCCGCCCGCGCCCCGCGCACGCCCGTGCAGGGGGTCACCACGGCCGTCGTCGGCCGATTGTCGGTTCTCGACCGCTTCCTGCCGGTGTGGATCGGCGCGGCGATGGCCGCCGGGCTGCTGCTCGGCCGCTTCGTACCGGGCCTGGACACGGCGCTGGAGGCGGTGAAGATCGGCGAGATCTCGCTGCCGATCGCGCTCGGGCTGCTGCTGATGATGTACCCGGTGCTGGCCAAGGTCCGCTACGACCGGCTCGGGGGCGTCACCGGCGACCGCCGGATGCTGGTCTCCTCGCTGCTGCTGAACTGGATCGCCGGCCCCGCGCTGATGTTCGCGCTGGCCTGGACCTTCCTGCCGGACCTGCCCGAATACCGCACCGGCCTGATCATCGTCGGGCTGGCGCGGTGCATCGCCATGGTGCTCATCTGGAACGACCTGGCCTGCGGCGACCGCGAGTCCGCGGCCGTGCTGGTCGCGATCAACTCGATCTTCCAGGTGGTCGCGTTCGGCGCGCTCGGCTGGTTCTACCTCCAGGTGCTGCCCGGCTGGCTCGGCCTGGCGGAGGCCGCCCTCGACGTCTCGATGTGGGACATCGCCCAGTACGTCCTCATCTTCCTCGGCATCCCGCTGCTGGCCGGCTACCTCTCCCGCGCCTGGGGCGAGCGCGCCAGGGGCCGGGCCTGGTACGAAGAGCGCTTCCTGCCGAAGGTCGGCCCCCTGGCCCTGTACGGGCTGCTGTTCACCATCGTCGTCCTCTTCGCGCTCCAGGGCCACACGATCAGCGAGCGCCCCCTCGACGTCGCGCGCATCGCGATCCCGCTGCTGGCCTACTTCGCCGTCATGTGGGGCGGCGCGTTCCTGCTCGGCCGGGCCGTCGGCCTGCCGTACGAGCGCGCCACCACGCTGGCCTTCACCGCCGCCGGCAACAACTTCGAGCTGGCCATCGCCGTGGCGGTCGGCGTCTTCGGCGTCACCTCGGGCCAGGCGCTGGCCGGGGTGGTCGGCCCGCTCATCGAGGTCCCCGTCCTGGTCGCCCTGGTCTACGTCAGCCTGGCCGGCCGCCGCCTGTTCCCCGTGAAGGAGCCCGTCCGTGACTGACAGGCCGAGCGTGCTGTTCGTGTGCGTGCACAACGCCGGGCGTTCCCAGATGGCCGCGGGGTGGCTGTCCCACCTGGCCGGCGACCGTGTCGAGGTCCGCTCGGCCGGCTCCGCCCCCGCCGGCCGGGTGAACCCGGTCGCGGTCGAGGCGATGCGGGAGGTGGGCGTGGACATCGCCGCCGAACGTCCCAAGGTCCTGACCACCGACGCCGTCGAGTCCTCCGACGTCGTCATCACGATGGGCTGCGGCGACGCCTGCCCGGTCTTCCCGGGCAAGCGCTACGAGGACTGGCAGCTCGACGACCCGGCCGGCCAGGGCATCGAGGCCGTCCGCAGCATCCGCGACCAGATCCGCGCCCGCGTCGCCGCGCTCATCGACGACCTGACCCGCTGACCCGCTGACCCGCCGGCTCATCAGCTCATCGGCGAACCGGCGGGGTCCGTGCGTTGCCCCCGCGACCTGCCGTCCATCCACACGGACCAGAGCCTGCACCAACTCCGCGCTCCCGCAGGACGGAAGCACCTGATGGAGCCCCAGGTAATCGTCCCGCCACCGTCACCGCCGGGGCCCCCGGGTCAGGTGCCGGGGAGCGTTCGCTACACTTACGGATCATGAGTTCCGTCATCCACAACTGGCAGGCCATCCGCACCCGGTCGGCGTTCTGACCCCTGAGGTGCGGCTCGTCGTCGCCACCGGGGTCACGCGTCCCCTGTTCGCCTCCGGATGACGAGGATTCTCTTTCATGTGCGCCACCATGCGCCCCACTTTCGTGTTCGTTCACGGCGGTTCCAGCAACGCCCGGGCCTGGGGGCCCCTGCAGAACGAGCTGGCCCTGCTCGGCCTCCGTTCGTACGCCGTCAGCCTGCCCGGCCACGGTGACCTCGCCGAGGCCCCGGCCGCCTACTACCGGATGCCGCAGGACCTCGCGGCACTGGCCGCAGCGCCCTCCCCGGCGCGCGCCGTCACGTTGCGCGACAACGTACGGCACGTGGCCGGCATCGTGCGCCGGCTCGCCGGGCACGGCCCGGTCGTCCTGGCCGGCAACAGCCTCGGCGGCCTGACCATCAGCGCCGTCGCCAACGCGGTGCCCGAGCTGCTCGACCGCGTGGTCTACCTCTCCGCGCTGTGCCTGAGCGACCCGGCCATGCTCACCGAGGCGTGGGAGGTGGCCGACGACAACCTGCTCGACGCCGCGTCGGCCCGGATCGCCGTGCCGGGCGTGCCCGACCCCGGCGTGGCCCGGCTCAACTGGCGCGCCGCCCACGCGGACCCGGAGCTGTTCGCCGAGCTGAAGGCCGCCATCATGGCGGACGCCACCGACCACCAGTTCCGGGTGCTGCTCGACTCGATGGACCCGGACGAGAACCACGCGGTGCTGACGCCCGAGGCGCTGGTCCGGGCCGACGCCTGGGGCCGGGTGCCGCACACCTACGTGCGGCTGTCCGAGGACCGCAGCATCACCCCGGCCATGCAGGACTACATGATCCGCCGGGCGGACGAGCTGACCCCGCACAACCGGTTCGAGGTGCACACCCTGGCGGCCTCGCACGTCGGCTACTTCAGCCGGCCGCAGGTCTTCGCGGAGCTGCTGGCCGGCCTCGCCTGACCCGCCCCGCGCCCCCGGCCGCCGACCTCGGCGCCCGGGGGCGCCCCGGCGCCTTCCTGCCTGAGAGGGGCCCTGCCCGAGACGGGCCCTGCTTCAAACAAGCCCTGCCTCAGACGGGCCCTGCTTTGCGTCGCCGTGTAGCGGCCCGGATGCTCGCGGGCGTAGTCGCGGTAGGCGTTCGCGTACGCCACCAGGGCGTCCTTGCCGGCCCGCCCGGCGGTGGCCTCGGCGATGCGGATGCTCTTCTCGTCGGCCGCCAGCAGCGCGATCCGCCCGCGCAGGTCCTCCAGGTTGCGTACGTGCACGTACAGGCTGGCGTCCTTCACCCCGAGCCGCCGCGCCACCGCCGACATGGTCACGCGGTCGAGCCCCACCTCGTCCGCCAGGTCGGCGCCCGCGAGCGTCACCCGATCCGCCGTCAGCCCGGCCCTCGCCATGTACGCACCAGCCTTTTCCTAGAGTCGTTCGACTATAGAGAACAGGAGCAGGTGATGCCTCGGCTCCCGAGGACGGCCGGCCCGGTGACCCTCCCTCAAGGGGCGGCCCCACGCCTCGGCGCGGGGTGCGCATTCTGGAAGATGCGGCCCTTCCGGGGCCGCTGCTAGCTTGGGAAAATGTCTAACTCGAAAAAGGTCGACGATTTCCTCGCCAAGCTGGACCACCCGCTGAAGGAGGAGATGAAGGCCATCAGGGCCATCATCACCGCCAATCCGAAAATCGAAGAAGACGTCAAATGGGGCGGCCCCAGTTTCGCCTACAAGGAGGAGCTGGCCACCTTCAGCCCTCGGGTCAAGGACGCCGCCGCGCTGGTCTTCCACCAGGGTTCCCTGCTGAAGGACGAGTCGGGCCTGCTGGAGCCCGGCCCGAAGGGCAAGGCCTACGCCAAGATCCGCAGCATGGGCGAGGTCAACGCCAACAAAGAGGCGCTCGAGCAGCTCGTCAACGAGTGGATCGAGTTGATGGACAAGAAGTGACCTCCGCTCGCCGGGCCGCGTGAGCGCGCGGAAACGGCTCAGACGACCATGATCCGGCGCCGCGCGTGCGACCGGCCTGACTGTCGACGTGCGCCGCCGCGGCCCCGGCGAGTGTGTACGTCCTCTCGACCGGATGTGCAGCCTTTCCCGGTCCGCTTGAGCACCCTCCTCCTGGCGTATAGTGGCGCGAGGTCGCCTTTGTGGGCGTGTGCCCACCATCGGCGACCGGGTGAGGGTGAGAGGCCAAGAGGACACACGATGCCGACAGGAATACACCTTCAGGATCCGCGCGAGCAGTTGTTCGGCGCCGCCGAGCAGATCCTCCTCCAGGAGGGCCCGAACGCGCTCACCAGCCGCGCGGTGACCGCCCGGGCCGGCTGCGCCAAGGGCGTCCTGCACCGGCACTTCGAGTCCTTCGACGCCTTCGTCGCGGAGTTCGTGCTCGACCGCATCGACCGGATGCGGGCCCAGGGCGCCGCGCTGCGCGGGACCGCGGGGACCGGCACCGTCGTCGGCAACCTCACCGACGCGCTGACCCGCCTGTTCGGCCCGCTCGCCGTGTCCATCGTCACGCTCGTCGTCTTCCACGACCAGGTGCGCGTGCGGCTGCGCGCCGCGCGCCCGGCCGGCGGCCTCCCGGTGCTGGGAGAGCTCGCGGTCATCCTGTCCGACTATCTCGCCGACGAGCAGAAGCTGGGCCGGCTCGCGGCCGGCGCCGACCTCGGCATGCTCGTCCCCACCCTGCTCGGTGCGTTGCACCTGCGCTTCGCCGGCGCGGACGGCCCGCCTCCCGGGGCGGACGACATCCGCGAGGTGGTCTCCTCGGTGTTCGCCACCGCCCTGACCACCACGGACCGAGCCACCGCAGACCGAGCCACCACGGACCGAGCCACCACAGACCGAGCCACCACGGACTGAGCCCCGCCCTTACGGCCGGGCGGTTCACCGCCCCGTTCTCCTTCACGCCCACGGTGCTCGCCGAGCAGTACGGCGGGCCGGCCTTCGTGCCCCGCTCGACCTGCTCCACCCCGCTGTGACCCGGCCGCCGGGGAGCACGGCGCCGGTGGCCGGTGGCGCGCCTCCGCCACGGAGCACGGCCCCGGTGGTCAGTCGTCCTTGGCGGCCGACAGGTCGAACTCCGGACTGCCCCTCCCGATCCCTTCCGGGGGCGGCGGCAGATCCGGCCCCGGCGGTCCTCCTTTATCCGCGTCGTATAGTGACGCTCCTAAAGTGCTAGGAGACTAGATAAATGGAGGAACCGTTGATCGAGTTCCATCTGGACAGCAGGTCGGGTCTCTCGCCGTACCAGCAACTGGTCCAGCAGGTACGCCACGCGCTGCGGCTCGGCGTCCTGCGCGAGGGCGACCAGCTGCCCACCGTGAAGGAGGTCGTCGCGCAGCTGGCGATCAACGCCAACACCGTGCTCAAGGCCTATCGGGAGCTGGAGCACGAGGGCCTGGTGGCCGCCAGGCCGGGGGTCGGGACGTTCGTGACGGCCCGGCTCACCGGCGCCTCGCTGGCCGCGCACGGCCCGCTCCGGCTGGAGCTGCGGCGCTGGCTGGCCAAGGCCCGCCGGGCCGGTCTCGACGACGAGAGCATCGAGGCCCTGTTCCTCACCACATTCCGGAACGCCGCCGAGGAGGACATAGCGTGACTTCCGTCCTGGAGGCCCAGGGACTGGGCAAGAGGTACGGCAAGCGCTGGGCGCTGCGCGAATGCACCATCGACATCCCGGCGGGTCACGTCGTCGGGCTCGTCGGGCCCAACGGAGCCGGCAAGACCACGCTGCTGAAACTCGCCTGCGGCCAGGTAGCGCCGACGACCGGCGGCATCACCGTGCTGGGCGGGCGCCCGGCCGGCGGTCGCGGGCAGCTCGCCAAGGTCGGCTTCGTCGCCCAGGACACCCCCGTCTACGCCGGGCTGAGCATCGCCGAGCACCTGCGGCTGGGGGCGCGGCTCAACCCCGGCTGGGACGCCGCGATGGCCCGCGAGCGCATCGAGCGGCTGGGCCTCGACCCCGCCCAGCGAGGGAGCAGGCTCTCCGGCGGCCAGCGCGCCCAGCTCGCCCTCACCCTGGGCCTGGCCAAGCGGCCCGAGCTGCTGGTCCTCGACGAGCCGGTCGCCTCGCTCGACCCGCTGGCGCGCAGGGAGTTCCTGCAAGGGCTGATGGAGGCCACGGTCGAGCACGGGCTCAGCGTCGTGCTCTCCTCGCATCTGGTCAGCGACCTGGAGCGGATCTGCGACTTCCTGATCGTGCTCGCCGGCTCGCGCGTGCGGGTGGCCGGGGAGGTCGACCGGCTGCTGGCCACCCACCACCGGCTCACCGGCCCGCGCCGCGACCCCGGCCGGTTACCCGCCGGCCAGCACGTGGTCTCCGCGCGGCACACGGACCGGCAGAGCACGTTCGTGGTGCGCACCGAGGGGCCGATCCACGATCCGGCCTGGATGGTGTCCCGGCTCGGCATGGAGGACCTCGTCCTGGCGTACATGGACGAGCGCCCCGCGCAGGGCCCGCGGGTGGCCCTGGAGGTGCGGCGATGATCTGGCTGACCTGGCGGCAGTTCCGCGGCTCGGCCGCGATGGTCGCCGCCGCCCTCGCCGCGCTGGCCGCCGTGCTGGCCGTGACCGGCCCCGGCCTCGCCTCCGGCTACGCCGGCGGGCTGGCCGAGTGCACCCCCGACGACACCTGCGCGCGCTTCTTCGACCGGTTCTTCGACGCCTACCACACCCCGTTCATGGCCGTCGGCCTCGTCGTGCTGGTGCTGCCCGCTCTCATCGGCCTGTTCTGGGGAGCCCCGCTGATCACCCGCGAGCTGGAGGCGGGCACGCACCTGCTGGTGTGGAGCCAGACCGTCACCCGCCGCCGCTGGCTGGCGACCAAGCTCGCGCTCACCGGCGCGGCCGCCACCACCGCCACCGGGCTGTGCGCGCTCGTGGTGACCTGGTGGTCCGACCCGCTGGACAAGTCGGCCCCCGCCGGTTACGCCCTGATGGACCCGCTGGTGTTCGGCGCGCGGGGCGTCGCCCCTCTGGGGTACGCGGCCTTCGCCTTCGTCCTGGGCGTGACCGTGGGCATGCTGGTGCGCCGCACCCTGCCCGCGATGGCCCTCACGCTGGCCGTCTTCGCCGCGGTCCAGCTCGCCATGCCGCTGCTGGTCCGCCCGCACCTGATGCCCCCGGTCACCGCGACCTTCGAGCTCGGCGACGCGAACGTGCAGAGCTTCGGCGTGCAGCGCGACGGAGGCGAGCGGCCGCAGGTCCTCCTGGACTCGGCGGTCCCCGGCCACATGGGCTCCTGGGTGCTGTCCAGTCACCTGCTCGACCCGTCGGGACGCGTGATCGCCGGCGCCGGAGAGTCGGCCACGATCGCGGTCTCCACCACGTCCGGGCCCTGCTCGCCGCAGCAGGTGGGACCGCAGGGCATGGCCGCGTGCATGGCGGAGATCAACCGGCTCGGCTACCGGCAGCTCGCCACCTACCAGCCGCTCGCCCGCTTCTGGCCCTTCCAGTGGATCGAGACCGGGCTCTACGCCCTGCTCACCCTGGGGCTGACCGTCCTGTCCTTCTGGTGGCTCAGGAGACGCGTGTCATGACCGCCGCCAGGGTCGTGGCCGCCGGGCTGGCCCTGCTGCTGGCGGCGGCCTGCACCGCGCCGGCGCCGCCCAGGAGCCAGGCGCGGGCGCAGGATCGCACGGTCTGCGCGCCGCCCCAGGGCCCGCCGGCCGCGGAGACGGCCACCACGGTCGACGTCATCGAGCAGGCGTACTTCTGCATCCTCGGCAACTACCACGGCGGTCCCGCCCTGGACGCTCGCGCGCTGCTGACCAGCGGTTTCGCCGCCCTGACCCAGGAGCTCAACCGCGCCGGGCGCGACCTGCCCGAAGCCGTCGCGCCGGCGCTGACCGGCGACCGCGCGGCGGACTGGGCCGCCTTCGAGGCCGCCTACCGGCGGATCACCGACCGGGCGCCCGGCCTGCGCGACCGGCTGGCCGTCGCCACCCTGGAGGCGATCGTGGCGGCGCTCGGCGACGACCACGTCCGCTGGGTCCGCGCCGCGAAGCAGCCGCCGGACTCCTACGACGGCGACGGCTACGGCCTGGGCCTCGTGGCCAGCGCCTACGGGCCGCAGGTGGACGGTGACCCCGGCGCCGCGCTCCCCCCGCTGTTCGTCACCGAGGTGCCGGGCGGCGCGGCGCGGAAGGCCGGGCTGCGCCCCGGTGACCTCATCGAGTCGGTCAACGGGTCGGCGCCCTTCATCGACGGGCGGGCCACGCCGGCGATCGCCGCCCTGTATCCGCGCCATCCCGAGGCGCGCCCGGTCGAGCTGCGGCTGCTGCGGCAGAGCACCGGCCGCCGCTGGACCGTCGCGCTCCGGCCCGGCCTCTACCCGCGCGATCCGGCCACGCTGCGGGTGGTGCGGTCGGAGCTGCTGGACGACGTCGCCTACGTACGGATGACCGGGTTCGCGCCCGACTCGGCGAACCGCGTGCTCAGGGCCATCGCCCGGCTGCGCCAGGGCCGCACCTTGGCCGGCGTCGTGCTGGACCTGCGCGGCAACGGCGGCGGCAGCCCGGTGGAGTCGACCCGGCTGCTGAGCGCGTTCGCGCACGGCAAGGTCACCGCCTACCAGTGCACGGTGGACGGCGCGTGCGCGGCCTCGCGGACCGACGACACCGTCGAGCTGGTCGGCCTGCCCCTGGCGGTGCTCGCAGACCGGGGCTGCGCCTCGGTCTGCGAGCAGTTCAGCTCGGCGATCAAGGACTGGCGGGCCGGGACGCTGGTCGGCACCAGGACCGCGGGCGTCGTCTCCGGGTCCGCGCAGGCGTACCTGCTGAGTGACAACACCCTGCTGAACTTCCCCGTCAGGCATCACCGGGGGCCGAACCGGGAGGTGATCGACCGGATCGGCGTGCCGCCCGACCACCACGTGCCCCCGACCCCGCGCGATGCGGCCGCCGGGCACGACGCCGCGCTGGCCAAGGCGCTGACCCTGCTGCGCACGTGAAGGGAGCACTCATGAGACAGATCCTGGCCGCCGCCGCGGGGCTGGCCGTGCTGGCGGCGTCCGCCTGCGCGGCGCCCCCGCCGCCGCGCGCCGCCGTCCCGCCGGCCGCCCCCGCCGGACCGGCCGTGCTGCCCGCGCCCACCGGCGCGCATCCGGCCGGCACGACCGTCCTGCACCTGACCGACACCTCGCGCCCCGACCCCTGGGACCCCGACGCCGGCGCCAGGGAGCTCAAGGTCACGCTGTGGTATCCGGCGCAACGGCGGGACGGGCGGCGGGCGGCGTACATGACGGCCAAGGAGTCGGAGCTCTTCCTGAAGGGCTCGGCGATCGCGGGCGTGCCGCCCGACACGCTGAGCAGGACGCGCACGAACTCCGTCACGGACGCCCGGCCCGCGGGCGGGAGGCTGCCGCTGGTGGTGTTGTCCCCCGGCTTCACCAAGCCGGTCAGCTCGCTCACCTCCCTGGCGGAGGAGCTGGCCAGCCGGGGGTACGTCGTGGCCGGCATCGACCACACCCACGAGAGCTACGCCACGACGCTGGCCGACGGGCGGGTGGCCGGATGTCTCGCCTGCGACGGCGACACCGACCCGGGCTTCGGCACGGGGGTGGTGCAGGGCCGGGCGGCCGACGTGTCGTTCGTGCTCGACCGGCTGCCGAAGGCATGGGACGGCGCGGGGGTGATCGACCGCTCCCGGATCGCGATGGTGGGCCAGTCGATGGGCGGGGCCGCCGCGGTGGCGGCCATGCTGGCGGACTCCCGCGTGCGCGCCGGGATCGACCTGGACGGCACCACCTACGCCCGGATTCCCAGGAGCGGGCTCTCGCGGCCGTTCATGTTCATCGGCTCGGCCCGGCACACGCCGGGCGGGGAGGCGGCCGCGTGGGAGCGGGACTGGCGGCTGCTGACCGGGTGGAAGCGCTGGCTGGTGCTGTCGGGCGCGGAGCACCAGTCCTTCACCGACCTCCCGATGCTGGCGGGGGCCCTCGGGATCAAGCCCGTCCGTGGCGTGCTGGCGGCGGCGCGGGGCGCGGAGCTGACCCGTACGTATGTGGTGGCCTTCCTCGACCGGCACCTGAAGCAGCGGCGGCAGCCGCTGCTGGACCGGCCGTCGGCCCGCCACCCCGAGGTGCGGTTCTGCTCGCCGCCCCGCTGCTCCTGAGCCCGCCGCCGGTGGGAGGTACCCGCCGGGCAGGGCGCCGCCCCGCAGCGTCGACCGCGCTCGGCCCGGCGGGGGACTGGGTGGCCCGGCTCGCGGGCCTTCCGGCGGGATGCGGCCGCGGCTGCGGCTTCGTCTCCCAGCGCATCGCGGCGCACCTCCTCTCGGGGATCGTGCTTGTCCAGAGAGGCGGCGTACAGGGATAAATACCTATAAATCAAGAATCGTTGCGTACGCCGGGGAACGAGCTGTTGTACTCCGGGGTCACGAACACGAACGCGTCCAGGGACGAGATCGTGGCCGACCAGCGCCTCGTGTGCTCGTGCCGGTAGTCGCCCGTGGCCGGGTGGCTCGGCTCGTCCAGGCGCGCGAGGTCGTGATCCATCAGATCGACCAGCTCGTTTGCCGCACCACCTGACGTGGCAGGTCCGCCGGTCTTGAGGTCTCTCAGGCCGGGGCGCGGGTGGCGCCGTTGGTGACGCGGCGCAGGACGTGCTCGACCGGGCCGTACCGGTGCGTACGCAGCCAGCGCGCGCTCAGCCAGAGCAGGACCGCGTAGATCACGGCCGCCACGCCCATCACCGCGATCGGCGGCAGCTCGCCCGCCAGCGCCAGGCCGTATCCCGTGAAGATCAGGCAGGCCAGCACCGACTGCCCGATGTAGTTGGAGGCCGCCACCCGCCCGGCCGGGGCCAGCGCGCGCCCGACCGAGGGGAAGCGCCGCACCACCCGCAGCAGGGTCACCACGTAGGCGGCGGCCAGCGGCACCGAGGTGACCGTGCTCACCGCCGCGCCCACCAGCTCCCACGCCCCCGGCACGCCCGCCGTCACGGCGAGCAGGACCCCGCCGGGCAGGCCGAGACCGAAGCCCACCCACTGGATCCGGGGCAGCAGCCGCGCCCACCGCTCGGGCTCCTCCAGCAGCCTGGACTTGCCGGCCGCCAGCCCGAACAGGAACATCGCCAGCGCCATCGGCCCCTGGAAGACCCAGACCATCGCCACGAGAGGCGGATAGAGCTCCGCCTGCAGGGTCAGGTAGTCGAGCGGCGTGCCGGTGAACAGCTCCATCGTGCGCGCCGCCGCCGCGGTGTCCGGCCGCGGCGCCCGGCCCGCCGCCGGGTCGAGGGTGGACAGCCACGCCAGCGCCGCCATCAGCAGGGCGATCACACCGACGATGGACGAGCCCACGACGACGGCGGTCTTCGGCCGGATGTTGCGCATGGCGAGCAGGATCAGGCCGAGCACGGCGTACAGGGTGAGGATGTCGCCGATCCACAGCAGCAGCCCGTGCGCCACGCCGATCACGAACAGCCCCAGGCACCTGCGCAGCGTCCTGGCCCGCACGCTCGCGCCCGCCCGCTCCGCCGAGCGCATCTGCAACGTGAAGGAGTATCCGAACAGGAACGAGAAGATGATGTAGAACTTCGTCAGCACGAACGTGGTGATCGCGAAGGCGACCGGCCCGTCGGGGATGGGCATGGCGCCGTTGGTGGCGTAGCCGGGGTCGGAGAAGTAGCCGATGTTCGCCGCCAGGATGCCCGCCAGGGCGAACCCGCGCACGACGTCCAGCTCGTGGACGCGGGTGCCGGGCGACGTGCGGAGTTCCGTCATGGCGCCGACGCTACGGAGGGCGGGTCCGGCGGGGCATCAGACCTTGGTCTCCGGCGGGCTGACCAAAGGAGCGGCGAGTGCCCGATGTGCCGGTTGATGGGGTAAATGGGGCAGAAGATCAGGGGCTGCACCACAATGGGGGCATGGCATACCCTCCGCAGCCTCCGCAACCCCAGCCTCGGCAGCCAGGGCCGTGGGGCGGCGTCCAGGGTCAGGGGGCGCCCCGGGGACACGAACCCGCGCCGGGCTACGAACCCTCTCCGGAGGGATACGCCCCCTCCCCTCAGGACTACGCACCCGCCCCGCAGGGGCAGGCGCCCACCGCGCCGGGGTACGCACCCACCACCCAAGGCCCCGCCCCCTCCCAGAGCCACGCCCCCTCACAGAGCCACGCCCCCTCACAGAGCCACGCCCCCTCACAGAGCCACGGCTCCTCACAGGGCCAGCGCCGGCCCCAGGAGCACGACCCCTTCCAGGGCTACGGGCAGCCCCAGGACTACGACCCGTTCCTGAACTACGGGGCGGCCCCGGGCCCGGACCCTCGGCAGCAGTCCGCCCCTGGACAGCCGGGACCCCAGCAGCCCGGCCCGGCCCAGCCCCACGGCCCCGGGCAGCAGCCCGCGCCTGCCCAGCCCCACGACCCGGGCGGCTTCCCCGGCCCGGCCCCGCAGCACGGCGCGTCGCCGCACCACGGACCGGGACCCGAGCACGGGCCGGGACCGCAACACGGGCCGGGCCAGCCTTACGGGCCAGGCCGGCCATATGGGCCGGGCCAGCCGCACGGGCCCGGACACCCGCACGGGCCGGGGTCGCAGCAGGTCGGTTACGGGCCGGGGGGAGCCGGGCCCGGCGGGCCGTACCCGCCGGCGGGTCACGGGGCCAGGCCGCCGGCCAGGAGCAACACCGCGCTGATCATCGGTCTGGCCGCCGGCCTGGCCGTGCTGCTGCTGGGCGGCGGCGCGTGGGGCGCGTACGCGTACCTGAGCGCGCCGGGCCCCGCGTCCCACGCCCTGCCCAGCACCGCCCCCACCGCCTCGGGCCCGTCCGCCTCGGGCCCGTCCACCTCGGGCCCGTCCACCTCGGGCCCGTCCACCGAGGCCCCCGAGAGCACGCCCCAGTCGCGGACTCCCGAGTCCGACCCACCCGCCTCCGCCGTACCCTCCACCGTGCCCTCCGCCGTGCCCTCCGCCGTGCCCTCCACGACGCCCACCGGCGCGCAGGCGACCTCCAAGCAGGCCCAGCCGGGCTCGCCGATCAGGCACACCGAGTTCGACGACTGGAACTTCGCCCTGGGCGCCATCAAGTTCAAGGCCGACAAGGTCGGCGGCTGGACCTACAGCTCGTGCACGGCGGTGGACGGTCAGGGCGTGCTGGCCAGGAACAAGTGCCAGCGGGCCGTGCAGCTCGCCTACTCCGCCTACAACGGCCATCTCAAAGCGGTCCAGATCCTGATGGCCTTCCCCAGCGACCGGGCCGCCAAGACCACGGCCGACCGCCTGTCCAAGCTGTCGTCCGACGCGGTCAAGTGGCGCCAGGACAAGGCGCTGACCAACTACGTCTACGGGAAGATCCTGTCGGGGGCGTCGAAGAAGTATGTGGTCGTCACGATCGTCACGGCGGACAAGTCGGCCCGTTCCATGGCCAAGAACTTCCACGCCTACCTGCAGACCGACCAGACCAGCTACTTCCTCATGCGCGACCAGACGATCACCAGCTGACCATTCCGCCACAAACGCATACGAGGTGGGTCGGGTCCGGACTGGACCCGGCCGATAACGTCGGCATCATGTTCGACTCGCAACCCGCCCGCGCCGAGGGCCGCCGATGATCGGCGCCATCGCGGACGACTTCACCGGCGCGACCGATGTCGCCGTGGCGCTGCGCCGCCGCGGCCTTCGTACCGTTCTGTACTTCGGCCTGCCGCCCCAGGGCGTCACGCCGCCCGAGCACGACGCCGTCGTGATCGCGCTCAGGACCCGCACGATCCACCGGGCGGACGCGGTGGCCAGGTCCCTGCGCGCGCTGCGCTGGCTGCGCGCGCACGGGGCGGCCGAGCAGGTCTACTTCACGTACTGCTCCACCTTCGACTCCACCCGCGACGGCAACATCGGCCCGGTGCTCGACGCGCTGGCGGACGCCATGGAGGCGCCCCTCGTCGCCATGACGCCGAGCTCGCCCGAGCACGGCCGCACGCAGTACAACGGCTACCTGTTCGTCGGCGACGCGCTGCTCGGCGAGTCCCACATGCGCCACCACCCTCTCACCCCGATGACCGACTCGTACCTGCCGCGCCTGCTGGAGGGTCAGAGCGCCTACCGCGCGGGGGTCGTGACGCTGCCGCAGGTGCGCGCGGGGCAGGTCGGGCGGCGGCTGGCCGAGCTGCGCGAGCAGGGCGTCCGGTACGTGTTCGTGGACGCCCTGGAGGACGACGACCTCATGCTGGCCGGGCGGGAGCTGGCCGGCCTGCCGCTGGTGGCGGGGGCGGCCGGGCTCGCGGGCGGGCTGGCGGCGGCCCGGGCGGCGGCCACGGGCCACGACGACGCGCCGGCCCCCGAGCCGTCGGGCCCGGCCGCGGTCCTCGCGGGCAGTTGCGCGGCCCGTACGCTCCAGCAGGTCGCCACCATGATCGAGGCGGGCAGACCGGCCTACCGGCTCGACCCGCTGGCCGACGGCGACGCCGACTCGCTCGCCCGGAACGCTTTGGCCTGGTACGACACCCTGCCTCCCGGGTCGGGCGCCCCGCTGATCTACTCGTCGCTGGAGCCGGCGAGGCTGCGCCGCGTACAGGACGCCCTGGGCGCCGAGCGGTCGGCCGCGATCCTGGAGACGGCCATCGGCCGGGTGGCCAGGGGGCTGGTCGAGCGGGGCGTCACCCGCGTGATCACGGCGGGCGGCGAGACCTCCGGCGCGGTCGTGACCGCGCTCGGCGCGCCCGGCGGCCTGATCGGGAACGAGGCCGCGCACGGCGTCCCGTGGATCTTCACCCCCGGCGGCCTCGCGCTGCTGCTGAAGTCCGGCGACTTCGGCGGCCCCGACCTGCTGCTGACGGCGTCACAGTGAGCGCGTGACGACCGCCGTCTCCCGGACTCGGAGAACAACCGCGGCAAATCACGGCGAACGCATGACGGCCGCCCCCGGTCGCGGAGAACCTCCGCGGCAAATCGCGGTGGACACATGACGGCCGCCCCTCCCCCGGATATGAGGAACGAAGCGCCTGCGGCCGGCACGCGGAAAATCGTGTCTCGCCGACGCCGGTAATTGATCGTTACTCTGACTCCATATTCGCCGACTCGGAGGAATATGGAGAGCTTTATGGCATTTCACCTCAACGGGGCGTCCCTCCCCGGCGGGACGCCCCGTTGATCCCCCGGCTCACCCATCGGCGGCCTTTCGACAGCGCGTTGTTCTGCGGTCTCCTCGGCGTGGCCGGCCTGCTGTGCCTGGCGGAGGCGGCCGGCCGCCTCGGGCTCGTCTCCCCCGCGCAGTTCCCGCTCGCCTCGTCCGTACTGGTCACCGCCGCGGGGCTGGCGGCCGACCCCGAGTTCCTGCTCGACGTCGCCGCCACCTTCGCGGGATGGGCGCTGGGGCTGGCGCTGACGGTGGCGCTGGCCGTGCCGGCGGGGCTGCTGCTGGGCAGCGTGCCGCCGATCGAGGCGGCGCTGCGGCCGGTGATCGAGTTCCTGCGGCCCATCCCGTCCGTGGCGCTCATCCCGCTGGCCGCGTTCGTGTTCACCGAGCGACTGGACATGAAGGTCGCGATCATCGTGTACGCCTCCACCTGGCCGATCCTGATCAACACCATGTACGGCCTCAGAGAGGTCGATCCCCTGGCCGAGGAGACCCTGCGCGCCTTCGGCTTCGGCCGGCTCGCGGTGCTGCTGCGCGTCTCGCTGCCGAGCACGGCGCCGTTCATCGCGACCGGCATCCGGGTGTCGGCCACGATCGCGCTCATCCTGGCCATCAGCACGGAGCTGCTCGCGGGCGGCTCCGACGGGATCGGCACCTTCATCATCCTGGCCGGCAGCAGCCCCGACGGCCTGACGCTGACCGTGGCCGCCACCGTGTGGGCGGGGCTGCTCGGCGTCGCCACCAACGGCGCGTTCGTCTGGGCCGAGCGCCGCCTCTTCCACTGGCGCCCGGGAGCGGCCCGGTGACCGGGCGGCTGGTCAGGGGGCTGGCGCGGTGGTGGGTCGTACCGGTCGTGCTCGCCGGGTGGGAGCTGGCCACGCGCTCGATGGGGCACCCGTTCTTCCCGCCGCCGTCGGCGATCGCCGTACGGATGCGCGAGTTGTGGTTCACCGGCCCTGCGGCCCGGCTCTGGCTGAACGACGTCGCCCTGGCCAACTTCCCGCCGAGCCTGGGCCGGCTGCTGGCGGGATGGCTGCTGGCCGGGGTCGTGGGGGTGGCCGCCGGCGTGGCGCTCGGGCGCTCGCCGCTGCTCTACCGCTTCCTCGACCCGGTCATCCAGTTCGGCCGGGCGCTGCCGCCGCCCGCGCTGCTGCCCATGTTCCTGGCGCTGTTCTCGACGGGCACGCGTATGCAGGTCGCCACGATCACGTTCGGCATCGTGTGGCCGGTGCTGTTCAACGCGGCGGACGGGGCGCGCAACGTGGAGCCGTTGCACCTGGAGACGGCGCGGGTGTTCGGGTTCCCGGCCGGCCGGCGGCTGCTGCGGGTCATCCTGCCGTCGGCCGCGCCGAAGATCGTCACCGGCCTGCGGCTGAGCCTCTCGCTCGCGCTGATCCTCATGGTCATCGCGGAGTTCTTCAGCACCGAGGGCATCGGGTTCCAGTTGCGGGCGGCGCAGCGGGCGTTCGACCTGCCGGGCGTGTGGGGGGCGATCGCCCTGCTCGGCATTTTGGGATATCTGCTGAACCAGGGCTTTCTGGTGCTGGAGAGACGCCTGCTCATCTGGCAGGACGCCGCGAAAAGCCCATGACCTTCCCGACGGCCGACGGATAAGCTCAAGAATCTCGCCTTACCGGATGCGTTTCCCCTTTTGGAGTGGGCATGTTGGCTTTCCGGCGCGTCTCCCTGATCGTCCTCACCACATTACTGATCGGTTCCTGCGGCTCGGGAGGTGATTCGGGTGGGCAGGCAAATGGATTAGAAAAGACCGAAATAACGATCGGGATGTTGCCGCTGCCCGAGGTGGCCCCCATCCAGCTCGCCATCGACAAGGGCTACTTCGCCGCCGAGGGGCTCAAGGTCCGGACCGAGCTCATCGCGGGCGGCGCGGCGGCCATGCCCGACCTGGTCTCGGGCAAGCTCGACATCATGCACAGCAACTACGTCTCCGCGCTGCTCGCCGCCGCCAGCGGCAGCGTCAAGATCAAAATCGTCGGAGACGCGTACGTCGCCAAGCCCGGCAACTTCACCCTCATGACCAGGGAGGACTCCCCGATCACCGAGCTGTCGCAGCTCAAGGGCAAGACCATCGGCGTGAACACGCTCAACAACGTCGCCACGCTGACCGTCAGCGCCGTGCTGAAGCCCGTGGGGCTGCGGCCGGAGGACGTCAAGTTCGCCGAGCGGCCCTTCCCGGAGATGGCCGGGGCGCTGCAGAGCGGGCAGGTGGACGTCGCGTTCCTGCCCGAGCCGTTCAGCCAGGCCGCGGCGGGCACGTTCGGGGCGGTCGCGTTGGCCGAGCCCTTCGCCGGGACGACGGCCGACTTCCCGATCGCCGGCTATCTCGCCACGGAGACCTTCGCCCAGGACAACCCGAAGGTCGTCGCGGCCTTCCAGCGGGCCCTGCGCAAGGGCGCCGAGCTGGCCCTGTCGACCCCGGCCGAGGTCGCGCCGGCGCTGGAGAAGTACACGAAGATCGACCGGGACACGGCGGCCGGCATGAAGCTCGGCGGCTTCTCCACGGCCGTTGATCCCGCGCGGGTGCAGCGGGTGGCGGACCTCATGCTGGAGTTCGGCTACCTGAAGCAGAAATTCGACGTCACCGGCCTCGTGGCCGAAGGCGCCTCCTGACCCCGGACGACCGCCCCATGGGACCGCCCTCCGGACGGCCGGCCCTGAGGCCGGCCCCGGACGACCGGCCCCGGCGAGTGATCCCGGCGAGTGACCTCTGCACACGGCCTCCTCACCCGCTCTGGAGCGCCTGCCCGCCCCGGAGCGCCTGCCCGCTCTGGAGCGGCTAGTCCAGCAGCCCCCGCTCCCGGGCCACCGCCGCGGCGTGCGTGCGCGTGGACACCTCCAGCTTGCCCAGGATGTTGGAGACGTGCACGCTCACCGTCTTCTGCGCGATGAACAGCCGCTGCGCGATCTCCCGGTTGGTCAGCCCCTCGGCGACCAGCCGCAGCACCTCGGCCTCCCGCGCGGTCAGCGAGCCGCCCTCACCGGCCGGCCCGTCACCGCCGGCGGCGCCGGAGGCCGGGCCGGCGGCCGCGCCGCGTGACCCGGCGCCGAACCGGGCCCGCCGCCCGAACTCCAGCAGCGCGTTCTCCAGCGGCACGGCCCGCAGCTTGCCCGCCGTCTCACGGGCCAGCTCCCACTCCGCCTGCGCCGCCTCCCGGTCGCCCGCCGCCAGCAGCGCCTCGGCCAGCCGCCATCGGGCGCGCGCGGTCTCGTACACGAAGCCGAAGCCGAACGCCTCGACCACCCGGCGGCACAGCTCGACGTCGAACCGCCCGTGCACGCGGTGCCACTCGGCCTCCACCCGCAGCTCCCACGCCCGCCCCTCGGGGCCCAGGTAGCCGCCCTGCCCGATCGGGCCGCCCTCGACGGCCACCCGCGCGTGGGCGCGCAGCTCGTCGGCACCCTCGGTGGTGCCCAGCTCGGCCAGCGCCCACAGCCCGATGGCGGCGATGCGCAGGTTGGTGGCGTCGCCGTCGACCTGATCGGCCATGATCGCGCGGACGTGTTCCAGCGCGGTCGCCGGGTCGCCGCGCCAGATCGCGTGCTCGGCCGCCAGGCCCCGGGACATGTAGGAGACCAGCTCGTCGGACCAGAACGGCCGCAGCCAGCTCAGCCGCCCCTCGACCGCGGGCAGGCCCCGCGCGACCTCGATGAACAGCGCGAACGACGACAGGGTCGCCTCCGGCACGGTGCCCACCCGCGTGCCGAAGCCGGCCGCCACGGCCTCGGCCTGGTCCCACTCGCCGGCCACGTAGTGGATGAGGAAGCGCAGGAAGCGCAGGTCGGTGCCGTAGGTGCTCCACTTGAGCCCGTGTTCGAGCGCGATGCGGATGCCCTCGTCGGCCACCTCGGCGGCGTGGTCGAGCACGCCCTGCTCGTAGTGGATGCGGGCGTGGTGGAAGCGGGCCCGCAGGTTCATCGCCAGGTCGCCGGTGCGCCGGGCCATGCCGGCGTCGACCAGCTCGTGGGCCCGGTGCAGGTCGCCGCGGAGCTCGACGAACGTGGCCAGCGTGAGCATCGCGCCCACCTCGGCGTCGTCCGCCCCGGCGGCGCGGGCGGTCTCCAGCGCCCGGGCGCACAGGGCCTCGACCTCCTGGTGGCGCGGGCTCCACAGCAGCGTGCGGGCGTAGGTGGCCAGCGCGCGGGCGAGCTCGGCCTGGTCCTGCGCGCTCTCGACGGCCCGCTCGGCCGCCGCGATCGCCCCGGCCCGGTCGTCGGTCTCGTAGAGGTAGTAGGCCAGCCGCTCGCTCACCTGGGAGGTCTGCGGCAGCGCGCGGAGCTGGACCACCGCCCGGTGCTTGTCGCCGCTGTCGGCGGCCATGATCGCGCTGCGGAAGGCCAGCTCCACGCGGCCCTCCCCGGCCAGCCGGGCCGCGTCGTCCACGCGGTCCCACAGGCCGAGCGCGCGGTCGTAGTGGCTGTGGGCCTCGGCGGGCGCGCCCACCCGCTCGGCCTGCCTGCCCGCCTCGGCCGAGGCCGCCAGCGCGCCCGCCAGGTCGTGGCCGGCCAGGTGGTGGTGAGCCAGCTCGGCGGGAGAGGTGAGCAGGCGGGCGAAGGCGGCGTGGAGCCTGGTGCGCTCGCCCGGCAGCAGGTCGGTGTAGACGGCCTCCTGCAGCAGGGCGTGGCGGAAGGAGTAGCCGTGGCCGCGGACCTTGAGCAGCCCGCGCGAGACGATCTCCCTGACCGCCTCCTCGAACTCGGCCAGCGGCAGCCCCGCGACCTCCCGCAGCAGCTCGTCCTCCACGCTGCGCCCGGCCACGGCGGCGGCCCGCAGCACCCGCTGCCCGGCCTCCGACAGCACCTCGACCCGGGACATCAGCAGGCTGGCCAGCCCGTCGGGCAGGCTGTCGCCCTCGGCCATGGCCGCGTGGAGCTCCTCGGCGTAGAACGGGTTGCCGTCGGCGCGGGAGACGATGAGACCGAGCTCCTGGGCGTCGACGTCGCCCAGGCTGGCGACGTAGTCGGCCATCTCGCCGGAGCCCAGCGGCCGCAGCTCCACGCTCATCACCGTGGGCAGGCGCTTGAGCTCGGCCAGCACGGAGCGCAGCGGGTGGCGGCGGTGCAGGTCGTCGGTGCGGTAGGTGCCGACGACGCAGACCCGCTCGCTCTGCACCATGCGGCTGAGGAAGACCAGCAGGTCACGGGTGGAGCGGTCGGCCCAGTGCAGGTCCTCGATCACGAACAGCACCGGCTGCACGTCGGCGAGCAGCCCGAGCAGCGAGCCGAACAGCCGCTGCTGGGTGAGCCCGGCCGACGGCGCGCTCTCGGTGCCCGGCAGGAGCTGGCCCAGCATGGGGTGGGCGGCGGCGGCCTCGCGCACGGCCGGCTCGGCGCCGCGCAGCGCGTCGGCCAGCGGCAGGTAGGGCAGCGCGTCGCCGAGCTCGGCGCACTGGCCGACCAGCACGTTGAAGCCGCGCTCGCGGGCCTCGGCGGCCAGCTCGGTGACCAGCCTGGTCTTGCCGATCCCCGCGTCGCCGCCGACGAGCGCCACCCCGGCCAGGCCCTCGGCGGCGGAGGTGAGGACCTGGACCAGCCCGGCCAGCTCTGTGGAGCGCCCGACGAGAAGACCGTTCACGCCTGAAACTATGCCACGCCCCTCCGACAAAGCATTGGTCCGGGAAATCAGCTCTGAATTGGCCTTCTTCGACATACCAAAACCATCTTACGCTGCTGCTTTGTGATTCCCCCAACGACTTTCGCGCTGTTCGTGACGGCCTCGCTCGCCCTGGTGCTCATCCCGGGGCCGAACCATCTCTACATCGCCGCCCGGGGGCTCGCCCAGGGCCGGGCGGCGGGCCTGGCCAGCGCGTTGGGCGTGGAGCTGGGCACGCTCGTGCACATCGCGGCCGCCGCGGCGGGCCTGTCGTACGTGATCGCGCGGTCGGCCACGCTGTTCGCGATCATCAAGTGGGCCGGCGTGGCCTACCTCGTCTACCTCGGCATCCGCGCGTTCACCGGCAAGGACGCGGGCACGGACAGGCCGGAGCCGCAGCCGCTGCGCAAGGTGTTCCTCGAAGGCGTGCTGGTCAACGTGCTCAACCCCAAGGTGGCGCTGTTCTTCCTGGCGTTCCTGCCGCACTTCGTGACCCCGGAGGCGGGCCCGCCCGCCCTCCAGGTGACGGTGTTCGGCCTCACGCTGCTGCTCCTGGGCCTGATCTCGGACATCGTGTACGCCTTCACCGCCGGCGCCCTGGCCCGCCGCCTCGAACGCGGCGCCAGGACCCTGCGGCACATCAGCGGCGTCGTCTACCTGGGCCTGGGCGTGGCCACGGCGTTCGCCGGGCGAGAATGACCCCTATGGCGCCGAGGAAGCAGCAGGAGATCTTCGATGCGACGTTGCGGCTGGTCGCCGAGCGGGGCTACGACGGGCTGACCGTCGAGGGGGTGGCCGAGCGGTCGGGCGTCAACAAGACCACGATCTACCGGTGGTGGCCGTCGAAGGCGGCGCTGCTGGCGGCGGCGCTGGTCGAGTCCGACGTGCTGGCCTTCGAGGCGCCCGACACGGGGAGCCTGCGGGGCGACCTCGTGGCCCTGGTGGAGGGCGTGCGGCGGCTGCTGACCGAGCCGCCGGGCAGCGACGTCGCGGTGGCCGCGCTGGGCGCCGCCGTGCGCCATCCGGAGCTGGACGCGCGGCGCTTCTTCGCCGACAGGTTCGCCAGGGAGCGGGAGATCTTCGAGCGCGCGGTGCGCCGGGGCGAGCTGGCGGAGTCGGCGGACCCGATGCTGATCGTCGACCTGCTGGCCGGCGCGGTGTGGACGCGGGCGGTCTTCCGCGGCCTGCCGGTGCACGACGGCTTCGCCGCGCAGGCGGTCGCGACCGTCCTGGACGGGGTGGCCGGCGGCGTGCCGACCCGTGACCCTTTCCATGACGGTCGGCATCGGTGATATCACCCGTCATTCCCGCACGCCATTGATGGCCCCTACCTCCGCCGAGATGCTGCTCGACGCCGCTCGCCCGCCTGCACGCGCCGATCGGCTACTTCATCGGCGGGCCGAGCGACATCGCCTACGACAACGCCATGGACGACTGGAACCGCCTGCCGGCCGGGCTGCCCGCGTTCATGGGCAACCTGGACGTGGGACACTTCGGCACCTACGCCCAGCCCAACGGCGGCGAGTTCGGCCGGGTGGGCGCGGCCTGGCTGAAGTGGCAGCTCAAGGGCGACGCCACGGCCAGGGCCGTGTTCGTCGGGCCGGCCTGCGGGCGCTGCTCGGGCCCCTGGCAGGTCCAGCGCAAGAACCTGGGCTAGAGGGCCTCCGCCAGGGCGGCCGGGATGCGGTCGAGCACCGGGTGCGGCGCCAGCCCGTACGCGTAGAAGTCGACCGCCATCGCCCCGGCCGCCTTGGCCGCGCGGGCCTTGGCCACCAGCCGGTCGGTGGAGTCGCTGTCGGGGTGGCCGGGCCGCAGCACGGCCCGCACCTCGCGGTCCTTGCCCACCGACCGCAGGTAGGCGCCCACGTCGTCGGCCACCCGCGCCGCGTCGCGGGCGTAGGCGGGCACGCCGAACGCCGGCACGAGGTCGCCCAGCGCCACCAGGTCGACGCCGAACTGCCACGCGTCGTGGGCGGCCAGGCCGGGCGCGGGCAGCCCGTCGGCGTGGCCCTTGACAGCGCCGGTCGCGTCCACGAAGACCAGCTTGGAACCCTCGTCGGCGACCGCGAAGGCCACCTCGGACACCAGCGTGGTGACGGTCTCGGAGCGGGCGCGGGCGTAGGCGACCACGTCGGGCCCCGCGTACGCCGTCAGCGCCGCCCTGGTCACCTCGCCCTGGGCCGGCGGGTCGCCGTCGAAGACGCCGCCCACGACCCGGGCGCACTCGTCGCGCGCCACCTCGGCGTTGACGCCCAGGTCGGTGGCCCGCCGCAGGCAGTAGTCGCAGAAGCAGAGCCCGAACAGGTAGGCGTCCATCGGCCCGAGCGGCACGTACGAGCGCTGCGGCTCGATCGGCCTGAAGTGCAGCGACTCGGCCACCACGCTGTCGACCCCGAGCCTGGCCACCGCCCGGGCCAGCGCGACGGCGTATTCGCGCACGTCGGGATGGGCGGGGCACAGGTCGGTGAGCGAGCCGCGGTCGCCGAAGCAGTCGCGCACGGTCACGTCGGGATGGCGGGTGCCGAGCGTGGCGTTGCGCAGGAAGACCGTCCAGCCGTGGAGCTTCATGGACCGTTTCGCGCAGGCCTCGCGCAGCCCGTCGAACACGTCGGTGTAGCCGGGCACGGGCGCCAGCCGGAGCCCGTCGAACAGCTCCGGCGGCGGCGTGAAGTGCGCTCCGTCGTGGCGCAGGGTCAGCCTGGACAGCCCGTGCGGGGTGATGTCGCGGGAGGCGTGGTGCACGGCGCCGACGGTGACGCCGGACACGCCGTACGCGCTGATCCTGTCGAGCACCCGCTCGACGCCCTCGCCGCGCAGGTCCTCGGCGAAGACGTACACCGAACTGTCCACGGCACGACCCTAAGCGCTCTTGTGAGCGACGAAGTCGATCTCCACCAGGATGTCCATCAGCTCGGAGCCCACCGTCGTGCGCACCGGGTAGGGCTGGTTGAAGTACGACTTGTACACCTCGTTGTACGCGGCGAAGTCGCGCTTGACGTCCTGGAGGTGGACCGTGGCCTTGACGACGTCGTCGAAGCCGAGCCCGTGCGCGGCCAGGATGGCGCCGAGGTTGCGCATGACCTGGTGGGTCTGGGCGGCCACGTCGTCGCCGACGACCTCGCCGGTGTGGGGGTCGAGCGGGCCCATCCCGGAGGTGAAGACGAAGTCGCCCACCACGAGACCCTGAGAGTAGGCGCCGACGGGGGCGGCGCCCTCCGTGGTCCTGAGCTCCTTTTTCACGAGATCTCCCTAGAAGTTGGTACGTATGGTGCCAACGACACGGTAGTCCCGGTCCACCAGCGGGAGAACGCGCCATTTGTCGAACGCCGTGCACGGGTGGGAGATGCCGAAGGCCAGCAGGTCGCCGGGCTTGAGCCCGGCCGCGCGCACCACGGTGTGCTGGTCCTGCATCTTCACGACCGTGACGCCGCCGCGGCGCGGGATCGGCAGCCCCTCGTCGTAAGGGGCGTCGCGCTTGCCCATGCCCACGATCGCCAGCTCCGGCTCGGGCACCGACAACACGTGCGCCCACACCTCCAGCGCCGGGCGCAGCTCGCCCTCGATGCGGTTGAACGGCGTGCGCTCGCGGTAGTAGCCGTCGTCATGGGTGACATAGGCGCCGCTGCGCAGCAGGATGCGGGCCTGCGCGGCGACCAGTTCGCGGCCGATCACGTCGAACCACTGGCTGCCGCCCACGGTCAGAATGGGGTTCCTGACCCGGACGTATTCGACGGCCTCCTGCAGCGCGTCCAGATATTTCCGGACCTCTTCGGCCGTACGCAGGCCGCCCTCGTAACCGGCGACCCCGGCCAGCTCCACGCCGGGCGTGGCCTGCGCGTAGGAGGCCACCTCCAGCAGCTCGTCGAGGGACCGGCACCCGGCCCGCCCGCCCTCGTGCCCCAGCTCCACCAGGACCCGGAACGGCCGGGCCCCGGCGTGCGCGGCGAGGATGTCGATCCCGGCCCTGGAGTCGGCGAAGCTCAGGAACTCGAACTCCGGGTCCCGCTCCAGCTCGTGGGCGGCCCAGGTGAGCCCCGCCGGATCGACGACCTGGTTGGCCACCATGATCCGGCCGGCCCCGAAGCCCCTGACCACGGCGGCCTGCCGGGTCGTGGCCACGGTGAGGCCCCAGGCGCCCGCCGCGAGCTGCATCGCGGCGATCTCGGGCGACATGTGCGTCTTGGCGTGGGGCGCCAGCTCCATGCCGTGATCGCGCACGAACCCCGCCATCGTGGCGATGTTGTGCTCCAGCGCGTCCCGGTGCACCACCATGGCGGGGAATTCGAGCCCGCCGTCGAAGACCGATTGGCCGAGAATCGCCGGCACAACACCCCCTTCGTCCGGTCTGACCTTATCGCTCAGGAGGCCCGCAGCGCGCGCCCCGGTGTGGCCCCGGTCAGCTCTCCGCCCGCCAGCACCGGCACGCCGGCGACCAGCACGTCGCCGACCCCCTCGGCGAGCGTGCGCGGAGCCGCGTACGTCGCCCGGTCGCCCACCTTGCCGGGGTCGAGCACCACCACGTCGGCGGCGTAGCCGCGGCGGATCAGCCCCCGGTCGCCCAGCCCGAACCGCCGGGCCGGCCGCGCGGCCAGGTGCAGCGAGGCGTTCGCCCACGTCCAGTCGCCCAGCTCCCTGACGTGCCGGCCGAGGTATCGGGCGAAGGCCCCGAAACCGCGCGGGTGCGGGTGGCCGCCCACGTAGATGCCGTCGGAGCCGCCGGTGTGGGCGGGGTGGCGCAGCATCTGGCGTACGGAGTCGTCGCCCTGCGGTCCCTCGTCGGGCCGCGCGATGACCACCCCCGCCTCCAGCCGCGTCTCGACCAGCAGCCGCCGGCAGAACGCGGCCGGCGCGGACCCCGCCCGCTCGGCGGCTGCCTCCAGGCTCAGCCCCTCGGCCCATTCCAGGCCGGGCGCGTGGGAGATGGTCAGCCGGGGCCAGACCTCGCCCAGCGTCGGCCACCAGTCGTCCAGCTCGTCGGAGGCGATCATCTTCATCGCCGTCTCCGGCTCGGCGCCCGGCACGGACGGCGGCAGCGCGACCATCGCCAGGATCGTGTTGCCGCGCTGGTAGGGGTAGGTGTCGAAGGTCAGGTCGACGCCCTCGCCGAGCGCCCCCTCGACCAGCGGCAGCAGCACGCCGGCCGGCCCGTGCAGATGCGAGACGTGCACGCGCGCGCCCGAGCGCCGCGCGATCTCCAGGACCTCGGCCATGCCCTCGCCGGCCCGCTCGCCGTAGGCGCGCATGTGGGTGACGTACGGGAGCTCGCCGAGCGGCGCGCACAGGGCGGCCAGCTCCTCGGCGTCGGCGTAGCGGCCCGGCAGGTATTCCAGCCCGCTCGACAGCCCCACCGCGCCCTCCGACAGCCCCCGCTCGACGTGGCGCAGCATCGCGGCCAGGTCGTCGCGCCCGGCCCGCTCGGGCGAGGGCCCCATGACGTCGTAGCGGATGGTGCCGTGGGGCAGCAGGTATGCCGTGTTCAGGGCCACGGCCCGGTCGTAGCCGGCGAGCAGCTCCGCCACGGTCAGCGGGCCCTCGGCGGTGAGGGCGCCGTTGACGGCGGCGAAGTAGCGGGAGGCGTAGGCCACCGTCGCGGCGGAGCCCGGCGCGAAGGAGAGGCCGTCCTGTCCCAGCACGAACGTCGTGACGCCCTGCCGCAGCGCCGCCAGCTGCACCGCCGGGTCGAACACGGCCGCGTCGCCGTGGGCATGGCAGTCCACGAAGCCGGGCGTGACGAGCCGCCCGGTCGCGTCGATCACGGTGGGGGCCCAGGCCCCGGGGAGTCCGCCGAGCACTGCGATCTTGTCATCCACGATCGCCACATCGGCCCGGTAGGGAGGGGCGCCCGTGCCATCGAGCACCTCTCCGCCGGTGATCAGAACGTCGAAGCTCACCCCTGGATTCAATCAGAGCGGTGCCCTGCCGCGAGGTCACATCGCGCCACCTCACGCACGGGATGTTCGGCCAGCAGTTCGCGGGCCTGCCAGCGGGCCAGGTTCCAGCCGTTCCACGGGTCGGGCCGGTCCAGCCCGTTGGCCCGCACCACGGCCGTCAGCACGCAGCTGCGCTGCGGCTCCGGCAGCCGGTCGAGCGCCGGCACCGCCTCCGCGCCGAGGTCGCCGAGGTAGTCGGAGTCCATGTTCGTCACGCCGCGCACCTGCACCTGCGTCTCGGCCACCCGCAGGTCGGGGTTGACCAGCGCGAACGCCCCCAGCCCCAGAGCGGTCACCAGCACGACCGTGCGGGGCAGCCAGCCGGAGCCGCGGCCCGTCAGCCGCGCCGCGCCCGCCAGCAGCACCAGCGCGAACAGCGCGCCCAGCCACCACACCGCGGCCTGCACCGACAGCCGCAGCCGGGACAGGCCGTAGGCGTCGGTGTAGAGGTTGATCCGGTGCAGGGCGGAGACCAGCACCACCATGGTCAGCCCGCACAGCAGGCCGAGCAGCACGGCCAGCGCCCAGCGCTCGCGCCGCTCCACCCTCAGCAGGCCCGCCGCCACCGCCACGACGCCCAGCACGAACACGCTGACCACCACGAGCTGGAAGAAGCCCTGCCTGGCGTACTCGGCGTAGGTCAGCCCCGCCGTCCGCAGCACCAGCCTGTCCCCGCCGAACAGCACGGTGATCTGCACCGCCACGAACGCCGCGAACAGCAGGTTCACCGCCGTGAGCGGCACCAGCCAGACGCTCCTGCTCACCCGGAACCTGGTGTCCGGCCCCACCGGGTCCACGACGGGCCGCAGCGCGACCAGCACCGCCGCCGCCGGCAGGACCGCGAACAGCGCGAACAGGAAGATCCGCAGCGGGATCGACTCGGCCCAGTCCGGCGCGGTGGTCAGCCGCTCCACGTACGCGGCGAACACCGCGTCGGCCGAGGCGAACAGCAGCCCGAACACCAGCAGCAGCACCGCCGTGATACCCAGCGCGGCCAGCGTCGGCAGCACCCGCCGCCGCGCCGTCAGCCGCTTGATCGGCTGCGCCAGGAACCACGGCACCGGCCCGAGCGCGAGCAGCACGGACATGCCGCCCCTGATCACGCCCAGCCAGCCCGTCCCCGCCCCCGAGACGGCCAGCGCGCCCAGCCCGGCCCCCGCCACGAGCAGGATCCCGACCAGCCAGTCGGCGTCGCGCACCGCGGCCATGGAGACCAGCCAGTACGCGGTCACCCCGAACGCCACCGTCCACGGCGTCACCCGCCGCGCCACCGCCGGCAGCGCCGCCGCGCCCAGCACCATCGCGACCAGCACGATGCCCAGCCCGATCTGCGCGTCGGGCAGCGCGACCGCCGCGAACACCCCGGCCCCCGCGGCCGCCGGCAGCAGCCAGCGGGGCGCCTCGGGCAGCTCGGGCCTGGGGAAGAGCGGCGGCGGCACGTAGGCCGGCGGCGCTCCCCCCTGCCCCCGGTACGGCGCCGCCCCCTGGTAGCCCGCCCCCTGGTAGGCCGCCCCCTGGTAGGCCGCGGCCGCAGCCCGCCGTCCCGCCCCGGCTCCCATGGCGGCGCCGAGGCTGCCCATGAGGGCGACACACCCGATCAACGTCACGAGGGCCAGCCCGTCGCCCACGGTCACGCTGGCGAGCACGGCGGCGAACATGCCCACCAGGAACCCGACGAGCATCCCGGTGACCCCACCACCGATCATCCTCGCCAGGCTCCCCACCGGCAACGGAGCCCCCGGCCGATGCCCCCGGACCTGCGTCCCCCCGGCCCCGGGCCCCGCCGCGACGCCGGGTGCGGCGGCGGTCGCGGACTGGGTGGTCGCGACGGCCGCGAGGTCCGCCAGGGCTTCGCCGGCGCCTCCGGCCACGGCGACTCCGGCCCCGGAGCCGGCCGTGGACGCGGAGGCGGATCCGGCAGCCGCGGCGGTCGTGGAGGCGGCCGGGGAATCGCTCGGCGCCGGGGCGGTAGGTGCCGGGGCCGCGGTGGCGTCGGCCGTGGCCGTCACCGGTGCCGGGGTGGGCGCGGTGTCCTCCGGAGCGACTCGCGCTGCGGGGTCCTCCGGAGCGCGTCGCGCCGGCTCCTCGCGCGCCGGCGGCTCCTCCGCCGTGGCGTCGTGCGCCGGCCGCTCCTCGTCCCCCGTGCCGTGCCCGGCCGGCAAGGGCCCGTCAGCCATCCTCGTCCTCCCAGGTAGCTCGACGACCATCCGGCATCCGGCGCAGTCGTCGATGTGAATGGATCCCCCGTGCAGCTCGACGATCTCCTTGACGATGGCCAGCCCCAGCCCGGCTCCCCCGGCGTCGGCGGCCCGCCCCGCGTCCAGCCGGGAGAAGCGCTCGAACACGCGACCCCTGGCCGAGGCGGGGATGCCGGGCCCCTGGTCGGCGACCGCGAGCCGGACCCCGGCCCCCTCGGGAGCGCTGTGCACGGTCACCACCCCGCCGGGCGGGCTGTGGCGTACGGCGTTGTCGAGCAGGTTCGCCAGGACCTGCGCCAGCAGGTCGGGGTCGGCCCGCACCGCCAGGTCGGCGGGGACCGACGGCCGGATCGTCACGTCCTCGCGCGCCAGCGCCGCCTCCCGCACCGCCTGCTCGACGAGCGGCGCCAGCTCGACGGCCTCCGGCTCGATCAGGCGGGTGCCCGAGTCGAGCCGCGACAGGTCCAGGAGCTGGGCGACGAGACGGCCGAGACGTTCGGTCTGGGCCAGCGCGGTGCGCATGGTGACCGGGTCGGGCGCGGAGACGCCGTCCACGACGTTCTCCAGGACCGCGCGCAAACCGGTGATGGGGGTGCGCAGCTCGTGGCTGACGTTCGCGACCAGCTCGCGCCGCTGGCGGTCCACCTCGCCGAGGTCGGCGGCCATCGCGTTGAACGCCCGGGCCAGCTCGCCCACCTCGTCCCGCGAGGTGGCGCTGACGCGCAGGGTGTAGCTGCCCTTGGCGATGGTCTGGGCGGCGCGGGCCATCTGGCGCAGCGGCTTGGTCATGCCCATGGCCAGCACCTGCACCATGATCAGCGCCAGCACCACCGCGACCGCGATGCGCACCTCGCGGGAGAAGCCGGAGTTGATGCCGACCTCGTTCACCACGAACGCGGTGCCCACGGCGAGCACGATCACGATGCCGAGCTTGACCTTGATCCGGCCGAGAAAGTCGAGAGGGTTCATCGCCGCACCGCGCCGGTCTCCGCACCGTTCACGGCCGCGCCGGTCATCGCCGCGCCGATCGTCCGCCGCAGCGTGCTCATCGTCGTACCAGGGCGTAGCCGACGCCGTGCACGGTGCGCACGACGTCGGAGCCCAGCTTGCGGCGCAGCGCGCGGACGTGACTGTCCACGGTCCTGGTGGCTGCGGCCTCGGAGAAGCCCCAGACGTCCGACAGCAGCCGGTCGCGCTCGAAGACCTGCCCGGGCCGCTCGGCCAGGCGGCGCAGCAGGTCGAACTCGGTCCTGGTGAGCTGCGCCTCCGCGCCGCGCACGAACACGCGCCGGGCCGCGGTGTCGATCTCGACCTCGCCCACCCTGATCACCGTGTCCTCGGCCGCGAGCTGGGCCGCCCGCTCCACCCGCCGCAGCAGCGCGTGGATCCTGGCCACCAGCTCGCGCATGCTGAACGGCTTGGCCAGGTAGTCGTCGGCACCGACGCCCAGCCCGACGAGCACGTCGGTCTCCTCGCCGAGCGCGGTCAGCATGAGGACGGGCACCGGCCGGGCCGCCTGCATCCTGCGGCACACCTCCAGCCCGTCCATGCCGGGCAACAGCCGGTCGAGGATCACCAGGTCGGGTTCCGCGCTGCCGTACTGGACGAGGGCGTCCTGCCCGTCGCCCGCCACCCTGACGTCGAACCCCTCGGCCGCCAGCCTGTTCCGTACGGCCAGCGCGATCGTCACGTCGTCCTCGACCACGAGGATGCGTCGCTGCTCTGCCACGTACGAAAGCCTAGAAGCGGCCTGTGCAGACGACACTCCTAAATTCGTGCACATACGGTGCAGACTTGGCGCGTGAACACTGCCGGATACCTCCGCCGCCTCGGCCTGGCCAGCCTGCTCGACGCCCCCGCCGGCTCCGGCGCCCTGCGCGCGCTGCACGTCGCGCACGTGGAGAGGGTCGCGTACGAGGCGCTGGAGATCTGGCTCGGCCGGCCGACGACCGTCGATCCGCTGGAGTCGGCCGAGCGGGTCATCCGGGGCCGCGGCGGCTACTGCTACCACCTCAACGGCGCCTTCTCGCAGCTCCTCATCGCGCTCGGCTACCGGGTGACCCGGCACGTGGGCGGCGTGCAGAAGCGCGGCGGCGAGCCCGGCGTGAGCGGCAACCACCTGGTGCTGACCGTGCGCGGCCTGCCCTCCGAGGCCAACCCGGGCGGCGAGTGGCTGGTGGACGTGGGGCTCGGCGACGCCCTGCACGAGCCGCTGCCGCTGGTGGCGGGCGTCTACCGGCAGGGCCCCTTCGCGTACGTGCTGCGCCCGTCGGAGGTCGCGCCCGGCGGCTGGCGGCTCGACCACGACCGCACCGGCTCGTTCGAGGGCATGGACTTCGGCCCGGACCCGGTGGAGATGTCGGCCTTCACGGAGATGCACCACCAGCTGACCACGTCCCCGGAGTCCGGGTTCGTGCGGACGGCCGCGGTGCACCGGCGCGACGCGTACGGGGTGGACAGCCTGCGCGGGCTGCACCTGACGCGGCTCGGGAACGGCGCGCACACGGTGACGCTGGGCACCGCGCGCGACTACTACGCGGCCCTGGCGGACGTGTTCCTGCTGCCGCTGGACGACGTGAGCGGCGCGGAGAAGGACCGGCTCTGGCGCAAGGTGCACGAGTCGCACGAAGCCTGGCTGGCCGGCGACGCCTCCTGAGGGACGTGCCGATGGTCACGTCGCGTTCCTGGCTATATCGTGCACGTGGACATGGGTGAGACCAGGAAGCTGAACGGTCGTTACCGGTTGCTCAACCCCCTGGGCGCCACCGGCTCCGTCCGCCTGGCCTTCGACGAGACCGAGCACCGCGACGTCGCGGTCAGGCGGCTGCGCGTGCCGCCCGAGCTGCGCGACGCCGCCCTGTTCGAGGGGCGCAGGGCCGCCGGGCTGCGCCACCCGTTCGTGGCGCGGGTGCTCGACGTGCTGATCGAGGACGGCGCGCCCTGGCTGGTCATGGAGTTCGTCTCGGGGGCGTCGCTGGAGCGGACCGTGCGCTCGCGCCGCCCGCTGCCGATCGCGCAGGCGGCCAGGGCCGGGGTGTGCGTGCTGTCGGCGCTGAGCGCGGCGCACGAGGCGGGCATCGTGCACGGGCGGGTCGATCCCGGCAACGTGCTGCTGACGCCGACCGGGCGGGCGGTGCTCACCGGGTTCGGCTCCCCCAGTCTCAGCATGTTGCCGTCGGCCGACCTGTGGTCGCTGGCGGCCACGCTGCACTTCGCGGTCGAGGGCCGCCCGCCGGGCCAGGTCCCGGCCGAGGGGCCCGACCCGTTCCGGTCGCTGATCAGGGCGATGCTGCATCCGGCGGGGCCGCCGCCGCTCGACGTCGTGCGCGAGACGCTCGACCGGCTGGCGGTGGACCGGCCGCTGGACGCGGTGGTCGCGGCGTCGGGGCCGCTGCCGCCGGCCGAGGTGGCCGTGATCGGGCTGGCCGTGCTCGACCGGCTGACGGCCTCGGGCGGATTCCACGGCGGCGTGCAGCCGGGCAACGTGCTCATCGACGACTCGGGGCGGGCCCGGCTGACGCCGCTGACCCGGGCGGGCACGCTGCCCGCCTACACCGCGCCGGAGGGCGCGGCGACGCGGGCCGCCGACCTGTGGTCGCTGGGGGCCACGCTGTTCACGGCCGTCGAGGGCGTGCCGCCCGCGCCGGGGGCGCCGCTGGCCCGGGCGGGGGCGCTGGCCCCGATCCTGTTCGCGCTGCTGTCCGGCGACCCTTCGGAACGTCCCACACCGGACGAGCTGCGCCGTGACCTGCTGGCCGTGGCCGAGGGGCGGGCTTGACCCCGCGCACAACGATTGCGATACATCGCGTTGTGGAACCACAGGGGTGGGTCCACTCGTTGGGCAGGAGACGCAGAATGTGGAAGAGGCGGGGCGCGCGCTCCGCGTTCGGAGGATTGAGGATGTCGCCCATACAGAAGTACGCCATCGGCGCAGGCGCCGCCGTACTGCTCTCGTGGATCTTTCTTCCCGGGTGGCTCACCCTGCTGGTCGTCCTCGGCGTGGTCGCCGCCCCGGTGGTCGGCTACCTGATGCTCGACCCGTCGCAGCGCGAGCGGCTCAAGAGGGCGCGCAGGCGCGGGATCGGCAGCTGAGCCCCCGGCGGCGGGGGCCCGGGGACCTCGGGCCGGGTCAGGCCTCCGCCGCGGCCGGCGCGTTCAGCACGCGCTGGGTCACCTTCCGCTCCACGTAGAACGACAGGAACGGCACCGTGCCGCCGAGCATGATGCCCAGCATGTACGGCCATGACCAGCGCGCCTTCATGCCCAGGTTCATCACCGCGATCAGATAGATCATGTAGAGCCCGCCGTGGATCGGGGCGATGATCTTCGACAGGGCGGCCTGGTCGAAGCCGTAACGCAGCACCATGCCGACGCAGAGCACGAGCAGCATGACGCCGACCACGTACGCGAGCACCCGGAAGGGTTTGAGAGCCGATTCCACCGTTAACCTTCCAGAACCATCTCAGGGGACGACTTGCCGCGGTCCCGGTCGCTCCGCACGGCGTCGCGTACGAAGTGGAACCACATGAAGACGGCGAATCCAGCGAAGATCCACCAGTTGGCGGCGTATGCCAGGTTACGCCACGTGAGGGTGCCGCCGACCACCGGCGGATCCACCTTGACCTGCGTCAACGCGCCCGAGGGCGGCTCGGCCACGACGAAGCCGGTGCGCACCTGCTGCCCGCTCCACAGGTTGACCAGCTCGCCCGTGGAGACCGTCTGCACCTGGCCGGCGGGCAGCGCCTCGGCGCGCCGCTGCACACTGTCGGTGCCCTGCTGCGGGCGCAGCCGCCCGGTCACCGTGACCCGGCCCTCCGGCACGGCCGCCACGGCGGGGTCGTCGGCCTTGGCCGACCAGCCGCGCACGACCGGCACGAGCGTGCCGTCGTCGAGCTTGAGCGGCGTGAGCACCCAGTAGCCGTGGCCGCGCGAGACGTTGCCGCCGGGGGCGTCGACGTCGGCGCGCCGGTCGGCGACCAGGAGCTGGCGGCCGGCTTCGTAGACGCCCTCCGCGGTGACCCGGCGGCCCACCGCCTCGCCGCTCATCTGGGCGGCCACCTGGGCGAGCGTGCCGACGGCGACGGGCGCGGGGTCGGTGGCGGCGTGCGGCTTTCCCGAATCCTGGAAGACGCCGAGCTGCCAGCGCCCGAGCAGGATGAACGCCACGAGGACCCCGATCGTGAGCAGGTGCAGCCCCAGCAGCCGGGGCGAGAACAGGGTCCTGAGCATGCCTTTAAAACTATCCGCCCGGTGGGGTGGTTCCCCAACCAGCCCACACCTACAGATCCCACCAAAAGACGCAAACGGAACAGGGGATCACGCTAGGCTGCTCCCCATGTCTGACCAGCAGCACATCGACCCGGCGGGCAACACCCAGGCTTTCCGCGCGTTCGCCAACGCGCGGGAGCAGGAGAACACGGCCCCGCCCAAGAAGTCGCCCCTCGTTCCCGTCATCGCGGTGGTCGTCGCGCTCGTGATCGTCGGCGTCGCCGCCTTCCTGCTGCTCCAGTAGGCATACCGGCAGCTTCCACCCGCCGCGGGGGCCGTGGCGGGTCTTCGTCGTTCCCGGAGACATTCGTTCTGGACCGGACGGGAGACGCTGACTATATTGGACCAATCGTCCAATAAGCGACGCTCCCGGGAGGACCAGTGGGTGAGCCAGGGATCGTGATCGTCGGGGCCGGATTCGCCGGGATCTGCATGGGCATCAAGCTCAAACAGGCCGGCTACCACGACTTCGTCATCCTGGAGAAGGCCGCCGAGCCGGGCGGCACGTGGCGCGACAACACCTATCCCGGCTGCGCGTGCGACGTGCCCTCGCACATGTACTCGTACTCGTTCGCGCTGAATCCCGGCTGGTCGCGCATGTTCGCGCCGCAGGAGGAGATCCGCGACTACCTGCGCTCCTGCGTCGCCGCGTACGGCCTGACGCCCCACATCCGGTACGGCGCGCAGGTCGCCTCCCTGGAGTACGACGACGCCGCCCGCGCCTGGACCGTCACCACCGAGGCCGGCGGCGTCCTGCGCCCGAACGCGGTCGTCTCGGCCATCGGCGCCCTCCACATCCCGAAATTTCCGGAAATTGCGGGGCGGGAGTCGTTCGCCGGTCCCGCCTTCCACTCCGCCGCGTGGGACCACTCGGCCGACCTGACCGGCAAGCGCGTCGCGGTCATCGGCACCGGCGCCTCCGCCATCCAGTTCGTCCCGAAGATCGCCCCGGCCGCCCGCCACCTGACCGTCTTCCAGCGCACGGCCCCCTGGATCCACCCCAAGCCCGACTTCGCCTTCTCCCCCGCCGCCCGCCGCCTCCTGCGCCTGCCCGGCGCGGCCCGGGCCCTGCGCGCCGGCATCTACTGGGCCCTGGAGAGCCGCGCCGCGGGCTTCGCCGTGGACCCCCGGCTCATGAAGCCCCACGAGCGCCTCGCGCTGCGGCACCTGCGCGCGCAGGTCCCCGACCCCGGGCTGCGCCGCGCCCTGACCCCCGACTATCTCATCGGCTGCAAGCGCGTCATCGTCTCCAGCGACTACTATCCGGCCCTGACCAGGGAGAACGTCTCCCTGGTCACCGACGGGGTCACCGAGATCCGCGAGCGCTCGCTGGTGGACGCCACCGGGACCGAGCACCCGGCCGACGTCATCGTCTACGGCACCGGCTTCAAGGTCACCGACGCGCTGGCCGAGCAGCGCATCATCGGCAGGAACGGCCTGAAGCTCCAGGACGCCTGGCGCGACGGCATCGAGGCCTACCACGGCATCGCCACCGCCGGCTTCCCGAACCTGTTCTTCCTGCTCGGCCCCAACACCGGGCTCGGGCACAACTCGGTCGTCTTCATGATCGAGTCGCAGGTCCGCTACGTCATCGAATGTCTTCGCCTGCTCTCCCGCACCCAGGCCAGGGCCCTGGACGTGCGGCCGGAGGCGCAGCGCGCGCACAACGACCGGCTGCGCGCCCGGCTCGACCCCCTGGTCTGGAACGCGGGCGGCTGCCGGTCGTGGTACCTGGACGAGCACGGCGTGAACCGGACGATCTGGCCGGGCTTCAGCTTCGAGTACTGGGCGCGCACCCGGAGGGTGCGGCCCGGCGCGTACGAGCTCATCTACTGAGCGCGCCCGCCCCGGGCCCTCGTCCCCGGGCCCTCGTCCCCGCCCCTGCTCGTCCCGGGCTCTGTCCGTCCCGGGCCCGATCGTCCCGGGCGGGCTCATCTCCTGGGCGAGACCACCAGCGCGCTGCCGCCGCCCCGGCGGGCCGGCTCGGCCACCGCCTGGATCCGGCCCCTGCCCACGAACTCCAGCGCCGTGGCCGCGCCGATCTCCGGGTTGGGCGCGAAGCTGTGCCCCCGGGCCTCCAGCTCGGCCTGGTGCGCGGCCAGGAACGCCGGCTCGGCCTGCGTCTGCGCGGTGTTGCGCTGGGTGGCGCGCGGCGCGGCCACCGCCTCGGGCAGGCTCATGCCGAACTCGTAGCGGTTGACCAGGATCTGCAGCACGGTCGTGATGATCGTGGAGCCGCCGGGCGAGCCGGCCGCCAGCACCGGCCTGCCGTCGTCGAACACCAGCGTCGGCGCCATCGACGAGCGCGGCCGCTTGCCGGGCCCCGGCAGGTTCGGGTCGCCGGGCGCGGGGCCGAAGGTGAAGTCGGTCAGCTCGTTGTTGAGCAGCACGCCACGGCCCGGCACGACGATGCCGTTGCCGCCGGTGGACTCGATGGTCAGGTTGTAGGCGACCACGTTGCCCCACCGGTCGGCCGCGACCAGGTGCGTGGTCTCGGGGCCCTCCTGCGCGACCGGGGCGGCCTGGCCGGCAGGCCGGGCGCACGGCCCGTACGAGCCGTCGGGGTCGCCGGGCGCGGCCGGGTGCGCCATGGCGCGGTCGCCGATTTGGCAGGCCCGCTCCTTGGCGAAGCCGTCGGACAGCAGCTCCCGCAGCGGCACTCCGGGGATGTCGCCGACGTACTTGCCGCGGTCGGCGAAGGCCAGCCGGGACGCCTCCAGGTACTCGTGCAGGCCGACCTCCGGCAGCGCCTCCAGGATGTTGAGCGCCTCGCCGACGGTCGAGCCGCCGGAGGAGGGCGGGGCCATGCCGTACACGTCGAGGCCCCGGTAGGAGACCTTGGTGGGCTCGCGCAGCAGGGCGCGGTAGGCGCGCAGGTCGGACAGCTCCATCAGGCCCGGCCGCACGTTGCGGGTGCTGCCCGGGGTGAGCGGCGGCTTCTTGACCGTGGCCACGATCTCCCTGCCGAGCTGCCCGCCGTACAGCCAGGCGGGGCCGCGCCGGCCCAGCTCGCGGTAGGTGGCGGCGAGCTCGGGGTTCCTGAAGACCGAGCCGACGGGCGGCGGGGCGCCGCCGGGCAGGTAGAGCTTGGCCGTGCTGGCGATGTCGGCGAAGCGGGCGGCGTTCGCGGCGGTCTGGTCGTGGAAGGTCTGATCGACCACGAAGCCCTTCTCGGCCACCTCGATCGCCGGCTGGAGCGCCTGCCTGAGCGACATCGTGCCGAACCTGCGCAGGGCCAGGTCCCAGTTCGCGACCGTGCCGGGCACGCCCGCCGACAGGCCGCTGGTGACGCCCTCCTCGAACGGCACGCCCTCCAGCGAGGTGGCCGTCATGGCGCGGGGCGCGGTCTCGCGGCCGTCGATCGTGAAGACCTTCCGCTTCCCGGCGTCGTAGTAGACCATGAAGCCGCCGCCCGCCAGGCCCGCGGAGTAGGGCTCGGTGACGCCCAGCACCGCCCCGGCCGCGACGGCGGCGTCCATGGCGTTGCCGCCCCTCCTGAGCACGGCGATGGCGGCCTTGCTGGCGTCGAGGTCGACGGTGGCGACGGCGCCGCCGTACCCTTCGGCGACGGGGACCTTCTGCGGTGGCCGTGCCTGCGCGGCGGGCGCGGGCACGAGCGAGACGAGGACTGCTGCTGCGGGAATGATCGCACGGCGCATGGTCTCCACGATGGCCCAGCTACGCCCGTCGTGGTAGGGCCTCCTCACACAAAGGGATGATGTGCTGGTCAAAGGGGTGATCTAGCGTGGGTGAGGTGCGCACCAAGTACGTTTTCGACCCCTACCTCGCCCTGATCGTGGCCGTGGGCCAGCTCGTGATCGGCCGGGGCGCCTCCTGGGGTCAGGCGGACACGCGCGAGCCGCTCGACCCCTACGCGTACGCGCTGCTGCTGGCCGGCCCGCTGGCGATCCTGCTGCACCGGCGCTTCCCGCTGCTCACCACCGCCGTGGCGCTGGGCGCCTGCGACCTGTTCCTGATCGGCGGGTACGCCTACGGCCCCAGCTTCATCAGCCCCGCCGTGCTGCTGGTCCTGCTGGTGCTGCGCGGCCGGCGGCTGATGGCCTGGTTCATGGCCGGGATGACGCTGCTGTCGTTCCTGGCCTACGCCTGGCTGGTCGGCAACCGCGACCCGCTGCACAGCGTCTGGATCCTGACCTCCATCATGCTGCTGATGGTCGTGGCCGAGCTGGTCAGGACCGTCAGGGAGCGCCGGGCCGAGCGCGAGCGGATCGCCGAGGAGGAGGCCAGGCGGCAGGCCAGCGAGGAGCGCCTGACCATGGCGCAGGAGCTGCACGACGTGCTGGCGCACAACATCTCGCTCATCCACGTGCAGGCCTCGACCGCGCTGCACCTCATCGACGCCAACCCCGAGCAGGCCAGGACCGCGCTGGCCACGATCAAGACCGCCTCCAAGGAGGTGCTCGGCGAGATGCGCTCGGTGCTGAACGTGCTGCGCGAGGGCGCCCCGCGTTCCCCCACCGCCGGGCTCGACCGCCTCGACGAGCTGATCGAGCGCTCGGGGCTGAAGGTGACGCTCAAACGGGTCGGCTGCCGGCCGCTGCCCTCGCAGGTGGAGCGGGCGGCGTACCGGATCGTGCAGGAGTCGCTCACCAACGCCGGCCGGTACGCGCCCGGCTCGCAGGTGCGCGTGCGCCTGGAGTACGGCGAGCGGGAGCTGACCGTCCAGGTGACCGACAGCGGCGCCCCCACCGCGGCCGTGCTGACCGACGGCGACACCGCGGCGGCGGTGCCCGGCAGCGGCAACGGCATCCCCGGCATGCGCGAGCGGGCCTCCGCGCTTGGCGGCACGCTGGTCGCCGGCCCCACCGGCGCCGGCTTCCAGGTCGAGGCCCGGCTGCCCCTACCCGAGGAGACCTCATGATCAAGGTTCTGCTGGCCGACGACCAGGCGCTGGTCCGCGCGGGCTTCAAGGCGCTGCTCGACGCCCAGCCGGACATGACCGTGGTGGCCGAGGCGTCCGACGGCGCGGAGGCGGTCCGGCTGGCGGGCGAGCACCTGCCGGACGTCGTGCTCATGGACATCCGCATGCCGGGCACCGACGGCCTGACCGCCACCCGCCGGATGCCGCCGGGGCCGCACATCATCATCCTGACGACGTTCGAGCTGGACGAGTACGTCTTCGAGGCGCTGCGCGGCGGCGCCAGCGGCTTCCTGGTCAAGGACACCGAGCCGGCCGAGCTGATCCAGGCGGTGCGGGTGGTGGCGGCCGGCGAGGCGCTGCTGTCGCCCAGCGTGACCCGCCGGCTGATCGCCGAGTACGCCTCCCGAGCCAAGGCGCCCGTCGCCGCCGACGGCCTCGACCAGCTCACCGAGCGCGAACGCGAGGTGCTCGCCCTGGTCGGGACCGGGATGACGAACGACGAGATCGCGGCCAAGCTGTTCATGTCGCCCGCCACGGCGAAGACTCACGTGAGCCGGGCCATGATGAAGCTGCACGCCCGCGACCGCGCCCAGCTCGTCGTCATCGCCTACGAGTCGGGCCTGGTCAAGCCGGGCTGGTTGTGACGCCCGTCAGGGACCGCCGCCCGCTGGGCCAGGCGCAGAGACGCCGAGGCGCCCCGCCACCTGGTGCTCAACCTCCTGGCGCGCAAGCAGCCCGACCCCGTGGCGCGGCTCATCGACCAGCTCGGCATCGACCGGGCGGCCGTGAGCAGCCGCATCGCCGCATGACGAAATCCGGTTGATCGCGGGCCCGGCCGCTGCCATGGTCGGAGGATGCGGCGCACCTACGACGATCTGGTACGCGAGGCCAACGCCGCCTCCGTGGCCGGCTGGGACTTCTCCTGGCTCGACGGCCGGGCCACCGAGGAGCGGCCCTCCTGGGGCTACACCCGGCTGCTGGGCGAGCGCATGGCGGGGGTGCGGGCCGCGCTCGACATCCAGACCGGCGGCGGCGAGATCCTGGCCGGTCTGCCGAAGCTGCCCCCGGTCACCGTGGCCACCGAGTCCTGGCCGCCCAACCTGGCCCTGGCCGCCGCCCGGCTGCGCCCGCGCGGCGCCCGGGTGGTGGCCGACGACGAGGAGCCGCGCCTGCCGTTCGCCAGTGGCGTCTTCGACCTGGTGAGCAGCCGGCACCCGGTGGAGACGTGGTGGGAGGAGATCGCCCGCGTGCTGCGGCCCGGCGGCACCTACTTCTCCCAGCAGGTCGGCCCGTGGAGCGTGACCGAGCTGACCGAATACTTCCTCGGGCCCCACGAGGGCGGCCACCGCGACCCTGGGCTGGCCGCGGCTGCGGCCGGGGCCGCCGGGCTGAAGGTCGTCGACCTGCGCTCCGAGCGGCTGCGGATGGAGTTCCGCGACATCGGGGCGGTGATCTACTTCCTGCGCAAGGTGATCTGGATCGTGCCCGGCTTCTCCGTCGAGCGCCACGCCGACCGGCTGCGCGAGCTGCACGACCGGATCGAGGCCGAGGGCCCGTTCGTGGCCCACTCCTCCCGCTTCCTCATCGAGGCGAGGCGGAGCGACGACCCGGCCGCGTGACGCCGCGTGACGCCACGTGACGCCACGTGACATGGCGACCGGCGCCTGACGGACGAGGGCCAGGCGGCCCGCTACGACCGTCGTCGTACGCCCGGCCCGCCCCGCGCACTCCGCACGGAGCAGCGCGGGCAGGGCCCGCGGGGCGATGCGCCGCGCGATCCTCCGGCGGACCCTGGAGTCACACGTCAAGGAGGAGAACATGAACGCTCTGATCATGCCGGGACCGCACTGGGGCGCGGCCGGAGGCATCGCGCCCGTCTTCCCCATCATCTGGGCCGCGCTCTGGATCGGCTTCCTCGCGCTGGCCGTCGTGGGCTGGCGCAAGGGCTGGTGGGGGCCGCGCCGCGCGCAGGCCGCCACCGCGCCCGCCGCCTCACCCGCCGCCTCGCCCACCGCCTCGGCCGAGCAGATCCTGGCCGAGCGATACGCCCGGGGCGAGATGACGGACGAGGAGTACTTCGAGCGGATGAGTGTGCTCAGGGGCGCTTCGTCATAAACGTCACCGTGAGTGCGACAAGTGTCACTGGCCGCAGCCGTAGGGCCGCGTTACTTTTCGAGTACCGGCCCGAAAGAGAGTGGGGGCGAGAATGCGGTCCATCGCCAGGTTCTGCGGCCAGTGCACCCCCTGAGCACCGACGCCCTCACCCTGCTGGCCGGCGGTCTGGCCGCCGGCCTGGTCGCCGGCACCGCCACGTGCACGGCGGCGCAGGGCGGGCTGCTGATGGGCCTGGCCGACGGCCGCCCCGGGCGCGATCCGGCGGTGCTGGGCTGGTTCCTGGCGGGGCGGCTGGCCTCGTACACCGCGATGGGGGCGCTGCTCGGGCTGCTCGGCTCGGTGGTCAGCCTGCCGCCCCAGGCTCGGGCGGTGCTGCTCGTCGTGGCCGGCGTCACGGTCGTCGGCTTCGCGATCCGGCTCATGCGCCACCAGGGCTGCGCCGCGCCGCCGCCGCGGGCCCCCTCCCGCTACCGCGCGCCCCTGCTGGGCGCGGCCACCGTCCTGGTGCCCTGCGGGGTGACGCTCGGCGTCCAGCTGATCGCCGTCTCCAGCGGCTCGCCGCTGGCGGGCGCGGCGGCCATGGCGGGGTTCGTGGCCGGCACCGCCCCGGCGTTCGCCCTGCTCGGGTACGTGCTGCGGCGCGTCTCCCGCACCCGGCTGGCCCGCCTGGCCGGGGTCGTGGCCGTCGGCGCCGGCCTGTGGACCGCCGCGGCCGGGGTCAACCTGGGCGGCTGGATCTCCGCCCCCGCCCCCGCCGCGGCCGGCCCGGGAGCGCTGTCGGTGACCGTGTGGGCCACCCGCGAGGGCTACCGGCCGGCCATGGTGACGGCGCGGGCGGGCGTGCCCGTCGAGGTGGTCTTCAAGCGGGCAGACCAGGGCTGCACCGGCACCGTGGCGATCGCCGGGCGCGACGTGGCGCTGCCGGCCACCGTACGGTTGCCGCCGCAGCCGCCCGGCCTGCTGCGTTACGCCTGCGGCATGGGAATGTACGCGGGCTTCATCAACTTCTCGTAGAACCTTGTCCGTGATTACGGTTCGCGATCGGCCGATCACATGCCAGTCTGTCGCCATGCCCTGGGAAGAGGAGGTGGCGGCGGCCGTACCGGCGCCGCGGGTGGGAGACGAGCCCGAGCTGCTGGCCGCCGCGCGGGCGGGTGACGCGCTGGCGGCGCACCGGCTCGGCAAGCTCTACGCCCAGTCCGGCGACCGCGCCGCGGCCCGGCTCTGGTGGGAGCGGGCCGCCGCGGGCGGCAACGTCGACAGCGCGTACAACCTGGGCATCTGGCACGAGAAGCACGGCAGCCTGGAGGACGCGGTCACCTGGTACGAAGCCGCCGCCAGCACCGGCGACGCCGAGGCCGCCACCAACCTGGCCCTGCTCCTGCTGGAGCAGCGCGGCGACGCCCCGGCGGCCAGGGTCTGGTTCGAGAGCGCGGCCGGCGCCGGGTCCCGGACGGCCGCCCGCAGGCTGGCGCTGATGTGCGAGGAGGCCGGCGAGCTGGGCACGGCGCGCGAGTGGCACCGCAGGGCGGCCGAGCGCGGCGACGCGGCCTCCGCCTACGACCTGGGGTTCCTGGCCTACTGCTCCGGCGACGAGGCCGAGACCCTGCACTGGTGGGAGTGCGCGGCCCGGGGCGGGCACGCCGACTCGGCGTACTGCCTGGGCCTGTTCCTGCACGCCAGCCGCGACCCGGAGGGGGCGGAGGCGTACTACCGGCTGGCCGCCAGGAGCGAGCATCCCGGCGCGGCCTCGCGGCTCGGCGGCGTGGCGCTGTCCAGGGGCGACCTGCGCACCGCGCGGGCCTGGTTCGAGCAGGCGGCCGGGGCCGGGCGCGCCTACGACCAGCGGATGGCCGGGTTCGTCTGCGTGGAGCTGGGCGACACGGCCGCGGCCAGCCACTGGTTCGGCCGGGCGGCGGCCGCGGGAGACGCCGAGTCCGCCTTCGACTACGGCCTGCTGCTCATCGCCGAGTTCGGCGACCTGGCGGGCGGGCGCCACTGGTTCCGGCAGGCCGCGCGGGCCGGGCACCACGAGGCCGCCGTGGAGCTGGGCGGGCTGCTGGCGGTGGCCGGGGAGCACGGCGAGGCGCAGGCGTGGTTGTCGGACCCGCCGCCGCCCTCCCGGGGCCGTCCCGCCGAGCCGGAGCTGACCGCCAGGGCGGAGCTGGCCGCCGCCGCCATCGGGCGCGGGGGCGGCGTGCCGCCGGCCGTGGCGGACCTGGCCGAGGTGCTGGGCACCTGGGACCTGGTGACCAGGCCGCTGCACGACCACTCCGACGTGCTGGCGTGGCTGGCGGAGCGGAGCGGGGTGCACCCGAGCGCGGTCGAGCACCTGGCGTCGGTGCGGGGCACGCTCGTGCGGCCCGGCAGCGCGCCGTGGCCGAGCCCCGGCGAGCTGCAGCACGTGCTGACCACGGCCCGCGACCTGCGGCGGCGGCTCGGCGTACGGTAGCGGACGCCTGTCCCGGCCGCCCGGACGTGACCTCGGCGGGGTTCCGGGCGCGGGCGGGCGCTCAGCGCTGGCCCAGGTGGAACAGGTGGCCCTCGTCGTCCTTGAAGACCGCCGACCAGCCCCACGGCTGCCGCGAGGGCGGCTGGGTGAACTCCACGCCGCGCGCCACCAGCTCCTCGTGCGTCTTGACGATGTCGTCGGCGTGGAACATCACGTAGCCCGGCAGGTCCTCGGCCGGTGCGGGCCGGCCGGGAGCGGCCTGGTGGACGACCAGGCGGGTGCCGCCGCCCGGCGGTTGGAGCTCGATCCAGCGGTGCTCGCCGTACGGCATGTCGCGGGCGACCACGAAACCGACCTTGCCGGTCCAGAAGTCGAGCGCCCGCTGCTGGTCCTCGACGTAGATGGTGACCTGGCTGATGCCGAGCGTCATCGCTCCTCCTCGGGTGGACTCCCGGCCCATTGTGCCAACGGAGGGCACGGCCGGCGCGGCAGCCGCGCCCTCCCCTGTCTCAGGCCACCTCGGAGACCGGCGTGTACGGCAGGCCGAGCGCCTGCGCGACCGGCTCGTTCGTCAGCCGCCCGCCGTGCGTGTTGAGCCCGCCCGCGAGCCCGGCGTCGGACTTGACGGCCTCGCGCCAGCCCAGGTTGGCCAGCTTGACCGCGTACGGGAGGGTGGCGTTGGTCAGGGCGTACGTGGAGGTGTTGGGCACCGAGCCCGGCATGTTGGCCACGCAGTAGAAGACCGACTCGTGCACCTTGTACGTCGGGTCGGCGTGCGTGGTCGGGCGCGAGTCCTCGAAGCAGCCGCCCTGGTCGATGGCGATGTCGACCAGCACGGAGCCCGGCTTCATGCGCGCGACCAGGTCGTTGGAGACCAGCGTCGGGGCCTTGGCGCCGGGGATCAGCACCGCGCCGATGACCAGGTCGGCGTTCAGGACCTCCTGCTCGATGGCGTACGAGGTGGACACCAGCGTCTTGAGCCTGCCCTGGTAGATCGCGTCGATGAAGCGCAGCCGGTCGATGTTGGTGTCGAGGACGGTGACCTCGGCGCCCATGCCGACGGCGATCTGCGCGGCGTTCAGGCCGGAGACGCCGCCGCCGATCACGGCGACCTTCGCCGGCGCCACGCCGGGCACGCCGCCCGGCAGCACGCCCCGCCCGCCGTTGAACCGCATCAGGTTGTACGCGCCCACCTGCGGCGCCAGCCGCCCGGCGACCTCCGACATCGGGGCGAGCAGCGGCAGCGCGTTGCCCACCTGGACGGTCTCGTACGCGATGCCCGTCGTCTTCGCGCGGAGCAGCGCGTCGGTGCAGGGGCGGGAGGCGGCCAGGTGCAGGTACGTGAACAGCACCAGGCCCTCGCGCAGCCGGTGGTACTCCTCGGCGATGGGCTCCTTGACCTTGAGCACCATGTCCGCCTCGGCCCACACGGCGTCCGCGCTGTCGATGATCTTCGCACCCGCCGCGAGGTACTCCTCGTCGGTGATCTGCGAGCCCAGGCCCGCGCCCCGCTGTACGGTGACGTCGTGCCCGTTGCGCACCAGCTCGTGCACGCCTGCCGGGGTTGCGGCGACGCGGTATTCGTGGTTTTTGACCTCGGCTGGAACGCCGATCTTCATGGCGGTGAGTCCTTTCGGGAGCCGGCACTCCGTCGTACCGGGTTGAGGGGTGTGCATGGCGGGCCGGAGTGAGCGGCCCGCCACAGGGTGGCGGCCCGAACGGCGGCTAGAGCTTGGCCCATGCCTCGCCGAGCACGCCGCGCAGGATCTGCCCGATCTCGTCGAACTCCTTCTGTCCCGCGATCAGCGGCGGGGCGAGCTGGATGACGGGGTCGCCGCGGTCGTCGGCGCGGCAGTAGAGCCCCGCGTCGTACAGCGCCTTCGACAGGAACCCGCGCAGCAGCCGCTCCGACTCGTCGGCGCTGAACGTCTCCTTGGTGCTCTTGTCCTTGACCAGCTCGATGCCCCAGAAGTAGCCGGAGCCGCGCACGTCGCCGACGATCGGCAGGTCGCGCAGGTCGTCGAGGGTCTGGCGGAAGCGCGGCTCGTTGGCGCTCACGTGGCCGAGGAGGTCCTCGCGCTCGAAGATGTCCAGGTTGGCCAGCGCCACGGCCGCCGAGACGGGGTGCCCGCCGAAGGTGTAGCCGTGGGCGAACATGGTGTCGCCGTCCTTGAACGGCTCGAACAGCCGCTCGTGCGCGATCATTGCCCCGATCGGGGCGTAACCGCTGGTCATGCCCTTGGCACAGGTGATGATGTCGGGCACGTAGTCGAACTTCTGGCCGCCGAACATGGTGCCCAGCCGGCCGAAGGCGCAGATGACCTCGTCGGAGACGAGCAGGACGTCGTACTCGTCGCAGATCTCGCGCAGCCGCTGGAAGTAGCCGGGAGGCGGCGGGAAGCACCCGCCGGCGTTCTGGACGGGCTCGGCGAAGACGGCGGCCACCGTGTCGGGGCCCTCCATCTCGATCGCGCGGGCCACCCGCTCGGCGGCCCAGAACCCGTACTCCTCGGGGGTCATGCCCTTGACGCCGGTGATCTCGTCGGCGCGGTAGTGGTTGGTGTTCGGCACCCGGACCGACCCCGGCACCAGCGGCTCGAACATCTGCTTGAACGCCGGGATGCCGGTGATCGACAGCGCGCCCTGCGGGGTGCCGTGGTAGGCGATCTGGCGGCTGATGACCTTGTGCTTGAGCGGCTTGCCGACGAGCTTGTAGTACTGCTTGGCCAGCTTCCAGGCGGTCTCGACCGCCTCGCCGCCGCCGGTGGTGAAGAAGACGCGGTTCAGCTCGCCGGGCGTCATGGCGGCCAGCCGCTGGGCCAGCTCGGCCGCCTTGGGGTGGGCGTAGGACCACAGGGGGAAGAACGCCAGCTCCTGGGCCTGCTTGGCGGCGGCCTCGGCCAGCTCCTGGCGCCCGTGGCCCACCTGGACCACGAACAGCCCGGCCAGGCCGTCGAGGTAGCGCTTGCCGTGGATGTCGTAGACGTACGATCCCTCACCGCGCACGATGGTCGGGATCTCGGACTGCTGGTAGGCACTGTGCCTGGTGAAGTGCAACCACAGGTTGTCCTGCGCGGCCTTCAGGACGTCGTGTTCCGGCTGCGTCATGGTTATCGTCCCTCGTGTCTCAACTCCTCACAGTCTGCAGGTTAACCTGGGGATCTGCCAAGCGAATCGGTCGCAGCACTCTGCAAGAAAATCGGTTTCCGCAGAACCGCTATGTAACGACAACGAAATCCGCAGGTTAGATTAGCCCACGGGTCAAGACCTTCCCAGGCTCGTTTCCGCAGCGCAGGGCCGGTTGTGATCCAATGAGACGAACCGCTGTGAACTAGCGTCAACAGCCCAGAACCGTTGCAGAACAACCCCCGGGGGACCGTCCGTGACTCCAGATCAGATCGAGAGCGCCGTCTCCGCCGCGATGCCACAGGCCATCGAGGAGCTCAGGCGGCTCGCCGCCATCCCCTCCGTGGCCTTCCCCGGGCACCCGGAAGAGCCCGTCTTCGCCGCCGCCGCCATGACGGAGGAGCTGCTGCGCTCCACCGGCCTGCCGCGTGTGCAGCAGGTCCCCGTCGAGGGCAGCTTCCCCGCCGTCTACGGCGAGGCCCCCGCGCCGCCCGGCATGCCCACGGTCCTGCTGTACGCGCACTACGACGTGCAGCCCGCCGGCGACCCGGCCGCGTGGCGCACCCCGCCGTTCGAGCCGACCCTCATCGACGGCCGCCTGTACGGGCGCGGCACCGCCGACGACAAGTCCGGCGTCATCTCCCACATCACCGCCCTGCGCGCCTTCCAGGGCCGCTTCCCGGTGGGCATCAAGGTCATCATCGAAGGCCAGGAGGAATACGCGGGCGACCGGCTGGAGGCGTTCGTCGAGCGCCACCCCGACCTGCTGCGGGCCGACGCCATCGTGGTGGCCGACACGGGCAACCCGCGCGTGGCCGACCCGGCCGTCACCACCTCGCTGCGCGGCATGGCCGCCTTCACCATCGAGGTCCGCACGCTGCGCGAGGCCGTGCACAGCGGCTCGTTCGGCGGCGCCGCCCCCGACGCCCTGGCCGCGCTCATGCGCATGCTGACCTCGCTGCACGACGACAACGGCGACATCCGCGTACCCGGCCTGCCCCGGGGCTCGTTCCTCGGCCAGGGGCCGTCGGAGGAGGAGTTCAGGAAGACCGCCGGGGTGCTCGACGGCGTCTCGCTGGTGGGCTCGGGCTCGCTGGCCGACCGGCTGTGGTCGTCGTACGCCATCACCGTCACGGGCCTCGACGTGCCGACGGTCTCCGGCGCGATCAACGCCGTCCAGCCGGCGGCGCGGGCCCGGGTGACCGTGCGCGTGCCTCCGGCCGGCGACCCGAAGACGACGGTGAACGCGGTGGTGGAGTTCCTGCGCCAGGTGGCGCCGTGGAACGTGCAGGTGGCGTTCGGCGACTTCACCGTCGGCTCCGGCTTCCAGGCCGACTCGGGCGGCAAGGCCCGCGCCGCCCTCAACCGCGCCATGGAGCGCGCCTTCGGCCGCCCGCCGAGGGACGTGGGCGCGGGCGGCTCCATCCCGCTGGTGAGCACCCTGCTCAAGCAGTTCCCGGCGGCCGAGATCCTGCTGTTCGGCGCGGAGGACGAGGAGGCGGCCATCCACGCTCCCAACGAGCGCGTGGACCTGGAGGAACTGCGCCGCGTCGCCACCACGGAGGCCCTGTTCCTGCACGAGCTCAGCCTCCCCTCGGCCCTCGGCGTCTAGCCCTCCGGCCACGCCGGCCGGCCCGCCCGCTACCCGCGTAGCGGGCGGGTCAGCGGTGGCGGCGGGAGAAGCGGAGGGCGAAGGGGGTGAGCATGGATTCCAGCTGCACGGCGAAGCTGATCTTGCTGGAGCCCGCGTTGCGCTCCTCGAAGTGGATCGGCATCTCCACGATCGCGCGGCCGAGGCGCTTGCAGCGGTAGTTCATCTCGACCTGGAAGCTGTAGCCGTCGCTTCTGATGGCGTCGAGGTCGATGCTTTCGAGCACGTCCCGGTGCCAGATCTTGAAGCCGCCCGTCGGGTCGCGGACCGACAGGTGCAGGATCGTGTTGACGTAGAGGCCGGCGAACCGGCTCAGCAGCCGGCGGTGGCGGCCCCACTGGGTGGACAGGGAGCCGCCGACGACGTACCGGCTGCCTATGACCACGCCGGCCTCGGTGGCCAGGATCGTGCCGAGCAGGTGCGGGATGTACTCGGGGCGGTGGCTGAGGTCGCCGTCCATCTGCACGATGTACTCGTCACCGCGGGCGAGCGCCGCCCGCATGCCGGCGAGGTGGGCGCGCCCGATGCCCTCCTTGACCTGGCGGTGCAGCACCAGCATGCGCTCCGCGCGCTCCTCGTTGGCGCGCTTGGCCAGGTCGTCGGCGAGGGCGCCGGTGCCGTCGGGCGAGTCGTCGTCGACGATGACGAGGCGGAGGTTGGGCAGGTCGAGCGCGAGCACGCGCGCGGCTAACTCGCCGAGGTTGCCCGCCTCGTTGTACGTCGGCACCACCACCGCGACGCGCGCCTCGCGCCACGGCGACGGCAGGGCCCAGGCTGGGGCGGCGTCCGGTGCGGCTCCGTCGTTCACCACGCTCTCCTCCTGCCCGTGCGGCGATGGCCGGACTCCAGATGGTCGGGCACCACCCTATGCCGCGCCCGATCAGCCCGACGGGCCGTGCCCTTTCGCGAGCGGATTGCCGGGCGAATCCAGCCACACGTGCTGTCCGACGGGCGAGACCGTCATGCCGAACCGGGAACGCTCGGGACGCCCCCATTCCAGCCAGCGTCCGAATGCCCGCTCCACCTCATTCCACAGATTGCGCGGGCCGGTTTCCGCGATGTGCGATCCGGCGCCGTAGGCCAGGGAATCGCCGGCCCACAGCCAGACCTCGAAACCATTGTCCGCGGCCACGCTCGCGTGCACGTCGGGCAGTGTTCCGGCGATGGCGACATCGGCGCCGTAAGCCGCCCGGAATATCGTCTCCGGGGGGATTTCCGCGGTGCGGCGACGGAAATCGCCGGTGAATCTGGGCGCCGGTGCGGAGCGCTGGCCGCGCAGCGGCATGTAAGTGGCGGAGCCGGCGAAATGCCCCGACGCCGTGCCGGCGGGGCCGGCCGTCAGGCGAAGCTGGTGGCCGGGCGCGTAGCGGGGCATCCACGGCAGCACGATCACCCCGCCGGGGCGGGTCTGGCGCACCCAGGCGTGCGGGACGGTGTGGACGCCGCAGGTGACGTGCACCCCGTCGTACGGAGCGCCGCCGGCCCTGCCTCCCGCCCCGTCGCCCAGCACCAGGCCGGGGCGGCGGCCGAGCGCGCGCAGGTTGGCCGCGGCCGTGGCGAGGACCTGCGGGTCGATCTCCACGCTGGTCACGCCGGCGTCGCCGAGCCGGTGCGCGAGCAGGCCGGCCGTCCAGCCGGGCCCGGTGCCGATCTCCAGCACGCGGTGGCCGGGCTCGGGGGCGAGCAGTTCGAGGAAGTCGAGGACGACGCCGGGGGCCGACAACGAGGAGGTGTAGCGGCCGCTCCCCGCGCCGACCGCCGTCGCCCCGTCGTCGAACTGCGTGATGATCGCGTGATCGGCGTACGCGGCGGCGAGCCACCCGCCGGGGTCGCCGGTCCGGTCGATCCGGTACGCCGGGCCGTCGTCCGGCCGGGCCCAGGCCACGTCGGGCACGAACCTGTGACGGGGCACGGCGAGCAGCGCGGCCCGCCATGCCGGGTCATTCAGCTCTCCGTTGGCGGCCAGCCTGTCGGCCAGCGCGACATTGAGCTTTTCCGCATCCACTAGCTACGCTTTCCGCCCTTGCCGTTCCATTCGGGGCCCGTCGGCCGCTTCGGCTCCAGCGGCACGTCCTTCTTCCGCTCGCCCGCGTGTCTCGGCGTGTATTCCTTGCCGTCCTTGTCGTCCTTGTCCTTGCCCAACGAACGGCTCCCTTCTCCGCGTTTTTCCGGCCGTTCATCGCTGGATTTAACCGGCCTGCCGGGGCGGTTAACCAGCCGTGCGGTAAGAATTCCAGAACCGGGGCCACCGGGCGGCGTTTCGCGCCTTCCGATCGGAGTCACGCGCGAATGGCCGCGCGGCGAATAGCGGGAAATGCGTTTTTGACGGCTAAAAGGAGGCCCTCGGGGCCGGAACGTGATCGGCCGGGGGCTGATCGCCGGGACGTGATCGGCCGGGGCGTGATCGGCCGGGACGCACGCCCGCGTCCCCGCCCGTACCGGACCGGGGACGAGTCAGGGAAAATCATGGAACCGTCGCCGCCGCCCGCGGCAATCACTCATGTCATGACCGGAGACACCCGAGAGGCAAGACATGCGACACGAGAGCCGGGCGGACCTCTCGCCCCGGCCGGGGGCCGCGCGGGCGGGCGCCGATCCGCTGGGGGACGCACCGCCCAAGAACAGGCCACCCACGGGCGGGCCCTCCCCTGGCGGCCACTCCCCGGGCGGGCCCTCCCCGAGCGGGCCCTCCCTGGGCGGGTCCGAGCGGCTCGCCGTCCTGTTCCGCGCCCACGCCCCCGAGCTGAAGCGCTACGTCGTACGGCGCCTGGGGCTGGAGCCCGCCGACGACATCGTCGCCGAGACGTTCGCCGTGGCGCTGCAGCACCTGGACTCCTATGACGAGCGGCGCGGCGGCGAGCGCGCCTGGTTGTACGGCATCGCCACCAACCTCATCGGCCGGCACCGCCGCCGCGAGATCGGCCTCTACAAGGCGCTGAGCCGCACCGGGGCCGACCCCGTCACCGAGCCGTTCACCGACGAGGTCGAGCGGCGGGTGGCCGCGGACGGGGCGCGCAAGCGGCTGGCCAAGGCCCTGGCGGGGCTGCCGGGGAAGCACCGGGACACGCTGCTGCTGGTGACGTGGGCCGAGCTGACGTACGAGGAGGCCGCGGCGGCGCTGGGCGTGCCGGTCGGGACGGTGCGCTCGCGCGTCAACCGGGCCAGGAGCGCGTTGCGCCGCGGGCTCGCCGGAATCGATCCGACCGTCGTGGACGAGGGATGAGCAGGGATGAACGAGATCGAACTCCTCCGGGAGATGCGGAGCGAGGTCCCCGAGCGGCTCGACCTGTCGGGGGCGGAGCGCAGGCTGGCCGGGATGAGGGCCGAGGGGACGGCCGGGATGAGGGCCGAGGGGGCGACCGGGAGGGCGCGCCAGCTCGCGTACCGGCTCACGGCCGGGAAGGCGCGCCGGCCGGCGTACCGGCTGCGGTGGGGGATGACGGTGGCGGGGGCGTGCGTGCTGGCCGTCGCGGCCGTGGCGGTGCTGCGCCCGCAGGACGACGGCGTACGGACCCAGGAGTCCGTGTCCGAGCGGCCCGGCGCGACCGTGGCGGGACCGGGGCGGCAGACGGGCGACCCCGTGGCGGTGCTGGAGCGGGCGGCGCTCGTCGCGGACCGGAGCGCGGCCGTGGAGCTGCGGCCGGACCGGTGGTTCTACCTCAAGGAGTCGCAGCACATGGGCGCCGACCTGCCGGCGTTCGAGACCTGGAGCCGCCTGGACGGGCGGCGGGAGGCGCTCAGGCAGGAGGGCGGCGAGCTCAAGGTGACCGCGGCGGAGAAGGGGCCGACGCACGTCGGGCGCACGCAGCGCGAGATCGAGGCGCTGCCCTCCGACCCGGACGCGTTGCTGGCGCACTTCCGGGGGCTCCGGAGGGAGCTGGCCCCGCTGTCGATCTGCCGGCCTCGCTGCGCGCCGGGGATCGAGGATGACGTCAAGGCGTTCGGGGCCATCGGCTGGTACATGAAGTACGGGCCGATGATCCCGCCGGAGACGGCCGCGGCGATGTACCGCGCGCTGGCGCGGATCCCGCACGTGACCATCGAGCCCGACGCCACGGACGCGGACGGCCGCCGGGGCGTCGGCGTGGTGTTCGACGCCGGCGACGGGGTCAAGGCCTCCTACGTCCTCGACTCCGCCGACTACCGGTACATGGGGATGACGGTGGTGCGGGACGGCGAGACCGTGGGGATGTCGGTCCTCGGCGCCGGCATCGTGGACGAGCCGGGCGAGCTGCCCTGATCAGGGAGCCTGGTGAGCTGCCCTGATCAGGGAGCCGGCGAGCTGCCCTGATCAGGCGGTCACGAGTGGCTCGCGACGCGGCGGCGCATGACGAGCCGCAGGCCGGTCTCCACCAGGGCCCAGCCGAGGCGGGTCTCCCAGGCGCGCAGGAGCGAGCCCCGGGGCCGGGCACGACGGTGGAGCTCGGCTTCGGCTCTCAGCTCGCGGGCTCTCACCCGCTCGACGTAGATAATTTGAGCAAATTTTCCTTTCGCACCTTGCGGTCAGCTCACCTGGCCGCGTGGTGGCGTGCGGCCAGCCGGCCGGAGTGCTACCTGACGAGCAGGTCGTAGGCCCCGAGTGCTACCTGATGGGCAGGTCGTAGACGCGGCGGACGCTGCTGCCGAGTCTGCTCACGTCGGCCCCGTAGACGTGCACCGACACCCCGGTCTCCGCGCTGGTGTTGCGCACCATGTGGATGTCGCCGGGCGGCGCGAACCCGCTGACCTCGCCCGGCCGGTTCTCGGCCCGGCCGATCTCCACCAGGTGGTCGCCCATGTCGCGGTAGAGCGTCTCGTACTCGATGCCGCTGAGGATGCCGAACGTGCACCACGAGACGTGGTCGTGGATGGCGGTGTCCTGGCCGGGCCGCCACACCACACCGACGATCGAGAAGCCGCCCTCGGCGTGCAGCACGTGGGAGGCGTACCGGTCGGGCGAGCCCGCGCGCTCCGCCGGCGTGAGGAGGTCGAGCCCCGGCAGGTTGTCGCGCAGCAGGCCGGCTACGGCGTGGGCGGTCGTGCGGGCGTCGAGGCGGCGGGCGACGATGCGCGACACCCCCGAGACGAGGACGTCGAGTCCGGGCCTGGCGACGGTCGTGGCGGCGGTATTCATGGGATTCCCCTAGGGAAAATCAGTAATCTGCCTTCCCCTTCTACGGTCCGGCATTTCGACCGATAGGTCCAACAGAAGTCTTCTGGCCGATCGATAGATACGATTGATGAATGCTCGACGTCGTACGCCTGCGCGTCCTCGTCGCGGTCGCCCGCAAGGGCTCGCTCACCGCGGCGGCCAAGGAGCTGCACTACTCGCAGCCCTCCGTCAGCCACCACCTGGCCCGGCTGGAGGCGGAGACCGGGGCCAAGCTCATCCAGCGCGCCGGGCGCGGCATCAGGCTCACCGAGGCGGGCCGGCTGCTGGCCGAGCGGGCGGCGGACATCATCGGCCGGCTCGACGCCACGGCCGAGGAGCTGGCCGCGCACGTCGGGCTGCGCACCGGGCGGGTGCGGCTGGCCGCCTTCCCCTCCGCGCTGGGCACGTTCGTCCCAAAGGCCGCCGGACTGCTGGCCGCCGCGCATCCCGGGCTGCGCCTGCAGCTCACCGAGACCGAGCCGCCCGAGGCGCTGCGGCTGCTGCGCAGCGGGCGGGTGGACGTGGCCGTGATGTTCCGCTACGACGACACCGCGCCCGAGGACGGCGGCATCCGCATGGTCCACCTCCTCGACGACCCCAGCTACCTGGTGTCGAGCGGCCCGCCGGGCGAGCTGGCCGACCACGCCGAGTCCGCCTGGATCACCGGCTGCGACCGGTGCCGCGGCCACCTGCTCGACCTGTGCGACAAGGCGGGGTTCGCGCCGCGGATCGCGTTCACGAGTGACGACATCGTGGCCGTGCAGGCGCTGGTCGCGGCCGGGCTGGGGCTGACCGTGCTGCCGGGGCTGGCGCTGGCCGCGCACCGCCATCCGGAGGTGGAGGTGGCGCTGATCTCGGGGTCGAGCAGGCACGTGTACGCGGCGGTGCACGGCGAGCCGCCCTACCCGCCGGCCACCGAGGCCCTGCTCGCAGCCCTGCGCGAAGCCGCCGCCACCACCCCGCCGGCCGGCCCTTCGCCCGCCCCACCGGCCGGCGCGCCGGCCCGCCCGGTTCCACGACCGACACCGAGCCCTCAAGCCCTGGCTGAACTCACATGCGGCCTGAGCTGCAGGGATGTAGTCTCCGGCAGGCACAGGGCCGAGGTGGGGACAGATCGGCGGCCCGGCCGGCCGTAGGCGTCAGCGCCGGACGAGCACTCCCTCCTCCACAGCGGCGAGTGCGTTCCGCAGCAGGTTGTTCAGCAGCCGGGCCTCCGCCTCGGGAATCCTGGCGACGATCCTGGCGTGCGCCTCGGTCACCGCGCGCACCGCGGACTCGGCGACCTCGACCCCCCGGGGTGTGAGCCGTACCCATGAGCTGCGCCCGTCGTCGGGAGCGGCCTCGCGCATGACGAGGCCCGCGCCGGAGAGTCGCTTGAGGACGTTGCTGGTGCCGCCGGACGACAGCAGCAGCGCGTGGGTCAGCTCGGTCGGCTTCAGCCGGTAGGGCTCGCCCACGCGCCGCAGCACGGCGAGCATGCCGTACTCGGCCTGGGTGAGCCCGAGCCGCTCCAGCTCGCGCGCCGCCACCTCGTCGAAGGCGGCGGCGAGCAGCGCGCTGCGCTTGGCCAGTTCCAGGGGAAGGCCCGCGATCTCCGGCAGTTGCTCGTGCCAGGCCGTGATGATGTCGTCGACGTGGTCCGGTTCGGTCATGGCCGGCCTCTCCGTTCCCCCTGTTCTCGTGGCCCGCAGAACGATGCCTGCCCCAGGTTAGCTCACCGCAAAGCTATCTCGGCAGCTGATGCCTCCAGGTTCTGCGGGGGCGTGCTTCACCAGGGCTGTTGTCCGGCAGGGGAAGAGCCGCTACATTGCTCAGCAGAAAGCTTTCCACATAGCTTTCTCGTGACTATTCTTTCGGGAGTGAGCATGCAGGCTCGAATCGTCGTGGCGTATCACAGCGGCTACGGCCACACCGCGAAGCAGGCCGAAGCGGTGGCCGCCGGCGTGGGCGAAGTGGCGGACACCACCGTGCGGTTGGTGTCGCTCGCCGAGCTGAACGACGAGCTGTGGCAGACGCTGGCCGACGCCGACGCGATCATCTTCGGCACGCCGACCTACATGGGCGGCGCCAGCGCGGTGTTCCGCGCCTTCGCCGAGTCCACGACCCAGGTCTGGGGCGACGACATGCAGTGGAAGAACAAGATCGCCGCCGGCTTCACCAACAGCGGCAACATGGCGGGCGACAAGCTCCACACCCTCGTCGACATCGCCCTCTTCGCCGCCCAGCACGGCATGATCTGGGTCGGCCTGGCGGAGTACGGCGGATGGAACACCTCCAAGGGCAGCAGCGAGGACATCAACCGTCTCGGCAGCTGGCTCGGCGCCATGTCCCAGTCGAACAACGACGAGGGCCCGGACGTCGCCCCCTGCGCCAGTGACCTGCGCACCGCCGAGGTCCTGGGCCGCCGGGTCGCCGAGATCACCCACGTCCACCTGCGCGGGCGCGCGGCGACCGAACTCGAAGCGGTTGTCTCCTGACATGTCCGCCCGCACCGGCTGACGCCGGTAACGCTGCGCGGCTTCCGCCCCGGACATGAGCGATCGCTCATGGCGCACGCATGGTCCGGTATTGGGCGCTCAGGCCGGAACGTCCCATAGTGAGGCCATGGACCGATCTCTGCGCGTCGCGGTCATTGGCGACCGCGACCCAGCCTTTCCTCCGCACGTGGCCACCGACGACGCGCTGCGGCACGCCGCCGCGCACCTCGGCATCGGGGTGGACGTCCGCTGGACGGCCACCGAGCCGCTGGAATCCGACCTGGGCGAGGTCAAGGCCGCCGACGTGCTGTGGTGCGCGCCCGGCAGTCCGTACCGCAGCCTGCGCGGCGCCCTCGCCGCGCTCCGGCACGGCCGCGAGCACGGTGTGCCCACCCTGGGGACGTGCGGCGGCTGCCAGCACATGGTCATCGAGTACGCCCGCCACGTGCTCGGCCACGAGGACGCCCAGCACGCGGAGTACGACCCGTACGCCTCTACCCTCTTCGTGTCCGAACTGGCCTGCTCGCTGGCCGGCAAGACCATGCCCGTCACCCTGACCCCGGGTTCCCGGGTGGCCGCGCTGTACGGACGGACCGAGGCCGAGGAGGAGTACTACTGCAACTTCGGTCTCGACCCCACCCGTCAGCAAACCCTGCACGACGGCGGCTTCTCCGTCACGGGCGTGGACGGTGAGGGCGAGGCCCGGGTGCTGGAGATTCCCGGCCACCCCTACTACGTGGCCACGCTCTTCGTGCCGCAGGCCCGCTCGCGTCCCGAGGCGCCGCACCCGCTGGTCGTCGGCCTGCTGCGCGCGGCGCTATGACGTTCACCCAGCTGAGGATCCTCCAGGCGGTCGCACGCACCGGCAACATGACCCGGGCCGCCGAGGAACTGGCCACCACACAGTCCGCCGTCAGCCACGCGCTGCGTGCCCTGGAGAGCGAGCTCGGGATCGCGCTGCTGGTGCGGGGCAACCAGGGGGTGAGCCTGACGGCGGCCGGGCGTGCCGTGTGCCGCCGCGCCGGCCTCATCCTCACCCAGGTGGAAGCGCTGGAGCAGGAGGTGGCCGCGGCCCGCGAGCACGAGCGGGGCAGCCTGCGCGTCGGCGTCATCCCCAGCGCCAACGTCCGGCTGCTGCCGCCGATCCTGCGGCGGTTCGAGGATGCGCATCCGCAGGTGCGGCTCACGGTGATGGAGGGCTCGGACGGCGAGGTGCTGGAGTGGCTCGAAACGGGCGCGGCGGATGTCGCGACCGTGTCAGCCGGGGCGGCGGACGCCCGGACCACCACGGCCGCGCTCCCCGCAGGGGTGATGACGCGCCCCCTCGCCACCGACCGCATGCTGGCCGTCCTGCCCAGTGGTCACGAACTGGGCGTCCGCGACTCGGTACCGGTGGCCGAGCTGGCCCGGCAGCCGTTCATCATGTCCACGGGCGGCTGTGAGCCTCTGATCACGGCACTCGCGCGGGCGGCGGGGGCGAGCCTGAAGTGCCACTACCGGGTGCGCGACACCAACAGCATTCTCGCCATGGTCGCCGAGGGGCTCGGGGTGAGCATCGTCCCTGAACTGTCGCTGCCCGCCCATCGCCCGGGCGTGCACGCGATCCCGCTCGACCCGGCCGCCGAGCGCACCATCCTGCTCGCCCTGCCCGCCGACCCGCTCCCCACGGCCACCGCCTTCGCCGAATGGGCCACCACCCTCACCCCCGGAGGCCGGATGTTCCCGCCGTGCCGCGACGCGCCCGTCACCGGCACACCTCCATCGACGCGATGTCCGGCAGGTGCGCCGCCCACTCCTGCTCGGTGAGCGTCCGGCCGAACCGGTCGCACAGGGCGCCGGCCACGGCAGACGGCGCCACGGGATACTCGTGCCGCGCGCCGAACTGGTCGAAGGTGATCAGGCGGGCGCCGTCCGAGGTGAAAGCCACCCGCTGGACGTTCCCCCGGTCGTCGTCCGGAACCGCGCCGATGGACTGGCCCAGCGCCAGGTCGTAGAGGCGGACCCGGCCGTCGCCGCCCACCAGGGCGGCCAGGTCCTCCGCCGGCGAGACGGCGAGCGGCGCCGTGGGCGTGCCGGGTGTGCCGGTGATGACCGTCCTGGGTGAGCCGTCCTGGTTCCAGACGGTCAGGCGTCCCCGGCTGTCCGCGGTGACGAGCAGGCCGGCCCGGGTGAACCCGGCGTGGGTGAGGGTGGTCGCCCGGCCGGTGGCGCGGAGCCTCGGGCCCGCGCGCCTGCCCGTCGCGGCGTCCAGCAGGCCCGGGTCCTGCGCCAGCACGGCGAGCCGCGTCCCGTCGTCGTTGAAGGCGACGTCGGTCAGCCTGGTGAGGTCGACCGACCACAGCGCGCGGCCGGCCTTCCAGTCCCAGAGCTGGAGGGTGGACTTCGTCGAGTCGTCCACCTGGTGGATCTCCACCGCGACCTTGCTGCCGTCCGGGCTGACGCCCCGCAGAAACGCCTGGCCGACGTCGCTCACGGTGAGCCGCTTGATCTCCTTTCTGGTCACGGCGTCGTGGATGCGCAGGCGGCTGATGTTCTCGACGTCGCCGGACGACGTCTCGTTGATCTCGAAGGTGATCAGCGCGATCACGTTGCCGTCCGGGCTGAAGGCGGTGCCGGTGAAGTCGAACTGGCCCGTGGTCCTGTCACGCAGGAGCAGCTCGCGCTTCTGCGCCGTCCGCACGTAGGCGTCGGTGCTGGAGTCGGTGTTGCGCAGTTCCACGGTGAGCTTGCCGCCGGGGCCGATGGCGGCCGTGTCGGACTCGGGCTCGGCCGGTGCGGTCAGCGCGGAGAAGTCCAGGGAGAACACACGGTCCTCGCTGAGGTAGCGCAGCGTCTTCCCGTCGGGGTCGAATCGCGGTTGCGGCGACATCACCCCGGCCGACCACTGCTGGGGGTCGGACGCGGCGCGGACGGTGAGCGCGGTGAGGAGCATGCCGTCCCGCCAGAGCTGGATCTGGTCGTCCGTCGCCGAGGCGAACAGCTTCTGGTCGTGGCTGAAGATCAGGCTTCCCTGGTTCCACTGGGCCGGGCCGATGCCGATCAACTCGCCGGTCGAGAAGCCCGTCGGGTCCTTCAGGTCGGCCACGCCGAGCCGCCGTCCCGGTAGTGCCTCGACCAGCCGGCCGTCCTTGGTGACGGCCGGCGGGCCGGGGCAGGAGTCGCACGCCTCCTGCTGCGGCCTGGTGCCGGTGAGTTTCAGGCCGGGCAGGGCGAAGCTGCCGATCCGCTTGGTGTCGCGGTACCGCATGTAGATCGCCGAGCCGTCCGGGGCCATCGCGCCGTTCCAGTAGCCGGGCAGCTGCGCGGTGCGTCCTGTCTGGAGGTCCCAGAGGGTGAAGACCTCTCCACCCCGCAGCACCATCACATAACGGTCAACCGTGCCGAAGCGGACGGCGGCCAGGTCGAACTCCTCGCCGCCGATGGCGCGGCGGAACGGCCACGCTCGCCTGGTCCTGCCTGTCTTCACCTCCCAGGCGTGCACGCCCCTGCTGGTCAGGAGCACGAGCACGTCGCCGGACGGGCTCAGCGCCATGTCGATCGGCGTGCCCTTGACGCCCAGCCTCCACTTGCCGATCGGGCGGCGGCCGGGCACGTCCCACAGGCGCACCTCGTCGTCGCCGACGCTGACCAGGGTCCGGCTGTCGGCGCTGAGGGTGCGGATCGTGCCGGGTTGGGCGGCCGGATCCTGGAACATGTCGCTCTCGCGCTGGGCGAGGGAGTCGTTCATGGCCCTGCGGGTCTGCGCGGTCGGGTCGATCCGCCAGGCGGCCACGCTCAGCAGCCCGCCGAGCTCGGGATCGGTGGCGCGGATCGCGCCCGCGGTGGCCGCGATCCTGGCCGCCTCCGCCGCGCGGAACCGGTCCTCGGCCACCTTGCCCTGCCACACCGCGACACCGGTCGCGGCCAGCGAGACGACCAGCAGGACCGCCAGGCTCAGCGACACCAGCCGGGCCCTGCGCGCCCTGCGGCGGCCCAGCGCGGCGCCCGCGTCCAGGAAGTCCCGCTCGAAGCCGGCCAGCGCGATGTCCTTGCGGCCGGTGGCGGCCCACTGCAACGCGTTCTCCAGCGACTGCCCGGTGAACAGGTCGCCGTCCCGCCGGCCGCGCTCGTCCCAGCGCCGGGCCGCCGCCAGGATGTCCCGGTGGACGGCCATTCCGTCCCTGTTGCTCTCGATCCAGCGGCGCAGCCGGGGCCACGCGTGCGGCAGGGCCGGCCGGGCCAGCCGTACCTCATCGCCGCTGATGTCCAGGAGATAGCCGAAGACCCGCAGCACCGCCTGCGCCTCGGTGAACTCGCTCAGGCGGGCCCGCCGGATGGACAGGTCGCCGTCCTCGTTCACCGTCACCAGCCGCAGGAACACCTTCGCCGCCTGCTCGCGATCGGCCGGGCCGAGCAGGCCGTAGGCCTCCTCGGCGAGCGGGCCGAGGCCGGGGTCGTGCGCCTGCGTCGCGAGGTGCGAGGCACGGCCGCCTTCGGCGAGCAGCCGTGCCGTGTCGAGCTGCCCGTCGCCGCTGATCAGGGCGAGCAACAGGGCGCGGGCCGTGGGCCGCTCCAGCGGGTCCTTGCGCAGCGCGGCGTGGACCAGCGGGCGGAGCGACTCCGGCAGGCAGCTCAGATCCGGCTCGACCGACATGACCTGGTGCATGACCGCGCCGAGCGTCTCGGCCTTGAACGGATCCTTGCCGGTCGCGGCGAACAGCATGATCCCGCCCCACGCGAACACGTCGGCGGGCGCCCCGGCCCGCTCGCCGGTGAACACCTCCGGCGCCATGTACGTGGGCGTCCCCGAGATCAGCCCGCTCGCGGTCAGCGACATCTCCAGCGTCCGCGCCAGGCCGAAGTCGATCACTCGGGGGCCGTCGGGGCCGAGCAGGACGTTGTCCGGTTTCATGTCCCTGTGGATCACGCCCGCGTCATGGATCGCGGTCAGCGCGGTGGCGATGCCTGTCGCCAGCCGGTGCAGCTCTCCCGGGGTGAAGCTCCTGCCGTTCCGTACGGCGGAGCCGAGGCTGGGCCCCTCGACGTACTCGCTGACCAGGTACGGCCGCGGTCCGGTGAGGTCGGCCTCGATCACGGCCGCCGTGCAGAAGGAGGAGACGCGCTGCGCCGCGATGGCCTCCCGCTTGAGCAGGCCCACGTCGACGCCGTGCAGCATCTTGATCGCCACCCGTCGCCCGGTCCGGTCGTAGGCCTCGTAGACCACACCCTGGCCGCCCGCGCCCAGCCGCCCGGCCAACCAGTAATCCCCGATCCGCTGCGGATCTCCAGCGATTAGTGTCACGGGATCTTGGATATGCCGTGTCCCCACAAAGTTCGCGAATCATCCCGACTTCGCGGATGCCGGCCGGTGCGGGCCCCGGCCTCCCCTCCTGATCGGGATGTGACAACCGCCACATCCCGTTGACTCTCACGCCGGTGTGAGAGTCCAGCCTGTTGGCATGACAGAACAGCACTCAGTTGGACAGAACAGCACCGCGGTCACCGTCATGGGCCTGGGCCCCATGGGATCGGTGCTGGCAGAGACGTTCCTTGGCAAGGGCCAGTCCGTGACGGTCTGGAACCGCACTGCCGGCAAGGCGGACGCGCTGGTCGCCAAGGGGGCGCACCGCGCGGCCACCGTCGCCGAGGCCGTGGCCGCGAGCCCGGTCACGATCGCCTGCCTCAACGACTACGCGACCCTGCACCAGGTCCTTGACTCCGCCGGCGGTGCGCTTCAGGGCCGTACGCTGGTGAATCTCACCTCGGGAACGCCGGCGGAGGCTCGCGCGGCGACGGACTGGGCGAGCGAGCACGCCCTCGGCTATCTCGATGGCGCGATCATGGTTCCCCCGCCGCTCGTCGGACAGCCCGGGTCGGTCTTCCTGTACGCCGGCCCGCGGGAAGCCTTCGACCGGCACCGGGCGACCCTGGAGCTCCTGGGCGATCCCCGGCACCTCGGCGCCGATCCGGGGCTGGCGGTGCTGTTCAACACGGCCATGCTCGAAATGATGTACACGACCCTGAACGGCTTCCTGCACGGCGCCGCCCTGGTCGGCTCGGCCGGCGTGCCCGCGGCCGAGTTCGCCGAACTCGCGCTGGGCTGGTTCATGCCCGTGGTGCTGAACCCCGCGAGCCTCGCCACACAGGCGCCGAGCCTGGACGAGGGCGCGTACCCCGGCGACCTCGGGACCATGCGCATGAACCTGAACGCGCTGGAGCACATTCTCCGCACCAGCGTCGAGCAGGGCGTCCACTCCGACCAGCCACGGCTGATGAAGGACCTCGCCGAACGCGCGATCGCCCAGGGGCATGGCGCCGAGAACTACTTCTCCATGTTCGAGATCTTCAAAAAGGGCTGAGGACCGCGCCGGCGAGCTCGGCGCAACGCCGCCTTCGTCGGTGACGTCGCAGGCCAGACCGTCGGCGTGGTGGTCAGGTCAGCGGGGGAGCCGGCCGGGCGGGCGGTGACGCGCCCGCGAGTGAGGACGAGGCACTCCTCGGCGCCGGGCAGGTGGGCGAACGCTACCGCTTGATCAGCGGCAGGATGAGCTGGTCCACGATGGCGACCAGGAAGTCGTCGGGGATCGGCGAGGAGTCGCCGAGGAAGCGTTGCACCAGCATGGCCGGGCCCAGGTCGGCCACGAGCGGGCTTATCGGCTCCGGACGGATCTCGCCCCGGCGGCCGCCGCGCTCCAGGATCACCCGGAACACATTCAGCCGCGGCTCGAAGACACGTTCCTGGACGAGGCGGACGAACGGCAGGTCGCGCTCGGTCTCCGCGAGCAGACTCTGCACGGCGCGGCCGACGCGGGAATTGAGCACCGCGGCCTTCTGCCGCAGCAGTTCGATGAGCTCGTCACGGACGTTGCCGCGATCGGGCAGGTCCTCGGGTGAGGGAAGGAGCCGATCGAGGGTGTCGACCACGAGTTCGGCCTTGCCCGGCCAGCGGCGGTAGAGCGCCGCCTTGCCCGTGTGGGCTGCGGCCGCCACGCCCTCCATGGTGAGTCCGGCATAGCCGACCGCCTCGAGCTGTTGGACCACCGCCTCGAATATCGCCTGTTCCAGAGCGGTGCCGCGCCGCCGGCCGGTGGGCGGCGCGTTGCCGGTCCGGTGAGCCTGAGGGGTCATGTCGGCCTTCCCGTCAGCCACAGTGAACGCTTGCGTTCCTAATTCGGGTGGCGTACTGTGCTCCACTTGTGAACGCAACCGTATCTTATCTGGGCCCCGTGGTCGCGTCTTGACCCCGTCCTCATCCGCTCTGACTGCTCCACCGGGCACGGCCCGTGCACCCCGTCACCCTGTCACGGCGCTGGTGGCCATCGCCGGGGCGCAGCTGATGGTCGTGCTCGACGCGACGATCGTCAACGTCGCCCTGCCGAGCCTCCAGCGCGACCTGGGCTTGTCCACCGGGAACCTGTCCTGGGTGATCAACGCCTACACCCTGGCCTTCGGCGGCCTGCTGCTGCTCGGCGGGCGGGTGGGCGACCTCGTCGGCCGTCGCCGCGTCCTCGTCATCGGCGTGGCGCTGTTCGCCGTCTCCTCGCTCGCGGGCGGGTTCGCGCAGTCCAGCGGCGTGCTTCTGCTCGCGCGGGCGGCGCAGGGGGTCAGCGCCGCTGTCATCGCCCCCGCCGTGCTCGCGCTCACGACCACCAACTTCACGGAGGGACGCGCGCGCAACCGCGCATTGGGCCTGCTGGGAGGCGTGTCGGGAGCCGGGGCGGCGGTCGGCCTGCTGGCCGGCGGCCTGTTCACCGAGTGGGCGTCGTGGCGATGGGTGTTCTTCGTGAACGTACCCGTCGGCTCATCGCAGTGGCGCTGGTGTGGCTGTCGGGGCTGTCGGCCGACAGCGGCTACGCCGCATCGCTGCTCGGTCCCCTGCTGCTGTACGGCGTCGGCACGGGCATCGTCTTCACGCCGCTGACCGTGATCGGCGTCTCGGCCGTCGAGGCGGGCTCGTCCGGCGCGGCGTCGGGCCTGCTCAACGCCATGCAACAGGTGGGCGGCGCCCTCGGGTTGTCGATCCTGGTCACCGTGTACGGGGCGGCCACCCGCGGCGGCGACGGCGCCCCTTCCGCCGTCTTGACCTCGGGGGTGTCCACGACCCTCCGCGTAGCCGCGATCTTCGCCGTGGGCGCGCTCGCCGCCGTCGTCTTCATGATCCGGTCTCCTGACCTCGGCCAGGAGACCACGACTGACAGGAGTTCGCAGTGACCACCTCCGCCGGCGCCGACGCCGAACCGACCTACGAGATCACGCCGTTCACCGTCGACGTGGCCCAAGCCGACCTGGACGACCTGCGCGGCCGCCTCACCGACACCCGGTGGCCCGACGAGCTGCCCGATGCCGGCTGGACCCACGGCGTGCCGCTCGGCTACCTCAGAGAACTGGCCGAGTACTGGCGCACCGCCTACGACTGGCGGGTCCACGAAGCACGGTTGAACAGCTTCCCGCAGTTCACCACGCGGATCGACGGGCAGAACATCCACTTTCTGCACGTGCGCTCCCCCGAGCCGGACGCGCTTCCGCTCATCCTGACCCACGGCTGGCCCGGCTCGATCGTGGAGTTCTTCGACGTCATCGGCCCTCTGACCGATCCACGTCGCCACGGCGGCGATCCGGCTCAGGCGTTCCATCTGGTGATCCCCTCGATCCCCGGATACGGCCTGTCCGGACCGACCCGCGAGGCGGGATGGAACGTGCGCCGTATCGCCGCGGCCTGGGCGGAACTGATGCGGCGGCTCCGGTACGCCCGCTATGGAGCGCAGGGCGGAGACTGGGGGTCTGCGATCTCCCGCGAGCTCGGCGTGATGGACGCCCAGCATGTCGTCGGCGTGCATCTGAACAACGTCATCGCGCTTCCCTCGGGAGATCCCGCCGAGCTCGCGGTGCTGACCGATGACGAGAAGTCAAGGCTCGCATCGCTCGACCACTACATGAACGAGCTGTCCGGTTACATGAGGATCCAGTCCACCCGGCCGCAGACGCTCGCCTACGCCCTGACCGACTCCCCCGTCGGTCAGCTGGCCTGGATCGTCGAGAAGTTCAAAGAATGGACCGACTCCGAAGGGTTTCCTGAGGACAGCGTGGACCGTGATCGCATGCTCACCAATGTGATGGTGTACTGGTTGACGGGCACCGCCGGTTCCTCGGCACGTCTCTACCGCGAGGCCGCCCTGTCCTTCGGCAAGCCGGAGCCGTCCACGGTCCCCACAGGCGTGGCAGTCTTCCCCCGCGACATCACCCGGCCCGTCCGGCGTTTCGTGGAACGCGACAACACCGTCGTGCACTGGCAGGAGTACGACCGCGGGGGGCACTTCGCCGCCATGGAGGTGCCGGACCTCCTGGTCAGCGACGTGCGAAGGTTCTTCGACCGGCTCCGGCGCCGGCCCGGAAGCTAGTGCCGCAGCGATCCGCGCGCCAAGCAAGCGCACGAGGCCGCTCCCATGGACGTCACGGGAACGGCCTCGTGGCCGGCCTGCCGGAACAGGCCTCAGGCGGAGACGTCGGTCAGGCGGCGCAGGGTGAACGGCTCGGCCAGGATCTCCTCCAGCACCGCGGCGACGTGGGTGAAGTGCGGCAGCGTGAAGTGGTGGTCCAGCGCCGCGGCATCCGCCCACTCCTCCACGATGACCATCCGCTCGGGGCGGGCCGGATCGGCGTACGGCTGGTAACCCAGGCATCCCTCCTCGGCCAGGGACGGCTCGATCATCGCGGTCAGCTCGTCCCGCAACCGCTGCTCCTGCCCGGGCTTGGCGATGAAACCGGCGACGATGGTGAGGGTGTTCGACATGACTGATCGCTCCTGCTCTGGTGTGCTGATCGGGTGCCCGCTCGGCGGACGATGTCCATCCTGGCCATCCCGCCGCCGGCCACCCAGAGCTCTGATCAACCCGGGCCGCCCGTGCCTGGGTCTGGCAGAACCAGGCACGCTATGACAAACCTCGCGATACTGGACGGCATGGACCGTGCCCAGCAGCTCACCGAGTTCCTCAAGGCCCGCCGCGCCCGTCTGCACCCCGACGACGTCGGCGCCGGAAGCTTCGGCGGCCGGCGCCGTGTGCCCGGACTGCGCCGGGAAGAGCTCGCGTTGCTGGCCGGAGTGAGCGTCGACTACTACACCCGTCTGGAACAGGGCCGCGCCCGCAACGTCTCCGGCGACGTCCTCGACGCCGTCGCCGACGCCCTGCGCCTGGACCACGACGAACGCGCCCACCTGCACAACCTCGCCCGTCCCGCCCCCGCCCGCAGACGGCGGGCCCGCCCTCAGCGCGTCGGCCCGGAGCTGCGCCAGGCCCTGGACGCCCTGACCGGCGCGCCCGCCTATGTCATCGGCCGCCGCCTGGACATCCTGGCCTGGAACGACCTGGCCGCGGCCCTCATCACCGACTTCGCCGCCCTGCCGGCGGGCGAGCGGAACATGGCCCGCCTGGTCTTCCTGGACGAGACCTCCAAAGACCTCTATCCCGATTGGCCGGCCAAGGCCCGCGACACCGTCGCCAACCTGCGCAAGGACGCCGGCCGTTACCCCGACGACCCCGAACTGGCCACCCTGATCGGCGACCTGTCCCTGCACAGCGCCGACTTCCGCCGCCTGTGGGCCGACCACAACGTCCACGGCAAGACCCGCGGACGTAAACGCTTCGCCCACCCGAGGCTCGGCGAACTCGCCCTCGACTACATCGCCATGACCGCGCCTGACGACCCCGACCTGACCCTGATGATCTACAGCGCCCCGCCGGGATCCGGAGCCGCCACCAACCTGCGGCTCCTGGCCAGCCTCGCCACGCCCGCCACCCCGCCTCCGGCCGGCCGGACGGAGCCGGCCGCCTGCTGACCGGCCGGCTCCCGCACCTGGGGTGAAACCCCCGATCAGCCGATCGGTGGCGCCAGGTATTCCAGCGCGTAACCGTCGCCGGAGGGGGTCACGCGCGCGATGCCGGGCGAGTCGAGGTGGGCGCCCGCCACGAAGTGGTGTGGCCGGGTCAGCCGTTCGAGGAGGGCCGCCCGCGCGGCGCGGGCCTGGGACTGGTCGCCGTCGAGCTCCCAGGACACGTCCGGCTGATCGAATTGGAGCGTGGGAACGTGCACGGTGTCGCCCCAGACGAGAAGGTGGCCGGTGCCGCTCCTGATGTCGTAGACGGTGTGACCGGGCGTGTGGCCCGGTGTCGGGATCGCGGTGGCCCAGTCGTTGATCGCGGCCTTCTCCGACACGGGCACGACCCGGTCGCGGATCGGCTCGAGCCGGCCGGTGAACACCGAGGCGTCGCCCGCGCCGATCCACACGCGCTCAAGCTTGGCGAACGCCTCAGAGCCGTCCGGCGCGATCAGGCCGCTCACGTGGTCTTCGTGCCTGTGGGTGATGGCCACATCGGTGACCTGCGCGCGGTCGATCCCCGCTTCGTCGAGCGCGTCGTAGATCAGTCCCATGGTGGGGTCGTGCCAGACGTCGGACGCGCCGGTGTCGATGAGAACCGAGCGCGTGCCGTCGGTGACGAAGAAGGCGTTGACCGACAGCCGCAGGTTGTCGCCGGCCAGCGGGACGGCGGCCGGCAGCTCGTCGAGCGGGCGCCCGTCCTCGTCGCGGAGCCGGGTGGGCGGCATGTCGATGTATCCGTCTCGCAGCGAGATCACCTGCAGCTCGCCGAATTCGAACCTGGCATGGTGCCGGCCACTTGAGATCAAACGCATGGAACCTCCGTCGTTCGGGAGCGCAAGTGCGTCTCCTATAGAAGACTCTATCTTCTATAGGAGAAACAGTACACTGTGCGCGGCGTGGCATTCATCGATCGAGGAGCACGGTGGTCGAGCAAGACGCAAACGGGGCCGGACGGCAGCACGGTGACGACCTGGCCGGCGCGTTCGGCGTCAACGTACGGCGGCGCCGCGAGGAGGCGGGCCTGACGCTGGAGCAGCTGTCCACGCAGTCCTCGGTCAGCCGGGCGATGCTGTCCAAGGTCGAACGCGGCGAGAAGAGCCCGACGATCGGCGTCGCGTCCAGGATCGCCCACGCGCTCGACGCGTCGCTCTCGGACCTGATCGGCGCGCCGGCCGCCGCCGCGTCCGGCGTGGCCATTGTCATGCGCAAGAACGACCGCCCCGTCTTCCGTGACCCGGAAACCGGCTTCGAGCGGCACATGGTGTCAGCGGCCCCGGGCGCGGGAGGAGCCGAGATGATCGTCCACTACCTCCCCGCGCAGGTCTCCACCGGGCTGCTGCCCGCCTATCCGCCGGGCACGGAGAAACAGCTCCTGGTGCTCGCGGGCACCCTCACCGTCGCGATCGGCGGGATCAGCGAGACCCTGAACACCGGCGACTCCCTGTTCTTCCAGGCCGACGCCGACCACGGCTTCGCCAACCGCACGAACGCCCCCTGCGAATACATCATGGTCATCTCGCGCAGAACCTGACGGCCGGCCGCCCTGCGGCTTCGGCCGGCTGGACGTCGGCAGCGCGGGCGTGTGCCTCTGGCCCCGGCGGCCTGGCTCACCACCGGGAAGACCTGACAAGCCGGGAAATTTCCTGGCCGCGGTGCCATAGTGAGATGAGGATCAGGCGCTGATCCACGGGGGCGGCACGTCGAGACGTAGCTGATAGGCGGACCCATGGACACGCCACCGCACCGCCTCGGACGCGAACGGGTCGTCGAGGTCTTCTCCGGTCATGACGACCTCGTCGGCGCGACCGGCTCGGGATACGCGATCGGCGCCGGCCTGGTGCTGACCGCGGGGCGGGTGGTGCGGGCGGGCGCGCCCTGCCACGTACGCCCTGCCTGGTCGGCGCGGTGGCTGGCGGCCGAGCCGGTGTGGCGCGGGCACGGCGGCGCGGACGCGGTGCTGCTGCGCACCGCCGAACCGGCCTGGGCCGACCTGCCCGAAGCCGAGCACACCCGCTGGGCCAGGGTCGCTCCCGGTGGCGGCTACCGGCTGCGTTGTGTGGCCGGCGGGTTCCCGTGGGCGGGGCGGCGGGGCGGGTTCCGCGCCGTGGAGCGGCTGACCGGCCTGGTTGACGTTCCCACGGGCGCGCCGGCCGGGTCTCTGACGGTCGGCGTGCTGAGCCCCGAACCCGGCTCGATGCCCGCCGCGCTCTGGGACGGCCTGCCGGGCGCGGCCCTGCTCGCCGAACCCGCCGGCCAGCTCGTCGGCGTGGCGGTCACCACCGCCGCCGGGTACGCGGCGCGCCGCCTGGACGCCGCCGCGCGGTCGGCCGCCGAGGCCGTACGGAATCTGCGCACGCTCGTCACCCTCGACCCCGGCGGCCGCGGGAACCTCGACCTACTTCGCAAGCGGGTTCTCCTGCCATAGCTCACTGACCGTGACCACATCACGATCTTTGTGCCAGAGCCACTTTTGCACGGCCACGGACAGGCTCATGGTCCCGCAGCCACGATATGGATCCGTACCGTAGCAGGCAGCAGAGCTAAGGATACGAACCGGTTCGTATTGACAGCTCATGCAGGGCGACGTTACGGTCAGCCTCCAGGGGAGCCGGTCCGGTTCGTATCTCTTGTGACCGGGCCGACCGCCTCACATTTCTTCGACAACCTTGGAGATGACCATGAAGCACCAGCGCGTCAACGCCAACGGGATTGACTTCGCTTACGTAGAAGAGGGGGAGGGACCGCTGGCCTTGCTGCTCCACGGCTTCCCCGAGTCCGGGGACACGACCTACCGACACCTGATCCCGGCTCTCGCCGAGGCCGGCTATCGAGCGGTTGCCCCGAACATGCGGGGGTTCGCCCCGTCCTCGCTTCCTGCGGACGGCAGCATGCGGCTCAGAGATCTCGCCGCCGATGCCAACGCTTTGCACGAAGCGCTGAACGGCGGGGGCGATGCGATCCTCGTGGGCCATGACTGGGGCGGAGGTACCGCCTGGGCCGCATCCGTCGCAGCACCGGAGCGGTGGTCACGGGTGGTGGTCAGCGATGTTCCGCCTCTGCAGTTCTTCGGCGAGTACTCCAGCACCTACCAGGGCATCGAGAATCTGAACCACTTCTGGTTCTTCCAGATGGACATGGCAGACGAGGTCCTGGCCGCCAACGACATGGCGTATCTGCGGGAGATCCTGCAGGAGAAGTGGACCGGGCCGGGATACGACGCCACCGAGGAGTTCGAAGGGACGCGCAAGGCCCTGGGCGAGCCTGCCAGGCTGCATGCGGCCCTCGATCTCTACCGGACGAACTTCGGCGCCAAGCAGATGGGGACGCCGGAGTGGGCGGCGGAACACGGTGCTCTTTGGGGGGCTCTGCCGACTCAGCCGACGTTGTACCTCCATGGCACGGAGGACAGAAGCGTTGTCATGGATGAGGCGTCTCTCGCGGCGATTCGCGCCGCCCTCCCCGACGGCTCCGAAGCCGCCTTCGTCGAAGGAGCCGGGCACATCGTCCCGGCGGAGAAGCCTGAGCAGTACAACGAGCTCGTTCTCCGCTTCCTCAAGAAGGCGATCTGACGGAGCTGCGGCTTCGGCGCGCCTGACCGGTGGTGGCTGGAAGGGACTGCCGTGGACGTGCTCGCCGAGGACATGCGGGGCAGCGACCTGTGGCGGAGGTCGGGACGGGGGCTTTCCCGACTACCAGTCCACACCGCCCGGTGCCGCTGACCCGCGACCCGTTACCGGCACTGCTACGTCGTCAACCCGCCGCCTGCGACGCGGGCCGCCGCAACACCACGGCGGCCCGCCGTTGGTGAACATCCTGGCGATCGGCTAGGTGCTACTAGATGTACTCAGCCCGTGAAACCTCGACGAAGGCGGCCGGACCCACATCCAGCGGATTCGGCCGCCTGCATAAATGCCTACAGACGCAGCGTCTCGTGTCCCGCTCACGTGCCGCCGAGCGAGCCGAGAGTACCGATGCCCGGATCGCGTTCAGCTTGCGGATCTCCGCCACCATCGAGTCCAGGCTCACGTTGCCTGGCATCGCCTTGATCAAGGACAGGACCGACCCCTCATCCTCGTCCAGATCCTCATCGCTCTCCTCGGTCTCCACTGCGGTGTCGTCGGCAGTCACCAGGGCAAGTAGCCGGGCCACCGTCATCGCATCCAGCCGCGCCGCGATCCGGTGAAACCAGATCTGCTCCGCGTTGTGCAGTGCCGACCGTACGATTCGGGTGATCCGCCCCGGAGAGGGCGGCTCGATCCGTTCGGCCCGGCACTGCTTGAGCAACTCCTCGCGGACCCGGTCGGGCTGCCGTTCAGCGTGCGCGACGTTCACGACCAGCCAATCGGTCAGCTTGTCGGCGTCGGCGACGAAGCGCTCCCGGAAGCCGAGATGGTCGCGGATCTCACCGCGATGACGCTCGATCGTACGACCTGACCAGTCGCACAGGCCCAGACTGCTGACCGACGTCTTGGTCTGCGTCGCGACGTAGTCGACCACCTCGTCAGGAAACTCCGCCCGCCCCCGCGGGAAGCGCCGGTGCAGAGTGAAGTACTAAGGTCCGGCCAGGGATCTTCGAGGTTTGGCCGCCTATGACACGTCGGTCAACGGCACCCCTTCATGGCGATCTCGCGGGCCCAGCGGTAGTCGGCCTTGCCGGCCGGGGAGCGCAGCATCTCCTCGACGAACGCGTACGTGCGCGGCACCTTGTACCCCGACAGCAGCGTCCTGCAGTGCGCGTCCAGCTCCTCGGAGGTGACCTCGACGCCCGGCCGGGGCTCGATCACGGCGGCCACCCTGCTCCCCCACCGCTCGTCCGGCACCCCGGTCACCACCGCGTCGAACACCCCGGGATGCCCCTTGAGCACGGCCTCGACCTCCTCGGGGAAGACCTTCTCCCCGCCGGTGTTGATGCACTGCGAGCCGCGGCCGAGCACGTTCACGGTGCCGTCGGGCTCCACGGTGGCCAGGTCGCCGGTCAGCAGCCACCGGGTGCCGTCCTCGTCGGTGACGAACGTGGCGGCGGTCTTGCCGGGGTCGTTGTAGTAGCCGAAGGCCACCCGTCCCGACCTGGCGACCGTGCCGAGCTGGCCGGAGCCGGGCTCGACGGGCCGGTTCTTCTCGTCGAGCACGGCCAGCTTGACCACGGAGTTCGGCTGGTAGCGCAGGCCCTTCTCGGGTGAGGAGCCGGCCACGCCGGAGGCGGTGTAGCCGGACTCGGTGGAGCCGAAGCTGTCGACGATCATGACGTTCGGCAGCAGCTCCTGGAGGCGGTCGCGGACCGCGCCGGACAGGATGGCCCCGGTCGAGCTGATCACGAAGAGCGAGGACAGGTCGTAGTCGCCGTTCGCCAGCGCCTCGGCCATGGGCCTGGCCATGGCGTCGCCGGTGATGCTGATCGTGTTCGCGCGCTCGCGCTCGACCGCCCGCCACAGCTCGCCGGCCTCGAACTTGCGGGTGAAGACGATGGTCGAGCCCATCCACCAGGTGAGGAACATGGCCATCTGCGCGGCCCCGTGCATGAGCGGCGAGGCGGCCGCCATCACCATGGGGGTGGCCTTGACGGCCTCGTCGATGACCTCCTGCGGGGTGGCGCGCGGCGCGCCGTAGGGGTTGCCGCCGCCGAAGCCCATGAACAGGTCCTCGACGTGCCACATCGCGCCCTTGGGCATGCCGGTGGTGCCGCCGGTGTAGATGATGTAGACGTCCTGCCCCGAGCGCTCCGGGAAGCCCCGCTCCGGGCTGCCGCGCTCCAGCGCGCTCGCGTACGGCACCGCCGAGGCGATCCCCGGCGGCCCGCCCGCGGCCACGAGGTGTTCGAGCAGCGGCGCCTCCTCGAAGACGGCGGCCACCCTCGGCTCGAACTCCACGTCGTAGACGAGCGCCCGGATGTCGGAGTCGCGGTAGAGGTAGAGCAGCTCGGACTCGACGTAGCGGTAGTTCACGTTGATCGGCACGGCCCGGATCTTGAGGGCGGCGAGCATGCCGGCGACGTACTCGACGCTGTTGTAGAGGTGCAGGCCGACGTGGTGGCCGGGCCGGATCCCGAGGCCGAGCAGGTAGTGGGCGAGCCGGTTCGCCTCCGCGTCCAGCTCGGCGTAGGTGCGGCGCTCCTGGCCGCAGACGACGGCCGTGCGTTCCCCGATCGTGTCCGCGAGCCCTTCGAACAGGTCAGCGTGGTTGAACTCCATCAGAGTCTCTCTCGTCCGACGATCCACATGGCGAAGAACTGCGCTCCTCCGCCGTAGGCGTGGCCGAGCGCCGTGCGGGCGCCCTCCACCTGGTGTTCGCCGGCCATCCCGCGCACCTGCAGCGCGGCCTCGGCGAACCTGATCAGCCCCGACGCCCCGATCGGGTTGCTCGACAGCACGCCGCCGGAGGCGTTCCACGGGATGTCGCCGTCGAGTGCCGTGGCGCCCGACTCCGTGAGCTTCCAGCCCTCGCCTTCCGCCGCGAACCCCAGGTTCTCCAGCCACATCGGCTCGTACCAGGAGAACGGCACGTACACCTCGGCCACGTCGATCTGGCGGCGCGGGTCGGTGATGCCGGCCTGGCGGTAGACGTCGGCCGCGCAGTCCTTGCCCGCCTGCGGGCTGACGGTGTCGCGGCCCGCGCGGAAGATCGGCTCGGAGCGCATGGCCGTGCCGTGCACCCAGGCCGGGGTGCCGGTGACGGCCGACTCCGAGGCCAGCACCATCGCGCAGGCGCCGTCGCTGGACGGGCAGGTCTCCAGGTAGCGGATCGGCTCCCAGAGCATGGGGGTGGACTCGACCATCTTCTGGTCGATGCCGGGGATCTTGAGGTGCGCGTACGGGTTCTTGAGCGCGTTCAGCCGGTCCTTGACCGCCACCAGCGTGCCGATGTGGCCGGGCGCGCCGGACTTGCGCATGTACTCCCTGATGTGCGGGGCGAAGTAGCCGCCCGCGCCGACCACCAGCGACGCGTTGAACGGCAGGTGCGTGGAGAGCGCCCAGGTGGCGTTGGACTCCGACTGCTTCTCGAAGGCGACCACGAGCACCCGCTCGTGCACGCCTCCCTGGATCAGCGAGGCCCCGACGAGCGCGGTGGAGCCGCCGACGCTGCCGGCCGTGTGCACGCGCATCATCGGCTTGCCCGCCGCGCCGAGCGCGTCCGCCAGGTACGCCTCCGGCATCATCACGCCCTCGAACAGGTCGGGCGCCTTGCCGATCACGACGGCGTCGATGTCCTTGAACGACAGCCCGGCGTCCGCCAGCGCGCGCAGCGCCGCCTCGCGGACCAGCCCGGCGATGGAGACGTCCCCGCGCTTGGTGGTGTAGTGCGTCTGGCCGACGCCGATGACGGCGCACCGGTTGCCCATGCTCATGCCTCCAGGACGGTCACGAGGTTCTGCTGCAGGCAGGGGCCGCTCGCGGCGTGCGCGACCGCGCGGCGGGCCGTGCCGTCGTGGACGCGCCGGGCGGCCTCGCCGATGCGGATCAGGCCGGTGGCCATGACGGGGTTGGCGGCCAGCGGCCCGCCGGACGGGTTGATCACGGTGTCGCCGCCCAGCTCCAGGGCCCGGCGCAGGATGATCTCCTCGTGCGGGAACTGGGCGTGCAGCTCAGCCACCTCGACGGGCCCCTTGCCGACCCCGGCGGCGCGGGCGGCGTCGGCCGCGGAGGCCGATCGGGCCAGGTCGCGCATGCCCAGGTAGTGCGGCTCCGTGCGGTGCGCGATGCCCCTGATCCAGGCCGGGTTCGGATGCAGCCGGCCGGCCAGGTCGCCGGTGGCCAGCACGATCGCCGCCGCGCCGTCCGTGATGGGCGGCACGTCCGCCTTCCGCAGCGGCCGCACGGCCAAGTCGTCCCCCTCGGGGTCCGGCAGGTCGAACGCGTACGGGTTGCCGCGGCCGTCCGCCCGGCTGCGGCGGACGATCTCGTCGAGCTCCTTGCGCTCCGCGCCGAGGGCGGCGGCCTGGAGCGCGGCGTAGGAGAGCTGGTCGAGGCCGAGCGGAGCCAGATAGTACGGGTCGAGCTGGAGCGTCATGATCGTGCGCAGGTCGCCGAGCGACGACTTGCCGAAGCCGTAGACGAGGGCCGAGTCGATGTCGCCGTGCTGGAGGCGGACCCACGCCTCGTACAGGGCCCAGGCGCCGTCCATCTCGACGTGGCTCTCGGAGATCGGCGGCCAGGCGGCCAGCGCGTCGAGCGCCGAGACGAACGAGAACGGCGCGCCCGCGAGGTAGTCGCAGCTTCCCGAGCAGGTGAAGCCGAACCGCTTCAGCCCGGTGCGCTCCTTGACCTCGTTGATGACGGGCTGGATCAGCTCGTGCTCGCTCAGCCCCGTGTCGTGATCGGTGTGCCGCGTCTGGGCGAACGCGACGATCGCCACATCCCTCATGACAGCTCCACATCCGGCTCGCCGGTCGGGGCGAACCAGCGGATGTTCGCCATGGACGCGGTGCGCTCGCTCTCGGGGACCCAGACCGCCCTGACCCGCATGCCCTGGCGCACCTCGTGGGCGGGGACGCCGCCGATCAGCGCGATCATGGGGATGTCGGCGCCGTCGAGCAGGATGTACGCCGACACGAAGGGCACCTCGGGGGCCCGGGGGTCGGGCAGGTTGTTGATGGCGAACGTGGTGATCGTCCCCGTGTCGGAGATCTCACGCGTTTCCTGGATGGCGCCTCCGCACTCCGGACAGGACCGGCGCAGCGGGACGTACACCTTCTCGCACTGGTCGCAGCGGCTGCCGAGGAAGACGCCGCGCGCGATCCCCTCCAGGAAGACGCGGAGCGCGCCGCCCGCCTGGAGGCGGTACTCGACGCGGACGCCGGAGGTGATCCGCGTGACCTCGGGCACGAAGTGCGCGAGGTCGGTGATGTGGCCGGTGGGGCGGTCGCTCCAGACCGGCCAGACCCGCGCGCCCGGCGCCAGCGCCTTGGGGTTGCCCGCGTCCACGGCGTGCACCAGCGCGGTGTCCGCGCCGTCGAGCTCGATCAGGGCCCAGGCGAAGGGGCGGTCGAGGGGGTGGCCGTCGAGCGGCTCGTCCACCCAGGCCGACGCGGTGACCGTGCCGGCCGGGCCGACCTCGACGTACTCGCCGGTGACGGGCTCGCCGGTCGCGGGGTCGTACTCCAGGGGCGGGACGAGCACCCGGCCCTCGGCCGTGCGCACCCCGACGATGCGGCGCGCGCGCAGCTCGCTCAGGAACCGGCCGATCACCGGCCCCGTCGTACGCGTGTAACCGCCGGGGAACTCCAGGACGTGCTGAGCGACCAGCGGATCAGATGGCACGGTCGTGTCCCTCCCAGTACGGGGCGCGGAGTTTGCGTTTGAGCAGCTTGCCGTTGGGCTCGCGGGGCATCTCGGCGATGAAGTCGATGCTCTTGGGCCACTTCATGCGGGCCAGCCGGCCCTCCAGCGAGGCCAGCAGCTCCCCGGCCAGCTCCGGCCCCGGCGTGACGCCCGGCGCGGGCTCGACCACGGCCTTGATCTGCTCGCCCCACTCCTCGTCCGGGATGCCGAACACGGCCACGTCGGCCACCTTCGGGTGGACCATGAGCTCGTTCTCGATCTCGGCCGGGTAGATGTTCGTCCCGCCCGAGATGATCATGTCGGCCTTGCGGTCGCAGAGGTAGAGGAAGCCGTCCTCGTCCAGGTATCCGATGTCGCCGACCGTGAAGTGGTCCTTGAGGCGGTTCGCGGCGGTCTTGGCGGGGTCGCCCTTGTACTCGAACTGGACGCCCATCATCTTCATGTAGATCGTCCCGGGCGTTCCGGTGGGCACGGGCTCGCCCTGCTCGTCGGTGATGAGCAGCTCGCTGATGGGCCAGGCCTTGCCGACCGTGCCCGGGTGCGCCTTCCAGTCCTCGGGCGTGGCCAGGGTGCCGCCGCCCTCGGTGGCCGCGTAGTACTCGTACACGCAGTCGCCCCACCAGTCGAGCATCGCCCATTTGACCGGGACGGGACAGGGGGCGGCCGCGTGGATCATCCAGCGCAGCGAGGACAAGTCGTACTTTTTCCTGGTCTGTTCCGGCAGCGCGAGCAGCCGCTTGAAGTGGGTCGGGACCATGTGGGAGTTGGTGACGCGGTGGCGCTCGCAGAGCGCGAGCATCTCCTCGGCGTCCCACTTGTCCATGTAGACGAGCGTGTGCCCCATGTGCAGGGCCGTGCCGCCGAACTGGGTCACGGCCGTGTGGTAGCTCGGGGAGGTGACCAGGTGGGCGTTCGGGCGGCCGGGGGTGATCCCGAACAACGTGAGCAGGAACGTCATGAGCTCGGCCGAGTCGTCCGGGTCCAGGCCGCTCAGCGGGCGTCTGACGCCTTTGGGCTTGCCGGTGGTGCCCGAGGTGTAGTGCATGGTGGCGCCGGCGGTGCGGTCCGGGGGCGCGGTGTCCGGCTGCCCGTCGGTCAGCTCGCCCGCCGCCCTGAACCCCTCCGCGCCGCCGGGGGCGCCCTCCCCCAGCAGGAAGCGGCGCTCCGGCGCGATGGCCTCGGCCGCGCGGGTGCCCTCGCGCAGGAAGCGCGGGTGCACGAAGAACGCCTTGGCCTCGCTGTCGGAGACGATGTACGCGATCTCGGGCCCCGTCAGGTGCCAGTTGATCGGCGTGTAGTACCAGCCGGCCTGCAACGCCGCCAGATACAGCACGAGCCCGTCGGCGCCGTTCGGCGCCAGCCCGCAGACGCCGTCGCCGGGCCGCAGGCCGAGCTCGCGCAGGCCGTGCACGAGGCGGTTGGACCGGGCCAGCAGGTCGCCCGCGCGGTGCTGCGCGCCGTCGGGGTCCACGGCGGCGATCCACTCGGGGTCCGCCTGCGCCAGCCTCCAGAAACCGAGCGTGCCCATCTGATCTCCTGAGGTCAGGGCCAGCAAAACAGGAACCTGTTCTCGTTTCTTTGCACGGAGCGTATCCTGGGCGCATTCCTGTAGCAAGCGCTTGATTCAGCCACTCCGGAGGCGTCCGTGGAGCTCCTGCCGATCAGCACCCCCCACTGCCGGATCGAACGCGACGGCCACGTCCTGATCGTCACCATGAACCGGCCGGAGGCCCGCAACGCGCTCTCCTCGGACATGCTGATCGGCCTGGCCTCGGCGTGGGCGTACGCGTCGGAGGAGCCCGGCGTCCGGGTCGCGATCCTGACCGGCGCGCAGGGCACGTTCTGCGCCGGCGCCGACCTCAAGGCCATGGGCCGGCCGTCGGAGGACCCGGCGGTGCAGGCCAGGGCCGCCCAGATCCCCAACTTCCACTGGAAGGGCCTGCTGCGCGAGGACCTGCCGACCAAACCCATCATCTGCGCCGTGGAGGGCCACGCGGTGGCCGGCGGCACGGAGCTGCTGGTGGGCACGGACCTGCGGGTGGTGGCGGAGTCGGCCACGCTGGGCCTGTTCGAGGCCAAGCGCGCGCTGTTCCCGATGGGCGGCAGCGCCGTCCGCCTGCCCCGGCAGATCCCGTACTGCCACGCCATGGACCTCCTGCTCACCGGCCGCGCCGTCACGGCGGCGGAGGCCCTGTCGATGGGCCTGGTCAACCGCGTCGTCCCGGACGGCCGGGCCCTGGCGGTCGCCCGCGAGCTGGCCGACGACGTGGCCGCCTCGGGCCCGCTGGCGGTGCGGGCCATCCTCCGGACGTACCGCGACACGCTGGGCATGCCGGAGGCGGAGGCGCTGAAGGTGTCGGACGAGCTGGGCTGGCCGGTGATCGGCTCGGAGGACGCCAAGGAAGGCACCCGCGCCTTCCGCGAAAAGCGCCCCCCGACCTACCAGGGCCACTGACGGCCGCCGCCCCGAAGCGGAGCGGAAGCACAGGAGCGGGGGCGGCGGCTGCCGGAGCGGTCGCCGCCCGGGCGGGGGGCGGGTCAGTCGGCGGTGAGGCGTTCCAGGCGTTCCAGGGCCTCGCCGTACTCGGCCACCAGGTCGAACACGACGTCCTTGGCCGGGCGTACCTGGTTCATCACGCCGATGATCTGGCCGGCCGGGAACGTGGCCAGTTCGGCGGCGTCCGAGCGGCCGATGCGGCGCAGGGCGTCCGAGACCAGCATGAACTGCAGCGGCATCGGCAGCGTCCCCGGCGACTCCTCCGACTCCCACGCCTGGGTCCACTCGTTCTTGAGCAGGCGGGCGGGCTTGCCGGTCCAGCTACGGGAGCGGACCGTGTCGCGGGAGGTGGCCGCCAGGATGCGGCGCTTGGCCATCTCCGGGGTGTCGGCCTCCTCGACCGTGAGCCAGATCGAGCCGGTCCAGACGCCCTCGGCGCCCAGGGCCAGGCCGGCGGCCATCTGGCGGCCGTTGCCGATGCCGCCGGCGGCCAGGACCGGCACGTCCACGGCGTCCACGACCTGCGGGATGAGGACCATGGTGGAGATCTCGCCGGTGTGGCCGCCGGCCTCCGTGCCCTGGGCGACGACCACGTCCACGCCCACTTCGACCTGTTTGAGGGCGTGGCGCGGGGTCGAGGCGAGGGCGGCGACCTTGACGCCGTGCTGGTGGGCGAGGTCGACCACGTCGGCCGGGGGCGGGCCGAGGGCGTTGGCCAGGAGCGCGATGGGGTGGCGCAGAGCCACCTCGACCTGGGGGCGGGCGGTGGCGTCCGTCCAGCCGAGCAGGACGCGGCCCGCCTCCGTGTCGGACGACAGGGGCGGCACGCCGTGTTTGGCCAGGAGGTTCTCCACGAAGGCGCGGTGCCCCTCGGGGATCATGGTCTGCAGGCGGCCGAGCAGTTCCTCGGGGGCGAAGTCGGCGCCCTCGTACGAGGCCGGCATGACGACGTCCACCCCGTACGGCTTGCCGTCCACGTGGTCGTCGATCCATTTGAGCTCCGTCTCGAGCTCTTCCGGCGTGAAGTAGAGCGCTCCGAGCACTCCCATGCCGCCCGCCCGGCTGACGGCGGCCACCACGTCCCTGCAGTGGCTGAACGCGAAGATCGGGAGCTCGATTCCGAACATGTCCGTGACGCGTGTCCGCATGGCGTCACCATACGTCCGCGAGCAGCCAACTGCAACGAGTTCTAATTTGTCCTCTCGGCGCCCCGCCGAGGGCTACTCGGTGCGGTGCCGGCGGCCCAGGACCACCGCCAGCACCAGCACCAGCACGCCGGCCACGAGCAGCACGACGGGGATCGTGACCCTCAGCAACGTGATCTGGTTCTTGGCGTCGGTGGCGTTGCGCACCATCTGGTCGACGGTCTTCTGGGTGAAGCTCGCGTTGAGCACCAGCGCCTTGGTGCGCTCGACGCCGTCCTGGGTCTTCAGCGTCTCGACGCGGTTGCTCTCCTGCTTGACGGGGGCGCCGCTGGTGGGCTCGATCCAGTGCGTCTCGACGCCCTCGTACCAGCGGTCGAGCTGGACGTCGCCCTGCTCGGTGAGGCCGAAGAGCGAGCCGGGGGCGGTCACCGTGGCGACCTTCGTCGGCGGCACCTTCATCTGGTACTTGTGGACCCGCAGCCCGCCGACGGTCTCCTCGCCCACGAAGACCGAGTCGAAGGCCTGCCGGGCCGTCTGGTTGAAGAACTGGTAGGTCTTCTTCTCCGCGCCGAACGGATAGAGGTAGATCTGGCCCTTCAGCTGCACCGGCTCTTTGTTGACGCTCACGTTGCAGCAGTTGAGGCCCACCCCGGTGTGGCGGTCGAAGGCGCTGCGCCGCTCGGACATGCTGATCTGCCGCTTGTTGTTGGTGACGTCGTCGACCACGGTGAACTCGTCCCAGACCACGCGCGACTCGGTGGCCTGCTGCACGTCGCCGCGGGTGGTGACCAGCATCTTCAGGTCGGCGGTGAGCACCTTGCCGTCGGCGATGGAGAAGTACTGGGCGCCGGGGGCGGCGAGCTCCAGCACGCTGTACTGGTTCGCCGGCGCGGAGATGATCCTGTCCGCGATCCAGAACCGGGCCAGGCCCGCGAGCACGAGCAGGAACGTGCCGACGGCGACAAGAGCGAGAACGGGTGTGCGTCGCATTCGGAATCCTCACGGGAGTCGAGGGGAACGAGAACGTGTTACATGAGACACCTGGTCCCCCCGAGCGACAAGTCACGCCTCACCAGATCGACCTGATCGCTACTGGAAAGTAGCATTTGCCCGAGACCGCCGCAGCCCCTTCCCGATAACGAACGGATGAATGGGTTACATGATGTCAGAGCGGGATGTTACCGTGCGCCCCACGTCCGTGGACCGCCACCCGGACCGCGCGAAGCACCGGCCGGAACCGCCCTTGACCTGGCCCGGGTTGTTCGGTAGTCAGTCAGCACCAGCCGCCGACGGTGCCGGAAGGGGTCTCACGCGCATGCGCGCCGATCTGGCCAGGTCCGTTCGCCTGTTCCGCGCGTTCATGACCGAACGGGTGGCCCCGGCCGCCTACTACTCCACCCTCGCCGCCGACACCGCCGCCCAGCTCGGACGATACGTCTCGCTGCCGGGCAAGGCCGTGCTCGACGTGGGCGGCGGCCCCGGACACTTCACCCGGGCGTTCCGGCGGCGCGGCGCCCGCTGCCTGTGCCTCGACATCGACGCCGGGGAGCTGACCGGCCACGGCCCGCACGGCGGGGCGGTGCTCGGCGACGCGCTGAGCCTGCCGATCGCCGACGGCAGCGTCGACGTGAGCTTCTCCTCCAACGTGCTGGAGCACGTGCCGGCGCCGTGGCGGATGGCCTCGGAGATGGCGCGGGTGACGCGCCCCGGCGGCCTGGTCTTCCTGGCCTACACCAACTGGCTCTCGCCCTGGGGCGGCCACGAGACCTCCCCGTGGCACTACCTGGGCGGCCACCGCGCGGCGCGCAGGTATGAGCAGCAGTACGGCACACCCCCCAAGAACCGCTACGCCCACAGTCTCTACTCTGTCTCCGTGGCCGCCGGGCTGCGCTGGGCGCGCTCCAGGAGCGACCTGGAGCTCATCGACGCCCTGCCCCGCTACATGCCCGGCTGGTACCGCCCGGTGCTCAGAGTTCCGATCGTCAGGGAGTTCGCCACGTGGAATCTGCTCCTGGTGCTGCGCAAGCGTCCGTGAAGGGGCGCGACGCGGCCCTCGACGGCATCCGGGCGCTCGCGGCCCTGGGCGTCTGGCTGCTGCACGTCGGCGCGCAGACCGGGCTGATCTACCAGGAGGGCATGCTCGCCCGGATGACGAGCCGGCTGGGCATCGCCGTGCCGGTCTTCTTCCTGCTGTCCGGCCTGCTGCTCTACCGGCCGTGGGCGCGGGCCGCCCTGGAGGACGACGCCCCCGCGCCCCGGGCGGGCCGCTACCTCTGGCACCGGGTGCTGCGGGTGATGCCGGCGTACTGGCTGGTCGTCGTGCCGGTGCTGCTGCTGTGGGCGTCGCTGCCGTGGACCGGCTGGGTGCAGTGGCTGCTCATGCTGCAGAACTACACGGGCGGCCGGCCCCCCGACGGGCTCTACCAGATGTGGACGATGCCCATCGAGCTGGCCTTCTACCTGCTCCTGCCGGTGCTGGCGTGGTTGTTGCACCGGTGGGCGCGCGGCGGCGACCGGCTGGTCAGGCTGCTGGCGGGCATCGGGGTGCTGCCGCTCGTCTCGGTGGCGAGCGTGGTCGTGGAGCACGCGTTCGACCTGCACCTGATGTCCCAGTGGCTGCCCCACTACCTGATCTACTTCGCCGCCGGGATGGCGCTGGCGGTGCTGTCGGTCGCGGGCCGGGGCCGGGCGGTCGCCGAGGGGCTGGCGCCGCACTTCCTGGTGCTGGCCCTGCTGCTCTATGTGGTGCTGAGCACGGAGCTGGCCGGCCCGCGCACGCTCATGCTGCCCAGCATGCCGCAGGCCCTCACCCGGATGGCGCTGGAGGCGGCGATCGCGACCCTGGTCGTGGCGCCGTTCGCGCTCGCGCCCCGGCGCGACTCGCTGCGGCACCGCGTGCTGGGCAACCCGGTCATGGCCTACATGGGCCGCGTCTCCTACAGCTTCTTCCTCTGGCACGTGCCGCTGATCACGCTGTTCTACAAGCTCACCGGCATGGAGACGTTCTCCGGCGACTTCCTCCAGGTCGGCGCGGTGACGTTCGTGGCGGCCGCCCTGGTGAGCATGGCCGCCTACCACCTGGTGGAGGAGCCCGTGCTGCGGCTCAGGAGACCTTCTCCAGCGGCCGTTCCGCCACCGGCGCCGGCTCCTGCCCGGCCCGCCGCTCCGGTGTCCTGAGCAGCGCGCCGAACAGCACGCCCATGGCCGCGCAGGCGGCCAGCTGCGGCACCTGGTCCTGGAGCACGGCCAGGTCGAGGCTGTGCGCGCGCAGCACCAGGCCCGCCGCCGACGACAGCGCGGCCACGCCGAAGGCGCCCGCCGCCGGCCAGTGCGCCGCCACGCCGCGGGCGCGCAGCGGGAGCGTCACCAGCAGCGCGCCCAGCACGGCGAGCATGCCGGGCCAGCTCGCCACCCAGCCCCCGAACGCCAGGGCCAGCACGACCGCGTACGGCAGGCGCAGGCGGCCCAGCCGCGTGGCCGGGGCGGGCGCCGTCTCGCGGACGTGCTCGGGGCGCGGCCCGCGCAGCACCAGCGCGATCAGCGCCAGCAGCGCGATGCCCGCCAGCCCGAACGTCAGCGCCAGCCGGTAGGCGCGGTCCGGCAGGTACTCCAGCCGGACCGTGCCCGAGGTGCCGGCGGGCAGCTCCCAGCCCTGTTTCCAGCCGTCGATCCGCACCGGGCGCAGGGTCTCGCCGTCCACCTGGGCCCGCCAGCCGGCGTTGTGGTTCTCGTTGACGATGAGGAAGGAGTCCTTCGGCGCGCTCACCCTGACCTCGCGCACCGCCGGCGTCCAGGCGCCCTGCACGGCGGCGCCCTCGACGCCGCGCGGCCGCTCGGGCAGCGAGCCGACCACGAGATCGTCGATCTGGAACGGCTCCCAGCCCGCCACCCGCACCCGGTTGTCCCCGGCCACCAGCTCGGCCTTCGAGCAGCCGAGGATCTGCACGGGACGCTGTTCGAGCAGGTCGGCGTGGGTGCCGGCGACCTTGGTCTGGATGGTCCGGCCGTTGACCTCGATCCGGGGGCCGAGGCCGCAGGCCAGCCTGAGCGGGATGCCGTCGGGCCTGGTCACCGGGTCGACGCCCGGCACGAGCAGCTCGGTGAGCTGCAGCCGCTTGGAGTAGGGGGTGAAGCGCAGCTTGAGCCGGGTGGTCGTCATCGCCTTGAAGCGCAGCTCGCCCCGCTCGTCCACGCGGCCCGCCCGCACCTCGCCGCGGTCGCCGGTGACGATCACGTCGAGCGGTTGCCGGTCGCTCGCGGGACGGCCGAGCTGCAGCCGGGAGATCGTCTTCTTGCCCTTCCAGACCAGCGTGAGCGTGGGCTCGGTGTCCCCGGCGGCCGGCACCCAGGTCGTGCTCATATCGCCGTCGAAGGCGGACCTGGGCGAGACCTGCGGGTCCTCGGTGAGCCGCGAGGAGCCGGTGATCCGGGTCAGCCCGGGCGAGACGCGGGTGAACCGGTCGGCCAGCTCGGGGTCGCGCAGCACGGCCGATCCCCGCACGTTGGCCTCGGCGGCGGCGCCGGTGACGAAGGTGCGGTCGAACCCGATCTCCTCGCCCTGCCTGGCCAGCTCCGGGCCGTTGCAGACCCAGCGCGCCTGGTTGCGCATGCAGGCGGGCCGGTCGTCGAGCCCCCGGTCCATGACGAAGACGTCGCCGCCCTCCCCGGGCAGCCGGATCGAGCGGCCCGCCGTGACGCCGGGGATCGACAGCTCGACGACGCCGACCCGCTGGCCGTAGCTCCACTCGTCCGAGACGGTCTCGACGACCCTGAGGCGCAGCCAGCCCGTCGGCCCGGCGGGGACGCGGAGCCGCTGCGGGTCCTGCGTCTGCCGGACGTCCTGCACCAGGCTGCCCGCCTCGGTCTCCACCGCCACCCGCCGGACCGCCTGGCCGATCAGCAGGTCGGAGGCGAACATCACGTTCACCGACGGGATCGTCCGGCGTTCCGGCAGGTCCACGCGCAGCCACTCGCCCCGGGGCGGCCGGGTGCCGTCGCTCTCCCAGCCGGTGGCGACGTTGCCGTCCATGGCGGCCCAGGCGCTGCGGCCGGTGCTGCTGATCCCGGCGATCGTGCCCGGGTCGGCGGCCGAGGAGGAGGCCGCGATGCCGGCGATGCCGTGGTACTCGGCCGTCGCGGTGGCGTCGAGCCAGCCGTCCTCCAGCAGGTCGAGCTCGCGCACGCCGGTGAAGCCGGGCTTCCTGCCGGCCGTGAGGGTGGGGGTGTGGTTCGAGCGCAGCTCGCCGAAGGAGCGCTCGCGCAGCCGCAGCGCGTCGCTGACCACGGTGGGGGTGTCCCGGGTGCCCGCGTCGTCGTTGACCAGGACGGGGCCGTCGTCGAGCAGGCCGAGGTCGCCCATCGACAGCAGCGAGTCCGGCCCGCCGCGCACGCCGAGCGCCTCGGAGGCGGGCTCCACGGTGACCAGGGGGCTGCTGTCGCCCACCTCGTACAGGTCCAGGGCGGGGAACGGCGCGTCGAGCTGGGTGACGGCGTCGTCGTCGCCCTGGTCGCCGACCGCCGGCCCGAACGAGCGCACCTTGTCGACGCCCGGCGACTCGCGCAGCGCCTCGTGGACCCGCGCGGGCCAGGCCCCCTGGAGGTTCTGCCTGATCAGGTCGTTCCTGACGAGCAGGTAGCGCACGCCCATGCGGCGCAGCACGGCGGCCAGCCCCCGCGAGCCCTCGCCGGCCGCCAGGCGCTGGTCGATGGCGTCCAGCAGCCGGCTCAGGCCGACCGAGCCCGGGGGCGTGACCTGCCGGGTGGTCCAGCGGGCGGTGGTGAGGGCCTGCAACGGCTCGTCCATGGGGCGGCCCCACACGTACTCGGCGAACTTGGCGCCGGGCACGACCAGCACCCCGTCGTCGCCGGCGTTCTCGTCCAGCCACGAGGCCGCCTCCCGCCAGTGCGCCGGGACCTCCTTGAAGTCCCCGGGCGCGGCCAGGCCCTGGTTGAACACGGGCAGCACGAGCGCCACGAAGGCGGCCACGGCCAGCGTGCGCAGCGGCAGGCGGGCCCGTACCAGCAGGTGGGCCAGGCCGAAGGCGAGCGCGAGGCGGACCAGGGGGTCGAACTTGCGCAGGTTGCGCAGCGGCGCGAGCGGGCCGTCCAGCAGCCAGCGCACCGGCTCGGCCGTGATCGGCTCCAGCGCGCTGACGTGCCCGGCGACCATCGCGGTCACGCCCACCACGAACAGCGCGATCACGAAGCCCCTGGCGGGCAGGTCGCCGCGGGCCAGCCCCGCCAGGCCCAGCGCGGCCAGCAGGCCGGTGACCACGACCATGGTGGCCGAGGTGGCGATGGCGAAGCCGGGCGGCTGCTCGAAGACGCCGGTGAGCGGCAGGTAACGCACCCAGTCGGAGGCGCCGCGCAGCACGTTCGTGAGCGAGGTGACCAGGGTGGTGGTGCCGGAGGTCTCGGTGTACGGCAGGAACGAGAAGGCGTACCGGCCCACCAGCAGCAGCGGCAGCCACCAGAACAGGGTCGCCACGGCGACCGCGCCGCTCCACCAGCCGAACAGCCGCCAGCGCGGCACCGGGCGCGGCCGGGTGAGGATGTAGAGCACGGGGGCGACCAGCACGGCCAGCACCGCCACGGCGTTCACGCCGCCGCACAGCGCCACGGCCAGCGCCGATCTGATCGCGCCGCGCGCCCGCTGGCCGGTCTCCGACGCGGTGAGCAGCGGGAGCAGGATCCACGGCAGCATCGCGGCGGGCAGCCACTCGATCGAGATCTCGCCGAGGATCGACAGCGTGCGCGGAGCCAGCGTGTACGCCAGCGCCGCCACCAGCCGGGTGCCCGGGGTGCCGAGGCCGAGCCGCCCCGCCAGGCGTTCGACGCCCAGGAAGGCCACGCACATGAGCAGCGTCAGCCAGAGCCGCTGGGTGATCCAGGGCGCGACGCCGGCCAGGTCGCCCAGCGCGAAGAACGGGCCCATCGGGAAGACGTAGCCCGCCACCTGGTTCTGGAGCTGGCCGAAGTGCTGCAGGTCCCACAGGTGGGCGGCGCGCTCCAGCCAGCCGACCGGGTTGAGCGCCAGGTCCATCTTGGTGTCGGAGATGAGGTGGCCCGGCTTGGTGGTGAAGGCCAGCAGGGCGAAGCCGAAGCAGCACAGCAGCAGCCACCAGCGGCGCCGCGCCCGGTCGCTGACGGCGGGCCGGTCGGCGCGGGGCGGCGTGGCGGGCGGGGGCGTCGCAGGCGGAGCGGGGGGCGGCGGTGCGGCGGGAGGGGGCTCGGTGGGCTCGCTCAGGGGGCGGCCGGCCACCAGCCGGTCCATGGGGGGTACCCGGCTCACTGTGCCTCCAGGCCGCCGGGACGGGGCCACTCGGGGGTGAGGGGACGGCCGTGCAGCAGCTCCTCCAGGCGTTCGGCGCTGCGGTCCCAGGAGAACGACTCAGCCCATTCCCGACATCTCACCGTATAAGTGTGGTCCAGCTCGTCGAGTGCCGTGGCGAGGCCCTTGGCCAGGTCGGCCCCCTCGGGCAGCAGCCAGCCGGTCCGGCCGTGCCGTACCGCGTCGCGCAGCCCGTCCACGTCGAAGGCCACGGTCGGGACCCCGAGAGCCGCGGCCTCCAGCACGCTCAGCCCCCAGCCCTCCCCCTGGGACGCGCTCACGTGCAGCCACGCCTGCCCGACCAGCCGCGCCTTCTCCTCCTCCGGCACGTGACCGTGCAGCGTGACGCCCTCCGGCAGCCGCGCGCGCAGCGCCGCCTCCTCGGGGCCGCGGCCGATGACGTCCACGGTCAGCCCCGGCCGGCGCGCGCGCAGCTCGGGCACGGCCTCCAGCAGCAGGTGGACCCGTTTGTGCGCGACCAGCCTGCCCAGGCAGACCAGCCGGGGCCGCGGGCTGCGTACCAGGCCGGGCGGGCGCGGGACGCTGACCCCGTTCGGGATGACGTGGATGGGCCCCGTCCACTTCAGCCGCGCGCGCATGGCCGCCACCGTGGACGGCGAGACGGCCACGCTCGGCCGCCGCCGGTACGTCAGCCTGGCCAGCGGACCCTCCAGGAACCGCCCGAACGCGGCCAGCCACGGGGGCAGGTGCAGCCCGAACTGCCGGTCGTGCACGTGGTGCACGACCATGACCACCTCGGTCCGCCGCCGGGTCACCCAGGGGGTGAAGAACGGGATGCCGTTCTGGCAGTCGAGCACCGCGTCGAACCGTCCGCGCCGGGCCAGCAGCCAGCCGAGCACCAGCGGATAGACGGTGAAGACGCCGCCCATCCGGACGAACCGCACCCCTTCCACCGTCTCGCCCCGGCTCTGCCCCGGCGCCCGGGCCGTGACGAAGCACACCTGGTGACCGGCCCGCACCAGGCGGCGGGCCAGTTCCCAGGCGTAGGTCTCGGCGCCGCCCGCCTGCGGGTGCCAGGGGTCACGCCAGTTGACGACAGCGATCTTCACGGAGATCCGACGGGGTCGAGCGGCGGTTCCCAGGCCGGGCGGACGGCCGGGCCGGGCCGGGCGCGCAGCCGCAGCCAGATCCGGCCGAGCTCCACCAGGATGCCGAGGGTGTGCCTGGCGGGGGAGAACCGGGAGCCGGGCATGTCACGCCAGCACACGGGGATCTCGTGCACCTCCGAGCCCTGCTCCAGGCAGCGCGCGAGCAGCTCGACGTCGAAGGCGAAACCGGGGGTGCGCAGCACCGCCGCGATGTCGCGGGCCAGCACGCCGTCGAAGAACTTGAAGCCGCACTGGGTGTCGCTCACCCCCGGCACCAGCACGCCCGCGAGCGCGCGGAAGCCGAAGGCGCCCAGCTCGCGGACCTTGCTGTGCCGGTTCTCGACGTGCGAGCCCTCGACGGCCCTGGAGCCGATGACCACGCGCTCCCCCGCCAGCAGCAGGCCGAAGGCCTCGTCGATGGCGTCGAGATCGGTGGCCATGTCGGCGTCGCAGAAGCCGACGAACGGCGCGGTGGTGCCGAGCAGCCCCGCGCGCACGGCCGCCCCCTTGCCGGGGACGGGGCAGGTGACGAGGCTCACGGGCACGGGCCCCGCCGGCCAGTCCCGGACGATCTGGGCGGTGCGGTCCGTGCTGTTGTTGTCCACGACGCTGACAGCGGTGGGGAACGGCATGCGGGCAAGCTTCGCGCACAGCTGCAGGAGCCCCCCGGGGAGTCGTCCTTCCTCGTTGCGGGCGGGAATGACGATCTCGAGCAGTGGTGGCCGGCTCGCCCTCTCGTCCCCTTGAGGAGAGGGTGTCATGGCAGGCGGGACTACCGGTCGCCGTAGTTGTAGAGCGGCTGGTTGACGGGTGTCGCGGTGGAACCGGTAAAGGAGACCGTGGTGACCGTCGCCACGAGGGCCGCTACGGCGACGCCGATGATCGCTGCTAAGAGGATCTTGATCACGAGGGGTTCCTCCTTGCGCGGACTTGGTGCGGGCCAACCCAACCTAGAACCAATTCTTGCTACTCGGAAGTAGCTAGATGGAATCTTAACGAATGCGCAGATCAGCGTACATGTGGGGAAGACGCGGTCGTGACCGGCCCGTCGAAGCGGTAGAGCCGCAGGTCAGCCGTGTCGACCAGGATCCGCGCCGTACGGAGCCACTCGGCGAATCTCCGGCGTTCCACACCTGTCCCCGCGTTGACAATGACGTAGCGGAATCCGGCGGCCGGCAGGTCGGGCGAGGGGCCTTCTAGTACGCGTTCTACCTCCTGGGCGCGGGGGTCCTCGCTGGCGACGACCAGGCTCCCGACGCGTACGGCGTCGTTGCAGACGACCCTTCTGCCCGGGGTGGCGAAGAAGCGCTGCGCCGGGTCCAGCACCGGCCGGCCGCCGTTCCAGGGGAAGCGCCGGTACGCCTCGTAGGGCAGCACGAGCACGTCCCCCGGCGCGCGGTCGGCCCTGATCGCCGCGCGGGCGGCCGTCCAGCCCTCCGGGTACGGCACGGCCGCCAGCCTGCCCAGCGCGCCCCAGGCCATGGTCGGCAGCACGGCCACCGGCACCAGCACCAGCGCCACCACCCACCCCCGCCACCCGGTCACCGCCCCGGCACCGGCGCCGTCCGCCACCCGGGCCGCTGCGGCAGCGCTCCCGTCCGCCGCAGCGGCCCCGGCCATGACGCCGGCCCGCCCGTCCGCCGCCGGGCCGGTCACCGTCCGGGCCAGCAGGCCCAGGCCGAGCGCCGCCAGGAGCGCCAGCGGGGCGACGAACTGCTGGGCGTCCCTGAACACCGCGAACCCGCCCCACACCTCGACGAGCCACCTGAACGCCGCCCTGCCCGGCTCGCTCACCCCGACGAGCGCGATGCCCAGCCCCGCTCCCGCCGCCACGGCCAGCCCCCTGCGGAACGGGACCGGGCCGCGCAGGAAGAACACGATCCCCGTCAGCGTCAGCAGGAGCCTGGCCACCGCGCCGAGCGGGTTGTCGTAGCCCGGCGGCACCGCGTACGCGTTCCAGATCCCGCCCAGGGACAGCACGCTGCCCAGCGCCCCGAAGGGGGTGTCGGCGCGGGCGGCGAAGGCGTCCACGCCGGTCGGGTCGCCGTGCAGCCCCTCGGGACGCAGCGCGGTCACCGCCAGCCACGGCAGGCTGAAGGCCGCCAGCGCGACCGCGACCCGGACGAACCGCCGCCACCCGGACGCGGTGGGAAGGACCGTGATCGCGGTGACGGTCATCGCCGCGAACCCGCCCACCGCCGCCGGCACCATCGCCACCGCGACCCGCCACCCCGGCCCCGGCCCCGGCCTCGCCCGCGACCCCGGCTCACGCGCCGGCCCCGGCTCAGGCTCCGGCCCCGGCTCAGGCTCCGGGTCCGGGTCCGGGCCGGACCCCGGGCGCGGGTCGCGGGTCGCGTACAGCGCGCGGACCACCCAGGGCAGCCCGGCGTAGCCGAGCAGGAGCGCCCACTGGCCCATCAGCAGCCGCTCGGCGACGTACGGGTTCCAGACGTAGAACGCCCCCGCCACCAGCCGCGGCCCCGGCGCGCCCGGCGGCAGCAGCAGCGCGGCCCCCGAGCACCCCAGCACGAAGATCGCCAGCAGGATCGCCTTCTGTACCACCTCGGCGGGCAGCACCTGGGCCAGCGCGGTCACCACGGCGTCGCTCGGCACCACCCGCGCCGCCCCGCCCGCCAGCCCGAACGTGAAGGCCGAGAACGCCGGCTCCGGCACGAACACCATGTCCTGGAGCAGCGTGAACCCGGGCCCCAGGGCCGGGCCGAGCGCCAGGCAGCCCAGGACCAGCCCGAGGAGGGCGGCGGCGGGTCCGGCCCGGACGGTGTGCGGCACCGGGCTATGACATCACAACCCAGACACGGCCATTCCACCGCCGCCCGCCGCGTGATTAGTCTGCGCGAGGGGTGGCTGATGATCGGCACGGCGATGGCGGGGCTCCGGCGGCGGGCGGCCGACGGCGAGGTGGTGCTGACGGCGGCGCTCCTCATGATCGCCGCACAGCTCGTCTGGAAGTACGGCCTGGTCAGCAGGACGTACTTCCGCCAGGACGACTTCGTGTTCATCGCCAGGGGCCTGGCGAGCCCGCTGTCGTGGGACTACCTCATGCGCATCGACTTCGGCCACCTGATGCCGGGGGCGTTCGCGATCCAGTGGGCGATGGGGCGGCTCGGCGTCTACAACGACCTGCTCGCGCACACCGTCACGATCTGCCTCCAGGCGGCGGCCGGGCTGGCGCTGCTGCGGCTGCTGCGGCTGCTGTTCGGGACGCGGCCGGCCATCCTCGTCCCGCTCGGGTTCTGGCTGCTGACGCCGATGACGATCCCGGGGCTGTCGTGGTGGGCGGTGGTGGCCGAGACGCTGCCGTTCCAGATCGCGCTGCCGATGGCGCTGGCCGCGCACGTCCACTACGTCCGGACCGGCCGGCTGCGGCACGCCGTGGCGGCGGCGGGGTGGACGGTGTTCGGGATGGTGTTCTTCGTCAAGGCGCCGTTCATCCCGGTGCTGGCCTTCGTGCTCACGCTCGGCTGGCTCGGGGGGATCGCCTGGCGGCGGACGTGGCGGGCGTGGCTGCTGTACCTGGGCGTGCTGGTGCCGTACGCGGTGCTGTTCTTCAGCCGGCTGTTCACCTCCGTGCAGCTCACGAACCAGACCTTCACCCCCGACCCGCCCAGCGCCGAGGTGGCCGTGAAGTCGGCGTGGACGCTGCTGACCGGCTCGCTCGTCCCGACGTCGCTGGGCGGCCCCTGGCGGTGGCACCCGATCGGCGAGGACTACGCGCTGGCCGCCACGCCGGTGGTGCTGATGTGGGCGAGCGGGCTGGTCGCGGCCGTCGCCGTGGCCGTGTCGGTGAGGTGGCGGCGGCGGGCCTGGCTGGCGTGGCTGACGCTGCTGGGCTACTTCCTGCTGGCCGACGTGGTGCCGATCCTGCTGGGCCGGGTGGAGGCGCTCGGTCCCGACCTGAGCGGCTTCGAGCTGCGGTACGTCTCCTCCACCGCCGTACTCGTCGCCGTGGTGATCGGGCTGGCCTTCCTCCCGGTCGAGGGCGAGGAGCGGCCCTGGCGGCGCCCGCCGCACCGGCTGCGCTGGGCGTGGGCGCCGGTGGCGCTGGCGTTCGCGGCGGGCTCGGTGTGGTCGGTCGCCGCGTACGCCGACCGGCCACTGGGCCGCAACGTCAAGAGCTACGTCACGACCGGCGCGCAGGCGCTGGCGCGCGTCCCGGCGGGCACGGTCGTGCTGGACGGGCACGTGCCCGCCAAGGTGGCCCTGCCGGCCTTCTTCTACGACTACGCCCGCCAGTCCACGGTGCTCGGCCCGACCGCCCCGCACGAGATCGCCTGGACCCGGCGGCTGAGCGGCCCGATCCAGAACCCGATGACCTTCGACGGGCAGGGCAGGCTGCGCCCCCTGCGCGTCGAAGGCGTGACGATCGCGCCGAAGACCACCCCCTGCACGCCGGTCGGCGCCAAGGAGGTGGTCTTCCGGCTGCCCGCGCCCGTCGCGCCCGGCGAGCACACCGTCCAGCTCGCCTACCTCAACGGCGCGGAGACCACCCTGAACGTGCGGCTCGGGCTCGCGCAGGCCGCCGTGCCCGCGGGCAAGGACCTGGGCAGGACGTTCGCCACCCTCACGGGCGGCGGCGCCGAGCTGGCCGTCCGGGCGCTCGGCGCCGGCGCCTGCCTGGGCGAGATCAGGATCGGCCGCCCCGTCCCCGACGAGAACGGCGCGGCCGTGCCCCCGCAGGCCCTGCAGGGCTGATCACCTGCCCGGCCCGGGCTCCAGGGGAGCCCGGGCAGGGCCGGTCACTTGCCCGGCTCGGGGTCCCTGGGCAGGCCGAGCATGCGCTCGCCGATGATGTTGAGCTGCACCTCGGTCGTGCCGCCGTAGATGGTCATCGCCCTGGTCGCGAGCACCGCCCGGTTCCAGTAGCCGGCGTCGCCGAGCTTCATGTCGGCGGCCGTCACGGCGGCGGTGCCGAGCAGCTCCACCGCGGTCTCGGAGACGTGCTGGGCGTGGGAGGTGGACAGCAGCTTGCGCACGGAGGCGTCCGCGCCCGGCTCCGACCCCGCGAGCTGCCGCAGCGTCACCCGCAGCGAGAGCGCGTTGATCGAGTGGCCCTCGCAGACCACCTCGGCCACCCGCTGCGCCTCGACCGGCGTCAGCTCCCGCCCCAGCCGGCCGACCAGGCCCAGCAGGTCGGGCACCGACGCGCCGGTGCCGCCCGAGCCGGACGACAGCGAGACGCGCTCGTTGGACAGCGTGTTGCGGGCCACCTTCCAGCCCTCGCCGACCTCGCCCACGACCAGGTCGTCCGGGACGAAGACGTCGTCGAGGAAGACCTCGTTGAACAGGTTCTCGCCGGTCATCTCGGTCAGCGGCCGGACCGTGACGCCGGGGGCCTTCATGTCGACCAGGAAGTAGGTGATGCCCTCGTGCTTGGAGCCCTCGCTGGAGTTGCGGGCGATGCAGATGCCCCACTCGGCGACATGGGCGACGGAGGTCCAGATCTTCTGGCCGTTGAGCTTCCAGCCGCCCTCGACCTTCTCGGCCTTCATCTGCAGCGAGGCCAGGTCGGAGCCGGCGCCGGGCTCGGAGAAGAGCTGGCACCAGATCATCTCGCCGCTGAGCGTCTTGGGCAGGAAGCGCTGCTGCTGCTCCGGGGTGCCGTACGCGGCGATGGACGGCACCACCCAGGCGCCGATGATCATAGCGGGCAGGCGCACCCTGGCGGCCTTGAGCTCCTGCGCGATCAGCACCTGCTCCAGCGGCTTGGCGTCGCGGCCCCACGGCCTGGGCAGGTGGGACATCACGAAGCCCTGGTTCGCCAGCGCCCGCTTCTGCTCCTTGCCCTCCAGCTCGGCGATCTCCGCGATCTCGGCGCGGATCGACTCGCGCAGCTCCTCGGCGCCCTCGGGCAGGTCGATCTCCATCTCGCGGGAGACGCCCTGGAGGCTGAGCCGGGTCACGGTCGCCGCCCACTCGGCCGACGAGCCGAGCAGGGCGCGCAGGGTGAGCGCGCGGCGGTAGTAGAGGTGGACGTCGTGCTCGAAGGTGTAGCCGATGCCGCCGAAGGTCTGGATGGCGTCCTTGGCGCACTGCACGGCGGCGTCGGGGGCCATCACCCCGGCCACGGCCGCGGCGAACTCCAGCTCCTTGCCCTCGGCGCGGGTGGCGTCCCAGACCGTGGCGCAGGCCTGCTCCTGGGCGACGAGCATGCGCGACAGCTTGTGCTTGATGCCCTGGAACTGGCCGATCGGGCGGCCGAACTGCACGCGTACCTTGGCGTAGTCGGCGGCGGCCGAGACGCACCACGACGCCAGGCCCGCCGCCTCGGCGCCGAGCAGGATCGCGGCCAGGTCGCGCACGTCGGAGCTGCCCACGCCGTCGAGGATGCCCGCGGCGGGCACCACCACGTCGGACAGCTCGACCCTGGCGACCGGCCTGGTCAGGTCGAGCGAGGGGAGCTCGGTCACGGTGGCGGAGGAGGCGTCGACGAGCACCCACTCCTCACCGTCGGCCGTGGTGACCGGCAGCACCAGCGCGTCGGCCAGCGAGCCGCCCAGCACGGGCTCGGCGGTGCCCGAGACGACCAGCGAGCCGTCCTCGCGGCGGGTGCCGGTCAGCGCGCCCGTGAGCGCGACGGCGCCGGTCAGCGTGCCGTCGGCGAACGACTCCAGGTGCTCGGGGCGCTTGGACGCGTTGATCACGGCACTGGCCAGCACGGTCGGCACGTACGGCCCCGGGGCCATGCGTTCGGCCAGCGCCTCGATGGCCACGGCCGCCTCCAGCAGCCCGTAGCCCGAGCCGCCGTGCTCCTCCGGCACGTGCAGGCCGAGCAGCCCCTGCTCGGCCAGGCCCGGCCAGAACGCGGGCCGCCCGTCCGTCGCCGCGCGCAGCAGCTCCGAGGGGATGTTCCGCTCGGCCCAGCCGCTCACCGACTCGCGGAGCGCCTCGTGCTCCTCGCTCAACCCGATAGCCATTGCTCATCCTCCAGCGCAGATCCGGTCCCAGAATCATATTCTAGAGGATGCTTCTGGCATACCGCCTCTCCTAGATGGGACGAACCCGTTCCGCGAGCGTGTTCAGGTCGCGCCAGTACTTCTTGTTGGTCTCCGGGATCGAGGCCATGAGCATCGCCGGCTTCGTCTTGCCGATCTCGACCACCGTCACCATGGCCTGGGCCTCCTGCTTCTTGCCGCCGAAGGTGTAGGAGACCTTGTAGCCGAGCGTCCAGCCCTTGCCCACCGGGATCTTCTTGGAGGCGGTCCACTCGTCCAGGGTGGCGCCCTCGGGGTACTGGGTGCGGATCGTCCAGCGGGCGGCCTCGGTGGCGATCTCCCGGTAGTCGGCGTTGGAGTCCGGCTTCTCGGCCGGGGACTCGCCGGGGTACATCGCCGAGGCGATCACCGTGTGCGGCACGGCGACCTTGCCCATCCGCTGCGCGATCGAGAACGGCGGGAACGACCGGGCCTTCCACGGCGAGGCCAGGCGCGGGTAGGTGATGCCGACGGTCTTGTCGGTGATCGTGCCGGTGACGGCGGAGGCGGTGCCGGACAGCGTGGCGTACTTCTTGCTCGCCGGCACCGGCGGCAGCACGATCGGGGTCTCCGTCGGCGTCGGGCTGGCCGTCGCCGTCGGGGTCGCCGAGACCGACGGGACCGGGGCGACCCGGACCACCTCCTCGGCCGGGTCCTGGCTGGTGGGCACGTCGCCGGAGAACACGACGAAGACCAGCAGCACGGCCAGGACCGTGCCGACGATGGCGCCGACCAGGTAGATGGCCTTGATCGGGATGTCACCGAGCCGGCGGCCCGCCGGGGGCGGCGGGAGCGGGGGCAGCGGAGGCGGCGGCTGCATGTACTGCTGCTGCGCCCCGGCCCCCTGCCCGAACCGCGGCCCCTGGTGGAGCCCAGGCCCCTGGTGGAGCCCGGCCCCCTGACCCGGCCCTGATCCCTGACCGGGCCCCTGGTTGAGCCCCGGCCCCTGGACGGGCCCGGGCCCCGGGGCGGGGTGCGGACCGCTGGGCGAGGGGCCGGGCCCGATGCGCGCGGGCCCCGCCCCCGGCACCGGTCCGGTCCCCGGAGCACGCCCCGGCGGCGGAACGACCAGCCGATCCTGCACCGGCCGACTCGACACGGGCCCCTCCGACACGGGCCGAGCCGGAGCAGGCTGAGCCGGAGCGGGCTGAGCCGGAGCGGGCTGAGCCGGAGCGGGCTGAGCCGGAGCGGGCTGACCCGGTGCAGAACCGGACGCGGCGGGCTGCCCCGACGCGGAACCGGACGGCGCGGGCTGACCCGGCGCGGAACCGGACGGCGCGGCCTGACTCGATGCGGGACCGGCGGATGCGGGCTGAGCCGGAGCAGGGCGATCCGACGCGGGCTTGGGCGGCGCGGGACGCTCCGAGGCGGGCTTGGCCGGCTGGGGCGGCGTGGGCTTGTCCTGAGCGGGTCGGGTCGGCGCCGGCCGGTCCTGCGTAGCCCGGTCCTGCCCAGGGCGGTCCTGCTCAGGGCGGTCCTTGGTGGGCTGCTTGGCCGGCGCGGACCGGTCCTTGGCGGGACGGTCCTTCGTAGCCCGGTCCTGCGTGGCTCCCTCCTGCGCCGGGCGGTCCTCGGCCGGGCGGTCCTTGGCGGGGCGGTCCTCGGCCGGGGCCGGGGTGGTGGGTCGGGTCTCGGGCGGGGTGGACGGCTTCACCGGACCGGATGATCCGGCCGCCGGAGGCCGCGTGATCCTGACCGTCTCTTCCGCGGGCAGGACGACCTTGCGGAACGGGGTGGTGGGTGGATCATATGTACGCTTGCGCTCGCCGTCGTCCGCCATGGCCTTGAGGTTACGTCACCACGGAGCGGGATAATTCCTCTATTCCCTCTGCAGAATCTAATTCTGTAAGGTCTGCGGACATGAGGGGTTTCTATGAGATCGCCGCCGACGACCCGGAACGCCCCGCCCTCCTCGGCGACGAGGGCATCACCTACGGCCGCCTGCTGGAGCGCGTCAACCGTGCCTCCAACGGCCTGACCTCACGCGGAACCCGCCAGGGCGACTGCGTGGTGACCGTGTTGAAGAACGGCCTCGACGCCCTGACCATGATGCTGGCGACGTACCAGATCGGGGCCTACCTCGTCCCTGTCAACTGGCACTTCACCGCCGAGGAGATCGACTACATCATCGCCGACTGCGGGGCGAAGGTGGTGATCGCGCCGGACGCCCTCACGGTCGCCGAGCTGATCGCCGGGCAGCCCGCCACGACGCCCGCCCACCGCCGCGCCGGGTCCATGATGCTCTACACCTCGGGCACCACCGGACGCCCCAAGGGGGTGCGCAGGCGGCTGCTGGACCTGACGCCGGAAGAGCTGTACCCGATCCTGATGCGCAAGAGCTGGAAGCACTTCGGGCTGCCGATGGGCGGGGTGCACCTGGTGTGCTCGCAGCTCTACCACTCGGCGCCGTACGGCCAGGCCATGATGGCGCTGCAGTTCGGGCACGCGATCGTGGCGCCGGAGCGGTTCGAGGCCGCCGCCGCCCTGGAGCTGATCCAGCGGCACCGGGTGACGAACGCGTTCATGGTGCCCACGATGTTCCACCGGCTGCTGGCGGTGCCGGACCGGGAGGCGTACGACCTGTCGTCCCTCACCCACCTCTACCACGGGGCCGCGCCGTGCCCGCCCGCCACCAAGCAGGCGATGATCGACTGGCTGGGGCCGGTGTTGTGGGAGTACTACGGCTCCACCGAGGCGGCCGTGGCCACCATGGTCTCCTCCGAGGAGTGGCTGGCCAGGCCGGGCACGGTCGGCAGGGCGCTGGAGGGGATGTCGTTCACGATCGTGGACGAGGACGGCAGGGAGGTGCCGCCCGGCACCCCCGGGCTGGTCTACATCGGCGGGATCAACCGCTTCGAGTACCACGGCGACCCGGACAAGACGGCCGCCGCCATGCGCGGGCGCGACTACACGCCCGGCGACATCGGCTACCTCGACGAGGACGGCTACCTGTTCCTGCTGGACCGGCGGACCGACCTGATCATCTCCGGCGGGGTCAACATCTACCCGGCCGAGATCGAGGCGGCGCTGCTCGAACACCCCTTGGTCGCGGACGTGGCGGTGATCGGCGTGCCCGATGACGAATGGGGGCAGAAGGTCGTGGCGCTCGTCCAGCCGGTCCCGGGCGTCTCCGGCGGGGAGGAGCTGACGGCCGACCTGCTGCGGCACTGCGCGCCCCGGCTGGCCAGGCTCAAGCACCCGCGGGTGATCGAGTACCGGGAGTCGCTGCCCCGTACCCCGACCGGCAAGCTGAGCAGGAGGAACGTGCGGGAGGCGTATCTTTCCGGCTGAGCTGGGCAGTGTCCTGCCATGAGGGAGACCACCGCGGCACTGGCCGCTGCCGCCGTACTGCTCGCCGGGTGCGGGCCTCCTCCGACGTCCACCGGCACGCCCGCGCCGTCTCCGGAGACCTCGACGCCCGCCGCCTCGCGGACGCGCACGCCCACGGGCTCGCCGACGGATTCGCCCGCGAGCTCGCCCACGAGCTCGCCGCAGGCGTTGGAGGCGGCGTACGAGAAGGTGATCGCGGAGGTGCTGCCGTCCATCGTGCAGATCACCACGAAGGCGGGGCTCGGCTCCGGCATCGTGTTCGACTCGCGCGGCCACATCATCACCAACGCGCACGTCGTCGGCCAGGCCACGGAGATGAACGTCACCATCGCCACCGGCGGCGCTCCCCGGCCGGCCAGGCTGGTCAAGTCCTTCCCCGCGGGGGACCTGGCGGTGATCAAGGTGGACAGGCCCGACGGGCTCAGGCCGGCGCGCTTCGGCGACTCGGCCAAGCTGCGGGTGGGGCAGATCGTGCTGGCCATGGGCAACCCGCTGGGCCTGTCCGGCAGCGTGACGAACGGCATCATCTCGGCGCTCGGCCGTACGGTGACCGAGCCGCAGAACCCCGACTCGCCGGGCGCCACCATCGCCGGGGCGATCCAGACCTCGGCCGCGATCAACCCGGGCAACAGCGGCGGCGCCCTCGTGGACCTGACCGGCCGCGTGATCGGCATCCCGACGCTCGCGGCGACCGATCCCGCCCTGGGCGGCGGCACCGCGCCGGGCATCGGCTTCGCGATCCCGAGCAACACCGCCATCGACATCGCCCGCCAGATCGTCGAGAACGGCCGGGTCACCAACAGCCACCGGGCCGCGCTGGGCATCCGGGGCAGCACGGTGATCGGCACCGACGGTCAGCCGAGCGGGGTCGGGGTGGCGAGCGTCGAGCGGGGCGGCGGCGCCGAGAAGGCGGGCATCCGCGCCGGGGACGTGATCGTCTCGATCAACGGCAAGGACACGCCGACGATGGCGGTCCTGGCCGAGACCCTCACCACGCTCAAACCGGGCGACCGGGTCCGGGTCGGCGTGGTCCGGGGCGGAGGGGACGCCGAGACGCTCGACGTGACCCTGGGCCAGCTTCAGGGCGAGTGACCACCGCTGTTCCGGAGCCGGTGACGACCTCTCGCCCTCCGTGGCGAGTGACGACCGCGCGCCGCCCGTGACAGGACCCCACCGCGGGCGGCGCGTCGGACCGGTCGTCGCGGTGGTCCTCGGTGCGACTCGTCGGGGTGGCCGTCGGGATGGCCGTCGGGATGGTCACTGCCTGGCGGTGAAGACGATCTCGACGCGGCGGTTCTTGGCGCGGTTCTTCTCGACGGGCCTGCCCTCGACCAGGTTGGGCAGCTTGGGCCGGCTCTCGCCGTACCCGTGGGCCTCCAGCGTCACGCCCGGGGTCGTCAGCAGCCCGCGCATCGCGCTCTCGACGGCCTGCGCCCGCCGCCGCGACAACCCCCTGTTGTACGCCTCCGCGCCCTGGTCGTCGGTGTGCCCCTCCACCTTGACCACGCCGCCGGCCCCCTCGGCGTCCACCTTCTCGGCCACCTTCGCCAGCCGCTGCTTCGCCCTGGCCGTGAGCTGCCACTTGTCCAGCGCGAACAGCACGTCGCTGGTCACCGCCACCGTCACCTGCCGCCCCTGCTTGCTCTCGCTCTCGGTGCCGTCCATGGACTCGACCTCGCCGATGATGTCCTCGACGGGCAGCACGAGGTCCTCGACCGCGCCGGCGGCGTCCGCCGGCGGGCTGGGGGCGGGGGTCAGGACGAGCGCGAGCGCGACGCTAAGAGATCGGAACATCGGTCAGCACGCCGATCATGGGCAGCTCCACGTTGACCTTCGTGACGTCCGCCGGCGGGGCCGCGAACACCGCGTAGAGCGTGGACGCCTCGCCCGACTCCAGGAACTGCCCCTGGGTGCCGGAGCACACGCACTTCGCGTCCTCCCCGGTGCCGTTGCGGGCCACCCGGTAGCGCTTGGCGTTCACCGGGTCGATCAGGGAGACGCCGGAGACGGTGTAGTCGAACGTGCCCGTGCCCATGCCGTTGTGCAGGTTGACCTTGCCGTCGGTGGCGGTGACCGTCCAGCTCAGGCTGACGGTGCGGCCCTGGCGCTTCAGTTCGGTGATGTCGGCGCGGGCGGAGCCGTACATGTCGCCCGAGCCGACCTTGGCCTCACGGGTGGCGATCACCTTCGTCTCCTGCGGCGGCGCGCTCTGCTCCGGCTCCGCCGGGGCGGGCGTCTGCGTGACCGGGCTCTCCTCCGTCGCCGTCGCCGCCTGCGACTGCCTCTCCTCGCCGCCGCCGCCCTGCGGCCCCGGCAGCACGCCGCAGCCGGAGGCCAGCGCGACAGCCACGACGACCAGCGCGAACGTCTTACGCATCGATGTGGTCACCTTCGTTGTCGGGGATGTGGCCCTCACCCTAGGGAGACGACCTTCAGCATCCGCATAGTCGGCTAAATCCGCAGGCCACGCCGCTTGCGGGCCTCCTGCGCGAGCCGTTCGGCCCCGGCCCTGCCCTGCGCGTCACCGAGGCGGTCAAACTCTGCCATAGCTCGCGCAAGGGTCTCAACCACCCCATCGAGGTCGCCGAGGTCCAGCTCGATCTCCGCCCGTACGAGCAGCGCCACCGCCTCCGGCAACCGGTCGCCCAGGCGGCGGTTGATCCGCAGCCGGCGCTCCACGTGGTCGCGGGCCTGGGCGTGGCGGCCGGCGGCCAGATGCAGCCTGGCCAGGTCGAGCAGCGCCTCCGCCTCGCCGCGCGGGTCGCCCAGCTCCTGGTAGGCGGCCAGGCTCTCGCGCAGCGCGGCCTCGTCGCCCCGCAACGAGCCGAGCGCGCGCAACGTGTCGGCCCGGCCGCGCCGGTCACCGGCCTCCTCGAACACCTGCAACGCCCGCACGAACGCCCGCTCGGCCTCCCCCAGCCGCCCCGGCCGCGCACCTCCCCTCTGCGGCCCTCCGGATCGGGCGGCTGCCGAGGCGGCCTGGACCAGGCCCAGCCTGAGCGTGATCCGGGCCAGCTCCAGCCCGTCCACCAGCGGCTGGGCCGCCCGCAGCGCCGCTGCCGCCGCCTCCATGCGGCCCTCCGCCCGGTGCAGGTCGGCCAGGCCCCGCAGCAGGAGCGCCTCGCCGTGCCGGTGGCCCGCCGCCCTGGCCGCGTCCAGCCCGGTCGCCGTCGTGGCGTGCCAGTCGTCGTGGTGCGCGCCCAGCTCGAACAGCGGCGTCAGGTAGAAGGCCAGCCGCCACGCGGCCTCGTACAGGCCGGCCCGGTGGAAGTCCGCGACGGCCGCCACCAGGAACCGGCGCTCGGCGCTCAGCCCCCGCGCCTCCCGCCGCAACCACCCGGTCTCCAGCCCGCCACCGTCCCCGGGGGAGGGCGGGTGAGGGTGCGGGTAGCCGTCCCAGGACGGGGAGGGCGGGAGGGGTTCCGGGTGGCCGCTCCACGACGGGGAAGGCGGGAGGGGTTCCGGGTGGCCGCTCCACGACGGGGAAGGCGGGTGGCCGGCCCAGGGCGGGGAAGGGCGGTGAGGGTG
>NZ_KL647032.1:127590-139031 GCF_000725485.1 Nonomuraea candida | reverse complement strand
GGTCAGGGCTGCGGGGGGTCAGGGCTGGGGGGTGGGGCGGAGGGGGCGGACCGAGTCGCGGACGATGATGTGGGTGCCGAGCATGACGTGCTCGGCCTGCCCCGTCTTGTCGCGGCCGCGTTCGAGCGCCATGCGCACGGCCGTGCGGCCCAGCTCCTCGTGCGGCACGTGCACGGTGGTGAGGTCGATGTCGGCGGCGGGCGGCAGGTCGTCGAAGCCCACCATCGAGATGTCGTCGGGCACGCGCAGCCCCTGCTCGCGCAGCGCCTGGCGGGCGCCGGCCGCGATCTGGTCGTTGACGGCGAAGACGGCGGTGAAGTCGGGCGGCCCGGCCTCCAGCCGCTGGCGGATCATGCGGTAACCCTCGCCGCGCTCCATGGTGCCGTCGAGCTCCAGGCCGGGGTCGTGCGGCACGCGGTGGTCGGCGAGCGCGTTGCGGTAGCCGGCGATGCGGCTGTCGGGGGTGGTGTGACCTGCACGCCGCCCGAGGAACAGGATGCGCCGGTGCCCGGCCGACAGCAGGTGGCTGGTGATGGCGTACGCGCCGCCGGTGTTGTCGTATTCGACGACGAGGGCGGGCACGTCGGGGCCCAGCGCCGGACGGCCGCACAGGACGAGCCGCGAGCCGGCCAGCGCCAGCGCGCGGGCGTAGTCGCCCATGCGCTCCCGATAGGCGTCGTCGGCGACGACGTTGCCCACGAGGATCACGCATTCGGCGTGCTCCTGCCGCATGAGCTGGACGGTGGCCAGCTCGCGCTCGGGATCGCCGCCGGTGGTGCCGACGATGCACAGCTTGCCCTCTAGCGCGGCCTGCGTCTGCACGCCCTGCGCGACGTGCGCGTAGTGGGGGGAGACGACGGAGTTGACGATGATGGCCACGCTGCGGCTGCTGGCCCCGGCCAGGTTGCGGGCGTTGGCGTTGGCCACGTAGTCGAGCTCGCGCACCGCCCGCATGACCTTGCTGCGCGTGGCGGGCGCGCTGGGGTAGGTGCCGGACAGGATGCGGGAGACGGTGGCCACGGACACGCCGGCGTGCGCGGCCACGTCGCGGATCGTCGTCGGCCGCCGGTCTTCGCCCTCGGACGCCGCACGCCGCACCATCTCGCCTCCAGCGGGTGAAACAAGCTAGTAAACCGTTTACACACATGCTTCCCTCCGGGCTGTCGCGGTGTCAAATCTGCTCTCCGGCATGCCGGGGATTCAGGGAAGTGAAACGATTACTGCAAAGAGGTCAATTCACCCGCCATTTCTCGGGATCGGTGGCCTAGTATGCGTTTTATGTCACTGCCGGATGAACTCCTGTCAGGCCGGACCCGCGCGTACTGGGAGGCGATGGCGGACCGCCTGCTGGACGCCGTGGTGCCGTACGCGACCGACGGCTTCGCCCAGTACCGCCTGCCCGGCAGGGCCAGCAGGTCGGGGCCGGTGAGCGACGGGCTGGAGGGCTACGCGCGCACGTTCCTGCTCGCCGCGTTCCGGATCGCCGGCGCGCGGGGCGAGGTGCCCCCGGCCCTGATCGAGCGGTACGCGAGCGGCCTGACCGCCGGGACCGACCCCGCGCACCCGTACGCGTGGCCGGCCCTGACCGACATGTCCCAGCAGCTCGTCGAGGCGGCCTCGGTGGCGCTGGCGCTGCACGAGACCCGGCCGTGGCTGTTCGACCGGCTGTCCTCCGGCGAGCAGGAGCGGGTGGTGGCGTGGCTGGCGGGGTTCCTGGGGCGGCGCACCCCGGACAACAACTGGGTGATGTTCCGGGTGGTCGTCGAGCAGTTCCTGGCCGGGGTGGGCGGGCCGTACGAACCGGGCGAGATCACCGGCGGGCTGGAGCGCATCGAGGAGTGGTACGCCGGCGACGGCTGGTACTCCGACGGCAAGGGCAAGAACTTCGACTACTACTGCGGCTGGGCGCTGCACCTCTACCCGTCGTTGTGGGCCAGGATGGCCGGCGACACGGCCAGGCAGGAGCTGTACGCGCGGCGGTTGCGCCGCTTCCTCGACCAGTACCAGCACTTCTTCGCCGCCGACGGCGGCCCTGTGCACCAGGGGCGCTCGCTGACCTACCGGTTCGCGACCGTGGCGCCGCTGTGGCTGGGCGCGCTGACGGGCGCCTCGCCTCTCCCGCCCGGCCGGACCCGCCGCATCGCCGGCCGCGCGCTGCGCCACTTCGCCGAGCGCGGCGCGCCGGACGAGCGCGGCCTGCTCTCCCTCGGCTGGTATGACGCCTTCCCGCCCATCGCGCAGGCGTACTCGGGCCCGGCGTCGCCGTACTGGGCGAGCAAGGCGTTCCTCGGCCTCCTCCTGCCGCCCGAGCATCCCGTCTGGACCGCGCCGGAGGAGCCGGCCCCGGTCGAGCTGGCCGACCAGGCGCTGGCCCTGCCCGCGCCGGGCTGGCTGCTCCACACCACCAGCGCGGACGGCATCGTACGGCTCGTCAACCACGGCAGCGACCGCGACCGCATCCAGGACCCGAACGGCCTCCCCGACCCCTACTACCTCAAACTCGCCTACACCACCCACACCGGGCCCGACGTGGGGGAGAAGGCGCAGGGCGTGGACAACCACCTGGCCGTGATCGCCCCCGACGGCACCGCCTCGCTGCGCCGCCTCATCGAACCGCTCACCGTGTCGGACCGCTTCGCCGCCTCGGCCTACGAGGACGGCCCGGTGCGGGTGGTGACGGCCTCGGTGGTGGCCGGCGCGGCGGAGATCAGGGTCCACCGCGTCACGGCCCCGGCCGGTCACCAGGTCCGCGACGGCGGCCACGCCCTGGCCGCCCCCATCCCGCCCGCCCTGCACCCGCCGGCCGGCTCGGGTCACGGACCGGTCGGGTCCCCGGCCGGCTCGGGCGAGGGGCCGTTCATGGCGCTGGCCCGCCGTTCCGACGGGCTGGCCAGCGCGGTACGCGCCCTGCACGGCTACACGGGCACCGGGGTGGTGACGGCGGAGGGCGCCAACGCCTTCGGCGTCCACTCGGCCACCCCGTACGCCCTCGCCTCGGCCCATCCCGGCGGCACCGCCGTCTACGTCAGCCTCATCTGGTTGTCGGCGGCGGAGGAGGAGCCGCCGCTCCCCGGCGTCCGCGTCGAGGGCGATGACCTGGTCGTCCTGTCCCTGCCGGACGGGGAGACGGCGACCGTCCACCTGGCCGGCGTCCCCACCTGCGAACGCCGCGCCGGCCAGACCCGCTGACACAATCCGTCCCGCACGGCCGGTCCCGCTGGACCCGTCGGCGCCGCGCGGGCCGCGCGGCGGCGGGCGCGGGCGGCCCGGGGGACTGGGCGCTGCCATCAGCTGACGGCGAAGAGCAGCGCGGCGGTGATGAGGATGGCCACGGCGGTCGCGAAGTGGACGCCGAACGCGACCGCCTTCGACCCGCCATGGCGCAGCACGATCAGCGTGTCGCCCAGCGGCGCCAAGGCCACGACCAGCATGAACCAGGCTTCGGCGGCCGGCCCGGCGAAGGCCAGCAGCGCCAGCCCGACCAGGCCGTAGGTGCCGTCGCGCACCCCCTTGATCGTCAGGTACGCGGCATCGCCGTCGGCCTTGGCGGGCACCCCGTAGCCGGCGGCCGCGGCCCGGGGGGCGAGCAGGAAGCGCGCCCCGATGAACACGATCATCAGGTTGAGCGCGATGGCCAGACCGTAGGCAACGAAAGTGAGCACGTCCATCTCCAAGTACTAGCAGTGCTAGGAACGAGAACGACGCTAGCACGAGCGCCGACAGATTCGCTAGCGGTGCTAGATTTGGTGTCATGTCAATCCAGACGCGCCGGGAGCGCGAGCGTGCCGAGCGGGAGAAGCTGATCATCACGGCGGCCCGGGAGCTGGCCGAGGCCGAGGGGTGGGAGGCGGTGACGACACGGCGGCTGGCCGAACGCGTCGAATACAGCCAGCCCGTGCTCTACAGCCACTTCAAGGGCAAGGGCGCCATCATGGCGGCGGTCGCGGTCGAGGGCTTCGCCGAGATGGCCGAAGAGCTGCGCGCGGCCCGCACCACCCCGCCCGAGGGCGCCGCCGGGGGTCAGGGGGTGAATCCGGCTGCGGGCCTGGCGGGGGTCGCGCGGGCGTACACCGCGTTCGCCGAGCGGCGGCCCGCGCTCTACGACGCGATGTTCCGCCAGGACGTCGATCTGCCGTTCGCGACCCCCGAGGCGCCGGCCCCGCTCTGGGCGGCCTTCAACGAGCTGGTCGAGGCCTTGCGCCCGTACGCCGGGGACGACGATCTCGGGCTGCTGGTCGAGACCTTCTGGGCCGCCCTGCACGGCCTGGCCACGCTCACGCGCGGCGGCCGCCTGCCCCGCCACGAGCACGACCGCAGGCTCGCGCTCCTCCTGGCCCGCTTCACCACCTGACCCGGGCCGGACGGCGCGGTGTGCCGGGCCGCGTCCGGGGCGGTGTGAGGTGAGCTGTTCGGGACGGGATGATCGGTATACGTTCGGGCGGTACTGGCCCTCCTCCTAAGGAGCCGCATACCGTGCGATCCCGGTTCCTGGCCGCGCTGGCGGCCGCGATGGCCGTCGCGACGGCCCTCACGCTCAACGCGCTCCCGGCCGCCGCCCGGCAGCCCGCCACCCGGCCGGCCTCCCAGGACGACCTGCTGGACAGGCTCAAGGCCATCCCCGGACTCACCGTGGTGTCGGAGACCCGGCCGTCCGGCTACCGGTTCTTCGTGCTGAGCTACACGCAGCCGGTCGACCACAGGCATCCCGGCAAGGGCGCCTTCCAGCAGCGCCTCACCCTGCTGCACCGCTCGGTGGAGGCGCCCGTCGTGCTCTACACGGGCGGGTACGGCCTGCCGGTGAACCCCACGGCCTCCCGTACCGAGCCGACCCGGCTGCTCGACGGCAACCAGGTCTCCGTCGAGCACCGCTTCTTCCGCTCCTCGCGCCCGTCGCCGGCCGACTGGGACGACCTGACCATCTGGCAGGAGGCGACCGACGAGCACCGGATCGTCCGGGCGCTCAAGACCGTCTACTCCGGCAAGTGGCTCCAGACCGGGGCGAGCAAGGGCGGCATGACCTCCGTCTACCACCGCCGCTTCTACCCGGATGACGTGGACGGCGTGGTCGCCTACGTCGCGCCCGACGACCCGGTCAACGTCGAGGACCGCGCCTACGACCGGTTCTTCGCCCGGGTCGGCACCGGAGCCTGCCGTACGGCGCTGGCGAACGTGCAGCGCGAGGCGCTCAAGCGGCGCGCCCGGATGGTGGCGCTGCTGGAGGCCGACGCGGCGCGCAACGGCTACACCTTCGCCGGCACGCTGGGCAGCGCGGACCGCTCGTTCGAGATGACGGTGCTCGACACGGTCTGGGCGTTCTGGCAGTACCGGAACGAGGCCGACTGCGCCTCGGTGCCGGCCGCGACGGCGACGGACGAGGAGCTGTACGCCTGGATCGACGCCGTCGCGTCCTTCGGCTTCTACACCGACCAGGGCCTGGAGTACTACCTCCCGTACTACTACCAGGCGGCCACCCAGCTCGGCTGGCCCGACCTGGCCTTCCGGCACCTGCGCGGGCTGACCCGCCACCCCGGTCTCTACCAGCCGAACTCGGTGCTGCCCGCCGCCCTGCGCTCCCGGCACGACCCGAGGCCGATGCTCGACGTGGACCATTGGGTGCGGACCCGTGCCGAGCGCATGCTGTTCGTCTACGGCGAGAACGACCCGTGGAGCGCCGAACGGTTCACCCCGAGCCGGCGTGACTCCCACCTGTACGTCGCGCCCGGCGCGAACCACGGGGCGTCCATCGCGCTGCTGTCCGAGGCCGACCGGGCGGCGGCGACGGCCACGCTGCTGCGCTGGGCCGGGGCGCCGCCCGCCAGGCGGTCGCCGGAGGCGGCGGACCTCCCGGCCGACGACATGCTCCCCGACCGCCACACCCGCTGACGCCCGGCGCGGCTACCGCGCCGTCACCGCTTCCTGGCGGTGGCGAGCGCGGTGGCCGGGTCGTCCCAGGACGCCAGCGCGGCCCGCACCTCCTCCCGTACGGGCAGGCCCAGCGCCTCCTCGTACGCCTGGTCGAGCAGCGCCCCGATGGTGACCCGGGCGCCCCCGGACTCCGCCGAGCGCACCGCCGCCGCCACCATCGCCAGGCTGCCCACGTTGTCGTGGATGCTCCCCGACGGGGTCACCCCCGTGCGCAGCGCGCCGGTGAACTCCAGGAGCGCCCCGGCGATCTGCTCGTGGGCGCCCGGCGGCACGTCGGCCGCGCCCTCGGCGCTGGAGGCGACGCGCCGCTCGCCGTCCCACGTCGCCGTGCCGCCGGCGGCGACGGCCCGCCACTCGCCGTTCCACGACGTCTCCTGCCCGTCGGCGCACCAGCTTCCGGTGAACACGTACCGGGCGTCCCTCTCGAAGAGGAACGTGGCCGTGGCCGACGCGTCGCCGCGGTACCAGCTCCACGCCGGGTTCCAGCTCTCGCACACCACCGAGACGGGCTCGGAGCCGAGCAGGTAGCGGGCCGCGTCGAAGGCGTGGATGGCCATGTCCACCAGCAGCGGCTGGGCCATCTCCTCGCGAAACCCGCCGAAGCGCGGCCCGCGGAAGAACCCGGTCGTGAGCAGGCCGGGCGGGCCGAGCCGGGCGATCCGCGCCCGGTAGGCGGCCAGGGCGGCGAAGTACCGGCGCGACTGGCTGATCATCAGCAGCCGCCCGGTCGCCTCGGACGCCGCGGCCTGCGCGAGCGCCTCGGCCAGGGTCGGCGCGGCGGGCTTCTCGCACAGGACGGGCACCCCGGCGAAGAGCGCCTCCATGGTGACCGCGCCGTGGGCGGCGGGGACGGTGACGTTCACGACGGCGTCGGGCGCGGTGGCCGCGAGCAGCTCGCCGAGCGAGGCGGCCACCTCGGCCGCGCAGCCGTCGACCGAGCGTACGGCCGCCCGCGCGCGATCGACGTCGAGGTCGGCCACCCCGACGAGCTCGACGCCGGGGTCGGCGGTCAGGGTGCGCAGCCAGGCCAGGCCCATCGCGCCCGCCCCGACCTGCACGACGCGCAGCGGACGCCCCGGATCGGCGACGGGGGAGAAGCCGGTCACCATGACGCCTCCGCGCACCCCGAGCCGGCCTTCGCGCGAGCGAACGCGGTCACCGCGCCTCCGTCTCCTGGTCGGGCATCGCGCCCCGGTAGTCGTGACCGTTGAAGAAGTCGCCCGTCTCGTACCGCAGCAGCGTCGGCAGCGCGCGCCGGGCCGGGTCGCCGGCCGCCCACTCGACGCCGTTGGAGATGACCTGGAGCACGTCCGGATGGTGGTAGACGGGGTAGTCCTGGTCGCCGGGGCTGAAGTAGAAGATCCGGCCGTTGCCGCGGCGGAAGGTGCACCCGCTGCGGAAGACCTCGCCCCCGGTGAAGGAGCTGATGAAGATCAGCTCGTCGGGCGTGGGGATGTCGAACTGCTCGCCGTACATCTCCTGGGCGGGGATCACGATCGGGTGCGGGACGCCGCGGGCGATGGGGTGGGCAGGGTTCACCGTCCAGACCAGCTCGCGGTCGTTCTCGCTGCGCCAGCGCAGCGTGCACGTCGTGCCCATGAGCCTGGTGAAGATCTTCGACCAGTGGCCGGAGTGCAGCACCAGCAGGCCCATGCCGGACAGCACGTGCCGGTGCACCCGCGCCACCACCTCGTCCGACACCTCGGCGTGCGCGGCGTGCCCCCACCAGGTCAGCACGTCGGTGGCGGCCAGCACCTCCTCCGTCAGCCCGTGCTCGGGGTCGTCGAGGGTGGCGGTGGAGACGCTCGCCCGCGCGCCCAGCCTGTCCTCGATCCCGCGCCGGATGGCGTTGTGCATGCCGTCGGGGTAGATCGCGGCCACGTGGGGCTCGGCGCGCTCGTGCCGGTTCTCGCCCCACACCAGGACGCGGATGGGCGCGTCGTTCATTCGTCAACTCCCTTGTCATAGGGGCGCGGGCCCGCGGACGGCATGACCGGCGGCCAGTGGTCGATTTAACCGCTTAACCGCGCTCGCCTGAGCAGTATCGTGCGCTGCTGAGCCGGTGATGTCAATGACGGGTCAAGCGCCCGCGGACCGGAGATATAGTCGCAGTGCTCCACGCCCCTGATGAGCCGGCCGGGAGGCGCCGTCCATGGTCACGATGCGCGATGTCGCCGAACGGGCCAACGTCTCCATCGCCACGGTCTCCTTCGTGATCAACGGCACCAAGCGGGTCGCGCCGGAGACCCGGGCCCGCATCGAGGCGGCCATCGAGGAGCTCAACTACCGCCGCAACGTCGTCGCCCGCGCCCTGGCCAGCTCCCGCACGCGCATCCTCGCGCTGCTGCACCCCGACCTGGAGTCCCGGGCGAACGCGACGGTGATCCAGTTCGTCATGGGGGCGGCGCAGGGCGCCCGCGAGCGCGGCTACGACCTGGTGTTGTGGCCGGTCAACGACGACGACCAGATGTCCCACCTGCTCGCCGGCGGGCTCGTGGACGGCGCGCTGCTCATGGAGGTGCGCTTCCGCGACTCGCGGGTCGAGCGGCTGGTGGCGTCGCGGCTGCCGTTCACGCTGATCGGCCGCACCGGCGACGACGACCCGCCGTACGTCGACATCGACTTCGCCACCACCGTCCACCAGGCCGTCGAGCACCTGCGCGGCCACGGGCACGAGCGCATCGCGCTGGTCACCCAGCCCAGGACGGGCCACGAGCCGGGCCGGATCGCCCGGGTGGAGTCGGCCTACCTCGACGCGATCGCGCCGCTCGGCCATCCGCCCGCCGTCATCGCGGTGGAGGGCACGTCGGCCGGCGGGCGGGAGGCCGCGCGGGCGCTGTGCGAGGAGTTCCCCGAGCGCACGGCCGTCGTCCTCGTCAACGAGGGCGCCTCGGCGGGGCTGGTCAAGGGCGTCAGGGCGCTCGGCCGGGCCGTGCCCGCCGACCTGTCCGTCATCTCGGCGGCCACCACGCGCGAGCTCGGCGAGATGATCGAGCCGTCCCTGACCGTCATGGCCGCCCCGGCGCCGCAGCTCGGCCGCCTGGCCGCCGAGGCGCTGATTGACCAGCTCGAAGGGGTCCAGGACGCGCCGCCGAGCGTGCTCCTGCCCTGCACGCTGGTGCCGGGGGAGTCGGTGGGCCCGCCTCCGCGCCGCTGACCCCCTGCGCGCCGGGCCCGGCGCCGCGCCGCTGACCTACGAGGTCGAGGAGCGGGCCGAGCGGCTCCGCCAGCTCAGGATCAACCGGGAAGCCGTCACCGCGTACGTCACCGGGCGCTTCGCGGTGGCGTACGACGGCGTGGTCTGCGCGCCCGGCCTGGCGGGCGAGGCCGGGGTGCGCGGCCGGGGGCGGGGTGACGGGTTCCGGCCATGCGGTGGCGGCCGGGGGCCCGGTGAGGCTTCCGGCCGTGCGGTGGCCGGGGTGACGGGTTCCGCGATCGCGTCGGGGGTGGTCCTGCTCGGTCTGCGGGCGGTCCCGCTTGGTTGCGGGCGGTCCCTGCTTAACCGTATTTGTCGGGGAATCTCCCGAGGTTCGCGGCGAAGGTGACGACTGTGTTCTGCTGATCCTCGGGGGAAACGCGTGAGCAGACGGTTGGGCCGGTCGTTGCGTACGCGGCTGGCGCTGTTCGCCAGTGTCGCGATGGTGCTGCTGAACATCGTCGTCAGCGTGTCCGTGCTGTTCGCCATCCACGGCGAGGCGATGGACATCAGGGCGCACGAGGTGTCGGGCAAGGCCCTGCCCGTGCTGCTCATGGTCAAGCACGATCGGCTGCCCCGGGTGCTGCGGGCCGAGGGGCTCGACGGCCTCCAGGTCGTCGACCCGGCGGGCCGGCCGGTGGCCTGGAGCACCAATCTGGCCGGCGCCCCGCGCCTGACGACCGTGATCCCGCGCCCCCGTCAGGCCAACGAGTACGCCGAGCTGTGCGACCTGCCCCGGTTCCCCGGAGAGTGCAAGATCGTCGCGGCGCTGGTGGCGTACCAGCCGGAGGGCGACTGGGTGATCTACGCCCTCGGGCCCGCCGTGCCCTGGTACGTCAGCCCCCAGGTGCTTCTCTTCCAGATCGGCGTGACGGCGGCGCTGGTCGCGCTGACCTGGTTCGGCGTCTCCCGCGTCGTGGCCAGGACGCTCAAACCCGTCAGCGCCATCACCAGGAAGCTGGCCGAGATCAGCGCGGGCGGCGGCGGGATGCGCGTGCCGGTGCCGGAGAACGACGACGAGATCAAGGAGCTGGCCGAGACCGGCAACAGGACGCTGGAGCGGCTGGAGTCGGCGCTGGAGCAGCAGCGCGCCGCGATGGAGCGGCAGCGCCGGTTCGCCGGCGACGCCTCGCATGACCTGCGCAGCCCGATCACCGCGATGCGCACCCAGATCGAGGAGGCGCTGCTGCACCCCGAGGAGACCGACTGGCGTGAGACGGGCGCCGAGGTGCTGACCAGCCTGGACCGGCTCCAGGCCATCGTGTCCGACCTGCTCACCCTGACCAAGCTGGACGCGGGCGCCCCCGACGAGCGCGAGCCCCTCGACCTGGGCGAGCTGGTGGCGGGCGAGGTCGCCGCCCGGCCGCGCAGCAAGCGGGTGGCCACCACCCTGGAGACGGGCGTGGTCGTCAACGGCGACCGGCTGCAACTGGCCCGCCTGCTGACGAACCTGCTGGACAACGCGGAGCGGCACGCCGAGACGCAGATCATCGTGACCCTGCGCAGGCAGGGTGAGGAGGCCGTGCTGGAGGTGGTGGACGACGGCACCGGCATCGCGCCGGAGCACCGCGAGATCGTCTTCCAGCGCTTCACCCGCCTGGACGCCTCGCGCAGCCGCGACGCCGGCGGCACCGGGCTCGGGCTGCCCATCGCCCGCGAGATCGCCACGGCACACCTCGGCACGCTCGGCATCGAGGACTCCGACACCGGCGCCAGATTCGTGCTGCGCCTGCCCACCTACGAGGACTGACCCCCCGAAGTGCTCCCGCCCCCGGCCCGCCGGAGGGCTCCGGGCCGCCGGACGGCTGCGGGACCCGGCCACCGCCCGGCGGCTGAACCGGCGGCCGCTCGGAGGGTGACCGGCGACGGCCGCTCGGCGGATGGCCTACAGGCGGCTCAGCGGTTGTAGGCCAGGCTGCTGACCGGGTGCTCGCCCTCGGTCTGCAGCCGGTACTCCCGGCCCGACTTGGCGCGGTTCTCCTCGATGATCCGCTCCGACGGCGCCTTCTCCCCGCCCATCAGCGCCTCCTGCATCTTCTCGAACCGCTCGTGGGCCTCCTGCACGTAGCCGGTGCCCAGAGTGGTGTAGTCGATCTGGGTGGCGATCAGCTCACGCAGGTACGCCTTGTTGGGCTCGAACGTCACCGGCGCGGGCAGCTCCGGCGCGCACACCTGCTCGGGGTCACGGCCGTCGTGCTTCTTGAACAGCTCGGCCGCCAGTCGCAGGTGCTCCAGCTCCATGTTGAGGTGCAGCTCCCAGATGTTCTTCACCTTGGGGTCGGACTCGGTCTCCATGAACGAGTGGTAGAGGTAGCACTCG
>NZ_KL647032.1:0-127535 GCF_000725485.1 Nonomuraea candida | reverse complement strand
GTAGGCCTGCTTCAGGTACGGGTCCGGCTCCATCCGGGCCACCCACGCCGTCAGGTCCACGGCCACCTGCTCGTAGGCGATCGTCGTCTCCAGCACCGAGGCCAGGCCGGGCAGCAGCCAGTTGACCACCTTCTGCTGCTGCGCCTCGATGTAGCGGACCCTGGCCAGGTGCTGCTTGAGCTCCAGGTCGGGGCAGTGGCGGGCGAGCTGGTGGCTGAACAGGATCGCCTCCACCTCGATCCCGTTCATGGTGATGATCCGGCACCGCGTGTACGGATCGGCGTGGTCGGGATCGATGGGCGTGACGTTCAGCTCCCGCCAGTTCCGCAGCTGCTTGTCCAGCGGGATGCCCCGTTCACGCAATGGGTTGAAGGTCATGGGTAACGCGCTCCTTCGATGATTCGACGTTCCTGAGGGGCTGCCGGCGTGCCCGCGTGCCCTACCCGAGGCTTCCCGGCCCAATCTCTTCGCGCTCCCGGCGAAAGCCCCGCATTCGGTAAGGAGCCCGAAGGTTCGGGCGTGGCCTGCTCCTTCCCGGGTAGGCCACGCCCGGGATCGAAGGAGGACTGCCATGACCGCGCAGAAGACGGCGCCCGAGACGATGGGCGAGACGGATGTCATCGACCTGCTGCTGGCCCAGCACGCGATGATCAGGGACCTGTTCGACGAGGTCGAGCAGGCGCCGGCCGGCCAGAGGGGAGAGGCGTTCACCCGGCTGGTGCGCCTGCTGGCGGTGCACGAGACCGCCGAGGAGGAGATCGTCCACCCCTACGCCCGCCGCAAGATCGACGGCGGTGACGGCGTGGTCGACGACCGGCTGGCCGAGGAGAACGAGGCCAAGGAACTGCTCATGCGGCTCGACCAGGCGGGGCCCGACGCCCCCGACTTCATGGAGAACCTGCTGCTGCTGCGCGGCGCCGTGGAGGCGCACGCCCGCAGCGAGGAGCGGTACGAGTTCACCCAGCTGCGCGGCCACACCACCGAGGCCGAACGCCGCAGCATGGCCGCCGGGGTCAAGGCCGCCGAGGCCATGGCGCCCACGCACCCGCACCCCGGCACCGAGTCGGCGACCAAGAACCTGCTGGTCGGCACGCCGGTCGCGATGATGGACCGCGTCCGGGACATGGTCCGCCAGGCCATGGGCAAGAACCCCTGACCATGACCGCACGCGGCATAGGGCTGCCCGGCACGATCCTGGGGGTCGGGCTGGGCGGGTTCGTGGACGGCATCCTGCTGCACCAGCTCCTGCAGTGGCACCACATGCTGAGCAGCACCGACACCGACAACGTCGGCATCCGCCACTACCCGGTGGACACCGTGCCCGGGCTGCGCATGAACACGGTCTGGGACGGCCTCTTCCACACCGTCACCTGGCTGGCGGTGCTGATCGGGCTCGGCCTGCTCTACTCCCGCGTCACGGCCTCGCGGGGCCGGGTGTGGCGCTCGCGGGCGCTGTGGGGCTGGATCCTCGTCGGCTGGGGCCTGTTCAACCTGGTGGAGGGCGTGATCGACCACCACCTGCTGGGCATCCACCACGTACGCACCGGCCCGCATCAGCTCTGGTGGGACCTGGGCTTCCTGCTCCTCGGCGCGCTCCTGGTGGCGGGCGGCTGGGCGCTGCAACGCGGCAGCGGGACGCTCGACCTGTGCGAGGACGGCGCGAAGGCGCCGCGCGGGTGACGGGTCACGAAGGCCACGCCCACCTGTCGCCGCTCGTCCCGCTCCTGCTCGTGGCGGTCGCGGCCGGCGGTTACCTGCTGCTCGCCGCGCGCCCCGGACCCAGGAGCTGGAGCCGTCGGCGGGCGGGCTCGTTCCTCGCCGGGCTCGCGCTGCTCGCCGCCGCCACGGCGGGCCCGGTCCAGTCGTGGGCCGCGGCCGACTTCCGCGGTCACATGCTGCAGCACCTGCTCATCGGCATGCTGGCGCCGCTGTTCCTGGTGCTCGGCGCGCCGATGACGCTGCTGCTGCGCGCCCTGCCCGCCGCCCGCGCCCGCCGCCTCACCGCGCTGCTGCGCGGGCGCGCCGTGCACGTCCTGGCCAACCCGGTCACGGCGCTGCTGCTGAGCGTGGGCGGCATGGTGGTGCTGTACTGCACGCCGCTCTACCGGCTCACCCTGGCGCACGGCTGGGCCCACGCGGCGGTGCACGCGCACTTCCTGCTGTCCGGCTGCCTGTTCGCCTGGGTGATCGCCGGTCCCGACCCCGCGCCGCGCCGCCCCTCGGTGCCGGCCCGGCTGGTGGTGCTGGGCGTGGCCATCGCCGTGCACGCGGGGTTGTCGCAGCTCATGTACGCCGGGATCGCGGTGGACCTGCCGGCGCCCGAGGAGCAGCGCCGCGGCGCGGCCGAGATCATGTACTACGGCGGAGACCTGGCCGAGCTGCTCCTGGCCCTGGCCCTGGCGTCCGGCTGGCGGCCGGCGCGCCGGGCCCGGCCCGCTCCCATGGCCCCCATCCTGCGACATGACTGACATGGCGATGATCGGGGCATGCATCTGCGGAGCCAGCATTGCGCGACCGGAGGGAGATCCACATGAACCAGCGGGGCATCGGCGACCCGGAGCTGCGCACCGCCGGAGAGGCGGCGGGGGGACGCGTCCGCTGCACGCCCCCGGCCGCCGCTGAGCTGTTCGAGATCGCGGTCCTGGACACCACGGGCGAGGACGGCCAGGCCCGCTGGCACACGATCGGCTGGGGAGTGGACCGGAGGGAGGCCGACAGCATCGCGGAGGAGTACGTCACGCGCCCGCTGTGTCCCTATGACGAGGCCCAGATCCGGCAGAACGGTCACCTGGTGGGCGTGCACCGCAGACCGTCCTGACCTGCACCGGCACCGGCATCCGGGCGCGCCCAGCCCTGAGCCCGGCCCTGAGCCCGGCCCTGAGCCCGGCCCTGAGCCCGGCCCTGAGCCCGGCCCTGAACCCGGCCCTGAACCCGGCACGGAGCCCGCGCCCCGCCCGAAGCCCGCGCCCGAAGCCCGGACCCGGGCGCGGGTTCAGAGCCGGGCGCGGGTCCGCACCCGGGGGCGTCACATCGCGCGTTCCGGAGGGCTCATGTGGCCGAGCACCGCGGCGACGGCCTGGTCCACGTGGTCGTACACCGACACCGCGCGCAGGGCTCCGGTGATCTCCATCAGCCGGGCCGGCATCGACTGCATCGCGGCCAGGTGCAGGCCGACGCCGTGCGCGCGGGCGAGCGCCGCGGCGGCGAGCAGGACGGCCAGGCCGGAGCTGTCCAGGAAGGTCAGCCGGCTCATGTCCACGATGAGATGCTCGTCCAGCCGCCGATGCTGCCGGTCGATGAACTTCTCCAGCTCGGCGGAGTTGTTGGTGTCGATCTGCCCCGACACGCCGATCAGCGTGGCTCCGGGCAGATGGCGACAGGTGAGGTTCACGGGCACTCCTGGCGGGTGGGGCGGCCGGTGGGGTTCGACGATTGCCGCAGGTACGCCTGCCGTTGCCTAGACTCTAATGCCGTAGCTAGATACCGGAAAGACATTTCGTCATAGGATCTTCGCGAAACTAGTTTCATCTATCCCCGAGGGGATCAGAACGGGGCCGAAGAGGCGAAAGAGCTGTGAGCGAAAGTGACGACCGTCGATCCAGTTGGACATTCCTCACCCACCATGCCCGGGTGCTGATAGAGATCGCCCGAGATCCCGCCATCAGGGTGCGTGACATCGCCGCCGGCATCGGCATCACCGAGCGCGCCGTGCAGGGCATCGTCCGCGACCTCTACGAGGCCGGATACCTCAACCGCGACCGCGTCGGGCGGCGCAACCACTACAGCCTCAACCTGGAGCGGCACTTCCGCTACCCGACCGAGGCCGGGCTGCCGATCAGGCTGCTGATCGACATGTTCACCCAGCACGACCTGCCCCGCGAGGACGCCGCCGGGGATCAGCCGTTGCCGTCCATCACGCCGTACGCGGCCGAGCGGAACAGGAAAGAGGCCCACGACCGGTAGGGCCGCCACGACTCGGCGATCTTGCGGTACGCCGACGGGGTGGCGTCCTCGGGCAGGCCGTACACCTCGCGCAGGATCGCGAACAGTCGCGGCTCGTCGCCCGGGAACGCGTCCGGCGCGCCCGCGCCCCTGATCAGGATCAGGCCCGCGGAGAACGGCCCCACCCCGGGCAGGGCCCGCAGCTCGGCCAGGGCCTCCTCCGGCGGCAGCGAGCGCAGGTGCTCGGTGGTGAGCAGGCCGTCGAGCGCCGCCCTGGCCAGGCCGCGTACCCACTCCTCCTTCTGCGCCGGCAGGCCGAGGCCGCCGGCGTCCAGGAGCGAGACGGGCGGCGGGAAGGCGGTGCGCTCCTGGCCGTCCACGACGACCCGCGCGCCGTACCGCTCCGCGATGCGCTGCTTGATGCGGGCGGCGATCAGCATCGACGACCGCTGCACGATCACCGCCCAGCACGCCGCCTCCCACGGGCTCCAGAAGCACACCGGGCGCAGCCCGGGCCGGCGCCGCTGGAGGTCGCCGAGGACGGGGTCGGCCTCGCCCAGCTTCGCGAACCCCGTGCCGTCCACGTCGAGCGAGAACACCCGCGCCACCTCGCCCCTGATCGCCGGGCCCGCCGCCCGGGTCGTGGTGACGCTGACCCCGCCGGGCGCGGCGGTCACGCTCACGCCGATCGGCCGCCAGTCCGCCTCCGCGCAGTAGGCGAAGCGCAGCGTGCGGCCGTCGGAGGGCAGCGCGCTGGTGGCCGGCCAGTCCTCGACGAAACGCAGCGAGTCGGCGAAGTCGAACGGGCCCTCGGCGGTGAGCGTGAATCCGTGCGTGGTCATGGGCGTCATGGTAGGCCGGGGCGGCGGGAAGGGCGGGGGTCAGGCGGCGCCGTAGAAGGCGCTCGGGTCGTCCGCCAGCGAGGCCTTGACCTTGGCCGACCACTCGTCCACGACGACCTCCAGGCGGTCCGCCTCGACGCCGTCGAGCGCGGCGCGCACCACGTCGGCGGGGTCGCTCTTCTCCCCCTCGTAGTCGCGCATCATGTCGGTGTCCGCGGCCCCCAGGTGCACGCCGGTGACGAGGGTGCCCTGGCCGCGCAGTTCGAGGCGCACCCCGTTGGTCAGGCTCCACTCGGCCGCCTTCGCGGTGCTGTAGGCGTTGGCCCCGTCGTAGGAGAACCACGACAGCGCCGACAGCACGTTGACGATCGCGCCGCCGCCGTTGGCGCCCAGGATGGGGGCGAAGGCGCGGATCATGCCGAGCGTGCCGTAGAAGTGGGTGTCCATCTCCAGGCGGATCTTGTCCAGGTCTCCCGTGACCAGGTTCGTGTAGGTGGCGATGCCGGCGTTGTTGATCAGTAGCGTGACGTCCCCGGCGGCCTCGGCCGCGGCCCGTACCGCTGCGGGGTCGGTGATGTCCAGGCGCAGCGCCTCCACGCCGGGCAGGTCGATGGTGGCGGTGTCGCGGGCCGTCGCGTACACCTTCTTCGCGCCCCGCTCCAGGAGCTGCTGGGCGAAGTGGCGGCCGATGCCGCGGTTGGCGCCGGTCACGAGCGCTACGGAGCCGGAAATACGCATGGCTGCCTCCTGGCAGTTCTCAGGTGGAAGTGATTCACGGCTACGCTAAAACCTGACGTTGACGTCAGAGGCAAGTCTTGTGAGGGGGATCACGTTGCGGATCGGTGAGCTGGCGTCCCAGGCGGGTGTGAGCGTGCGGGCGCTGCGTTACTACGAGGAGCAGGGGCTGCTCACCGCCGAGCGCAGCGCCAGCGGCCAGCGGGTCTACCCGGACAACGCCGTGGAGCAGGTCAAGCTCATCCAGAACCTCTACGCGGCGGGCCTGGCCAGCCGGGCCATCGAGCCGATCATGCCCTGCGTGCGCACCGGCGAGGTGACGCCCGAGCTGCTCGACCGGCTCATGGCCGAGCGCGCGCGCATCGAGGAGCGGATCGGCGGCCTGGTCGAGACCCGCGACAAGCTCGACGCCATCATCCTGGTCGTCGCCGAGTCGCTGCACGAGGGGCGGCCCTGCCCGAGGGATTGATCGCCGCCCGACGGATTGATCGCTGCCCGGGGGTTGAGCGCTGCCTGAGGGCGCTGCCTGAGCGATTGAGCCGCCGTACTCACCCGGCCCTGGTGTCGATCGCTCAGGACGGCGGGCGGGCGGCTCTGACAGGCTCGTGCCATGAGGCCCCTGCGCATGCTGAGAAACCACGTCTCCCGTTTCGACCGGTGGCGGCGGGGTGTCGCCGTCTCGGGCGGCTACGCGCTGATCGTGCTGGTGTCGGTCGTCGTGGTCGAGATCAGCACGCGGCAGCCGGGCAGTCAGGGGCTGGAGGGCATCCTCGTCTTCTTCGTCACCTCTCCGACCTCGTTCCTGCTCATGATGCTGCCCCTGCCCGGCCATCCGCTCGTCTTCTTCACGGTGTTCCCCGCGGCGGGGTTGTTCCAGGCCTGGGTGTTGTGGCGGGTCGCGCGCGGGCGGCGGCGGGAGCGGGAGGAGGCGGGGCCGGTGTGACAGCCGCCGGGAAGGCGGGGGACAATCCGACCATGGCCCGCCACGTGGAGACCGCGTTCGTGCTCGGCGGCGGAGGCGTGCTCGGGGCGTACGAAGTGGGCATGCTGCGCGCGCTCGACGAGGCGGGGATCCGCCCCGACCTGGTGGTGGGCACCTCCGTCGGCGCGCTGAACGGCGCGGTCATCGCCGCCGGGCCCGGCGAGGCGGTGGCCAGGCTGACCGGGCTGTGGCAGTCCGACGTCGTCCGCACGGCCTTCGCCGGCTCCTGGGTGGCCCGGCTGTCCACGCTGGCCAGGACCGGCACCCACCTGCACCCGATCGGCCCGTTGCGCGGCGTGCTCGCCAGGACCGTGCGGGTGTCCCTGATCGAGGAGCTGGAGGTGCCGTTCCAGTGCGTGGCGGCCTCGGTCGAGCGCGCGGCGGCGCACTGGTTCACCGGCGGGCCGCTGGTGGAGGCGGTGCTGGCCTCGTGCGCGGTGCCGGGGCTGCTGCCGCCCGTGGTGATCGGCGGCGAGCACTTCTACGACGGCGGGCTGGTGCACAGCATCCCGATCGGGCGGGCCGTGCTGATGGGCGCCCGGCGGGTGTTCGTCCTGCACGTCGGCCGTGTCGAACGCCCGCTGGCGCCGCCGAGGCGGTTCTGGGAGGTGGGCATGGTGGCCTTCGAGATCGCCCGCCGGCACCGGTTCGCCGAGGACCTGGCCACGCTGCCGCCCGGGGTGGAGGTGCACGTGCTGCCCACCGGCGTGACCGAGCCGCTCTCGCCGCTGCGCTATCGCGACGTGTCGCAGATCGCGGCCTCCATGGAGCGGGCGTACAAGGCGTCTTCCCGCTACCTGCGGGACAGGGCAGGATGAAGGCAGCCCCCTGTTCGCGGGACGGGGCAGGTGGAAACAGACCTCTGGTCGCGGAACGGGGCAGGATGGAAGCAGCCCTCTGTTCGCGGGACAGGGCAGGATGAGAGCGCTCCTCTGCTTGCGGGGCGGGGCAGGATGAGAGCACACCTCTGAAGGAGGCGCCGGTGCTTCCACCTCGGTTTCTGCGCAGGCTCGTGCTGGCGCCGCTGGTCATCGTGGTGACCGTGTTCATGGTGGTGACGCTGCCGTTCTGGCTGGTCGTCGCGGCCGCCGCCGCGCTCCGGCTGCCGCCGCCGCAGCGCAGGAGCGCGCGGTTCGTCTGGTTCGCGGCGGCCTGGCTGACGCTGGAGTCGGCCCTGCTGATCGCCTGCCTGTGGTTGTGGGTGGCGGGCGGGGCCCGGCGGCAGGAGCGCCACTACGCGCTGATCAAGTGGTTCCTGGAGAAGGCGTTCACGACCGCGGTGCACATCTTCCAGCTGCGCGTGGACATCGACGAGCCCGAGCCGCCGGACGACGGCGAGCGGCCGGCCGGGCCGGCCAAGCCGATCATCGTGCTGTCGCGGCACGCGGGCCCCGGTGACTCCTTCCTGCTGATCCATCACCTCCTCGACCGCTACGAGCGCCGGCCGCGCATCGTCATGAAGGCCGCGCTCCAGTACGATCCCTCGCTCGACGTGGTCATCAACCGGCTGCCGAACGCGTTCGTCCCCCGCAAGTCCGGACAGACGCTCGTGATCGAGGAGATCCGCGGGTTGGCCGCCACGATGAGCGGCCGGGACGCCCTGGTGATCTTCCCCGAGGGCGGCAACTTCACCCCGCGCCGCCGCCAGAAGGCGATCGACCGCCTGGAGGAGAAGGGGCTGCTCGCCGAAGCGGAGCGGGCGCGTGGCCTGACCCACTTGCTCCCGCCCCGCCCGAACGGCGCCATCGCGGCCATCGAGGCGTGCCCGTCGGCCGACGTCGTCTTCGTCGCGCACACCGGCCTCGACGACCTGGTCACGCTGCGCGACATCTGGCGCTACCTGCCCGTGCGCGCGCGCATCACCGCGAAGTGGTGGCGCGTGCCGGCCGCCGCCGTCCCGCACGGCCGGGAGGAGCGGATCCAGTGGCTGTACGACCACTGGGAGCGCATCGACGAGTGGATCACGGACCAGCACCTGACCCGGATCTCCTAGCCTCCGCGCTCCTGGCTCCGCCTCTCACCGCGCCGCCGGCTCTGCCGCCGGCCGTGGTGCTCCCGGGGGCAGGGCCGGCAGGTCCGGGGACGGGCCGTGCTCGATGAGGCGGAGCAGCGCGTCCGTGTCGAGGTGCCGCTCCACCAGGTCGCCGAGCGCGTCGAGCCGCTCCTCCCGCAGGCGGGCGAAGTCCGTGCCCGGGTCGGGGACGAAGTCGCGCCCGGCCCGCGCCGCCACGTCGGCGAGGAAGGCGCGGCGGAAGCCGTCGTTCTCCAGGGCGCCGTGCCAGGTGGTGCCCCAGACGTTCCCGGCCCGGCACCCGTCGAGGAACGGCTCGCCCCCCTCGACCGAGGCCACCCCGTGGTGGATCTCGTACGCCCGCACCCGCTCCCCGTACGCCGTCCCCTCGGGCCTGCCCAGCCGCTTGTCCCGGCCGAACTCGACCCGCACCGGCAGCAGCCCCAGCCCCTCGACCCGGCCCGCCCCCGACTCGACCTCGTCCACGATCTCCCGCCCGAGCATCTGGAACCCGCCGCAGACGCCCAGGACGGGCCCGCTCCTGGCGGCGATCGCCGCCGCGAGCCCGCTCTCGCGCAACCACCGCAGGTCGGAGACCGTGGCCCGGGAGCCGGGCAGCACGACCAGGTCGGCGTCGTCCAGCTCGGCCGGGCCGGTGGCGAAGCGCACGACGACGCCCGGCTCGGCGGCCAGCGCGTCCACGTCGGTGAAGTTCGAGATGCGCGGCAGCCGCACGACCGCCACCCGCAGGGTCTGCCTCCCGTACGGCGGGCGCACGGCGACCTGCCGGCTGTCGAGGGCCAGCGAGTCCTCCACGTCCAGCCAGAGCCCGTCAAGCCAGGGCAGCACCCCGTACACCTCGCGCCCGGTCAGCCCTCTGATCATGTCGAGCCCCGGCTCCAGCAGCTCCTTCGCGCCGCGGAACTTGTTCACCACGAAACCGGCGACGTGGGACTGGTCGGCGGCGTCCAGCAGGCCGACCGTGCCGTAGAACGCGGCGAACACCCCGCCCCGGTCGATGTCGCCGACCACGATCACCGGCAGGTTCGCGGCCCTGGCCAGGCCCATGTTGGCGATGTCGCCGCGGCGCAGGTTGATCTCGGCGGGGCTGCCCGCCCCCTCGCACACCACCACGTCGTACTGCTTGCGCAGCCGGTCCAGCGCCTCCAGCGCCGTGGTGCGCAGCAGGTCGCGCAGCGCGCCGTACTCCATGGCGTCCACGTCGGCCACCGGGCTGCCCATGAGCACGACCTGGCTGCGGCGGTCGCTGCCGGGCTTGAGCAGGATCGGGTTCATGTCGGCGACGGGTTCGAGCCCCGCGGCCTGCGCCTGCATGGCCTGCGCCCGGCCGATCTCGGCGCCGTCGGCGGTGACGTACGAGTTCAGCGACATGTTCTGGGCCTTGAACGGCGCCACGCGGACGCCCCGGCGGGCCAGCCAGCGGCAGATCCCGGCCGTGACCACGCTCTTGCCCGCGTCCGAGGTGGTACCGGCGACCAGCAATGCCCCTTTGACCATGGGATCACCGTACACAGGGGCATGGTCAGGAAATTTCCAGGTAACCACCATTTACGAATGCTGTGACTTCTGCCACTCTGGCTAGAACATTGCCCTAGAACTCGATTCTAGATTTCCCTACGGAAAGGGTGGGCATGGTCGGGACGTTCGGTTCGCCGCGTACAGGCACCATCGACGCGCAGTCCCGCGCGCCATTCGGCTGGGCACCCCTCGTGGTGCTGTTCATCGTCGGACTAGTGGACCGGATCGAGCACAACCTCCTATCGGGCGTGCTCCCGCTCATACAGAAGGAATGGGGCTTCAGCGACACCGCCGCGGGCTCCATCCCCACGGCCGCCGCCCTGGCCGCGGCCGTGGTCTCCCTGCCCGCCGGATACCTGGCGGACCGCTTCAGCCGCACGCGGATCATCGCGATCGTGGTCTTCTGCTGGGCCATCGCCACGCTGGGCTCCGGCCTGGCCACCGGCTTCGCGATGTTCTACCTGATGCGCGTGTTCCTGGCCGTCGCCGAGAACATCGACAATCCGGCCGCGGGCAGCCTGCTCGCCGACTACTACCCGCCGGCCAGCCGGGCCAAGGCGTACGGGCTGACGCGCGTCACGACGTACCTCGGCGGGGTGGGCACCCTGCTCGGCGGGGTGCTGGCCGAGGCGTTCGGATGGCGGACGGCGTTCCTCATCATGGTCGTCCCCGGCGTGCTCACGGCGCTGCTCGTCTGGATGCTGCGCGAGCCGCGCCGCGGCGAACTGGACCGGCTGATCGCCTCAGGACAGCCACCGTCCGAGGCGGCGGCCGCCCCGCCCGTCATGCCGAAGAAGCTCAAGGACAAGCCGCCGTTCTGGCCGCAGCTCCGCCAGGTGGTGGTCATTCCCACGCTGATCTTCGTCTGCCTCGGCCTGGCGCTGCTCAGCCTCGGCCTGGCCGGGATCTTCTTCTGGCTGCCCACGCTCATGGTGCGCGACTTCGCCGTCGGCGTCGGCTCCGCCGCCTCGCTCAGCGGCCTGATCACCATCGCGGGCACTCTCACCGGCACTCTGGTCGGCTCGTGGCTGGGCCGGAAGTGGCACGGCACCCGCAAGGGCGGCCGGCTGCTGGCGGGCGGCGGCGGCATCACGGCCGGCTCCGCGGTCCTGGCCGGGGCGCTGTCGATGGACTCCATCGCGGCGCTGACGATCGGCGTGCTCATCGCCTGCTCGCTGATGTCGATCGCGATCCCCAACATGACCGCCTGCCTGGCGGACGTGGTCCCGGCCGCCGCGCGCGGCCTCGGCTTCGCCGTCCTGCAACTGCTGCTGACGTTCGGCGCCGCGTTCGGCTCGCTGGTCGTCGGCATCGCCTCGGACGCGTTCGGGTCGCTGTTGTCCGGCATGTACATCCTGGTGATCCCCATGGTGGTGGGCGGCCTGCTCACGCTGGGCGCCAGGGCCTCGTTCGAACGCGACGCCCGCAAGGTCATGGACGACGCCCGCCGCTGACCCACCCGACCGGAACCCCGGCGGACGGAACCGCGGGCACGGCCTCGCCCACGATCGGAGCGCCGGCGGGCGGGATCGCGGGCCTCACCCCTGCCCGCGGTCCCGTCTCACCCCTGCGGCGGCATACGCCGGCCCTGCTCCTCCTGTGTGGGCGTCTGGTACTGCGGCTGCCGGCCGGCGCGCCGCTCGTCGCCGACGCCCCGTCCGTCACCCGCCCCGTCGCCCAGGCCCCGCCCGTCACCGGCGCCCCGCTCGTCACCTGCGCCCCGCTCGTCACCGGCACCGCGCCCGTCACCGGCACCGGTCTCGCCACCGCCGTAGCGGCGCTGCACGGCATCGGCGCCCTTGCTGATCTGCTCGTCGTACTTGTGCCCGGTGCGTTCCTTCACGAACTGCTCGGCGCGGTCCAGCACCTGGTCGGCCTGCTTGGAGTGCCCCCTGGCAAGGTTCTCGGCCTTCTTCAGCCAGTCTCCGATGCGGCTCATGACCCTTTCCCCGTTTCTTCAGACTACGATCGGGCCCCTACCCCTGCCACCTCGAAAGATGTCTGACCTGCCTTTACCGGGCCGGCGCGAGCGATCAGCCCTCGACTTGCCGGGCGGGCGGTGTGAGCGGTTCAGCTCTCGGCCCGCTCCGGCTCGGAGTGGCCGTACGCGAGAGCCTCAGTCGTGGGAGACGGCCAGGCGGACGCCGAAACCGACGATCACCACGCCGGCCAGCCGGTCGAGGAAGCGCCGCACGGCCGGCGACCGCAGGAACCCGCCCATCAGCGCCGCGAACCCGATCAGCAGCGCGCTCCACACCAGCCCCTCGGCCACGTGCACCCCGGCCAGCAGCAGCCCCATCAGCGCGTGCGGCGCGTCGTCGGGGATGAAGTGCGGCAACATGGCCACGTAGAAGGCCCCGACCTTGGGGTTGAGCAGGTTCGTCAGGAGCCCGCGCCGCAGCCCCGTGCCGAAGCGCACCTCCTGCTGAAGCTGCTCGGGCGCGTGCTCGCCGCCCCTGGCGGCCAGCAGCATGCGCAGGCCCATCCACACCAGGTACGCCGCCCCGGCCCAGCGCAGCACGTCGTAGGCCAGTTGCGAGGCCGCCAGCAGCGCCGACAGCCCGGCCGCGGTGAGCACGCCCCAGATGAGCGTGCCGAGCTGGATCCCCAGCGTCACACCCCAGGCCGGGCGCCGACCGGCGAGCACGGACGTCCGCAGGATCAGGGCCGTGTCGAGGCCGGGCGTGATCGTGAGCAGGGCGACCACCGCGGCGAACGACCACACAGATCCTGCGATGTCCATGGATGTCAGGGTATGAGAAGCAGCTTCCCGGTGGTACGCCGGGCGGCCAGGTCCTCGTGGGCCTGCCGCGCCTCGGCCAGCGGGTAGCGGTGTGACACGTTGATCACGAGCTGCCCGGCGGCGATCCAGCCGAACACGTCGGACGCGCGCTGGAGCAGCTCCCGGCGCTCGGCGACGTAGTGGACGAGCGTGGGCCTGGTCAGGAAGAGCGAGCCCTGCTTGTTGAGCGTCTGCGGGTCGAACGGCGGCACGGGGCCGCTGGCGGCGCCGTACAGGGCCATGAGGCCGCGCGGGCGCAGCGCCTCCAGCCCGCCGTCGAACGTGGCCTTGCCGACACCGTCGTACACCACGTCGATCGTGCCCCGCAGCGCCTCGGCGAAGTCGTCGTAGCGCAGCACCTCGTGGGCGCCCGCCTCCCTGGCCAGCTTCTCCTTCTCGCTGGTGGAGACCGTGGTGTAGACCTTGGCGCCCTTGAGCTTGGCGAGCTGGATCAGCAGCTGGCCCATGCCGCCCGCCCCGGCGTGGACGAGGACCCGGTCGCCCTCCTTCACCTCGTGGGTCGAGCACGTCAGGTAGTGGGCGGTCATGCCCTGCAACATCGCCGCCGCGGCCACCTCGGCCGACACCCCCTCGGGCACCGGCACCAGGCGGTCGGCCGGCACGACGGCCTTCTCGGCGTAGCTGCCCAGCACGTTGACCCACGCGACGGTGTCACCCACCGCCACGTCCCGCACCCCCGCGCCGACGGCCGAGACCGTGCCCGCGCCCTCGGACCCGATCGGGGTGGGCAGGTTGAGCGGGTACGCACCGGAGCGGTGGTAGATGTCGATGAAGTTCACACCACTGGCGGCCACGTCGACCACGACTTCCCCGTCACCGGGCGTGGGGTCGGGCCGCTCGCCGTACTCGAGAACCTCTGGGCCGCCTGGGGCGGAGACGATGATGGCATGCATATCCCTAGTCAACTCCCCGCCCACCCCCCGATGCCACCCGGGTACGGCCCATCACCCCGCACGGCCGGTCCCCACGGGCACGAGGACGATCCCGGCGCGGTGCCGCCCGGAGCGCCGTGGGCGTGAGGTGGACGCCCTGGACGCGGGCGTGCCGTCAGGGGATGCGCCCTGGACCGGGCGTGCCGTCAGGGGATGCGGGCCAGAGCGCCTGCTTCCAGGGCCACCCAGAGCGCACGGTCCGGTCCGACCGTCACGCCGTGGGGTTCGGCCTTCCGCTCGCTGCCGTCTTCGCCCGGCACGGCGAGCAGCGGGTGCTCCTCGATGGTCCCGTCGGTCGTGATGCGGCCCAGCCGGCCTGCCGCCCACTCGGTGAACCACAGGGCGCCGTCCGGGCCGGTGGTGATCGCGTGGGGGCGGGCGGCGCGGTCGGGGAGCGGGTATTCGGTGATCTTGCCCGAGGTGTCGATGCGGCCGACCTGGCCGGCGCCGATCTCCACGAACCACAGGGCGTCGTCCGGGCCCAGCGTGATGCCCACCGGCGCGGCGCCCTCGGTGGGCAGCGGGTGGAAGGTCATCTCACCCGACGGCGAGACGCGCCCGATGGCGTTGCCCTGGTTGAGGGTGAACCACAGGGCGTCGTCGGGGCCTGCGGTGATGAAGGAGGGCATGCCGCCACCGTCCAGGGGCACCGCGAACTCCGTCATCGTCCCGTCAGCTCCGATGCGCCCGATCGCGCCCGGCTGCATCTGGGTGAACCACATGGCGCCGTCAGGGCCCGCGACGATGCCGTACGGGGACTGCGCGGCATGTGTGGTGACCGTGCCATCGGGCGTGATGCGGCAGACCCGGCCGGGCTCGCCGAACTTCCCCTCCGTGAACCACATCGCCCCGTCAGGACCGGGTGTGATCACCATGGGCTGCCCGTCGGCCGGTTCGAGCTGGTGGATCACCGGCTCCTGCCCCGGCACCAGCCTGCCGATCCGCCCCTCGTGAGCGAGGGTGAACCACAGGGCTCCGTCGGTCGCGGTGGCGATGCCGTACGGCGAACCCGCATCGATCATGGTCAACGTTTGCATATTTCCCCCAAGTTCTGCTGTCTCGACGGGTGAACGCTCCTGAGCCGGTCGTGCTCGCCGGATGGATGGCGTTCGGTGCCGCTGGTGCGCGTCTCGTCGTGGGTCACGTCCGGTGAGTGCCGGTTCGCACCCGTTGGGCGCGGTCCGGTAAGCGGAGGGCGGTGCTCTCTGGTGAGTGGCGAGGCTTGCCCCGCGGGGTCGTGGTCAAAGGATGCGTCCCCCCGCCAGCTCGATCTGCGTTCCCCGGAAGCGGCGGAGGAGGGCGCGGTCGTGTGACACCAGGACGACCGCGCCCCGGTAGGCGTCGAGTGCTCGTTCGAGCTCTTCGGCGAGCACCGGGGACAGGTGGTTCGTCGGCTCGTCGAGCAACAGCAGGTCGTGCTCGCGGGCCAGCAGCTTGGCCAGGGCGAGCCTGCGCTGCTGGCCGACCGACAGCGCGCCGACCTTCTGGTCGAGGGTGTGCGCCCGGAACAGGCCCGTGCTCAGCAGCACCGCCCGGCGCTCGTCGGCGTAACCCTCTCCGTATGCCTCCAGCACGCCCTGGTCCGGATCGAAGGTCACCTCCTGCGGGAGGTGGCCGACCCGGCCGTCGGAGCGTTCGGCCAGGACCTGCAGCAGCGTGGACTTGCCCGCGCCGTTGGCGCCCCGGACCAGCAGCCGGTCGCCCGCCCTGATCGCCAGCTCCTCGACGTGGAGCCGGTCGCCCACCCGGACGTCCCGCAACTCGACGAGCACCCGCCCGGCCGCGCGGCCGGCCCCGGTGGCACTGTCCTCACCACCGAGGGCACCCTGCACGCGGCCCGCACCTTCAGCACCTTCAGCACCTTCAGGGCCGGGAACGTCAGGGCCGGGAACGTCAGGGCCGGGAAGCGCGTCAGGCCCGGGGGCCGCGCCGGGCGCGGGCATGCCGTCGGGGCCGGGGCCGAAGGAGCCGTGGAAGCGGAGCGGGGCGGGCGGGCGGGGGACGGGGGCGGCCTCCAGGCGGCGCAGGCGCTCGTGCGCGTTGCGGACGCGGCCGGCCACCGAGCTCTGCACGCGCCCGGCGTTGCGGTCGTAGGCCATCTTGTTGTTGTCGCGCATCACCCGCCCCACCGCGACCCGGTGCGCGGTGGTGGCGGCGTGCTCGCGCACCTGCCGCACCTCCTCGCACCACTCCGCGTAAGCCTGCTCCCACCGCGCCCTGGCCGCCGCCTTGGCCGCCAGGAAGCCGGTGTAGCCGCCGCCGAAGCGGGTGACGGCGCCGTGCTCGACCTCGATGATCGCCGTGGCGACCCGGTCGAGGAAGACGCGGTCGTGCGAGACCACGGCCACCGCGCCCCTGTGCTCGCGCAGCCGGTCTTCGAGCCAGGTCAGGGCGGACTCGTCGAGGTGGTTGGTCGGCTCGTCGAGCAGCAGCACGCGGGGCGCGGCAGCCAGCACGCAGGCCAGGCCCAGCCGCGCCCGCTCGCCGCCCGACAGGCTGCCCAGCCGCCGGTCGCGGCCCACATGGGCCAGGCCGAGGCCGTGGAACGCCTTGTCGATGCGGGCGTCGGCCTCGTAGCCGCCCCGCAGCTCGTAGGCCGTCAGCAGCTCGCCGTATTCGTCCATGACCTCCTCGGTCAGCGCGGACTCCAGCTCGCGCATCCTGCGCTCCATGGCCCGCAGGCCGGCCAGCGCGGCGTCGATGGCCTGCCGGACCGTGTGGGTGGGCGGCAGGCCGAGCGTCTGCCCGAGGTGGCCGAGGTCGCCCGGCACGCGCGCCTCGCCGTCGTCGGGCCGCTCGACCCCGGCCAGCAGGCGCACGAGCGTGGACTTGCCCGAGCCGTTCTCGCCCACGATGCCGACGCGCTCGCCCGCGCCGACGGACATGGACACGTCGGTGAGGACGGCCAGCTCGCCATAGGACTTGGAAACCTTGCGGAGGCTGATCAGGATGGAACTCCAATCGCAACTGATGTAGCGTTAGTTTGCCATGGGTCGAGAGTTAACGCAACTGGAGTAGTTTTTGGAGACCGGTAAGCGCCCCGGAGGGCGCAGCGCGCGGGTTCGTGAGGCGGTGCGGCAGGCCACGCTCGCCGAGCTGGCCGAGCACGGCTACTCGGGGCTGACGGTGGAGCGGGTGGCCGAGCGGTCCGGCGTGCACAAGACCACCGTCTACCGGCGGTGGGGCGGCGTCGAAGGGCTGATCTCCGACGCGCTGGAGCTGGCCGGTGACGAGCCGTGGCCCGTCCCCGACACCGGCTCGATCGAGGGGGATCTGCGGGGCATCGTGCAGCTCGTGCGCAGCGGGTTCGCCGATCCCGAGCTGGGGCCGGTGTCGTCGGCGTTCGTGGCGGCGGCCGTACAGGACCCGGCCGCCGCGCGGGCGCTGCACGACTTCTTCGCCGCCCGGCACGAGCAGTCGGCGGAGGTGGTGCGGCGGGCGGTCGCGCGCGGCGAGCTGCCCGACGTGGTGGACGCCGGCGAGGTGATCAGGGTGGCGGTCGCGCCCGTCTACTACCGGTTGTTCGTCGCCCACGAGCCGGTCACCGAGCGCGACGCCGACCGCGCCGCCGACGCCGCCCTGGCGGCGGCCCGCGCCGGCGTGCTGTCGGCCCCGCCTCCAGGGACGGCGTGAACGGGGGAGGGACGCCGGAGGCGGGGTGCGGTCAGGGGTCCTTGGGGCCGCGGAGCTCGAAGTCGTCGAACATCGCCCGCAGCATCGACCGGCCGTCCTCGGCCGTGCGTGCGAACAACCCGATGTACCCGCTGCCGATCCCGTCGGGATCCTCCACCTGGTGCACCTGCCGGCCGTTCACCCACATGGTCAGCCGCACGGCCGCCCCCCGCTGCTCGCAGGACGCCGTGACGCGCGCCCGCCCCGGCGGCCCGGCCACCTTGACGGGCGCGGCCACCGTGCTGCCCGCCCCGTCGAGGACCCGCCGGATCCTGGCCTGCCCCCGGGTGTCGAGGGCGAACTCGTAGTAGGTCCCCTCGGCGGCGTTGCGGCAGTAGAGGCCGTACTCGCCGCCGCTTCCCGCGCTCCGCTCGACGGCGGCGGTGACGGAGACGACCACGGTCGGGGGCATCGCCGGCGCGGGCGCGGCCGACGGCTCCGGCGTGCCCGCCGGCCTGCCGATCAGGAACGGCGCGGGCGCCCGGCTCGACTGCTCCTCCTCGCCGCTCTCGACCTCCAGCCCGTACGTCCCGTCGGGGCGGTAGCCGTAGCCGCCCACCTGTTCGGGGTCGTAGATGCCGTCCCAGCCGCCGGAGGTCTGCGTGAAGTCGTCGGCGTAGAGCACGCCCAGGTCGGGCGGCCCGCCCGGTGAGAGCCTGACCCAGGCGACGACGCCTCCCGCCACCAGCACGGCCGCGGCGACGGCGGCGGCCGTGTACAGCCGGAACCGGCGCCACCTGGCGACGGGCGGCGGGCCGGCGTAGGTGAGCGTCGCGTCCTGCCAGGCCAGCCGCACGGTGTGCGCCGCCCGCTCCGGCGCCGCGGACCGCCCGACGAGCTGGTCGAGCAGTTGCTGCGCGGTGGGCCGGGCGGCCGGGTCCTTGCGCAGCGCCGCCGCGACCGGCTCGCGCAGGCCGGGCTCGATGGCTTCGAGGTTGGGCTCGGTGTTGAGCACCTGGTACAGGACCGTCGGCAGCGTCTCCCCGGAGAACGGCGCCCGCCCGCTGGCCGCGAACGCCACCAGGCAGCCCCACGAGAACACGTCGCAGGCGGGGGAGACCGGATCGCCCCGCAGCACCTCGGGCGCCATGTAGCGGGGGGTGCCGACGATCTCGCCGGTGCCCGTGACGCCGGCCAGCGTGTCGAGCGCCCGCGCGATGCCGAAGTCGATCACCCGGGGGCCGACGGGCGACAGCAGCACGTTCGACGGCTTCAGGTCCCTGTGCACGACCCCGGCGCCGTGGATGGCGGTGAGGGCGGTGGCCACGCTGACGGCCAGCGCGTCGAGGCTGGAGCCGCGCAGCGGGCCGGACTGGTTGACGGCCTCCTCCAGGTTGGGGCCGGGCACGTACTCGGTGACGACGTAGAGCTGGTCGCCGTCGAGCGCGGCCTCGATGACGGCGGCCGTGCAGAACCGGCGCACCCGCTGCGCCGCGTCGGCCTCCCTGCGGAAGCGCATGCGGAACTGCTCGTGCTGGGTCAGCTCGGGATTGATGACCTTGACGGCGACGCGTTGCCCGGCAGGGTCCTCCGCGAGATGGACCGTGCCCATCCCGCCGCGTCCCAGCACGCTGAGCAGCCTGTAGCGCCCGATGTGGGAGGTTTCACCGCTCACGTCGCGTTAGCTTACCGACACAGCGAGTATCGCCGCGGATGTGAGGCCGGGACACGCGCACGCGAAGGGGGCGCGCCGCCCGCCGGCCCTTCCGGCGACTTGCGTTTCGACGCCGGAGAACATATGTTCGAGTCGTAAGCGCCCGTCTTCCCCCGGGTGGCTCAGCATCCGATCCAGAGCCGCGGGGAGAAGCGTCTTGAGCAGACTCTATGGCGATCCGATAGAGGTGTGGACCCGAGACGGGGAGCCGACCCAGTTCGTCTGGCGTGACCGGCTCTACCTCGTCCGCCGGGTCCTCGACTACTGGGTGGTCGCGCGCGAGTGGTGGAAGACCGGCGAGGGCGACCCCGGTGAGCGCCAGTTCTGGCGCGTGGAGGCCAGCCCCGGCCGCGAGACGGGCTCCTACGAGCTGCGTTACGACACCGCCAGCAACGGCTGGCTGCTGCTGAGGGCGTGGGACTGATGGCGCCCCCGTTCCCCCACCTCCATGTGAGCTCCGCCTACTCGATGCGCTACGGCACCGCCTTCCCGCGAGCGCTGGTGGACCGGGCCGCCGAGCACGGGATGGACATCCTCGCGCTGACCGACCGCGACGGCCTCTACGGCGCGGTCAAACACGTCCAGGCGTGCGCCGACGCCGGGATTGCGCCGGTGGTCGGCGTGGACCTGGCGCTCGACGTCCCCGCCGCGGCCTTCGCGCCGGTGCCGGGGTTCCGCGCGCCCCGCTCCGGGGCGCGCCACCGGCCGGGCCCCGACGCCGAGGAGCGCGTCACGGTGCTGGCCCGCGGCAAGGGCTGGGCGCGCCTGTGCCGCCTGGTCACGGCCGCGCACCACGCCGGGGAGCGGGGCGCGCCCAAGGTGACCCGCGAGCTGGCCGGCGAGTGGGCGGGCGGCCCAGGCGCGCACGGGATCGGCGCCGAGGACGGGCTCGTGGTGCTGCTCGGGCCCAGGTCCGACGTGGGCCGCGCGGTGGCCGAGCGGCGCGACGAGCACGCCAGGACCCTGCTGGGCCTGTGGCGGGCCGCGGTGCCCGGCGTGGTGGTCGAGCTGGTCGACCAGTACGGCTTCCGCGACGCCATCACGGCCGTGCGCATGCTCGGCCTGGCCGAGTCCATGGGCGTGCCGGTCGTGCTGACCAACGCCGTGCGCTACCTCGACCCCGCCGACCACCAGGTGGGCGACGTGCTCGACGCGGCCCGCCGGCTCGTCCCGCTGCACCCGCGCCACCTCGACCGCACGACCTCCCACGCCTACCTCAAGAGCACCAAGGAGATGTGGCAGGTGGCGGCCAAGGTGTGCGGCGGCGACCAGGAGCGGGTGGCGCGGCTGCTGCGCACCACCAGGCGGCTGGCCGAGGCGTGCGCGATGGAGCCGCTCGACCTGCTCGCGCTCCGCAACGACCCGCCCGGCCTGCACCTGCCGGAGATCGGCCGCGACCCCGTGCCGCTGCTGCGCCACCGGGTCGAGGACGGCCTGGCCAGGCGCGGCCTCGACCGCTCGGGCGAGGCCAGGGAGCGCGTGCGCGACGAGCTGGCCATCATCGAGCGCAAGCGCCTGTCGGGCTACTTCGTCGCCGTGGCCGGCATCACCGACATGATCCGCGGCATGGGCGTCCGCTGCGCCATCCGCGGCTCCGGCGCGGGCAGCCTGGTCAACTACCTCATCGGCATCGGCGAGGTGAACCCGCTCGACCACGGCCTGCTCATGGAGCGCTTCCTGTCCGAGGGTCGCGTCGGGCTGCCCGACATCGACATCGACGTCGAGTCGGCCCGCCGCCTCGACTGCTACCAGGCCATCTTCGAACTCTACGGCGAGTCCCGCGTGGCCTGCGTGTCCATGATGGAGACCTACCGGGCGCGCAGCGCCATCCGCGACGTCGCCGGGGCGATGGGCCTGCCGCCGCACGAGATCGACGCCATCGCCAAGGCGTTCCCCCACATCAGGGCCAGGCAGATCACCGCGTCCCTGGAGGATCTGCCCGAGCTGCGCGACAGCCGGCTCGGCGAGGCCGGGCTCGGCCGGGTGTTCCGGCTGGCGGAGCGGCTCGACGGCCTGCCCCGGCACATCGCGCTGCACCCGTGCGGGGTGCTGATCGGCAACGCGGGGCTGCGCGACCGCACGCCGGTGGAGCGCAGCCTGCTGGAGTTCCCCATGTCGCAGTTCGACAAGGACGACGTGGAGGAGGCCGGGCTGCTCAAGCTCGACGTGCTGGGCGTGCGCATGCAGTCCGCCCTGGCGTACGCGCTGGGCGAGATCAAGCGCGTGGACGACGTCGTGGTCGAGCTGGACGCCCAGCGGGGCGACGACCCCGGCGTCCAGTACGTGCCGCACGACGATCAGGACACCTACGACATGATCTGCGCCGCCCGCACCCTGGGCTGCTTCCAGATCGAGTCGCCCGGCCAGCGCGAGCTGGTGGCCAAGCTGGAGCCGCGCAGGATGCACGACCTGATCGTGGACATCTCGCTGTTCCGGCCGGGGCCGGTCAACTCCGACATGGTCACCCCCTACCTGGAGGCCAGGCACGGGTGGCGGCAGCCGTACTATCCGCACGAGCGGCTGCGGGAGGCGCTGAAGGAGACGCACGGCGTCGTGGTCTTCCACGAGCAGGTGCTGAAGGTCATCTCGGTGATGACCGGGCGCGACCTGTCCTACGCCGAGATGTTGCGGCGCACGCTCGACACGCCGGAGGGGCGCGAGCGGGTGCGCCGCGCGTTCGTCCCGCTGGCCAGGGCCAACGGCTTCGACGACGCGGCCGTCGAGCGGGCCTGGCAGGTGCTCGACGCGTTCGGCTCGTTCGGGTTCTGCAAGGCGCACGCGGCGGCGTTCGCGCTGCCCACCTACCAGTCGGCCTGGCTCAAGCGGCACCACGCGGCGGCGTTCTTCGCCGGGGTGCTCACGCACGAGCCCGGCATGTACCCGCCGCGGGTCATCATCGACGAGGCCCGGCAGTGCGGGGTGAAGATCCTGCCGCTGGACATCAACAAGTCCGGCAAGGACTGGCGGGTGGAGCGGCTCGGGCCGCGCGTCCGGGTGCGCGTGCGCCCGGCCGACGTCGAGGGCGCCGGGCCGCGCGTGCGCAGGGAGTTCAAGGCCGGCGATATCGGCAGGGGATACGCGCTGCGGGTGCCCTTCTCGGCGATCAAGGGCGTGAGCGAGGCCGAGGTCGAGCGCATGGTGGCCGGGCAGCCGTACACGTCGCTGGCCGACTTCTGGGACCGCGCCCGGCCCTCGCGGCCCACCATCGAGCGGATCGTCCAGGTCGGCGGCCTGGACGCGCTGCACGACCTGCACCCGGGCGGGCCCCGCTGGCGGCCCGGCGAGCTGACCCGCCGCGACCTGATCGCCCAGGTGGGCGCGCTCGACCGGGCCTCGGCGATCGGCGTGCGGGCCGGCCCGCGCAAGTCGCGGCGCTACAGCTCGCACCTGGACCTGTCCGCTCAGCGGGAGACCGGGGCCGCGGCTCCTCCGGCGGTGCAGTTGCCGCTCGGGTTCGGCGAGCGACTGCCGCCGGGGGAGCTGCCCGAGATGACGGAGACGGAGATGGTCGAGGCCGAGCTGGAGATCCTCGGCATCGACGTCAGCCGGCACATCATCAGCTTCCACGACGAGCTGCTCGACGCCCTGGGGGTGGTGCGCTCCAAAGACCTGCTCTCCCGGCGCAACGGGACGGAGATCCTGGTCGCCGGGGTCAAGGTGGCGACCCAGACGCCGGCCGTGCGCTCGGGCCGGCGCGTCATCTTCGCCACGCTCGACGACTCGACCGGGCCGATCGACCTGACGTTCTTCGAGTCGGTGCAGGGCAGGTGCGCGTCGGTCGTGTTCGGGTCGTGGCTGATGCTGGCCAGGGGAGTGGTCAGGCGCACGGGGGCGCGGGCGGTGTCGATGCGGGCGCTCGACTGCTGGAACCTGGCCGACCTCGACGCCCTCTGGCGCTCCCGCGGCATCGAGGCGGTCCGCGCCGTCATCGACCGGGCGCCGGAGGAGCCGGCGGGCGTCGGGGGCGGCAGGATCGAGTACGCCAACGGCTTCCGCCTGTCGCCCTACGCGGACCTCGGCCCGGCCGTCACCGCCACCCCGCCGGGGCGGCTCTGGCACGCCAGCCCGGGCAGCTCGGGCCCGACGGCCGCCTGATCGTGCCGGCGGCCGGTGCGCGCCGGGAGGGTCAGCTCGTGCGGCCCATCGCCGTGGAGCCCGGGGCCGGGCGGGGCCGGGGGGAGAAGGCGCGCACCGGGCTGGGCTCGGTGGCCCAGACCGACCGGCCGCACCGCTGCAGCCGGGTCAGCTCGCGTACGGTCGCCGCGCACAGCAGGGCCGCCAGCGCCGCGCACGCCAGCTCCGGCACCCCCACCCCCGTCAGGTCGCCGGCCGAGGCGTCGAGCGGCAGCCTGATCGTCACGAGCGCCAGCGTGGCCAGCCAGCTCAGCCACCACCCCGTCAGCAGCGCCAGCCACCGCCCCCGGCGGCCCGCCGGCGGCCGGGCGCCCCGCCACACCTCGTCGACCAGCACCGCGGGCGCGACCAGGTTGACCACGGGCAGCAGCCAGGCCGCCGCCACCGGGCCCGTCGCGGCCGAGCGGTCGTTGGCCTGCCTGGCCCGCACCAGCCAGGTCACGTAGGCGGCAGCGGCGGCCACCGTGGTGCCCGCCACCAGCATCATCAGCACCGCGAACGTCGTCACCGCACCCACCACGGCCTCCGCGTCGGCCCCCTGGGGCCGGCCGCCGAACGCGGCGAGCTCCGCGGCGAGCCGCCGGCCGCGGGACAGCTCGAAGATCACGAGGGCGCCGAGGGAGAGGACCTGGGCGGTGAGCGTCACGTAGACGGCGGAGGCGGCTCTGGTGGGCGATGCCTGGGTGTAGCGCACGTTGTTCTCCCCCCGGGCCATGCGCTGAGCTTCTGATTCACTTGTATCCCGGCAGCCCCGCTGTTAATCAGCTCACCACGCCGGATTCCCACGCCCAAGCTGCGATTTCAACTCGATTGCGGACACCGAGCTTGGCCATGATGCTGCCCAGGTGCGTCTTGACCGTCGACAGCGACACGAACAGCTCCGCGGCCACCTCCTGGTTCGTCCGCCCCTTGGCCACCAGCCGCACGACGTCCAGCTCCCGGTCGGTCAGCGGGTCGTTGACCGGCAGCATGGTCCGGCGGGGCGCGGCCAGGTGCTGCAGCAGCCGCACGGTGACCGACGGCGAGACCAGCGCGTCGCCCGCCGCCGCGGCCCTGACCGCCTCGATGAGCAGCGTGGGGCCGCTGTCCTTGAGCAGGAAGCCGGTGGCTCCCGAGCGCAGCGCGCCGTAGACGTACTCGTCCAGGTCGAACGTGGTGACGATGACCACCCGCAGCGGGTTCTCCACGCCGGGGCCGGCCAGCGCGCGGGTCACCTCCAGCCCGTCGAGCTTGGGCATCCTGATGTCGAGCAGGCACACGTCCGGCCGCAGCCGCCGTGCCTCCGACACGGCCTCGGCCCCGTCAGCGACGGCGGCGACGACCTCCATGTCCGGTTGAGCGTCCAAAATCATCTGGAAGCCGGTGCGCACCAGTTGCTGGTCGTCGGCGATGAGAACCCGAATAGTCACGGCCCCAACTCTAGGGATCGGCCGTTCGGCCGAGGGCGAATGGACGCACGGCCGATCCTCCGGCACCCCTCCCGGCGAGAGCCTGGACGGCATGAACGACGTGCTTGTTGGACGAGCCCTGGCCAAGAGGTTCGGGCAGACGGTCGCCCTCGGCGGCGTGGACATCGCGGTACGCGCCGGCGAAGCCGTGGCGATCATGGGGCCGAGCGGTTCGGGCAAGTCGACGCTGCTGCACTGCCTGGCCGGCATCATGAAGCCGGACGGAGGCGAGGTGCACCTGCTCGGCCGGCGGATCGACGCCATGGGCGAGCGCAAGCGCAGCGCGCTGCGCCGCACGCGGTTCGGCTTCGTCTTCCAGTTCGGCCAGCTCCTGCCCGAGCTGCCCGCCGAGGAGAACGTGGCGCTGCCGCTCATGCTGGGCGGGGTGCCGCGGGCCCAGGCCGTACGGCGGGCGCGCGAGTGGTTCGCCCCGCTCGGCCTGCACTCCATGGAGGCCAGGCGGCCGGGCGAGCTGTCCGGCGGGCAGGCGCAGCGGGTGGCCATCGCCAGGGCGCTGGTCAGCAGGCCGGCCGTGGTCTTCGCCGACGAGCCCACGGGGGCGCTCGACCAGCAGACCGGGCAGGAGACGATGCGGCTGCTCGTGGAGGCCACCAAGCACAACGACGCCAGCCTGATCGTGGTCACCCACGACCCGAACGTGGCCGCCTGGTGCGACCGCACGGTCGAGGTCCGGGACGGCCACCTCCTGGCAGGCGCGCCCCACCCCGCAGGACCCCACCCCGCAGGACCCCACGCCGCAGGACCCCACGCCGCAGGACCCCACGCCGCAGGACCCCACGCCGCAGGGCCCCACCCCGCAGGGCCACATCCAGCAAGGCCCCACCCCGGCGGGGAGGCCGTGCACGGGCCGAAGGACGGGACGCGCGCGTGAACCTCGACCTGACCTGGCGCCTGCTCAAGGGCGGCGGCCGCCGCGGCCTGCTCGGCACCTGGCTCACCCTGGGCGCGGTCGCGGTGGCCACCGCGCTGCTGCTGTTCGCCGTGGCCGCGAACTTCGCCTTCGGCGCCAGGGCCGAGCGCACCGCCTGGCGCAACCCGGTCCCCGCCGCCTCCGGCGCGGTGGCCGTCGAGGCCTCCCGCTACGACTTCGTCCGCGACCGGGCCATCACCGTCATCGACCTGGCCGCGTTGCCCGGCGAGAGCCCGGCCCCGCCGCCCGGCCTGCCCCGCTTCCCCGCGCCCGGCGAGGTGTGGCTCTCCCCGGCCCTGGCCGCGCTGGCCAGGGAGCTTCCCGCCGGCGAGCTGGCCGACCGCTACCCCGGCCCGGAGGGCGTGCTCGGCGACGCGGCGCTCGTCCACCCCGGCGAGCTCGTCGCGGTCGTCGGCCACGCGCCGGACGCCCCGGCGATGACCGCCCAGCGCAGCGAGGACTGGATCATCGCCAAGCCGCCCGTCAAGGTCGCGAGCCTGGCCGGGGAGCCGAGCGAGGACGCGGAGGCGTACCAGGTGCTCTCGGCCATCGCCAGCGTGCTCATGGTGGTGCCGCTGCTGGTCTTCGGCGGCGCGGCGGCCCGGCTCACGGTGGCCAGGCGCGACCAGCGGCTGGCCGCGCTGCGGCTGGTCGGGGCCACGCCGGGGCAGGTCGTGGCCATGACCGTGGCGGAGGCGGTGATCGTCGCGCTGGCCGGCGCGCTCGTCGGCACCGCGGTCTTCGCGCTCTGCGTGCCGCTGCTGGCCGGGATCCAGATGCAGGGCGGGCCGTGGTTCGCCGGGGACCTGTTCCCGCCTCCGCTCGTCCTGGCCGGGGTGCTGGTGGCGGTGCCGCTGCTGGTGGGGCTGTCGGCGGTGGCCGGCCTGCGGCGGGTGGTGGTGAGCCCGCTCGGCGTGGCCAAGCGCGAGACGCCGCCCGCCATGCGCTTCGTGCGGGTGCTCGCCCTGATCGCGGTGCTGGCCGCGTTCCCGATGCTGAGCCAGAACACCAGCGTCACGGTCGTCGTGGTGGCGCTCGCGCTGGCGTTCCTGTGCGTGAACCTGGCGGGCCCGTGGGTGGTCGGCGTGATCGGCCGGATCACGGCGGCGAGCGCGCGCGGCCCCGCCCGGCTGCTGGCCGGCCGCCGGCTCGTGGACGACCCCCGCTCGGCCTGGCGGACGGTGAGTGGCGTGGCGCTGACCGGGTTCGTGGCGGGCTTCCTCGGCCTGCTCAGCCCGGCCGCGTTCGACGAGGGCGCGGCGGGACCGCCCGCGCTCCGCGTCACCGCGCCCGCCGGTCAGGCGGAGGAGGTGGCCGGCCGGGCCCGCGAACGGCTGGGCGCGGCGGACGTGCAGGCGACCGTGAAGACCGCCGCGAACGGCGTCGTGGTCGCCACCCTGCACGGCACGCCCGGCGTGGCCGCCCTGGACCGGGCCAGGACCGCGCTCGCCGGGCTCGTGCCCGGCCGCACGCCCACCACCAAGACCGACGATCAGCGTTTCGGCATCGAGGTCCTGGCCGACGTGCGCGTGGGCACGATCGTGGTGCTGTCGGTGTCGTTCCTGGTGGCCATCGCCAGCTCGGGGATCACCGCCACGTCGTCGGTGCTGGACAGGCGGCAGACGTACGCGCTGCTGCGCCTGGCGGGCACGCCGCTGGAGACGCTCGACCGGGCCCGGCGGGCCGAGACGCTCATCCCGCTGGCCGTGATGGGCGGCGGGGCGATCCTCGTGGGGGCGTTCTGCGCGATCCCGTTCATGATCGGCGGGGTGAACGCGGTCGGGATGGCCACCCTGGGAGGCTGCGTCGTGCTGGGCTTCGCCGGCGTGATCGGCGCGGGCGCGCTGAGCCGCCCGCTCCTGCGCGCGGTCACCGCCGACCCGGCCCCCCGGCCCGACTGACCGGCCCGACTGACCGGCCCGACTGACCGGCCCGCCGGCACCCGCCGGACTGGCCCGCGCCGTCAGGCCCGCGCCGTCAGGCTCAGCCGAGCACGAGGTCGCGGACGAGCTTGAGCGACGGCTCGTCCCGCACCCCCATCACCAGCAGGCTCGTGACGGGGCTGCGGTGCCACGCCTCCAGCCGCTCCTTGATCCGGCCGGGCGGGCCGACGAGCGAGATGCCGTCGGCCAGCTCGTCGGGGATCGCCCGGAACGCCTCGTCCTTGCGCCCGGCCAGATAGAGCGACTGGATGTGCGCGGCGGCCTCGGCGTAGCCCATCCGCCCGATGATGTCGGCGTGGAAGTTGCGCTGCCTGGCGCCCATGCCGCCGATGTACAACGTCAGCATCGTCTTCACGCCGTCCAGCGCCGCCCGGACGTCGTCGGAGATCACCACCAGTACCATGGCGGCCACGTCGAAATCGGGGGGCGCGGCCGCGAGCGCGTCGCCGTACATCTCCGCGATCTTCTCCGGGAAGGCGAACAGCGGCAGCCAGCCCTGCGCCACCTCCGCCGCCAGGGCGACGTTCTTCGGCCCCTCCGCCCCGAGATAGATGGGGATGTCGGGGCGGAGCGGGTGGGTGATGGACTTGAGCGGCTTGCCCAGCCCGCCCGGCAGCGGCAGCGGATAGTGCGCGCCGTCGCTGGTCACCGGCTTCTCGCGGCGCCACACCTGGCGCATGATGTCGATGTACTCGCGGGTCCTGGCCAGCGGCCTGGCGAACGGCTGGCCGTACCAGCCCTCGACGACCTGCGGGCCGGAGGCGCCGATGCCGAGCAGCAGCCGGCCGCCGGTGAGGTGGTCGAGCGTCATGGCGGTCATCGCCGTCGTGACCGGAGGCCTGGCCGACATCTGCGCGATCGAGGTGCCCAGCTTGATGCGGGTCGTCCGCGCGCCGTACCAGGCCAGCGGGGTGAACACGTCGCTGCCGTACGCCTCGGCCGTCCACACCGAGTCGTAGCCGAGCCGTTCGGCCGCCAGCACCGACTCCGTGGCGTCGTCGGCGCCCCGCTGCCAGTAGCCGAGATTCAGTCCGAGCTTCATGCGCCGCCACCTCCGGAATCAAGTTCTATTACGGCGGTGATGACTCGACGTGTCAATGGTGGATCCGCCGGGGAAGTCACACTCTGTGCTCAAGGCTCTCTGTCGACTCGCCTGCCTGCTGCTTCTGCTGCCGGCGGCCGAGCCCACGATCGCCGAGGGCGACTCCCGGCCGAACATCGTCCTCGTCCTGGCCGACGACCTCGAGGCCGGCACGCTGCCGAACTTCCCGAACATCACCCAGCACCTCGTGGGCCCGGGCGCCTCGTTCGAGCGCTTCTTCGTGACCAACTCCTGGTGCTGCCCGTCCAGGGCGTCGATCCTGCGCTCCCAGCACGTGCACAGCCACGGCGTGCTCACCAACACCGCGCCGGAGGGTGGCTTCCAGCGCTTCCACGAGCAGGGGCTGGAACGCTCCACGATCGGCACCTGGATGCGGCAGGCCGGCTACCGCACGGCGCTCATGGGCAAGTTCCTCAACCACTATCCGGGGAAGGCGACCCCGGAGACGTACGTGCCGCCCGGCTGGGACGACTGGGCCGTGCCGGTGCGCGCGCTCTACGAGGAGTACGGCTACGCGCTCAACGAGAACGGCACCGTGCTCGACTACGGCTGGGAGGAGCAGGACTACCTGTCCGACGTGCTGGCCCGCAAGGCCCGCGACTTCATCACCGGCTCCGGCGACAAGCCGTTCTTCCTCTACCTGGCCCCGGTCGGCCCGCACAACCCGGCCAACCCCGCCTACCGTCACGAGGAGGCGTTCGAGTCGGCCACGGCGCCGCGCACGCCGTCGTTCAACCAGGCCGACGTGAGCGCCGAGCCGCTCTGGCTGCGCTCCAGGCCCCCGCTCACGCCCGCCGACGAGGCCGAGATCGACGAGCGCCACCGCAGCCGGCTGCGGGCCATGCTCGGGGTGGACGACCTCGTGGGCGCGGTGGTGCGGGCGCTGGAGGAGTCGGGCGAGCTCGACGACACCTACATCTTCTTCACCTCCGACAACGGCTTCCATCTCGGCACCCACCGCCTCAAGCAGGGCAAGACGACCCCGTACGAAGAGGCCATCAGGGTGCCGCTCGTCGTGCGCGGCCCCGGGGTCAAGGCCGGCACGATCCCGCAGCTGGGGGCCACCATCGACCTGGCGCCCACGTTCGCCGAGCTGGGCGGCGCCACGGTGCCGGCCTTCGCGGAGGGCCGCTCGCTGGTGCCGCTGCTGCGCGGGCGCCCGCCGTCCCAGTGGCGCAGGCACGTGCTGGTGGAGTTCACCCGGCCGGCCAACCGCACCTCGGCCCGGCAGACGCCCGTGCCCGCCTACCGGGCCCTGCGCACGGAGCGGCACGCGTACGTGGAGTACGAGACGGGCGAGCGCCAGCTCTACGACCTGCACACCGACCCCTACCAGCTGCGCAACCTGGCGGCCGGCGCCGATCCCGGGCTGCTGCGGGGGCTGGCGGCGCGGCTGGCGGGGATGGCGGCGTGCGCGGGCGCGGGATGCCGGCAGGCGGACCGGCGGGAGTGACGGGCGGCGGCCGTCGCCATGGGCCCGCTCAGCGGAACAGCGTGGGGTAGGCGTGCGCCAGGTGCTCGGAGACGGCCCGCACCGCCTCGCCGGCGTCGCCGCGTTCGACGGCCTCCAGGATGCGCACGTGGTCGGCCCGCAGGACCGAGGTGTCACCGAGGCGCCGCACCGCCTCGACCGAGTATTTCCGCATCGAGTCGCGCAGCGACCGCATGATGGCGGCGATGAACCGGTTGCCCGAGGCGTCCGCGATCGCGCAGTGGAAGGCCGTGTCGTGCTCGACGAACTCCTCGGCCGACTTCGCCCCGTCCATGCCGGCCAGGGCGGCGGCCAGCGCCGAGGTGTCGGCTCCTGAGGAGGCCGCGTGCGCGGCGGCCCACTGCTCGATCATGTGCCGGGCGTCGATGACCTCGCGCATCTCCAGGCCGGCCAGCCCGAGGTGCAGCCTGAGCAGGTCCGTCAGCGCCGAGTCGGGGCGCGAGGTGAGCACGGCGCCCGCGTCGGGCCCCCGGCCGACCTGCGAGGAGACCACGCCGAGCGTCTCCAGCACGCGCAGGGCCTCGCGGACCGAGGAGCGGCTGACGCCGAGCTGCTCGGCGAGCTGCCGCTCGGCGGGCAGCCGGTCGCCCGCGGTGAGCCCGTCCTCGGTGATGCGCCGCTCGATCTGCGCGAGCACGTCCTCGAACGTGCGGGTGCGCTTGACGGGACGCCAGCCGGTGCCGTCCAACGACGCCTCCCGAGTAGTGGCCGGATCGAGGGTGGTTAGGTATGGTCTGACCATACATTGGTCTGACCATACGTGGAAGGAGAGCCGTGCGAGTCGCCCTGTTCATCACGTGCGTGAACGACACGCTCTTCCCCGGCACCGGCAAGGCCGTCGTGTCGCTGCTGCGCCGGCTGGGCTGCGACGTCGACTTCCCCGCCGCCCAGACGTGCTGCGGGCAGATGCACGTCAACACCGGTTACCGGGAGGAGGGCGTGCGGCTGGCGCGGCACTTCACCGAGGTGTTCGCCGGATACGACGCGGTCGTGGCCCCGTCGGGGTCGTGCGCGGCCATGGTGCGCGAGCAGTACCCGAAGCTGGCCAGGCCGGGCAGCAAGGGGGCGGCGGCGATCGCGGAGGTCGCGCCGAGGGTGTACGAGCTGTCGGAGTTCCTGATCGACGTGCTGAAGACCGAGGACGTGGGCGCGTACTTCCCGCACCGGGTGACCTACCACCCGACGTGCCACTCGCTGCGCGGCCTCCACCTGGGCGACCGGCCCACGAGGCTGCTGCGCAACGTCCGCGGCCTGGAGCTCGTGCCGCTGCCCGGGGCCGAGGAGTGCTGCGGCTTCGGCGGCACGTTCGCGGTGAAGAACCCGGCCGTCTCGGCGGCGATGGGCGCCGACAAGACCCGCAGCATCATGGACACCGGCGCCGAGGTGCTGTGCGCGGCCGACAACTCCTGCCTGCTGCACATCGGCGGCACCCTGAGCCGCCAGAAGACCGGCGTCAGGACCATGCACCTGGCCGAGATCCTGGCATCGACGGAGGAGGCCCAATGAGCGCGACATTCCTCGGCATGCCAGGAAATTTCCCGGAAAACTCCCGGAAGGCTGTGCATGACTCGCAGCTCCGCTTCAACCTCCGCAAGGCCACGCACACCATTCGCGGCAAGCGGGCGAGCGTGGTCGGCGAGCTGCCCGACTGGCAGGAGCTCCGCGCGGCCGGCAAGGCGATCAAGGAGCACACCCTCCGCAACCTCGACCGCTACCTGATCCGGCTGGAGGCGGCCGTCACGGCGGCCGGCGGCACCGTGCACTGGGCCAGGGACGCCGCCGAGGCCAACCGCATCGTCACCGGCCTGGTCAAGGCCACCGGCGAGACCGAGGTGGTCAAGGTCAAGTCGATGGCCACCCAGGAGATCGAGCTCAACCAGGCGCTGGCCGAGCAGGGCATCACCGCGTACGAGACCGACCTGGCCGAGCTGATCGTGCAGCTCGGCGACGACTTCCCCAGCCACATCCTGGTTCCCGCGATCCACCGCAACCGCTCGGAGATCCGCGAGATCTTCCTCGACAGGATGCCCGGGGTCTCGCCCGACCTGACCGACGACCCGCCCGCCCTCGCCGAGGCGGCCCGGCTCCACCTGCGCGAACGCTTCCTGCGCAGCAAGGTCGCGATCTCCGGCGCCAACTTCATGGTGGCCGAGACCGGCACGCTGGTGGTGCTGGAGTCGGAGGGCAACGGCCGCATGTGCCTGACCCTGCCCGAGACTCTGATCAGCGTCGTCGGGATCGAGAAGCTGCTGCCGTCCTGGCGCGATCTGGAGGTGTTCCTCCAGCTCCTGCCGCGCAGCTCCACGGGCGAGCGGATGAACCCCTACACGAGCATGTGGACCGGCGCGGTCGAGGGCCAGGACTTCCACCTGGTGCTGCTCGACAACGGCCGCACCGACGTGCTCGCCGACGAGGTCGGCCGCCAGGCGCTGCGCTGCATCCGCTGCTCGGCCTGCCTGAACGTGTGCCCGGTGTACGAGCGCGCGGGCGGCCACGCGTACGGCTCGGTCTACCCCGGCCCCATCGGCGCCATCCTCACCCCGCAGCTGCGCGGCATGTCGTCGGAGCTGGACGCCTCGCTGCCGTACGCCTCCAGCCTCTGCGGCGCCTGCTACGAGGTCTGCCCGGTGGCCATCGACATCCCGGAGGTCCTGGTGGACCTGCGCGCCAAGGCGCCGCACGCGGCGGCGGAGCGGGCCGGGATGAAGGTGGCCGGCTGGATCTTCAACGACCACCGGCGGCTGGCCAGGGCGCAGCGCGCGGCCACCCGGCTGCGCAAGCTGGTGCCCAAGCGGCTGCCGGGGCCGCTGTCGGCCTGGACCGACACCAGGGACGTGCCCGAGATCCCGGAAGAATCCTTCAGAGACTGGTGGGAGCGTAATGAGCGCGCGTGAGGAGATCCTCGCCAGGGTCCGCAGGGCCGTGGCCGGCGCGGAGGACGTCGAGATCCCCCGCGGTTACCGGGCGGGGCGGCCGGCGGAGGGCGCGGTAGAGGGTCTGGTGGAGCTGTTCGCCGAGCGGGTGGACGACTATCGGGCGGTCGTGCACGTCGTCCCCGCCGCCGAGGTGCCGGCGAAGATCGACGCGTGCCTCGGCGGGCGGCGCGTCATCGTCCCCGACGGGTTCGGCCGCGCGGGCGGCTGGGACGACCTGGACACCGCCGACGGCGTGGTCACCACCTGCGCCGTGGCCATCGCCGAGACCGGCACCATCGTCCTCGACCACGGCCCCGGCCAGGGCACGCGGGCGCAGACGCTGGTCCCCGACTACCACCTGTGCGTGGTGCGGGCCGACCAGATCGTGGCGGGCGTGCCGGAGGCCGTGGCACGGCTCGACCCGGCCCGCCCGCTCACCTGGATCAGCGGCCCCTCGGCCACCAGCGACATCGAGCTGAACCGGGTCGAGGGCGTGCACGGCCCCCGCACCCTCGAAGTGATCATCAGTACCTGAGCTTCGGGCTTCAGCGCCTCAGCTTCGGACTTCAGTACCTGAGCACGGCGGCGACGTCCTTGACCGCGTCGGTGAACCACAGCTCGGCGTCCGTCATCGCGGCCGCCCTGACCAGCGCGGAGTCCGAACGCTCCCGGACCGGGTCCGCCACCCCCCAGCGCCGCAGCTCGCCCTGATCGGTGGCGAGCTGCGTGCCGCCCTCGCCGATCCAGACCGGGGCGGGCAGCTCGCCGGGCAGCAGCAGCGCGTGCACCCGGCCCTCGCGCAGGGCGTGCGAGACGCGGGCCATCCCGGTGGGACCGTCGCTCTCCTGGTGCCGCTCCAGCAGCTCGGCGCGCCGGCGGGCGAGCCAGTCGTCGAGGGCCCGCTCCACGTCCTTCTCGAACTGGCCGTGGTCCTCGCGGCTGCCGTGCTCGACCATCGTCACCCGGTCGGCGGCCTTGGTGCCGAGATGGTGCAGCAGGTACGAGCGCGACTTCGGCTCGCCCGCCACCAGGATCAGCTCCGCGCCGATCCTGCGGACCTGCTCGTCGATCTCCTGGGCCACGGCGATCGCGTTCTTCTCCCAGGTCCCCTCCACGGCGTTCTCGTAGCGCCGCTGCGACCAGCCGCCCTGCGCCGTCTTCTGCAGCGGCCACGACGCGGCCTCCACGATGCTCCTGCGCGGCGACCCGCCCCCGTACACGGCCAGCTCGGCCCCGGCGTGGTCCACGATCACCCGCAGGTGCGGCACGTTCTCGCCGCGCCGTATCAGCATGGGCGTGACGTGCGGCAGCGGCGTCCAGGCGGCCAGCTCGGACGGGGCCTCCGGCAGCGACTCGGCCAGCACCACCTCACCGTGCGTGGCGAACAGCGCCCGCCCGGCGGCGGCCCGCAGGGCCTCGTCCTCCAGTGCGTCGAGGGTGGCCTTGCCGACGTGGTCGGCCTGGGCGAGCCGGTCGCGCACGCTGCGCCAGTGGGTCTCCCGTTCGGGCCCCGTGAGCGCGCCCAGATAGACCGACGCGTACGGGCCGCGCCGCTCGTACAGCGGCCGGATGAAGTCGAGCCGCACCGTTCACCACCTCCGCTTCTCCACGCCGATGCCGAGCGCCTTGGCGACGTCGGCCATGTTCACGTAGTCGCGTTCGGGAAGGGACTCGACCATGTCGATCACGGGGTCGGGCGCGCCCTCGCGGCGGGCGCGGGCCAGGAGCTCGCGCTTGGAGGTGGGCCAGTGGGTGTCGCTCAGCCACTTGGCCAGGTCGCTGCGGACATCGACGTCACGCTGGGTCATCCCCTCGGGGACGCCGGGCTCGTGACCGGGCGGGTACGAATGAAGCGACTCCTCGCCGGGTGCCGGCATGGCCTCGGGCTCCTTCCACTCCTCGGCATGGGTCGTGCCGCCACCGCGGACCATGCCCTCGGTCTCGTGCTTCTGCTCGTCGTCGAGGCGGGGCCCGTGCTTGTCGCTCCCACGTTCCATCATCAATCTCACTCCCCTCAATTCCGCCCCTACCCCCGCTTTCGTGGGCAAACATCGCGACTGTGTACCCTGCCCACCGTGTTCGACCCCGACGTGCGCATCGTCACGGAACGGCTCACCCTGCGGCCGTTCGGTCTCCAGGACGCGCTCCGCGTCAGCGCCATCGTGCGGTCCGGCGCGCGGTTCCTCCCTCCGGGCGCGCCCACCGGGCTCGCGGGCGTCGCCGACTGGCTCCTGCGGCGTGTGCACGAGCCGTGCCGCACCGGGCAGGGCGTGCACCTGGCCATGACGGACGCCGACGGCCTCATCGTGGGCGCCATCAGCCTGTTCAAGACCTCGTGGAGCGCGGGCACCACCGAGGTCGGGTACGGCGTGCACCCCCTCCACCGGGGCCGCGGCTACGCCACCGAGGCGGTGCGCGGGCTGACGGAGTGGGCGTTCGAGACCGCGGGGCTGCGCAGGATCGACCTGACCGCCAGGATCGACAACCACGCCTCGCTGCGCGTCGCGCACAAAGCGGGCTTCACCTGGGAAGGCGTGATCCGGGACGCGGTCGTGGACGACGGCTGCGCGTACGACCTGGTCGTCTTCGGCCTGCTGCACTACGACGACCGGGCGCCCGCCGCCGCCCTGCCGCGCGCGGAGCTGCGTACCGAGCGGCTGCTCCTGCGGCCGCAGCGGCCGCAGGACGTCCCGCACCTGGCCGCCACCGGCGCGGACCCGCTGACCCAGACGTTCACGGGGGTGCCGCGCGACTACACCGAGGAGCACGCCCGGCAGCACCTCGCCAACGCCGAGCGCAGGTGGACGCGCGGCACGGGCGCCGCCTGGACGGCGGAGGAGCAGGCCGGCGGGCGCTACGCGGTGCACGTGGACCTGCGCGACCTCGACTGGAACAACATGAGCGCCGAGGTCGGCTACATGACCGCCCCCTGGGCCAGGGGCAAGGGGTACGCCGGCGAGGCCGTGCTGGCCGTCGCCCGCTGGCTGTTCGGGCAGGGCTTCGCCCGGCTCCAGCTGCGCGTCTCCCCGGCCAACGCCGCCTCCTGCCGGGTGGCCGAGAAGGCGGGCTTCGCGCGCGAGGGCGTGGCGCGCGCCTCGCTCGGCGGCGAGGACCTGATCGTCTACAGCCTCATCCCCTCCGACCTGGCCTGACGCCCCGGGGGCACACCGGACTGACCTTCGCACCCTTTGTGCAAGCCCTCCGCAGCCGTCACCCTTGAGGTGAGGACGGTGAGGCGCGATGATCACGGTGGTCGGCTGGGACGGTTCCGAGCTCTCGGCCAAGGCGGCGGCCCGGCTGGGCGAGGCCAGGCTCGTCGTGGGGCCCGACGCCATTCTCGGGCGGCTCAGGCACGGCGCGGCGACCGTGACGAACGGGCCGCTGCTGGAGACGCTCGACGGCCATCTGGAGCGCGGCGAGGGGCCCGCGGTCGTGGTCGCGGAGGGCGATCCCGGCTTCTTCGGCGTCGTACGCACCCTGCGGGCGCACGGTCTCGAACCGGACGTCGTGCCGGCCACCTCGCTCGTCACCCGCGCCTTCGCCTGCGCCGGCCTCAACTGGGAGGACGCGCTGATCGTCGCCCCGTCCGGCCCCGCTCAGCTCAACCGGGCCGTCAACGCCTGCCGCGCGCACCCCAAGGTCGGCCTGCTGGTCGCGCCCGGCGTCGGCCCCGCCGAGATCGCCAGGGAGCTGGCACCGACCACGCCGCGCGCCCTCATCGTCTGCGAGGACCTCGGCGGCCCCGACGAGCGCGTCACCCACAGCCGCATGGGCGAGGCCACGACCAGACCGTGGAAGGACCCCGACGTGGTCCTCGTCGTCGACCCGCTCCACCGGCCGAAGGAGCCGGGCTGGCTGGCGGGCGCGCAGCCGGGGCCGGCCGAGTGGGCGCTGCCCTTCGCGGGCGGCGGCATGGCGCCGGAGGTCAGGGCGTTCGTGCTGGCCAAGCTGGGCCCCCGGCTCGGCGACCTGGTCTGGGACGTGGGCGCCGGCGTCGGCGAGATCGCCGTCGAGTGCGCCAGGCTGGGCGCGGCCGTGGTGGCCGTGGAGCGCGACGCCGAGCGCTGCGCCAGGCTGCGCGGCAACGTGCTGGCCCACGGCGTGAAGGTGGCGCTGACCAGGGGGCAGGCGCCGCCCGCCCTGGAGCCCCTGCCCGACCCCGACGCCGTCCACGTCGGCGGTGGCGGCCTCGACGTGATCATGGCCTGCGCCGCCCGGCGCCCGCGCGCGCTGGTGTGCGCGATGCACACGGTCGAGCAGGTCGCCGGCGTGCTCGACGGGCTGCGCGAGCAGGGCTACCGTGGCGAGGGCACCCAGATCCTGGCCTCCAAGCTGACGCTCAACCCCGACGGCTCGCACCGCCTGACCGCCTCCGACCCGGTCTTCGTGGTGCACGCGACGCCCGTGCGCGCAGCGTGACCTGTTCCCCACGGGCGCACATCGGTTATCCTCGCGTGACTTTGTCCGCCACATCGGAGACTCCCTCACAATGAAGCCGCCGCTCCTGCTGATCGGGCAGGGCTCACAGGATGACGCCTACGCCGCGGAGTTCGGCAGGTTCGTCCACCGCCTCCGCTGCCGCCTCGACCAGACGGGCGCCGACGTCTCGGGGGGATATCTGGAGCGTGCCACGCCGCGGCTGAGCGACTCCGTGGCCTCCCTGGTCGCCAGGGGGCACCACCGGCTCGTGGCGCTGCCGCTGAGCCTGAGCAGGGTGGGCGAGGAGTTCCCCGCCGCGATGGCGCTGGAGCAGCAGCGCCACCCCACGCTGATGTACGACTACGGCCGCCCCCTCGGCCCCGACCCGCGCGTGCTGGCGCTGCTGGCCGAGCGGCTCAACGAGGCCGCCACCGAGATCTCCCGGCCGCGCGCGCTGGAGCTGGCCGGCGCCAGGCCCCGGCTGCGGGCCGTCGACGCCTCGCCCGCCGAGGACCCGCACCCGCACGTCGAGCCGGGGGAGACCGCCGTCGTCCTGGTCGGCGAGGGCTCCACCGACCCCGTCGCCAACGCCGAGGTCCACCGGGTCTCCCGGCTGTTCTGGGAGACGCACGCCTACGACTTCATGACCGTCGAGACCGCGTTCGTGTCGGTCACCCCGCCCGGCGTGCCCGGCGGGCTCGAACGCTGCCGCCGCCTGGGGGCCAAGCGGGTGATCGTGGTGCCGTACCTGCTGTTCGCGGGGGGCCTGCTGGAGCGGGTGTGGGCGCAGGCGCTGGCGTACGGGGCGGGGCATCCCGACCTCGACATCCGCTGCGCCGAGGTGATCGGCGACTGCGAGCCCCTGGCCGACGTCGTGATCGACCGCTACGAGGAGGCCCTGCAGCTCGTCCCGTAGGTTCCGGGGCCTTCGGGGCGGTCCGGCCGCGTTCGCTGATACGTTCGCGGGGGTTTGTCGTGCTCGCTCATACGTCTGTGGAGGTTGCCGTGCTCGCTGAGACGCTCGCCGCGATCCGCCCGGCCGATCCGGTCGCGCTCGCCGAGGCCCGTGCCCACCAGGACCGCCTCACCAAGCCCCGCGGCTCGCTCGGCGTGCTCGAAGAGATCGCGGTACGCCTGGCCGGCGCGGCGGGCCGCACCCCGCCGCCCATGCCGGAGCCGGCGGCCCTGGCCATCTTCGCCGCCGACCACGGCGTGCACGCGCGCGGCGTGAGCCCGTGGCCGCAGGAGGTCACGGTGCAGATGGTCGCCAACTTCCTGGCGGGCGGCGCCGTGGCCAACGCCTTCGCCGCCCAGGTGGGCGCCTCGGTGACCGTGGTGGACGTCGGCGTGGCCGCCGACCTGCCCGACGCGCCCGGCCTGCGCCGGCACAAGGTCGCGTACGGCACCGCCGACCTGTCCGCCGGCCCCGCCATGACCGCCGACCAGGCCGTACAGGCCCTGGAGGCGGGCATCGCCGTGGCCCGGGACCTGGTGGCCCAGGGGGCGCGCTGCCTGATCACCGGCGACATGGGCATCGCCAACACCACCGCCTCCGCCGCGCTGATCTCCGCCTTCACCGGCAGGGACCCGGCCGAGGTGACCGGGCGGGGCACGGGCATCGACGACGAGACGTACGAGCACAAGGTCGGCATCGTGCGCGCGGCCCTGGACGCGAACGGCCTCACGGGCGGGGCGCCGCCCTCCGGCGACGCCCCCGGTGAGGCGCTGCGGGCGCTGGCCGCGGTCGGCGGGTTCGAGCACGCGGCGATCGCGGGCTTCGTCCTCCAGGGCGCGGCGGCGCGCGTGCCGGTGATCCTCGACGGCGTCATCGCCGGCGCCGCCGCCCTCGTGGCGGCCGCGCTCGACCCGGCCGCGATCGACCACTGCGTGGCGGGCCACCGCTCCGCCGAGCCCGGCCACGCCGCCGCGCTGGCCCACCTCGGGCTGCGCCCGCTGGTGGACCTGGAGCTACGGCTCGGCGAGGGCACCGGCGGCCTGCTGGCGCATCCGACGCTGTGCGCGGCCGTGCGCGTGATGCACGACGTGGCCACGTTCGATTCGGCCGGAGTGAGCGAAAAGTCCGTGTGATGATGTGACACTGGAGGTGCGAACAGTGTCGCGATATGGACCCATGTACGGCCCCGACCTCACGTTCCTGGGGGTCGGCCGCTGTGACGTCAACGACCCGGCCACCTACGCGGGCGCCGACGTGGTGATCATCGGCGCCCCGTTCGACGGCGGCACCTCGAACCGGCCGGGCGCCAGGTTCGGCCCGATGGCGCTGCGCCAGGCGTGCTACCTGCCGCACGACGGCTCCAGGCCCAGCCTGGCGCTGCGCGTGGACGCCCTGCGCGACCTGCGGGTGCTGGACGCCGGTGACGTGGAGTGCTACTCCGGCGACGTCGAGGGCTCGCTGGCCGCCATCGAGGAGGCGGTGCACCGGGTGGCCGCCTCGGGGGCGATCCCGCTGGTGCTCGGCGGCGACCACACGGTGGCGCTGCCGGACGCGCGCGGCACGGCCAGGGCGTACGCGCCCGGGCGCACCTCCATGATCCACTTCGACGCGCACGCCGACACCGGCGACATCTCCTTCGGCCACCTGTACGGCCACGGCCAGCCCATGCGGCGGCTCATCGAGTCCGGGGCCATCCGCGGCGACAGGTTCCTGCAGCTCGGGCTGCGCGGCTACTGGCCCGAGCCCGAGACGCTCGGCTGGATGGCTGGCCAGAACATGCGCTCCTACGAGATGACCGAGATCGTGGCCCGCGGGCTCGACGAATGCCTCACGGAGTCGTTCGCGATCGCGACGGACGAGTGCGACCAGGTCTTCCTGTCCGTGGACATCGACGTCTGCGACCCCGGCCACGCCCCCGGCACCGGCACGCCCGAGCCCGGCGGCCTCACGGCCAGGCAGCTCCTCGACGCGGTGCGCCGCATCTGCTACGAGCTGCCGGTGGCCGGCATGGAGGTGGTGGAGGTGTCGCCGCCGTACGATCACGCCGACATCACCGCCGCCCTCGGGAACCGGGTTATCCTTGAAGCCCTGTCAGCGATGGCCAGACGCCGTAAAGACGATGAGGGCGGGCCTCGCTGGGATCCCCGGCAGCCCCTTCTCGACGGTCGTTGACCCGTGCGCAGCAAACGACGCATGCGGAGCCGGTAGGTTTACCTCTTAACACAAACCTTCGCGAACGGGAGATTCCCCCCATGGGCCCCTACCTCCTCGGCCTGCGGCTTTCCGGCCGCCGGGTTCTCGTCGTGGGCGGCGGCCGCGTCGCGCAGCGGCGCGTTCCCGCGCTGCTAGAGGCCGGTGCGGAGGTCACCGTCGTGTCGCCGTCCGTCACGCCGGCGCTCGACGACCTGATCGCCGCCGGCAGGGTCACGTGGCACGCCCGGCCTTACGAGGTCGGCGACTGCGACGGGGCCTGGCTCGTACAGGCCTGCACCGACGACAGGTCCGTCAACACCGCCGTCGCCGCCGAGGCGGAGGCCAAGCGCGTGTGGTGCGTGCGGGCCGACGACAAAGACGCCTCCGCCGCCTGGACCCCCGCCACCGGGCGCGTCGACGAGATCGGCGTGGCCGTCACCGCGGGCGGCGACCCGCGCAGGGCCGCCGGCATCCGGGACGCGGTGGTCGAGGCGCTGCGCGACGGCACGGTCGACGCCCGGCGCAACCGCACCAAGCCCGTCGGCGTGGCCCTCGTGGGCGGCGGCCCCGGCGACCCCGGCCTCATCACCGTGCGCGGCCGCCAGCTGCTCGCCCAGGCCGACGTGGTCGTCGCCGACCGCCTCGCGCCCCGCGCCCTGCTCGACGAGCTGGCCCCCGACGTCGAGCTCATCGACGCCGCCAAGGTCCCCTACGGCAGGTCCCTGTCCCAGGAGACGATCAACGAGCTGCTCGTCGACCGCGCCAGGCAGGGCAAGTTCGTGGTCCGGCTCAAGGGCGGCGACTCGTTCGTGTTCGGGCGGGGCGGCGAGGAGATGATCGCCTGCGCGCAGGCCGGCATCCCCGTCACGGTCGTGCCCGGCCTCACCAGCGCCGTCGCGGTGCCCGCCGCGGCCGGCGTGCCGGTCACCCATCGCGGGGTGAGCCAGGAGTTCCACGTCATCTCGGTGCACGTGGCCCCCGACGACCCCAGGTCGACCGTCGACTGGCCCGCCCTGGCCCGGTCGCAGGGCACGCTGGTGCTGCTGATGGCCGTCGAGCGCCTGCCGAAGGTGGCCGAGGCCCTCGTCCGCGACGGACGTTCCCCGGAGACTCCCGTAATGGTGGTACAGGACGGTACCCTTCCGACCCAGCGGGCGGTAATCGCTTCGCTTTCCACCGTGGCCGACCGCGTGTCCGCGGCTGGGATACGGCCGCCGGCGATCGTCGTCGTCGGCGACGTCGTGCGGGTCGGCCAGGAGGTCGAGATGGTACGAGCGGAGCGCTTGCCGTGAACACGGCCATGGATGACGGGCGGCAGGAGTCACCGGGGGAGCAGACGCTGAGCTTCCCCCCGGTGACGGACGACGACCTGACCGGCGCCCCCCAGACCGCCGGGGGCGCCCCCCGCCCACCCCACGACCCGGCCGACCCGGCCCCCCGTCACCCACCCGAGCCCGACCCCGACCGGCCGGAGGCCCGCGCGCCCCGGCCCGAGCCCGGCTTGGCGGGCGCCGGTTCGCGGGAGGCCGGTCCGGCTTCGCCCAGCTTGTTCGATTCCCGCGCGCCTTTCGAGGAGCCGCCTGCTCGCAGGCCCTCGCTCTTCGAGAAGCCGGCCGTGTTGCGGCGCCCGCCGGAGGCCGGCCGTCCCGAGCCCGGGCATCGGCCGCCGCCCGGCTTCGACGAGCCGGAGCGGCCCTCAGAGCGCCCCTCCCTGTTCGTGAGGCCCGCCGCGCTCGGGGGCCCCGACGCCCGTACCGCCCCTCGGGCGGAGGCGGCGGCGGAGCCCGAGCCGCAGAACCCGCCGCTCTCCTCAGACTCCTCCGCGACCGCCCGGCCCACGCGCCCTTCCACCACCCCGGACACCCCGGAAGCCGCATCCACCGGCACTCCGGCGACCCCCGAAGAGCCCGACGCCGAGGCTTCACCCGGCCCTGCGCATTCGGCCGTATCGGAGCCTGAGGCCGCCACCGAGCCGGAGTCCGAGGGCGCTCCGGAGTCCGAGGGCGCTCCAGAAGCGGAGGGCGCTTCGGAGGCCGACAGCGCTCCGGAAGCCGAGGGCGCGCCGGAGCCTGCGTCCGCGCCCGTATCCGAGCCTGCGTCCGTGGCCGTGCCGGAGCCCGTCACCGAGCCCGCGCCTGGAGATGTCGCGGAGCCGGGTGCCGCTGCCGAGTCCGAGGCCGTCGCGGAGGCCGCCGAGGTCCGTGCCGAAGCTGACACGACCGCCGAGATCGCCGCCGATGAGGCCGACCTCGACGCCGAGGTCCGGACTGACGCCGGGGCCGAGACTGACGCCGGGAGCGACACCGATACCGGGACCGAGACTGACGCCGGGAGCGACACCGAGACCGACTCGGACACTGACGCCGGGACCGACACCGAGACCGACTCGGACACTGACGCCGAGGCCGAGACAGCTGCCGAGCAGGCCGGGACAGAGGTGGAGAAGCCCGGCGCAGAGCCGGGGACAGAGGCAGAGGCAGAGGTCGGGCCGGGGGAGCGGCTGGAGGAGTTGCCGGCCGAGGCCGCCGAGGCGCTGATGGAGGCCATCGGCACCCTCAGGGAGGCCGTCGCCGACCTGAGCTTCGGCCTCGACCTGCCCGGCTCCGAAGAGGCCAGGCAGGCCAGGGCCGACCTGCTGGCCCAGCTGGAAAACTACGTGCTGCCCCGGGTCAGGACCCGCACGGCCCCGGCCCTCATCGTGATCGCGGGCTCGACCGGCGCGGGCAAGTCCACCCTGGTCAACAGCCTCGCCGAGAAGAACGTCTCGCGCACGGGCGTACGCCGCCCGACCACCGGCACCCCCGTCCTGGTCTGCCACCCGGACGACCACGAGTGGTTCGCGAAGGGCGACCTGCTGAGCGGCCTGGAGCGCCTCGACAGGCCGGCTCCGGCGCCGGCGACGTCCGGCACGGGTGGCCTGGTCATCACGGCGACCGAGAAGCTCCCGCAGGGCGTGGCGCTGCTCGACACCCCTGACATCGACTCGGTGGTCGAGGAGCACCACGAGGTCGCGCACCGCATGCTCGACGCCGCCGACCTGTGGATCTTCGTGACCACCGCCGCCCGCTACGCCGACGCCCCGGCCTGGAACCTGCTGCGCCTGGCCAAGGAGCGCGGCGCCCGCCTGGCCATCGTGCTGTCGCGGGTGCAGCAGAAGTCGGCGGATGTGGTGCTCAAGCACTTCGTCCGGATGCTCACCGAATACGGCCTGGGCGACATCGACAGGTTCGTCGTCCACGAGTCGAAGGTGGCCGACGGAAGGCTGCCCGACGACGAGATGACCGACCTGCGGATGTGGCTGGCCGAGCTGTCGGTGGACGAGAAGCGGCGGGCCCAGGCCGTACGCGAGACGCTCAACGGCGTGCTCAACAGCTTCCGCACCCGCGTGCCCGCGCTGGCCAGGCACCTGGAGGCGCACGTCGCGTTCCGGGCCGAGCTGCGCGGCGACGTGGAGGCGGCCTTCCTGAGCGCGCTCAGCGAGATCGACAAGGCGTCGAAGAACGGCTCGCTGCTGCACGGCGAGGTGCTGGCCCGCTGGCAGGACTTCGCCGGGTCGGGCGACCTCGTACGCTCCCTGCAGCTGCGCAAGCGCGGCCGGGCGGCCAGGCAGGCGCCGGAGCGGGTGCTGGCGTTCAAGGCGGCGATCCGCACGGGGCTCGAATCGGTCATCGTCGCCGCCGCGACCCGCGCCTGCGAGGAGGTGGTGGCGCGCTGGCGGCACCGCGCCGAGCTGGGAGCCAAGCTCGGGGCGGACCTCGACAGGCCCTCCGACAATCTCGTACGCCACACCGGCCGCGCCATCGCGTCCTGGCAGGAGCACCTGGGCGAGCTGGTGCGCACGGAGGGCGTGGCCAAGCGCTCGGTCTCGAAGCTGGTCTCGTTCGACCCGGAGTCGCTCGCCCTGATCTTCATGGTCGCCATGTTCAGCGGCGGCAACGGCGAAGGAGTGCCGCACCGGCTGGTCAACGCCCTGCTGGGCGCGGAGTCGCTGCGCGGCATCGGCGCCAAGGCGTTCAGCGACCTGCGGGCCAGGATCGGCATGTTGTTCGACGAGGAGGCCATGCGTTACGTGCAGGTGCTCGACGCCGCGGGCATTCCGGACGAGTCCGTCGCCACCCGTCTCTACCAGGCAACGTACAACCTCGAGGTCGTCCGATGACCACCACCACGACCACCAGACCGGGGCTCGCCCCGCGGTTGACCGCGCTCTCCAAGGTGGTGGAGCTGGGGCCGGGGCGGCTGGACAACAAGCTGCTCAACGAGGCCAACGCGCTGCTCAAGCGGGCCGGGGCCCGGCTCAAGCTGTCGTCGGAGCACACGGTCGTCGCCCTGGCGGGCGGCACGGGCAGCGGCAAGTCGTCGCTGTTCAACGCGATCTCCGGCCTCGACCTGTCGCCGACCGGCGTGCGCAGGCCGACCACCGCCCGTACCCACGCCTGCGTGTGGGGGCTGGAGGGCGCGGGGCCGCTGCTCGACTGGCTGCAGATCCAGGAGCGGCACCGCTTCTCCCGGGCCAGCGCGCTCGACAAGGGCGACGGCCAACTGCACGGGCTGATCCTGCTCGACCTGCCCGACCACGACTCGATCAGGGCGCTCACCGACACCGAGGCCGACCGGCTCATCGGGCTGGCGGACCTGGTGGTGTGGGTGCTGGACCCGCAGAAATACGCCGACGCCTCCACCCACCGGCGCTACGTGACGGAGCTGGCCGGGCACGACGCGGTCACCGTGTTCGCCCTCAACCAGGCCGACCGGCTGACCACCGAAGAGCTGGCCGAGCTGGTCATCGACCTCAACGACCTGCTGCGCAGGGAAGGCGTCGAGCATCCGAGCGTCGTGCCGACCTCGGCGGCCACCGGCCGCGGCATCGAGAGCCTCAAGAGCGTCATCGCCACCGCGGTCGCCCGCCGCCGCGCCGCCATCCAGAAGCTCGAGGCCGACCTGCACCGGCTGGAGCAGAAGCTCAGCAAGGCCATGCCGATGGGCGAGGCGCTGTCGGTGCCCTCGACGGTCGACGAGGCCCGCCGGATGGGGCTGACGGACGCGCTGTGCGACGCGGTCGGGGTGCCGGCCGTGGGCGAGGCCATGGAGAACGTCTACGCCGAGCGGTCGAGCCGGTGGGTCGGCTGGCCGTACCCGCGCTGGATCGACAAGCTCCGTCCCGACCCGCTGAAGAGCCTGCGGCTCGACGACGTCGGGCAGGAGATCCGCGGCATCGCGACCACGTCGGTGAGCGCCCAGTCCGCCGAGGTCGCCAACGCCGTGCAGGCGATGGCCGACGGGCTGTCCATGGGGATGCAGCCGGTGTGGCGCGCCGCCGTGCACCAGGCGGCCCGGTCCCGCGCCAAGCAGCTTCCCCAGGCCCTGACCGAGGACCTCGCGGAGGTCGCCCCCGCGCTCGACCGGGTGCCCGGCTGGTGGCGGGCGCTCAAGGTGTGGCAGTACTTCCTGGTCGTCGCCTTCGTGGCCGGCCTGGCCTGGCTGGCGGTGGGCCTGCTGATGCCCGGTGCGCTGCCGTCGTCGCTGGCGCTGCTGGGCGACACGGCGACGCTGCCGTGGGTGGGGCTCATGATGGTCTCCGTACTGGGGCTCGGGGCGTTGTCCGGCATCGCGTCGCGCAACTTCGTCGAGCTGGGCGCGTCGCGGGAGCGGGAACGGCTCGAACGGGAGATGAGGCGCAGGGTCGCGGCGGTCGCGGCCACGATGGTGGTGGAGCCGGTGGAACGGGAGCTGGGCCGCCACCACGCCTTCTACACCGCATTGCGAGACCTGTCGGTCTGACCCCACTTCTCACTGACGCACAACCGGCCGTCCGCCTCCCGGACGGCCGTTTGCGTCTCCACCCACCTCCGTCTCCACCCACCTCCGTCTCCACCCACCTCCGTCTCCACCCACCTCCGTCTCCACCCACCTCCGTCTCCACCTGCCTTCTTCCACAGCCCGGACCGCTGCCGCCCCTGTTGTCCACAGAACCGCGTTCGGCGGCGCCGCCCTGCCCCCTTCCCCGGCACCGTGTTCCCAGATCGCGGGCAGCCGGCCCGCCACATGGGAGGCACGGGATGAACGACATCTACATCACACTCACGGGCAACGTCGCCGCGGAGCCGAGGCAGTACAGCTTCGACGAAGGCACCAAGGTCACCTCTCTGAGGGTGCTCACCTCGCACCGCTACTTCGACAAGAGAACGGGCCAGTGGACAGACGGCGAGAAGGTCTGCTTCACCGTTCGCTGCTGGCGCGCTCTGGGGGAGAACGTGGCAGCCTCCGTCCGCGCGGGCCATCCCGTGGTGGTGTCCGGCAAGCTGCGCATTCGCGAGTTCGGCGCCGAGGGGGATCGCCGCTTCATGCCCGAGATCGAGGCCAGCGCGGTGGGCCACGACCTGCGCTGGGGCACCGGCGTCTTCGCGAAACCGGAGCGGGGCGGAGCCGGCTCGGTGAGCAAGGAGATGCGCGACCGCCTCGACGAGGAGACCCGTGACTGGGCCATGGGGCCCCGCCACCAGCCGTCCTTCGCCCGTCCCGACCTCCGCGCCGAATCCACCGCCCTCCACCCGGCGGGCATCGCAGCCGACCGGACGCCGCCCTGGGAGCTCAACACCCCCTCCGCCCACCTGCCGGACCACGGGGACGCGCACCCGCTGCCCCCCGCCGACACGACGCTCCCTTTCCAGGCAGAGCACACCGGTTTGCAGGCGGAGCACACCGGCGGATCCACGCTGGAGCCGCAGCCCGGCGCGCGGGCCATGGCGGACGCCAGCCCGAGCGGCCCGTCACCGTACAACGGCAACGTGGGCAGGCCGGCCTCGAACGACGGCAGCATGCGCGTACCGAACCCTGAAGACAACCACATACCCGTACCTGCCTCCGCGAACGGTGACACGCTCGCACTGGCCTCTGGGAAGGGCGATATGCACGCACTGGGCTCTGCGAGCGGTGACATGCGCACACTGGGCTCTGCGGACGGTGGCGTGCGCGGGCTGGGCCTTGCGGACGGCGACATGCGTGAGCTGAGTTCCGAGGACGGCGCCGACGTACGCGGATCGAGCACAAGGCCAAGCACGGCCCGCAGCCCGGGATCCGACGGCGGCAACGTGCGCAAACCGGCCCAGGAGAGCGGCACCGCCCGCACCCGAGGCGCGGAGAACGACACGGTCCGCATCCTGGGAGGCGAGGAACGCGGCAGGGGCCGTACCAAGAGGAGCAGCGAGCCGGACACCGACGCAGAGCCGACCACCCTGGCGACGAGAACGGCGGCGTAGCTCCACGCACACGCGACGCCGCTCGGGGACCCCTGACCAAGCGCGAACCCAAGCGAGCGCGGACGGGGTGGCAAACGGCGGCGCGCCTGGGCTTGGACCGGCGAACGCAAGGGAGCACCGACCATCACCCCAACGGGCTCCCTTGCCCCCCACCCCCCACATCGGGCGATGTCCCATGAGCGCGGGCGGCGGCGAGCAGCCCGGCGCCAAGTGCCCGAGTCGAGAGGCCCGAAGCCGACGGCACGGTCTGCCACGACCACGACGAAGAAGCCGGGCGGCGGAGCGGCGGGAGCGAAGGCGGCCGGAGCGAAAGGGCCGGAGCGAAGGGCCTCGTCCCGGGCGTCCTGCAGGACGGTGTGATTTCTGGCCTACCTTGCCCTGTTCGTCCAGATGAGCCGGGCGCGACAAGATCATCGACCATCTCGCAGCGAGGCACCGCCGGAACCCGGAGGTGGGGAAGGCGGGGTGGAGGAACGGCGGACGGGCGGAGGCGGGGGAAGGCGGGGTGGAGGAAAGCGCGAAGGGCCGGAGGCGGGAGCGGGGTGGAGGAAACGGCGGAGGGCTGGAGGCTGGGGCGGGGTGGAGGAAACGGCGGAGGGCTGGAGGCGGGGGCGGGGTGAGGGGATCGGGGTGAAGGCGGCCCAGTGGGTGGGGTCGGTGTCCGGTGTGTGAGGGACCCGGGAGAGGGGGTGGGATGGAGGGGGAGAGGGGCACCGGCCGGGTCCCGTTGACACCCCGAGGGGGGCGGCCGATGGTGTGTTGCCCGCGTCAGATGGCTAGAGCATCTGTCAGGTCCAGGTCACGCCCCGCACCATGGCTGCTCCTTTCCAGCACGGCTCTCCATCACGGCCCGCTCGTGGGACGAGCAGGTGTGGTCACTGCCAACGTAGCGGTTCCCATCGCACAACGCACACTCCGCAATTATTGTGTTACACATCGTTAGTCAGGGAGGAAGCGAGATGGCGGTGACCAGTCACGCATCGATCAAGTCTCGCGACGTTGTGTCAACACTGGCCGACCGCTGGCCGTTGCTAGGGCAACGTCGCTGGCTCGTCGCGTACTTCTGCTTCATCGTCGCTCTAGATCTCGCTGCGATCGTCTGGTTCTGGACGTCGACCGTCTTCCAGTGGAAAGACGCGCTCACGTTCGGCGCCCTGATGGGCTGCGGCGCGGTGTGCATCGAGGCCACCAGGCGGCTGGGCATGCCCGCCGGCGTGTCCCGCGACCTGCTGTCGGCCTGGTGGCTGCCGGTGGCACTGCTCCTGCCCCCGGTCTACGCCCTGTTCGCGCCCATCGTGCTGCAGGTCCTGCTGCAACTGCGGGTGCGGGCGACGATGCTCTACCGCAGGGTGTTCAGCTCGGCCGCCATCGGGCTGGCGGGATGTACGGCGTCCGTGACGTTCCACGGCTTCGTGGAGCATCCCTGGGAGCTGTCGCGGGGCAGCGGCCCGCCCATCCTGATCGCGGTGGCCTCCGCCGTGATCTTCTCCCTGCTCAACATCGGCCTCATCGCCATCGCCGCCCACATGGCCAACCCCGACGCCGCTTGGCGGGAGGTGCTGTGGGACAGGGAGAGCATGCTGCTGGACATCGTCGAGCTGTGCCTGGGCGTCACGGTCTCCATCGCCTGCGGCATCAACCTGGGGCTCCTGATCTTCACGCTGCCGCCGGTAGTGCTGCTGCAGCGCAGCCTCCTGCATGCGCAGCTCCAGGCGGCGGCCCGTACCGATGCCAAGACCGGGCTGCTCAACGCCGCGGCCTGGCAGCGCGAGGCCGACACCGAGATCGGGCGGGCCCGCAGCACCGGCGACAGTCTGGCCCTGCTGATCATCGACATCGACCACTTCAAACGCGTCAACGACGCCCATGGCCATCTCGTCGGCGACCAGGTGCTGGTCGGCGTGGCGTCCATGCTGCGCAGCCAGCTCCGCGAATACGACGTGGTGGGGCGGTTCGGCGGTGAGGAGTTCGCGGTCCTCCTGCCGGGAGCCGACACCGACGAGGCCCGCCGGGTGGCCGAGCGCCTGCGCGTCCGCATCGCACGCATGGCCATCCCCGTTGAGGACACCCTGGTCAGGGTCACGATCTCGACCGGGGTGGCGCTCATGGGCGTGCACGGCGACGACCTCATCGACCTGCTCGCGGCCGCCGACCTGGCTCTCTACCGCGCCAAGGAGCTGGGACGAGACCGCGTCTGCATCCCCGCCGTCCAGCCGCCCCGCGCCCTGCCCAACGACCCCTCCACTCCCTGAGACCCCTGGACCCTCACTGACCCCGTCCGTCCCCCTTCCACCCGCCTTCGCCCCAGCGCTCGCCGGCCCGCGTCTCGCCGTGCCCTCCGTCCCGGTGACTTCGCCGCGACCTCCAGGCTTGGGTCTTCTGACCCTGCTTCTCAGGGAGTTCTGCGCGACCTTCTGGCTCCAGCCGGTTTGCGTTCCTGGCCGGCGGCTCCACCGTCGTCTCCCGGATCGCGTCCTTCTGGGCGCATCCCGGTTTCTCGTGCCCGCGGGAGGTGCGCTCGCGCGGATGCCGTCGCGTGGGCGGGGGCTCCGGGTGGACGAGCTGGTGAGGGCGGGTGGCGGGGCGGGTTTGAAGGGGTACGGGAAGGTGCTAGGGAGGAGCGGCGGAAGCCCGGCTCGGGAGCCCCTAAGCTAGAGGGCATGCCGGAGTACATCTATACGCTGCAGCGCGTGCGCAAGGCGCACGGCGACAAGGTTGTCCTTGACGACGTCACGCTGTCGTTCCTGCCCGGAGTCAAGATCGGTGTCCTGGGTCCGAACGGCACGGGAAAGTCGACGCTGCTCCGGATGATGGCCGGCCTGGAGCAGCCGTCCAATGGAGACGCGAAGCTCATGCCGGGCTTCACGGTGGGCATGCTCCAGCAGGAGCCGCCGCTCAACGAGGAGAAGACCGTCCTCGGCAACGTGCAGGAAGGCGTCGCCGAGACGATGGCGATGCTCCAGCGCTACAACGACATCGCCGAGCAGATGGCCACCGACTACAGCGACGAGTTGCTGGATGAGATGGGCAAGCTGCAGGAGCAGCTGGAGCACCGCAACGCCTGGGACCTGGACAGCCAGCTTGAGCAGGCGATGGACGCGCTGCGCTGCCCGCCGCCCGATGCCGAGGTGAGCAAGCTGTCCGGTGGTGAGCGCCGCCGCGTCGCGCTGTGCAAGCTGCTGCTCGAAGCGCCCGACCTGCTGCTGCTCGACGAGCCCACCAACCACCTCGACGCCGAGAGCGTGCAGTGGCTGGAGTCCCACCTGGAGAAGTACGCCGGCACGGTGCTGGCCGTCACCCACGACCGCTACTTCCTCGACAACGTCGCCACCTGGATCCTGGAGCTCGACCGGGGCCGGTGCTACCCGTACGAAGGCAACTACTCCACCTACCTCGACATGAAGGCGCAGCGGCTCAAGGTCGAGGGCCAGAAGGACGCCAAGCGCAAGAAGCGCCTGGAGGACGAGCTGGAGTGGGTCCGCTCCAACCCGAAGGCCCGCCAGACCAAGAGCAAGGCCCGGCTCCAGCGTTACGAGGAGATGGCCGCCGAGGCCGACAAGTTCCGCAAGCTGGACTTCGAGGAGATCCAGATCCCGCCGGGCCCGCGTCTGGGCACCACGGTGATCAGGGCCAACGAGCTCACCAAGGGCTTCGGCGACCGCCTGCTCATGGAGAACCTGACGTTCGACCTGCCGCGTAACGGCATCGTCGGTGTCATCGGCCCGAACGGCGTCGGCAAGACCACGCTGTTCCGCATGATCACCGGTGGCGAGACGCCCGACACGGGCTCGATCACCATCGGCGACACGGTGAAGATCTCCTACGCCGACCAGAGCCGGGGCGGCATCGACCCGAACAAGAACGTCTGGGAGGTCGTCTCCGACGGGCTCGACCACATCAAGGTCGGCAACGTGGAGATGCCGTCGCGGGCCTACATCGCGGCGTTCGGCTTCAAGGGCCCTGACCAGCAGAAGAAGGCCGCGGTGCTGTCCGGTGGCGAGCGCAACCGGCTCAACCTGGCGCTCACCCTCAAGCAGGGCGGCAACGTGCTGCTGCTCGACGAGCCCACCAACGACCTCGACACCGAGACCCTGTCGTCGCTGGAGAACGCGCTGCTCGACTTCCCGGGCTGCGCCGTGATCACCTCGCACGACCGGTGGTTCCTCGACCGCATCGCCACCCACATCCTGGCGTGGGAGGAAGGGTCGAACTGGTTCTGGTTCGAGGGCAACTTCGCCGACTACGAGAAGAACAAGATCGAGCGCCTGGGCGCCGACGCGGCGCGCCCGCACCGGGTGACCTACCGGAAGCTGCACCGCGACTGACCGGCTCCAGCCCGACTGAGCCACACAAACCCAGCTGGCTGAGTCACAGGGCTCCGGCTGGCTGAGCCACGCTGCCTCGGCTGGCTGAGCCACACGGTTCCGGCCGGCTGAGCCACACGGCCGGCTGAGCCACAGCCCATGCACCAAGCCTTCACCGGCTTGGTGCATGGGCTTTCGCGCAGGTGGGAGCCGTACCTCCGCCCACGCGCCCGTGACGGAGGTCAGGTTCCGGCGCTGACCGGGGCGGGTGCGGCAGGGGCGGGGCGGCGGCGCCAGGGGCCGTTGAAGAGCATGATCGCCGGGATGAACAGGACGAGGCAGCCCAGCGCCACGAAGAGCCACGTCTGCCAGCTCGTGGCCTCGACCACATGAGGGATGACGAGCAGCCCGATCACGGCGATGCTCTTGCTGAGGAACCCGAACAGCCCCCACGCCGTGCCCTGCAGGCGCGGGTCGGCGTCCTCGGCGTCCTCGGAGTAGTTGGCCATCCAGGGTGCGTACGCGACGCCGAGCGAGCCGCCGAGCAGCGCGCCGGCCACCATCAGCGTGCCGGTCGAGACGCCTTCCCGGCCGAGTGAGACGGCCAGGAAGGCGGTGACGAGGACGGCCGCGACCGTGCCGCCCAGGGAGAACGGCTTGCGCAGCTGCGTACGGTCCGACAGCCGGCCCGTCACGATCAGGGTGATCAGGTTGAGGCTCCAGAACGCGGCCATGATCGTGGAGGCCTCCGCGCTGCTGATGCCGAGCGCCCCGACCAGCATCGTCTGCCCGAACAGCGACAGCGTGATGTAGAGCACCAGCCACAGCGAGATCCCGACGACGTGCGCCCAGATGTTGCGCCGGGCGAACAGGGTGCGCATGCGGGGCGGCCGGCCGAGGTCCACGACGTCGCTGGCGGCACGCTCGGTGTGCTGGATCCTGGCGCGCAGCTCGGGGGAGAGGTCGGCGATGTTGAAGGCGATGACGGCCGAGATGACCAGCGAGAAGCAGCCCATGATGACGAACTGCGAGCGCCACGAGTCGCCGAAGATCGGCAGCGTCCATCCGGCGATGGCGGCGGCCAGGAAGTTCGCCCCGACGGGGCCCCAGGTCCAGAAGCCGAACGCCTGCGCGCCCGCCGCATGAAGACCTTTCTGTGATGCTGCGCCTCACGCCCGGCTCCGTCAGAGTGAAGAGGGGCGCCAGCGGCTAGAATGAAATTCTAGGATTCCGGAACGTAAGGAGCCCCCCGTGGACCTGGGACTCGACGGCGTGCACTTCGATCACACGGCCGTGGCCGCGCCCCGCATCAGGGATCTGCTGCCGATCTACCGTGACCTGCTGGGCGGCCGGCATCTGGGTGGCGGCGGCGACAACCGGGTGGCCGGCTATCGCACGTTGCAGCTCACGTACGAGGGCGGCGGGAAGGTCGAGCTGATGGAGCCGCTGGCCGGATCGACGTTCTTCGACAGCTTCTTCGAGCTGAACAGGGGTCGGGGCGGTGTCCATCACCTGAACTTCCATGTCCGGGACCTGGACGCGGCCGTGGCCGCGCTGTCCGCGCGGGGCTATCGCCTCCATGGCCTCAACCGGGCCGACCCGCGCTGGCGGGAGGTGTTCCTGCACCCCAAGGAGGCGCACGGCGTGCTGATCCAGCTGGCCCAGCCGGGGGTGCGCGAGCCCGGCGAGCCGCGCCCGAGCCTGGAGGAGGTGCTGGCCGGCCGCGGCAGGAACGGCAACGGCGTCCCAAGTCCCTGAGCGGCCACGGGCGCGGTGTCGCGGCCACAGGTCGTGAGCCGCCGCCGGGGGGCGGAGGCGCGGTCCAGAATCCGGACGGCCGCAGAGTCCAGAATCTCGGACGGCCGCAGAGTCCGGGGCTCGGGGGGCTGTGAGGTCCCGGGGGTCGGGGGCCGCGAGGTCCAGGGCTCGGTGGGGCCCGGGTCCACGGCTCGATGGGGCCCCGGGTTCACGGCTCGGACGCGGTCGTGGGCTCGGGTGGTGGCGCGGTCCGTGGTCTTCGGCCCCTTGAGGCGTGGCAGAACTTAGATCTAGAGTGGAATTCTAGAACTAAGATTGGGGAGGCCGATGAAGCCGGTGCCTAAGCCCACGCCCGAGACTCAGCCGTTCTGGGACGGCGCGGCCGAGGGAGAGCTCAGGATCCAGCGCTGCAAGACCTGCGAGCGGCACTACTTCTACCCGCGGCCGAGCTGCCCCCGCTGCGGCGGCGACCGGGTCGAATGGGTCCGCGCCAGTGGCCGCGCGACCCTGTACTCTTACGTCATCAACCACCGCCCGGCCCCCGGCTTCGAGGCCGACGCCCCGTACGCGATCGCCGTCGTGGAGCTGGAAGAGGGGGTGCGCATGATGACGAACATCGTCGGCGTGCCGAACACCCCGGAGAACCTGCCGCTGGACATGGAGCTCCGGGTCGTGTTCGAGCGGCGCGGCGACGTCAGCGTGCCCCTTTTCGAGCCGGCCGGGGGAGGCGCACGATGACCGTCGTGATCGCCGGCGCCGCCGAGACGGACGAGGTGGGCCGCCTGCCCGGCCACTCCACGATGCAGCTCCACCTGGAGGCCGCCAGGAACGCGCTCGCCGACGCGGGCATGACCGTCCACGACATCGACGGCGTCGCCACGGTCGGCACGCCGGGCCCGATCCAGATCGCCCACGCCCTCGGGATCACCCCCGCCTGGCTCGACGGCACGGGGGTGGGCGGATCGTCGTTCCTCTTCCACGTACGGCACGCGGCCGCCGCCATCCGCGCCGGGCTGTGCCGTACCGTGCTGATCACGCACGGCGAGTCGGGGCGGTCGCGGGTCGGGGCCGGGCGCTTCGGGCTGGGGGCCGACTCGCTGCTGGGGCAGTTCGAGCTGCCGTACGGCGTGGTCGGGCCGCCCACGTCGTTCACCATCACGGCGCTGCGCTACATGAAGGAGACCGGCCTCACCCACGAGCAGCTCGCCGAGGTCGCGGTCGCGCAGCGGCGCTGGGCCCACCTCAACCCCAGGGCGATGTACCGCGACCTCATCACCGTCGAGGACGTCCTGGCCTCGCGCATGGTCGCCTACCCGTTCCACCTGCTGGAGTGCTGCCTGGTGACCGACGGCGGCGGCGCGCTCGTCGTCACCTCCGAGGAGCGCGCCCGCCGCTCCCCGGTCTACCTGCTCGGCTCGGGCGAGTCGGCCGAGTCGCCGATCATCTCGCAGATGGAGGACTTCACCACCTCCAAGGGCTTCCGCCTGTCGGGCGAGGCCGCCTTCGCCGAGGCCAAGATCACCCATGAGGACGTGGACCACCTCATGGTCTACGACGCCTTCGCCCACGTGCCCCTCTACGGCCTGGAGGACCTGGGGTTCGTCGGCCGGGGCGAGGCCGGCGCGTTCGTCGCCGAGGGCCACACCTCGCCGGGCGGCCGGCTACCGCTGAACACGAACGGCGGCGGCCTGTCGTACACGCACACCGGCATGTACGGCATGTTCGCCATCCAGGAGTCGGTGCGCCAGCTCCGCGGCGAGGCGGCGGCCCAGGTGCCGGACGTGGAGGTCAGCGTCGTGCTGGGCAACGGCGGCATGTTCGCCTCCGCCGCCACCCTGGTCCTGGCCAACCGCCTGCCCTGAACGAACGGGGCGGGCGGCCCCGAGGAACCGCCCGCCCCGCCTTCCCGCCCAAGCCGGACGGCCGGCCGCCCGGACAGCGACGCCGGCCGCCCGGATGGCCGGCCCCCGACGACCGGAAGGCCGGCGTCGCGTGATCAGGCCGCTAACGCCAGGTGATCAGCGCGTCCAGGGCCTCGACGCGGGACCCGGACACCAGCAGCGGATTGATCTCCAGCGACTCCAGCCCGTCACCCAGCGACTCGGCGAACGCGGCGATCCGCGCCACCACCCCGGCCACCGCGTCCAGGTCCGCCGGCTCGGCGCCCCTGATCCCGTTCAGCAGGGCCGCGCCGCGCAGCTCCGACAACGCCGTACGCACCTCGCCCGCGTCCACCGGCAACACCCGCAGCGCCGTGTCACGCAGCACCTCCACCCAGACCCCGCCCAGCCCCACGGCCAGCGTGAGCCCCCAGGCGGGGTCGCGTACGACGCCGACCAGCAGCTCGACCCCGCCGGAGCGCTGCGGCTGCACCAGCACGCCCGCCACCTCGGGCACCGCGGCCACCAGCTCCCGGTAGGCCCGCCGCACCTCCTCGGCCCCGCCCAGCCCGAGCCGTACGCCGCCGATGTCGCTCTTGTGCCCCAGCCCTTCGGCCGCCACCTTGAGCACCACCGGATAGCCGAACCGCTCGGCCGCCGCGACCGCCTCCAGCTCCTCCCGGGCCAGCTCCGACGGCACCACCGGCAGCCCCGCCGAGGCCAGCAGCCCGGCGGCGCGATGCTCGGCCCACAGGCCGCTCGCCCCGGGCGGAACCGTGCCGGGGGCCGGGGGAGCGGGCGCGGGCCGGGACAGCGCCCTGGCCCGCAGCTCGGACCAGCGCACCGCCGCGCCGATGGCGTGCAGCCCGTGCTCGATCCCGCCCGCCACGTACGGGAAGCCGGTCTCCTCCTGCACCCGCCGCCCGAACTCGGTGATGTCGGTCAGCACGTTGCTCACCACCACGACCGGCACCGGCGACTCGGCGATGCGCCGGGCGCTGGCCGTGTACATGGCCAGCACCGGCGCGGGGTCGGGCGGCGCGGCCTTGGGCGCGTCGGACAGCAGGAGGATCAGGTCGATCCCCGGGTCCGCGCTCACGATCTCCAGCGCGCGGCCCATGAGGGTGCGGTCGATGAGCACGTACCCGGTGACGTCGAGCGGGTTCTGCACCGTGCCGAACGACGGGACGATCTCCGCCAGCGCCGCCACCGTCTCCGGCGCGAACGGCGGCAGCTCCAGCCCTTCGTCCTCGGCCCGGTCCGCGATGATCTCCGAGGCGCCGCCGGAGGGCGTGACGACGCCGACGCGCCGGCCCGGCAGCGGCCCCGTGGCGGCCAGCAGCCCCGCCGTGATGATCAGATCCTCCAGCGAGCGGACCCGGATCACGCCGAGCTGCCGCAGCGCCGCGTCGATGACGTCGTCGTCTCCCACGAGCGCGCCCGTGTGCGCCTGCGCGGTGTTGGAGGCCAGCGTGCTGCGGCCGATCTTGAGCGCCACGATCGGCTTGCCCGCCTTGAGTGCCCGGCGCGCCACCCGGGAGAACTCGGCCGGGTTCCTGACCGTCTCCAGGAACAGCGCGATGACCCTGGTGGCCGGATCGTCCACAAGATAGTCGATCACGTCGGTGACGGTGACGACCGACTCGTTCCCCATCGAGGTCAGCAGGCTGATGCCGACGTTGCGGGCCTGCGCGAAGCCCAGCACCGAGCTGGCCAGCGCCCCGCTCTGCAGCACCACGCCGACCGCGCCGCGCAGCAGCGGCTCGGGGATGGGCAGCCCGTACGGGGTCACGCCGGCGGCGGCGTTGATGTACCCGTTGCCGTTGGGCCCCAGGATCGTCAGCCCGTGCTCTGCCGCGAAGGCCGCGATCTCCGCCTCCAGCCGCGCGCCCTCCTCCCCGGACTCCCCGAACCCGGCCGTGAGGATCACGTAACACCGGATCCCCAGCTTGGCCCCCTCCCGCAGCACGCCGGGCACGGCCGCGGTGGGCACCATCACGTACGCCAGGTCCACCGGCTCCGGAATCTCCGACAGGCTCCGGTACGCGGGCATCCCGTGCACCACGCCGCCCCGGGTGTTGACCAGGTGCACCGGCCCGGGGAAGGCGTGCGCCCGCAGGTTGGCCAGCGTGCTGACCGACCACCCCGACTTGTCCGTGGCCCCGACCAGCGCGATCGAACGCGGATTGAACAGTTCCCCGACCGACATGCCGCTCACTCCCCGATGAGGCCCAGCCGCGCGTGTCCCTTGATGAGGTTGCGGGCGATGGTGCGCCGCTGGATCTCGTCGGTGCCCTCGAAGATGCGCAGCAGCCGCAGCTCCCGGTACCACCGCTCGATCGGCAGCTCCTTCGTGTACCCCATACCCCCGTGAATCTGGAGCACCCGGTCGACGACCTGGTTGGCCATGACGGCTCCGTTCAGCTTGGCGATGGAGGAGGCGTGCCGGGCGTCCATGCCCTGGCTCACCTGCCAGGCCGCGTAGAGCGTCAGCCACTTGGCCGCCTCGATCTCCACCTGGGAGTCGGCGATCATCCACTGGATGGCCTGGTAGCTGGAGATCGTCTGCCCCATCGACTTGCGGATCTTGGCGTAGTCGATGGCCATCTGCAACATGCGCTCGGCCGAGCCGATGGCGCGCGCGGGGATCATGTAACGGCCCTGGCCGATCCACTGCATGGCCAGCTCGAAGCCCTTGCCCAGCTCGCCGAGGATGTTCTCCTCCGGCACCCGGACGTCCTGGAACACCAGCGAGGCCGGCCCCCACTCGCCCATCGTCGGGATGGGCTCGGACTTCCAGCCCATGTCACGGTCCACCAGGAAGCAGGTGACGCCGTGCTCCTCGGCCAGGGCGAAGACCATGACGAAGTCCGCCTCGTTCCCGCCCGTGATGAACGTCTTCTCGCCGTTGATCACCCACTCGGAGCCGTCCCGCACGGCCCTGGTGCGGATGTTGCGGGCGTCGGAGCCGGCGCCCGGCTCGGTGATGGCGAAGCAGGAGCGGCGCTCGCCCTCGATCGTGGGGAGCAGGTAGCGCCGCTTCTGCTCCTCTGTGCCGGCGTAGAGGATGTTGTCGGCGCTGCCGCCGAACGAGAAGGGCACGAACGTCCGGCCGATCTCCATGGCGATGATCGCGGACATGATGGGGCCCAGGGCCGCGCCGCCGTACTCCTCGGGGGTGTTGATCCCCCAGAAGCCGGACTTCCTGGCCTTGGCGCGCAGGTCGCGCAGGACGTCGGGGGCCAGCCCGGGGCGGCCCTCGCGCTCGTTGCGCAGGACCTCCGGCTCCAGCGGCATGACCTCCTTCTCGATGAAGGCCCGGACGGTGTCGCGGATCTGCCGTTCCTCCGGGGTGAGCGAGAAGTCCACAGCCGCCTCCTGGTATTTCTAGAATCCTTCTCTAGTAAGAGATTCTAGCCGGGGCGAGGTCCTGTCAAGAATCTGATTCTAGAATTTCGACCGCTACGATGGTGGCCATGGCACGCAAGTCCTCGTGGGAGTGGAGCCGCACGGCCCAGACCCGTAAAAGCATGCTGCAGGCGGCGCGCGAGGTCTTCAGCGAGCACGGCTTCGCCGAGGCCAACGTCTCCGAGGTGGTCGCCCGCGCCGGCTCCAGCGTCGGCAGCCTCTACCACCACTTCGGCGGCAAGACCGAGCTCTTCCTCGCCCTCTACGAGGACCACCAGGCCGCCCACGAGCAGGCCTCGGCCTCCAGCGTCGCCAAGGCCAAGAAGGAGGGCGTGCGCGACCCGGTGGAGCTGCTGATCGCGGGGGCGCGGGCGTACCTCGCGGGGGCGTGGGAACGCCGCGACCTGGTCAGGCTCTTCATCGACGGCGACGGCCCGCCGGGCTTCGAGCTGATCCGCCGCACGCGCGGCCGGGAGTGGGTCCGCCAGAACGCCGTGCTGCTCGGGGCCGGCACCGACCCGCTCGACCGCTTCACGGTGGCCGTCCTGACCAGCATCATCGGCGAGGCCGCCCGCGAGGTCGCCACGTCCGACAGCGAGGAGGAGGCGCAGGAGGTCATCGAGGCCGCCGTCACCCTCATCCACCGCCTCGACCCCCTCAACACCCTCGAAACCTCCTGACCCCCTTCCCCCGGCCGCCGCGTCCACCGGCTCCCGCGGCTGCCCCCACCGCTGACAGCGCGCGGGACCCCGCCACCAGACGGGCGGGCAGGGCAGCGGCGCGCGCGACCCCGCCACCTGGCGGGCAGGGCCGCGCGGCGTGGGGCCCCGCCACCAGGCCGGCAGGGCCGCGGGGGCGACGACGCTGCTCGGCCGGCGCCGGGGCGGGGCACGCGTCAGGTGATGGTGGCGCGGCCGCGATCGAGGACGACGGTGCCGTCGTCCTTGGCGGTGCGGAACAGGACGTCCGTGCCGTCCACCCAGATCGACACCGTGAGCGACTCACCGGGGAAGACCGGGCTGGAGAAGCGCCCGGACATCGACCGGAAGCGCGCCGGGTCCGAGCCCGCCACCGCGTGCAGCAGCGCCCGCCCCGTCACCCCGTACGTGCACAGCCCGTGCAGGATCGGCCGGTCGAAGCCCGCCCGGGCGGCGAAGGCCGGGTCGCTGTGCAGCGGGTTGTAGTCGCCGGACAGCCGGTAGATGAGCGCCTGCTCGGGCAGGGTCGGGTAGGTCACCTTGTGGTCGGGCGCCCGGTCGGGCAGGGTCCAGGTGTCCCGCGGCCCGCGGTCGCCGCCGAAGCCTCCCTCGCCCCGGATGAACACCGAGCTGCGCGAGGCGATCACGAGCTCGCCGGTGGCCGGGTCCACCGCCCGGGACTCGGAGGTCACCAGGGCGCCCGACCCCTTGTCGTAGATGCCGGTCACCCGCGAGGTGGTCCGTACGTTCCCGGCGGGCGGCAGCTCGCGGTGCAGGTCGAAGCCCTGCTCGGCGTGGACCAGCAGGGCGGGGTCGTAGTCGCCCAGCCGCCGTCCCGGCGCCTGCGCCGCGAGCACGGCGAACGTCGGCAGCACTCGCTGCCCCTTCTCCGTGGTGAACTCCAGCTCCGACGTGCCGGCCCCGACCCCGAGCGCGTAGAGCATGGTGTCCTTGGCCGTCCACGTACGCTCGTACGCTTCCCCCTCGACGCCCACCAGCGAGTGGTCGAGTGCCATCGTCAGTCCTCCCGTCCGGGGATGCGGCCGTTGGTGAGCGCGTTGGGCGCGGCCTTCTCGACGAGGGAGGGGATGACCGAGCCCAGCTCGGCCGGGTCCCACCGGCTGCCCTTGTCGACCTCGGGGCCGGCGTGCCAGCCCTCGGCGACGCTGATCCGGCCGCCGCGCACGTTGAACACCCGCCCGGTGATCCCGCGCGCCTCGGCGCTGGACAGCCAGACGACCAGCGGCGCGATGTCGTCGGGGTCGGCGCCGGTCGCGCCGGCGGGCATGAGGTTGGCGGTCATGCGGGTGAGGGCGGCGGGGGCGACGGCGTTGACGGTGACGCCGTAGCGCTCCAGCTCCCGGGCGGCGATGATCGTCAGGCCCGCGATGCCGGCCTTGGCCGCTCCGTAGTTGCCCTGCCCCGGGTTACCGTAGATGCCGGAGGACGAGGTCGTGTTGATGATCCGGGCATCCACGCGCTCGCCCGCCTTCGCCTTGGACCGCCAGTAGGCGGCGGCATGGCGCAGCGGCGCGAACGTGCCACGCAGGTGCACCCTGATCACGGCGTCCCACTCGTCGGCGGTCATGTTGACGAGCATCCGGTCGCGCAGGATGCCGGCGTTGTTGACCAGCACGTCCAGGCCGCCGAAGCGGTCGATGGCGGCGCGGACGAGGCGCTCGGCGCCGTCGAAGTCGGAGACGTCCTCCCCGTTGACGACGGCCTGGCCGCCCATGGCCTCGATCTCCGCCACCACCTCGGCCGCCGCCCCCGACGATCCGGTGCCGTCCACCTCCGCGCCGAGGTCGTTGACCACCACCTTCGCGCCCTGCCTGGCGAACTCCAGCGCGTGTCCCCGCCCGATGCCCCGGGCCGCGCCCGTGACGATCACGACGCGGCCTTCGACGATCCCACTCATCCGACACCTCGATCCTTGACCGGCTGACGATCTGAATTGGATTCTAGTATTAAAATCTAGAAAGGACAGGGCCCTTGCCCTCGACGACCACGACCACTTCCCTCGGCTACGCCTGGCGCACGCTGTCCGTCGTGAGCCTGGCCAGCGTGCTGACCGGGCTCGGCGGCAGCGCGATCAACGTCGCCCTGCCCGAGATCGCCCGGCACACCGGGGCCGACGCCACGGCCGCGGGCTGGATCCTGCTGGGCTTCCAGTTGACCACGACCGTCCTCATGGTGGTGTTCGGGCGGCTGGCGGATCTGTTCGGCAGGCGCCGGATGTACTTACTGGGGCTGGCCACGTACACGCTGGCCGCCCTGCTCGCGGGGCTGGCGCCGAACGCGTGGGTGATCGTGGCCATGCGCGTGCTGCAGGCCGCCGGGGCCGCCATGCTGCTCACCAACAGCGCCGCCCTGGTCAGCGACGCCTTCCCGCGCGAGCGGCTGGGCGAGGGGATGGGCGTGTACGTGGCGTCGTTCTCGATCGCCGGGCTCATCGGCCCGACGCTGGGCGGCGTGCTGGCCGCCGGCCCGGGCTGGCGGTGGGTGTTCTGGTTCAACGTGCCGATCGGGCTGATCTGCCTGGTGTGGGGGGCGATCGTGCTGCGCAGGCCGGCCGTGGCCAGGCGGGAGGGCGGGCTCGACTGGCCGGGCAACGTGCTGGTCCTGGCCACGCTGGGCGGGCTGCTGCTGGCGCTGTCGGAGTTCACCCGGCTGGGCTGGGGCCATCCGGCGGTGCTCGGCGGGCTGGCGGCCTTCGCCGTGGGGCTGCCGCTGTTCGTGGCCAGGGAGCGGCGGGCGGCCCATCCGGTCGTGGACCTCCGCCTGTTCCGCGAGCGGGCCTTCGCGTACGGCACGCTGGCCTCGTTCCTCAACGCCGTGGCGCGGATGGGCATGCTCTTCCTGGTCGCGCTCTACTTCCAGGCGGTGCGCGGCGACGATCCCGTACAGGCGGGGCTGAAGGTGCTGCCGCTGGCCGTCGCCGCCATGATTGCCTCGGTGGCCTCCGGCTTCCTGCAGCGGCTGATGAGCGCCCGCACGCTGGCCGCGGCCGGGGCCGCCACGACCACCTGCGGGCTGGCGGTCATGCTCGCGGTGATGTCGGCGCGCACGCCGTACCCGGCCGTCGCGGCGGGGCTCGTGCTCATCGGGCTCGGCTCGGGCGTGTTCCTGCCCTCCAACACCACCGCCATCCTGGACGGCCTGCCCTCCGACCGGCTCGGCATCGTCAACGCCATGCGCCTGATGATGCAGAACACCGGCAACGTCGTCGGCACCGCCCTGGTCCTGTCGCTCCTCACCGCGCCGCTCCCGGCCGAGCTGCACCGCAGCGTCTTCGCCGGCACGCTCGCCCACCTGTCCGGCGGGGCGGTGGAGCAGCTCGTCACCGGCTACCGCTGGGCGCTGGGCTCGATGGCCGCGATCTCGGTGCTGACCGTGCTGGCCTGCCTGGCCCGCCGCAGGTCCGCCTGACCCCCGGCCTCGGGCACGCTGCCCGCCGCGGGTCCGCCTGACCCCCGGCCTCCGGCACGGTGCCCGCCGCGAGGACACCCCGCGCGGCCGGGTACGGTGGCGGACGTGGTTGAACGCACCCCGGCTGAACGGCACATCTATCTCCGCACCGTGAGATTCGGCGACGTCGACTCCCAAGGGCACGTGAACAACGTGCGCTTCCTCGACTACCTGGAGGACGCCCGCTTCGGCATGTTCCACATCGATCCGTATGTCGCGGGCGACGAGCCGTTCAAGGGCCTGGTCGTGACCCGCCACGAGATCGACTACCGCCGCCCGCTGGGCTTCCGCGCCGAGCCCGTCCGCGTCGAGACCTGGGTCACGGAGATCAGGCCGGTGCGCTTCACCCTGCAGTACGAGATCCGCGACGACGAGGGCCTCTACGTCACCGCCAAGTCCGTGCTGGCGGCCTACGACGTCGAGCGGGCGGCCCCGCGCAGGCTCAACGAGGGCGAACTGGCCTACCTGAAACGTTACGCCGCCGAATGAGGCGCTGGCTGATGCTGGCGCTGGGCGTGACCGCGCACGCCGGCGTCACCCTGGGGTTGTTCGGCTTACCCCTGGTCATGCCCGAAATTTTGCGACATTTCAACGTCTTGCTACCCGTGGGCGCTCTCATCGTGAACGCCCCGGCCATCGGCATCCTGGCCGCCCTCGTCGCCTGGGGCGCGCTGGCCGACCGGCACGGCGAGCGGCTCATCCTGGGCCTCGGCGTCGGGACGGCGGCCCTGCTGTTCGCCGCCGCGGCCTTCGTCGAGCAGACCTGGGCGGTCATGGCGCTGCTGGCGGCGGCCGGGGCGGCGGGCTCGGCGGCCATGGTCGGCGGCGGGCGCATCGTGCTGGGCTGGTTCGCCCCGCCGGAGCGCGGCATCGCCATGGGCCTGCGCCAGGTCTCCTTCACCCTCGGCATGGCCGTGGCCGCCTTCGCCCTGCCGCCCATGGCGCGGGCGTACGGGCTGCCCGGCGTGTTCCTGCTCTGCTCGGGCGTGAGCCTGCTGGCCGCCGGGCTGGCCGCGCTCTTCCTGCGGGAGCCGCCGCACGCGATCTCGGGGGAGAGCCGGGAGCGGGCGCGCTCGCCGTACCGGCAGGCGGCGCTCTGGCGGGTGCACGCCACCAGCGCCCTGCACGTGGTGCCGCAGGTCGTGGTCAGCACCTACGGCGTGGACTGCCTGGTCAGCTCCTACGGCTGGGACGACGTGGCGGCCGGGCGGCTGTTCGGGGTGGCGGCGATCGCCGGGGCCGCGGTGCGCGTGGCGGCAGGCCGCTGGTCCGACCGCACCGGGCTGCGCATGCGGCCCCTCCTCCTGCTCACCCTGTGGAACCTGGTCGTGCTGGCGCTGCTGGTCGCCGGCGCCTACACCGGCAGCGCGCTCGGGGTGGCGGCGCTCGCGCTGGCCTCGGTCATGACCGTGGCAGGCAACGGCCTGGCCTACCTCGCGGCGGGCGAGCTGGCCGGGCCCGGCTGGGCGGGCAAGGTGCTCGGCACCCACAACACCGTGCAGAACACCGTCTCCCTGGCCGCCGGGCCGCTGGCCGGGACGCTGATCCTGGGCACGGGCTACTGGGCCGGCTTCGCCGCCGGGCTGGCCTGCGTCGTGCTCTCGCTGCCCGTCATCCCCTTCAGAGGGGAGCAGCCGAAGAGGTCATGAGTCGCACCTCAGCCACACCGCCGTGTCGGGCGGCAGCAGCCCGCGCTTCAGCGGCCCGCTCTCCAGCAGCACCTCGTCGTGCCCGGGCAGCCGCACCGGGCGCGTCCCGCAGTTGACCGCGCAGATCAGCGGCCCCCGGGTGAAGAAAAGCGCTCCCTCGGGAGACTTCAGCCACTCCAAGGAGTAGGGGATCGAGCCGACCAGCTCGCGCCGGCAGGACAGGGCCCGCCGGTAGAACTCCAGCGTCGAGTCCGCCACCCCCTCCTGCTTCTCGACGCTCAGCTCGGCGAACGACTCCGGCTGCGGCAACCACGGCTCGACGCCGCCCGGCGAGAACCCGTGCGAGGGCGGGTCCACCGTCCACGGGATCGGCACCCGGCACCCGTCGCGCCCCGGCAGCTCGCCCTTCGACTGGAAGAAGACCGGGTCCTGCCTGGCCTCGTCCGGCAGGTCCGTCACCTCGGGCAGGCCCAGCTCCTCGCCCTGGTAGAGGTAGGCGGAGCCGGGCAGGGCCAGCATCGTCAGCAGCGCCGCCCTGGCCCGCGCCAGGCCCGTGCCGGGGTCGGGGGTGTCGTAGCGGGTGCGGTGGCGTACGACGTCGTGGTTGGACAGCACCCAGGTCGCGAACGGCACCGTGGACAACGTGTCGTCGATCACCTTCCGGAACGCCGTCGGCGACCACGGAGCCTGCAGCCAGGCGAAGTTGAAGCTCTGGTGCAGCTCGTCGGGGCGCAGGTAGCGGGCCAGGTCCTCGGGGCTGTCGGTCCACACCTCGCCCACGGCCATCCGGTCGCCGGGATAGCCGTCCAGCACCCGCCGCCACTCGCGGTAGACGTCGTGCACCTCCGGCTGCCCCCACACCGGCGAGGCCGACGTGAACGACTGGTCGCCCACGTCGGGCAGCCCCTCGGCCTTGTACAGCCCCATGGCCACGTCGATGCGGAACCCGTCGACGCCCCGGTCCAGCCAGAACCGCAGCACGTCGAGGAACTCCGCGTGCACCTCCTGGTTGCGCCAGTTGAAGTCGGGCTGGCCGGGCGCGAACAGGTGCAGGTAGTACTGCCCGTCGGGGACCCGCGTCCAGGCCGAGCCGCCGAAGGTGGACTGCCAGTTGTTGACGGTGTCGCGGAAGATGTAGCGCTCGCGGCCCTCGCCCCGCAGCGCCGCCCGGAACCAGGGATGCTCGGAGGAGCTGTGGTTGGGCACGATGTCCACGATCACCCGCAGCCCGTGCCCGTGCGCCTCGGTCACCAGCGCGTCGAAGTCCGCGAGCGAGCCGAACAGCGGGTCCACGCCGCGGTAGTCGGCCACGTCGTAGCCGCCGTCGGCCATGGGGGAGGGGTAGAACGGGGTCAGCCAGATCGCGTCGACACCGAGCCGCCGCAGGTAGGGCAGGCGCTCGCGCACCCCCGCCAGGTCGCCGACGCCGTCTCCGGAGGCGTCGGCGAAGCTGCGGACATAGATCTCGTAGACGACTGCGTCACGCCACCAGGGGATATCCATGTGGCGTGTCATGCCCCGTTAGGTGGGAGAGTTCACCAGGCTTTGCGCTGCATAGACCAGATAGTCCCAAAGCTGGTTCTCCAGCTCGTCCGGCAGGTCGAGCTCGTCGACCGCGTCACGCATGTGCCGCAGCCAGGCGTCGCGCTCGGCCTCGCCGATGACGAACGGCACGTGCCGCATGCGCAGCCGGGGGTGGCCGCGCTGCTCGCTGTAGGTCCGGGGGCCGCCCCAGTACTGGATCAGGAAGCCTCGCAGCCGCTCCTCGGCGCCCGTCAGATCTTCCTCGGGGTAGAGCGGTCGCAGGATCGGGTCTTCCGCGACCCCCTCGTAGAAGCGGTGCACGAGGCGCCGGAAGGTCTCCTCGCCCCCGGCGGCGTCGTAAAAGGAGGTCTCTGTCACGTCACCTAGCTTAGGCGGTGGTGACCATGAGGACGCCCCCGGCTCGGGCGGCGGCGCCCCCGGCGGGCCCGGTGGTTCAGGCGGTCGCGACCATCGAGATGCCCGCGGCGTCGAGCGCGGACTTGACCCGCAGCCGCAGCTCCCGCGACACCTCCGCCTGCGCGGAGGGCAGCGTCTTGGCCGTGATGCGGAACACCAGCGAGCTGTCGGAGAGCTGCTCGACGCCGAACACCTGCGGCGGCTCCACGATCTTCGCCTCGCGCAGCTCGGTGTCGGCCCAGATCTCCTCGGCCACGTGCTCCAGCAGCACCCGCACGCCCACGACGTCGGAGTCGTAGGCCACCGGCACGTCCATGTACGCCCGCGACCACCCCTGCGACTCGTTGCCCACCCGGGTGATGGTGCCGTTGCGGATGTACCAGACCCGGCCGTCCAGGTCGCGCAGCCGGGTGACGCGCAGGGTGACCGCCTCGACCGTGCCGACCACGCCGCCCGCGTCGATCACGTCGCCCACGCCGTACTGGTCCTCCAGCAGCATGAACATGCCCGCGATGAAGTCCTTGACCAGCTCCTGCGCGCCGAAGCCGATGGCCACGCCGAGGATGCCGACGCTGGTCAGCAGTGGCGCGATGGGGATGGTGAGCCGGTCGAGGACGGTCAGCACGGCGGTGCCCAGGATCACGATGGAGGCGATGTGCTTGAGCACCGACCCCATGGTCTCGGCCCGCTGCCTGCGCCGCTCGTGCAGGAGCGCGTCGATGCCGTCGGTGGCCACGCCCTTGCGGAACCTGCTGGTGAGCGAGCCGCCCGTGGCCGCCCGCGTGACCACCTTGGTGATCACCCGGTGCGCGATGTTGCGCAGCAGGAACCCGAGCACGATGATCAGCACCACCACGACCACCATGGCCACCAGCGGAGCCCAGCTCGCGTTGTTGAACACCCCGGTGAGCGCTGAGCAGACGGGGTCGTTCTGGCAGGTCGCGGTCACGTCTGAGGTCACCTTGTCGAGATCAGGCAGCACCGATGAGGTCGAGGACGGTGGCGAGGTCATCACCTGTGCTGACACTATGGCAGATCCCCCTCCGGAAGCGGTTCGGCCGACGGATTGGACCGATTCGATCCAAAAATACCGCCGACCGAACCGCCCGCCGTCACATCACGCCGGGGAAGACGGGGTCGCCGGCTCTCTGGGCCGCGGAGGGAGAGAGCCGGCGCTCCGATGACGGACGGCACGGTACGGGGCACACACCCGGAAGTGTGCCCTGTCCCGGTTCCGGGAGGGATCCCCCGAACACCCGCCCGGCGGACCGGACGGGTGGCTCGATGGGCACGGCGCGCGGCGCCGTGCGGACGCGCAGGAGGTCGGAACCGGCGAAGTGGCCAGGGCCCCGGCGAACAGGAGGCCCTCCGCACCGGCCACTCCGCCGGCTCCCCGGAGCCGCCGCGGGACATGGTGAGCCGTGGTGGCTGCGCTCCACCCGGTTCACCACCGTGGTCATTCCCCTACGGCGGCGAGCACGCGGGCGACCTTCGTCGCGGCACCGGCCGGGTCGTCGGCCGTGTGCATCCGTTCGCCCCAGGACCAGCAGTACCACCAGTCGGGCATGCCGGAGACGGCCGCCGGCCGGCAGGTGACGTTCTCGGAAAGGCTCGTCGCGTTCGGGTTGATGACCCGGACGAACCTGCGCCCGCTCTGGGTCTGGACCACTCGTGCGAGCAGCCCGCGCGCGCCGAGTTCGGCCACGAGACGCTCCAGGTGCTCGTAGTTGTCGTCCCCCACCGCGTTCCTCCCTCAGGAATCGTTGCTGGTGGGCCAAACATGGCTCAAGTCAACGGCGGACGCAACGGCGCCTCCTGCTCACGGGGAGTCGCTTCTCCCTCATGGGAGGTAAGAAACAGTCCCGAGGAGGACGATCCTTAACCGTAGGCTTGTCGCGCGCGATTCCAATCCCTTCGGTATTGCTTCATAGTCATGGGTAGGCGCACAGCGACTTGAAGGCTACGCTGAGTCACCAGTTGCGGACCCGTCGAGACATGCGTGAGAGGGGCCGGGATGTCCGGCAGACAGCACAGGGAGACGGAGATCGCCCGGCGGATCAGGGCCAAGGGCCTGGCCGCCGGGCGCACGTCGGCTCAGATAGCTGATGAGATCCATGAGGCGTGCACCGGCCTGTTCAGCACGTCCCGCATAAAGGCGCATCGCCTGGCCTACGGGATCGCGCTGGCCGATGTGATCGAGCAGGTCAGGGCCCTGTTCGAGCGCGACGCCAAGCCCATGCCCGGCATCGGCGAGACGCTGCTGTCGGCCTATGAGAGCGGGCTCAAGCGCCCGGGCCCCGAATACCTGCACTATCTGTGCACGGTCTATCGGGTCGAGCCGGCCGCGCTGGGTTACGACGCCCCCTGCATCTGCGGCCACGGCCACCGGATGCCGGGCGTGCTGGGCGAGGTCAAGGATCGGCCGCTGATGGCGGTCACCGACCGCGAGCTGATCATCACCCCGATGGAGCCCGAGCCCGACGCGGAAGAGGACGAGAACATCCTGCGCCGCACGTTGTTAAGGCTGCTCAACACCGGCACCACCCTGGCCGAGCAGCTCGACGGCCCGGTGCTGGGAGCGTGCGAGGGCATCAGGCGCAGGATGGACGAGACGCTGGTCTCGGCCACCGTGTCCGCCGCGATGCTCGACCAGTGGGAGGAGGCGACCACCAGCTTCGGCCGCCAGTACACGACCACGGCCCCGCTGCGGCTGCTGTGCGACGTGCTGCTGGAGCTGAGCGCGGTGCGCACGGCGATGTCCCGCCGCCAGCCCATCGACCTGCAGGAGCGGCTGTGCCGCATCGCCGCGCAGCTGTCGGGGCTGAGCGGCATGATCCTGATCAACCTGGGCGACCACCGGCTGGCCCGCTCGTTCTTCCGCACCGGGCGCACCGCGGCCGACGAGACCGGCGACCGCGCGCTGCGGGCGTGGATCACGGCCAGGGAGTCGCTGGTCCCCCTCTACTTCGGCGACGCCCGCGAGGCGCTCAACCTGGCCAAGAAGAGCCGCGACATGGCCGGCTCCACGCCGTGTCCCGCGCAGGCCATGGCGCCGGTCGTCGAGGCCAGGGCGCTGGCCATGATGTCGGGGGCCGACAGCAAGAAGGAGGTCGTCGACCAGGCCAAGCGGGCCCTGGCGCGGGCGAGGAACGCCTTCTCCCACATGCGGGCCGAGGACAAGGAGGACCTCGCTTTCGGGTACACCGAGAAACAGCTCTACTTCTACCAGGGTGACGTGCTCACCAAGCTCGGCCAGACGCTGGAGGCGGAGGTGGTGCTCGACCAGGCGCTGACCAAATACGAAGACCACATCCTCGACCAGACGCTGATCAGGCTCGACCAGGCCCAGTGCAAGCTGATCGACGGCGACGTCAAGGAGGCGGTGGCCATCGGCACCAAGGCGCTGAAGCTGGTCAGCGACGAATATCTCACCGATCTCATCGTGCGGCCCGCCCAGCATCTCGAACAGCTGATCATCGCGCGGGACGAGCACGCTCCGGGCCTGGAGGAATATCGGGCGGCATACCGCCGGTTCAAGCAGCCCCAACTGAAAGGGGGCGATGGATGAGCCTGACGATCAGGCGCTATCGCTGGTCGGATCTCGACACGATCGTCGCACTTCACCGGATCTGCCTCGCGCAGGTGGGCCTGGTCCCCGGTGACGGCGTCTACTACGACGACGACTTCCCGCGGATCCAGGAGATCTACCTCGCCTGCGGCGGTGACTTCCTCGTCGGGGAGGTGGACTCGCGGGTGGTGGCGATGGGCGGGCTGAAGCCCGTCGACTCCCACACCGCCGAGATCTGCCGGTTGCGGGTCCACCCCGCGTTCCAGCGACGCGGCTTCGGCGCGACCATGCTCGCCGCGCTGGAGCGGCGGGCGGTGGAGCTCGGGTTCGTCAGCGTCATAGGTGACACCACGCTCAACCAAGAGGCCGCACTGGCGCTGTACGAGCGCCAGGGCTGGCGCGAGCTGTCCAGGGAACAGGTGGGCGGCCTGACGGTCGTCCACATCGAGAAACACCTGGTCCCGCCGGCGGTTCTGGAGCTCTAGAGCACGCGGCACACGAACGGCCCCACCCCATCCCCTCCTGGGGCGGCATCCTCCCCCTTCTCCCGGTGAGCACTCCCGGGCTCTCACGGCGTGACGTCGCCGCCGTTACCTCAGGTGAGACTTTCCTGTCTTCCAAATCGGACATCATTTGCCAAATTCCCATGCGCGACATGGTGGGCTTGGGCTGATATCGGCTTCCACGGATAAGGTTGTACGAACCGGCGGGTGAGGGTCTTACCACTCAGGTGTAAGCAACCATCACCGGCTGCGGCCTGTACATTTGAGGCCGCTCATCGTAGTGTCATGCTTTTCTCATGGCGGATAAGCCCGCTCCCCGCCCCCTACTGGGAGTCTTGCTCCTGTTGTACGTCAGCGCCGCTTGGGGGTCGGCGTTCCCCTTGATGAAGGACCTCATCGAGCGGTTACCTGTCGAAGACCTGCTCGCCGAGCGCTACCTGCTCGCCGCGGTGACGCTGATAGCCATCAGGCCCGGCTGCCTCCTCGGCCTGTCCCGCCACACCTGGATCAACGGAGCCCTGCTCGGCCTCATGTTCGGCGCGGGCCAGGCCGGGCAGGCCGTCGCTCTCGACAGCCTCCCGTCGGCCGTGTCCGGCTTCGCGGTCGGCTGCAGCGTCGTGATCACGCCGATCCTCGCACGGGTGCTGCAGAAGGAGCCGGTGCGGCGCCGGGTGTGGGCGGGGGTGGGGCTCGCGCTGGCGGGCATGGCCGTGTTCACGCTGGTGCGCGGGGTGGAGGAGCACCGGATCTCGCTGCTCGCGCTGGTCGTCACGCTCGTCGCGGCCGGCCTCTACTCCGGTCACACGCTGCTGCTCGGGCATCTGTCCAAGAGCCCGGCCGGCTTTCCGGCGTACGAGCTGACCGTGATCCAGCTCCTCACCATCGGGACGCTCACCGGAGTCGTGGCCGTGCGCGACGGCGTCTCGCTGCCGTCCGGCTCCAACGACTGGCTGATCCTGCTCCACCTGTCGGTGATCTCGTGCGCGCTGGGCTTCCTGGCCCGGTCGAACGCCCAGAAGCACCTGGCCGCCGTGCCCAGCCAGATCCTCATGTCCTCCCAGCCCCTCTGGGTGGCCGCGATCGCGGTGATCTGGTTCCACGAGCCGATGGGGTGGACGATGGTCGTGGGCGGGGTGCTGATGGCGGGGGCGACGATGTTCGCCCTGCCCGCGGGCGCCGTCACGCCGGCGCGCGAGCGCCACCGCCGTGACCTGCTGCTCCTCGCCGGCCGGGCGGCCTCGGTGCTGGCTGAGCGGCGGATCAGGCGGGAGGACCCGCTGCATCTGCTGAGCGGTCCCGCGCCCTACATCGCCAGGAGCGCGTGCGCGAACGTCGCCTCGTGCCCCTGGAACACCCGATCGCTCAAGGGCGGCGCCGAGCCGAGCCTGGAGCGGCTGATCGAGCGGGCCACCCGGATCGTGCACGAACGCAACCGGCCGGGGCCCGGCTGCTGCCGGTCGATCACCCTGCTCGGAAGGTGCCTGTGCGACTTGATGGGCGAATCCGAGCGCCGTCATACCACAGGTTTGCAGCGTTGGTTTCGGTCCTGACAGGTTAGACCTGTCATTCAAAAGGCAAGTGCTTTTTATCCATTAGCCGCCCACTTAATCGCGACAAACCTTGATATTCGGTGGAGTGACCCAATAATGGGTGCAACCCGAGTGGAGAGGCACGTCATGAAGCGCATCGTCGTCCGCAAGCCTGGAACCGCGAGGCTCGCCGGGACCTCCAGCGTCATTCACAAGGGGTGACTGAGGAGAGGTCCCACCTCAGCGTCCAGGGTGAACCACCCGCCCGATGGGGGGCCGCGCGGCTGCTGACGCCGCCGATCGACGCGCATCGCCGGCCGCGCGGCCCCTACACGGTGGCGGCGGCCCTGCTCCGCCGCCTGGTGCCGCCGCTCCTGGGGCAGGCCCCCGAGCTGGTGGCGGCTCACGACATCGAGATCCTGGCCGCCGCCCCCGAGCTGGCCGGCATCGTCCCGGCCCGGCGGGGCACGATCGACGCGGAGCTGTCGGACGAGGAGCGCATCCTCGTGCCCGCGCCCCGCCGCACGCTGCGACTGGCCAACGGGATCGCCGAGTTCGTCCGCGACGGCGTGCGCCCCGGGCGGGCGATCGCCGTGTGCAACGCCGCCGCGGCCGACCCCACGGACCTCGAACTGCTCGACGTCATGACCCGCCGCGTCCCGCCCGCCACGCTGACGATCATGGTGTACTCCGGCGGCCCCGAGCCCCCGCCCGACACCCGCGGACCGGACGAGCTGTGGGCGGCCGTCGACCGCTGCATGCGTGAGGGCTTCCTGCACTGCGCGGCGGAGCTGGGGGAGCGCGGCCTGGCGGCCACCGAGCCGGGCGGCGCGCTCTGGTGGCGCTTCGCGCAGCGCACCGCGACCGCGCTGGGCGGCCTCGGGCGCACCGAGGAGGCCCGCGCGATCTGGGACCGGGTGCGCCTGTCGAGCCAGGACCCGAAGATGCACGCCGCGGCGGCGTACGGCACCGCCATGCTCGACGCCCGCCACCCCGACCCCGCCCGCCGCGACCTGCTCAGGGCCAGGGCCTGGATGAACGCGGCGATCGCCATCTCCACCCTCCTGCCCGATCCCGCCGATCGGGCCTTCAAGCTCGGCTTCGACCGCAATGGCCTGGCCCTGATCGAGCTGCGGGAGGGCCGGCTCGACGCCGCGCTGGCGCTGGTGGAGTCGGCGATCGAGCTGGCGGCCGGGCTGGGCGAGCGCCACCGGCCGCACCGGATGGTGCTGCTGGCCAACCGGGCGCGGCTGCTGGCCGGGCTGGGCCGCGCCAAGGAGGCGCTGGACGACTTCGGGGCGGCCATCGCGCTCGACCCCGGCTTCCCCGACACCTACCTGGAACGCGGCAATCTGCTGTTCAAACTGGGCCGGCACGGCGCGGCGCTGGCCGACTTCGAGCACGCGATGCGGGCCGGGCCGCCGCTGCCCGAGGCGTACTACAACCGGGCCGAGCTGCGCAGCGTGCGGGGCGACACCGAGGGGGCGCTGGCCGACCTGGGGCGGGTGATCGAGCTCGATCCCGGTTGCCTGGACGCCTACATCAACCGCGCCGGGCTGCTGGCCGGGCAGGCGCGGGACGAGGAGGCCAGGGCCGACGTCGAGGACGGGCTCCGGCTGTCCCCCGGCAACCCCTACCTGCTGACCGTGCTGGGGCAGATCGAGACGGCGGCGGGCCGGCACGCCGAGGCGGGGGCGGCGCTGGACCGGGCGGTGGAGAGCGCGCCGGGGCTGGCGGCGGCGTGGGGCAACCGCGGGGTGCTGCGCTATGCCACCGGCGACCTGGAGGGCGCGGTCGAGGACCTGACGCGCGCCATCGACCTGAGCCCGCAGGCCGACCTGTACGGCAACCGCGCCGTCGCCCTGCGCGCCCTGGGCCGGACGGCCGAGGCCGAGGCGGACGATCGCCGGGCGGCCCGGCAGTCCTGATACTGCCGGGCGGCGCGGCAGTCCTGATACTGCCGGGCGGCGCGGCAGTCCTGATACTGCCGGGCGGCGCGGCAGTCCTGATGGGACCATGGGGGCATGAGGGGGCGAATGGGGCGGGCGGCCGTGGTGTGCGCGGCCCTCGGCGTGTTGTGGTGGGCCACCGTGCGCGTGGCGTGGGCGGGCGTCGGCTGCGCGGACTGGGGCTGCCTGACGCCGGCCGTGGGCGTCGTGGTGCTGATCAGCCTGGGGCTGCTGGCCGGGTCCGCGTACGCGCTGGAGCGGGTAGGTGTGCGGCCGGGGCGGCGGGTGGCGCTGGCGGCGGCCGGGGTGCTGGTGGTGCTCAGGCTCGCCGCCGAGTCGCTGCCCTCGTGGCCGTCCTCGGTCGCCGACGGGGTCCTGGCCGGCGCGGCCTTCGCGGGAGCGGGGGCGCTGGCCGCGTTCGTGACGGAGTCCGGGGTGGCGCGGCGGTGGAAGGTGGCGGCGGGGCTCGGCGTGGTGGCGCTGCTGCCGGTCGCGCTCGTGGCCTCCCTGGCCAGGCACGGCCTCTGACCCGTACCGGGATCCTTGACAGGGACGGCTCCGGGGAGGACTGTTCCGTATACGGAACCCCCTCGCTTCCGGAGGTGCTGTCATGCGGGCCAACTCCCGATTCGCGCACGTGCAGCCGTTCGACATCGACCAGGTCGCCGCCGCGGCCGGGGCCGACCCCGACGTGCTGCGGCTGGAGAACCTGGACACCGACGTGCCGCCCCCGCCGGCGGCCGTCGCGGCCACCACGCGCTCGCTGGAGGAGGGGACGGGCAACAGCTGGCTGCCGTTCACCGGGCTGCCGGAGCTGTGCCGGGCGGTGGCGGACGACCTGCGCGTGCGCACGGGGCTTGGCTACGACCCGCTGCGCCAGATCGTCATCACCTCGGGCGGCACGTCGGCGGTCATGCCCGTGCTGCTGGCCACCACGGAGCCGGGCGACGCGGTCGTGCTCACCGACCCGACGTACGCGGGGCTGCTCCAACGCGTCCGGCTGGCGGGCGCGCGCCCGAGCCTGGTGCCGCTGCGCGTGACCGGCGGCTACTGGCGGCTGGACCGCGAGGCGCTGGCCGGGGTGGCCGGCGCCGCGGCCCTGCTGCTGATGAGCCCGTCCATGCCGTCGGGCGTGGTCTTCGACGAGGAGGACTGGGCGGCGGTCGCGCGGGTCTGCGAGCGCACCGGCGCCTACCTCATCTATGACGCGGCGATGGAGCGCATCGTGTTCGACGGCCAGCCGCGCGTCAACCCGTGCCGGGTGGCCGGCCTGGCGGAGCGGACGATCGTCATCGGGTCGATGTCCAAGGAATACCGCATGATCGGCTGGCGGATCGGCTGGGTCGCGGGCCCGGCCGACATCATGTCCCGGATCATGGTCGCGACCATCTACAACACGACCGTGGCCAGTGGCTTCCACCAGCTCGGCGCCGCCGCCGCGCTCAGGGAGCCGTCGGGCGTGGCGGAGGCGGTCGCCGAGTACCAGGCCCGCCACGACACGGTGATCGCGCAGCTCGACGGCCTGCCGGTGGTGCGGGCGGGCGGCGGCTGGTCGTGCCTGGTGGACGCCGGGGCGCTGGGCCTGACGGCCGCCGACCTGTCCGCCCGGCTCCTCGAACGCGGCCGGATCGCCGCCACCCCCATGACCGCCTGGGGGGAGACCGTGGCACCCCGGTACGTGCGCCTGGTCTTCAGCAACGAGCCCGTCAAACGCCTGTCCGAGCTGCGGGCCCGCTTCGACGCCGCGCTGCGCTGAACACCGTGCGTGCTGAACACCGTGCGTGCTGAACACCGTCCGTGCTGAACACCGTCCGTGGCGCGACCGGATGGCACTACGGTGGTGGCGTGGGCTTCAACGAGCTGCTGGACGACCTCGACGACAGTGCGGCCGCGCAGGCGGCCGGCATCAAACGCGGCTACGGCGGGCCACCCGCCAGGACGGTGAGCGTCAGCTCGGGCATGACCCGGCTGCGCTGCGCCTCCCTGCTCAAGCCCCTGTACGCGTGGGTGACCGCCGCCCGCATCCCCGACGCCGACCGGTGGCGCCGCCACGCCGAGCCCGCCGTCGTCGTCTCCTCCAACGCCGACACGCTCAACCTCTGGCTGGCCGTCGGCCCTCGCATCATCCTCGACGACCTGCGCGAGCGCACCGGCGTGGCCTGGTCGCCGCCGAACGGCGACCCCTCCAGGTTCGGCTCGGTCGAGGTCGCGGCCGGCGAGGTGGCCCTGGCCTACGCGGTGCTCGCCCAGGCCGCCGCAGCGGGCGACCCGGCGGCCGAGACCGTGCTCGGCTGGATGGGGCAGGTGGCCGAGCCGCAGGCGTTCGGCGTGCGCGAGGCGCTCGGCTGGCCGGACGCCGCGGTCAAGTGCGGCTGGTACGGCGCGCCCGACGAGACCCTCCTGCGCACGCACGCCGTGGCCGTCCAGCGCCGCGGCGGCACCAGGGTCGGCGTGGCCGTGGCGATGACCGCCCTGCCCTACACCGACGCCTACGAGCGCGAGGTCTACCGGGAGAGGGTGGGCAAGGGGCTGCCGGTGGAGGCCGAGCACGAGAAGGTGGGAGGCGCGCTGCTGCGCGGCCTGATGGCCGCCACCCGCACCGAACTCGGCCGCCCCTGACACCCCCGGCCGCCCGCGACCCCGGCCGCCCGCGCCCGACCGCCGTGCTTCTGGCGCTGACCCGCCGCGTGAGTTGTGAGGCCGCGTGAGCGCCTGAGCGGCCGGCGCCGGTCCCGGGCGGTAAGCGCCGGTCCCGGGCGGTCAGCGCCGGTCGCGGGTGAGCTGCTCGACCACCTCCGCCAGCTCGGGCGGCTCGACGCCCGCGGGCACCTCCTCGGCCCACACGTAGCCGCGGAAGGCCGCGCGCTCCTCCTCCGTCAGCGCCCCGGGCCGCACCTCGGGGCGCGCCTCGGCGAACCTGGCCAGGTAGAACGGCTCGCGCTTGACGAACCTGACCCCCAGCCACCGGAAGTCGCGATCCACCTCGACGCAGCGGTCCAGCACCGCCGACCCCGGCAGCCCGGTCTCCTCGGCCAGCTCCCGCCGGGCCGCCGCCAGCAGGGTCTCGCCGGGCTCGGTCCGGCCGCCGGGCGGCTCCCAGACGTCGGCGCCGGCGACGTGGTCGTACCAGTGCATCAGCAGCACCCGGCCGTCGCGGTCGAGGCACACGACGCGGGCGGAGGGGTGGTCGTTGACGTCGCTCACGGGGGAGACGCTACCCGGGCACGTGGTTGCGCAGCCGCAGGGCGTCGGGGTAGGGGGAGAAGAACGTCTGGTCGCGCACGTACGCCGCGGCCTCCCCGCGGGCGTGATGGCGCAGCAGCGTCGTGGGCACGCTCAGCGGCACCAGCCCCGCCCGGTAGGAGTCGATCACCTCGACCACGTCGGCCCGCCGCACCGGGTCCAGGGCCAGCATGCCCAGGCAGTGCTGCAGCACGTTGACGTTCTTGCCCGTGCCGGCCCGGGTGGCGAGCGCGCGCCGGAACGCCTCGGAGTAGCGGGCCGCCACCTCCTCGCGCGGCGCGGCCCCGGCGGTCGCCGCCGCGCGGCCCGCCTCCCGGTAGAGCCGGGGGTCGTGGGCCAGGAGCTGCATCTTGTGCCGGGCGTGGAAGGCGACCAGGTCGCGGGGGCGCCAGTCGCCCTCCAGCAGGGCGCGGAGCCTGGCGTGCGCGAACACCCGCTCCACGAAGCCCTCCCGCAGCAGCGCGTCGTGCAGCCGGCCCTCGTCCTCGACCGGCAGCAGCGGATGCCGCTCCATGACCATCTCCGCGTACAGGCCGCGGTTGCGCCGGTCCACCGGTGTGCCGTCCGGCCGGTAGCAGGGCACGCCGTGGATGCCGCAGGTGGGGCTCTTGGCCTTGAAGACGTACCCGTCGACGTCGAGCCCGGCGGCCCGCCGCGCGGCCGGCGCCGTCACCAGGCCGGTCACGTCGGTGCGGGTCGTGCGGGTCACCAGGCGCGGGCCGTCCGGGGAGCGCTCCAGGCGCATGGTCTCGCGCGGGCTGCCCAGCCCGGCCTCCATCTCGGGGCAGATGGGCACGTAGTCCACGTACGGGGCCAGCTCGTCGGTCAGGAACCGGTCCCGGCTGTGGCCGCCGTCGAACCTGACGGGCTCGCCGAGCAGGCAGGTGGAGACCGCCACCCGGGGCCGCCCGTCCGTCCCGCCTTCGGTGATCACACCTCACATTGCAGCCCCCAGGAGGCGCGGCGGGCAACCAAGCACGGGAAGATCTCTTGCCCAGGGGAACGCGACCCCGCTCAGCGCTTCATCGCGCCGTCGGTGATGGCGTCGGCGGCCTCGCCGATGGCCACGCCCACGATCTCCAGGCGGCGCACCAGCTCCCGCTCCTTCATCACCTCCGAGGTGAGCTCCCCGGAGAAGATGCGGGAGATCTCGTACTGGTACATCCGCCGGATGGCCCCGCCCGCCTTCTTCGCCTCCAGCGCGTCATGGGTCACCACGGAGGGCCGCGAGGCCAGGTCGCGCACCGCGTTCTCCAGGGCGTCGATGCCCGCGATGACCTGGTCGAGCAGCGGCGTGAACCGGATCTGGTCGGCCACCCGGTACAGGTGCGACTCGCGCACGAAGTCCCGCAGGTTGTCCAGCACGTCGTCGATCGAGCGGGACAGCCGGAACAGGTCCTCCCGGTCGATGGGCGTGACCAGCGCCGACTTCAGCTCGTCGATGAGGCGGGCGCGCTCCTCGTCGCCGAGGTGCTCGATCGCGCGCATCTGTTCGTGCGCGCCCGTCCTGCCCACCTCGCCGCCGATCATGGCCATCGCCAGCCACGCGCCCTCCTTGGTGGCCTTGAGCTGCCCGAGCAGCGCCTCGGTGAGCGCGCTGTCCATGCGCCCGGTCATGAGATTCCTGATCCTCCGCAGCCGCTTCATGCCCCGGCCGCCTCGGTACGCACCGTCCCCTTCACGACAGTTCCCCCAATCCCTTCACCAGCAGGGCCAGACACCAGCCCAGCAGCCCGCTCGCGGGCAACGTCAGCATCCAGGCCGAGACGATCTTCCCGGTGGCGTACCAGCGGACCCGGCCGCCGCCCTGCGCCACGCCCGCGCCGATCAGCCCGCCCGCGATGGCCTGCGTCATGCTCACCGGCATGCCGACGGCCGCGCACGCGATCACCGCCGCGCCCGCGGCCAGCTCCGCCGCGACCCCGTGCGGGGGCCGGGAGGCGATGAGCTGGCGGCCCAGCGTGCGGCCCGCCTTGGGCAGGCCGTACAGGGTGCCGAGGGCGAACAGCGCGGCCACCGCCACCGTGTACGCCGGCGGCGCCCCGGAGAACCCGACCGCGATCATGAACACGGCCAGCATCTTCTGCGCGTCGTTGGAGGCGTACGCGAAGGTCTGCAGCAGGAACCCGGCCCAGTGCCAGCGCCACAATCCCCGGGCCGTGGTCGTGGCCACCAGCACCCGGATCAGCACCCACGCCAGCAGCCCGCCGGCGAACGGCGCCGCCACCCCGAACGCCAGCACCAGCGCCACCCACCCCGGCGAGGTCGGCAGCCCCCACCCCAGGCCCGCCCCGGTCATGCCGCCCACCACGGCCAGCGTGAGACTGGTCGGGCGCCCCTTCGCGCTGAGCGTCCCCACCACGGCGAGCGCCGCGATCACGGCGAGGGTCATCGCGATCGGGCCGCCGGGCTCGTCGAACGAGGCCAGCCGCGTCACGAACGTCAGCGCCACCTGATGCGTCAGGAGCGGCACGAACGCCACCATCGCGACGAGCACCAGGATTCCGGTGATCGGGCGCAGCACGGGCAGCTTGAGCCCGGTGGCCAGCAGGGCGCCGCCGTCATTGACCCCGGACACGATGGCGAACAGGCCGGCGACCACGACCAGGACGACGGTGTCCAAGGGCATGCGCTCCCTCCCGCCCTGCCCGGCACAGGCGGGGCCCGTTCGCTGACCTACGGCCTCACCGGGGAGATCCGCGCAGGCGTTCGTCCATCCGCGTCACCGGTGATACCGAATGACTACCCGAGATGTGCCGAAAGATGGACAAGCGGCCCATGTGATGACGAGCACGCTCCGGAAACCCCGCGCCGCGGGTACTCTCGACCCAGGCCGCCGGCCGGTAATCTGCCCTGATCAGCCGCACGACGCCCGACCGTCCACGTCCGCGAGAGTGAAGACATGACCAGCCCCGCCGAATACATCCTGACGCTGTCCTGCCCCGACCGGCCCGGTGTCGTGGCCGCGGTCTCCGGCCTGCTGGCCGGACACGGGTGCAACATCATCGAGAGCCAGCAGTTCGGCGACCAGGGGGCGCAGCGCTTCTTCATGCGCGTGCAGTTCGCGGGAGCGCTGGGGGAAGACGAGCTCAACGCCGCCTTCGCCGCGCTCGCGCCCGACTTCGCCATGGAGTTCAGGCTGCGCGACGTGGCCAGGAAGCCGCGCGTGCTGATCATGGTGAGCAAGTTCGACCACTGCCTGAACGACCTGCTCTACCGCGTGCGCTCCAAGGCCCTCGACATCGAGATCGTCGCCGTCGCCTCCAACCACCCCGACCTGCGGCCGCTGACGCAGTCGAACGGCATCGACTACCACCACCTGCCGGTCACCCCCGACACCAAGGCCAAGCAGGAGGCCGAGGTGCTGGCGCTGGTGGAGCACTATCAGGTGGACCTGGTGGTGTTGGCGCGCTACATGCAGGTGCTGTCCGACGAGCTCTGCGAGAAGCTGGCGGGCCGGTGCATCAACATCCACCACTCGTTCCTGCCGTCGTTCAAGGGCGCCAAGCCCTACCACCAGGCCCACAGCCGCGGGGTCAAGCTCATCGGCGCGACCGCCCACTATGTGACGGCCAATCTCGACGAGGGGCCGATCATCGAGCAGGAGGTGGTCAGGGTCAACCACAGCCACTCTCCCGAGGACCTGGTGGCGATGGGGCGCGACGTGGAGTGCCTGGCCCTGGCCAGGGCGGTCAAGTGGCACGCCGAGCAGCGGGTGCTGCTCGACGGCCACAAGACCATCATCTTCCCGCGCTAGCCTGCCCGCCGGAGCCGCCCCCGCCGGAGCCGCCCCCGCCCGCGCCGGGGCCGTCCCCGGCGCGGGCCCGGGTGCCCCCGGCTACAGGCCGGTGTGCCGGGCCAGGAACGTCAGCGTGTCGGCCGACAGGTCGACGCTCCTGCTCACCGAGCGGGCGCCGTGCCCGACCTCGGTCTCGTTGCGCAGCAGCACCGGACGGCCGGACGTCGAGGCGTGCTGCAGCGCCGCGCACATCTTCCAGGCGTGCAGCGGGTGCACGCGCGTGTCGGACTGGAAGACGGTGAACAGCGTCGCGGGGTAGGCCACCGACTCCCGCACGTGGTGGTAGGGCGAGTAGCCCCACAACCAGCCGAACTGCTCGGGGTCGTCGGCGGAGCCGTATTCGACGTTCCAGGTGGCGCCGAGGCCGAACTTCTCGTATCTGATCATGTCGAGCAGCGGCGCGGAGCAGACCACGGCCGCGTACAGCTCGGGGCGCTGCGTCAGGGCGGCGCCCACCAGCAGGCCGCCGTTGGAGCCGCCGGAGATGCCGAGCTGCTCGGGCGTGGTGACGCCGGTGGCGATGAGGTGCTCGGCCGCGGAGTGGAAGTCGTCGAAGACGTTCTGCTTGTTGGCCAGCATGCCGGCGCGGTGCCAGTCCTCGCCCTCCTCGCCGCCGCCGCGCAGGTTGGCGATGGCGTAGACGCCGCCGGCCTCCACCCAGGCCAGGATCGAGGCGGAGTAGCCGGGGGTCATGGACAGGCCGAAGCCGCCGTAGCCGTACAGGATGGTCGGGCGCGGGCCCTGCGCCTCCTCGACCGGCGAGATGACCAGCATGCGGACGTCTGTGCCGTCCTTGGAGCGGTAGACCACCTGCTCGGTGCGGACCGGCGGCACCTCGACCGCGCCGGGGGAGGCCGCCCAGAGCGTGGTCTCGCCCGTGCGGGCGTCGTAGCGCTGGATGGTGGGCGGCGTGGTGTTGTCGGTGTAGCCGAACCACGCCTCGTGCCCGCCCTCGGGCCGCTCGGCGATGCCGCCGATGCTGCCCAGCCCCGGCGTGGGCACCTCGCCCAGGCGCTCGCCGGTCGCCAGGTCGTGCACGGTGATCTCGCTGATCGCGTGGCGCGTCCAGCCCACCAGCATGACCGGGCGCTCCAGGTCGTCGAGGATCGCGAAGTCGCTCAGCACGGCCTCGGGGTCCTCGGGGATGAGGTCACGCCAGGTCTCGAAGCCCGGCTCGGCCGGGTCGGTGACGCAGACGCGGCCCCGGGAGGCGTCGCGGTCGGTGTGCACGTAGAGCTTGCCGTCGCGGCCGAACACCAGCCCGGACTGCGCGTCCACGCCCTCCTGCACGACCGTCAGCTCCGGCCGGTCGATCGGGGAGGCGGTCAGGTCGGCCAGCCAGATGTCGTTGCGCGGCGCCGTGCCCTCGTGGGCCGAGACCTGCAGCCAGCGGCCGTCGCGCGAGACGGAGACGCCGTAGTAGTTGGTCATCTTCAGCCCCTGGCCGAAGATCATCACGTCGTCCTCGGTGGAGGTGCCGACGCGGTGCAGGTAGACGCGGCGGTGGAACTGCGTCTCGTTCTCGGGCACCTCGGTGCTGGGCAGCCGGCGCACGTAGTAGAACGCCTCCCCGCCGGGCAGCCACGCCACCGGCGAGTAGCGGCACCGGTCGATCGGCCCCTCGACGCGGGCGCCGGTGGCGACGTCCATGATGTAGAGGATCGACTCCTCGTCGCCGCCCACCGAGATCTGGTAGGCCAGCAGGCGGCCCTCCTTGTCGGGCTGCACCGCGTCGAGCGTGGTCAGGCCGGACGGGTCGATCGCCATCGGGTCGATGAGCGCCCGCTCGGTCCCGTCGGGCTCGACCACGTAGTAGACCGCGTGCTCCTGGTCGGGCGTGCGGCGAGAGAAGAAGTAACGCTCGCCGCGCCAGGCCGGCACGCCCACCGAACCGGACCTGAGCAGCTCGGCGATGCGGCTCTTGAACCGCTGGGGCCCGCGCTCCTTGGCATAGAGCTCGGCCTGCGCGTGCAGCCACCCCTTGGTGTCGGGGCTGTCCGGATCCTCGAGCCACCGGTAGGGGTCGGGGACGGGCGTTTCGTGCAGGATGTCGGTGATGTCTTCGCGACGTGCTGTCGGGTACGGCTCTCGCGTCATGCAGGAACCCTACTGCCAACGAGCATGCGTAAAGCGCTGGTCGAGCGGGCATAAAACGTACCGTGAGTCCCTCTGGTCATTCCGGCAGGAGGTTTTTGGAGTGGCGGGGACCACGGTGCAAACGCCAGACTTGGTGACAGGACGGTGCCGTGGTGACCATCCGCTGGACCGTCCGGCGGAGGTCCACGTGACGGAAGCACGAGTGCCCCAGGAGGGGCCGACAGGCGGGACATGCCGCGGCATGTCCCCTTTGATACGCGCGCAGCGGGGAGAGGCCCGATGATGCGCCAAGTCCTGCTGCTGAATGCCACTTATGAGCCGTTGACCACCCTCTCGCTGCACCGCGCCGTCGTGCTCGTGCTGCGGGAGAAGGCCGATGTCGTGCACCGCGACGGCAGGGGCGCCGTGCTGCGCTCCGCCAGCCGCACGCTCGACGTGCCCTCGGTGATCAGGCTCCGCAGATATGTCCGCATCCCCTACCGGTCCCGCATCCCCCTGACCAGGGCCGCTCTCATGCGGCGCGACGACTACCGCTGCGCCTACTGCGGGCAGAAGGCCGAGACCATCGACCACGTCATCCCGCGTTCCCGGGGCGGCACCCACACCTGGGAGAACTGCGTCGCCTCCTGCACCACCTGCAACCACAGGAAGGCCGACAAATACCTGGAGGAGCTGGGGTGGACGCTGCGGGTCAGCCCCGCGGTGCCGCGCGGGGCCCACTGGCGGCTCATCGGCGCCTCACTCGTCGGCGACCCGCAGTGGGCGCCCTACCTGGAGGCGGCGGCCTGAAGCCACGTCGAGCGGGTCCGGGCGGCGGGCTGAAACCGCGTCGAGCGGGTCCGGGCGGCGGGCTGAAACCGCGTTGAGCGGGCCGCCTCCCGGCTGGCAGCATGAGCAGGCATGTGGAGCTTCACCTCAGCCGTCGAGGAATACGCCGCGGTCGCCGAGCCCTTCCTGCTCGGCGACCCGGTGCGCCACACGGTGGCCCTGACCGTGCTGGCCAACCTGCGGGCGGGCATGCCCGTGACCGATCCGCTCTTCGGCTGGTGGACGGCCGGCGGCGAGGTGCGCGGCGCGGTCTTCTCCATCCCGCCGCATCCCGTCGGCCTGTTCGCCGTGCCGGTCGAGGCCGTCGAGCCGCTGGTCAAAGCGCTCGACGGCGCGCTGCCCGTGTTCGTGGGCCCGCCGGAGGTGACCGGCGAGGCCATCCGGCTGCTCGGCAGGCCCGCCCGCGTGGTCTCCGAGCGGCTCTACCGGCTCGGCACGCTGACCGTCCCCGACGTCCCCGGCCGCGGCAGGCTCGCGGGTCCCGGAGACTTCCCGCTGCTGGTGAGCTGGTATCAGGCGTTCGGGGCGGAGACCGGGATGGGCGAGGGCGACGTGGTCGACCGGGTCGCGCGGCGGCTGTCGGCGGGGGAGCTGTTCGTGTGGGAGTCGCAGGGCGCGCCGGTCTCGCTGGCCGCGCTCTCCCCGGCCGCCGGCGGGGTCTGCCGCATCGGTCCCGTCTACACGCCGCCCTCGTGCCGCAGGCGCGGCTACGGCGCCGCCGTCACCGCGTACGCCAGCCGTACCGGGCTGGACGAGCGCTGCGAGCAGGTCGTGCTCTTCACCGACCTGGACAATCCCACCAGCAACGCCATCTACCAGGCGATCGGCTACGAGCCGGTCGCCGACTACGCCCATGTCAGCTACTCCTAGCGCGGCTACTATGGGCCCATGCCGCGTTACGACTTCCGCTGCCGCGCCTGCGGCTCCACGTTCGAGGTGTCCCGCCCGATGTCGGCCTCCGACGACCCGGCGACCTGCCCCGACGGTCACGACGACACGGTGAAGCTGCTGTCCACGGTCGCCATGACGGGCGGCGCGTCCGCCCCCCGGCCGAGCGGCGGCGGTGGCGGCTGCTGCGGTGGCGGCTGCTGCTCCTCCTGACCCCGCTCCCGGACGCGGTTCACACCTTCGCGGTCGAGGGCGACCTGGTCAGGGCCGTGACGGCCAGGCGGGCCAGCCGCTCGACCGTGTCGATCCCGGTCGCCATCTCCGGGCTGCGCTCCGACAGCACGGCGATCAGCAGCTCGTGCCCGTTCACCAGGAGCCGGCCCACGCTGTTGACCGTCCACAGGCCGTCGTGCGCCTCGGCGGGCAGCCAGCCGTTCTTGAGCGCCACCCGCCCCCGGGGGCCCGCCGCCGCGCTGACGCCCCAGGCCTGCGCCGGCTCCACCGACGACATGAGGTCCAGGGCGTAGCGCCGGTCGCGGGCGGGCAGCGGCCCGGCGGGGTCGGTGAGCAGCTCCAGCACCCTCACCTGGTCCGACGGCCCGCTGCGGGTGTATCCCCAGGAGAGCCCCGAGCCGGGCCGCGTGTGCCGCACGCCCAGCCGCCGCAGCGTCCGGTCGAGCCCGTCCGGGCCGCCGATGGCCAGGTAGAGCTCGTGCGCGCAGTCGTTGTCGCTGTGGCGGATCATGCGCTCGGCCAGCTCGCGCTCGTGGCCGGTCAGCCGGCCGCCCCGCCGCCCGTGCAGGAGCGCCAGCAGGATGTCCACCTTCGCCACGCTGGCCAGCAGGAACGGGCCGCCCCCGCCGAAGGCGTACCTGGTGCCGGTCGTGCGATCGTGGACGGCCAGCGCCGCCCGGCCGGGGCGATGGCGCAGGTAGCGCGCCAGCGTCCGGTCCAGCGCCCGGCGCTCGTCGTCCGGCAGCGCGCTCCCGGGGGCCGGCATCGGACGCGCCACCGGGACCGGACGCGGCGCCACGTCCGGGGGTCTCGCCGTACAGGAGGGCAGGACGAGCAGCAGGGCGGCGAAGAGCGGGAACTCTCGTACGCGCATGCCGGGAGCCTGCCACCCGCCACCCCAAAGGCCGGGGCCCCGCCGGTCAAACCCCGGCCAGTTTCACGCGGCGGAACGGGATCGCGGCTGGCTCAAGCCATCCGCTGCGGGCGGCGGCCAGGAGCAAAGCCGACCGCGTCGGGTGCGGCGGCCGGCCTCAAGCCGTTCGCGTCGGGCGGCGGCCGAGGTCAAGCCGTCCGCGTCGGGTGCGGCGGCCGGTGTCAGGCTGTCTGGGAGCGGTCGGGGTCAGGCGGCCGTGATGGTGCGCCTCTTGCGGCGCTGGAACGGCAGGAAACGATCGGCGAGGTGCGGGCGGGACGGCGTGAGCGTGGGCTCGACGGCGAGGATCCGGTCGAACCTGAACGCCCTGATCGCCCGGCGCATCCGGCACACGCCGACCAGGTACCAGTATTCGCGGTGCACCAGGCACGTCACCGGCTCGACGTCGCGGACGGTCACGACGCCCCTGGCGTCGCGGTAGTGCAGGCGGATCATGAGCCGGCTGGTGATGGCGTCGGCCATGAGCCGGGCCCGGGAGGCGACGTCCAGGGGCAGCGGCTCGGTCAGGGTCGTGAGGGTGGTGGCGATGACGTCGTCGTCGAGCTCCAGGTGCTCGAATGCGTGCTGCAGGCCACGCCTTGCGGTGACGGCCTGGGGGCCCGCTCCGAGGTGGGCGAGGGAGAGGGCGAGTGCGGCGATCTCGGCGGTCGTCAGCGGGCGAGTATCGTGCTTCACGACTGTCGTCATACCCCCAGAATAGGGATGACCACCGACAATTTTCGAAAGTGTGTCCGGAAGGGTAGCTGTGCGGCAGGCGAGAACCCTGTCACCTGCCGCACAGGGAATGGTGACTATCGCGACAGTTGCGACAGGTCGCGGGAGGCGCCGGTGGAGGCCGACGTGGTCATCGCCGCGTATGCCTGAAGCGCCACGCTCACCTTCCGGTCGCGGTCACGCGGCCGGTATCCGCCCAGCTCGGCCAGCAGCCGCTCGCGCCGCGCGGCCAGCTCGTCCTCCGGCACCCGCAGTTCCATCGAACGGCCGGGGATGTCGATGTCGATGATGTCACCGTCTTCGACCAGCGCGATCGCGCCGCCCTCGGCCGCCTCCGGCGAGGCGTGGCCGATCGACAGGCCGGAGGTGCCGCCGGAGAAGCGCCCGTCGGTGATCAGCGCGCACACCTTGCCCAGGCCCTTGCCCTTGAGGAAGGACGTCGGGTAGAGCATCTCCTGCATGCCGGGGCCGCCCTTGGGCCCCTCGTAACGGATGACGACGACGTCGCCGGCCTTGACGCGGCCGCCGAGGATGCCCTCGACCGCCTGCTCCTGCGACTCGAACACCACGGCGGGGCCGCTGAACGTCCAGATCGACTCGTCCACGCCGGCCGTCTTCACCACCGCGCCGTCGCGGGAGATGTTGCCGTAGAGCACGGCCAGGCCGCCGTCGGCGGAGTAGGCGTGCTCGCGGTCGCGGATGCAGCCCGCCTCGCGGTCGAGGTCGAGGTCGTCCCACCGGTTGTTCTGCGAGTAGGGCTTGACCGTGCGGACGTTGCCCGGCGCCGCGTGCCACAGCTCCACGGCCTCCGGCTTGACCGACGGGGAGCGCACGTCCCAGGCGGCCAGCATGTCGGCCAGCGTGCCGCCGTTGACGGTGGCCACGTCGCGGTGCAGCAGCCCGGCGCGGTCGAGCTCGCCCAGGATGGCGGGGATGCCGCCGGCGCGGTGGACGTCTTCCACGTGGTATTTCGCCGTGGCCGGGGCGACCTTGCACAGGCACGGCACCCGCAGCGAGATCTCGTTGATCTCCTTGAGCCCGAAGTCCACCCCCGCCTCGCGGGCGGCGGCCAGGATGTGCAGGATCGTGTTGGTCGAGCCGCCCATCGCCACGTCGAGCGCCATGGCGTTCTCGAACGCCTCGCGGGTGCCGATCGAGCGCGGCAGCACCGACTCGTCGCCGTCCTCGTAGTAGCGGCGGGTGATCTCGACGAGCCGCCGGCCGGCGTCCTCGAACAGCTGCTTGCGCGCCTGGTGCGTGGCCAGGATCGTGCCGTTGCCGGGCAGCGCCAGGCCGATGGCCTCGGCCAGGCAGTTCATCGAGTTGGCGGTGAACATGCCCGAGCACGAGCCGCAGGTCGGGCAGGCGTTCTCCTCCAGCTCCAGCAGCTCGGCGTCGGAGACCGAGTCGTCGGCGGAGGCGATCATCGGGTCGATGAGGTCGAGCTTCTTGCCGGGCGTCTTGCCGGCCTCCATGGGGCCGCCGGAGACGAAGACCGTCGGGATGTTCAGCCGGAACGCGGCCAGCAGCATGCCCGGCGTGATCTTGTCACAGTTGGAGACGCAGATCAGCGCGTCCGCGCAGTGGGCCTCCACCATGTACTCGACCGCGTCGGCGATCAGCTCGCGCGACGGCAGCGAGTAGAGCATGCCGCCGTGGCCCATCGCGATGCCGTCGTCGACCGCGATCGTGTTGAACTCGCGGGGGATCGCCCCCGCCTGCCTGATCGAGTCGGCCACCACCTTGCCGACATCCTGCAGATGCACATGGCCCGGCACGAACTGGGTGAAGCTGTTGGCCACCGCGATGATGGGCTTGCCGAAGTCGCTCCCGGCTACGCCGGTCGCCCGGAGCAGGGCCCGGGCACCGGCCATGTTCCTGCCGTGGGTGACTGTACGTGACCTGAGGGCGGGCATTGCATCTCCCATCGCTAGCGAGTCTTCACATGTTACGGCCATCGCCCGGTAAATGAGACGCTTGTCCACGAAGCGGACGGTTGGTTACCGGATCATGCCGCCGGCACGGCGGCACTCCTGTTCACGATAGACCCGCTCACGTCACGCCTTCGCCACCCCGGATCCGCCCGGCCCGGAGCGCCGGCGCGGCGGACCGGCCGGGGGGCGTACGGGCATCGCCAGGCACTAAGGCGGGCGCGCGAGATTCCCGGGGCGCCGGACCGGCCGAGGGCATGCGGGCCGTGCGGCCGATCGGCCGGGACGGCGGTGAGTGTGCGGGCGGCGGCCCCTGGCGGCCCTGGCCGCGGGAACGCGTCAGGCCGCCCGCCTCGGCGAGTTGCGCGCGAGGCCGGCGGCCTGAGGCGAAGTCGGTCAGCCGTCGCCGTAACGGGCGGGCAGCACCTCGGCGGCGATGGAGTAGATGCGGTCGATCTCGGCGGTGGTCAGCGCCCGCTCCCGCTTGGTGATCCACTTACGGGCGCGCTCGCCCTGGTAGACGTCCACGCCACGGATCGACATGATCTTCCACGGCACCGGCGGGCCGTAGATGGCCAGCGACGGCACCACGGCGATCTCACGGCCGAAGGACTCGCTGATGAGCTTGCTCGCCTCGGTCGCCTCCCACTTGGCCTCGGTGAGCCGGGGCTTCATGTCGAACGGGCCGTGGAAGAGCTTCTTGCCCATCTGCACGCGTACGGGCAGTCGCTTGTCCCACTTCTCGGAGTCGACCGCGTAGACGCCCGTCGGGCCCACGACGAGGTGGTCGATCTGGGCCTCGCTGCCCGGGATCGCCCTGGCGTGCAGTGTGCGGTAGCCGCTGCGCTCCAGCTTGCGGAGCTGGGCCTCGGTGCGGCGCTCGGCCACGGACGTGCGCCGCCAGGCGGGCACGGACGAGTTGAGGCGCGCGCGATAGACCGCCTCGAGAATGGCCGCGATGACGCCCGCGGTCACTCCCACCCGCCAGTCGCGCACTAGGAAGCCCACCGCCAACCCGACCCCCACCGCCACGAGCGCGCGGGTGCGCAGACGGCGGAAACGTGGTTGTTGCAGCAGGCTACGCACGGACGCACGCTCGACCGGCGCGTACGTGGAGGTGGGCGCCGAAGGCTTCGCGGCGGCGGTCTGCTCACTTTCTGGTCGGTCGCTCACCCAGATTGGTGACGCGTTGTGACCGTCTTCTCGCTGGTTGTCGGAGTCCACGTCACTCACCGTAGCCCGGAGATTCGATCGATTCCTAGTGTTGCCGTGTCCATAGTTTTATGGCCCAGCTCATCGTGTTCCACGCATGATTTCGGGGTATGTCTAATGTTCTTCTCTAGAGAGCTTCCCCTCTTAAAAGATCTTAACCCGGGTGTGCCATGCCCCCGCGAAAGGGGCTGGCCGGACCCGCCTGCGAGGTTTACGGTCTTGGTGTGAACAGCGCGGCGGAGATTCTGCTCTTCCTCATCGGGGTGTCCATGGGGCTGTTCGTGCTGATCACCCTGCTCGTGATGCTGCCGGGGCGCGGGGCGCAACGCCGGATCGAGGCGGGTCCGGTCTGGCTCGGCGGCCCCGCCAGGAGCGAGCGCGGGGTGAGCACGTCGGGCCTCGTACTGGCCGACCGGGTGGCGCACTGGGCCGAGGTGCCCGCGCACGACTGGGTGGCCGCGGCCGAGACGGCGGAGCCCGGCCGGCATGTCGGCGGCGCCTCCGCGGGATGGTGAGGCGAGCATGCGCGGACTGACCGCCGCACAGGGCGACGACATCAGGCAGGCCCTGCACACCGCCGAACGCCGCAGCGGGCTGCGGTTCGGCGTGTTCCTGGGCGCGCCGGTGGGCGGGCGGCGGCACTTCGCCGAGCGCCTGCACGCCGCCCTGGGCGAGGAGGCCGGCAACGCCGTGGTGGTCTTCGTCGATCCCGGCGGGCGGGCGCTGGAGATCGTGACGGGCGAGGGCGCCAGGCGGCGGCTGAGCGACAGCGCGTGCCGGTTGACCGCGATGTCGATGGCCACCGCCTTCAGCGCGGGCGACCTGATCGGCGGCCTGCTGTACGGGATCGCCGCACTCGGCGAACAGGCCACCGCCCGCCGCTGACGCCGGTCCCCGCCCGCCGATCACCGCGGGGCAACGTGAGCGCGCGACCACCGTGATCAGCGTGAGTGAGCGCCGTGCGGGTGATGGTCGGGGCGGGTGTTGAGCGCCGTGCGGTGATGGCTCGGGGGAGCGGCGATCGGCGTGGGTCAGAGGCGTTCGAGCAGGGTGACGATGTGCTCGCTGACCCCGCCCAGCAGGGTCGCGGGCTCGATCGGCGCGTCGGCGACGGCCGAGAACAGCGAGGGCAGGCCGGGCAGCGGGAAGCCGTCGTCCTTCAGCGCCGCCGTGCCGATCGCGTTCTTGTCCAGCGCGGCCCGGCTGCGCTCCCAGGCGTCGAGCACCTCCTCGGGCGACGGCACCCCGAACCCGTGGCCCACCGGGGCGGCGTGGCGCAGCCGGACGAGCGGGGTCTCGGCGAAGGCCAGCGCCGTGCGCGCCCGCGACTGCAGGTCGGCGCGGGGCTCGGGATCGATCCAGTCCATGGCCGTGCAGGGGTTGCGGCAGGTCGCCACGCACACGCCCAGCGCGCCGGCCACCTGGCTGTGCTGCCGGTCGAAGTAGGCCCGCCAGCCCTCCGACGGCTCCGTCGAGACCCGCAGCGTCCGGTTGGTCGCCGACTGCTCGGACTTGGTGTGGTCGCACTCCCTGTCGCCGATCACGCCGAACCTGCTGCCCGCCGCGCTCAGCCCCGCGGGCCACCTCGCCGGGTCGCCGGCGTGGCCGAGCTGCGGCTCGAAGGCCAGCAGCGGCAGGTATTCGCTGGCGATGTGCACGGCGGCGATCATGGTGCTGAGCTCGCGGCGGTGCCACCGTACGGCGATGACCTCCAGCAGCAGCCCGTACGCGGGGCGCAGCGACTCCAGCGCGCCGCGCGGCTGCTCGCGCGGGGTCTGCGGCATGTGGCAGGCCCTGGCGCGCCGTCGCAGGTCGGCGGGCACCACCCTGGCCTCCGCCGCGAAGTCCTCGGCGTCGAGCGAGAGCAGCCGCTGCCCGAACTCGCACACCTCCGCGATCTCCGCGGCGGGAGCGAGCGCGCCGAGGTCGGCGAAGGCGTAACGACGGGCGAGGGCGATGAACAGGTCACGAGTCGAGTCCACGCGTTGACTTTCTCACGATCAGCTAGCGATTACGGACATGAGGCCCATGGGTGTCGCCGTGCGGCCACGGTCCATATGGGCCGGAATTCGCAATTGAAGCACCAAATGTCCGGATATTTCGGCGTGATGGCCACCCCATATACGGCACGACCGTAGCGTTTTCACCTCAGTCGCCGCCCTCGGTCGCCGCGGGCCATGACCGGCCCGTCGCCAGGGACCGTCGTCGTGGGCCGTCGTCGTCGTGGGCCGTCGTCGTCGTGGGCGGTCGCCGTCGTGGGCGGTCGCGCCAACCGCTGCCGTCATCGTCGATCATCGTTACCGGGCGGCGTCGTCCCGGAGCCGACGGACGTCAGGACGGGCACGGGGCGCGGATGCACTGGATCTCGCCGGGCGGCTGGGTGGCCGTGGGCTCGGACGTCGGCTTCGGCTCCTCGGTGGGCGGCGTGGTCGGCTCCTGCGTCGGCTCCGGCTCGGACGTGGTCGGCTCGGCGGTGGGCGTGCTGGTCGGATGGGTGGTGGTGACCGTCGGGCTGGGGGAGGGCGGGGGCGTGCTGGGCCGGAGCGTCGGCCGCGGCGTGGTGGCGCGCTTGGTCGGCGGCTGCGTCTGCCTCCTGCCGCTCGTGACCGGCGGCTCCGGGACGACGCGCTCGACCGTGGCGCTGCTGACCGTGGGCACGGGGGCGGGCAGGCGCTCGGCCTGCCCCGTGGGACGCAACCAGACCAGCCCGGCCACCGCCGCCGACACGAGCACGGCGGCCGCCATGGTGACCAGCGCCCGCTGCCTGCCCCGCCGCCGAGGCGCCGCCGACGTGACGGCCCCCGCGGACCCGGCCCAGTCACCGGGCGCGGTGGAACCGCCTGGCCCGCTGGGACCGCCGGGCCCGTTCGGACTGTCCGGCCCGTTCGGGCTGCCGGGTCCGTTGGGGCCGCCGGACATGCCAGACATGCCGGATGTGGCCCACGCGGGTGGTTCGCCGGGGCCGCCGGACACGCGGGTCTCGTCGGGCCCGGAGGCCGCCGCGCTCCCGAAGGCCCCGGCGGTCGCGCCGTGCGACGCGGGCACGCCCGGCGCGGCCTGGTCGTAGGGGTCGCCCGGGGTGGTCCGGCCTTGAGGCCCGCCTGAAGTGGTTCGGTCGTGGGGCCCGTCCGGGGTGGTGCGGTGGGAGCCCTCTCCTGGCGTGTTCCGGTGCGAGGGCTCGCCGGGGGTGGTCGGGTGGGACGGGCCGGCTGGGGTGGTGCGGTCGTGGGGATCGCCCGGGAGGGGCCGGTCGAGGGGCTCGTCGGGGGCGGTCAGCGCCCGGTGCGCGGCGCGGCCCATCTCGGGGGCCGTCGGCCAGCGCTCCTCCGGCGCCTTCGCCAGCGCCCGCTCCACCACCCAGCGCACCCCCGCCGGCACCGCGTCGGGCAACGGCGGGACCGGGGCGTTGAGGTGCTTGAAGATGATCTGCACGGGCGTCTCGCCCTGGAACGGCAGCCGCCCGCTCAGGCTTTCGTACGCCACCACGCCCAGGGCGTAGACGTCGACCGCCGGCGTCACGTCACCGTCGGTGGCCATCTCGGGGGCGCAGTAGCCCGCCGAGCAGAGCATGGCCCCCGTGGCGGTGAGCTGCCCGGCCGAGGCGGAGTGGGCGATGCCGAAGTCGGTGAGCGCCACGTCGCCGCCGGGCCGCACCATGAGGTTGGCCGGCTTGACGTCGCGGTGCACGATGCCCTGCGCGTGCGCGGCGGCCAGCGCGTCGGCGACCTGCGCGACCAGCCGCATGGTGGCCTCGGGCCCGAGCGGGCCGCGCCGCAGCACGCGGTCGAGCGACTCGCCCCGCACGTATTCCATGACCAGGAAGCTGACCACGCGGCCCGCGACGTCGCAGGTGCCGTAGTCGTAGACGTCGACCACGCCGGGATGCCTCAGCGTGGCCATGGCCCTGGCTTCGTTCTGGAAGCGGCGGGCGAAGGTCGGGTCCTCGCTGAGCGCGGGCATGAGCACCTTGACCGCCACCGCGCGCCCGAGCACCGTGTCGTCGGCGCGCCACACCTCGCCCATGCCGCCGCCACCGAGGCGGTCGCCGAGCACGTAGCGATCGTTGAGGGTGGTCCCCGCGCCTAGCACGTTTCGAGGCTAACACCGCGCCCCGGATGCGACGGTCAAGTCGCCCCAGGTGATCAGCCGGGTCGCGGGGCCCGGCCGGTCCCGCGCGGTCAGCGGCGCGGGCCCGGCCGGTTGGCACGTCACGCGGACGCGGCGTCCTTCTCCTGGTTGCGCAGGGCGCGGCTGACGCCGTCGGCGCCCTCCAGGACGAGCCGGCGCAGCGCCTGCGGCGGCTGCTCGGCCGCGAGGAAGTCCTGCGCGGCCGTGACCGTGGCCCGCTCGATGAGCAGCGAGGGGAAGCACCCGACCGCGAACGTCGAGGCCTGGTCGAACGTCCACTCGCGGTAGATGCGCCCCACCTCGGCGAAGTACTTCTCCCGGTACGGCGCCAGCAGCTCCGGATGGTGCGGGTCCTGGAAGCCTCCGATCGTGGCGCGGGCGATGTGGTTGGCCAGCTTGCCCGCCACGATCCGCTCCCACGCCGCCGCCTTGGCCTCGGCGGTCGGGATCGCGGCCCGGCAGCGCGCGGCCGAGCGCTCACCCGTCGCCGTAGGGTCGAGCTCCAGCTCGGCCTCGATGTCGGGCTCGCCCAGCCGGCCGCCGGAGACCAGCGCGTGCACGAGCGTCCAGCGCAGGTCGGCGTCCACGGCCAGCCCCTCGGGCGCCGCGGAGCCGTCGAGGATGCCCTGCAGCAGGTCCAGGTCCGCGTCCGAGGTGGCCGCCGCCGCGAACGCCTGGACGAAGGCGAGCTGGTGGTCGGAGCCCGGCTCGGCCGCGGCGAGCAGCTCGCGCAGCTCGCCGGCCAGCAGCGCCAGGCCCTCGGCCCGCCAGGCCGGGTCGGCGTACTGCTCCACGGCCGAGCGCGCCTGGCGCAGGATCGCCTGGAGGACCGTGATGTCGCTGACCGTGGCCGCGCCCGAGATGACCAGCTTGACGTAGTCGCGCGTGGACATCTCGCCGTCGCGGGTCATGTCCCAGGCCGCCGACCAGCACAGGGCGCGCGGCAGCGACTCGGTGAACGCCGCGATGCCGCCGTCCACCAGGGTGCGCAGCGAGCCGGGGTCGAGCCGGATCTTGGCGTAGGTCAGGTCGTCGTCGTTGAGCAGCACCAGGTCGGGCTGCTCCTCGCCGATGAGCTGGGCCACGCTCGTACGGGGGCCGACGACGTCCAGCTCCACCCGCCTGGTCCGGGTCAGCTTGCCGTCGGCCAGCGTGTAGAGGCCGATCGCGATGCGGTGGGAGCGCAGCGTCGGGTGCTCGGCCGGCGCCTCCTGGACCACGTCGAAGGCGGTGAACCGGCCGCCCGACACCTCGAACTCGGGGCGCAGCGTGTTGACCCAGGAGGTCTCCAGCCACTCCTTCGACCAGGCCGACAGGTCGCGGCCGGAGGTGCGCTCCAGGGCGCCGAGCAGGTCCTCCAGCTCGGTGTTGCCCCAGGCGTGCTCGGCGAAGTAGTCGCGCACCCCGGCCAGGAAGTTGTCCAGGCCGACGTAGGCCACGAGCTGCTTGAGCACCGAGGCGCCCTTGGCGTACGTGATGCCGTCGAAGTTGACCTCGACCGCCTGCATGTCGGGGATGTCGGCGGCGATCGGGTGGGTGGAGGGGAGCTGGTCCTGGCGGTAGGCCCAGGCCTTCTCCACGTTGGCGAACGTGGTCCACGCCCTGTTCCAGCGGGTGGCCTCGGCCTGGGCGAGCACGGACATGTAGGTGGCGAACGACTCGTTCAGCCACAGGTCGTCCCACCAGCGCATGGTGACGAGGTCGCCGAACCACATGTGCGCCATCTCGTGCAGGATCGTCTCCGCGCGCCGCTCGACGGCCGCGTCGGTGACGCGGGAGCGGAAGACGTAGTCCTCCAGGAACGTCACGCAGCCGGCGTTCTCCATCGCGCCGGCGTTGAACTCGGGCACGAAGAGCTGGTCGTACTTGCCGAACGGGTAGCGCACCCCGAACACCCGGTGGAAGAAGTCGAAGCCCTGCCGGGTGACCTCCAGGATGTTGTCGGCGTCGAGGTGCTCGGCCAGCGAGGAGCGGCAGTAGACGCCCAGCGGGATGCCGTCGTGCTCGGAGGTCACCTTGTGGTAGTGGCCGGCCACGAGTGCGGTGATGTAGGTGGAGATGACCGGCGTGGGCGGGAACTCCCAGCGCTTGGCCGCCCGCTCCGGCACGTCCGTCACGGCGGAGGCGGCGGCGTTGGAGACGACCTCCCAGTCGGCCGGGGCCAGCACCGTGAGCTGGAAGGCGGCCTTGAGGTCGGGCTGGTCGAAGCAGGCGTACATGCGGTGCGCGTCGGCCGTCTCGAACTGGCTGTGCAGGTAGACCTTCTGGTCCACGGGATCGACGAAGCGGTGCAGGCCCTCGCCGGAGCGCATGTAGGCGCAGTCGGCGGCCACGAGCAGCTCGTTGGACTCCGCCAGCTCGGGCAGCGGGAAGCGCCCCTTGTCGGCGTCGTAGGCCGACACGTCGAGGTCCGCGCCGTTGAGCGTGACCTTGCGCACGTCGGCGCCGTGCAGGTCGATGAAGGTGGACGCCCCCGGTCGCGTGCTGGTGAAGCGGACGGTCGTGACGCTCTCGAAGCGCTCTTCTCCCTCCGTCAGGTCGAGTGCGACCTCGTACGACTCGACCTTCAAGAGCCGGGCGCGCTCGCGAGCCTCGTCCCGGGTCAGGTTGCCTGCCAAGTTGCGCTCCTTTTCACCACTTCGTCGGGGTTGTCGGTATCCTGCCATGCCGGGAATAGGACCCGAGCCACCTCAGGTTACGGGGAGACATGACGCAGAAGACTCCCGTGGACCTGTGGTTCGACCCTTCATGCCCGTTCGCTTGGGTCACCTCACGGTGGCTGCTCGAAGTCGAGAAGGTCCGGCCCATCGAGCCGCGCTGGCGCATGATGTCCCTCTACTTCCTCAATGAGGACAAAGACGTCGCGGCCGACTACCTCGAGCGGGCCGCGCGGGCGATGGGCTCGATCCGGACGGTCGCCGCCGCCGCGGCCAAGCACGGCGAGCAGGTCATCGGCCCCCTCTACACCGGCCTCGGCACGCGCCTGCACAACCAGGGCCTGAGCAAGGAGCCCGAACGGCTGCGCGAGGTCATCGAGGGCGCGCTCGACGACGCGGGCCTCGACCGGGGGCTGGCCGAGGCCATGCGCTCCGAGGAACACGACGCCGCCATCCGCGCCTCCCACGACGAGGGCATCGGCCTCGTCGGCCAGGAGGTCGGCACCCCGATCATCCGCGTCGGGGAGAACGCCTTCTTCGGCCCCGTCATCACGAGGATCCTGCGCGGCGAGGAGGCCGGCACGCTCTGGGACGGCGTGCTCGCGGTCACCAAGTTCGACGACTTCTTCGAGCTGAAGCGCACGCGCACCAAGCGCCCCCAGTTCGACTGAGGCCAGGCGCCAGGCGTTCCCCATCCGACGGGCGCACGCGCGCCGGGCGTCCCCGGATGACGGACTGATACGCCGGAGGAAGAAAACCGGCCGCGGGGGATGGGCCTCATCCTCCGCCACGGGCGAACTCTCGCCTTGTGGCCCGGGTCACTGTCAGGATGGGGCCATGCGTCAGCTGTACATCGGCGGCACCTGGACCGCTTCGGCATCCGACGAGCCCATCGAGGTCGTCAACCCGGCCACGGAAGAGATCGTCGACCGAGTGCCCGCGGGCACCCCCGACGACGTCGAGGCGGCGGCGGCCGCGGCCCGGCGGGCCTTTCCCGAATGGTCGCGCACGACCGCGGCCGATCGCGGCAAACTGCTCGATGAGGCGGCGGGCCTGCTGAAACAGCGCTCCGAGGAGATCGCCAGGACGATCGCCACCGACATGGGCGCGCCCCTGGGGTTCGCCCTCAAGGTGCAGACGCTCATGCCGGCGACCGTGCTGGCCTCCTACGCCCGGCTCGCCGAGAGCCATCCGCGCGAGTCGCGCGTGGGCAACTCGCTGGTGGTCAAGGAGCCGATCGGGGTGGTCGCGGCGATCACGCCGTGGAACTACCCGCTGCACCAGATCGTGTGCAAGGTCGCCCCGGCCCTGGCCGCCGGATGCACGGTGGTGCTCAAGCCGAGCGAGGTGGCGCCGCTGGCGGCGTACGCGCTGGCGGAGATCTTCCACGAGGTGGGCCTGCCGCCGGGCGTGTTCAACCTGGTCAGCGGCCGGGGCCCGGTCGTGGGCGAGGCCATGGCCGCCCACCCCGAGGTGGACATGGTCTCCTTCACCGGCTCCACGGCCGCGGGCCGCAGGGTGGCCGCGCTGGCGGCAGAGTCGGTCAAACGGGTGGCGCTGGAGCTGGGCGGCAAGTCCGCCAACGTGATCCTGCCCGACGCCGACCTCGCCCTGGCCGTCAAGGTCGGCGTGGCCAACTGCTTCGTCAACGCCGGCCAGACCTGCTCGGCCTGGAGCCGCATGCTCGTCCAGGTCGACCAGTACGACGAGGCCGTGCGCCTGGCCGTCGAGGCGGCGCGCTCCTACCGGGTCGGCGACCCGTTCGACGAGACCACCAAGATCGGGCCGCTGGTCTCCGAGGCGCAGCGCGAGCGCGTGGTCCGCTACATCAACCGGGGCCAGGAGGAGGGCGCCCGGCTGGTGGCGGGGGGCACCGAGCGGCCGCACGAGCGCGGTTACTACGTTGAGCCCACGGTGTTCGCGGCCGTGGAGCCGGGGATGACGATCGAGCAGGAGGAGATCTTCGGGCCGGTCCTGTCGCTGATCCCGTACACGACCGAGGACAAAGCCGTCGAGATCGCCAACGACACGAAGTACGGCCTGGCCGGCGCCGTGTGGGCGGGCACCGAGGAGCGCGGGCTGGCCGTCGCCCGGCGCCTGCGCACCGGTCAGGTGTCGGTCAACGGCGGCCGGTTCAACCCGCTGGCCCCCTTCGGCGGCTACAAGCAGTCGGGCGTGGGCCGGGAGCTGGGCGAGCACGGCCTGGAGGAGTACCTGGAGGTCAAGTCCCTGCAGCTCTGAGACGGGCCGGCACGCGGCCGCGGGCAGGGTGGCGGCGGGAGGTGCGCCCCGAGGTGTGACGCCGGGCCTGGGCGGGGGCGGCGGGAGGCCCGCCGCGCCCGCCTGTGACGGTCAGATGAACAGGCCGCCGGTGGCCGCCACGTTCTGCCCGGTGACCCAGCGCCCGTCCGGGCCGGCCAGGAACGCGACCACCGCGGCGATGTCGTCGGGCCTGCCCAGCCGCCGCAGCGCGGTGTAGGCCGGCGTCTGCTCCAGCGCCTCGGGCGGGTTGGCGCCGCGCAGCATGTCGGTGTCGGTGGCGCCCGAGGAGACCACGTTCACCGTGATGCCGCGCTCGCCCAGCTCCCGCGAGGCCACCTTGGCGAACTGCTCCATCGCGCCCTTGCTGCCGCAGTAGAGCGCCAGCGTCGGCGCCGGGACCTGCGTGTTGAGCGAGGAGACGTTGATGATGCGCCCGCCGTCGCGCATCACCCGCGCCGCCCACTGGATGGCCAGGAACACCGAGCGGGCGTTGACCGCGAACACCCGTTCGTAGTCCTCGTCGGTGAGATCGGTGATCGGTTTCTGCGCCTCGGCGGTGGCGGCGTTGTTGACCAGGATGTCCACCCCGGGCAGCCGCGCCTCCGCCTCGGCGAACAGCCGCTCCAGATCCCGCCTGTCGGCGAGGTCGACCTGTACGGCGTGCGCGCCCGTCTCCTTGGCCACCTGCGCGGCGGCCTCGGAGGAGTGCTGGTAACAGAAGATGACTTCCGCGCCATCGCCGGTCAGCCGCTCCACGATGGCCCTGCCGATGCCCCGGGAGCCTCCGGTGACCAGTGCGCCCTTTCCCGAAAGTACGCTCATGCCGCCACGCTATGCGCGAAGCCCGCCGCCACGCTATGCGCGCAGCATGATCTTGCGTGCCTCGTTCCGCGGCAGGCGGTCGACGTACAGCTTGCCGTCGAGGTGGTCGGTCTCGTGCTGGAAGCAGCGGGCCAGGGAGCCGCGCGCCTTCACGCGCACCGGGCGCTGCAGCCGGTCCAGTCCCTCCACCGTCACGCCGGCGGCGCGCGCGACCGGGGCGTAGATCGGCCGGCGGGACTGGCGGTCGGGCACCGACAGGCAGCCCTCCTCGTCGAGCACCTCCTCCGGGTCGTCGACGGTCAGGCTCGGGTTGATCACGTGGCCCTTGCGCCCCGCGATGTCGTAGACGAACAGCCGGCGCGACACGCCGATCTGCGGGCCGGCCAGGCCGACGCCGTCGGCGGCGTACATGGCCTGGAACATCTCGTCGATCAGCCGGCGCAGCTCGCGATCGAAGTCCGTCACCGGCTCGGCGGGCGTGCGCAGGACGGGATCGCCGATGAAGCGGATCTCTCGCATGGAACTCTGCCTTCGCTATGTAAGGGTTGGACGGCGCCTGAGACCCTTACTCTAGCGGGCGAGCCCGATCGGCGGGGCTGTGGAAGACTGGTCGGGTGCGTGTCTACATCGGTGCCGACCATGCCGGCTATGAGCTCAAGAACCACCTGGTGTCCTGGCTGAAGGACCACGGGCACGAGGTGACCGACTGCGGTCCTTTCGTCTACGACGCCGAGGACGACTATCCGGCGTTCGTCCTGCGGGCGGCCGAAGGCGTCGCCGGCGACCCCGGCAGCCTGGGGGTGGTGATCGGCGGGTCCGGCAACGGCGAGCAGATCGCCGCCAACAAGGTGCGCGGCATCCGCGCCGCCCTGGCCTGGAGCGAGGAGACGGCCAGCCTGGCGCGCGAGCACAACAACGCCAACGTCATCAGCGTCGGCGCCCGCATGCACTCCCTGGAGGAGTCCACCAGGTTCGTGGAGGTCTTCCTGACCACGGCCTTCTCCGGCAGCGAGCGCCACAGCAGGCGCATCGCGCAGCTGGCCGCCTACGAGACGATCGGCCAGCTTCCCTCGCTGCCCTGACCTCGCCGCCCTGTCCCTTACTGCTCTGATCCGTGCGCCGAGCCGGCGTGCGCCGCGCCCGGCGCGGAGGCCTCCCCGGCCTCCGCGCCCACGGGACCGCGGCGGACGCGAGCGCGGCGCCCGCGAGCGGTCTAGCCCTTGCGCCTGGAGTCGCGCCGGGGCGTCTCGTCACGCAGGGGTCGCCGGTCGGCGGCCTCCTGCTGCTCTTTCGACGGCCTGGACACATCGCGGGCGCGCATGGCCACGACCGCCGTGATCTGCAGACTTTGCAGCGCCATACCGTCGAGCCTACGTCAGAACGTCATGCCCGCCCACGGCTTCGGGCTCCACGACATGGCCGCGGCGAGCCTGCGCACCGCGCCGGCCGTGTGCTCGCGCAGCAGGCCCGCGCCGAGCTGCTCGCCGAGCGCGCCGTCGCCCAGGTACGCCGAGCCGAGCGCCGACACCGGCAGCCGCAGGTCCGGCTCGTCCTCCACGGCCCTGCACTCCGCGCCCGACAGGTCGGCGGTCAGGCGCCAGCGGCGGGCGTTCCACGGGCAGACGTCGTCCTCGACCTCGATCACCAGGTCCACCGGCGCCGAGTAGGCCCGCGCGGCCAGCGCCCTGTCGACCTCGACCAGGCGTACCCAGAGCTCGTCCGCCCACCGGGCGCGGAGCTGGCGCTGGTCGGCCAGCAGCGCGATCAGCGGGGCGTCCACCGGGATGCCGCCCTCGACCCGGGTGACCAGGTCGCGGTCCAGGACGCTGCGCCACAGCAGCGCGTAGGCCGCCGGGTCGGTCGCCTCCAGCTCCTGCAGCTTCAGCGTGCCCTCGGCGACGCCGTCATCGTCCCAGGACGACTTGATGCGGAACAGGGCGTAGCCGCGCACGCCGCCGTCGTCCTCGGCCAGGATCGAGCGCAGCGGCCCGGCGCCGCGCTGGTCGGGCTCCTCGTCGGCCAGCCAGTTGTCCCAGGACTGGGTGTCGCGCTCGTACCTGCCGGGGCGGCCCGCGACGACGGAGGCGAAGAGCTTCTCCAGCTCCGTGCGCACCTCGGCGGGCTTGGCGACCCTGAGGCGCAGCGACGGGTCACCGGGCGCGCCGGGGACGAAGGCCGAGCGGCTCTTGTCGATGCGGAAGGACAGCTCGCCGGCCGCCCTGCCGTAGCCGTACCTGCCGTAGATGGAGGACTCGGAGGCGTACAGGGCGGCGACGCACTCGCCGCGCTCGCGGATGTCGGTGAGCTGCCTGCGCATCAGCGACGACAGCACGCCGCGGCGGCGGTGGGAGGGAAGCACGCTGACAGAGGTGACGCCGGCGACGGGGAGCTGCGTGCCGGGGATCGTCATGGTCAGGCTGAGGACGGAGGTGACCCCGGCGATCCGCTCGCCGTCGAAGGCTGCCAGCGTCCGGTCGAACTCCGTCCCCGCCTTGAATCTCGCGAGCTGGGTGGGATGCGGCGCCCAGCCGAACGCCTCTTCGAGCACCGTGCTGAAGGCTGGCCACTCGGACTCGTCAATCGGACGGATCGGATACGTCATCCGTCCACGGTAGGAGCGGGCAAAGGGGGACGGCCACCCAATATCCGTGCTTAATGATCAAGGCGTTGGTCAAGTGGGCTGCCCAAACACGGGTCAGACCGATACAGTCAGGCGCATCATGAGTTCCCGTCCGGCGCCGCTGATCCCGCCACGGGTCCGCGCGGTCCTGGTGCGGGTGCCGCTTCTGGTGCCTGTCGTCAGGTTCGTCCGGCGTGTCTTCGCCCGCGACCGCAACCTGCTCATCGCGCTGATCGGGCTGGCACTCGTCATCGGGTTCCTCGCCGCCGAGGTCTCGACCGGGTGGTTCTCGCCCTCCCTGCTCATCCTGGTCACCCTCGTCGGCGGGCTCCAGCTCCGGCTGCGCAGCCTCGTCAAGCTGCTCGTCGGCGTCGGGGCCGCGCTGGCCTACGTCGCGGCCACGCTCGGCGCGGGCCGGGTCGGGCTGGGGCTGACCGTGACCATCGTGTGCACCGCCGTGCTCGCCGTGCTCATGGCCCGCACCAGGGGCAAGCTCGGCGTGCAGGGGCTGCGCGGCGACGCGATGCTGCTGGAGCTGCGCGACCGGCTCAGGAGCCAGGGCGAGCTGCCCGCGCTGCCCAAGGACTGGGGCGGCAAGGTGGTGCTCAAGCAGGCGGGCGGCTCGTCGTTCGGCGGCGACTTCCTGGTCTCCATGCGCGACGGCGACTCGGTGGAGATCGCGCTGGTGGACGTGTCGGGCAAGGGCGTCGACGCCGGCACCAGGGCGCTGCTGCTGTCGGGCACGTTCGGCGGGCTGCTCGGCTCGGTCGCGGACTTCCTGCCGGCGTGCAACGCCTACCTGCACAGGCAGCGCGGCGACGAGGGGTTCGTGACCGCCGTGCACGTGCGTCTCGACCTGGCGACCGGCGACTACACGATCACTTCGGCCGGGCACCCGCCGGTGGTGAAGTTCGACGCGGGCACCGGCAACTGGCAGGTCGCCTCGGCCAAGGGCGTCGTGCTCGGTGTGGTGCCCGACCTGCACTGCGAGCCCGACAGCGGCACCCTGCGCAAGGGCGACGCGCTGCTGCTCTACACCGACGGCCTGATCGAGCAGCCCGGGCGCGACATCGACGCGGGGCTCGACCGGCTGCTCGGCGAGGCGGAGCGGCTGCTGCCCTCCGGGTTCCGCGACGGCGCCAGGGCGCTGGTCAACGCGATGGCCTCCGGCCACAACGACGACTGCGCGCTGGTGCTCATCTGGCGGCCCTGAACGGGCGCCGGCGGCCTGTGCGCGGCAGGGCCGAGACCGTGACGTTTCACACGGAACGGTCGTGATCGCGGTCACTGGCAGCGGGCTCGGGCCTGCTGAGATCCTCGATGGTGTCCGGGCCCCGGCGGAGCGGCGCGGCTCCACCGGGTCCCGTACAGCCGTCCCTCACAACCAGCCGCAGTCGCTCGCGATGCGCACCGCGTCGAGCCGGTTGCGCGCTCCCGTCTTGCACATGATGCGCGACAGATGGTTGCGTACGGTGCCGACCGACAGGAACAGCTCGTCGGCGATCTCCGTCGACCTGGCCCCGCCCGCCGCGATCCGCAGCACGTCAAGCTCTCTCCTGGTCAGCGGGTTGGAGGCGCACTGCAACGCGGCCACGGCCAGCTCGGCCTCGATGGCCCGCCGGCCCGCCGCCACCTGACGCACCCCCTCGGCCAGCCGCTCGGGCGGCACGCACAGACTCATGAACCCCAGCGCCGGACCGGCCAGAGCCTCACGCACCTGCGCCGGATTGGGCGCGGCCGACAGGATCAGCACCCCGCACCCCTGCTCGGCCAGCGGGTCGGCCACCGGCGGCCCCGGCAGGTCGAGATCGACCACGGCCACGTCGGCCTCGGCGGTCACCGCCGTGCGCACCACCTCCTCGGCGCATCCGGCCTCGGCGACCACCCGCAGGTCGGGTTCGGCTCCGAGGGTGGCGAGCAGGCCACGGCGCACCAGCGGCAGGTGCTCGGCAATGAGAATGCGGATCAAGACGTCCCCCTCCGTCGTCTCCCAGGGTGATCGGCCGAGTGCACGCTGTCAATGCTCAGGAAGTGCGGTAAGCCGTGCGCTGCGGCGAGTTCGACTACTCTGGGGCTGTCGGACCTTTCGTCTGTCCTTGTCGTCTGCCGGGGAGCGCGCCTAGATGAACTGGCTCTACGTTGTGGGGATCATTCTCTTCCTCCTCGGGTTGATGGTCTCCATCGCGCTGCACGAGCTCGGCCACCTCGTGCCGGCCAAGCTCTTCGGCGTCAAGGTGACCCAGTACATGGTCGGATTCGGCTCGACCGCCTGGTCCCGGCGCAGGGGCGAGACGGAATACGGCGTGACGAGGACCGCGTCTTCTACCGCAAGAAGTGGTGGCAGAAGGTCATCATCATGGCCGGCGGCCCGGCGATGAACTTCGTGCTCGCGTTCGTCTTCTTCAGCATCCTGCTGGTCGGCATCGGCCTGCCCACCTGGGCGCCGATCGTCTCGCCCGACACCAACACGTGCGTGATCCCGATCTCCGAGCAGCGCGCCGACTGCCGTCCCGGCGACCAGCTCACCCCGGCCGCGCAGGCGGGCCTCAAGCCCGGCGACCGCATGGTCACCTTCGACGGCCGCAAGATCGGCTCCTGGGAGGACGCCACCCGGCTGATCCGCTCCCACGGCCCCGGCCCCGTGCAGCTCGGCATCGTCCGCGACGACAAGCCGATGACGCTCACCGTCACGCTCATCGCCCAGGACCGGCCCAACCTCCAGGACCCCGAGAAGATCGACAAGAACGTCGGCTTCCTCGGCGTGCTGCCCACCGAGGTCATGCAGCAGCAGAGCATGGGCCAGGTCATCGGCTACATGGGCGAGCTGACCGCCCGGGTGGCGGGCTCGCTGGTCAACCTGCCCGAGAAGATGGTCGGCGTCTGGCACGCCGCCTTCTCCGGCGAGGAGCGCGACCCGGAGGGCCCGGTGGGCGTGGTCGGCGCGGGCCGCATGGGCGGCGAGATCCTGGCCTCCGACCTGTCCAACGAGAAGAAGATCGCCATCTTCGTCAACCTGCTGGCCGGCTTCAACCTGGCGATCGGCATGTTCAACCTCATCCCGCTGCTGCCGCTCGACGGCGGCCACATCGCCGGCGGGCTGTGGGAGGGCATCAAGCGGGCCTACGCCAAGATCATGCGGCGGCCGGAGCCCGCCCACGTGGACATCGCCAAGGTGCTGCCCCTGACCTACGCGATCGCGATCGTCATGATGATCATGGCGGGCCTGCTCGTCTACGCCGACCTGGTCAACCCGCTCACGCTGACGAACTAGCAGGCCGCCCATGGACGCGCTCGACCGGCTGCGGGCCCTGTGCCTGGCCCTGCCCGAGACCACCGAGCGGCTCTCCCACGGGGAGCCGACGTGGTTCGTCCGAGGCAAGAAGACGTTCGTGATGTTCGCCGACCACCACCACGACGACCGGCTGGCGTTCTGGTGCGCGGCTCCTCCCGGCGTCCAGGAGGAGCTGGTGGCCGAGGACCCCGAGCGCTTCTTCCGCCCTCCCTACGTGGGGCACCGGGGATGGCTGGGCGTCTACCTCGACGTTCCCGGCGTCGACTGGGACGAGGTGGCCGAGATCGTGGCCGACGCGTACCGCTGCGTCGCGCCGAAGTCCCTCGTCGAGCGCATGCCCTGACGGCGACCGGTGCGGGCCGTCACCGCCCGCGCCGTCCGGGGCGGCGGTCAACCGATCGGTGGACCGGCGCCGCCGTCCGGCTGAGCCGGACTCTCCGCCGTCCGGCAGCCGGCTCCCGTCCACTGGTCGATGGTGCGAAAGTGCCGGTCATAGCAGGCTGAATGCGTCGATCCGACGGGCCGGGCCCGGAAGGACAGGCGCATGCCAGCAGTGATCGAGGTACGCAACCTCCACAAACGCTATGACGACAAGATCGCCGTCGATGACGAAGGCCGGGACTAGAATCCAGGGGGAGAGGAAGTCTTGGGCAGGAAGATCTCGCAGCAGCCGCCGTTCCTTCTGGTCAACGTGGTGCCGTACATCCTGCTGGCGCTCCTCGTCGTGATCCTGCCGGCCGTGGCGGGCCCGGCGGGCGGCTCCCTGCTCATCGACCTCGGCCTGTGCGCGCTGGCGGCCGGGTGGATGCTCGTCATGTTCACCCTGCGTCCCGGCTGGTGGGACCGGCCGCGGATCATGGGGGTGTTCGTCGCGGGGCTGATCGCGATCACCGCGGTCCTGGTGGCTCGCCAGCCCCTCTTCGGGCTCTTCACCCCCGCCGCCTACATCTACTCCTTCACGGTCCTGCGCTGGCCGTGGCGGCTGCTGGGCGTGGCCGCCGCGGCGGTCCTGGCCGGCACCGCGCAGGCGTCGAGCGTTCCCACGACGGACGCGCTCGGCCTGACGCTGCACGTGACCATCGTCGCGTTCAACATCGCCATGATGTGCGGCTGCGCCTGGGTGCTGCGGCTCGCCGAGCGGGAGGAGGATCGGCGCGAGCAGACCCTCGCGGAGCTGAGCCGGACGAACCGGCTGCTGGAGGCGTCGATCGCCGAGAACGCCGGCCTGCACGCCCAGCTGCTCGCCCAGGCCAGGGAGGCCGGCGTGCTCGACGAGCGCCGGCGGATGGCCCGCGAGATCCACGACACCCTGGCCCAGGGGCTGACCGGCATCATCGCGCAGCTCCAGGCGGCCGAGCAGATGCACGAGGTCCCGGCGCCGTGGCGCCGGCCCTTCGACGCGGTCAAGAACCTGGCCAGGGAGAGCCTGGCCGAGGCGCGGCGCTCGGTCGACGCGCTGCGCCCCGAGCCGCTGCGGACCGCGCGCCTGAGCCAGGCGCTCGCCGGCGTCGCCGACCGGTGGTCGAAGCTGCACGGGCTCGCCGTCCAGGTCACGACGACCGGCACGGTACGGCCGATGACGCCGGAGGCCGAGTTCGCGCTGCTGCGCACGGCCCAGGAGGCCCTGGCCAATGTCGCCAAGCACGCGCACGCGACCAGGGTCGGGGTGACCCTGTCCTACCTGGCGCACGAGGTCGCGCTGGACGTGCGTGACGACGGCAAGGGCTTCGACCCCGCCGCTCTCGAAGCCGGCCCGGCCGACGGGCCACCCCCGCCGGACCGGGGCGGCGGATTCGGCCTGGCCATCATGCGCCAGCGCGTCGAAGGACTGTCCGGCACCTTACAGATCGAGTCCGAGCCCGGCGCCGGCACCGGGATCTCGGCCCGCATCCCCACCCTGCCCTCCGGGAGCCACGCATGACCGAGCACGCCGCCGACCGGCCCGAGCCCCCGATCCGACTGGTGATCGCGGACGACCATCCCGTCGTCAGAGACGGGCTGAGCAGCATGTTCGCCTCCGCGCCCGGGTTCGAGGTGCTGGGCGAGGCCGCGGACGGCGCCGCCGCCGTACGGCTCGCCCGGGAGCTGCGGCCCGACGTGGTCCTGATGGACCTGCGCATGCCGGGCATGGACGGGCTGACCGCGATCAACGAGCTGACCAGGCTCGGCGTCACCGCGCGGGTGCTGGTGCTGACGACCTACGACACCGACACCCACGTCCTTCCGGCGATCGAGGCGGGGGCGACCGGCTACCTGCTCAAGGACTCTCCCCGGGAGGAGCTGCTGCGCGGCGCCCGGGCCGCCGCCAGGGGCGAGAGCGTGCTGTCCCCGTCGGTGGCGGCCCGGCTGATGAACCGGGTCAGGACCCCCGCGCCGCAACTGCTCAGCCAGCGGGAGCTCGAGGTCCTGGCCCTCGTGGCGGCCGGGAACACCAACCGCGAGGCGGCCGCCCGGCTGTTCATCACCGAGGCCACGGTCAAGACCCACCTGCTGAACATCTACGCCAAGCTCGGCGTCGGCGACCGCGCCGCCGCCGTCACCGAGGCGTTCAACCGCGGCCTGCTCGTCCCGCGAACCCCCGAACAGCCCTGAGCCGCCGTCCGTCCCTTCCTAGTTCATCGAGATGTGCACGTGGTCGAAGTGGTTCTCGGTGATGCTGCCGCGGTCGGACATCGCGCGCCAGCCGGAGCCCTGGTTGATGCGCTGCTTCCAGATGACGTACTTGACGCCCAGCTTGTCCTTGTTCGCCAGGGCCCAGTCCGCGATCCGGTCGCCGAGCGCGAGGTTGGCGGCGCTGGGCATCGCGCCGCCCGCGCTCATCATGAAGTCGCAGGCCCGCCCGAGCGGGTGCTCGCCGCTGGAGCCCGAGCGGAAGCAGCCCACCGTGTACGGCAGCGCGAAGTTCTTCTCCACCTGCGCCTTCATCAGCCGCGTACGCGAGGTGATGTTGTCCGAACCCGTCGGAAGCTGGGGCGCCCAGGAGCCGTCGGAGTTGCGGCCCGTCGCGTACGGCACCAGGTCCTCGAGCTTCTTCTTGATGTCCTCGATGACGTCCTCGGCCTCGTCGCGCTGCTCGGCGACCGTGGCCGTGTCCGCCTTGATGCGGTCCGCCAGCGCGGCGGCCTCCTGGCTGGCACGTTCCTTGTCGTCGCGGGCCTTGGCCACGCTCGCCACGACCGCCTGCTGCTCGGCCGTGAGCTGTTCGAGCAGCGCGGCGCCGGCGACGTCGGTCGGGAGCATGATGCCGGGCAGTGACGGGTCGCCGTTCTGGTAGCGCAGGCGGGCGATCTCGGCGACCCGCTGCTCGGCCGTGGCCAGGGCCTGCTCGGCCGCGGCCAGCCTGGCCGCGGCCGCCTTGGCGGCCTCCTGGGCCTCGGCCAGCTCGACGCGCTTGAGGTTGTACTTCTCGATGAGCTTGTCGACCTTGTTGTTGAGCTGCTTGAGCTGGCCGCGGAGCTGGGATTCGCTGGGCTTGGGGGCGGCCTGCGCCGGGGTCGCCGGGAGGACGGCGACGGCGGCGGCGGTGATGAGGCCGATGGCAAGGATCGCGGGGGACGAAGCCGCCACGTGGAAGTTTCCTCTCCCTCTGCCGGCCGGGTTAGCTGACGGGTTGGGCGTGGGAGTCGCCTGCCGCCGAAGCGGATTCACCCCAGGTGCGGTTGGGTCCCCGGCTCCCGGGCGACGCGCCCGGGATTAGGCGTCGCAACGGCCGTTATCGCCGGTGCATATGGGGATATTAGTGGTAGATCACGAGTAATGCGACCTTAACTAGAGATCCATTAGTGATCAATCTGTGATCGCAGCATGCGTGCCGCCTCCTCCGGCAGCACGTCGTTGACGAAGGCGCCCATCGCCGACTCCGACCCGGCCAGATACTTGAGCTTGTTCGGCGCCCGCCGGATGCTGAACAGCTCCAGGTGCAGATAGCCCAGCTCCCTGTCCTCGCGCACGGGCGCCTGGTGCCAGGCCGAGATGTACGGCATCACGAGCCCGAACAGCCCGTCGAACGCCCGCAGCACCGAGGTGTAAAGAGGCGCGAACGCCGCCCGCTCCTCCTCCGTGAGCGCGGCCAGGTCGGGCACCTGCCGGTGCGGATAGACGTGCACCTCGAACGGCCAGCGCGCGGCGGCCGGCACGAACGCCGTCCACAGCTCGTTGGCGGCCACCACCCGCGTCCCCGCCGCCCGCTCGGCGGCCAGCACGTCGGCGAACAGGTTCCCCTTCGGGTAGCGCCGGGCGGCGCCGAGCTGCAGCCTGGTCCTGGGCGTGACGTACGGGTAGGCGTAGATCTGGCCGTGCGGGTGGGCCAGCGTGATGCCGATCTCCTCGCCCCGGTTCTCGAAGCAGAAGACCTGCTCCACGCCCTTCATCCCGGACAGCTCGGCCGTGCGGTCGGCCCACGCCTCCATGACCAGCTCCACGCGGTCGTCGGAGAGCCGGGAGAAGGAGGAGGAGTGGTCGGAGGTGAAGCAGACCACCTCGCACCGCCCCACGCCCGGCCGGACCTCACTCAGCCCGCCCGGGTCACCATAAGTCCCGAAATTTCCGGAAAAGGAGGGGAAGCGGTTCTCGAACACCACCACGTCATAGTCGTGGGCCGGGATCTCCGTCGACCGCTCGTCCGACGACGGGCACAGCGGGCACTCGGCCGTGCCGCCCGTCGGCAGGAACGTGCGCGTCTGCCGGTGCCCGGCGATCGCGATCCACTCCTCGGTCAGCGGGTCGTAGCGCAGCTCGGAGGCCACCGGCCGGGGGCCGAGGGTCCGCCGGTCGATCGCACTCCTGTCGGCGTCGTCGCGCCGGTCGAAGTAGATCAGCTCCCGGCCGTCGGCCAGATGGGTGATGGTGCGCTTCAAGGCGAGCCCTCCGCGATGAGAAGTTCTCCGGCCCGTTCGGCCAGCTCGGTGCGTGCGTCCTGGGGCAGCCCCGCGTCGCTGATGACCACGTCGGCCTCGCTCAGCTCGGCGATGGTGCTGATGCCCACCGTGTTCCACTTGGTGTGGTCGGCGGGGACGACCAGCCGGTTGGCCGCCGCCACCAGCTCCCTGTCGGTCTCGGACTCCAGCAGGTTGGGCGTGGTGAACCCGGCCCGCACGCTCATCCCGTGCACGCCGAGGAAGAGCGTGTCCACGTGCAGGCGGCGGATCGCGGCCACGGCGACCGGGCCGACCAGGGCGTCGGAGGGGGTGCGCACGCCGCCGGTCAGCACGACCGTGCGGTCGGCGCGCGGGTTGCGATGGAAGACCTCGGCGACCGGGATCGAGTTGGTGATCACGGTCAGCTCGGCCACGCCGATCAGGTGGTGGGCCAGCGCCCATGTGGTGGTGCCCGCCGACAGCGCCACGGCCGTGCCGGGGCGCACGAGGGTGGCCGCCAGCCGCGCGATGGCCTCTTTCTCCTGCTGCTGGCGGGCGGACTTGGCGGTGAACCCGGGCTCCTCGGTCGAGCCGGGGCCGAGCGCCGTGGCGCCTCCGTGCACCTTCTCCAGCAGGCCGCGCTCGGCCAGCACCTCAAGGTCGCGCCGGATGGTCATGTCGGAGACGCCGAGCTCGCGTACGAGGTCGGCCACCCGGACGCCGCCGTGGCTGCGCACGCGTTCGAGAATCGCCTGTTGACGCTGCTGTGCGAGCACGCCCGCTCCTTCCAACAGATTCCACCAAATTATGACACGGAATTGTTGGGGTATGTGAGTTCTTCCGGATCGCTTGCGCTGGTCAGCACGGGCGGGAGACGTTGGGGGCCCCGCCGATCACCGGCCGGGGTGCACCGATCACCGGAGGCGAGCTTATGGCCAGGCGCGCACGCAAGGGCAGGGCACGCAAGAAGAAGAAGGCGAACCACGGCAAGCGTCCCACGGCGCGATGACCGCCGGGTGGCCGCTCCCCGCGGCCACCCGGACCCCTCATCCACCCCGTCCGGACCGTCACTCAGCCCGCTCCGGGACCATCACCCGGGCAGCTCCGTGAGCGCCCGGTCGATGCGCTCCTGCGGCAGCGTGCAGTCCTCCAGCTCGCCGGCCAGATAACGGTCATAGGCCCCCAGGTCGAAGTGGCCATGGCCGCACAGCGCGGTCAGGATGACCTTCTCCTCGCCGCTCTCCTTGCAGCGCAGCGCCTCGGCGATCGTCTCGGCCAGCGCGTGCGTGGGCTCGGGCGCGGGCAGGATGCCCTCCGTCCTGGCGAAGCGCAGACCGGCCTCGAAACACTCGCTCTGGTCGCGGGTGACGGCCTCGAACAGGCCCAGCTCGTACATGTGCGACAGCAGCGGCGACATGCCGTGGTAGCGCAGGCCGCCCGCGTGGATCGGGTCGGGCACGAACGAGTGCCCGAGCGTGTGCATCTTGAGCAGCGGCGTGAACCCCGCCGTGTCGCCGAAGTCGTAGGCGTACGCGCCGCGCGTGAACGTCGGGCAGGCCGCCGGCTCGACCGCCCTGAACACCGTCGCCAGCCGCCCCGCCAGCTTCTCCCGCAGGAAGGGGAAGGCCAGCCCGGCGAAGTTGGAGCCGCCGCCCGTACAGCCGATCACCAGGTCGGGCGGCTCGGGGAGCTGCGCGAGCGCCTCCTCGCCGATCACCGTCTGGTGCATCAGGACGTGGTTGAGCACCGAGCCGAGCGCGTAGCGGGCGTCGGGTGTCGCACCGGCCACCTCGACGGCCTCGCTGATCGCGATGCCCAGGCTGCCGGGCGAGACGGGGTCGTCGGCCAGCACCTTGCTGCCCGCCCCCGTGACGGGGGAGGGGCTGGCGTGCACGGTGGCGCCGTAGACCCGCATGAGAGAGCGGCGGTACGGCTTCTGGTCGTACGAGGCGCGTACCATCCAGATCCGGCACTCCAGGCCGAACTGGGCACAGGCGAACGCCAGCGCCGACCCCCACTGCCCCGCGCCGGTCTCGGTGGTCAGCAGCCGCACCCCCTCGCGGGCGTTGTAGTACGCCTGCGGCACGGACGTGTTCGGCTTGTGGGACCCGGCGGGGGAGACGCCCTCGTACTTGTAGTAGATCCTGGCCGGCGTGCCCAGCGCCCGCTCCAGGCGGCGCGCCCGCAGCAGCGGCGTCGGCCGCCAGAGCCGGTAGACGTCCAGCACCTCCTGCGGGATCGGGACGAACCGCTCGGTGCCGGCCTCCTGCGCGATCAGCTCCATCGGGAAGAGCGGCGCCAGGTCGTCGGGGCCCACGGGCTGCCGGGTGCCCGGATGCAGCGGCGGAGGCGGCGGGGCGGGCAGATCGGGAACGATGTTGTACCAGTTGCTGGGGATCACCGCTTCAGTGTGCGCCGAGCTGATCCCGTGTACCAGGGGTCACCGCACCAATACGGCGGGACGTTCCGGGTGATCGGCGCGTACCACCACATCGGCCCTCTCCTGGGGCCGCGTCTCGTGCTCGTAGCGCCGGTAGGCGGGCAGGGTCCAGCGCAGATCCTCCGGCGTGCCGCGTTCGAGCGCCCCCGGCGACAACCACAGGTGCACGCTCACGTCGAACGCCAGCCCCCGCCCGAGCAGCAGCGTGCCGTCCACCACGGCCACCCCGCCCGGCGGCAGCTCCTCGTAGGGGGTCCGGTAGGCCCGGTCGATCGTGCTGTCCCACAGCGCCGGCAGCACCCGCCCCGACCCGCCGGGCTCCAGCGGATCGAGCACCTCCCTGCGCAACGCCTTGACGTCCAGCCAGTCGTCGTGGAAGGCGTCGGGGTCGGTCCTGCCGTACTCCAGCCGCAGGGAGGCCGGCCGCAGGAAGTCGCCCGCCGCCACCCGCAGCACCGGCCGGCCACGCAGGCGCAGCGGCGCGACCAGCGCGTCGGCGAGCACCCCGGGCCGCGCGGCGGGCGCGCCGTCCACGGCCACCCGCACCCACCGTTCCGGCGGGCGGGCGCAGATCAGCTCGGCCAGCTCTCCGACGAGGGCCTCACGGGAGATCGGTCGCGCGCGCATCGATCTTCACCTTACGGGGACGGGCACCGATCGCCTGACGAGGGGGCGGGGCCGCCTCGCGGCGGGCGGAAATGCCTTCGACGCCCGCACCACCGCCCGGCTATGTTGCCCGGCATGCCTGTCTGCGACTGCGGCGCGCCCGCCGGCCCGCTCGGCGTGTGCGCCGACTACTACAACGCCGTCCTGGCCGAGGAACAACTGGACCCGGAGATGTACCGGTGGCACGCGATCGTGGTCTGCGTCTACCTCCTCCAGCACCCCTCCAGGGGGCACGAGAAGTATCTCGACGGCCAGTTCCGCTACCTGCAGTTCTACGTGGACAAGGGCCTCGACGCGCTGCAACGCCTGCGGAACCACCAGGTGGCCCGCAACAACCACCGCTCCAGGGCCGGCTACGACCTGACGCCCCTGGCCGCATACGAGCCGCTGCCGCCGGCCGCCCCCGCCGGGCCCTTCCGCGCCGCCTTCGCCGGCCTGCCGCATGAGAACGACAGCTTCGTCTTCGACGGCCACGAGGCGTACGGGCAGCGGATGCACACCCTCGCCGAGGCCACCCTGGAGTCGTGGAAGCCGGGCGGGCCAGGCACCCCGAACCGGGGCTGACCTGGCCTCGCGCCGCATCGGAGCGGACGACGGGAATCGAACCCGCGTAGCTAGTTTGGAAGACTAGGGCTCTACCATTGAGCTACGTCCGCGCGAACCGGTCGAACTCTGGTCTAGACTTCATCCGGTCGTCAGGGCGTAAGCGTACCGGAGTCTCCGGGCGCATGCGCAATCGGCGAGACGGGGCGTGGCGCAGCTTGGCAGCGCGCTTGCTTTGGGAGCAAGAAGTCGCAGGTTCAAATCCTGTCGCCCCGACCGGCACGAACAGCGAGAAGGCCACTTCCCGGTAAGGGGAGTGGCCTTCTTCGCGGTGCGCGTCGACGATACCGGGACGAGATCTCCGCCTGCGATCATCACCTCGCCTGACGCCGTTCCGAGGAGACGACCGCATGAGGCTCTGGGCGCCGGCCCTGACGATCGTGTCCCTTGCGCTGGTCGTTCCGCCCCCGGCCGAGACCCGCCTCGACCCCGTCGCCGCGCTGCGCGTCCAGCTGGAGAGTGGCGACGGCGTGGCGTTCACGAGCGTCACGAGCACGCGCGTACCCGAGAGAGACAAGCCGATGATCTCGCGGAGGTCGGGGGTTCACGAACTGGCTCACGGGAAGGTCGTCGCGAGCGACTACCGCGAGGACCAGGACGGCACGGACCCCGAGCGTACGATGGCCTTCCCGGACCGGTCCTACGAGCAGTCGACCGGCTGGCGCCGGTATCTGCCGGAAGGCAAGAACTGGGTCTTCGAGAAGACCAAGGATCCCCCGGTCCTGACCTGTGGCCTGATACGGCTGAGCAACCCGGCGACACTCAAGGTCATGCTCGCCGGCGCCAGGACCAAGCGCCCCGGCGGCGTGTACGACGGCACCCGCACCACCCTGCACGAAGGAGTCATCACGCTGGGCGAGGTCGCCCAGGTGGATCCTGGCCTACGCATCGGCTTGGATCAACGGCTCACGGACGCGGAGGCGCGGATTCGCGTCGACTGGAAGCTCTGGATCGGGCGGGATCAGCTCGTCCACCGATGCCATGCTTCCTCCTGGCTGCTCACCTTCCTGGGGGAAGACGACTTCGACCCCATGCACATCGTCGAGGACCTCCGCCTTTCGCGGTGGGGCCACCCGGCGGACCTGAAACCGCCGCCGGCCGACCAGGCGGCGAGCCTCGACCAGCTCGACTCGCCCGAAGAGGCCCCTGTCACCCCTCGCCCACGCTAGATCGCGATCGCCCTTTCCCCAAGCGGCGGAGTCGAGGGGGCGCGGGTCATGGGCCATGGTCGTCCGGCTGGGCCCATGGGCGTTCAAGGTTCCCGTCCGGGGGAGGGGTGCAGTTACGTGCACCCCTGCCGGGTGGCTGGGGCGATTCCTCCCGCGCGTCGCCTTCCCTAGCGTCGGAAGCACCGATTCGAGGGAGGCGGAATCTCATGACCACCACACTGCGCAGGACCACCGGCCGGCTCGCCGGCGTCGCCCTGTGGGCGCTGCAGATCGTCGTCGCGGGCTTCTTCGTGATGTCGGCCGTGGCCAAGTTCACCAATGCCGAGCCGTCGGCCTCCACGTTCGTGGCGATCGGCCTGGGCGACTGGTTCCGGCACCTGGTGGGGGTGCTGGAGGTGACGGGCGCGGTGGGGCTGCTGGTGCCGCGGCTGGCCGGGGTGGCGGGGCTGGCGTTCGTGGGTCTGATGGCGGGGGCGGTCCTGACCGAGGCGTTCGTGTCGGGCGGCTCGGTGGTGCTGCCGCTGGTGATGATGGCGCTCTGCGCCGTCATCGCCTGGGGGCGGCGGTCCGGTACGGCGCGGCTGGGGGCGGCGCTCGCCGGGCGGTCGTCCTGAAGACGCGGTCGTCTGGGCGTACGCGATTGTCTGAGGGCGTACGCGGGCATCCTGAAGGCACACGCGGGCATCCTGAGGGCGGATGGGCATCCTGAGGGGGTGGACCTGTTCGCCGACGATCCGATGGCCCGCCCGCTCACCTATCCGGGACGCGTCCCGGCCGGCTCGGGGGTGCTGGTCGATGACGCGTACGTGCCGCTCCGGCCCGAAGGAGCGCCGCAGGGGTGGCGGGCGGACGGCGAGACGCTGGCGGGGCTGCTGGCGCGCGAGGGCTGCGCGCCGCTGGAGGAGCGCCACCGCGTCGTCGCCGTGGGCTCCAACGCCGCCCCCGGCCAGGTGCGCAGGAAGTTCCTCACCCACCGGGTACGCCCCGTCGTCCCCATGACGGTCGCCGAGGTGCACGGCGTCGCCCCCGGCGTGTCCGCCCACGTGAGCCGATGGGGTTACGTGCCGGCCGCGCCGATCGGGGCGCCCGGCGAGACCTCCAGGCTGTTCGTGCTCTGGCTCGACGAGCGGCAGCTGGCCGCGCTCGACCTCACCGAGCCCAACTATCGTCGCCGCCCGCTCGATGGCCCGGTCGTGCTGGAGTCGGGCGCGCGCGTGCCGCCCCCCTTCGTGTACGAGGGCAGGCACGGCTGCCTGGCCGGCCCCGACGGCCGGGGCCGCCGCCTGACGTCCCAGCGGAGGCTGATCCGTTCCCTCCTGGACACGTCGCCAGCGCTGCGCCGTCTGTGCGGGAGCACTCCGGAGGACTTCGTGCGCAACGTCAGGGACGAGACCGTACGCGAGGCGGCCTGCCTGGTCCTGCGGGCGGAGAGCCGGCTGGGCCGGGCGTCACCGTGACCGCGCCTGCGAAGGCGTCCGCCCGTCGCGGGCCGGATAAGGTCGGATCTCATGACAGACACCCGAGTTCCCCCGCCCTACCTCGGCGACGAGCGGACCCAGCTCGACAACTGGCTCGAATGGCACCGCGCGACCCTGGCCGTCAAGTGCGCGGGCCTGTCGGACGAGCAGCTGCGCACGCGCTCCGTGCCGCCCTCGTCCCTGTCTCTGCTGGGCCTGGTCAGGCATCTGGCGCACGTCGAACGCGTGTGGTTCCGCCGGGTGCTCAACGGCGAGGACGTGCCCAAGCTCTGGGGCAAGGACCGCGACAACGACGCCGACTTCGGTGAGGTGGACACCGCCTCGGTCAAGGAGGCGTTCGACACGTGGCAGGAGGAGATCGCGCACGCCCGCGCCATCTCGGCGGCCCACTCGCTGGACGCCGTCGGCGACCGCGACGGCCGGAAGTGCTCGCACCGCTGGATCCTCATCCACGTGATCGAGGAGTACGCCCGCCACAACGGCCACGCCGACCTGCTGCGCGAGCGCATTGACGGCGTGACGGGGGAGTGACCGAGGGGGACGGGGGACCACGAACGGCCCCGCGGGGCGCGTTTCAGCCGGCGGGGCGGAACAGTCGCGGGGCGCGCCTCAGCCGTCGGGGAAACGGCGGCGGGGCGCGTCTCAGTCGTCGGCGCGGAACAGCGCCCAGACGGCCTTGCCGCCGCGGGCCAGCGGGTCCCAGCCCCAGCACTGGCTGTAGGTCTCCACGATGTACAGGCCGCGCCCGTTCTCCGAGATGAAGTCGGGCTCCTTGGGCGTCGGCACCTTGTCGCTGGGGTCGGCCACGGCCAGCAGCACGTGGGGTGCGACCCGCATCAGCAGCAGCTCGATCTCGCGGCGGCCGGCGGCGTACATCGCGTACCTGACCGCGTTCGTCACCAGCTCCGAGACCACCAGCGCGGCGTCGTCGCTCAGCTCGTGCAGGCCCCAGCCGCGCAGCGTCGAGCGGGTCACGTCCCTGGCGGTCTTCACCGAGTCGGCCTGGAAGGGCAGCGGACACGAGGTCGTGTACGGCTTGCCGCCCATGAGCAGGTGGTCGAAACCCACTTCACGGGTGATCTGCAGGCAATCGGCAGTGGCCAGAGGGTCCTCCACCATGCTGCCGATACCTCCCCGTTAAGCCTTGGTTAGTGCACGTTTGGCCCAATATGCACTAAGCCATCATGGGTCACGAACGCGGCACCTGCAAGACCCAAATGCACGTGCAGCTGCATTGTGCAGTAGCAAGCGACGTTTTGGGGCATAAATCACCGAATCGGACACGAGGTTGAGACCTTGTCATACCCGGCATTGTGGTGTCACTGTGTGTGCGGACCTTGATAGGAGGCAAAGTGACGCAGAACCAGCCGGGTTCCGGGCCGACGGCGCTGCGCATCCTCCTGGGCTCCCAGCTGCGCAAGCTCAGGGAAGCGAAGAACGTCACTCGTGAGGAGGCCGGGCACCTCATCCGCGGGTCCGAATCCAAGATCAGCCGGATGGAACTCGGCCGAGTGGGGTTCAAGGAACGCGACGTGGCGGACCTGCTGACTCTGTACGGGGTCGTGGATCAGCAGGCTCGGGCCGCCGTGCTCGACCTGGTCGCCACCGCCAACGAGCCGGGCTGGTGGCACCGGTTCAACGACGTCCTGCCCACGTGGTTCCAGGCGTACGTCGGCCTCGAGGAGGCGGCCGCCCGGATCAGGACCTACGAGGTCCAGTTCGTACCGGGACTGTTGCAGACCAAGGAGTACGCAAGGGCCGTGGTGACCGCCGGTTCGGCGGGCATCGGGGCGGAGGAGATCGCCAGGAGGGTGGATCTCCGGCTGGAGCGCCAGCGGATGTTCGACAGGCCCGACGGGCCGGTCTTCTGGGCCGTGATCGACGAGGCCGCGCTGCGGCGGCCGATCGGCGGGGCCGAGGTCATGAGGGCGCAGATCGAGCACCTCATCGACCTGATGCGCCAGCCGAACATCACGATCCAGGTCATGCCGTTCAGCTTCGGCGGGCACAGCGCGGAGGGCGGCGCGTTCAGCATCCTGCGCTTCCCCGACAGCGACCTGCCCGACGTGGTGTACGTGGAGCAGCTCGCCAGCGCGCTCTACCTGGACAAGCGCGAGGACGTGGACCGATACACCGAGGTGATGGAGCGGCTGTGCGCCGTGAGCACCACTCCGGACGAGACGATCGAACTCCTCAGGACGATCGCCGACGAGTTCTGACCGCGGCGGGCGTCGTGGTTGGGTGTGCGTCTGCCCTAGACTGGCCATCGGCGTTGGACGCCGCCGTGGCGGAGCATGCCCAACACCGCTCATGTGGGCGCGGCGCGTGAGCCGAACCGATGGACGCGCCCGCGATCACTCGTAGCTTGATCAAGGAGACCATTCCGTGAAGACCGCTGTCGAGGAGCTCAGCCCGACCCGGGTCAAGCTCACTGTCGAGGTGCCGTTCGACGAGCTGCGCCCGAGCATGGATGCGGCGTACAAGAAGGTCGCGCAGCAGGTGCGCGTCCCCGGGTTCCGGCCTGGCAAGGTTCCGGCCCGCATCATCGAGCAGCGCTTCGGCCGGGCGGTAGTGCTGGAGGAGACCCTCAACGACGCGGTGCCCAAGCTGTACGGGCAGGCCGTCGACGAGGCCGACGTGTTCCCCGTCAGCCAGCCTGACATCGAGGTCACGAAGATCGACGACGGTGAGCAGATCGAGTTCACCGCCGAGGTCGACATCCGGCCCAACTTCGAGGTCCCCGACTACAAGGGCACCGAGGTCACGGTCGACTCCGCCGAGGTCTCCGACGAGGACGTCGACGCCCAGCTCGACGCCCTGCGCCAGCGCTTCGCCACGCTGACCGGCGTGGAGCGCGCCGCGGCCAAGGGCGACTTCGTCGTGATGGACCTGCGCGCCGAGATCGACGGCCAGAACATCGAGGAGCAGCAGGCCAGCGAGGTCTCCTACGAGGTCGGCGCCGGCTCCGTGCTGCAGGGCCTCGACGACGCGCTCGAGGGCATGTCCGCGGGCGAGGAGAAGAGCTTCAAGACCGAGCTGGTCGGCGGCGAGAACGCCGGCGAGGAAGCCGACGTGATCATCAACGTCAAGGCGGTCAAGGAGAAGGTCCTGCCGGAGCTGGACGACGAGTTCGCCCAGCTCGCCAGCGAGTTCGACACGCTCGACGAGCTGAAGAACAGCATCCGCGAGCAGGCCCGCCGCAACAAGCTCATCGACCAGGTCGTCCAGGCCCGCGAGAAGGCGCTCGACGCGCTCCTCGAGAAGATCGAGATCCCGCTGCCCGACAGCGCGCTCAAGGCCGAGGTCGACGCCCGCAAGCACAACCTCGACCACCAGGTGGCCGAGAGCGGCCTGAGCCGTGACGCCTTCTTCCGCCTCTACCAGACGACGGAGGAGGAGCGCTTCGAGGAGTTCGAGAAGAACTCCGCGCGCGCCATCAAGGTCGGCTTCGTGCTCGACAAGATCGTCAAGGCCGAGGAGCTGGGCGTCTCCGAGCAGGAGCTGACCAACTTCGTGGTCCGCCGCGCTATGGAGATGGGCGTCCAGCCCAACGAGCTGGCCAAGCACCTCGCCGACAACGACCAGCTCACGCTGGCCATGGTCGAGATCGTCCGCGACAAGGCCAAGTCCGTGCTGGGCGACGCCGCCAAGGTCGTCGACACCGACGGCAACGAGGTCGACCTCAAGGCCATCTACAGCGAGATCAACGGCGAGCCGGTCGAAGAGGCCGACGCCGAGGACGAGGCCGGCGAGAAGGCCGACGACAAGGCCGAGGCCTGATCGACGCTTAGGCGCAGAGCGAACAGCAGCCCTCGGACCGCGCGGTCCGAGGGCTGCCGCGTTCCATACGCCGCCGCGCACACCTGCCCGCACACATCCGCCCCCCACGCACCCCCCCACGCACCCCGCCCATGCCGGGCGCGCGCACACCTGCCCGCAGGCAGGCATCCGCCCGCCCCGCGCACCCGCCCACACCTGCCCGCGCACGGGTTTGTGGCGCCCAAGGGCCTCAGGCGGCCTCTGCGGGGCCGGAACGGGGGCCGACTCCTCCACGGGCCCCACACCCCCGCGCCCGCCCGACCGCCGCCTCAGGGCCTCGGAGAAGGGGCGCCGCCCGAGGAGTGCCCGCGCCCCGTCCTCGGGAAGGGGACCGGCAGAAGGTACATAAGCCGCGAAGGGCAACAGGGCAACGTCCGTCCGAACCTGCGCCGTCAGCGAACAGTCCGGGGGACCGGGCATGACCTGTGGGCGGCGCGCGTTAAGGTCACAAGCAAAGCCAATCGATTACGACGCATCGGAAGGTGACGCTGTGACCAGCCCGCCGACCTTCTATCAGCCTGAGTCTCGAGGCCGTGAGAACGGCTCCGCCTTCCGGCTTGAGGACCAGCTTTACCAGCGCCTGCTCCGCGAGCGCATCATCGTGCTCGGGCAGGAGGTCAACGACGAGATCGCCAACCGCATCTGCGCCGAGCTGCTCCTGCTCGCCGCCGATGACCCCGAGCGTGACATCACGCTCTACATCAACTCGCCGGGCGGCTCGGTGAGTGCGGGCATGGCGATTTACGACATGATGGAATATGTGCCCAACGACGTCTCCACGGTCGTGATGGGCATGGCCGCCTCGATGGGGCAGTTCCTGCTCACCGCGGGGGCGCGCGGCAAGCGCTACGCTCTGCCGCACGCCCGGGTGATGATGCACCAGCCGTCGGGCGGCATCGGCGGCACCGCCGCCGACATCGCCATTCAGGCGGAGCAGATGCTCTACGTGAAGAAGACGCTGGCCGAGCGGATCGCGTTCCACACGGGGCAGCCGCTGGAGCAGATCGAGTCCGACTCCGACCGTGACCGCTGGTTCACGGCCGAGGAGGCCAAGGACTACGGCTTCATCGACCACGTGGTGCGCAGCGCGCGTCAGGTGCCCTCCGCGGGCCCGGTCTCCTAGGGGGAGCTGACATGAACATCCAGAGCCGTTACGTTCTCCCCTCCTTCGTCGAGCGCACGTCCTACGGCGTGAAGGAGATGAACCCGTACAACAAGCTCTTCGAGGACCGCATCATCTTCCTCGGAGTGCAGATCGACGACGCGTCGGCCAACGACGTCATGGCCCAGTTGCTGACGCTGGAGTCGCTCGATCCCGACCGTGACATCAGCATCTACATCAACTCGCCCGGTGGCTCCTTCACGGCCATGACGGCGATCTACGACACGATGCAGTTCGTCCGGCCGGAGATCCAGACCGTCTGCCTCGGCCAGGCCGCCTCCGCGGCGGCCGTGCTGCTGGCCGGCGGCACCCCGGGCAAGCGCTTCGCGCTGCCCAACGCCCGGGTGCTGATCCACCAGCCGTCCACCGAGGGCGGCGGCCAGGGCAGCGACATCGAGATCCAGGCCCGCGAGATCCTGCGCATGCGCACGCTGCTGGAGGACATCGTGGCCCGCCACACGGGCAAGTCCGCCGCTGAAGTCCGTAAAGACATCGAACGCGACAAAATTCTCAACGCGGACGAGGCGAAGGCGTATGGTCTGATCGACGACATCATCCCGTCCAGGAAGAAGCGAGCTCAGGCCGTAGCTTCCTAGACGAGACGTGACGCACCGGAGCGCTGCCCAATAGGGCACGTTCCGGTGCGACTCGCCGCTAGGGGGCTCACTGAGGGCCCAGAAGACGGTAACGTCGAAACCTGAGCGGTTCGGCCTAGTCCGGAGGATGTCCGGAACACTGCTCTCGGGAGCAGGGCGGTCCCACGCAAAGGAGTATCTGGGGTGGCACGCATCGGCGACGGGGGAGACCTGCTGAAGTGCTCTTTCTGCGGGAAGAGTCAGAAGCAAGTCAAGAAGCTCATTGCCGGTCCAGGCGTCTACATCTGCGATGAGTGCATCGATCTCTGCAACGAGATCATCGAGGAGGAGCTCTCCGAGTCCTCCGAGCTCAAGTGGGACAACCTGCCCAAGCCGAGGGAGATCTACGAGTTCCTCGACGCCTACGTCATCGGTCAGGACAAGGCGAAGAAGGCCCTCTCGGTGGCGGTCTACAACCACTACAAGCGGGTGCAGTCGGGCGACCGGGGCAGAGACGACGGCCTCGAGCTGGCCAAGAGCAACATCCTGCTGCTCGGCCCGACGGGTTCGGGCAAGACGCTGCTGGCGCAGACCCTGGCGAAGATGCTCAACGTGCCCTTCGCCATCGCCGACGCCACCGCGCTCACCGAGGCGGGATATGTCGGCGAGGATGTCGAGAACATCCTCCTCAAGCTCATCCAGGCCGCCGACTACGACGTCAAGAAGGCCGAGACCGGCATCATCTACATCGACGAGGTCGACAAGATCGCCCGCAAGAGCGAAAACCCGTCGATCACGCGCGACGTCTCCGGCGAGGGTGTGCAGCAGGCGCTGCTGAAGATCCTGGAGGGCACCACGGCCTCGGTGCCTCCGCAGGGCGGCCGCAAGCACCCGCACCAGGAGTTCATCCAGATCGACACCACCAACGTGCTGTTCATCTGCGGTGGCGCGTTCGCCGGCCTGGAAAAGATCATCGAGTCGCGCATCGGCAAGAAGGGCATCGGCTTCAACGCCATCATCCGCTCGAAGGAAGAGGTCGACACGGCCGACATTTTCGGCGACGTGATGCCCGAAGACCTGCTGAAGTTCGGCATGATTCCCGAGTTCGTGGGCCGGCTCCCGGTCATCACCTCGGTGCACAACCTCGACCGCGAGGCGCTCATCCAGATCCTCACCGAGCCGCGCAACGCGCTGGTCAAGCAGTACCGCAAGCTGCTCGAGCTCGACGGTGTGGAGCTGGAGTTCACCGACGGCGCCCTGGAGGCCATCGCCGACCAGGCGATCCTGCGCGGCACCGGCGCCCGCGGGCTGCGCGCCATCCTGGAGGAGGTGCTCCAGTCGGTGATGTACGAAGTGCCCTCCCGGCAGGACGTCGCCCGGGTGGTCATCACCCGCGAGTCGGTCATCGAGCACGCGATCCCGACGCTCGTGCCCCGCGACCAGCTCGCCGCCAAGCAGCAGCGCACGCCGCGCGAGAAGTCGGCCTGAGCCGGCCGCGCACAACTCGCTGACGCCCCGTGGTCACGACCATGGGGCGTTCTGCTTGCCCGCCTCCCTAGAATTGGGTGTTGTGACAACGCCAGAGCTGCCTACCCAGTACACCCCGGCCGACGTCGAGACCCGCAGCTACGAGCGCTGGGTGTCCGAAGGCTACTTCCGCGCCGACCCGGGCAGCTCGCGCGAGCCGTACAGCATCGTCCTCCCGCCGCCCAACGTGACCGGCGTCCTGCACATCGGGCACGCCCTCGACCACTCCATCCAGGACGCGCTGACGCGCCGCGCCCGCATGCAGGGGCGCGAGACGCTCTGGCTGCCCGGCATGGACCACGCCGGCATCGCCACCCAGAACGTCGTCGAACGCGAGCTCGCCAAGCAGGGCAAGTCCCGCCATGACCTGGGCCGCGAGGCGTTCGTCGAGCGGGTCTGGGAGTGGAAGGAGGAATCCGGCGGGCGGATCCTCGGCCAGATGCGCAAGCTCGGCGACGGCGTCGACTGGTCGCGCGAGCGCTTCACCATGGACCCGGGGCTCTCGCGGGCCGTGCAGACCATCTTCAAGAAGCTCTTCGACGACGGGCTGATCTACCGCGCCGAGCGCATCATCAACTGGTGCCCGCGCTGCCTGACCGCGCTGTCCGACATCGAGGTCGAGCACAGCGAGGACGAGGGCGAGCTCGTCTCGATCCGCTACTCCGACGAGATCGTGGTGGCCACCACGCGCGCCGAGACCATGCTCGGCGACACCGCGGTGGCCGTGCACCCGTCCGACGAGCGCTACGCCCACCTGATCGGGACGATGGTGGAGGTGCCGCTCACCGGGCGGATGATCCCCGTGGTCGCCGACGAGCACGTCGATCCGGCGTTCGGCACCGGCGCGGTCAAGGTGACCCCGGCCCACGACCCCAACGACTTCGAGATCGGGCGCCGTCATTCGCTGCCGTCCCTGACGGTCATGGACGAACGCGGCGTCATCACCGCGCACGGGCCGTTCGAGGGGCTCGACCGGTTCGAGGCCCGGCCGGCCGTGGTCGCCGCGCTGCGCGCCGAGGGCCTGATCGTCGCCGAGAAGCGCCCCTACCTCCACTCGGTCGGCCACTGCTCGCGCTGCAAGACGGTGGTCGAGCCGCGGCTGTCACTGCAGTGGTTCGTCAACGTGGCGCCGCTGGCCAAGGCCGCCGGCGACGCGGTGCGTGACGGGCGCACCCGCATCCACCCGCCCGAGCTGGCCAAGCGCTACTTCGACTGGGTCGACGACATGCACGACTGGTGCATCTCCCGCCAGCTCTGGTGGGGCCACCGCATCCCGGTCTGGTACGGGCCGGGCGGCGAGGTCGTGTGCGTCGGCCCCGACGAGGAGCCGCCGGCGGGCTACACCCAGGACTCCGACGTCCTCGACACCTGGTTCTCCTCGGGCCTGTGGCCGTTCTCGACCCTCGGCTGGCCGGAGCAGACGCCCGAGCTGGCGCGCTTCTACCCGACGTCGGTGCTGGTCACCGGCTACGACATCCTGTTCTTCTGGGTCGCGCGGATGATGATGTTCGGCCTGTACGCGATGGACGGCGAGCCGCCGTTCCGCGTCGTCGCGCTGCACGGCATGGTCCGCGACCAGTACGGCAAGAAGATGTCCAAGTCGTTCGGCAACGTGGTCGACCCGCTCGACTGGGTCGAGCGCTTCGGCGCCGACGCCACCCGCTTCACCCTGCTCCGCGGCGCCAACCCCGGCGCCGACGTCGCGGTGAGCGAGGAGTGGGCGGCCGGCTCGCGCAACTTCTGCAACAAGATCTGGAACGCCACCCGGTTCGCGCTGATGAACGGCGCCGCCGTGGGCTCCCTCGACGGGGCCGAGCTGACCGCGGCCGATCGGTGGATCCTCTCGCGCCTGCAGTCCGTCATCACGGCGGCCGACGCGGCCTTCGAGGAGTTCGAGTTCGCCAAGGCCTCCGACCTGCTCTACCACTTCGCGTGGGACGAGGTCTGCGACTGGTACCTGGAGCTGGCCAAGATCCAGCTCGGGGAGGGCCTGGAGCACACCCGGCTGGTGCTCGGGCATGTGCTCGACGCGCTGCTGCGGCTGATGCATCCGCTGGTGCCGTTCGTGACCGAGGAGTTGTGGCGGGCGGTGACCGGCGGCGAGTCCATCGTCGTGGCTCCGTGGCCGGTGGCCGAGGCCCGTTACACGGACGCCGCGGCCGAGGCGGAGATCGAGTCGCTGCAGGAGTTGGTGACCGAGGTCCGCAGGTTCCGCTCCGATCAGGGGCTCAAGCCGGGCCAGAAGGTCGCCGCGCGTCTCGGGCTCGGCGGCACGCCGCTGGCCGGACAGGAGACGGCGATCAGGTCGTTGCTGCGCCTCACGGAGCCGGCGGAGTCGTTCAACGCCACCGCGCGCTTCACTGTGGGCGGGGTGACCGTGGAGATCGACACCGCCGGCGCCATCGACGTCGTGGCCGAGCGCAAGCGCCTGGAGAAGGATCTCGCCGCCGCGCGTAAGGAGGCCGCCCAGGTGGCCGCCAAGCTGGGCAACGAGCAGTTCATGGCCAAGGCGCCGCAGGACGTGGTGGCCAAGGTCAGGGGCCGCGCCGAGCAGGCGTCCGCCGACATCGCCCGGCTGGAAGCCCAGCTCGCCGCGCTGAGTGTTTGAACCGTACGCACGAGGGGAAGGTCCATTCGTTACCGAAGATGGACCTTCCACGTCTGCGGGGCTGCTACAGTTTCAACGCGGGGCCAATCGGCCCTGACATCCCAGTGAACGAACCCCGACTTTCGGGTTGTGTCCGCCGCGCGGTTGGACAAGAGCCGAATGTTGGAGTAAGTTAGCAGGGTTGCCTCGACGAGAGGCAGGTCCGGAAGCTCCCGGATCGGGCGGTTTGACAAGGATCGTCCGGATCTGGTAGGCTGAAGGAAATGAAATGTGCGCCTCTCGCACGGAGGTCCGGCAAGGATCTCTGAGCGGGTGTACGCGTCCGTTTCTTGAGAACTCAACAGTGTGTTAAAAGCCAGTGCATGATGCACAACCCCGTCATTGATTTGACGGATTCCTTTGGTTGACATTCA
>NZ_JOAG01000021.1 GCF_000725485.1 Nonomuraea candida | reverse complement strand
GACTTTCCGGACCCAGGTAGGCCGTTCACCAGCACTAAGAGTCTGTCCACCCGATCATGATGCCGGGCCCGTGAAGAGAGCGGAATCTGCTCCAACCGTTCTTGGCCGGATCGCAGTGGGGAGTATTGATGCGCTGGCTGCGCGCAGGCGCGGTGGGCGACGGGGAACAGCGGCCCGGCGATGTGGCCCGGCGCGGGCCAGATGGAGCTTGAGCAGGGTGACGTAGCCGCAGTCGTCGAGCAGCGTGGTGATTCGCACTGTCATAGTGAGCGCGGCACGCGGGTGGTTCAAACCTTGCGGCGGATCGCGAGCACGCTGAGCCACGTGCGGTGGGTGACACTCTCGGCGTGCTCGGCCCGGGCCTGATCGACCAGCCGGGCCACCAGCTCCCGATCAGTCGACTCCTCCGGCTTCTTACGCGCCACCGCGGCGTCCTCCAAGTGGATCTCCGTCGATGCCTGGATCACAGTACTCATCAGGTGTGTCCTCCATGATCAGGAGTTACACCGTTGTTGTTCTTACAGTCCCGGTCGACACCTACCTCCTCGACGACGCCGCCACCGGCGACGCCAACATGACCTGCCCCCCACCCCCGCCCCCGAACCCACCTGAGAGAGCCCGCGCCGAAGATCCCCCGGCAGGGCGAGGCCGGCTGCGGTGACACGCTGATCCACGCCATGCGCCTGACGGCCGCCGCGCTGTCCGGGATGACCACCGCCGCCCGCGCCGGCCGGTCAAGGCCGGTCAGCTCGCGCATCCGCGGGTCATGGTGCGGGTTGCGGAAGTGCCGGCGGGCGTCGATGGTCAGGTCGGCGCCCGGCGCTGGGCTGTGGCTGTAGCCGAACGAGACGATCATCGCTTCGACGTCGTCGTCCTCGGGAATGCCGTCGAGGACCTCCAGCGCCCAGGAAGAGTACGCCTTGTCGGCGTGGACGATCTCGGGCCGGGGCCGGGGCCGGCCGGGTCCGAGCCGGGGCACCCGGATGGCGGCCATGACGGCGGGGAATTGCGGCCCATCCCCGCGCTGTCCGGCTGTCACCACCAGCGCCAGCAGTCGTTGCCCCTGCTCGCACGCCAGATGCAGCCTGGCCGACAGGCCGTCCCTGGAGCGTCCCGGGGGCGAACCGCCGCGTCACCGCCAAGGTGGCCACGAGGTCTCCGGCTCGCAGACGAAGGACGCGGAGCATCACCGTACGGTGATGTCCCGCGTCCTTCGTCACGTAGAGCGTCCCGGCCCGCCCTGAACGAGGAGGTCCAGGTCATAACCCCGAAGTGATGCCCGAGACGGAGGCGTTGATGTCTCAGTTCGCGTTCGGACCGGTTCGGCTGGTGATCGGTTTTCCGTGGACGGTGACGTCACTGAGGTGCACGCCGCTTATGTTCACGGATGACGAGCGTCCATGCAGGTTGATGACCTTCTTCACGCTGATTAGTTTTTGGTCCATTTCTGTGAGGTGCCGCCGTCGCACGTGCGGAGGTTGACCGCGGTGCCGTTGGTGGTGGCGTCGTTGTTCAGGTCGAGGCAGAGTCCGCCGCTGCTAGTGACGGTGCCGTTGGCGGTGAGGTCCCATTGCTGGTTGCTGCCGCCGGAACAACTCCAGAGCTGCACCCTGGTTCCGGAGGTCGCGTCCGTGGGTTCGTCCAGGCATTTGCCGACGAGCTGCAACTGCCTGCCGGTGCTGGTGAACTGCTGGTTGACGAGGGTGTTGCAGTCGTAGATCTGCAGTTGGGTGCCGTTGGCGCTGGCGCCGTTCGGGCTGTCGATGCACCGGTTGGCGAGCTGGCTGCGCAGTCGGAAGGTCCCGGGCGTCGGTGTCGTGTCGAAAGTGATACCCGAGACGTAGGCGTTGATGTTCCAGCTCGCGTCCGGGTCGGTTCGGCTGGTGATCGGGTTTCCCTGGACGGTGAAGTTACTGAAGTGCACGCCGCTGATGTTCACCGATGAGGAACGTCCGTGCAGGTTGATGACCTTCTTCACGTCCGAGGCGACGTTCGTGAAGTAGGCGTCGCGGATCGTCGCGGTGTTCTTCACCGTTCGCCAGGACGGCGGGCGGTCTTCGTTCAGGTCGATCAGGCTGTCAGTCTGCTCCACTCTGACGTTTTCCCACCGGGTGTTCGAGATGACGGCCGTGTCGTACGCGTCGATCACCATCGCGCGTCCCGCCTTCACCACGTCGATGTCGCGGAAAGTGACGCCGTCCATCGACGTTCCTTTGTTCTTGGTCCCGATCTTCGCGCAGGCCGAGTTGCTGTAGCAGACGACATGCTCGTGGACGATGTTCCTGGTGTTGATCGTGCCTGCGTTGTCTTCCTCGTTCTTGGTCGCCATGTTGTCGTCGCCCGTGTAGAGGAAAGCATTGGACAGCAGACCGTTGGTCGACTCGTCGAAATTCACACCGTCGGTGTTGTTGAACGTCGTCGTCGTGGGCCGAACGTTGATCATCTTATAGTTCTTTATGGTGACCTTGTCGCTGCGGTAGATGAGCGTGTTCCAGAAGCTGGGGTCTCGGACGGTGAGGCCGTCGACCAGGATGTCAGAGCTCTCCTCGATTTTCAGGAGATTCAGCTTTGTGCCCTGCGCCCGCAGGGACTTCCCGTTTCCGTCGATGACACCGCGGCCCAGCAGCTTCGCGTTGCTCACCTGGTACACCCGGATCGTCGAGTGCTGGGCGCCTTCGATGTTCACGCCGCCGCCGCCGGTGTTGAAGTCTCCCGGCTTGTTCGAGCCGTAGAGGATCGCGCCGGCCGCCAAATACAGGGTCATGTTGCTCTTCATCCAGAGCTCACCGACCTGATATTTGCCGGGCGGGACGTACAGGATGTTCCGGGTCGCTCCGGACGCGGCGTTGATGGCGTTTTGGATCTTGGAGGTGACGAGCGTCGCCCCCGTGTTGTCGACCCCGTAATCGGCCAGGTTCTTGACGTTGGCGTCCCCCAGCAGGGGCGGACTCGACTCGGCCGCGTCGATGAGGATGAACAGCAGTTCCTTGGAGTCGAACTGGACGATCAAGTAGTTGGGGCCGCTTGCGAAGGTGATCGTGTTGCCGCTTCTGGTGACCGCCAGTTTCCGGCTCTTGGGGCTGACGGTGTACGAGCTGAAGCTCTGGGCGACGGTGACCGAGAATGTGGCCGTGCCCGCTCCCGCCATCGAGCAGTGCGCGTAATGGACCTGCATCTCGGGGGCGAACTTGGTCATCTTCTCGACGAACAGCGGCGCGCCGTCCGCCGTGACGGTGTAGAGGGAGCTTTTCGTGGCGCCGGGCAGGGCGGGATCCGCGAGGCAGCCGCCGGCTGCCTGACCGGCCGAGCTGTTCCCGGCCGCGCCGGTCGCCGCAGTCGCGCCGTACACCGGCACCACCAAGGCGTTTGTCCCGACGCCACCGCCAACGGCGAGGAGTGCGAGGGCTACTAACTTCGCAAGTAACCTCGCAAGAGGTGTGATTCTCATGGGGGTCCTTCCTGTCGGAATCCTGTGCGGGGGCCAGTACCGGCGGCAGCGATCGTGATCGTGGATGCGGGGTGCGATCCCGGATCGCGCCGCGGTGGTGGGCGGAACAGTGTGTAAAGGGCTGCGTCTACCTGCCGGTTACGTGGGGGGTAAAGGAGATGTGGTCGTCCGTGCTGGGAGCGGCTGTGTGGGAGAGTGCGGCCGTGGCCGGCACCGTGATCGCTGATAACGCCGGCAGGACCAGGAGACCGAGCCGGCTTCAGGTCGTGAATCGTCGTCGCCATCGTCCGCTGGTGCCTCTGATGTGGGCGGATGCGTGTTCCATAGCGGCTTTGCCTCCTGAGGGATGGCTAGGAGATGCCCGAGAGTGGAACGCAACTGAAATCGGTTCCAAACATCGGTCGAGGTCCTCACCGTGTCAAGGCCCAAAGTTTGAGGACTGTCCCCTGGGCGTTCAGCTGTTGCTTGACAGCGAAAGGAAATCGGTTCCAGAATCCGGTGTGGCGTGCTGGCGATCCCGGAGGAACCGTCGTGACGGATGAACCTGTCGTGACGGTGACGATCAAGGACGTGGCGCGGCTGGCGGGTGTGTCACCCGCCTCGGTGTCCCGCGCGCTGGCTGACCCCCGCCAGGTGCGCCCCGGCACGCGAGAGCGCGTCCATCGGGCCGCGGCGGCCTTGGGCTACCACCCCAACCAGGCCGCGCGCGCCCTGACGACGGGCCGGACCCGGACGATCGGACTCGTGGTGCCCGACATCACCAACCCGATCTTCTCCACCATCTTCCAGGCCGTGCAAGGACGTGCCCGGCAAAGCGGCTACTCCGTCCTGCTGGTCGATACCGGGGAAGACCCCGCGACCGAGGTCGACCTCGTGCGCACCCTGGCCAGGCAGGTCGACGGCTTCCTGCTGTGCTCGCCCCGCGCCGCCCAGGAGGACCTGGATCCCTTCCTGCGGGCAACCGCGGTGGTCACGATCAACCACAGGGGCAGGCGGGTTCCCTGCGTCACCTCCGACAACACCGACGGCGCCCGGCAGGCGGCCGAGCATCTCCTGGCCCTCGGCCACCGACGGCTCGCCTACGTCGCCGGTCCCGCCGCCTCCTCCGACAACCGCGAACGGCTCCGCGGCCTGCGCACCGCCGTCGCCGCCGCGGGCGCCGAGCTGACCGACTTCACCGCCGTGTCACCCACCTACGACGGCGGCACCGCCGCGGCCGATCTGGTGCTCGCCACCTCGGCGACCGCTGTGATCGCCTTCAACGACGTCATCGCGCTTGGACTGCTCAACCGCTTCACCGCCCGCGGCATCGGCGTTCCCCAGCAGATCAGCCTCGTCGGATTCGACGACATCCCCTTCGCCGCCATGACCAACCCGCCGCTGACCAGCGTCGCCGTCGCCAAGCAGCAGATCGGGCGGACCGCGGTCGACTTCCTGCTGGATCTACTCGACGGACGTCAACGCTCCGGCGGGTCCCGGCTGATGCTGCCCACCCACCTCATCGTGCGCGGCTCGACCGGCGCCGCACCAGCGACATTCGCAGACTGACCCCTGGCGGACGGCGAAGGAGGCCCGGTGCTCGGGTTCGTGTCATGGCCCGCAAGGTAGAGCGTTGGTGCGGGTCACGATGGGTGACCGCGCCCCGTGCGGCCCTCGGGTTTCGGTCGGGACGGTAGGGGATGAGCCCGGCGCTCATCGTCTCGACAACGGCGGCAGGCACGTTTCCGCAGGTCGGGGTCCCAGTAGCAATGAAGAAATTTTCAACGAAATAGCGCCTGACCTGCGATAACGTGGGAGCCGCCGACTGGCGTCTCGGGTTTGATCACGGTGTTGGATCACGGCCAAGGACAGTTCGGGCTCGGGTACCGGCCAGGGACTACGGCCGTTGCTTCGCATCGTCGGCTCCGGCGCCCACCTCGGTGATGCTGGTGTCGTGGTCGCGGAGCATGCGCATGACGGTGGCCGGGGAGGGATGCCGGCCCCTCTTGGCGCCCTGGGTGATGACCAGGCGGGAGGCGATCTCGCGCAGGCTGAGGTTCTGGCCGCGCAGGTGCAGGGCCATGGACAGCATGTTCTCGTCGGTGACGGCGGCGCCGCCGATGGCCTTGCCGCGGGCGCGGGCGGATTCGTGTCCTTCCAGGGTGCGGTCGCGGATGTACTCGCGTTCCATGCCCGACAGGGCGGCCAGCACGGTGAACACCACGCCCGAGGGGTCGTGGGAGCCCTGCAGTTCGCCGGTGAGGAACTCCAGGCCGATGCCGGCCGCCTTCAGTTGCTCGGCCAGGGCGGCCAGGTCCAGGCCGCGGCCGAGCCGCTTGTGCTCGTGCACCACGAGGGTGACCGCGACCCCGGCCGCGCGCAGTTCCCGGGCCAGGGTGACGGCCTTGTCGAGCTCGGGCCGCACTGTGGCGCGGGTGGAGATCTTCTCGGCGAAGACGCGGGTGACGCCGGCGGCCTTGAGCGCGTCGAGCTGGGTGTCGAGGGACTGGCGGAGGGTGGAGGCGCGGGCGTAGCCGATCCGCGCGTGCCCTGCCGGTTCGGCGTCGGCCGCGACCGGGCGGGGCAGTTCGATCCACAGGGTGCCCGGCTTGCGGAGGGCGGGGGTGGGGACGTTGAGCGCCTTGGCGAACGCGGGCACGAGCCGGAAGCGGGCGGTGTGGTACTGGACGGCGACCTTGCCCTTGCCGGTCCGGCAGGGGGAGCCGGCCGGGGCGGCGCAGGAGGTCATCGGGCAGGCGTGGGCCTCCACGCGGAGGAAGTCGTCGTCGTGCACCCGGAGATCGTTTCATAGGAGTGTTTCAGAGGGCTACCCGTTTGCACCGACTCATGAAACAGTGTTCACCCTGGACGCCCCCGATCGGAGGCGGTGTTTCATAGGTGTCCGCTTATGAAACACCGTTCGGGCGTGTCAACTGTACTCGGCGCGCGGGTGGTCGGTGTCTTGGAGCTGATCAGTGTGCTCGTGAGTGGCGGCCCAGGAGGCGAGCAGGCGGAGCGCGTCTTCGGACGGGGATCCGGGTTCGGCGGTGTAGATGGTCATGGACAGGTCGGGTTCGGCGCGCAGGTCCATGCTCTCGTAGGCGAGGGTGAGGTCGCCGACGATGTGGTGGCGGAAGTGTTTGACGCCGGTGCCGTGGGTGCGGACGTTGTGGGCTCCCCAGCGGCGGCGGAAATCGTCGCTGCGGGTGGACAGCTCTCCGACCAGGTCGTGCAGGCCCTTGTCGTGCGGGTCCTTACCGGCTGCGGTGCGCAGGTTGGCCACGGTCATGTCGGCGGCCAGGTCCCAGTTGGGGAAGAAGCGACTGGCGGCGCTGTCGAGGAAGGTGAAGCGGGCGAAGTTCGGTGGCCGGGTGGGATCGGCGTAGAGGTCGCTGTACATGGCCCGGCCCAGGCGGTTGGCGGCCAGCAGGTCCGAACGGTTGTTGCCGATGATGGCCGGGGCGGTAGTGATGGTGTCGAGCATCCAGTGCAGGCTGGCCCGGGCGGTCGGCTGCTTGGGACGGCGGCGGCGCAGGACGGCGTTGCTGCCGTCGGCCTCGTGCGCGAGCCGTAGCAGGTGGGCGCGTTCGGCGTCGTCCAGGTGCAGGGCGCGGGCGATCGCGTCGAGGACGCTGGCCGAGACGCCGGCCAGATGGCCGCGTTCGAGCTTGGCGTAGTACTCCACGCTCATCCCGGCCAGGGCGGCGACCTCGCTGCGCCGCAACCCGGGAACGCGCCGCTGCCCGGCGACAGGCAGACCCGCCTGCACGGGAGTGATCTTGGCGCGTCGCGAGGTGAGGAAGGCGCGCACTTCGGACCGGTTGTCCATGCCACGACGGTACGCCACGCTCCCCGGCACGTGGGATGCACTGGTAGTACACCCATCAGCAGAGACTTCCTCGCCCGGGCCGTCCCAGGTGTGCTGGATGCCATGACCGAGGTAGTGATCGCGGCCACCGCCGCTTGGGCCCGCCGCCTGGCCGCCTGCCTGCTGACCGCCGCGCTGGCCGGGTGCTCGCGATCAGCAGACCCGCAGGACACCGGGCCCGTGACGCTGCCGGTGTCATCTCCGGTGTCATCGCCGGGCACGGCGAGCGCCGCATCGGGGATGGCGGTGGTGCTGCGGTTCGGCGACCATGCCGTCGCCGCGACGCTGACCGACACGATGATGGCGCGGCAGTTCACCACGATGCTGCCGTTGACCGTGCAACTGACGGACGCGTGGGGCCAGGCGAAGGCGGGGCCGTTGCCGCGCCCGCTCACCGCCGGGGGTGGCACGCCGGTCCATGATCCCACCCCGGGCGGCATCTATGTCTGGCCCGTGAGCGGGGTGATCGCCGTCTACTACGACGACCTCGGCCAGACGGTGCCCGACCCCGGCCTGATCCGCCTCGGCGTCGTCGAGACCGGCCTGGACAACCTCTCCGAGGCAGGCAGCCGTCTCACGGTCCGGATCGAGCCGGCCACCGCGACTAATTCCTGACCTACCGCCTGAACCGCCCGAACCATCACCGCCTTCACCGCCTACAGGAAGTGCTTCGCTCATGCGTGTTGCCGTCATGACCGCCCCCGGACAGGTCCACGTCGAAGACCGTCCCGACCCGCAGATCATCGAACCGACCGACGCGATCATCCGCCTGTCGGCGACCTGCATCTGCGGGTCGGACCTGTGGCCGTACCGGGGCGTGGAGAAGCTGGAGGGACCGCAGCCGATGGGGCACGAGTACGCCGACATCGTCGAGGAGGTCGGAGCCGCGGTCACCACGGTGCGGCCGGGCCAGTTCGTGGTCGGCTCGTTCTTCGCCTCCGACAACACCTGCGAGATCTGCCGGGCGGGCTACCACAGCTCCTGCATCCATCGTGAGGGCGTGAGCGGTGCTCAGGGACAGTACATGCGCGTCCCTCTCGCGGACGGCACCCTGCTCGCCACGCCCGAGGTCCCATCTGGCGACCTGATTCCCGGTTTCCTGGCCGCCTCCGATGTGCTGGGCACCGGCTGGTTCGCCGCGGTCGCCGCGCAGGCGGGGCCGGGCAAGACCGTCGCGGTCGTCGGCGACGGCGCCGTCGGCCTGTGCGGGGTGCTGGCGGCTCGGCAGCTCGGCGCCGAACGCATCATCGCGATGAGCCGCCACGAGGCCCGCCAGAGGCTCGCACGCGAGTTCGGCGCCACCGATATCGTCACCGAGCGAGGCGAGGAAGGCGTCACCCGGATCAAAGACCTCACCGGCGGGCTCGGCGCGCACAGCGTCATCGAGGCGGTCGGCACCCAGGAGTCGATGATGCAGGCCATCGGCTCCACCCGGCCGGGCGGGCACGTCGGCTACGTCGGCGTCACCCACGATGTGCAGCTGCCCGGCATGGGTCTGTTCTTCTCCCACGTGCATCTGCACGGCGGTCCCGCCCCGGTGCGCCGTTTCCTGCCCGAGCTGATGCGGCTCATCGGGGAGCGGCACATCGACCCCGGCAAAGTGTTCGACCTGGCCCTGCCGCTCGACCAGGCCGCCGACGGCTACCGGGCGATGGACGAGCGCCGGGCCATCAAGGTGCTCCTGCACCCGTAGTCCGGCGACCTTCACTTCGCCTCGCCGATCGAGACCTGTCGCCCCGATGCAACCCCGCTGCTGGAGGAACCGCGTGACCATTCCGCCCGCGAACACCGACCCGGCGGCATCCCCGAGCGGCCACCACCGGGCAGGCCCGCGGGAACAGGCCGTCGGCCGTGCACTGGCGGTCGTCCTCACCCTGTTGACGATCTTCGGTCCGCTCTCCATGGACGTCTATCTGCCGGTGCTCCCCGCGCTCACCACCGAGCTGCGGGCGGCGACCTCGGCAGCGCAGCTGACCGTCACCGCGTGCCTGCTCGGTCTTGGCCTCGGTCAGGCCGCCGCCGGACCGCTGTCCGACCGGTTGGGCCGCCGCCGTCCCCTGCTGGCCGGCGTCCTCGCCTACATCCTCACCTCAACGGCGTGTGCCCTCAGCCCGGCCATCGAGCCCCTCATCGCCGCGCGATTCGTCCAGGGCCTGGCCGGCGGGGTGGGCATCGTGATCGCCCAAGCCGCGGGCCGCGACCTCTACTCTGGCGGCAAGCTCGTCCGCTTCTACGGCCACCTGACCGTGATCGCCGGGCTCGCCGCCGTCATCGGACCGGTGATCGGCGGGCAACTCGCCTCGGTCACCGACTGGCGGGGCATCTTCCTGGTCTTGTCCGCGATCGGCGCGCTGATCCTGCTGGCCTGTCTCGTCATCTTCCGCGAGACGCTGCCCGCGCACGATCGCGTCACCGGCGGGCTGACGCGGACCGGCCGCGACTTTCGCCGGCTGATCGGCGACCGCACCTTCCTCGGCGTCGTGCTCATCTCCGCCTTCGTCAGCGCCGCCCTGTTCGCCTACCTCGCCGGTGCCACCTACGTCCTGCAAGGCATCTACGGCCTCTCCCCGCAGGGCTACGCTGTGGCGTTCGGCCTGAACTCCCTGGGGTTCATGGTGTTCGGCTTCGCCGCCGGCCGCCTGTCCGAGCGGTGGTCGGAGAAGGGGACCTTGCTGATCGGGCTCGTGCTGTGCCTGCTCGGCGCCGGCGGCCTGCTCGCCACCGCGGTCCTTGCCCTGCCCCTGACCGCCGTGATCCTCTCGCTGTTCACGATGGTCAGCGGCGTAGCCGCCACGAGCCCGCCGACCACCTCCCTGGCCCTGGCCAACTACCCCGACATTGCCGGCACCGCCTCCTCCCTGCTCGGGCTGGCGCGCTTCGCATGCGGCGGCCTCGCCGCACCCCTGGTCGGCCTCGGCGGCGCCGACAACGCCGTCCCCCTCGGCCTCGTCACGCTCGTGTCCGCCGGCCTCGCGATGAGCACATACGCCATGACCATCAGGCTCCGGCCCCGCGACCGGCAGCCCAGCCGGGCTCACCGATGAGTGCCCGCGCCGAACGCCGCGCCCCGAGCAACGGGGCCGGGCCGACGCGAGATGTGTTCGGTGTGCTGGCCATCGAGGTCGAACTCACCGTGCCTGCGTCGCCCGCGCCGAGCCCCTAACCCGCGCGCCGCCAACCCACCGGGCCCCGCCCGCACCCAGCTTGTTTAGGGTAGGACGCGGCCCTCACCTTTCTCAGGGACCCCAGTTCACGGGGTCAACCCCAGCTCTCGCAGTTGGGCGGGCCGCAGCGGCCGCCATCCGCTGGTGTCGAGCTTGGCCAGTTCCGCCTCGACGTCCACGTTGATGACGCCGAAGAAGTTGATGTTGTCGCTGTGCCCGGGCGAGATGTGCGACAGGATCTCGTCGCTCACCTCCCGGCCCTGCGAACGCAGCTCCAGCACCGCCCGAGAATAATATTCGGTCGTCCACAGCGTGACGCAGTTGAGCACCAGCCCGAGCGCGCCGAGCTGGTCCTCCATGCCCTTGTAGTAGCGCTGGTAGACCTCGCCCTTACGGCCGTGGAAGATCTTCCCGGCCAGGGCGTGGCGGGACTCCTGCAGGTTGCGGATGCCCTTGATGTCACGCCGATACGGCTCCTCCACCGCGTAGGTGAGGATGTGCAGCGTCTTGAAAATGCGGCCATAGGCGGCGATCGCGTCAGATGCACCAGTCCGAAGACCACGTCGCTGTAAGATCCGGTGTCGGTCACGATGATGTCCGGGCGTTGCCCGCCGTCGCGCCGAAACAGTACATCGATCATGTGCAGCGAGTCCCGGACGGTGCCGGTGACCACCTTCGCGCCCAGTCCCGCACCCTGGTCATTGATCATATTGAGCCAGGTCAGGCCCCTCTTGCCGCCGAAAAACTTCCGGTTCGGCCGGGTGTAGATGGACGGCACCGGGACCACGAACCGCATGCCGTCGATCGCGGCCACCAGGCCGCCGCCGAGCTGCCGGGCAAAACCGATCTTCGCCTGCTCCTCGATCAGCGGCGCGTTGGCCAGCGAGAACGTCTCGGCCGACAGGTAGTTCTGCGCCACGTGGCTGAGCCGGTCACGCTCCAGCGCCGCGGTGCCGGCCTTGACCACCGGCGCATAGCCGATGTTCAGCGCCTGCGCGGTCAGGCAGGCCGCCACCGAGACACCGAAATCGGCCAGCTTGCTCACCCCGCCCGCCACCGAGGTGAAAGCCGCCTCGAATCCGGGGACACGGCCCATCACCTTCAGCAGCAACTCCGGCAGATCCACCCGGGGCAGCATGCCGGCCACCCGCTTGCGCAGATCCACCAGCGACGGCGGCTCAGGCAGCGCCTGCAGCCTGGCGACGTGTAGCCGTCCCTCCTCATCGACGGTGACGTCGACGCCGTCGGTGCCGAGCCGGGCGGCCACGTCCCGCAGCGCCAGATGCAGCACCAGCGCGTGCTCGGCCAGTAGCGTCTCCGGATGCTCCGGCAGCTGCAGGTCCGTCAGCGCCGGCCCCTTGGCCGCCACCCAGTCCGCGCCGTCCAGCAGCTGGCCGCGCGGATCCCGCCACCGGGCCGAGGCCTCGGCGTACACGTCACGCCGCGTGAGATGACGGTGGAACTCGGTCAGCACGCACATGGTGTAGGCGTTCTTGTCCACCGTGCTGCCGTGCGAGCCGGCCCGAAACACCAGCCGCTTCCACGATCCGCTCACCAGCGCGACGTCGATGTCGTCCTCGGTCACCTTCTTCTTACGGCCGTCCAGCAGCCGCGGCAGCGTCCTCATCGCCGCCAGCACCCGCTGCGCCTCGGCGTTCGCGCCGAACTCGATCACCGTGGTCAGCGTCTTGAGAAATCCCGACACCGTCGCGATCCGCTCAGCCAGCAACGCCCGCATCTGCCCATCGGCATCGGCGCCGGGCGGCGGCACCATCCCGGTCACCGCGGCCACCGCCTCCTTCAGCTCCCGGCGCGGCACCATCGCATCGATCGCCTCCCACACCTGCTCCAGCCGCAGCTCCTCGCCGTACTCGGTGACTTCCAGCAGCGTCTCCACCGCCACCGCGAGGGTGGCCGAATGGCGGGCGAGCTTGGGGTGCTGGCGGGCCCGTTCCTTGTCAGTGGCGGTCTCGGCTTTGCCGATCAGCTCGGTCGTCATCAGCAGATCCAGCAGGTCCAGGCAGTCGTCGACCGACTTGCCCTCCAGGTAGATGACCGTGGCCAGCAACGTGGCCGGCTGCCGCGAGGGGCCGTGCCGGCGCAGCGTGGTCGCCGTGGCCGTCATCCCATACCGAGCCAGATCCACCATCCGCCGGTGCGGCACCCCCGGCGGCAGCTCCATCGACCCCAGGCCGACGCTGAGAATCTCCCCGGCGCGCTCCAGCGCCTTCTCCATGTTCCGGCCCGAGGGCACCGACGGGCCCTTGCGCCAGCGCTCCAGATCCGACGAGCGCGCCCCCTCCGGCACCTCCAGCAGCCGGGCCAGAATCGCCTGCTGCCGCGGTGACAAAATGCCGTACAGCGTGTCATGCAGCCGCTCGGTCGCCTCATCACGCACCCGGGCGATCAGCCGCGTCAGCGTGGTCACCCCCGGCAGCAGCACCTTGTTGGAGCGCAGCCAGCTCACCCCGTCGACGAAGATGCCCTTCTTGCCGTCCCCGGTGTTCCACGCCCGCGCATCCACCCACGCGGTGAACTCCGCCTCGACCGCGGAGAACTCCCGCAGCCCGTACGCCTTCTTGATCTCGTCCTGGTGGTCGAACTGCGTCTGGCGCCGCTCGGTGTACTGCTTGACCTGCGACACGTCCGCCACGCCGAGCTGATCGGCCAGGTAGTCGATCACCTCGGCCGGGACCTCCAGCGGGTCCGGCAGGAACCGGCCCACGAACCGGGCCGTGGTCAGTTGCAGGGCGAACCCGAGCCGGTGCTGATCACCACGGCGGCGCCCGATCAGCTTTCGGTCCGCGTCGTCGAGGAAGAACATCTTCTCCAGCTCGGCCCGCGTCGGCGCCCCTACATAGCGGCCGTAGGCGGCCGCCTCTTCATCGCTTAAGAACTCAACTGGCATGGGCCCAGAAGGTAGGACTCATCCATCAACGCGAGCCAGGCTCAAGATCGAACTGTTACGGGGAAACAGCTTCCACGACCTTCTGAGCAGCACGATTCCGCAGGTCATCCGCATTGGAATAGCCATCAACGGCAAGCGGGGCTCTGGGGGCGGCTAAACGCGACTTTTCGTTCGCATGCTGCTCAACCCCCGAGGCCGAGGTCCCGCTGCAGCTCATCATGGGCAAGACCCGGCACAAGAACCCCCGCACCGCCATGCGCTACGTCAAACCCGGACCTGAGGCCATCGCCAAAGTCACCGAGGTCCTCACGCCCCGTCGCCGTACCCGCTGATCAGCGCTCTCTCAGGTAGGGCAGGACACTGCCCCTTTCTCTCGTACTTGGTCTGGCCCCCCCTGAGCACCAGCGGGCGCTCGTCGAGATCGACCTCCACATGCCCGACCGTCAGCGGCGGCTTGCCGCCGATCTGGTCGACGGCGTCGGTCCCGCTCGCGGTGTACCAGGCGGTGAACACCACGCCGGCCGCCGCGACGAGCACAGCGCTGGCCACCCCGGCCACCCACGTGCGCGCGGCCTTCCAGGCTCCCGGGCCCGGCTCCGGCGGATCACCGCCTCTGGCCTGGCTGCTGCTGCCCTTCTTGCGCTGGCGAACCCTGGCCATGACCGCCTTCCGATGACCGTCGAACGGGCGAATCCTGACCGTGCACCCACCAATATGCCCGCCTGCCACGGGCCGCGCACCAGAAGGACTTTGTTCAGGGCAACCACATCGCTGGAGCTCGTGAGGCCGGCGATCGGCAGTGATCGACTACAAGATCCGGTCCAGGGTTCGAAGACCGGCATTCAGCCAGATCACTCAGCTGCCCCCGCATGCCCCGGCTGTACCCGTGGCGGCCCAGCTCGCGTTGCGGGCGCTGCGAAGGTCCATACCTACGTGGTGGAGGCGACCGCCGCCCGGCCGTGGCGCGCCACGACCGGGCCGGGGTTGCTTTCGCTTGGGCGCTTGACCTCGACCACGGTTGAGATTGCACGATGGCCGCCGGGGCATCGCCTCGCACCCGACCTCGACCTCAAGGAGTGTGCCCGTGAGCACGGATCTCGGTTTCTCTTCGATCATCGACTACACCGTTGACGGCTTTGACACGCAGCTTGAGCTGGTGGAGGCGTTCGCGGAGATTCAGGAGCGGTGGGTGCGTTTCTTTCCCGGCTACCGCTCGGCCCGTTTCCACGTGAGCACCGACGGCAGTCGCGTGTACACCATCGTGCACTGGGCGAGCGAGGCGGACTACCGTCACTTCGTGGAGAACTCCGATACCGACGGCCGGATGGCGGCGATCACCAAGGCCCTGGAGGGCCTGTCCGGCAAGGCCGAACCGCGTATGACGGGAGCGCCCACCTACACTGTCGTCCGCGAGGTCGGTCCCGGGCCGCAGCGCCTCGATGTCTGATCGTCCGACGCCGGCTCGCGGAGTCTGACGCTTCGGACGCTGTGGCCGGAAGGGGCACGTTCAGGCCGGCTCGGTCCGGAGGCGGTGAGGTGCGCCACCGGCTTGAGCGCCGGCTCGGCGGCCCGTCGCGGCGAGGGCGCGCAGGCCGTCGTGGGACGGGGTGCCAGGCTCGGCCGTGAGGGCGATGAGCTGCTGGTCGGGGTCCGTGGCGCAGGTGAGGGTGGACCAGTCGAGGGTCAGCTCCCCGGCGACGGGATGGCGGATCACCTTGGTGCCCATGTCGCGCACGGTGACGTGGTGGCCGCCCCACCACCGGCGGAAGTCCCGGTCCCGCGCCGACAGCTCGCCCACCAGCTCGCCCAGCCGCGGGTCGTCCGGGTCCCTGGCGGCCTCCATGCGCAGCTGCGCCACGCACGCCTGGGCCACGTCCTCCCAGTGCGGGTACAGCGCCCGCACGTCGGGGTCACTGAAAACCAGCCTTACGAAATTGCGCTTCTCTTCCGGATATTTCCCGAAGTCGGTGAACAGGGCGGCGGCCATGGCGTTCCAGGCCAGGACGTCCGTCCGCCGGCCGAGGATCACGGCCGGGGTGGTGGCGAAGTCGTCGAGGAGCCGCTGCAATTGCGGCTGGACCTTCCGCGCGGCCGGGCGGGGCGGCCGGGCCGCGTTCCTGTCCTTGCCGGACAGCTCGAACAGATAGGCCCGCTCGTCGTCGCCGAGCCGCAGGACGCGCGCGATGGCCTCCAGCACCGGCTCGGAGGCCTGGCGGCGCCCCTGCTCCAGGCGGGTGTAGTAGTCGGCGCTGATCGACGCGAGCAGGGCCACCTCCTCCCGGCGCAGCCCCTTGACGCGGCGCCGCCCGCCGGCGACGGGCAGCCCCACCGCGGCGGGGCTCAGCTCCATCCGCCGGGCCTTGAGGAAGTCACCCAGCTCGCCGGGGCGCGCGTTGCTGCTCATACGCCCAAGTCTGGCAACGTTCCGGCCTTCCCCGTTCTCCGGGACCGGCATGACCAAGCGGAGCCGACGCGGGGCAGGGGAGCGGTCAGCCGGTCAGGTGCTCGCCGAAGAAGGCGGCGAGCCTGGCGACGGCCGGGGTGACGTACTCGTCGCGGTCGTACAGATCCACGTGGGTGGCGCCGTCGATGACGAACAGTTCCTTGGGCTCGGCCGCCTTCTCGATGGCCTCGCGGCTGAAGTAGGCGCTCTCCGCCTCGGAACCGATGATCATCAGCAGCGGCCTGGGCGCGATGAGGTGGATCATCGCGTACGAGTCGTACTGGGCGATCTCGTCGATGCTGCGCAGCACCCAGCCCTGGGCCGCCCGCGGGTGGTGGCCGCGCGGCGTACGGTAGTACTCCCAGGTCTCGCGGAACTGCCTGGTCTCGCCCTCCAGCAGCTCCTCGGCGTCGGCGGGGATCCACGGCACCATGGGCGGGGCCTCGCCCCGCGCCTCCGCCGTGCGCGCGGCGCCGGCCCGGTCGAGCATGGCCTGGAGCACCTGCGGAGGTTGGGTGCGGCCGAGCCCTTCGCGAAACACCTGGCCGAGGTCCACGGCGCTGACGGTGGCCACGGCCTTGACGCGGTGGTCGGTCTGCGCGGCGTACGGGACGAAGCCGCCGGACGCGCAGATGCCCAGGGCGCCGATGCGTTCCGGGTCGATGTCGTCGCGGGTGGACAGGTGGCTCACCGCGGACTTGACGTCCTCGGCCCGCTGGAAAGGACTTTCCAGCCCGCGCGGCTCGCCCTCGCTCTCCCCCTGGTACGCGGCGTCGAAGACGAGCGCGGCGAACCCGGCGCGGGCCAGCCGTTCGGCGTAGACGCCGGCCGTCTGTTCCTTCACGCCGCCGCCCGGGTGGGAGACGACGACGGCCGGCAGCCGGCCGCCGGTGTGGTCGTCCGGGGTGAACAGGATCCCGGCGAGGGTGAGGTGGGCGCTGGGGAAGCTGACGTTCGTCTTCATGTCCTCGGTCTTCGTGTCCTCGGTCTTCGTGGCCGGTCGCGGAGCCGCGGTGCTCTCACCGCCTCGACCGGCGCCCGGTCATGCCGGGCACGGCGCCGAGACTCGCACGCGCCACCGCGCCGCAAAAGGGGCGGCCGTTGTCCTGGGACAGCGCTGTACCAGGACAACGGCCTTGAGCATGCGAGCGCTCAGACCTGTGCGAAGGGAATGCCTTGATGAGGCAGTCGCGGGGCTGGGTGGCCGCGAACAGGCAGAGCCCATCGTCACCACATCTGGCTTGTCCGAGTTGAGGAGGAGAGGGAGGAAGTTCTTCACGGTCAGGGCTTCGGCGGCAAGCTGGGAGAGCGCGGCGCTGCGGGCCCGGCCGGGCCGAATTTCGGGCTGGTTCGGCCGCTGTGTCAGCTGGGCGGTGCCGATCGGCCGTCCCGGCCGGCCGCCGCGTCGTCTTGCCGGTGGGCGGTGGCGGGCGGCTGTCCGGAGTCCTGGTCTTCGACGTCCTGGTGGGGGCCGGTGTCCTTCCGAGGGCCGGGGTCGTGCCCGGTGTCCTGCGCGGTGTCCTGCTGGTGGGCAGCGGCCTGCCGCTGTTCGGTGTCCGGCTGGGGTTCGGTGTCCGGCTGGGGTTCGGTGTCCGGCTGGGGTTCGGTGTCCGGCTGCCGGACGGCGGCCTGCTGCTGGTCGAGCAGGGCCCGGGCCACGGCGGCGGTCCTGAGAGCCTCCTCGCGCTGCTGTTGAGCGGTCTGCAGCGCGCTCTCCGCGGCGGCGAGCGCGCCGCGCAGCCGGTTCACCTCGTCGACGGCGGCGGCCCGGGCCTGGTCGGCCAGGGTGCGGCCGTGCTCGGCGACGGCGGCCGCGGTGGCGGCCTGCTCGCGTCGCTGCTGCTCAGCGGCCAGGTCGCGACGGAGGCGTCCGGCCTCCTGGGCGTGCGCCTCGGCGGTGCCGCGGGCCTGGTCGCGCGCCTGCTCGGCCTCGCGGGTGTGCTGCTCCTGCTCCCGCAGCCGCTGCCGGAGATCGGCGAGATCGCGCCGCTGCTCGTCGGCCTGCTGTTCCAGCTCGGCGATGCGGGTCGTGGCGGCTGCCTGCAGTTCGGTGAGCCGGGCGGCCCGCTCCCGGGCGGCGTCGCGGTCCGTCTCGGCCTGGCGCCGCAGGGCGGTGGCGTCGGCGGCGGCCTGCTCGGCCTGGGCGCGGGCGGCCTGGTGTTCGCCGACGTGGCGCCAGGCGTCCTGCTCGCGTTGTTCGGCGCGGTCGCGGGCGGCCTCGGCCTGCTGCCGGGCCTGCTCGGCGGCGGCGATCCGGGCGGCAGCGGCGTTGGCCGCGGCGGTGGCGCGCTGGTCGGCGGCCGCGGCGGCGGCGCGGGCCTCCTCTGCGGCCTGTTCGGCCGCCTCGACCTGGGCGAGCGCGCCGTTGCTCAGCTCGGCGAGCTGGGTGCGCAACGCGTCCTGGGCGGCCTGCCACTGCTCTCCGGCGGCCAGCAGCGGGGAGAGCAGGTCGTGGGCGCGCAGCAGCGCGTTGGCCACCGGGGCGGAGTGCGCGGTGGTGCGGGCCCGGTACGCGGCGGCGCGGCAGGCGTCGCTGCAGTATTTCGCCCGGCTGCTGCGCCCGGGGAGGGCCTTGGCGCAGCCGGGGCCGGCGCATCGCGGCTCGGGCTCCCGCCGGTCCGCCGCCTCGTCGCCGGCCGTCTGATCACTGCTCGCGCCGGTGTCGCTGGCCGTCGCGGTTTCCTGTTCGTCTGCCACGGACAGCAGCGTAACGTTCGAAGCGAACGAACGCATCTGTTCCGTGCGTTCGCGAACGGTCATCTTCTCAAAGCTGACCCGTGATAACCTTCCTTATCGCGGGTCAGGATTTGCCGGTCCCCCACGGGGTTCCGGAGACGGGCGGGAGAACGGATGTGGACGACGAGGTGACGGGCGTCGACGAGGGACGGGCGCTGCCGGAGCGGACGGCGGGGGAGCGGCCGTTGGGGGAGCAGGCCCCGATCCTCCCGCTCACGGAGAACGAGGAGAACGCTGGGAACGCGGAGACGCACACCTCCGCCGACTACACGCTGAGCGCGCGCACCCGGGCCCGCATCGCCGACGGCGTCCCCGCCAACACCCGCCGCGCCTACGCCCGCCAGTGGGCTGCCTTCACCGCCTGGTGCGCCGAGCACGGCCGCGTCTCCCTGCCCGCGACCGCCCACACCCTGGCCGAGTACACCGCCGGACTGTGCGACGCCGGGCAGGCCCCGGCCAGCGTCGAGCAGGCCATCGCCGCGGTGCGCACCATGCACCGCCTCGCCGGCCACCCCGCAAGCCCCGCCACCGAGTCCGCCCGCCTCGTGCTGCGCGCCCACAAGCGGCAGCGCGCCGAGGACGGCGGCCGCGGCCAGCGCGAAGCCCCGCCCATCACCATCGACGCGCTGCGCGCCATGGTGAGCGCCTGCGACCTCGACACGCCGATCGGCCGGCGCGACCGGCTGCTGCTCGTCCTCGGCCTGGCGCTGATGGGCCGGCGCAGCGAGCTGGTCGCCCTCATGAGGGAGGACGTACGCGAGGTCGCCGACGGCCTGGAGGTGACGATCCGTACGTCCAAGACCGACAAGGACTCCGCCGGCGAGACCATCGCCATCCCGCGCGGCAGCCACCCGCTCACCGACCCGGTCGCCGCCTGGCGCGACTGGCTGCAGCTCCTCGACCGGGCCGGGCACACCGAGGGCCGGCTGCTGCGCCGCGTCAACCGGCACGGCACGATCGGCCCCTCACTCGGCGCCGGCGCCGTCAACGTCATCGTCCGCGACCTCGCCGTCCGCGCCGGCGTGCCCGCCGCGGAGCGCGTCACCGCGCACAGCCTGCGCGCCGGCGGCGCCACCGTCGCCTACGCCGCCGGCGTCCCGGTGGCCGTCATCGCCAAGCACGGCCGCTGGGCTCCCGCCTCGCCCGTCGTGCTGCGCTACATCCGCGCCGTCGACCGCTGGCGCGACAACGCCATGCGCAACGTCGGGCTGTAGCCGGTACGCGTTCGTCGGTGCACGGCGTCTCGCACGGCGTCTCGCACGGCGTCTCGCACGGCGTCTCGCACGGCGTCTCGCACGGCGTCTCGGACGGGCGGACGCTAGGGTGCGGACGCGACGACCGGGGACAGGAAGTCGTGGACGAGCCAGTCGTAGCGGCCGCGGTCCACGTTCCACGCCTCGGTGTGCTCGCCCTGCGCGAACGGCTCGAACCGGATCTTCCACCCCAGGCGCGCGCCCGTGGCGACGAGGCCGTGCGCCTCCTGGATCGGGTGGTCGGTGTCGGGGACGGTGTGGATCAGCAGGAGGGGCGGCCGGACCCGCGGCGGATGGTGGATCAGGCTGAGCCGATCGATGTCGATGCCGGTGCGCCACTCGATGATCTGGCCGACCAGCCCCGCGGTGAAGGCGGGCAGATGGTGGTTCCTGGCGCCCTGCTCCGCCGTCATCCGTACGTCGATCATGGGGGCGTCCATGATGACCCGGTCGACCAGGTGCGCGAGCGGCGACCGGCCGAGGAACTGACCGACGATCTGGCCGCCCATCGAGGTACCGTACAGGATGAACCGGCGCGCTCCCATCGTCTGCGCCTGGCGCAGGGCCGCCTCCAGGTCGCGCCACTCCGCGTCGCCCAGGTGCAGCAGGCCGTCGGGTGAGGGCGGGGCGCCTTCGTCGTTGCGGAAGCTGATGTCCAGGAAGGGCAGCCCCAGCCGGTGCACCACGGGCAGGATCTTCAGCTTGGCCTTGCGCCGTCCGTTCTGCCCGTGCACGGCCACGACCCACGTGGTGCCGTCGCCCGGCACGTACCAGGCCGGGGCGGGGCCGAGCTCGGTGGGCACCATGATCTCGGTGAAGTCGATTCCCCAGGCCACCTTCGGATCGCCGGGAGGCACGTTGCCGAAGAAGCCGGGGGTGCCCACCGAGGGAACCGGGCCGCGCAGCACCTTGCGCGTGACCCCGCCCGGCGTGTCGGACACGACGTCGCCGAGCATCGAGTGCGCGCCGCTCCACTCCAGCCAGTACGTGCCCGGCTTGGCCGACTGCGGCGTGCGCGTCAGCGTCACCGTGTCGCCGTGGACGGCGAGCACCCGGGTGTTGCTCGTGCCGTGGCGCACGACCTTGATCGCCTGGTCGCTGCCGTACCACGCTCCGGCTCCCATCGCGGCGGCCACGAGGGCCAGGACGGCCGCGCCCGCGATCCAGCCCCGCCGCCTCCGGCGGGGCGCTCGCTCACTTCCGGACGCCATCGAGGACCCTCCGTGCCGTACGCCTGCACAGCTCGCGAAAGCCGTCCTCCTCCAGGCTGATGCGGCCGCCGAGATAGAGCTGCACGAGCCCTTGGACGGACGCCGTCAGCGCCAGGGTCACCTCCAGCGGATCGTCCTGGCGCAGCACCTTCTCGCGCATGCCTTCCTCCGCCAGCGTGACGAGCAGCCCGAACGGGGGCGCGCCACCCGCGAAGTCCTCGGGAAAACGCCGGGCCCGCTCGCGGCGGTCGGTCATGAGGAACGTGTACAGGTGGGGTTGTCCCAGGGCGAAATCGAGAAAGTCCTCCAGCAGTCCGAACGCCCGCTCCTCCCAGGAGCCGCCGCTCGGGACCCGGACCCCCCACCCTCCGGCCAGCTCGCCGAAGGCCCGCTCGGCCACCGCGTCGAGCAGCGCCTGCCGGCTGGGGAAATGCTTGTAGGCCGCCATCGGCGACACTCCGGCCAGCACGGCCACCCGCCGCATGGTGACGGCCCCGGCGCCCTCATTGACGAGAATGCTCCGCGCGGCCTCGGCGATCTTCTCCGCCGTAGGGGAAACGCTCATGGTGTACACAGTAAACCATGACGGTTTACTGTGTACACCGAATGCGGCTGATCATCTCTCTGGTGATCGTGAAGTGCGGTCACCGCGAGGCGGATACGCGGTGACCGGCCCGGCTGAAAGGGCTTCGGGGTCAGGCGGGGGAGACGGCGCCGGTCCAGACGGCGTTGGCGGCGGAGTAGACCGCCAGCAGCTCGTCGTCGAAGTAGGGGGACACGGCCGTGTCGTAGCGCAGGTTGCCGTCGGCGTCGGTGAGGCTGAGGGTCAGGCCCTTCAGGTAGCCTCTGGCGCCGGCCGCGTCGTAGTTCAGCAGCCAGGAGGAGCCCTGCGCGCCGTGCGCGGTGAACCAGGAGCGCACGGGCAGCAGCCGCTCGCCCTTCAGGCTGGGGACGTGGGCGGTGGTCGTGACGCTGCCCACGGACATCTTGATGTTCTGCCCGGTGTACGGCCGCACGCCGTCGGGGTGCGGCCCCGCCGGGTAGCCGAAGACGTTCACCGAGGAGCCGAGCGGCTGGTTCCAGGCCAGGCCCTGCCCGCCGACGTTGTCGCCCAGCCTGCCGTGGCCGGTCGGCTCGCCCGTGGCGGAGGGGACGACGCCCTCGTAGACGTTGACGAAGGCGTAGCCGCGGTCGAAGTCGCGGTCGGTGTCGAAGTCCTGGTGGCCGGCGAGCTGCTTGCCGACGTACAGGCCCAGCGGGGCGGTGCCGGCGGTGTAGCGGGGCACGAACACCCACTTGCCGAGTGCGGCGCCGGGGGTCTGGGTGTCGAACGCGCACTGCGCCGCGGTCGCCACGACGTTGCGGTACTGCGAGTGCACGGCGCTGCCCGTGCACCAGTGCGGCAGCCCGTCGGCGCCGATGAAGAAGACCTTGCCCGAGGTGATCGGGCCGTCGGGGAACGCCGGACCGCTGACGGACGGGAGCGACGGCGCGATGCGGCCGGGCTTGCCGCCGGGCGTGATCCCGGGTGGACCGCACCGGTTTGTCGGCGACGGACCGTCATGTCCACCTCTCTCTCGCGGACGCGATCACCCGTCCGGGCCTACCTTTCACCCCCTTTCCTGCCGCTTGACGGGCGCCCTGGGTCTGGCCCGCGGCGTCAACGTGATGCAGACCTTGTAACGCGGCAAGACACGCGGCGGGTGGACCCTGCACCCCTTCCTATGCCTGCTCCTTGTACACCGCCTCGATGTTGTTGCCGTCCGGGTCGTCGACGAACGCGCAATATGCGCCGTACTCCGGCCAGCGGCGGGGTTCGTGCCGGGACCGGCCGCCCGCCGCCAGTGCGGCCTCGTAGAAGGCGTCGACCGCGGCCCGGTCGCGGGCGGTGAACGCGATGTGCGCGCCCCGTGTCACCGTGGCGTCGCCCGCCGGATACAGACCGAAGGACGGGGTGTCCAGGTCCTCCTCCCAGAACTCCGCCCCGCCGTCGGCCGCCTGCCCGACAACTCCGAGAGGCTTCAGCGCGGCGGTGAAGAAGCGCGTACTCGCCTCGAGGTCGGAGGCGATGAAGGTGACGTGGTGAATGAAGGGCCATCGTTCTGTCATGACCGCGGAGTCTACGAGAGCCCGGCGCCGACGCTCGTCCCGGGCCTCATGCAGGTCACCGCCCCCCGGCCGCCGGCCGGCCCCGAGGCGCGGGAACCGGCCGTCGGCGGGCGGGCAAGTAGGGGTGTTCCATCCGTGAGCCGAGAGGCCAGAGCATGTCAGAAACGAGCCCCGCCGATTCGGCCGTCATCGCGCGGTCCCGGCAGGAGCCCGAGGTGTTCGGCGAGATCTTCCGCAGGCACGCCGCCGAGATCAAGAGATTCGTCATCCGCCGCCTCGGGCTCGACGTCGCCGAGGACGTGGTGGCGGAGACCTTTCTCGCCGCCTTCCACCAGCGCGGCCGTTACGACCTGAGCAGGCACACCGCCCTGCCCTGGCTGTACGGCATCGCCACCAACCTCATCGGCCGCCACAAGCGCACCGAGGCCAGGCAGCTGAACCTTTTGGCCCGCACCGGCGTGGACCCGGTCACCGAGCCCTTCACCCCGCGCAGCGACGAGCGGCTGAGCGCCCAGGCCGTACAGCGGCGCCTGGCCGCGGCGCTCGTCGCGCTGCCCGCCGGGCACCGGGACGTGCTGCTCCTGGTGACTTGGGGCGGCCTCAGCTACGCCGAGGCCGCCGAGGCGCTCGGCATCCGCATCGGCACGGTCCGCTCACGCGTCAACCGCGCCCGCGCCAGGATCCGCGAGGAACTGGGCGGGACCGACCCCACCGCACCCGTCATCGAGGAGGTCCGCCATGGATGACCTGGCCCGGCTCAACGACTTCCGCTCCGAGGTCCCCGCGCGGCTGGACCTGCGGGCCGAGGAGGAACGCCTTCTCGCCGGCATGTCCGCGCCGGCCCGCCCCGACTTCCGCCGCCTCGGGCTGCGCGCCGCGCTGGCAGGCGGTCTGGCGGCCGCGGTGGGAATGGCGGTGTTCGCCGTCCGGGGCGGGCCCGCCCCGGCGCCGCCTCCGCCGGTGATCCGCACGGTCGCGGCCGTGGAGCTGCTGACGCGGGCGGCCGAGCGCGCCGGCAGCCGCCCGGAGCTGCGGCCCAGGCCGGGCCAGTTCCTCGTCTTCCGGTCGCAGAGCATGGATTCGGCCGAGTCGGACGGGCAGATCTGGCTCTCGCGCTCCAAGCGCACGATCTGGCTGCCGGTCGAGGGCAGCTCGGTCGGGGGAGTCGTACGGGAGGAGATCCTGGCGCCGCTGCCGTATCCGGGCCGCCCGCTCCCGCCGGCCGCACGCGAGGAGCAGGCGCGGGCGGGCAGGCCCGGCCGCCCGGAGCGGGCGGCCGACTTCGACCACCGCGCCGAGTTCCTGCGCAGCGACTACGCCTACGTCAGCGAGCTGCCGGCCGACGCCGACGGCATGCGCAGGCACCTCTACACGCGGCTGCCCTTCGACGGGCTGCAGGACTACGAGGCGTGGAACCGGGTCGGCGGGCTGTTGCAGGAGTCCTACCTGCCCGCCGCCCAGCGTGCCGCGCTCTTCCGCGCCGCCGCCACCATCCCGGGGGTGGTGACGGTGAAGGAGGCGCGGGACGCCGCCGGGCGCGAGGGCATCGCCGCGGCGATGGTGTCGCCCCTCGGAGTCAGGGAGGAGTACGTCTTCGACCCGGAGACCTACGACTACCTCGGCCGCCGGGGGGTGGTCGTGGACGCCGGTCGGGCCGGTGCGCCGGTGGGGAGCGTGGTGTCGTCGAGCGCGCAGCTGGAGGTGAGCGTCGCCGACAGCGCGCCGGACGTCGAGTAGCCCGGCGCGACGGGCCCCGGGCGGCCGGGTGCGACAGGACACCCGGCCGCCACCCGGTCGGCCGCGTCACTCGGTTCGCCGGCCCTGGGGAGGGCCCGCTAGCGCCCGATCTTGTCCAGCTCGGCGAGATCCTCGCCGGAGAGCGAGAGTCCCGCGCCGGCGACGTTCTCGCGCAGGTGGGCCACGGACGACGTGCCGGGGATGAGCAGGATGTTCGGCGACCGCCGCAGCAGCCAGGCCAGGGCGACCGACATCGGCGTCGCGCCCAGCCGGGCGGCCACGGCGGACAGCGCCTCCGACTGCAGCGGGGTGAAGCCGCCGAGCGGGAAGAACGGCACGTAGGCGATGTTCCGGGCGGCGAGCTCGTCGATCAGCTCGTCGTCCTGGCGGTGGGCGAGGTTGTACATGTTCTGCACGCACACGATCGGCGCGATCGCCTGCGCCTCCCTGACCTGCTCCGGGGTCGCGTTGCTCACCCCGAGGTGCCGGATCAGGCCCTCCCGCCGCAGCTCGACGAGGGTCTCGAAGGGCTCGGCGAGCGAGCCGGGCAGCGGCCCCCGGGCGTCGCCGAGCCGGAGGTTGACCACGTCGAGCGCGTCGAGGCCGAGGTCCTCGAGGTTCTCGTGGACGGCGCGGCGCAGCTCCTCGGGCCGCCGGGCGGGGGGCCAGCCGCCCTGCGGGTCGCGGACCGCGCCGACCTTGGTCACGATGTGCAGCGCCGGGGGATAGGGGTGCAGCGCCTCGCGGATCAGCCAGTTGGTGACCCGCGGCCCGTACGCGCCGGCGGTGTCGATGTGGGTGATCCCGAGGGCGGCGGCCTCGCGCAGGACGGCGAGCGCGCCGTCGTGGTCGGCGGGCGGCCCCATGACCCCGGGGCCGGCGAGCTGCATGGCGCCGTAGCCGAAGCGGGTGACGGTCAGATCGCCCAGGGTCCAGGTGCCGCCGGGCAAGGGCGCGGAGGATGCGTTCATGGTCGTGTCCTGATCTTTCCTGCTGGATGGATGGCGCGGAGGGCCAAGAGCCCTCTTCGCGCGGGCCTGTCGATGGTCGCCCGTGGGCGGGCGTGGCCTCCAACACCGATGCGGTGCGCTGTCATACCCGGCGGGTATCACGGGGTAGGCTGCGGCCGTGGACACCCTGGAGACCCGCGAGCTGAGATACTTCGTCGCCGTTGCCGAGGAGCTGCACTTCGGCCGCGCCGCCGAGCGCCTCGGCATGGCCCAGCCGCCGCTGTCCCGGGCGATCCAGCAGCTCGAACGGCGTCTCGGCGTCCGCCTGCTCGACCGCGACCGGCGCGGCGTCGCCCTGACCGGAGCCGGGGAGATGCTGCTGCACGAGGGCCGGGCGGCCCTCGACGCGGCCGCCGCCGCGGTGCGCCGCACCCGCCGGGCCGGCGGCGCCGACGGCTCCGGCGGTCCCCGCAACCGCCTGGTGCTGGCGGTGAAGGCCGGTTCGTCCCACGAGCTGCTGCACAAGCTCCTCGACGCGTACGCCGCCGAGCCCGGCGCCGCCGAGGTCGAGGTGCTGCCGAGCGGCACCTGCGAGCAGGGGGAGATGCTGCGCGACGGCCGCGCCGACGTGGCGCTGATGCACACGCCGTACAACTCCCTGGCCGGGTTCGACAGCGAGGAGCTGATGACCGAGGGGCAGATCGTCATCCTGCCCGCCGGGCACCCGCTCGCGGCGCGTCACACGCTGTCCCTGGCCGACATCGCCGGCCTGCCGCTCGCCCGCTGGCCCCGCGACGGCGTCTATCCTCCTGGTCCGGGCCCCGAGATCCACGACCAGACGCAGCTGGCGCAGCTGATCGCCCTCGGACGCACCGCGGCCGTCTACCCCGACTCCGCCCGCGCCTGGTTGTGGGCCGAGCACGCCGCCGTCCCCCTGATCGACGCGCCCCCCGTCGTCACCCACATCGCCTGGCCCGCGCACAGCCGCTCCCTCGCCCTGGCGGAGCTGATCCGCACGGCCACCCGGCTGTGAGCCTGCCGCAGGGGTGAAGCGATCAGGAATCGAGAAGCGGGCCGCTTATCCCGAGCCTAGGGTGACATGCATGAACGTCAGTATTCACGCGAGTTTCCTGCCGCATGACGACCCTGACGCGTCCCTGGCCTTCTACCGCGACGTCCTGGGTTTCGAGGTGCGTGACGACGTCGGCTACGCCGGGATGCGCTGGATCACGGTGGGCCCCGCCGGCCGGCCCGAGACGTCCATCGTCCTGCAGCCGCCGGCCGCCGACCCCGGGGTCACCGACGACGAGCGCGCCACGATCGCCGAGATGATGGCCAAGGGCACCTACGCCGGCGTCCTGCTGGCCACCGACGACCTCGACGGTCTTTTCGAACGCGTGGAGGCCAGCGGCGCGGAGGTCGTCCAGGAGCCGATGGATCAGCCGTTCGGGGTGCGTGACTGCGCCTTCCGCGACCCGGCGGGCAACATGGTCCGGATCCAGGAGCGGCGCTGAGCACCCACCCCTCGGACGCCGCACAGCGACACGAGACACATGGAGTCAGGCACATGCCTCTGAAGCTCGACGTGGTCGCCCTCGGGGCGCCCGAAGTGAGCGCCGCGCGCCGGTTCTACACCACCGCGTTCGCCTCCGCCGCCACCGACGCCGGCCACTCGGTGCACCTCGACCTGCACGGTACGGGACAGCTCGCCCTCTCCGCGACCGAGGACCTCGCCGAGGCGGCGGGCGCCGATGCGGCGACCTCGGGATTCCGCGGCTACGTGCTGACCTGCACCGTCGGCCGGCCCACCGAGGTCAGGACCCTGATGGAGACCGCCGACCGCAACGGCGCGGAGGTGCTCAAGCCCGCGAAGAAGGCCCTGTTCGGGTCGTTCTCGGGGGCGTTCCGGGCGCCGGACGGCGCCGTGTGGAAGGTGGCCTCGGCCACCGCCAAGGACACCGGCCCGCCGGCGGCGACGCCCCGGCCGAGCGAGACCACGGTCATCCTCGGCGTGGCCGCGCCGAAGGCGTCCAGGACCTTCTACGAGTCCCTCGGCATGACCGTCGATCGCGACTACGGCAACAAGTACATCGACTTCCGCCCGGCCCCGGGCGCGGTCAGGCTCTGCATGATGGAGCGGGGGGTGCTGGCGAGGGATGCGGGCACCGCCAAGGACGGTGACGGCTTCTCCGCGATGGTCTTCACCCACCTCGCCGGGTCCCGGGACGAGGTCGACGCGATCCTCGCCGCCGCGGCCGCCGGCGGTGGCCGGATCACCACTCCTGCCGCGCGGACGCCCCGGGACGGGTACTGCGGCCACTTCACGGACCCGGACGGGTTCTGGTGGAAAGTGATGCACTGAGCCGGCCATGACCGTTCATCCGAACCAGCGAAGGAGACCCATGAGCGCCGCACCGAAGGCCAACGAGAACGAGCAGCGAAGCACGTCCTCCCGGGACGGCCTGTCCGCGGAGGAGCGGGCCGCCGTCAAGGAGCGGGCGGCGGAGCTGAGGAACGACGCCCGCCGCGCCCGCGGCGCCGGCAAGGCCGCCGCCGACGAGCGGGACGTGCTCGCGAAGATCGCCGAGATGGCGCCGGCGGACCGCGCGCTGGCCGAGCGGGTCCACGCCGTCATCACGTCCGCCGCGCCGGAGCTGGCGCCGAAGCTGTGGTACGGCCAGCCCGCCTACGCCAAGGCGGGGAAGATCGTGTGCTTCTTCCGCAGCGGCCAGGTGGACAAGGAGCGCTACTCCTCGCTGGGGTTCACCGTGGAGGCCAACCTCGACGACGCCGACGGCATGTGGCCCACGGCCTACGCCCTGACCAGGCTGAGCGAGGCCGGCGAGGCCGCCCTCAGGGAGCTCGTCATCAGGGCCGTCTCCTGACGGAGCCCGGCTGACGTGAGAGAAAAGGCGCGTGCGAGCTGTTTCACGCTACGTCCGGAAAAGAACGTGACGCAAAGAGGAAATACCAGCGGGGGCCATAGGTTTTTCCTATGGCCGCCGCTCATTCGCCCGCCGCCGGTCGCGCGGCTGCCGTCATAGGCCGGTTACAGGGGATTTATAGCGGCGTGGGCCATGCTGCGCCTGACCTGCCGCAACCCTTCCCGCCCATGGAGTGAGCAATGGCGCAGCACGTACTGTTGTCCGACCCGCGCATCGCGGCGATTCCGGTGCGGGAGTGCGGTGAACCCCTCGTCGATCTGCGCGACGAGAAGACCATCCGGCTGGACGCGCGGCTGGCCGACCCCGCCGGCGCCTACGCGCACGTCCGGCTCGGCGTCGGGGACCGGCTGGCGGCCGCGCAGGCGCAGCTTCCCCGGGGACTGCGGCTGCTCCTCGTCGAAGGCCACCGCCCCGCCTTTCTCCAGGAGCGCTACTTCACCGGCTGCCTGTCGAGGATGCGCGACGCCCACCCCGGCTGGCCGGCCGACCTGCTGCGGGCCGAGGCCGGCAAGTACGTCTCGCCGCCGGAGACCGCGCCGCACGTGGCCGGGGGAGCGGTGGACGTCACCCTGTGCGCCCCGGACGGGACCGAGCTGCCGATGGGCACGGAGGTCAACGCCACCCCGCCGGAGCACGGCGAGGAGTGCTACACGGACTCGCCCGCCATCTCGGCCGAGGCGCGCGGCAACCGGAAGGCCCTCATCACCGCCATGACGGCGACGGGGTTCGTGAACTATCCGACGGAGTGGTGGCACTGGTCCTACGGCGACCGCTACTGGGCGTACCTCACCGGGGCCTCGCACGCCCGCTACGGCCCCATCGATCTGGTGCGCTGAGCCGCTCTGCTGCCGTTCGAGATGAGGCCGGCCTGGCGGGGGAGGACCGGGGCCGGCGCGCCCGCTCGCGGCGTTCCGTGATAGGCAGGCTCACACCATGGAATTCTTCTGTTACCACCGTGACCGGCCCGGCTCCGGGGCCCTGCGCGAGAAGCTCGCCGAGGAGCACTGGTCCTACATGGACCGCTATGACGCGCGGCTGATCGCCCGCGGCCCCACCCTCGACGGCGACACGGCCACGGGCAGCGTGCACATCGTCGACCTGCCGGACCCCGCCGCCGCGCGGGCGTTCGCCTTCGACGAGCCCAACTACCAGGCCGGCGTCTACCGCGACGTGCTGCTGCGCCGCTGGCGCAACGTGCTGGGCCGCACCATGTGGGACTTCCCCGGCGGCCGCGAGGGCGGCAACCGCTATCTGGTGCTCGGCCTCGGCACGGGCCAGGCCGCCGACCTCGTCCCACCGCCCGGCCGGCGGGACGACGTGATCGCCTACGGGCCGCTGCTGTCCGACGACGGCGCCACCTGGCTGGGCACGGCGGCCCTGGTGCGCGCGACGGACCCGGGCACGGCCCGCACCGTCCTGACCCCGGAGCGGTATGCCGGCGTCGAGGTCCACGACTGGGAGTTCGGCGGGCGACGCTGATCAGGGCGCGCGGCCCCGTACCCATGGTCGCGAATCCGCGCTCGCCGTGAGGAGGCGCGCCTCAGGCGCGCAGGGCGTCGATCAGGGCATCGACGGCGGCGAGCGCGGCGGCCGTGTCGAGCCCCGCGCGGGAGACCAGGGAGAGGCCCTGGACGGTGAAGAGCAGGAGCTGCGCCTGGGCCTCCGGGGTGGCGGAGCGGGTGACCTCGCCTTCGGCCTGCCCGCGCCGCAGGGCGTCGGCGACGATCCGGGTGAAGCGGGCGTGCGAGCGGGCCACCAGCTCGCGGGCCTCGGCGTCCTGGGGGACGAGTTCGGCGGTGGTGTTGCCGATCATGCAGCCTTGCGGGCCACCGGCCTCGGCGGCGTACTCCTCTGTCCGGGCCGGGGTGGCGAGCACCTCGCGCAGCGCCGGCAGCACTGGGCCTGACGCCAGCGCCTCGACCAGCCGGTGCTCGTAGGTGTCCCAATACAGCTGGACCGCCGCCAGGTAGAAGTTGCGCTTGTCGCCAAAAGCGCCGTACAGGCTGCCCCGCTCCAGGGCCAGCGCGTCGACGAGGTCCTGTACGGAGGTCGCTCCGTAGCCCCGGGACCAGAACAGCAGGAGCGCGCGCTCCAGAGCCTGGTCCTTGTCGAAGGCGCGGGGGCGCCCGGTCCGTGCCATGTGCCCAGGCTACGACTTTTTGACCGCTTGCACAAAAGGCCGTACGGTGAGGGCCGGCCGACTTCTTGAACGATCACACAGAAGTCGGCGGCGCGAGCGCGCCAGAATTCACGAGAGGCAGAACCCCATGAACTTCGCGGGAAAGACCGCACTGATCACCGGATCCGGCGCCATCGGCGGGCTCGGGCACGCGACGGCGACGATCCTCGCCGCCGCCGGGGCTGACGTGATCATCACCGGCGCCGACCCCGGCCGCGGCGCCCGGGTCGTGGACGACGTGCGGGGGCGCGGAGCCGGCGCCGTGCGCTTCATCCCCGCCGACCTGGCCGACCCGCGGGCCGTGGAGCGGCTGGCCGAGGAGGCCGGGGCGGTGGACGTCCTCGTCAACAACGCGGGCGTCGTCCCGTTCAGCGCGACCGCCGACCAGGACCTCGCCGCCTACGACGCCGCCTTCGCGGTCAACGTGCGCGCGCCGTTCATCCTGGTCGCCCGGCTCGCCCCGAAGATGGCCGCCCGCGGGGGCGGCAGCATCGTCAACGTCAGCTCCACCGCGGCCGGTCTCGGCCTGCCGGCGATGGCGACCTATGGCGCCACCAAGGCGGCGATCGAGTCGCTGACCCGCACCTGGGCGGCGGAGTTCGCCGCGTCGAACGTGCGCGTCAACGCCGTCTCGCCCGGCCCGATGGCCACCGCCAAGGTGGTGGCGGCCATGGGGCCCGACGTCGGCGGCATGGGGCTGACCACCGCGCTGAAGCGCGCCGCCGACCCGGCCGAGGTCGCCCAGGTCATCGCCTTCGTCGCCGGCGACGGGGCCAGCTACATGACCGGTGCGGTCGTCGCCGCCGACGGCGGCCGTACCGCCATCTGACCGCGGGCGCGCCGGCGGGGCCGGGCCACCGTCCGATCCCAGGAGCGCCCGCGGAGGCCGGACGCCATCCGGCCGCAGGCGCGCCGGGCGCTCCGCGGCCATCCGCCGCCATCCGCGGCCATCCCGCGCCACCACTGTCATCAGGACCACGCGCCTTGGCGCGAGTGAGGAGAACCAGGTCAATGGGTCGTCTTGAGGGGAAGTACGCACTGATCACGGGCGGGACGAGCGGCATCGGGCTGGAGACCGCCCGGCAGTTCCTCGCCGAGGGAGCGGCGGTCGCGATCACCGGCCGCTCGCGGGAACGTCTGGAGGAGGCCGCCCGGCGGCTGGACGGCCCGCTGCTGACCATCGTCAGCGACGCCGGGGACGTACCCGGCCAGGCGGCGCTCGCGGCCCGCCTGCAGGAGGAGTGGCCGCGACTCGACATCGTGATGAGCAACGCCGCCGACGTCACCCATCTCCCGATCGAGGAATGGACCGATGAAGCCTTCGACAAACTCGTCGCCACCAATCTCAATGGGCCATTCTTCCTGGTCAAAGCCCTGATCCCGCTCTTGTCCCGGCAGGCCTCGATCATCCTCGTCGGCTCCGTCTCCGCGTTCATCGGGCACGAGAACGCGGCGGTCTACGGCGCCGCCAAGGCGGGCCTGCTGTCCCTTTCCCGCGGGCTGACCTACGAGCTGAAGGAGCGAGGCGTCCGGGTGAACGGGCTCAGCCCGGGGCCGACCCTTACGGACACGTTCAAGTCGCTCGGCCCCGAGCGGCAGGCCGCCCTCTACGAGGAACTCCGGCGGACCGTGCCCCTGCATCGCATCGGCACCGCCACCGAGGTGGCGAAGGCGGCTGTCTACCTGGCCTCCGACGAGTCCGCCTACACCGCGGGCACCGTCCTGCGCGTCGACGGCGGCATCGGAGAACTCGCCTACTGACCTCGGCCCTCCGCCGCATGCTCGCCTGTGACCTCGACTCCCCCCGCATGGCCGTCGCGTCGCCCGTCTCGGCCGGGGATGCGCCGGCCCGTCCCCGGCCGAGACGGATCAGCGGGATTCGGTGACGCCGAGCGGGGGCGGGGCGGCGGGCGGAGCCGGGCGGCGGCGGGTGGCAGGGGGTGGGGTCGGGGAGGGCCGGGTGGCGGCGAAGATGCCGGCGGCGGAGGTGATGTGGGCGGGGTGGTCGCTCGCAGGGGCGGGCCGAGCGGAGGTCTCTCCTGCCCCATTCCACGGCCCCCGCCACTGATCACGTCACATCTGTCGAGCCGAAATCTGGTGGTGTACTCTCATTTGCTATCAGACCCCTCTTTGGGGCACGGCTGTCGTGATTCCACTCCGAGGGTGAGATCGGCTTTGACTGCCTGCGTCCGCGAGGACGTACCCCGCCGGTCGTTCTCGCGGACCGTGTACACGACATCCGGATCGCTCCACCGGTGACCATGGAGGTGGCCCGTCATGGGTGACGAGATCAACGGCCTGCACCACGTGGGCCACATCGTGCGGGACATGGACCAGGCGATGGAGCGGTATCGCCGGCTGGGCTTCACGGTGCCCGCCCCCGCCTACCCGGTTCTTCCCCGCGTGCCGGGCGGGCCCGCCGAGGCGTTCGGGGTGGTCAACACCCACGTGTACTTTCCCGGCAACTTCGTCGAACTGGTGGCCGTCATCCCGGAGGGCGGCCCCGTGCCCGGCCACGCCCGCCCGATCCCGCTGCAGGTGCCCGACGACCGGTTGCCCGGGCTGGTCGCCGCCATTCGCGCGACCGCCGCGAACATCACCTCCTTCCTCCAGCGTTTCCAGGGCCTTCACATCGTGATCGCCGACACGCCGGACCTCGACGGCGTCGCCCGGCGGCTCACGGCAGTCGGTGTCGGTCATGGCGGCGTACACGCGATCCAGCGACCCGTGGAGACCGCCACGGGAACCAGGATGGAACCCGCCCGCTACCTGGAGATCTCCCACCCCGGCCTGCCTGCGGGCCGCGTGCCGGAGGGCAGGATCGGCTTCGCCGAGAACCCGCCGATCGAGGCGCCTGAGGGCCACGCGCACACGGACCACCCCAACGGGGCGACCGGCCTGATCGAATGCATCCTGTGCGTCCCCGACGCCGCACTCTCAGACCTGCACCAGCGCTACGGCGCCTACTTCAACCATCCCGACACCGGCCGAACCCGAAACGACCAGGCGGGAACCGGTCGGGCTCGGGACAGCTGGGCGCGGGAGGACCGGACGCGAGGTGGCCGGGCCCGGGGCGACCAGACGGGAAACGGACAGGCCCAGGGCGACCAGACGGGAAACGGACAGACTCAGGACGGCTGGGCGCGGGACAGGGGAGGGACCGCCGGTTCCGGCGTAGCCCGTTTCGGCCGGGCGAATGTCACCATCGTCTCCGCGTCGGCCCTCGACCGCCTGCTGCCCGGTGAGCGTCCGCCGGCTCTGCCCGCGTTCGTCGCCTACGCGGTGTCGGTACGCGACCTCGCCACCACCGAACGACACCTACGCGCCAACGACCTCCCGGTCACCCGAACCGTCCCCGAAGAGCTGTTCGTACCCGCCGACGCCGCCCTCGGCGCCGCCATCATCTTCCGCCAGGACACCTGAGAAGCCTCTCGCTCGGCGAGAACGGCTCGCCCGGGGGCGGCGGCCTGCGCAGGAGGAGAAGAGCATCCGAGGTAACGCGCGCGCGACCAGCGGACTCGGGCACGGCGAGGACAGGTGCCCATGGGGAGAAGGCCATGCGCGAGGCGGCCTACGTGCGGCCGTGCGGCATGTGCGCGTCGCTGACGTGGCGACACAACCGTCACTGACGCGGCGACACAACACATCAGGTTTTTTGAATTTTATTTTCCAGAAAATGGAAAATTGCTAGGCTGACGCCGTGACAGCGGACTCAAGTTTGGTGACGCCGTGTAAGCACTGTGGTGCGCCGATCGAGCAGCGGCGGGGGAGAGGGCGGCCGAAGGCGTACTGTCCGGAGAAGGGCTGTCAGGCCGCCGCCAAGCGGGAGCGCGAGCTGCGGCGGGCCACGCCCGGGCTGGAGGGCGCCCTGGCCAGGGCGGAGCAGCTGTACGACCGGATGGAGAGCGGGCTCGCCGCCGCCATCGAACCGCTGGCGCGGGCGCTGGCCCAGGAGCTGAGCCCTGCCGGCGTCGAGGCCAAGATCAGCGCCGTGCAGGCCGAGGCGCACACGCGGGTCGCGATCGCGCGTACCGAGCGTGAGCAGGCGTTCGAGCAGGTACGGCTGGCACGCGAGGCCGCCGAGCACGCGCGCAGGCAGACGGCCGAGATGCGCCGCCGGCTGGAAGAGGCCGAGCACGAGCGCGAGACCGCGCTGGGCGACGCCGAGCGGGCCCGTGAGCAGGCGCTGGCCGCGCTGCGCGAGGCGGCGAGCACCGAGCGGCAGGCGTTGCAGGCGGCAGAGAAGGCCGAGCGGCGCGCCGAGCTGGCCGAGCGGCGGGCCGAGGAGGCCGCCCGCCGGGTCGAGCTGACCGAACAGGCCGGGGATGAGGCCGTGCAGGAGCTCATCGACCGGGTCGAGCTGGCCGGCAAGCAGGTGGAGGAGGCGCGGGCCGAGGCCGTACAGGCTCAGGAGGACGCCGCCCTCGCCAGGCGGGAGCGGGACCGCGCCCGGGAGGAGACGGCGGCGGCCGAGGCGGCGCGCGAGCGGGCCGAGCGTGAGCTGGTCGCCGCCAGGGCACGCGAGGAGGCGGCGGCGCAGGAGCGGGAGCGCGCCGTGGAGCGGGCCGTCACGGCGGAACGGGCCGCCGCCGCGGCCGAGCGGGACCGCGCGGTGGCGCTGAAGGACGCCGCACAGGCCGCGGCCGAGGCAGAACGGCTGGCCGGCGAGGTGGCGGCGCTGGAGGAGAGGAACGCCGCGGCGCTGTCCAGAGAGCGCAAGGCGCTCTCACGCGCCGACGCGGCTCTCAAGGAACGCGATCGGCTCCACGGGGAGCTGCGACTGGAGCGGGTGCGGCTGGAGGATCTCCGGGCCGAACTGGAGTCGGTACGCGCGGAGGCGGCACAACTACGGGAACGGGCGGTGGCGGCGGAACTGCGTTCGGCGTAGCGAGCCCGGCAGGCGGAATCACCCCGGCCATGCGCGAGGCGATGACAAGGTCCGCCCTCATGTGCTGCGGCCGGACCGGAACAGCACGCACGCGCCCTGCTCCCGCACGGCCGCGTCCGCCCTCATTCGCGCGGCCGGACCGGCGATCCGGCCCGACGCGCTCACCGCGCTCAGCCTCCCCACCGACCCGGATGCGCTGTTGACCGAGCACTCCCGCTCGCTGGACGCCGCGCTGCGGGAGGTCGGCGGACGTCTGGCGGCCAATCCCGACGTGCGGGTGGACGAGGCGGGGAAGATCCACCTGACCGGGGTGAAGGCGATTGAGGAGCCGCCGTCGCTGGTGGACCTGCGGGCCCGCACCACGGCGATGCTGCCGCGCGTGGAGTTGCCCGAGGTCATCCTGGAGGTCATGTCGTGGGTGCCCGAGCTCGCCGAGGCGTTCACCGCGGTGTCCGGCGGCCGGTCCCGGCTGAAGGACCTGCCGACCTCGATCGCGGCGTGCCTGGCCGCGCACTCCATGAACGTCGGGTACCGGCCGATCGCCAAGAAGGGCGTGGAGGCGCTGGAGCGATCGCGGCTGTCGCACGTGTTCCAGAACCACTTCCGGCCCGAGACGTTGTTCCCGCAGGTGGAGATTGGTGTGAGCGACTACACGGGGAACTGGTCGATGACGCCGTCGTAGGTGTTCTGGGCGTCGGTCAGCGCGAGGCGGCCGTAGATTTGACAGACCATAGGAGCATCGGGGCCGGTCAAGACGTACTGGAGCGTCTCATCAGGAAGCTCGGATTTCGTGGCTCACGGCCTCGAGGTAGTCGCTGATGGCTCGGTGGTTTTTCGTGAGGCATTCGATCTTCTCTGCCATGCGGTCGCGTTCGCGTTCGAGTGTCTCAATCATGTCTGGGGTGACGTACGGCAGGTATATCGCCTTTGAGCTGTCCAGGCAGGGAAGGATCTGCTTGATGATCCGGGTGGGCAGGCCGACTTCGAGGAGGCCCCGCACTTGCCGCACCCGGTCGACAACGTAGTCCTCGTAGCTCCGGTACCCGTTGGGGAGCCGTTCGGAGTGGATCAGCCCCTGTTCCTCGTAGTAGCGGAGCATCCGCACCGGCGTGTCCGTGCGCTTGGAGAGCTCACCGATCTTCATCCCCACACCCTTCGTGTCTGGGCTCCGATACAGCCGGACTTGACCCTCACACCAATGTCACACATTGATGATCAGGGTATGACACGAACGGATACATCACGAACGGATACATCACCATCCCCTTCCGCCGCTGACGCACGGTTCCCGCTCGCGGGTCTGCTGGCTCTGGCTGCCACGGGGTTCATCACGCTCCTGACGGAGACGATGCCCGCTGGGATGTTGTCGCAGATGAGCCGCGACCTGGGAGTGAGCGAGGCGGCTACGGGGCAGGGCGTCACGGTCTTCGCGATCGGCGCGATTCTCGCGGCGGTCCCTCTCACGAGAGCCACGATCGGCTGGCGACGCAAGCACCTGCTGCTGTTCGCGATCTCCGGGTTCGCGGTCGCCAACACGGCCACGGCCTTTTCCGACAGTTTCGCGCTCACCCTGGCCGCGCGGTTCCTCGGCGGGATCGTCGGCGGCATGCTCTGGGCGCTCCTTGCCGGTTACGCCCGGAGGATGGTTCCCGCGCACCAGCGCGGCAAGGCCATGGCCATCGCGATGGCGGGCGGGACCGTGGCACTGTCCGTCGGGGTCCCCGCAGCCGCGTTCCTCGCCAAGGCCGTCGAATGGCGATTCGCGTTCGGGATCATCACGCTGGTCACTCTCGCACTGATCGTATGGGTGATCGCCACCGTTCCGAACTTCCCCGGCCAATCCAAGGGCGCACGACTGCCGCTGGCCCACACGTTCCGTCTGCCCGGAGTCGCCCCGATCCTCGTCGTGACGTTGACGTTCGTGTTCGCACACAACATCCTCTTCACCTACATCGCACCGTTCCTGGCCCCGCTCGGCATGGCGGGTCAGGTCGATTCGGTGCTGCTCACCTTCGGCCTGGTCTCGCTCGTGAGCATCTGGCTCACCGGCGTACTCATCGACCGGCACCTGCGCATGCTTATGATCCTGGCCTGCGCGCTCCTGGCCACAGCCGCTGTCATCCTGAGCGTCTTCTCTGGCAACCCCGCCCTCGTGTACGCCAGTGCAGCCCTGTGGGGACTCGCGTTCGGCGGTGCTTCAACCCTGCTGCAAACCGCGATCGCTGACGCCGCAGGCGCAGCGGGCGACGTCGCACAAGCACTCCTCACCACATGCTGGAACATCGCGATCGCCGTAGGCGGGATCATCGGCGGTATCACCCTCAACGTGCTGGGACCCCCCTCCTTGAGCTGGGTCACACTCGCGCTCCTGCTCCCGGCGCTCGCTATCGTCATCGGCGCACGTCGACACGGATTCACCAGCCGCACATTCGAACGCGAGACCGCCTCCGAACCGGACGCACGACACCAGACAGCCGAAAACGACGCGCTGGCGTGATCGGCGGCGCCGCCTCTTGCATCCGCCGCCTTGTGGCGAGGAACAAGGCGCAAGACCTTCGACTTTCCCGGTAGAAGCCACGTAGCGGCACCGCGCTCCTCACACAGAATCGTGGAGCTGCGACGATTCGTGACAACTCCCTGCGCTTTGGAGCTGGACGGTTCCGGACCTGTGCGCGGGCGGGGCCGGGCCTCGTAGCCTTGGTCGGCGGACGGGCAGCACCTGCCTGCCCGCAATGGCCCGTCGCGAGGCCCCGCGCGTGGTCCCCGTACAAGTCGGGAACCGTCCAGCGGCATCGATCCCGGCCGTCGAGCGGCTCGACGGAACTGACCTTGGCGCCGGAAGCGGGGAGGGCTGCTCGGCCGGTGAGGAGCCTGGGCTTCAGGGTCCCGCTCGCGCTGGGGCGGCCGCGCACGGCACCCAATCGATCGCCAGCACCCGCCCGACCGGCCGGTCCAGGCCGAGGGCATGCGACACGCGCTGCCCGACGATGCCATCGACCGAAAATTCTACGGAAGCGGCCCCTTCCGCCTCTCCCATCATCCGCTCGGAACGGCCAGTGACGCCAACCCGAGCCCCAACGGCTCGCTAATGCCACTGACCGTTGGGTTGCTGCTCAAGCGCCGTATCCAGTTCCAGAAGAACGGTCCTTTTCGCTCGTGCGGGCGCATGAGGCAGTCACGCTAGGTCTGCCTGGCACTCAGTGCCGAACTGACATATAGTGTCGATCACGTGAAGAACCCACCCCTCAACGGCGCAGGAGAGGTTGAGCCGGCGGGGTGGAGGGCGCGCCGAGGCGTGCGATGGCCGCTCCACCTGGTGCGCTCCACCTGGTGGACGTGGCACAGGGTGCTGTAGCGATCCAAGGCTGGACAGGAGATGCATGTCCTCTTTCTTCAGGCGCAAAAGATGGTCCACCACTTTCCACGCGGCGCTCACGCTCATGCTCACGGCGGTCGGTGCCGGCGCCTATGAGGCGGAAGCGTCGGCGGCCGAGAGCTGTTCCGGCCTGAACGGAATGACGATCGCGGCCGGGGCCGTCGCTCTCCCGACCGGCGGCGCCACCGTTTCTTCGGCGGTCGCCGCGAATGCCGGTGGCACGGGGAACCAGGCTTATGGCGCCCATTGCCTGGTCTCGGGAGACATCAAACCGGTCGACCCGGCCGCGCCGACCATCAAATTCCAGGTGGCGTTGCCGGAAGAGTGGAACGGCAAGGCCGTGATGCTCGGTGGCGCGGGCCTGAATGGATTCGTCCCGCCGCTCACGAACGCGTCGAATCTCTGGGGCGCCCAGAAGATGCCGCTGCCGCTGAGCCGAGGGTATGCGGTCTTCTCCAGCGACTCCGGGCACCAGCCCGAAGAGGGGAAACCGCCCGCCGCTTTCGGCGCCAATCATGAGGCTCTCAAGAACTATGCCGGCGACGCGCTGAAGAAGACGCGGGACGTCGCGGTGTCGCTCATCACCTCCCGCTACGGCCGCGGGCCCGGCAAATCCTATTTCCTCGGCTATTCCAAGGGCGGCGGCGAAGCGCTGGCCGTCGCGCAGCGCTGGCCGGCTGACTGGGACGGCGTGGTCGCCGGCGCGGCAGGCTGGAATGTCACCGGGGTGGCGCTCAACATGCTCCATGCCGCCCAGGCGGTGGCGGTGCCCGGGGCATGGCTGAACGAGGCCGAGCGGCACACTCTCTACACCGGGGTGATGAAGGCGTGCGACCCGCTCGACGGCGTGAGGGACGGCGTCATCAGCAACGTCCGCTCCTGCGAGGTCCGGTTCGACCCCGCTGTCCTGCGCTGCCCCAAGGGCCGGGACAAGGGCGACACCTGCCTGTCCGACGTTCAGCTGACGGCGCTGAAACGGATGAACGAGCCCAAGCCCTTGTCGTACGTCATCGGCACGGGTGAAACCAGTGTCCTCGGATATCCGGTCTACATCGCCGACCATGGCGGCGGCGTCCCCGACTTCCCGCAGAAGGCGCTGCTGACGCAGGTCGGCGTCTACGGCTCGGCCGCGCCGGCTTTCCCGCCGGCCCCGCACATGCCCGTGTCGCTCGCCGACGGCGTCATCCGTCACATGATCGTGGGAGACCCGAACTTCAACACGTTGACGATGGACATGACGAGCGGAAGCGGGATGGCCTCGCGGATCGCGGCCCATTCGGCGCTCTTCTCCAATGTCACCGATCTGTCGGGCTTCCTGAACAGAAAGGGCAAGCTGCTGCTGTGGACGGGCAGCGCCGAACCGGCGGCCAGAACGACGGAACACTATTACGCGCGGATCCAGGCCACCATGGGGCCGTCGCGGGTGGACTCGTTCGTTCGCTATTACGAGATCCCGGGCGCGCAGCACGGGCCCTCGTCGTCCTTCCAGCCGGAGTGGGATCAGCTGGCGGCCATCGAGAACTGGGTCGAGAAAGGCATCGATCCCGCGAACGACCTCGTCGCGACCGACGCTTCCGGGGTGCCGGGCCGGACCAGGCCGCTGTGCATGTTTCCTGGCTGGCCCAGGTACGAAGGTTCGGGCGACGTCAACAGCGCGGCTTCTTTCACTTGTGCCACGCGGTGATGACCGCCGGCCCTGAAGGCCCCGGGAGCGGGTGGGGGCCGGCGGGCGGCAGGTGGAGGTGAAGAGCAGCGCCGGGAGTCCTCCGGCCGCGCGCTCGGAGGATTCTCGGACGTCTGGTCACGCCCCGGTCATGACGGGAGCGACGGCGGTGAAGGCCGCGATCAGCAACTCGCCGAGCGGGGTCTCGCCGTTGGCGTGGGTCCACGCCTCCCCGGCGGTGTCCATGCAGGCGATGGCGGCGGCGACGACGGCTCGCGCCTGAACGCCGGCGTGCGGGCCCTCGCCGGCCGACACGAGGCGGCGGCGGACCTCGGGAAGCAGCTCGTCCTGCCACTGGCGGTGCTTCTCGGCGCTACGGGCCCGCAGGGACGGCGTGCCGTACATCATCGCGGAGATCTTGAGCAGTTGTTCCTGGGGCGCCGACGTCCGCTCCAGGCCGAGGAACGCCCGCAGCAGCGCGGTCCAGGCGTCCTCCTCGGCCGGACGCTGCTCCAGGGCGGCACGCAGGACGGCGCCGTCGGCGGCGAGGTGCCGCAGGACGACGTCTTCCTTGGTGCCGAAGTAGCGGAAGAAGGAACGGCGTGAGATGCCTGCGGCGGCGGCGATCTCGTCGATCGTCGTGGCTTCGAAACCTCGCTCCAGGAACAGGCCCATGGCGACGGTGCTGATCTCGTCGTGCACGGCGCGCCGGGTACGGCTCCAGAGACCTTCGGTGGGCATCGCTCCAGCGTACCAAGTGCCGTGGTGGCACCATGCGCCGCAAGGGCGTGGGGTGTCAGAGTGGCACCGGCTCGGTGTCGCGGCTCGCTGCGTGGCGGCGGTCGCGCACGCCCTGGCCGCGTCACTCCTCGCGAGGGCGCAGGTCGGGGAAGACGGCCGCCAGGGTCGGGCTGTCGGGCCGGTACAGGTCCAGCGGGTCGGCGCGCATCGCGGCGTCGAGCGCGCGGGCGTCATCACCGACCAGGATGCGCCACGTGCCGGCGCGTACGCCATCGAGGATGAGGGTCGCGGCGTCGGCGGCCGACAGCGGCGCGCTGTCGCGGAACCACTCGCCCATGCTCTTGACCGCGGCCCGGACCTCCTCATCGCTCAACCGGTCGGCGGGAACGCCCGCGAGGGCGGCGGCGGGCACGCGGGCGTCCGCGAGCTCCTCGGCGGTCATGTCGTCAGGCTCGGAGCGGCCGTGGATCCGGCGGGAGTTGATCACGATCTCCGTGCCGACGTGCCCCGGCATCACCAGCGCGACCCGTACGTGCGGCGCGTTGATCCGCAGGTCCGTCAGCATCGCCTCCGAGAAGCCCTTCACGGCGAACTTGGCGGCACTGTACGCGCTCATCGGCACACCGGGGCCGGCCGCCCAGAACCCGTTGACACTGCTGGTGTTGACCAGGCACCCCTCGTCACTGGCGATCAGGAGCGGCATGAACGCACGCGTGCAGTTGTACACCCCGCCCCAGCAGACGCCGAACGTACGCTCCCACTCGGCTCGCGGGCTGGTGACGAAACTGTTGCCGCCGCCGATGCCGGCGTTGTTGAACAGCAGGTTGACGTGGCCGGTCCGGTGCCGCTCGACCACCTCGTCGCGGAACCTCGTCACCTGAGCCTCGTCGGACACGTCGCAGTGGTGGGCGGTGACCCGCGCCTCGCCGCCGCCGGGTGCGGCTCGGGCGGCTCGCTCGGCGGTGACGGCCAGCCCGGCCTCGTCGACGTCGCACGCGGCGACCGAACAGCCTTCGGCGGCCAACTGAACGACCAGCTCGCGCCCCATCCCGGCGCCGCCTCCGGTGACGACGGCAATCTTTCCCGTGAACGATCTCATCGCTCACCCCCTCCGTCGCTGACCACCCTCGCACGTACCGGGGCGGCCATCAACGCCTGGTCAGCCTCACAACCCCGCCTCGTCGTCACCCGGCACCGGCCACACGCCGGCAGGGGCCCTTACTACCAGTCCTCAGCTGTAACGGCTCTCAAGGATCGAGAGCGATACGTTATGAGTGGTTGTGCCGGGTAAGCGGCGGGGGTTGGCTGGCTCCACGGTGTCGACCGCGAGGGGACCGGTAAGGCGAGGATCGGCGAGGGATCGCACGCCAGGTGGGGAGGGCGTGCACGGCCATCCACCCCACAGCTGTCCGGCCTCATCGTTCTCATCGGGGCCGGACGCGAGAGGATCCCCATGTCCACTCTCCGCCGCCTGCTCACCCGGACCGCAGCGCTGCTCTGCGTCGCCGTCCTCTGCCTGGGCGGCGCCGCCGTCCCCGCCAGTTCGAGTTCCCTGCTGGTGGAGTGCCCGACCGGCTACCAGACCAACACCTACAATCCCGGCCTGCTCCTGCTGACCTCCCGGAACGTCACGATCCACTCCAGCAGCACCATCGGCAACTGCGTCGACGTCATCGGCAACCGCGCCACCGGCGAGATCGACCTCACCGGCACCGGCAGCCTGACCTGCGTCGGCGGCAACGCCAGCGGCACCGCCACGGTGGACTGGAACCACAGCGGCATCCCCGACACCCACTTCTCCTGGAGCGGCGCCGCAGGCCTGCGCCCGGGCGGCAACGCCGTCCTCGTCATCACCGGCACCGTCACCAGCAACGACATGCCTGGAGCCGGCGTGCTGTACGAGACGGTCCTGACCACCTCGCTGCAGCAGACCCTCGGCTGCCTGGGCAGCGGGCAGACCACCAACTCCGGCGCGGTCCTGACCTTCTCCATCCTCGACCTCTGACCAACTCCGCAGAGGCGGCCCAGGAGCCGGGCCGCTCAACTCGGCGAGCCGGCCCGCCGCCTCACCGCGCTGGCCGGCTCGATCAGCGCCCGCGGCCGCGACCACCAGGCCGTCGTCGCCGGCTGGCACCACGCCGCGGGCGATCGGCGGCGGTACGTCGAGGCCGCACTCGACGGTCTCCGCCCCCGCGATGACCTCGGCCGGGAGACGGCATGTCCGCCGGGTGAACGGCCCCGCCATGTCCGCTCCGGCCGGGGAGCGGGGTGGCGCCTCGGATCATGCGTCCCTCCTGGCGAAGGTGGTGCGGCCCGGTCGCGGCCTCCACGATCCGGCCGGGAGCGGGCGGTGTCTCAGATCATGCATCCGTCCTGGTGGACGCGGTACGGCCCGGTCGCGGTCTCGGCGATCCGCCGGTAGTCGGGGCACTGGGTGAAGTCGTCGGCCGTGCACTGCATGAGGTGCTCGATGAGCGCCTTGGAGGCCGAGATCTCGTGCAGCCGGCGTTCCAGCTCCTCGTGGTGCCGCCGGAGGAGGGCCTGCCGCCCGGCCTGGCCGGAGACGGTGAGGACCTCGCGGATCTGCTCCAGGCTCATGCCCGCCGCCTTGGCGCGGATGATCGTCATGACGCGGATGACGTGGTCGCGGGTGTAGCGGCGGCGGCCGTTGACCCGCTCGGCGGGGGCCAGCAGGCCCATGGCCTCCCAGTGGCGCAGGACGTGCGGAGCCAGGCCGAACCGCTCCGCGAGTTCCCCGATCCGCATGGAATCGCTTGACTTCATGTTGACATTAACTTGCAGACTTGCCTTCACGTCAAGCGATGACCCCTCATGTGGAGGCAAGACATGTTCGACGCCGTCATCGTCGGCGCAGGCCCGGCCGGCATGGCCGCCGCGCTGACCCTCGGGCGGGTCCACCGGTCGGTGTTGCTGATCGACGCCGGGGAGGGCCGCAACGCCGCCGCCGACAACGTGCACAACTTCCTCACCCGCGACGGCACGCCTCCCGCCGAGCTGCGCAGGCTCGGGCGCGAGGAGCTGGGCGCGTACCGGACGGTGCGGATCGCGACGGGGACGGTCACCGAGGTCCGCGTGCCGGCCGGCGGCGGTTTCCACCTGGACCTGTCCGGCGGGGAGAGCGCGGCCGCGCGGCGACTGCTGCTGGCGACCGGGCTGGCCGACGAACTGCCCGGCCCGCGCGGGGTGGAGGCGCTGTGGGGCCGTTCCGCCTACCACTGTCCGTACTGCCACGGCTACGAATGCACTGGCAAGCAGGTCGCCGTGCTCGGCGCGGATCCGGCCCGGGTACGGCTGGCGCTGCAGCTGAGCCGCTTCGCCGCCGATGTCGTGCTCTGCACCGACGGCCGGCCGCTCGACCCGGCGGCGCGGGCCACGCTGGAGACGCATGGCGTCGCCGTACGCTGCGAGGCCGTCACCCGGCTGGAGGGCACGGATGGCCGGCTGGAGCAGATCGTGTTCGAGACCGGCCCGTCGCTGGCCAGGGAGGCGGTGTTCGTCGTCAACGTGCCGCGCCAGCGCTCCGATCTGGCCGCCCGGCTCGGCTGCGCGACCTTCGCCGACGGGTGCGTGGAGGTGAACGAATTCGGCCGGACCAGCGTGCCCGGCGTGTACGCGGCCGGCGACATGGCGCGCCGGGCCACCATGCCGATGCCCATGTCCGCGGTCATCGGCGCGGCGGCCGGCGGCACCCTCGCGGGCGCGGTCATCGACCAGGACCTGGCGTGCGCCGACTTCGGCCTGCCCAACCCGCTCGCGCAGGAAAGGGGCTGAGCGTGGAGTCCGTGGACCTCGCGCGGGCCGCCGCCGCCCCGCCGCAGGGCGGCGGCAGGGTGGCGCTCGCCACGGCCGGCCTGCTGATCGGCATGCTGCTGTCGGTCCTGGACCAGACGGTGGTGGCCATCGCCCTGCCCGGCATCGCCGCCGACCTGGGCGGCATGGACGCGATCGGCTGGATCGTCACCTCGTACATGCTGGCCTCGACCGCGACCGGCGCGCTCTACGGCCGGATCAGCGACCGGTTCGGCCGGCGCGCGGTGTTCCTCACGGCGGTCGCCGTCTTCGTCGCAGGCTCCGCGCTGTGCGGGCTGGCCCAGACGACGCCCCAGCTCATCGCCGCCAGGACCTTGCAGGGCATCGGGGCCGGCGCGCTGTTCGTGCTGCCCACCATCGCGCTGTCGGAGCTGTACCCGCAGCGCCTGCGCAGCCGCGTCCAGGGCTTCACCGGCGGCGTCTTCGCGCTGGCCAGCGTGGGCGGCCCGCTCGTGGGCGGCGCGATCACCGACGCCTGGGGCTGGCGCTGGATCTTCTCCATCAACCTGCCCCTCGGCCTGCTCGCCATGGCCCTCGTCGCGTACGCGCTGCGGCTGCCCAGGCCGGGCGGGGACGGCAAGGTCGACCTGGCCGGGGCCGCGCTGATCGCGGGCGCGGTGGTGAGCCTGCTGCTGGTGGCCGAATGGGGCGGCCGCGCGTACGCCTGGACGTCCGGCGTGATCCTGGGGCTGATCGGCGCGGTGGTGGTGCTGGGGGCGCTGTTCGGGTGGCGGGAACGCCGCGCGGCCAGCCCGCTGCTGCCGCTGCGGCTGTTCGCCGACCCCACCCTGCGGGTCGCGCTCCCCGCCACCGCGCTGCTCGGCGCGCTGCTCGGCGGCTCGATCGTCTACCTGCCCACCTATCTGCAGGCCGCGTACGGCATGGGCGCCACCCAGGCGGGCCTGGCGCTCAACCCGTACGTGCTGACCTTCATGGCGGTCTCCTCGCTCGCCGGCGCCCGCATCGGCGCGAGCGGCCGGTTCAAGCCCTACCTGCTCGCCGGGGCGGTGATCGTGGTGCTGGGGTTCGCGCTGCTGAGCCGGCTCACCCCCGGCACCCCCTACGCCGTGCTGGCCGTGGAGCTCGCGGCGCTGGGGGTCGGGTTCGGGCTGCTGATGCAGAACCTGGTGGTCGTCGCGCAGAACGCGGCCTCACCCGCGGACCTGGCCGCCACCACCTCCGCCGCGGTGTCCGTCCGGGGGCTGGGCCTGTCGCTCGGCGTGGCGGTCTTCGGCACCCTCCTGACCCGGGAACTCCAGGGCCGGGCCCCGGGCGCGCAGGCGACGGCCGCGGCGATCCCGGACGTCCTGTTCTGGGGCGCCCCGGCCGCCGCCGTGCTGGTGGCGCTGATGGCGCTGCTGCCCCGCAGGGCCCAGCACCCCACCCCCGGAGAGGCGGCGGCATGAACACCATCGCGATCGAGTCGTACGACACCGCACGCGCCCCGCCGGCCGGCGCGCCGGCCGGTGACGCCGGCCCGGCGACGCGAAGCGATGGCAGACCGGGACGTCACGTGCGGTGTGCCGTCCAGGGGACGGACCGGACCAGGTAGACGAAGACACCCACCCAGGCCAGGGACACGCCCAGGGCGGGCAGGGCGGACGTCCAGAGTTCCGCGCGCTCCAGCGGGGCCACCCCCGTGATCCGGCCGCCGAAGAAGTCGGCTCCGAAGTAGGCGGCGCGGAACAGGTCCACGAGAGGCGCGAGAGGGCTGAACCAGACCAGCTGGGACCACCGGTCCGACATGTACTCCAGCGGTATCGAGGCTCCGCTCCCGAGGATCAGGAGGATCAGGGGGATGAGGCTGATCACCTGAACCGTCTCGGCCGTCCGCGCGAAGCGGCTGATCCAGATCCCGAACAGGGACATGGACACCGACGACAGGACGACCGCGCACAGGAGCAGCGCCGGTGCGGCCGGGAACTGGCCGGCCGCCACGATCCCGAAGGTGCACAGGCCGGCCGTCACCACGAGGACGAACGCCAGCGTGGGGGCGCAGACGGCCGTGATCATGGTGGAGACGCGGGCCCCGGCGACGCGCAGGCGCTTGAGGATGTGCTGTTCACGGCGGACCGTGAACACGGCGGAGATGTGCATGAGTCCGATGGCCGCCGCGAGGACGGGCATCATGGTGAACAGGCTCGCCGCCCCGGGGTCCACGTGCGTACCCGAATTCGTGTAAACAGCCTGGGAGCTGATGGACATGAAGAACAGGATGACGGGCAGGCCGGTCAAGTAGAACAGGGCGATCCGGGCCCGCCTGAGCTGGGTGAACTCGGCCCTGGACAGATGCAGGGCCTGCTTCCACCACTTCTGCTCACGGTCGTCCCGCTCCTTGCCGGCGGACAGGCGTTCAACGGCCACCGCTCTGCCCCTCGTTCGCGATCTCCAGGAACACGTCCTCCAGGGACGCGCTGCGCACACGGAGGTTCAGCAGCCGCGCGTCCCTCTCCTCCGCCCAGTTCATCAGGTGCCCGCACACCACGTGGGCCCATTCCCGGCGCGGTGCGGCGATCTCTCCCTCGTCCCCGCCGCCACGGACCGTGTAGACCACCCTGGTGTCCCCCCGGTACCGGGTGACCTCCCGTGAGGTGCCCTTCACCTGCGGGAGCGCGGCCGGCTCGACGCCTTCGGGCAGGATGAACTCGATGTGGTCGCCCCATCGGGACAGGACCTCTTCCACGGTCCCCTCGACCCGAGTCCGGCCGGCGTGCATGATCGCCAGGCGGTCGGAGAGCCGCTCGGCCTCCTCCAGGTAGTGGGTGGTGAGCAGGATGGTGGTGCCCTCCTTCCTGACGTCGGAGAGCACCTGCCACACGTGCTGCCTGCCCTCGGCGTCCATGCCCGTGGTCGGCTCGTCCAGGAACAGCACCCGGGGCCGGGTGACCAGGGCCAGCGCCAGGTCCAGCCGCCGTTTCTCGCCGCCGGACAGGGCACGTACCCGCACGTCCGTGCGGTGGGACAGGCCGACCTTCTTCAGCACCTCGTCCCGGCCCCGCGGGCGGGCGCACAGACCGCGGGCCAGGTTCAAGGTCTCGCCGACCTTGAGCTCGGGGAAGGTGCCGCTGTGCTGGAGTACGGCGTTGGTCTGCGCGCGCAGGCGCGAGGGGCGGCCGTAGGGATCGACGCCGAGCACCGAGACGGTTCCGCGGCTGGGCCGGATGAACCCTTCGAGGGTCTCGATGGTCGTGGTCTTGCCCGCCCCGTTGGTGCCGAGCAGGGAGAACAGCTCGCCGGCCCGCACCCGGAAAGAAAGACCGGAAACTGCCTGAAAATCTCCGTACAGACAGACGAGGTTCGCCACCTCAATGGCGTTGGATTCTAATTCGTCCACCTAGCCATACCTCCAGGATAAATCGTGACCCGAGGAATCAAGCCGTGACCGTAAAGCAACATCATGATCATACCCAAGCCGCTGCCGGCGTGCCGCATCTCGACCTTGCGGCCCTCCGGTTCCCGCGCCGGGAGTTCGCGAGGAATGGAATGCGCGGCCCCACCGCCGTCTTCACGACCGATTCCGTCGACATTCCATGCGGGGCGATGACGGGGATTCCAACGCGCCGGCCTACGGTTCCGGCAAGTGTTCATCACCCGCCGGTGAACCGGACGATGTGCGACGAAGCAAGGTCGGGCCGAACATGAGCGCGGGCCGGTATTCCTCGTCCAGCAGATGCGCGAGCCCGAAGACCGGATCGCGGTAAGATCCGGTATCGGTGGTAATCGCATCAGTCCGGCGGCCCTCACCCGATCCGAAGATAACAGCCAGCGCGTGCAGGCAATCCCGGTCGGCGCTGGACACGATTTCGGCGCGATCCCAAATGTCTGCTCATCGATCGTATTCAGCCAGGTAATTCCGCGCTTCGGCCCGAAATGCTTTTGCTCGGCCGGGCGCCCTGCCCGGCCTCGGTGGCCCGCCCGCGTTCTCACCCCTGGCCGGGGCGCGTGATGCGTTCGAGCCACCGCCGCAGCAGGGCGGTCTCGGCCGGTTCGAGCGCCTCGGTGCCGGCGAGCTCGAGCTGCGCGTGCAGGCGCAGCGCGGCGGCGCGCAGCGGGTCGGCGTCGTCGCGGGCGGCCGGCTCGGCGAGCACGTACGCGAACACGGCGTCGCGCATGTGGTGGGACAGCGCGGGATCGTCGAACAGCTCCGGCCTGGCGATGTGGTCGAGCGCGCTCCCGACATTCGCCGCCAGGACGAGCCGGGCGGCGGTCCGCGGCTCGACCTTCAGCGCGCCCGCCGCCGCGCACCGCGTGAGCGCCGCGACCAGGAGGTCCATCACGCGATCGCGCGCCGTCGAGCGCGACCACGGCCGTGGCGTGAACATGAGCTGGTAGAGGGCGGGGTTCTCCTTCGCGAACGCCATATGGCCGTCCCAGCCGGCGCGCAGGTCGGCCACCGGGTCGTGCGTCCGCTCCTGGGCGGCCTTGAGCGCGGCGTACCGCTCGTAGCCGTGGTCGGCGACCGCGTCGAGGAGCCCGCGCTTGTCGCCGAACAGCCGGTAGAGCACGGGCTGGCTGACGCCGACCGCCTCGCAGACCGCGCGCGTGGCGATCTCGTGGTCGGAGGACGTCGCCAGCTGCCGCTCCGCGGCCTCGATCATCGCCGCGCGGAGGGGATCGGTCGTTGCCATGAGATCGATGGTACCGCCAGACGATAGCGGCGATACGGAGCTGTGCTATGGTGATCTGTAGCGCCGATACGGAAAGCGCGTATCGGCGATAGACCAAGGAGCTTTCCCATGAGTGATCAGCGTGTCGCCGTCGTCAGCGGCGGCTCCCGGGGGATAGGCAAGGCGATCGCGGTCGCGCTGGCGGAGCGCGGCCATCCGGTCGCGGTGGGGTTCCAGGGGTCTGCCTCCGCCGCCGCGCAGGTGGTCGAGCAGATCACGGCCTCCGGCGGCAGGGCGATCCCCGTCCAGGCCGACGTGGCCGACGAGAACGCCATCGCGGCCATGTTCGACACCGTGGAGAAGACCTTCGGCGGGGTCGACGTGGCCGTCAACTCGGCGGGGCGGATGTCGCAGTCCCCGATCGCCGACCTCGACCTCGACGATCTCGACGCCCTGCACCGCACCAACATCCGCGGCGCCTTCGTCATGGCGCGCGAGGCCGCCCGCCGCGTGCGCGCCGGCGGCGCGATCATCGGCCTGTCCACCTCGGTGGTCGGCCTGCAGTTCCCGGGCTACGGGGCGTACGCCGCCAGCAAGGGCGCCGTCGAGGCGATGACGCTCGTGCTCGCCCGCGAGCTGCGCGGCCGGGACATCACGGTCAACGCGGTCGCGCCCGGCCCGACCGCCACCGACCTGTTCCTCGAAGGCAAGGACGAGGCCACCATCGAACGGCTCGCCAAGCAGCCGCCGCTGGAGCGCCTCGGCACCCCGGAGGACATCGCCGAGGTCGTCGCCTTCCTGGCGAGCCCGGCGGGCCACTGGGTCAACGGACAGGTCGTACGCGTCAACGGCGGCATCATCTGACGGCCGCCGCCCGAATCATCACCCTCTCAACCTGAACCACGGAAGGAAACCGACATGCCGTTCGCCAACCTCAAGGTGCCCGCCGACACCCTGACCCCCGAGTCCAAGAAGAAGCTCATCGACGCCGTCACCGACGCCTACGCCGCCGTCTACGGGGAGCGGGCCAGGGCCACCACCCTGGTCCTCCTGGAGGAGGTTCCGGACGGCGGCTGGGGTCTGGGCGGCACCATCCTCACGGCCGATCTGCTCGGCCGGAGCTGACCTGCCCCGAGGCCGACCGGTCCGACCGGTCCGGCCCGGACCGACCGGCCCGGGCCGGGGCCGGGGCCGGGGCCGGGGGCCGGCGGATCGGCTTGGGCCGGTCGTTCAATCGGCGGCGTCGCCGTGGCCGGGAGTCGTACCCGATGAGGTGACCGCCGCTCCGCCGGTGGCGGTGGCCCGGCCGGCCGACCGGCTGGGGGTGGACCCGGCGGTGCCGGCCGACCACGGGCAGCGGGAGCAGACCCGCACGGATCACCTACGGCTGGTTGGCGGACTATCTGGGGTGGAAGACCGCCCCGGTCAGCAGCCAGCGGTTCCCGGTGGCACGAGGATCTGGTGGCCGGTTGCTGGGGCGATCTGCTGCGGATGGCCGGGTCGCAGAAACACCTCTCCGACCCCGCCCACCACAGAAGATCGCCCGGCAGCGAATGCCCTGGTCCTTAGAACCCCGCCTCGACACGATGCGCGAAAAACCCAGGTGCCATCTGTCACCTACCTGGGGACGCTGAACGGCCTTCCGGCGGCCAGGTCCCATACCCGCACCGTCCCGTCGTCGCCACCGGTGACCGCGATGGCCTTCCCGTTCAACCGGCCGACCGCCACGTCCGACACCGGGCCAGTGTGGCCGGTGAGGGGTGCGCCAAGCTGCTTGCCGGCGGCCAAGTCCCACACCAGCAGCTTTCCTCCGTTGTCTCCGGTGACGGCAATGGTCTTGGTGTTCAGGGTTCCCAGGGCCAGCGCGCTGTCGGCGTCGGTTCCGTCCCAAAGGAAGATGCCGAGCTGCTTTCTGGAGGCTAGATCCCACACCAGCGTTCCGCGTTCGCTGCCGGAGACGGCGATGGTCTTCCCGTTCAGCCGGTCGACCGCTACCGCCTTGATGGGGCCGGTGTGGCCGGTCAGTGGTTCGCCGAGCTGCTTGCCGGCGGCCAGGTCCCATACCCGCACCGTTCCGTCGCCGCCCCCGGAAACCGCGATGGTCCTCCCGTTCAGGGTTCCCAAGGCCACCGCAAACACGGAGCCGAGGCGGCCCACGGTGAGGGCTTCGCCGAGCTGCTTGCCGGCGGCCAGGTCCCATACCCGCACCGTTCCGTCGCCGCCCCCGGAAACCGCGATGGCCTTCCCGTTCAGGGTTCCCCAGGCCACCGCCCAGACGGTCGCGGTATGCCCGGTGAGAGGTTCGCCGAGCTGCTTGCCAGTGGGCAAGTCCCACACCCGTACCGTCTTGTCGAAACTGCCGGAGATGGCCACGGTCTTTCCGTTGAGAGTGCCCACCGCCACCGCCCAGATGGATTCGTGGCCCGTGAGGGGTTCGCCGAGCTGCTTGCCGGCGGCCAGGTCCCATACCCGCACCGTTCCGTCGCCGCCCCCGGAAACCGCGATGGTCTTCCCGTTGAGAGTGCCCAGCGCCACACCAGCGACGCCGCCGGGGAGGGTGTGGCCGGTGAGGACCAAGGGGGAGTCCGAGTCGGACAGCAAGAAGGGGGTGATCGTAGTAGCCCCCGCCGTGACGATCGCGGCGGCGGACAGAGAGATCAGTGTACGGCGCCGGGTCAGACGAGGTGGTGACGTAGTACCGCTGAAGGGGGTGGCGGGGTCGGTGTCAGCGAGGTCAGGCCCAGCGTGTGCTGGCCCGGGCGTTCGCTCGTCCTTTGCTGCTGACAGGGTGCCGACGGAAACATTCGTTCCGCGAACGGGCGGCTCGGTGGCATCGAGGGCCGGAACGGCTGGTTGCGATGTGCCGTCGGCACTTCCGGAGCCGGGTCTGGTGGCAGGGACCGGTCCAGTGTCACGGGAGGTCGTGGCTGCGTTGCGGGTGAAGGGGAACTGGTCGGCCACGTCGATGATGCGCCGGTTCGGGGCCGGCAGTCCTTGTCGCCGTAGCCGGGACTGCAGGTGGGGGTACAGCATGCCGAGCGTGAGGTATTCGGGAGCACCGGGAATTCCTGTACGGATCAGACCGGTCAGCTCCCGCGTGAAGGAGGTCGCGCTGTTCGCCTGCCGTTCCAGCGGGACGACGTGGGCTGTTCGGTCGCTGGCGGTGAGGGTGTACACGCCGGCAATGGCGGTTTCGTCCCCAACGGCAGTGGTGGCCGGGCCGGAGAGGGCTTCGATGGCCCGGCCGGAGTAGCAGCAGTCCAAAATCACGATCTTCGTCGGGGCGGGACTGTTCAGCAGCGCCTCACGGACGTGCATGTAGTTGAGGCCGGTGATGTCGGGGTGCTCGGCGTCGGTATCGGTCAGGACGAGACACAGATGCCCTCTGACGTGCATCACTCCGTGACCGACGAAGAACAGCAGCAGAACCTGCTCGGTGTCGGCGGTCAGTCGACGCAGCGTCTTCACCAACCGGGGAGCGTCGACTGGGTCTTGGAGGACGGTGACAGAGTGCTCCGGCCAGCCGCAGAGCCCGGGGTCGGTCAGGATCCGCGTCATCTCGTTGAGACTGTTGGCTGCCGCAGGGACCGGCAGGAATGCCTGGTCGCGGTAGCTCGCAGTTCCGATCAATATCGCCCTGGAAGCAGCACGCCGGTCATTCCTCATCGAGGCCTCGTTCGAGGAACGCTTTGATCAGGGGTTCGAGCTCTGCGATGCTCCGGTTGGAGTTGATCTCGAGCTCCTCACCGTCACGCTTCCTCACGACCACGGACACCTGATCCGCCCGAGCTGACCGACGGCGGGCCGCCAGATAGGCGGGCACGGTCTGCGCCACGGCGACCGCGACCCCCAGCGAACTCACCGCCAGCGCGATCAGATCCAAGCCGTCGCCCAGCTCGTCCTCGGCGGGAGGCCTGCGCACTGCGCGTATCCGCCCGGCAAGCTCACGCTCGGATTTCAACCACTCCCACAAAGCGGTGTACTCGGAAACCTGATCCTCACCCGAGACCTGGATCTGCACCTCCACAGTCACACCACTCCAGCCCTAGCCAAGGGACGTCATTCGCTCGAGCACACGTCAAATCCTTTCAGGAGAGGTCCCCTCCGTGAAGTGACTCGGCCAGATGGGCGCCCAGCGACCGGGTCCGGAGGGCCAGGATCGCAGCGACCACCTGGCGCACCTGCCGGCGTGGTTCACCTGGATCACCGCCCACGCCCCCGCCGGGCCGCACATCACCGCAGGTCAGCGATATCCGTTGAAATTCCCTCGAACTGCCAGGAGGCCGGTCAGGACCGTACGCCAGTCAGGGCCACAGGACAGTCAGGGCCGCACGAGCGGGCCGGGGGCTGTTCCGTGCCCCGGCCGGGGCGGGTGGCCGGGCCGGGGGCTGTCCCGCGCCCGTCACCCGGGCAGCTCCGGGGCCCGACCTCCTGGTCGCCGCCCGTGACGGCGACCCGGGAGGAGCTTTCCGGCGCGGTCGCGACGGCCGTGCACACGATCTGCTGCACCGCCAGGTCGGACAGCTCGCCGGCCGGGACGGACACGGTCACCAGCAGGTGACCGGCCCAGTTGGTGGTCACCGAGAACGGCCCGGCGTCCGGCGGCACGTCGGTGGTGAGCCCGTGCGCCTCCTCCCGCGGCGTGGGCCCGGCCGCCAGCAGCGCCAGCGCGTCCGCCTGGGAAAGCTGGCGGCCGAGCCGCGTCACCGCGCTGACCCGGCCGTCCTTCACCAGGTAGAGGGTGGTGTTCCAGGTCGGGGCGAGGGCTCCGCGCGGCGGGTCGGCGCCCCTGATGACGTCGCTCGGCCGCACGCCGCAGCCGGCCACGGCGACGAGCGACACGAGGCCGGCCGCGAGCGCGCGGCGGACGGGCCCGTTCCTCACCCGGATCCTCCCTCCGGTTCGGCCGTCCGGCGGGCCGGGCGGGAGGTGAACGCGGTGTCACCATCCGGTTCGGCCGCCCGGCGGGGCGGGCGCGGTGTGGACACGGCGTCATCCTCCGGTTCGGCCGTCCGGCGGGGCAGGCGCAGCGTGAACACCGCGCCGCCGCCGTCCGTGGCGTTGGCGACGGTGATGTCTCCTCCGTGCAGGCGGGCGTTCTCCCGGGCGATCGCGAGGCCCAGGCCGCTGCCCTCGGACCTGGCCCGGGCCGCGCTGGCCTTGTAGAACCGGTCGAACACGTGCGGCAGCACCGCCTCGTCCAGCCCCGGTCCGTGGTCGCGGACCTCCAGGGCGATCCAGTGCGGGTCGGCGCGGAGCCGTACGGACACCGGTGGCTCGCCGTGCCGCAGGGCGTTGCCGACCAGGTTCGCCAGGACGACGTCCACCCGGCGCGGGTCCAGCCGCGCCGTCACCTCGGCGGGCAGCTCGGTCTCGACCGCCTCCGTCCAGCCCCGGGTGCGCAGGGTGGCGCGTACCAGCTCGGCCACGTCGACCTCGTTCGGCGCGAGGGCCGCGACGCCGGAGTCGAACCTGCTGATCTCGATGAGGTCGTTCACCAGCCCGGTGAGGTTGAGCGTCTCCTGGCTGACCAGCCTGGCGGCCCGGCCGGCGGGCTCGGGCAGCCCGGCCGCCTCCTCGTCGAGGACGTCGGCGACCGCGGCCAGCGCGGCCAGCGGGGTGCGCAGCTCGTGGGACACGTCGGCGACGAAGCGGCGGGCGTCGGCCTCCATCTCGCGCAGCTGCCTGACCCGCCGTTCCAGCTCGGCCGCGGTGTGGTTGAACGTGCGCGCCACGTCGGCCAGCTCGTCGGAGCCGCGTACCGCGACCCTGGTCCGCATCTCGCCCTCGCCCAGCAGGCGCGCCGCCCGGCCCAGCTCGCGCACCGGCCGCAGCACGCCGCGGGTGGCCAGCAACGCGAGGAGGACCGCGAACGCCAGCGCCGCCCCGCCGGTTCCCCAGGCGCCCGCGGCGAGCTGGTCGATGCTCTGCTGCTCGGGAAGCAGGCTGCGCGCGGCGTAGACCTCGATGCCGGACACGCGCGTCGTCCGGTCCGCCTCGGCGATCAGCAGCGGCGCGCCGATGATCAGCACGGGCGCGTCCCGCCACATCACGCGCTGCCACGCGATGTCGCCGTCGGCCACCGCCCGCCGCAGCCCCGGCGGGATCAGCCCGGGGTCCAGGCCGCCCGGCGAGCGCGAGTCGCGGTAGACGGCGACGGTGGCCATGTTCTGCTCGGTCACGGCGCGGGCGATCTCGCCGAGCTCGTCCGGGCCGGGCTCCGGGTTCCGCAGCGGGTAGAGCGCCTCCAGGCGGCTGGTCATCGTCTCGGCCGCGCCGTCCTGGGCGCGCTTGAGGATGTCGTTGCGGGCCTGGACGTACATCCCGCCGGACACCGCCGCGACGGTGACCACGCACAGCAGCGCGAACGCGAACAGCAGCCGGGCACGCAGCCCGGGGCTCGACCACGATGCCACCGGCGGGTCACACCGGCCCGAACCGGTAGCCGAACCCGCGCACCGTCTGCACGTAGACGGGCGCCGCCGAGTCGTCCTCGATCTTCGCGCGCAGCCGCTGCACGCACGCGTCCACCAGCCGCGAGTCGCCGAAGTAGCCCTGCTCCCAGACCGACTCCAGCAACTGCTGGCGGCTGTGCACGCGGCCCGGCGTGCCGGAGAGCTCCAGCAGCAGGCGCAGCTCGGTCGGGGCGAGGCTGACCGGCGCGCCGCGCTTGGTGACCACCAGCGCCGCCCGGTCGATGGTCAGGTCGCCGTGCCGCTCCAGCTCCGCCTGGTCCCGGCCGATCCGCCGGAGCACCGCGCGGATGCGCGCCTCCAGCACCCTGGGCTGCACCGGCTTGACCACGTAGTCGTCGGCGCCCGCCTCCAGCCCGGCCACCACGTCCATGTCGTCGCCGCGCGCGGTCAGCATGATGATCGGCACCTCGCCGGCGGCCCGGATGCGGCGGCAGACCTCGAACCCGTCGATGCCGGGCAGCATCAGGTCGAGCACCACCACGTCGGGCAGGTCGGCACGCAGCCGGTCCAGCCCCAGCTCGCCGGACTCCACGGCGCGAACCCGGTGCCCGTGCCGGGTCAGGGCCAGCTCAAGCCCCTCCCGCACGGCCGGGTCGTCCTCGATCAACAACACTCGCGACACGCCGCCGAGTTTCACCACACGCTCCGTACCTCGCCCGCCCGGGCGACTCCGTCCACTGTCGACCGGCCGTGTCCCCGCCTCGTCCGCGCCATGTCATGGTTGTGTCACAGTCGCGCCGACGCCGGCCCGGGCCGGGGAACGGTGACGGGCGGGGGATGGAGTCACCGTCGCGCCGACGGCGGCCAGCCGTCGAGAAACGATGACATGCGGCAGACGAGGCGCGCACATGCGGCGCCAATCGTAGTCGCCATGAGCGAACCACGCACGATCCCCCTGCGGCCCCGCGACCGGCTGTTCGCCGCGCTCACGCTGGTGCTCGCGGTGCTCCTGCTGCCTGTCGCGTTCGTCCGCCGGCCCGGCCGCGGCCGGGAGCTGGCCTGCGGCTGGGCGTTGCGGATGCGATTCCCGGCCGAGGACCTCACGGGACTCACCAACGGGGCCATGGCGGCGTTCACCGCGGCGCGCACCGACGCGCTGTGGCGGCACGGCCAGCTCATCGGCCTCACCTCCGGATACCGCGACCCCGCCGTGCAGCAGCGGTTGTTCGACGAGGAGGTGCGCCGCTCCGGCTCGCCGGCCTCGGCGCGGATGCTCGTGCTGCCGCCGGCGGAGTCCTGCCACGTGAAGGGCATCGCCCTGGACATACGGCCGCACGAGGGCGCGCGCTGGCTGGAGGAGCACGGCGCCCGCTACGACCTCTACCGCATCTACGACAACGAGTGGTGGCACTTCGAGTACCGCCCGGAGCGCAACGGCACGCCGCCGCCCCGGCTGCCCCACCCCGGCCTGGGCCACGCCGTCGGGAACGGGGACCAGCCGTGGCCGCCGTGAGCGGGGCCCGGCGGCCCGGGGCGCTGTCCGGGGCCGCGCGCTCCGGCCCGCACGTCAACGCCGAGCGCCCCGGGGCGGGGCGGCGCTCAGCGCGTCGCGTTGTGCAGGGCTCAGCCGGTCGGGTCTCGGCTCGACGGTGTACGCCTCGCGCCCGGCCCGCCGTACGGTGAGCGGATCGGAGAGGACCGGCCGGCGGCCGAACGTGTCCAGGGCGCCGGCCGCCCGCCGGACCGGCCAGCCCAGCGCCGTGGCCAGGTCGTCCACGGTGAGCGGCCGGGCGGCGTGCACGAGCGCGGCCAGCACCGTCAGCGCATCGCGCACGGCGGCGTCGGTGAGGCCGCTGCCGTTCATCTGGTCGCTGAGCCAGGTGAAGAACTCCGCCATCTGACCCAGCCGGGCGGCGGCGGGCGTGCCCGCGCCGAAGATCTCGACCCCGTGCCGCGCGGCCGCCGCGACCTCGGCGTGCGCCCCGGTGTCGGCCTTGAACGCCCGGAGCCAGACGTCGTCGTCGATGAGGTACCGCTCGCGGCGGCCGGCCTCCTGGGTGCGCCTGACCAGCTCCATCGACTCCAGGTAGCCGATGGCCTTCGACACCGACGCCGGGCTGACCTGGAGGCCGCGTACGAGCTCGGCGGAGGTCAGGCCGCCGGCGTCGGAGGTGAGCAGGCAGGCGAAGACGCGGGCGGGCATCCGGGGCAGGCCGGTGCCGGTCAGCAGCGTCGCGAACCGCTCCACGAAGGCGCGCACGGTCTCGCCCGCCCGCCCGTCGCCCGCCCGCCCATCGGTTCCCGGCTCCGGGGGCCGGGCCGGGCCGCGGCGGCCGGCGCGCCGCCCGGCGGCGTGCTGGGCGTGGTCGGCCAGGTAGCGGCCGGAGGCGCTGTTGCGCGCCACCTCGCGGCTGATCGTGGACGTGGGCCTGCCCAGCCGCCTGGCGATCTCGGCGTATCCGAGCCCTTCGTCCAGCCAGGCCGCGATCCGCCGCCGATCCTCGTGCGTCAGCCTGCCTCCGGGCATCGGGGTAGCCCTCCTGTCGGTACGGGTGCGCGCGTGCGTTCACCAACAGTACATTGCAACGGCGAACCGGCGCTGGTTGCATTTCCTCGCAACACTGTTGCAACGATTGTCGAGTAATCGCAGCCACAGCGTCCTTGCGTCAGGCAACAATGTTGACGGCTCTGAAACGCAACGTAGCCTTTTCCCACCCTGAAAGCAGAAGCGGCAGGAGGGGGAGACCCTCATGACAAGAGCGCTGGACGTGACCCGGACACGTGCCCGCGTCCAAGAGCTGCTCAGAACTTGGTAGCGGAGTCCACCGTGGCGTTCCTCTCGAACCATTCGCGGTCGGGGAGTCCTCTGGCTTCGCGCAAGTCGGCCCCGCGCAAGTCGGCCCCGCGCAGGTCGGCCCCGCGCAGGTCGGCCCCGCGCAGGTCGGCCCCGCGCAGGTCGGCCCCGCGCAGGTCGGCCTCGGTAAGGACGGCCCCACGCAGGTCAGCTCCCCCGAGTTGGGCGAGCGGAATGCGCACTTCGGCCAGATCCCAGCCAGCCCCATTCATATGCTTCGTCGTCGGGCGGATTACGGGTGAGTACGGTGAGTGCCGTCGCCACATCCGTCGCAGGCGGGGACGTCGGTGATCGTCTGATGGTCGCGAGGGGAATCCCGCGAAAGACGTTCCAACGCGTAGATCGCCCCCACCCGCACCTCCCGCTTCTTGGAACCGAGCTGCTCAACCGCCTTCGCGTACCGGTCCGTGATCTGACCCTGTTGAGCGGTCTCCAAGGTTCTGGCCGTGTAGATGAGGCCGCCGGCAGTGAACACCAGCCCGAAGGCGACGCCCCATGCGGTGAGGCGTTGCGCGGCTGCTCCGCGGCTGGCGCGATCGCCCGCATGGCCCTCGACACGACGCGGGCCGCGACGTCGAGAAGACGATCCTCGCAGCCGCCTGCCACGCCGAGGAGATCCACGTACGGCCGCACCGGGCCCGGCACGACGTCCACGCGCGCAATGAGACGCCTAACAGCGGCTCCAGGCCCAAGGCACAGGTGAACTTCCCGCGTGGGCACATTCGATCGCACGGCGGGTAAGGCCGCCGCCTCTAGGGACTTCGGTGAGAGTCGTCTTCCCGCGCGGTGCGAATGCTGCTGGCGCCCTTCCCTTGGCCGGTGCGTAGCCGTATGGTCACGCTGAGGAATTCAGGGAGGTTGCGTGGGGGACGAGAAGGACGGCGGCAAACACGAGGGTAAGCCCCACGAGTACCACAAGGTGAAGGCCGAAGTGGGCCCCGACCAAGGCGACGGGGTCGCCAAGGGCGGAGGAAAGCGCGAGGGCGACGGCAAGTGACCATCGACCACGCCGCCTGCCTCGACCAGCTCATCAAGGACGTGGAGGAGCGATGCGGCCCTCTCCTGGAGCCGGTCGAGCGGGCGCTGCGGGCCGTGCCACGCCATCTGTTCATCCCGGCCGTGGCACGCACCTCCACCGACACCGGCTTCAACCTCATCGACCGCGACGAGAACCCCGGCGCCTGGTGGGACACCGTCTACCAGGCGACGGAGCCGATCATCACCCAGGTCGACGACGGTGCCACCGACCTGCGGGACGGCTCCTGGAACCGGTTCAGCTCCTCCAACAGCGCCCCCGTCACGGTCGCCGACCTGCTCGAACTCCTCCTGCCCAAGCAGGGCGACCGCGTGCTGGAGATCGGCACGGGAACAGGCTGGACGGCCGCCCTCCTCTCGCACATGGCCGGTGCGAAGAACGTCACCACCGTCGAGGTGGACGCCGCGGTGTCCGAGCAGGCCGCCAAGAACCTGGCCGCCGCCGGCGTGCAACCTCACCTGGTCGTCGGTGACGGCACGGCCGGCTATCCGGAGCGGGCCCCGTTCGACAGGGTGCACGTGACGTGCAGCATCTACCAGGTTCCGTACGCGTGGGTGGAGCAGACCCGGCCGGGCGGGGTGATCGTCGCCCCTCTGGAGACGGGGTTCGGGCACGGCTGGGCGGTCAGGCTGGTCGTCATGCCGGACGGGACCGCGTCCGGCCGGTTCGGCGCCGGCGCCTCCTACATGCACCTGCGTTCCCAACGGCTCACCTACCAGCCGGAGCCGGACGTGGAGCCCGCCCGCGGCACCACCCACGTCAACCCGCGCACCATCGCCGAAGCACCTGCCGGAGCGTTGCTGGCCATGCGCGGCATGACCGGGCTGCACCTGCGCGTCGGTGAAGAAGACGGCATCCACCGGGTGTGGGTGCTCAACCCCGACAAGGCGGGCGAGCGGGCCATGACCTTGTGGGAGGACGGCCTCGACGAATACCCCGTCTTCCAGATCGGCGACCGGCCCGTCTGGGACGAGGTGGTGGACGCCTACTTCCGATGGGTGTCGTGGGGCGAGCCCGGCCAGCGGCGCTTCGGCATGACCGTCACCCGCGACGAAGGACAGCGGTTCTGGCTGGACAGCCCGGACTCGCCCCTGGTGTGAGGCGGCCGGCCTCATCCAGGCCGGGAGCTTCTCCAGCTTCGCCCCCCGGCCGCCCGCCTGCCCGCGCCGTGTGATCCAGCTACCGGTGCGACGATCCTCGCGGGTCAGCACGCCTTCCGGGCGTCGGGGCCGCCCTCCTGCCGGTACGGTCCGCACGTGCGTTCACCGGCAATACATTGCAACGGCCTATCGGCGTCGGTTGCATTTCTCCGCAATGCTGTTGCAACGATTGCGGAGAAACAGCAGTCAAAACGCGGTTATTCGAGACTCTTACGTTGACGATCCATAAAACGCAACGTAGCCTTTTCCCGCCCTGAAAGAATCCGGCAGGACGGGGAGACCCTCATGACAAGAGCGCTGGACGTGACCCGGACACGAGCCCACGTCGAAGAGCTGCTCGCGGAGTACCGCATTCCGAGCGCCGCGATCGGCGTGCTCGTCGACGGGGAGATCACCGACTTCGCGGCCGGCGTCAGCGACCTCGCCACCCGGGCGCCCGCGACGACCGGCACCATCTACCAGTGCGGCTCGGTCTCCAAGACCTGGACCGCCCTCGCCTTCATGCGCCTCGTCGACGAGGGGAAGGTCGCCCTCGACGAGCCGGTGCGGACCTACCTGCCCGGCTTCCGGGTCGCCGACCCCGAGGTCAGCGCCAGGGTCACCCCCCGCCACCTCCTCAACCACACCAACGGCATCGAGGAGAGCTACGGCGACCCGGGCGAGGGCGACGACGTCTACGAGCGCATGGTGGCCGGCATCGCCGGCGCGCGCCAGGTCCACCCGCTGGGCCGCACCCACGGCTACAGCGCGGCCCTCGGCTACGCCATCCTCGCCCGCGTCATGGAGGTGGTGGAGGGCGGGCGATGGGACGACATCATGCGCGATCGCCTGTTCGGCCCGCTGGGGCTGACCTCGACGAGCAGCCGGCACGAGCACGTCGACCGGAGCCGGGCCGCGACCGGATACCTGATCCGCTCCCTCGACGAGGGGCCGATCCCCTCACCGCTGACCCACCTGCCGCGCGCCTTCGGCCCCGGCGGCAACGTCAGCACGACCGCCCGAGAGCTGCTCACGATGGCGTACGTCTTCCTCAACGAGGGAACGGCGCCGAACGGGACCAGGATCGTCTCGCCCGGCACCATCCGCGAGATGACCGGGTCGAGGGTGCCCGTTCCCGAGCCGTACATGTTCGGACCGGAATGGGCGCTCGGCCTCATCGTGGGCGACTGGCACGGCGAGACCGTCTACGCCCACGACGGCAGCGCCGTCAGTCAGAGCGCCCGCCTGCGCATCCTGCCGGAGTCGGGCATCGCCATCTCGATGCTGGCCAACGCCGGGCCGCGCGACAGCTTCTACCGCAAGGTGTTCGACGAGATCCTGACCGGCCTCGGCGCGGTCACCATCCCCGGCCTGCCGGCGCCCGACCCGGCTCTGACCCTCGACCTGTCCAGGTACGAAGGCGTCTACGCACGCCCCGGCGTCCGCTACGAGGTGACGGCCGAGCACGGCAGGCTCCGCCTCGGATTCACCCTCAACCCCATGGAGGCCCAGCTTCTCGACAAGCCCGAACGGCTCGGCTACGAGCTGCTCCCCATCAGCGAGACGCACTTCCTGATGCCGTCGGACGACCCGCTGGAAGACCCCCAGACCGTCGCGATCCACGGCTTCGAGAACGGCGCCGCCCAGTATCTCCACCTCAACTGCCGAACGCACCCGAGAATCGACGAGGAGAGTGCCACCGTGCACGTCATGACCGTTTCCACCGTTTCCGACCACGACGGTTTCTGGGAGTCCCTGAAGCAGGCGTACGGCGGGCTGCCGCAGGGCGCCCGCTGGACGCTGGCGGTGTCGAGCGCCGACGGCGGCAAGGCCGTGAACGTCATCGTGCACGACTCGCTCGACGCCGTCCGAGCCCTCTTCGAGAGCCACACGTCCCCCTTCGCCACCACGGAGTACTTCGAAGCCGACGCCGCCAACGCCGTCGGCCTCCCGCTGTGACACGGATCGCCTCGGCCGCGTCCCGGCGGGCCCGGAGGTGCGCAGGACGCTCCTCGCTTCCGCCGGGCTCGGCGCCTGTGGCACAGTCCTGAGCGCGCCCCTGGACGAGCCGCACCGACCGGACAGGGCGATCTTGAAGGTGCCCGGGTGGCGGTTTGGCGACTTGGGGCGGGTGGGTGAGATCGCCGCTACGGTGAGCGAGGTGGATCGGGGGTTGAGGCCGGCTTCGGGGAGAAGGGCGGCGGTGGGTGACCTCGATCGAGCGGACGGTGGTCAAGGCCAGCGCGGCGTGATCGCCGACAACGACCCCATCGAGCAGGAGAAGGCGATGAAGTTCAACTCGCTGCTCAGCAACTGCGTGATCTGTCACAACACGCTCGACGTCGCCGACGTCGTCCGGCAACTGCAGGCCGAAGGCTGGAAGATCGAGCCCGAAGACCTGGCCGAGGTCTCTCCCTACCTGACCGAGCACATCATGCGCTTCGGCGAGTACTCCACCCACGAACTCGGCATCACCCCGGAAGCCTCCGAACCCCACCTGGACATCGACTTCACCAGGCTGCATGACGGGCCGGCCGCGGCGGCCTGACCCGGGGTTGACGGGGAAGGGGGTCGCCGGATTCCTCCCGCTCAGCTGAGGCGTTCCGCGATCAAGGAGTCGCTGAGGTCGCGGAGCCGGCGCCTGGCCGCCCTGTCGTGGGCCTGGTTGACCACGCGCCCCGTGATCGGCAACAGCCGGCGTGCCAGGTGGTAGCCGGCCAGGTAGTTGACCGCGAAGCGCAGCTCGATGCCGTCCGCGGACAGCTCGCGGCCGGTGCCGGGGGCGCCGCCGCCGACGCCCGCGTTGTTGACGAGCACGTCGATCGACTCATGGTTGCCAAGTACCTCGTCGGCCAGGCGGTCGACCTGACGCAACTCGGCCAGGTCGGCCACCACCCTGTCCGGGAAGTCGCGCAACTTGTCCGGGTCACGGCCGTGCGCGATGACCCGATCTCCGGCCTGCATGAGCCGGTTGGCCAGCTCCAGCCCGAGACCGGAGGTCGCACCGGTGACCAGGATCGTCCTCATGCCTTCAGCTTGCCCCCGCCGTCGACGGTGAGGACCGTGCCCGTGGTGAAGGCGTTGCCGACGACGAAGGCGATCGCGGAGGCGATGTCGGCCGGCTCGGCCACACGGTTGAGTGGCGAGGCGGCGGCGAAGCCCTTCATGGCCTCGGCCCGGGCCGCCTCGTCCAGCCAGCTCCACCACTCGGTGTCCACCACGCCCGGCGACACCGCGTTCACTCTGATCGGCGCCAGCTCCACGGCCAGGCCGGGGACGACGGCCTCGATCGCACCGTTGATCGCTGCCAGCCCGCTGGAGCCGGGGAAGGCCGCGCCTGCCGAGGCGGCGGCGACGAAGGTGATCGAGCCGCGCTCCGACAGTGCCGTCGCCGCTGCCTTCGCGGTCAGGAAGTGCGGGATCAGCTTGTCTTCAACGGCCTGGCGCAGCGCGTCCGCGGTGATCGCGGAGAGCGGCCCGGCGGCCTGGCCGCGCCCGCTGACATTGATCACCACGTTGTCAACCGGGCCGATCCGGTCGAAGAAGTCGCGTGTGGCCTGCTCATCCCTGGCGTCCACGACGTAACCCGCGCCAACGGTCTCCTTGGCTGCTCGCTCAACCCGCTCGGGAGTGCGCCCGGTGACGATCACTTCGTGGCCCTGCTCGCTCAGCAGCTTCGCGGTGGCCAGGCCGACGCCGGCGGTTCCGCCAATGATCACAGTACGCATTGTCAAGACCTTCTTTCGAGTCACCTTGCCTCGAAACTATAAATCGAGGCATTGTGTCTTGTAAAGTGGCGGCCATGGTGGGCAGACCGAGGAGCGAAACGTCCAGGCGTGCGATCCTGCGCGCGGCCCTGGATCTGTGCGAGCGCGACGGTTATCAGAACGTCACGTTGAAGGGCATCGCGCAGGCTGCGGGCACCGGCAGGCAGACCGTCTACCGCTGGTGGCGGACCAAGGCCGAGGTGATGATCGAAGCGCTGACCGTGTTCGTCGAGGCGCCCACGGGCAGCGAGGACCTGCGCACGTTCCTCCTTGAGACCTTCCGGCTGAGCGGTGGCGCGGCGGGCGGCGTGGTCGTGGGCCTGATGGCCGACGCGCAGAGCGACGAGGCGTTCGCCGTACGCATGCGCGGGTTCATCGACTCCCGCCGACGGGCGCTGCGTGCCGTGCTCGCCAGGACGCTTTCCGCGGACGTGGACCTGGAGCTGGCGGTCGACATGGTGTTCGGCGCGATGTGGTACCGATTGATGAACCGCCACGCGCCTGTCGACGAGTCGCTCGCCGACGATGTCACCGCGATGCTTGCCCGGCTGTCGTCGTGATGTGAACGAACGCCGCGCGACGTGGTTGGCCAAGCTCACCCAGGTGGGCAGGAACCGGCGACCGACTGGGCCACGGCTCGCCGGACGGAAGGCGCACGGGTGGGGCCTGCACGATTCCGCCATTCGGCGCTGACCCACCTGGGCGAGGCGGGCGCGAGCCTGCTGATGCTGATGGCCAAATCCCGGCATGAGAAGCCGGAGAACCTGCAGCGCTACTGCAAGCCCTCACCGGACGCCATCGCCGAGATCACCAGCCTGCTCGCCCCTCGGACCAGCGGCTGACCTGCCTCGACTAGCTCAACCAAGATCGCGATGGTGGGTTTTGGGCTTACCTTGGCTACACCCCAGGAACTCCGGCCCGGCGGCGAGGTGCTGCACGGGGACTCGCCGGGCCCGGCCGCGCGTGCTCGGCCACGCCGATGCCGGCGGGCGGCGATGCGCTGCGGGCACAGGCGGCCGAACGCCTCCGCCGAGCGAACGCCTCCGCCGAGCGAACGTCTAGCCCCGCCTGCTGAGTCCTCGGGCCGGATGCGTGCGCACCTTTCCATACTTCGACGGTCGATATATAGTCGGCTCATGATCGGCATGACGGAGGCGACCTACTTCATCCTCGTCGCCTTGATGGAAGAGCCGCTCCACGGATACGGGATCATCAAACGGGCCCGGACCCAGTCGCTCGGCGAGGTCGACCTCGCCGTCGGCACCCTGTACAGCGCGCTCGACCGGCTCTCGGAGGCAGGCTGGGTGCGGCTGGACCGCGAGGAGACCGTCAACGGGCGGCCCCGGCGCTACTACCGGATCACCGACGACGGCGCGCGCGCCGTCCGTGCCCAGGCGGCCCGGCTGCAGCGCGCCGCCGCACTCGTCCTGCGGCCGAGCGGGGTGACGAGCGCATGACCCACGTTCTCGAGCTGCGGTACCGCCGCCTCCTGCGCGCCTACCCCAAGGTGTACCGCGCCGAGCACGGCGAGGAGCTGATCGGCACGCTGATGGAGGCGGCCCGGCCCGGGGCGCGCCGGCCGTCGCTCCGCGAGACGCTGCATCTCCTCGCCGGCGGGTTCACCGTCCGCGTCCGGGCCACCCGCGCGTCCGGCGTGCCCCCGTGGGCCGACGGCCTGCATCTCGGCGCGCTGATCGTGGCAGGTGTCACCTTCGCACAGATTCCTGTCCTGCCGTACCTCAACTACAAGGTGTGGACAGCGCTCGGGATCGTCCTGATGGTGGCGCTCGTGCGGGGATGGATGCGGGTCGCGGCTCCCCTTGCGGCGTTCGCCGCGGTGTGGACGAGCTGGCCCATCGTCTGGGGAGGGTTCTACGTCCCGGCGCTCGACCTCGGCCCGCTGTACGGTGACCTCGCGCCGGTTGCGCCTTACTGGGTGGTCGCCGCCGCGTCGGCGGTGCTCGCCGTTCGACGGGCGGGGGCGGGCCGCGCGTCCGGGAAGGCCCGAGGGTGGGGCGCGACGATGCCCGCCCGGTCGCCACGGTGGCTGCTCGTCCCGCTGGCCGGCTGGGCGCTACAGCTCACGCAGGTGCCGGCGTACGAACCCGTCTGGGTCGTCTCGCGGGCCGGCGTCGAGGTGATGGCGCTGCTGCTGGTGCTGGCCGCAACGCTGGCTGCCAGGGACGGCCGCTGGGCGCTGGCGGCTGCCGTCTACCTGCTTCCCGGCCTGGTCTACCTGGCCGAGAATCTGCTTGTGACCGGCCCGCGCGGCTTCGTGTACTGGAGCGTGCTCACCGCTCTCGTCGTGACCTCCTTGGCCGCCGCTCGTCGGGTGCACGCCAAGGCGTGACCGCCGCCTTGTCCGCCGTTCCCGCGCCGTCACCGGTCCCGTCCGCGTGGTCGCCGGGGAAAGGACCGTGATCTGAGCCTGGAGATCACGGCTCCGGCGCGCGCCGCGGGCCGGAACGGGTGGGACCGCCCGGCCCCGGCGGGGCGAGGCTCACAGATCCGGGACCTCCCGTACGGCGCCCTTGTCGGCGGACTGGGCCGTGGCCGCGTAGGCGCGCAACGCGGTGGAGAGGGGACGGTCGCGGTGGCGGGGCCGGTAGCCGGCCTCCCGTTCCAGGCCGGCGCGCCGGGCCGCGAGCTCCGGCTCCGCGACCTCCAGCCGGAGCAGCCGGGCGGAGATGTCGACGGTGACGGCGTCGCCCTCCCGGACCAGGGCCAGCGGGCCGCCGGCGGCCGCCTCGGGGGAGACGTGGCCGACCGACAGGCCGGAGCTGCCGCCGGAGAAGCGGCCGTCGGTGACCACCGCGCACGAGGTGTCCAGGCCCCGCCCCTTGAGGTACGCCGTCGGGTACAGCATCTCCTGCATGCCGGGGCCGCCGCGGGGCCCCTCGTACCGGATGACCAGGACGGAACCCGGCGTGACGCGTCCGGACAGGATCGCCTCGGCCGCCTCCTCCTGCGACTCGGTCACCACCGCCCGCCCGGTGAAGCGCCGCATGCCCTCCGGGACGCCGGCGGACTTCACCACGGCCCCGTCCGGGGCGAGGTTGCCGCGCAGCACGGCCAGGCCCGCGTCCGGCGAGTACGCGTGCGCGGCGTCGCGGATGCAGCCGCCCTCGGCGTCGAGGTCGAGTGACTCCCAGCGGGCCGACTGGGAGAACGCCGCCGACGAGCGCGCCCCGCCGGGCGCGGCGTGGAACAGCTCGACCGCCTCACGGGAGGGGGAGGGGCCGCGGACGTCCCAGGCGCCCAGCCACTCCCCGAGGGAGCCGGCGTGCACGGCGTGCACGTCCTCGTGCAGCAGCCCGGCCCGGTGCAGCTCGCCGAGCAGGGCGGGCACGCCGCCGGCCCGGTGCACGTCCTCCATCAGGTACGCGCCGTTGGGCGCGACCTTGCACAGGCACGGCACCTGGCGGGAACGGGCCTCGATGTCGGCCAGCGTGTAGCCGAGCCCGGCCTCCCGGGCGGCGGCCAGCAGGTGCAGCACCGTGTTGGTGGAGCCGCCCATGGCCAGGTCCAGCGCCATCGCGTTGTCGAACGCGGCCCGGGAGGCGACGGACCTTGGCAGCACGCGGTCGTCGTCCTTGCCGTAGTGACGGGCGGCCAGCTCCATCACGGTACGCCCGGCCCGCTCGTACAGGCCGCGCCGGGCGGTGTGGGTGGCCAGGGTGGAGCCGTTGCCGGGCAGGGCCAGGCCGAGCGCCTCCAGCAGGCAGTTCATGGAGTTGGCGGTGAACATGCCGGAGCAGGAGCCGCAGGTGGGGCAGGCCGCCTCCTCGATCCGGCCCAGGTCGTCGTCGTCCACGGCCGGGTCGGCGGCGCCGGACATGGCGGAGATCAGCGTCAGGCCGGTACGGACCGTGCCGTCGGCCAGCACCGCCCGCCCGCCCTCCATGGGGCCGCCGGAGACGAACACGGTGGGGATGTTCAGCCGCAGCGCGGCCATCAGCATCCCCGGCGTGATCTTGTCGCAGTTGGAGACGCACACCAGGGCGTCGGCCCGGTGCGCCTGCACCATGTACTCGATGGAGTCGGCGATCAGCTCCCGCGACGGCAGCGAGTACAACATCCCCTCGTGGCCCATGGCGATGCCGTCGTCGATGGCGATCGTGTTGAACTCGCGCGCGATCCCGCCCGCCGCCGTCACCGCGTCGCAGACGATGCGTCCCACCGGCTGCAGATGCGTGTGACCGGGGACGAACTCGGCGAAACTGTTGGCCACCGCGACGACCGGCTTGACGCCGATGTCGGCCGCGGGCACGCCGGAGGCGCGCATCAGGGCACGGGCGCCGGCCATGTTCCGCCCGTGGGTGACCGTACGTGATCTCAGCTCTGGCATGCCGCCATGGTGGCGGCGCGCGGGCGTGCGGCGAAGACGCCCGTTGTGCTAGTACTCCCACTACCAGCAGTACGCTGGCCGGCATGAGCACGGCGGCCGAGCGGCGGGCGGAACTGGGCAGTTTCCTGCGCGCCAGGCGCGCGCACCTCGACCCCACGGCGGTGGGCCTGCCCCCGGCCGGGCCGCGCAGGCGGGGCGGGCTGCGCCGCGAGGAGGTCGCCACGCTCTCCGGAGTGAGCGCCACCTGGTACACGTGGCTGGAGCAGGGCCGCGACATCCAGCCCTCCCGCCAGGTCCTCGACGCCCTGGCCCGCACCCTGCGCGTGAGCGCGACCGAGCACGCCTACATGCTCTCCCTGGCGGGCTACACGCCGCTGCCCCCGGCCGCGGAGCCGGCCGGCCAGGCGGCGCCCGGCCACGTGCGGCGGCTGCTCGACGCGCTCGCCGGCTTCCCCGCCTACGCCATCGCCCCCGACTGGGCGATCACCGGCTGGAACGCCGCCTACGCCGCGCTCTACCCCAACGTCGCCACCGTCGCCCCGCCCGAGCGCAACCTGCTGTGGCTGGTCTTCACCGACCCCTACGTGCGCGACCTGCTGCCCGACTGGGAGACCACCAGCCGCCGCTTCCTGGCCGAGTTCCGCGCCGAGGCCGGGCCCCGCCTCGGCGACCTGGCCCGCTCCCCGATCGTCCAGCGCCTCCTGCGGACCAGCGGGCCGTTCCGCGCCGCCTGGCAGGACCACCGCATCGAGGGCTTCGCCTCCCGCCTGCGCGTCTTCCGCCACCCGGAGCAGGGCGTCCTGCGCTACGAGCACCACCGCCTGGCGCCCGCCGACCACCCTGGCCTGCACGTGGTGATCTACACCCCGGCCGGCGAGGACGATGAGCCTCCGCCCTTTCCGGGGCCACCGGCCACACCGGCGCCGGAGGCCGGGCCGTCCGGCCTGAGGTCGCCGACCGCGTCGGCGTAGTAGACCGAGCCGGCCAGGTGCTCGGCGATCGCGCGGATGCTCCAGCCCTCGCCCGGCGAGCGGTCGAGCTCGCCGGGCGAGAGCGCGTCCAGGCGCACGGCCCAGATCTGCGCCAGCCGGGTGAGCCTGCTGCGGGCCTCGTCCAGGTCCTGCTCGGTGAAGGGGGCCAGGTCCGCGGCGGTCGTGATCGCCGAAGCGTGCCAATGATCCGGGTACGGCACCCGCCCGGCCAGCCGCGCCTCCACCTCGGCGAGATGGTCGACCAGGTGGTCGGCGACCCGGCGGATCGCCTTGTGCGGCGTGTAGACGCGGCCGTCGATCGGCCTGGGCACGCCGTCCCAGAGCGTCCAGGTGGCGGCCAGGCCGAGCACGTGGCCGACCATCTCCGTCACCTGCGTGGCGGGATCTGTCACTCGCGTGGCGGAATCGTTCATGGCCCGACCGTAGGGCGGGGAGACTTGCCGGGCGGTCGAAGGATGCCCGCCGGGGCCGGGCCGGCGACCTCCCACCGGCCCTGGCGGACGGGGGCGTGGTCGGACAGCCGCGGGTCGGGCCGCATCGGGCGTACGGCGGCCAGGGCTCGTGACAACCGCCGGCTCTTATGGCCGGTTCGGCTCGGCGAACAGGTGGGCGACGAGCTCGCCCCGGCTGGAGATCCCCGCCTTGCCGAAGACGGCCTTGAGGTGGCCGCGGACGGTGTGGGGCGAGATGAACAGGGCCGTGGCGATCTCGGCGGTGGACAGGCCCCGCGCCACGAACCGGGCGACCTCGAACTCCCGGGGCGTCAGCCCGTACGCCTGGGCGACGATCACCGCGAGGTCGGCGGGAGGCGCGGGCTCGATGACGAGCGCCGTGGGGCCCGGCCGGCCGCCGGGGCCGCTCAGGCATGAGGCGTGGCAGGTCAGCCACCGCAGGTCGCGGGTCCGGATGCGGATCCTGGCGCTGCCGCGATCGTGGCCCCGGGCGACGGCCCGCGCCTGCAGGGTCGTGCCGACCAGCCAGATGGGCAGCCGCAGCCCGAGCGCCGTGGGCGTGGAGGGCCCGTCCGGCAGCAGTGCGAGATAGCGCCGGGCCTCCTCGTTGATCGACGTGGCCGTGCCGTGCTCGTCGAACAGCAGCAGGCCGGGCGCGCCCGCGCCGGGCCCGGCGGGCGAACCGGACGGGCGGGCGAACCGGCGCAGCCGGTCGGCCAGCGGCGCGGACAGGTCGGCGAGCAGCGCGATCTCGCGCGTGCCGAACGCCGGCCCCGCCCCCATGCGGAACAGGCTCACCGTGGCCCACGGCCGGTCGCCGATCCGCAGCACGGCCCGCAGCTCGTCGTCCACGCCCTGACCGCCGAGCAGGCGGCGGTAGCGGGCGCTGCGGGCGGGCAGGTCGCCGGTGGCCGCGCGCAGGCCGGCCACGGGGACGGCGGCGCGGGCCAGGTCACGGAACGGCAGGACGTTCTCCTCCAGCAGCTCGCTCTCCCAGTAGGCGGCGCATCCTTCGCCGGAGCCGAGGTTCTCCACCAGCATGGGCGCGGTGACCAGGCCCGTCTCGGGATCGGTGGCCGTCCACACCGCCGCGTCGAACGGGACGTGCCGCCGCAGCCCGGCCGAGGCGCGGCTGAAGAGCTCCAGCGGGTCGGCGGACCGTTCGGCGGCCGAGAGGATCTCGGCGGGGCGGTACGGGTGCGTCACGAGGGCTTCCTTCCGGCGCCGGGTCACGGACGAGAGTCGGACGCGGCCAGCCTGCCCGTTCTCCCTTCTTCCGCCAACCCCCCATTTGAGGGGGTCATTCCGCGCGGATCCCCCGCAGCCGGGGAATGGAGCGCGGCCCCGGCCGTCACGAGGATCGGCAGGGCCTGTTCGCGAACAAGGGGAGGAAACGTCATGCGGATCGCGATCATCGGAGGCGGCGCCGCCGCGGCCGGCCTGCTGGACTCACTGGCGGCCGGCGAGGCGGGGCCGGGGGAGGTCACGGTCTTCGAGCCGTCCGCGCATCTGTGGCGGGGCCGGCCGTACGCGCCGGACCTGGACAGCGTGCTGGTCAACGCCCCGCCCGCCATCATGTCGATCCGCCACGGGGACCCGGGGCACTACGCCGCCTGGCTGGGGCCCGAGCGGGCCGCCGCCCACCTGGACGGCCTGCTGGGACAGCCGCTGGTGCCGCGCGCGCTCTACGGGGACTACCTGGCCGACACCGCCGAGGCGGCCCTGGCCGCGCTGCGCGGGCGCGGGTGGCGGACGCGGGTCGTCGCCGCCCGGGTCGTCGCGGTGACCCGCTCCGGCGGGGACCCCGGGCCGGCGCTGCGCACCGAGGACGGGCGCGAGCATCCGGCCGACCAGGTGGTGCTGTGCGTGGGCGGGGGGACGCCGCAGGACCACTACGGCCTGGACGGCGCGCCGGGGTTCGTGGGCGATCCGTACCCGCTGGCGCGCACGCGCGGCCACATCCCGGCCGGGGCCCACGTCGCGGTGATCGGCAGCGGGCTGACCGCCGTGGACGTGGTGGTGTCGCTCGCCGCGGGCGGCCATGCCGGGCGGATCACGCTGGTGTCGCGGAGCGGCCTGCTGCCGCACGTCTGGCAGCGTCCCCTCGGCCACCGGCCCGTGCACGTGACGGCCGCGCGGGTGGCGGCGCTGTCCCGCGCGGACGGCGGCGTCACCCTCGCCGGCCTCGCCGGGCTGCTCCGCGCCGAGCTGGCCGAGGCGGGCGAGGACTTCGCGGACTTCACGGCCGAGCTGCTCGCGGCGGGCTCGGAGGAGCCCGTACGGCGGTTGCGCCGGCAACTGGACGCCGTCGGCGACCCGCGGATCGGGCGGCGGGTGCTCCAGGAGACCGCCCACACCGTCGGGCCGCACGCCTGGCGGCTGCTGCCCGAGCCCGACCGCGACCGGCTGCGCGGCCACTTCCGGCTGGCCACCAGCGTGGCCTCGCCCATGGTGCCGGTGAACGCCGCCGCCCTGCTGCGGCTGTTCGAGTCCGGGCAGCTCGCCATGGCGGCGGGCGTACGCAAGATCGAGGCCGTGGCGGGCGGGTTCCTGGTCCGGGGCGACGGTGGCGACCTGGCCGCCGACGTGGTCGTCAACGCGGTGAACCCGCCGCCCCAGGCGGTGCCCCGCGCGGCCGAGCCGCTGGTCACGTCCCTGCTGGCCGGCGGGATGGCCACGCTGCACCCGTCGGGCGGGCTGGTCCCGGCCGGCCCGCGCCTGCACGTGGTGGGCGACCTGGCCGGCGGCGGCCCGTTCATCACCTCGGGCATCCCCGGAGTCGCCGCCGCGGGCGCCCGCGCCGCCCGCGAGCTGTGGGCCGCGCACACCGGCTGACCGGCCGCGCGGGGCGGGCGGAGTCGCTCAGAGGGTCAGCAGGGTCTTGGTGGCGCGGCGCTCGTGCATGGCCCGGTAGCCCTCGGCGGCCTCCTGCAACGGCAGGGTGAGGTTGAACACCTTGCCGGGGTCGATCTCGCCGTCGAAGATGAGGTCGATCAGCTCGGGCAGGAACCGGCGCACCGGGGCCGGGCCGCCGAGCAGGCTGACCTGGGCGAGGAAGAGCTCCTCGCCGCTGAGCGCGACGTCGTGGTTGACGCCCACGAAGCCGACGTGGCCGCCGGGACGGGCGCAGCCGATGGCCTGCCGCATCGACTCCTGGGTGCCGACCGCCTCGACCACCGAGTGCGCGCCGAGCCCGCCGGTGAGGTCCTTGACCCGCGCCACGCCGTCGTCGCCGCGCTCGGCGACGATGTCGGTGGCGCCGAACTCCCGGGCCAGCCGCTGGCGTGCCTCGTGCCGGCTCATGGCGATGATCCGCTCCGCGCCGAGCCGCCCGGCGGCCAGCACGGCCAGCAGGCCGACCGCGCCGTCGCCGACCACCGCGACCGTCTTCCCGGGCCCGGCCTGCGCGGCCCACGCGCCGAACCAGCCGGTGCCCAGCACGTCGGAGGCGGCCAGCAGGCTCGGGATCAGCTCCGGCCCCGGCATGCCGGGGGTGGCCACGAGGGTGCCGTCGGCGTGCGGGATGCGGGCCCGTTGCGCCTGGGTGCCGACCTCGTTCATGAACACCCGGTTGACGCAGGAGGAGGGGAAGCCCGAGCGGCAGATCTCGCAGGTGCCGTCGGAGGCGACGAACGAGCCGACGACGAACTGGCCGGGCCTGACGTTCCTGACCTCGCCGCCGACCTCCTCGACGACGCCGACGTACTCGTGGCCCATCGGCATCGGCCGCTCGACGGGGTCCACCCCGCGGTAGGGCCACAGGTCGGAGCCGCAGATGCACGTCGCCGCCAGCCGGATCACGGCATCCGTCGGCGCGGTGATCCGCGGCTCGGCGAGCTCCTCCACCCGGACGTCGCCGGGGGCGTGCAGCACTACACCGCGCATGTCGTTCACTCCTCGATCGTCAGGTGATCTCGGCAGCCCGTTCGCCCGGCCGGTGCCGCGCAACGGGACGCGCCGCTCACCTTCCCGGAAAAACGCAGGTCAGACGGGGGTGAGGGCGACGTAGGCGAAAGACGCGGCGCGGGCCGGATGGCGGGGATGCCCCCTCCGGAGGGGCGAGCGCCCGCGTTGCCGCGCCGGAGACCGGCAAGACCAGGAGGGAAGGAGGTCTCCGTGCGAGAGCAGCCCTGGCGGGGACGGGCTTCACACGGCTCCTGCTGATAGATTCTGCATATGCTGAATAGGAACATAGCGGCGTCGAATCCAGGTTCGATGCTCTAGAAACGCAATCAGGACAAGCAGTTCAGCACATGCTGCTTCGCCGCAAACGAAGCCGGCCGACTGTGGCGGTTACGTTATGGTTGGGCCAGCTCTCACTGGGGCATACGCGGGAACGACGAAGGGGGGCAATATGCCTTCGAATCCGATCTACAAATGCGATACCTGTGCCGCCACCGGGACGAATTCCGGCAGCTGTAAGAGGCCGGGCTGTGACGGCACAATGAAAGAGCAATAGTGGTTTTCAAGCTGATGCGCTACTGCCAGCAGGACGGATGCGGGCTGCACACCTCCGACCCGGAAGCAGAAAAGTGCATCAGATGCGGCACGCCGCTTCCCCTCATGCCGACAGAGGAGGAGTACAAAGCTGCAATGCGAGAGGCCGCGCACAACCAGAACTTCAATCTCGACAAGTTCATTCGGGAATGGCGCGAGCTGCGCTCTGCGGTGCAGGGGGATGATACGGCCGGTCACCTGTCGTGAGCAGGGGCGGTCCCTCCGCCTTCCTTGAGGGGCCACCTGACCTGTCCACCCTCCACGCAGCGGGCCCGGCCGGTCGGGGCGAGGTGCCAGGTGGAGGGAGTGGAGAGGCCGGCGGAACGGCCGTGGGCCACCCGGAGGGCGAGCGTGAGCGAGTTCCGCCGGCGTCTCCACGGCCTGCCGGTGATCATCAGGTCCGCCGGCCCGGCTCGGCGTCATGGTGGACGGGCTGTCCCTGGCGGTCATCATCGCGCTGTCCGGCTGGAGCCGGGGCGGTGGGGCCCGGGGCCGCTCAGTCGGCGAGCAGCCGCCACGTGGTGAGGGCGAGCCTGGCCCGGGTCAGCCCGGCGGGCTCGGTGAGGTCGAGGCCCAGAGCCCTTCCGAGCTGGTCGAGCCGGCGGGCGACGCTGCTGTGGTGCAGGTGGAGCAGGTCGGCGGCGCGCCGCAGCGAGCCGGTCTCGCAGTAGGCGTCCAGGGTCTCCAGGTCCTCGGGGTCGGCGGCGACGCGGGTGATCGCGACCACGTCGGCGTTGTCCCGCGCGGCCTCCGGGGGCACCTGCGCGAGCAGCGCCATGGCGCCCAGGTCGTCGTAGTGGACGACCTGGCGGCGCGGGGTGGTGAAGCGCAGCGCGATGCGGGCCTGCTGCCAGGACCGGCCGGGGCAGGGGGCCGCGCCGATGCCCGCGTGGACGCCCTCCGGGAAGCGGGACCGGTCGACGCCGCCGGCCAGCAGCACGCCCAGGCCGGCGATCGGCGCCGCCTTCACCGGGCGGGCCGGGCAGATCAGGCCGCCGATCCGGTCGAGCGGCAGCTCCGAGCGCACGGCGACGACGCGCACCGGCAGGCCGGCCGGGAAACCCAGCAGGCGCAGCGCCCGCGCCCTGGCCGCCTCGTCGATGTCGGAGCTGATCGCCAGCTCGACGAGGGCGGGGTCGGCCATGGTGGTGCGGGCCGGGCCGTACCGTTCGACGACGCCCGCGGCGGCGATGGCCAGCCGGTCCAGCAGCAGCTCGTCGAGGGCGCCCGGCGGGCCGGGGCGCTCCAACCACACCGTGCCGATCTCCTCGTCGTCGAGGACGATCGGCAGCGTGGTGGACGCGGGCGCCGGCGGCGTGGCCGCCTCCCTGCCGTCGGGGGAGATGCGGATGACCCGTCCCGTGCCGTGCAGGCGGATGCCGGTCACGCACTCCGCCAGGTTCGCCGAGGCCCGGACGAGCGCCGGCAGGTCCACCCGCCGGCGCATCAGCGTGTCGTAGAACATGACGACCCGGATCGCGCCTCCCGCCTCCGAGTCCAGGTGGGACAGGCGTACCGCCAGGGCTTCCATGGTTCAAGGGTATGCGCCGATCGGTGCATGATCGGGGGGAGATGCCCGACAGTTGGCGGATGATCCGGAGGGCGGCGGCCACGAGGATGTCCGGCATGGATCCCGAACTTGAAGCGTTCATCCCGTTGTTTCCCCGCACCGAGCTGTCCGACCCGGCCGGTGCCCGCGAACACTACGCCAAGCTGGCGGTCGCGGTGCCCGCGCCGGACGTCTCGGGCATGGAGATCGAGGACCTCATGGTCCCCGCCGAGCGCGACGTGCCGGTCCGGATCTACCGGCCGCACCAGGCCCAGGGCGCGATCGTCTGGCTGCGCGGCGGCGGTTTCGTGATGGGCAACCTGGACACCGAGCACCCGTGGGCCGCCCGGCTCGCCGCTGACACCGGGGCCGTGGTCATCTCGGTGGACTACCGCCTGGCGCCCGAGCACCCGTTCCCGGCCGCGCTGGACGACGCGTACGCCGTGCTGACCTGGGTGGCGGCGAACGCGGCCGGGCTCGGGCTCGACCCGGAGCGGATCGCGGTCGGAGGGCACAGCGCCGGCGGCGGGATCGCGGCGGCGACGGCGTTGCGGGCGCGTGACGAGCAGGGGCCGGCGATCTGCTTCCAGCTGCTCAACCAGCCCGCGCTCGACGACCGGCAGGAGACGTGGTCGGCGCGCGCCTTCACCGACACGCCCTGGATGAACCGCGCCAAGGTCTCCCTGGCGTGGGGGCACTACCTGGACGGCAGGCCCGCCACGCCGTACGCCGCCCCGGCCCGCGCCACCGACCTGTCCGGCCTGCCGCCGGCCTACATCGCCACCGCCGAGTTGTGCCCCAACCGAGACGAGGACATCGCGTACGCGCTGCGCCTGCTGCAGGCCGGCGTGTCCGTGGAGCTGCACCAGTGGGCCGGCACCTTCCACGGGTCGCAGGCGATCCTGTCCGCCGAGGTGTCGCAGCGGCAGCTCGCCGAGCTCAGCGTGGTCCTGCGCCGCGCCCTGATCGGATGAGCCCGGCCGCTTCATCCGGCGCCGGAACCGCCACCGCGACCGAGGCCGCGGCGTCAACGGGCGTGGCGTCAGCGGACGTGGCGTCAACGGGCTTGGGGTCACCGGGCGTGGCGGGCCTGTTGCGCCCGCACGCGGGGAGTTTCGCCGCCGTCGTCGCCCTCCAGGTGATCGGCGGCATCGCGGGCCTGGCGCCGCTGCTGGCGGTCGCCGAGCTGGGCCGCACCCTGCTGGCGCCCGGCCCGGCCGACCACGCCCACGCCTGGGCCGTCGTGCTCGCCGGCGCGGCCGGCCTGCTGGTGCGGCTGCTGTTCACGGCCGCGTCGTCCGGCATCGGGCACCTCCTCGACGCCCGGGTGCAGCTGTCGTTGCGCCGGCTGCTGGCCGAGCGGCTGGGGCGGGTGCCGCTCGGCTGGTTCTCCCGGCGCGGGACCGGGGAGCTGGCCAAGGTCGTGGGACAGGACGTCAGCGCCGTGCACCCGCTCATCGCCCACTTCCCCGGCGAGCTGACCTCCGCGTTCGTGGTGCCGCTGGTCTCGCTGATCTACCTGTTCACCGTGGACTGGCGGCTCACGCTGATCACGATGATCCCGGTGGCGCTGGCGGTGGCGCTGGTCCCGCTGATGATGACCCCCCGGCGGCAGCGCGAGGAGAAGGAGCTCGACGCGGGCATGGGACGGATCTCCAGCGCCGCCGTCGAGTTCGTGCAGGGCATCGCGGTGGTCAAGGCGTTCGGCGGGGGCGAGCGCGCCCACCGCGCCTTCCGCACCGCCGCCGAGGACTTCGCCGGCACGATGAGCCGCTGGGTGCGCGGCCTGTCGAGCATCGCCGCCGGGATGCAACTGGCCCTGTCGCCGCCGTTCGTGCTGCTGGTCGTGCTGGCCGGCGGCGCGGCGCTGATCACGGACGGCTCCATGGCCGCGCCGGACCTGCTGCCCTTCCTGCTCCTGGGCCTGGGACTGACCGCCCCGGTGGCGGCGCTCGGGCACGGCTTCGACGACCTCCAGGCCGCCCGGCGCGCCCTCGGCCGGATCAGGGACGTGCTCGCGGTGCGCCCGCTGCCGGAGCCGGCCCGCCCGGCCGAGCCCCGGGGGCACCGGGTGGAGCTGCGCGGCGTCCACTTCGGCTACGAGGCAGACGGCGGGGCAGGCCACAAGGCAGACGGCGAGGCAGGCGGCGAGGCAGGCCACGGGGCCGATCACGAGGCCGGCCAGGCCCCCGGCCGCGAGGTGCTGCGCGGCATCGACCTGGTGCTGGAGCCCGGCACGATCACCGCCGTCGTCGGACCCTCGGGCAGCGGCAAGTCCACGCTGGTGCGGCTCCTGCCCAGGTTCTTCGACCCGACCCGCGGCTCGGTCCTGCTGGGTGGCGTGGACCTGCGCGAGCTGCGCAGCGCGGACCTGCACAGGAAGGTCTCCTTCGTCTTCCAGGACGTCCGCCTGCTGCGCGCGTCGGTCGCCGACAACATCGCGCTGGCGGTGCCGCACGCCGCCCCCGGCGACATCCGGCGCGTCGCCGCGCTGGTGAACCTGCACGACCGCATCCTCGAACTGCCGCACGGGTACGACACCGTGATCGGCGAGGACGTCAAGCTGTCCGGGGGAGAGGCGCAGCGGATCGCGATCGCCCGCGCGCTGCTCGCCGACACGCCCGTGCTGGTGCTCGACGAGGCCACGGCCTTCGCCGATCCGCGTACCGAGCAGGCGGTGCGCCGGGCCCTGGCGGCGCGGGCGGAGGACCGTACGGTGCTGGTCATCGCCCACCGGCTGGAGACCGTCGCCGACGCCGACACCGTCGTGATGCTGGAGGGCGGGGCCGTCGTCGAGCACGGCAGCCCCGCCGAACTGCTGGCGCGGAACGGGAGATTCGCCGCGTTCTGGCGCTCACACCACTCCGCGACCACCGAAGAGGCCGGCGCCGGCGACGGCGTGCGGCGAGGGGACGAGCTGCGATGATCCGAATGCTGCTGCGCCTGCTGGGCCCCGCCTACGCCCCGCCGCTGCGCCGCACCGTGGCCCTGATGACGGCGGCGGCCGTGGCCGAGGGGTTGTCCTACGCCCTGCTGGTCCCCGTGCTGCGGGCGCTGCTCGGCGGCACGCCCGCCGACGCCCGGCCCTGGCTGATCGCGTTCGGGGCCGCCGTCGCGGGCTACGCGGCGCTGCGTTACGGCAGCGACCTGGCCGGGTTCCGCGTCGGGACCGCGCTGCTGCGCGGCGTCTACCACCGGTTCGGCGACCATCTGGCCCGGCTTCCGCTCGGCTGGTTCACCGCCCGCCGCGTGGGAGAGGTGTCGGTGCTGGCCAGCGAGGGGGTCCTCCAGGCGATGGGCGCGGTGGCGCACCTGCTGGGGCCGCTCATCTCCGCCGGCGTGACCCCGCTGACGATCGTCGTCGTGCTGCTCGCGTTCGACCCGCTCATGGGGCTGGCCGCGCTGGCCGCCGTGCCGGTCGTGGCGCTGGTGCAGGTCTGGACGGGCCGCTCGACGGCCGCCGGGGACGCCGAGCGCGCCGAACGCGGCGACGAGGCCACGGCGCGAGTCGTCGAGTACCTCCAGGCCCAGCCGGTGCTGCGGGCCGGCGGGCGGACCGCGGAGCGCTTCGGCGCGCTCGACGACGCGCTGTCCGGGCTGCACCGGGCCGCCCGCCGCTCCGCGCTGTCGTCGCTGCCGGGCGTGCTGGGCCTGACGTTCACGGTGCAGGCGGTGTTCACCGCGCTGCTCGCCCTGGGCGCCTACCTGGCGCTCGGCGGGGACGCCGGCGCGGCGGAGGTGCTGGCGATCCTGGTGCTCGCCGCGCGCTGCGCCGACCCGCTGCTGTCGCTGGCGCATCTCGGCGGCTCGGCACGCGCCACCCGCCACATGCTGGCCAGGCTCGACGCGGTGCTGCGCACCGAGCCGCTGCCCGAGCCCGCCGAGCCCGTCCATCCGGCGGGCCACGGGCTGGAGTTCGACTCGGTCACCTTCCGGCAGGGCGGCCGCACGGTGATCGACGGGCTGTCGCTGTCGGTGCCGGAGGGGCGGCGGCTGGCCGTCGTGGGGCCGTCGGGCGCGGGCAAGAGCACCCTGCTGCAACTGATCGCGCGCTTCCACGACGTGGACGGGGGCGCGGTGCGCGTGGGCGGCGCGGACGTGCGCGCGATCGGCGCCGAGGCGCTGATGGCCCGGATCGCCATCGTCTTCCAGGACGTCTACCTCTTCGACGGCACGATCGAGGAGAACGTCCGCCTCGGCCGTCCCGGCGCGACCGAGGCCGAGGTCCGGGCGGCGGCCACCGCGGCCCGCCTGGACGAGGTCGTCGCCCGGCTGCCCGGCGGATGGGCGGCCAACGTCGGCGAGGGCGGCGCGCTGTTGTCGGGCGGCGAGCGCCAGCGGGTCTCGATCGCGCGGGCGCTGCTGAAGGACGCGCCCATCGTGCTGCTGGACGAGGTGACCTCCGCCCTGGACCCGATCAACGAGGCGGCCGTGCACGAGGGCATCGACCGCCTGATGGCGGGCCGGACGGTGGTGATGGTGGCGCACCGGCTGAAGACCGTGCGCCGCGCCGACCACATCGTCTTCCTGGACGGCGGCCGCGTCGTGGAAGCGGGCTCCCACGACGACCTGCTGCGCCGCCACGGCCGCTACGCCGAGTTCTGGAATCTGTCCCTGACCCCGTCCGGGCCCGAGTGAGACACCCGGGTGACGTCGTCGAGCAGCAGGTCGAGCAGGTCGGCCCGGCGCTCGGAGTCGTCGCCCACGGCCGGCAGCACGATGCTGCGGCCCAGGCGGGGGAGCCGGGCCTGCATGGCACGCGGCCCCGGCCATCCCCCGCCGGGGCCACGGGGTCAGCGTTCTGCGGCGAGGGTGATGCCGAGGCCGATGAAGAGGGTGCCGGTCGCGGCGTCGATGCGGCGGCGGACCGCCTGGCGGGCGCGCAGCCAGCCGCCGATCCGTCCCGCCAGCACGCCCACCGTCGCGTCGGCCAGGAACTCCAGGATGATCAGCACGGCGCCGAGGATGGCGAACTGCAACCAGACGGGCCCCGCGGCGGGATCGATGAAGTGGGGCAGGAAGGCCACCATGAACGTGAACGTCTGCGGGTTGGCCATGGCGGACACGACCCCGTTCAGGTAGGCGCGCCGTCCCGTCATCCCGCCGCCGCCCGGCTCACCGGCCTGCGCCTTCTTGCGGTTGCGCACCATCTGGACACCGAGATAGATCAGGTACGCGGCCCCCGCCAGCCGCAACACGGTGAACACGACGGGGAACGTGGTCAGCAGCACGGCGAGCCCGGCGGCGGCAGCGGCGACGTAGATCGCGTCGCCGGTGATCACGCCGAGCGTGGCCAGCAGCCCGGCGCGGGCGCCGCCGCGCAGGCCGCACCCCAGCACGAACAGCATGTCCGGCCCCGGGGTGACCAGGGCGACAACAGTGGTGGCCGTGAACACGGCGAGCAGATGTGGATCAATAGGCACCGGGCGATTGTGCCATCTCCGGCATCCCCCGCGTCCGGGGGTGCGCGGCGCACTATGGCGGCGGGCATGACGGTCTGCGCTAGGGTGCACAGTGCATGACGAAAGGGGAACCATGGCACGGCGTCCTGACCTGGTCGGCCTCACCGTGCTGGCCATGTTGTCGGTGCGCGCCGGCCACCCGTACGAGCTGCACCGCTTCATCGTCGACACGCACAAGGACTACGTGACGGGGCTGCCCAGGAGCCTCTACCACGCGGTCGAGCGGCTCGCGGGCGAGGAGCTGATCACGCCCGTCGAGACCAGCAGAGAGGGCCGCAGGCCGGAGCGCACGGTCTACGAGATCACCGACGAGGGCCGCCGCGAGCTGGCGACCCGGCTCCGCGCGCTGCTGGAGGATCCGGGGCAGGAGCGCCGCACGTTCACGGCGGCCGTCTCGCTGATCGGGGTCCTGCCGGTGCCGGCCGCGCTGCAGGCCCTGCGCACCAGGGCGGCGGCGCTCGAAGGGGCGCTGGCCGGGATGAGCGGGCACCTGAAGGCCATGAAGGACAGCGGCCTGCCCGACGCCCTGATGATCGAGGTCGACTACGAGCGGGCGCTGAGCGAGACCGAGCTGACCTGGGTGCGCGGGCTCATCGCGCGGCTGGAGTCGGGCGAGCTCGGCTGGCAGGGCACCCTCCGGCGCGAGCTGCTGGAGCAGGTGCTCGGCGAGCCGTGATATTCTGATCTTCACCGCTGAAGCCTTCTCGGCCGGGCCGCCGCCCGCCGGGGAGGCTTTTTTCATGCCCGGAAACGACCGGGCTCGACGCCGGCGGCGCCCTCTCCGCGCGCCGCCGTCCGTCACACACTCTCCACCTGACACGAGGAATTCAGCATGACCACATTCACCTGTACGGCGGCGTCGGCGGGCACCTGGCGGCTCGGCGACCTGACGGTCAACAGGATCGGGTTCGGCGCGATGCGCCTGACGGGCCGGGTCGCCTTCGGCTCCGGCGTCACGGGCGACCGCGAGCGCGCCGTCGGCGTGCTGCGCCGGGCGGTCGAGCTCGGGGTGAACCACATCGACACGGCCGCGTTCTACTTCTCGCCGCTGCTGTCGGCCAACGAGCTGATCAACCGGGCGCTGTCCCCGTACCCGGACGATCTGGTCATCGCCACGAAGGTGTGGGCGGGACGCGACCCGTCCGGCGAGTGGTGGTGGGCCGAGCCCGGGCAGCTGCGCGGCCAGGTCGAGGAGAACCTGCGCCAGCTCGGCCGCGAGCACCTCGACGTGGTGAACCTGCGCATCCCGAGGAGCGCGCGGGACGGCTCGATCGCCGAGCATTTCGGCGCGCTGGCCGAGCTGCGCGCGGCCGGGCTCGTCCGGCACCTCGGCGTCTCCAACGCCACCCCGGCGCAGCTGGCCGAGGCGCGGGCCGTCGCGCCGGTGGTCTGCGTGCAGAACGCCTTCGGCATCGGCGCGCCGGCGTCGGAGCGGGAGCTGCTGCGGATCTGCGGCGAGCAGGGCATCGCGTACGTGCCGTTCTTCGCGATCGCCGGCGCCGGCCGCGAGGCCGGGGCGGGCGCGGCCGAGGACGAGGCGGTCCTCGCCGTGGCCCGCGCCCACGGGGCCACCCCGGCCCAGGTCCGGCTGGCCTGGACGCTGGCACAGGGCCCGCACGTGCTGGCCATCCCGGGCACCGGCGACCCCGCCCACCTCGCCGAGAACGTGGCCGCCGGCGGGTTGCGGCTGTCGCCGGAGGAGCTGACCCTCCTCCAGGACGCGGGCATCCCCGCCCCCTGACCGCACGCCGCCCCCTGGCCACGCCCCTGAGCGCGCCGCCGGCCCCGGCCCCTCGGGGCCGGCGGTCACCAGGCGAATCCGCCGACGTAGCCGCCGCCCCGCCAGACCACCCTGTGGGGGTAGGCGCCGCCGGCCGCCGGGGTGAGGCCGACGCGGAGCAGCTCGTGCTCCGCGCCTCCGCACGGCCGGTTGCCGGCCACCCAGTCGCTCTCGTTGTCCTTGCCGGCCAGGAGATGCCGGCCCGACCGGTCCAGCGCCATCGAGACGATCTCGCCGCAGCTCAGGCTGAGCACCGTGGCCACCCGCCGTTCGCCGTCGTACAGGAGCAGCTGGCACAGCCGCTCCAGAGCCGTCGCCGCCCTGGTCCGGATCGCGGCCCGTCTCTAGATGGGCCGGCGCGCCTCCTGCCGTCGATATCCGTGGGCATGGAAGGCGGCTCGGCACATGAGCAGGACCAGCGCGAACGCCGGCAACCAGGCCAACCGGGCCGACAGCCAGGCCGGACCGTCCGGGACGGTGTGCAGACCCGGCAGGGTCCGGCCGGTGAGCAGACCGAGCGCGGTGACCGCGATCATGGCGGTCTGGTGCCACAGGAAGATCGTCATCGCGGAAAGGTTCGCCAGCGCCACGAACGCCCAGGCGGCGGGCCGCGACAGTACCCGGCGGAGCGGGCCGAGCAGCAGCAGCGCCGCCCCGCACTGGGCGAGACCGAAGGTGACGGCCGCGATCGTGGGTGGGGACTGGTTCGAGATCCGGGCACCCGGGACCCCCACCATGGAGGCCGGGTACCCGCCCCACAGCACGAGCGCGGCCGTGGCGGCGGTGCCGCCGAGCAGCAGCGCCCACCCGGTCGCGCGCGTGCGCAGGTGGCCGCGGGCCCAGGCCGCGCCCAGGCAGTACGGCACCAGCCAGCCCGCCGCCAGGTTGACCCAGCCGATCCAGGCGGGCCCGCCCAGGCCGAACCGGACCAGGTCGACGAAGGCGACCGTGGCCAGCGGCCACCCCGGGTGCAGCCGGGTGACCAGCGGGGTCAGCGCCGTCAAGGCGGCGAAGAGCAGCAGGAACCACAGCGGCGACCACACCAGCTTGGCCAGCGCGTTCACGGTCGCCGGATCCGCTCCGAGGGCGAGCATCACCGCCGCCGCCAGGCCCCAGAACGCCGCCACGGCGGCGACCGGCCGGAACAGCCGGGCCATCCGCGTGCCCAGCCATCGCCCGTAGGTGAGGTTCCCGCCCCGGGCGCAGGCGTGACTCCTGGCGGCCACCTGCCCGCCCACCAGGAAGAAGAGCGCCATGGTCTGCAGGATCCAGGAGGCGGGGGCGAGGTAGGGCATGTGCCGCAGCGGGCTGCTAACGCGTACGGTCCCGCTCTCGGCGACCAGCGCGGTCACCAGCCAGTGACCGAGCACCACGCCGCCGATGGCCATGGCTCGCAGCGCGTCGAGAGCACGGTCGCGGCCGGCCGGGGTTTCCGCCTCGACGTGCCGGGCGAGCTCAGAGAACACCGCGAGCCTCGGCAGCGGGCTGTCCGGAGACGATGCGGGCGATGTTCGCCAGCGACGGGGAGCCGGCTCGGAAATAGTCGCTGTGCCCGCCGTCGCCGGCCGGGAAGACGCGGGCGCCGAAGCCCGCGGAGATCGGGTCGGCGCCGAATCCGACGGTGACGAACGGCAGGCGGAGCCGCGTGTGCGGCACTTGGGCGACCCAGTCACGGCTTCCCCGGCCGGCCCAGACGGTCGCTGGGGTGCGCAACGCGCCGGCATCCTCGGCGGTGACGCCGGGGCTGCCGATCAGCACGATGCCGGCGACGTCCAGCCCCGGCGCGGCCCGGCCGCAGACCACGCTGCCGTAGGAGTGGCAGATCAGGGTGATCCGGGCCGCGGCCTTGAGCGCGGCCAGCTCCCGTACGAAGGCGCGCAACGCCGGCGCGGCCTCGTCGGCGCGGCCGGCGGTGAGCGCCGCCAGGCTGACCGTGCGGGGGGTGCGGTAGCCGAGCCAGGCGATGACCGCGGACCGGCCGCCGAGCGCCTGGCTCAGTCGCAGCGCGCCTGCGCGCAGGAGCCCGTACTTGTCCAGGTGGGTGTCGCCGCCGGGAACCAGCACGGCGATGCGCCCGGCCGCCGCCAGGTCGCCGAAGACCTCGACGGCACGGCCGCCGTCACGGCCGTCGAAGGACAGCAACCGGCGCGCGGGATCGGCCATGGCGCGCAGCATCGCGGCCCGCCGCCGGTGGCCGTGGCCGGCGGCCATCCGCTCGGCGGCCACGACATCGCCACGGACGGCGGCGTAGCGTTCGGCCAAGGCCGCAGGGGTCGCCACCCGTGGCGGGGACCCGGTGGCGGGGACGGGAGCGGGGACGGCCGCTGGACGCGCCGTCCCCGTCACCGGCACCGCCACCGCAGCGGCGATGGAGGCGGCCAGCAGGCAGCGGCGCAGACGGGACACATTGACGTGGATCACCCGATCGACGGTGTCGCAGGCCATGCCTGCGACACATCGGACCGCCGTCGGCATTCACGGTGGTACCGGTAGCCCCTGGTCGTACACCCGTGGTCCGATGCCGGGTTTCGGACGCGCCGTTACGATTTCGGTCATGCACGTGACACCGCCCCTGCCACCGCTGAAACGGATCCCACCCGGCGCGTGGACGGTCATCGCCTGGTGGGCGGGCCTGGTGTTCACCTTCCTCATCCGCATCAGGCTCCCCGGCGAGTCCGGCCCCGCCAAGCTGGCCGGGCCGTTCTTCTTCCAATGGGACGGACTGGCATACCTGGCGGTGGCCACCGTGCTGGCACACGGCGCCGGTGTCCTGCAGCGCCGGCGACCGCTGCCGGCGCTGGGGCTGCTGCTCGCCGCCGCAGTCCTCGCGTGTGTGCCGCTGGGTGTGGGCGAGATTCCCTTGGCGCAGTTCCTGGCGGTCGATGCCGCTCTGTACTTCATCGCGGCCGAACACGCGCGCCGGACCGGGATCATCGCCCTGCTGGGCGCGCTCACCGTGCTCGCCGGCTATCTGACCACCCGGCTGCTGCTCGGCTGGCCCACCGGCACCTCGGCGGAGCTGGCGGTGGCCATGACGGCGGTCATCGCCTGGCTGGTCGGCCACTCGATACGCCAGGCTCGCGAGCACGCCGACACGCTGGTCGCCACGGCCACCGCCCAGGCCGTCGCCGACGAGCGCCTGCGCATCTCGCGGGAGCTGCACGACACGGTCGCCCACAGCATCGGCGTCATCGCCCTGCAGGCCGGCGCCGCCCGCCGGATCATCGACACCCAGCCGGGCCGGGCGGGCCAGGCTCTCGGAGACATCGAGACGGTCGGGCAGGAGACGCTGTCCGGTTTGCGTCGCATGCTCGGCGTCATGCGTCACGGCGAGCAGAGTCAGCCCTTCGATTCGCCGCCCGGCCTGTCGGACCTCGACAAGCTCGTGGCGACGACGGCGGATGCCGGTGTCCACGTCGAGGTGCGCCGGCTGGGCGAACGACGCCCGCTGCCGGCGGAGATCGACGTCTCGGCCTACCGCATCATCCAGGAAGCGATCACCAACGTGGTGCGCCACGCCGGCACGAGCCGGTGCCGGGTGTCGATCGACTACCGGGACGACGAGCTGGCCGTCGAGGTCCTCGACGAGGGACGCGGCCCCCGCCACACGCCAGAGGGCGGTTATGGCCTGGTCGGGATGCGGGAGAGAGTCAACCTCCTGAGGGGCGGCTTCTCCGCCGGACCGTGCGCCGAGGGCGGCTTCCGGGTCACGGCCCGCCTGCCCCTGACCGCCGAAGCGCGATGACCGTCCGCGTCGTCCTGGCCGACGACCAGCCGCTGATCCGCGCCGCCCTGCAGATGGTCATAACCGACGCCGCCGACCTCGAACTCGTCGGAGAGGCCGCGACCGGGCTGCAGGCCGTCCGGCTGGCCGAGGAACTGGACCCCGATGTCGTGGTGATGGACATTCGCATGCCCGTCATGGACGGCATCGAGGCCACCCGGCTGATCGCCCAGGGCCCCAGCCGGGCCCACGTCATCGTCTTGACCACGTTCGACGAGGACGACTACGTCTACGGCGCGCTCCGCGCGGGCGCGTCCGGATTCCTCGTCAAGGACATGGCCCTGGACGACATCCTCACCGCTGTCCGGGTCGTGGCCGCCGGCGACGCCCTGATCGCGCCGGGCGTCACCCGGCGGCTGATCGAGGCGTTCGCCGATCGCCCCGCGCCCGATCCCGCACCGCGGGAGCTGGCGGGCGTCACGGAGCGCGAACGCGAGGTCCTCACCCTGATCGCGCGCGGCCTGACCAATACGGAAATAGCCGCCGACCTGGTCATCAGCGTCGCCACCGTCAAGGCGTATGTGGGCCGGCTGCTGAGCAAGCTCGATGCGCGCGACCGGGTTCAGCTCGTCATCCTCGCCTACGAGGCGGGCCTGGTGTCACCGTCGAGGTGATCGAATGGCAAGCAGTCGAAGCGGCGTCAGACGATTTCGAGGTTGGCCATCATGCCCATGTCCTCGTGCTCGGCGTTGTGGCAGTGGAAGAGGTAACGGCCGCGGTAGCCGTCGAAGCGGGTGATGATCTCCGCCGACTCGCCCGGCCGCAGGGAGACGGTGTCCTTCAGGCCCGCGTCGTGCGGCAGCGGCGGGCGGCCGCCGCGCGAGAGCACCCGGAAGCCGGCCAGGTGCAGGTGGACGGGATGGTGCACGTCCGCGACCAGCCGCCACACCTCGACGTCGCCCAGCCGGGCGGTGACATCGGTGCGGGCCGGGTCGAACGGCAGCCCGCCGATCAGCCAGCCGTGGCCGCCGCGCATCCGCCCGGCGCGGAAGGAGAAGTCGCGCACCCGCACGGCGTCCGACCGGCGCCAGTCCGGCAGGTCGGTGGAGAGGGTACGCGGCACGCGGCTGTCGTCGGCGGCCCGGCGCGCGACGCGGAAGGCCATCACGTCCCGCGTACGGCCGGAGCCCAGCCGGTTGACCAGCCTGACGAGGCCGCCCACGGGCACGCCGGAGAAGTCGACGATCACGTCGTACCGTTCGGCGGGGGCGATCGGCAGCAGCCGGTGGGTGACCGGCGCGGCGAGCAGCCCCTGGTCGGCGCCGATCTGCACCAGGTCGAGCCGGCGCCCGTCGTCGGTGATCGCCTCCAGCTCGTAGTGACGGGCGTTGGAGGCGTTGAGCACGCGCAGCCGGTAACGGGCCGCGTCGGCCTCGTGCACGGGCCAGGGGGCGCCGTTGACCAGGATCACGTCTCCGAGGACCCCGGCGATGTACGGCTCCCGCACGCCCGGCCGGTCGCGCAGGGCGGGGTCGAGCGCGGGATAGTCGAGCGTGCCGTCGGCGGCGAAGGCGCGGTCGGTGATCAGGAGCGGCAGCTCGCGCGGGCCGGCGGGCAGGCCGAGGTCATCCTCGGCGTCGTCGCGGACGATGTGCAGCCCGGCCAGGCCGCGCCAGATCGCGGGGGCGGTGAAGTCCATGCGGTGGTCGTGGTACCACAGCAGCGCCGGCCGCTGGTCCAGCGGGAAGGTGTAGTCGCGGGTCAGCCTGGTCACCACGGCGCGCGGGTCGTGCATGACGTGCCCGGAAGGCGTGCCGTGCCCGGAAGGCGTGCTCTGTCCCGGGGGAGTGCCGTGCCCGGGGTGCGTGCCGTTCGCGTGCGGGCCCTGGTGCGGGTTTCGCGCCGGGTGGGCGCCGGGGCCCGCGGGCGTGACCGCCTGGGGCCAGCCCTCGGGCAGCACCAGGTCGGTCGGGTAGCCGTCGGAGTCGGCCGGGGTCCGTCCGCCGTGGAGGTGCACGACGGTCGGCACGGGCAACGCGTTGCGGTGCGTCACGGTGACCGGCCGGCCGCGCCGGGACTCGATCGTCGGGCCGGGGAAGGCGCCCTCGTACGTCCACAGCGGCGTCCTGATCCCGGGCAGGATCTCGGCGCTCGCCTCGCGCTGGGTGATCTCGTACCGGTCGGCGCCGCCCGAGGTGGCGACCGGCCGCAGCACGGCGGGGATCGGCAGCGGCACCTGGAAAGGCGGCGGCAGCGGCACGGCGCTGCGCAGCTCCGCGCCGGTGAAGGACGGGCGGCGGGCCAGCGCCGCCGAGGCCGACAGCCCGGTGGTGGCCATCAGGCCGAGCGCCCCGCCGATGCCCAGCAGCCGCCGCCTGCTCATTCCCGGCCGCTCGCGCCCCTCGTCCTGCCGGAGCCCCTCGTCACGCCCGCGCGCCTCGTCACGCTCAGGCCGCTGGTCAGGCTCGGGCACTGCGTCAGGCTCGGGCATCGCGGGCCTCCCGCCGCAGGAGGGGCCGGCGCCAGACGGCGACGAACTGGACGACGAGCGCGGCGATGGTCATCACGCCCAGCGGGACGTGCAGCCACAACGCCCCGTCCAGGCCGGCGAAGTACTGCACCGTCTCGGCCGCCACCACCCCCGCCGTGGCCACGAACGGCCCGGCCCGGCGCAGCCGGACCCAGACCGCGACGGCCACGATCGCCTGCGCGTACCCGATGGAGCTGGCCACGTCGGCGCCGAGCCCGTGCCAGCGCAGGCCGTCGAAGTCGCCGCTCAGATAGACCCCGGCGAACACCGGCTGGGCGACGATCGCCGCCAGGTGCGCGCTGACGACGGCCTGGAAGACCCGCCCGATCGGCCCGGTACGGCGCGCGGCGGCGGACGGGGAACGGCCCTGCTCCTCCGGCCGCGCCGGCTTCCCGCCGCCGGCGCCCTGAACGGGGGTGAGCATGAGAATCCTCCTCACAGTGAGGTCGATGGACGAACGCTCCCGACGGTATGCCTCGTGAGCTATCTTGTCTAAGATCAATATCGCTATGACGTTATGCTCCGGGAGGCATGATGGAGCTGAACTCGCTCAGGCAGTTCCTGGTGGTGGCCCGGCTGGAGCACCTCAGCCGGGCGGCCGACGAGCTGCGCGTCGCCCAGCCGTCGCTGAGCCGTACCATCGCCCGGCTGGAGAGCGAGCTGGGCGCGCCGCTGTTCGACCGCAGCGGGCGGCTCCGGCTGAACGACGCGGGCCGGCTCTTCCGCGACCACGTCGACCGTGCCCTCGGCGAGCTCGAAGCCGGGCGGCGCGCCGTCGCCGCGACCGCGAGCGGGGGAGCCGGCACCGTGCGGCTGGCGTCGGAGACCTTCCTCACGCTCACCGGGCCGCTGGCGGCGTACAAGCGCGCCCATCCGGCCGTCGAGATCCAGCTCCACTGGTCGCCCGCCGAGGACATGGCCCGCCGCCTGCGGGCCCAGGACGTCGATCTCTGCGTCACCTCGCAGCCGATCCACGCGGCGGGGCTGGAGTCGGCGCGGTTGTTCGAGGAGGCGGTGGGGGTGGCCATGCGGCTCGATCACCCGCTCGCGGGGCGCGCGTCCGTGAGCGTGGACGACCTCGCCGATCAGCCCTTCATCACCGCCCGCAAGGGGCACTGGATCCGCCGGCTGCTCGACCGGCTCTTCGCCGCGCGCGACCAGGCGCCGAGGATCGTCTGCGAGAGCGACGAGCCGAGCGCGATCGCGGAGCTGATCGGCGCGGGGCTCGGCATCGGCCTGGTGCCCGCCTTCGCCCTCCGGGGCGCCCCGCCGGGCGCCGCGCCGGGCGGCGTCGCCTGGCTGCCCGTGGACAGCCCCGACTGCCGCCGTACGGTCACCCTGCACTGGAGCGCCGACGGCCACCTGCCGACGGCCGCCCGCCTGATGCGCGCCACGATCACCGGCTGGGACTGGAGCCCGGGCGCCTGACGCCCGCTCGCCATGGGAGAGGCGGGCGGGCGTGGCGTCGTCGTTCAGACGCCGCCGGGCGTGGACGTGCGGCCCGTCGTGCCCTCGGCCTCCGCCTCGGGCAGAGGCCCGGCATCGGGGTCGCGCCCGGCGTGAGCGCGGGCGGCGGCGATGGTGGCCCGGCCGGAGGGCACGCGGGTGGCGATCGCGATCACCGCGATGGCGGCCAGCCCGGCGGCGATGAGTATGACCTGCACGCTGACCACGTCGGCCAGTGGGCCGAACACCGCCATCCCGATCGGGGTCGCCATCGCCATCACGATGCCGACGTAGCTGAACACGCGCCCGTGCATGGCCGGCTCGACGGTCTCCTGGATCAGCGTCATGAACGGCGTCGAGAACGGCGGCACCAGCAGCCCGAACACGAACATGAAACCGAAGAACACCCACAGGTTGCCGCTCAGGCCGAGCGCCACGGTGACCAGCCCGAAGCCGTAGACGGCGACCAGGATCAGGCCGATCGGGCTGCGCCTGGCCAGCACCGTGGACATCAGCACGCCGCCGAGCATCATGCCGAGGCTGAAGGCGATCTCCAGAGTCGCCAGCATCCACTCCTCGCTGCCGAAGGTACGCGCGACCAGCAGCGGCGTGACGAACGAGGGCGCCACGGTGAGCAGGAAGATGACCGCGTACACGATGAGCAGCCAGCGCACGATCGCGTGGGTGCGGATGTAGCGCATGCCCTCGGCCAGGTCCTGCCGGTAGGAGGTGGTGGACTCGGCCACCCGCTCCAGCGTCGGCACGGCGACCAGGGCCAGCAGGCCGATCCCGATCACGGCGGTGACCACGTCGAGGAAGAAGACGGGGACGAGCCCGTACGCGTTGAAGATGACGGCGGCGGCGGCGGGGGCGAGCAGGGCCATCGCCGACTGGATGGTCTGGAAGATCCCGTTGACGCGCATGAGCTGCTCGCCGGGCACGATCTGCGGGATCATCGCCTGCACGGCGGGCGTCTGCACGCCCGCGCCCAGCGAGCGCACCGCCACGGCCAGCAGGACGATCCACAGGTCCTCTACGCCGTTGGCCATCAGCACCGCGAGCAGCAGCGTCGCCCCGGCGATGATGGCGTCGGCGGCCATGACCAGCACCCGGCGGTTCATCCGGTCGGCGAGCACGCCCCCGAAGATCGACATCAGGCCCTGCGGCAGGAACGCGGCCACCGCGTAGAGGGCGATCGCCAGCCCGGACCGGGTCTCCAGCGTCACCCACCACATCACGGCGTACTGGACGATCATCGAGCCGAACAGCGACACGGTCTGCCCGGTCAGGAAGAAGGCGACGTTGCGCCGCCATCGGGTGGTCGCGGTCATCCGGTGCCGCCTCCGCTCGCGGTGCGGGTCGCGTCGTGGACCCGGTCGCCCGGCGCGGACTCGTCGCGGGCGCGGGCACGAGTGCCGGCCTGCTGGCTCACGAGCGCTCAACTCCGATCATATGAGCGATACAGGGGGATCTGGGGGCCAAGGCACTCTACCGACCAAGAGCTAGGGCACCAAGCCAATAAACGCCACCCGTGCGAACACGGACGAACACGGACGAACACGGACGAACACGGACGACGGTGCGTGCCGCGGTCAGCGCAGGCGGGCGGCGATGAGCCGGATCGCCCGGCGTACGACCTCGGCCTGCGCGGGGCTCAGCCCGTCGAGGAAGGAGTCGAGCTGCCGCAGGTCCAGCTCGCGCGCGTCGGGCCCGAACTCGCGGAGCAGGTGCTCCACGCTGTAGTCCGCCAGCAGCTCGGCCAGCGGCCCGACGCGGGGGTCGGCGGGGTCGGCCTCGGCCAGCTCGTCCATCCTGCGGTAGAACTCGCGCCCGGTGGCCAGGGCCGCGGGATCGGCGGCCAGCGCGTCGAGCAGGCCGAAGGCGCTCTGCCGGTCGGGCCCGGTGGACAGGCCGTCCATCAGCAGGAGCAGGTCGCGGTCCCAGGCCGCCGCCTTGGACGCGGGCGCCTGCACCTGGCGCAGGACGGCCAGCAGGTCGGGGGAGGCGGTGTCGTCGGGGCCGAGCATCCCGTCCTCGGCCCGCCGCAGGATCTCGGCCAGGCGGGCCCGCCGCTGCCGGATCTCCCGCTCCTGAGCGGCCAGGTCGGCGTCGATCTCGGCGAGGATCTCGGGCAGCTCCCTGGACCGGTCGGCGGCGATGACGTCGCGGGCCTCGTCCAGGCTCAGGCCGAGCGCGACCAGGCGGCGCACGCGGGCCAGGGCGACGGCGTCGCGCATGCCGTATTCGCGGTAGCCGTTGGCCAGGCGCGGCGGCTCCGGCAGCACGCCCTGGTGGTGGTAGTGGCGCACGGTCCGGGTGGACACCCCGAGCAGCGCGGCCAGCTCTCCGATCCGCATGCCACCCAGTAAAGACCTTGACGCGGCGTCAACGTCAAATCGGCGGGCGCCGCCGCCGTCCGGCTTGACCCTGACGCAACGGCAACCTTCCAGCATGGCGCCCATGAACACGACACCGACCCGCGAGCCGGCGGGCGACCTGCGGCACTTCACGATCTCCCACGACGGCGTCACGATCCCGGTGTGCCGGGGTGGACAGGGGCGGCCGCTCGTCCTGTGCCCCGGGCTGCACACGACCCAGGCCGGCCTGCACGAGCTGGCCGCCCTGCTGCGCCGCGACCACGACGTGGTGACCTTCGACCTCAGGGGCCACGGCCTCGCCTCGCCCGCCGGCCGGTACTCCTTCGAGGCGTTCCGCGGCGATCTGACCGCCGTGCTGGCCGACCCCGGACGCCTCGGCCTGGACGCGGCGCCCCTCCTCGTGGGCTACTCGCTGGGCGCGGACCTGGCCGTGCACCACGCCGCCGAGCATCCCGGCACGGTCGCCGGGCTCGTCCTCATCGACGGGGCCAACCCGGTGCCGGAGCCGTTCGTCACCGAGGACCTCCTGCCGGGGTTCCGCGCGATGTGGGAGGAGCAGGCCAGGCGGCAGGAGGCCGAGCGGGGCACCGCGCGGCAGGTGCTGCTCACCGCGCAGGACGTTCTCGAGCTGAACGTCGAGATCGACGCGGTCCGGGCGCGGATCCTCGCCCGGTACCGGGAGATCGACCTGCCCATCACCATGATCATGTCCACTTCGATGGCCGGCGAAGGCGGCGACGGGCCCGCGGCCCGGTTCAACGACAACTGGCGGGCGGGCGTGGCGCGGCTGGTCCGCGAGCAGCCGCGGATCGCCGCACACTGGATCGAGGCCGACCACGGGCTGGTCTTCACCCATGCCCCCGACGTCGCCCGGATCATCCGGGGTGCGGCGGGCGGCCACGGCGGACGTCTGGCAGGCTGATGCGATGCTGACCATTGGCGAGCTGGCGTCATACGCCGGGGTGACGGTGCGGGCGGTGCGGCACTACCACGCCAAGGGGCTGCTGCCCGAGCCGGCGCGTGACCACTCCGGCTATCGCCGCTACGACGCCGCCGCCGTGGTCGAACTGATCAGGATCCGCACCCTCGCCGAGGCCGGAGTGCCGCTGGCGCGGGTGCGGGAGCTGCTGCGCGCCGACGAGAAGGAGTTCGCCGCGGCGATCGCCGACATCGACAGGCGGCTGCGGGCGGAGATCCGGCGGCGGCAGCGGCACCGCGAGCGGATCGCCCGTCTCGCCGCCGGGGACGGCCTGGCGCTGCCTGCGGAGGTGGTCGACTATCTCGACCGGCTGCGGGCGCTCGGCATCGACGAGCGGATCGTCCGGGCCGAACGCGACGGCTGGATCCCGCTGGCCGCGCACTCGCCGGAGCGGGTGCCCGAGTGGATGGCGCGCAAGCGGGAGCAGCTCGCCGACCCGCGGCTCGTCGGCTTCTACCGCACGCTGGGCCGGGCCCTCGACCGGACGGACGATCCCGGGCTGGAGGGGCTGGCCGACGAGCTGGCCGCGTACATCAGCGGGCTGGCCGAGGAGAGGGGCGAGGACTACGTCGACGACACCGACATCGAGCCGGCGCTGGCCGAGCTGATGGACCGGCTGGCGTTCGGCACGGTGCCGGCGGCCCGGCGGCTGATCGAGCTGCTGGAGCGGCGCGGCTGGACCGGGTGGACCAAGCTCGAACGCGTGGAGCCCGCACCCCGCTACGAATGACGGTGGGCCGGGGAACCGCGCCGGGCCGGGCGCCGGCCGGAGGCGGCCGGCGCCGGATCGGCGCCGGACTGGGGCGGGGTCAGGGCCGGGCCGGGGCCGGGGTCAGGGGCGGTGTGCCCTGAGCCAGAGGTCCACGAGGGCGTCGGCGTAGTCGGCGGTGAGCGGGCCCGAGCGGTGCAGCCAGCGCTGGTAGAGGGGCGCGTACAGCAGCTCCAGGGCCAGGTCGAGGTCGGCGTCGGCGGCGATCTGGCCGGCCCGCTGCGCGCTGCGCAGCCGGGCCTTCTTGGCCTCGTCGACCGGGTCGGCCAGCCGCTCGCGGTACTGCGCCGCCAGGTCGGGATCGTTGATGATCTCCGTGTTGAGCGCCCTGATCGGCGCCTCGAACGCCGGATCGGCGAACTCCGCCGCCGTCGCCCGCATCACGACCTTGAGATCGGTCTCGATGTCGCCGGTGTCGGGCAGGGCCATGCCCGCGTCGGGCGTCTCGCTGAGGGCCAGGAACGCGTCGAACACCACCGCGCCCTTGGACCGCCACCAGCGGTAGATCGTCTGCTTGCCCACGCCCGCCCGCGCGGCGATGGCCTCGATGGTCAGCTTGCCGTATCCCACCTCGGAGACCAGCTCCCTGGCCGCGGCAAGGATGGCCTGGCGGGAGCGCTCGCTGCGGCGGGCCGGGTCGGGTCGCTTCGGCATGCGGGTCAGTGTAGCAGACAGACGAGACGAGACGTTCCGTCTTGACAGGTGGTGGCGGCGGGGTCCAGAGTGAGGGCACTTGCAGCGAGACGCTTCGTCTCGTCTCGTCGCTGCCCGTCAACCGAGAAACAGGGAGAGAACCCTTGACCCGAGTATGGTTCATCACCGGTGCGTCCCGGGGCCTGGGGCGGGCCTTCACCGAGGCGGCGCTGGCCGCGGGGGACCGGGTCGTGGCGGCGGCCCGCAACGTGGAGCCGCTGGCGGAGCTGGAGCGCGAGCACCCCGGCGCGCTCGTGCGGCTCGCGCTCGACGTGTCCGACCGCGCCGCCGTGCGGGAGGGCGTGGACCGCGCCGCGGCCGCGTTCGGCAGGCTCGACGTCGTGGTCAACAACGCCGGGACGCTGCTGTACGGCATGGTCGAGGAGGCCACGGAAGAGCAGCTCAGAGCCCATTTCGACGTCAACTTCTTCGGCGCCGTCTGGGTCTCCCAGGCCGTGATCCCGCACCTGCGCGCCCAGGGCTCCGGCCACCTCCTCCAGGTCACGTCGATGGGCGCGGGCGGCGGCTTCGCCTCGACCGGCATGTACGCCGCGGGCAAGGCGGCGCTCGACTCCGTCAGCGAGGCCCTGGCCATGGAGGTCGAGCCGTTCGGCATCAAGGTCACCATCCTGCAGATGGGCGGCTACGACACCGGCCTGTTCACCACCGGCACCACGGCGACCGAGCCCGACCCCCGCTACGCGCCCCTGCGCGCCAAGCTGGCCGAGATGTGGGGCGAGGACGCCGGCCCCGATCCGAGCACCGCCGCGCCCGTCATCATGGAGCTGGTCGGCCTGGCCGACCCGCCCCGGCGGCTGATCGTCGGCAGCGTCTCCTACGACCTGGTGCGGCAGATGGAGGCGGCCCGCGCCGAGCAGTACGCCGCCTGGGAAAGCCTCAGCCGAATGGCGCCGGGCTGAACCGCCGCAAGGCGCCGGACCGAACCGCGGCGCGCAACCGGCCGAACGACGCCTGGCGCAACCGCCGAATGGCGCCTGGCGCAACCGCCGAATGGTGCTGGGGCGCGAATGCGAATAAATGAGTGGCCCGGCCGCCGCGCCGCCCATTATCGTCGAGGACAACGAGAAAGCGCGGGGCGGGACCCGCCCCGCGCAAACCGAGGAAAGGCCAGACATGCGCATCGCAGCCGCCGCCCACGAGCCCGAACGGCGTCACCGCCGCCGTCTCGCGGTGCTCGGCCGCGCCCTGCTCGGGCGGGCTTCCGGATAATCCCCGCAACGGATTCCCGGAGGCCGCCAGGTGCACACCAGGCGGCCTTTCCCTTTCCCGCCCGAAATTCCGGGCCCCGCTTTTCGACAACTCCACAGCGGAACACCATGGGCTGATGGTGAAAAGGCATCACACCTGCCTTGCAAGCAGGAGTTCGGGTTTCGAGATCCCGTCGGTCCACGCCGCCGCAGAGGCCGAATCGGCAAGGCAGCCGGCTTCCACCCGGCAGGACGGGGTTCGAATCCCCGCTGCGGCTCTCAGGCGTCCGTGGCCCAATGGCAGAGGCACCGGCCTAAGGAGCCGGACGGTGCGGGTTCGAATCCCGCCGGACGTACGCGCCCCGTTGGTCCAGCGGTCAGGACGCCCGGCTTTCACCCGGGAAATCGCCGGTTCGAGTCCGGTACGGGGTACTTCATCGCGGCCTCATAGCTCAATGGAGAGAGCGCCGGCCTACGAAGCCGGGTCTGTTGCAGGTTCGAATCCTGCTGGGGCCACTTTTCGCCGCGGAAATGCCGTGCCCGACCGGGGACCACGGCTGCCCGCGCACGTTCGGCACAGGCCGTCGTGTGCCGGTCGCGGCCCTTCGGGCGGGCGCGATCACACCGAGACGAACGGCTCCGTCAGATGCGGCGTCGCCAGGTACAGCCTGGTGGCGGTCTCGCGGCCGAACATGCGCTTCCTCGAGTGCCTGGCCGCCTCGGGGTCGAGCTCGTGCGCGTAGGCGAGGTCGGGGTGGAGCAGCTGGAGCGCGTGCACCAGGAGGTCGCCGGTGACGAGCGCCAGCTCCCGCCCGTCGGCGACCAGCACGCTCTGGTGCCCGGGCGTGTGACCGGGCGTGGCGACCGCGCGCCCGGCACGCAGCGGTGTGTCCCCGTCGAGGAGCCGGAGCCGGCCGGCCGCCTGGAGCGGATCGGTCAGGGTCGCGCGGAGCCGCGGGTTGAGCGCGTCGAGGGCGTCGAACTCGGCCCGCTGGAGCAGGTATTCGGCGTTCGGGAAGTAGGGACGGCGCTCGCCGGGCGAGGCGTCGCCGCCCGCCGACGGGACGGCCGCCTCGGTCACGACCGCCCATCCGACGTGGTCGGTGTGCAGATGCGTGAGCACCACGGTGTCGACCTCGGCCGGGTCGATGCCCGCGGCGGCGAGCGAAGCGGGGAGCACGCCGGGCACGGGCGCCCACGAGGCGGCCGGGCTGTCCGCGGGGCCGATCCCGGCGTCCACCACGGTGACGCCCCTGTCGCCGCGGATCGCGTACGCGCGGAACTGCAGCCGCCAGCGGCCCTCCGCGTCGACCGCGCCCGGGTCGTAGCGGTCGGCCTCGGCCCACTGGGCGGCCGTGGCCTCGGGGAACGCCTCGGCACGCGGGGAGAAGAACGGCCCCTCGCCGTCGGCGAGGGCGATGATCTCGGTCGAGCCGAGCCGGAGGCGGGGGACGCTGAGGGGCATGACCGCGATCCTGCCATGCCATGTCCGCAGGTGATGACACGTCCCCCACCGGCTCCTGAACGCGTCGCGCTCGCGACCCCGGCCGGCCTCCAGCTCTTGCACGCGCTCTTCCAGTTGCCGGATCCGCTGCGCGCCTTCGTCGCTCGTCCCCTCGCATGGTCAGGTGCCCCCGGCATTCGGGCTGACCAGCTCCTCACCGCGCAGGGCGCGCGCGGATGGCGGCGTTCGGGAGGCCGATCAAGCCGACTTGACAGGGTCGGCGGGATGTGTGCGTAATGATCGCCGCGTCGCGTGTCGCCGGCCGGGGAGACGGCGGGGGCATGGAGGCGCCGGATCAAAGGGGATGACGCCATGGCCACTCACACCATCGGTCGTGCCTGAGCACACCGGGCCCGCGCGTCCTCCCATGCCCGCGCTGGTGTCGTAGACACCCGCGCGCCGGCATGCCCGCGCGGGTCGTCCCATGTCATCGACACCCGCAAGGAGATTGATCACCGCATGCCCATGGACTTCAACCAGCAGGTCATCGACGAGTTCCGCGCCAGCAAAGGGCAGGTCGGCGGCCCCTTCGAGGGGGGCAGGCTGCTCCTGCTGACCACCGTCGGCGCCCGGACGGGAACCCCGCGCACGACGCCGATGGGCTACCTGCCCGACGGCGACCGCCTCCTCGTCATCGCCTCGGCCGGCGGCTCTCCCCGGCATCCGGCCTGGTTCCACAACCTGCGCGCCAACCCGCAGGTGACGGTCGAGGACGGCATCATGACGTACCAGGCCAAGGCCGTCGTCCTCGAAGGCGAGGAGCGCGACCGCCTGTTCGCCCGCGCGGTCGAGGTGGACCCGGGCTGGGCCGCGTACGAGAAGAGGTCGGGCCGCACCCTGCCGGTCGTGGCGCTGGAGCCGATCGACGCCGGGCCGCCCTCCGGCCGCCTCGGCGACGCGCTGATCACCATCCACGACGCCTTCCGCAAGGAGCTGGCCCTGATCCGCCGCGAGGTCGCCGCCTCGGGGCCGCGCCTGGCCGCCCAGCTCCGGGTCAACTGCCTGACCATGTGCCAGGGGCTGCACACACACCACTCGCGCGAGGACGGCTTCATGTTCCCCTCGCTGGAGAACCGCCACCCCGAGCTGGCCCCCGTGATGGCACGGCTGCGCGCCGAGCACGAGGTGATCGCGCGGCTGCTCGGCGAGCTCCAGGACCTCCTGGCCGCCGACGACGTCGCCCCGCCGGACCTGCTCGCTGAGGTGAACCGGCTCACCGGGGAGCTGGAGGCCCATCTGGACTATGAGGAAGAGCAGCTCGTCCCGCTGTTGAACTGATCTTCCCTGGGTGTCTCTGTGGCAGAAGGGACAGGTGGGACGTATGCTGATAGTGCGTCCGGGCCCGGCGCCACAGAGATCCCACCGCCCGCAGTTGCGTGCGCTGACCACTCTCCTCACCTTGCCCACCACCGGAGTCGGCCGGCCGCCGCACGTGCGGACAGCCGATCAGGTCAGTGAGGTCGTGCGCCGCGCAGGCGGTCCGCGTGGTCCTGCTGGTTCTTCAGGGCGAGTGACAGGAACCTCTCGATCACCGACAGCTCCGCCAGGCTGAACCTGCCCAGCTCCACGCGGGCGTCGTCGAGGACGGGCCCCCAGATCTCGGCGCTCACCTGCTCGGCCCGCTCGGTCAGATGAACCAGGACGCGGCGCCGGTCGGCGGAGTCGCGGCTGCGCCGGGCGAGGCCGGCCTGCTCCAAGCGGTCGATGACGGTGGTCATGGCGCCTCCGGTGAGCCCCGCGGCCGTCGCCAGCTCGCTGGCCGTCAGGGGCCCGCGCGCGCTCAACCGGCTCAGGCACCGCAGATCGGTGCGGTTGATCCCGAGGCGGCGGGCGGCGCGCTCGTCCATGACGTCGGTCGCGTCCTGCAGATCCTGCACAGCCTTGGTGACGGCTTCGATCAAGGTTTGCTTTGACAATCTAACCCTTAGAAATCTAAAGTTTTCTTCGCCCGCATCCTACCCTCAGGAAGGCGAGTATGTCGGACGATCAACACCTCACCTTGCGCCCGGCGACGACGCGAGACGTTCCCGCCCTGCTCTCCCTGATGGACTCCATCCTCGCCTGGCTCGTCGCGCGGGGCCGGACCGAGCAGTGGGGCACGGTGCCCTTCTCCCGGATCCCCGGCTTCGAGAACAACCTCACGGAGTGGACGTCGCGGGGCGTCATCACGGTGGCCGAGCGGGGCGGCGCCCCCGTGGGCGTCCTGGCCCTGGCGCCGGCGGTCCCGCCGCACATCCCGTCCGGCCTGCTCCCGCCAGGGGCCTTATTCGTGCACACGGTCATGTCCGCCCGCGGACCTGCCGGTCGCGGGGCGGGGGAGGCGCTGCTGCGGGAGGCGTCCCGCCGGGCGGAGGCGCAGGGCGCCCCCGGCGTGGGCCTCGACCACTGGGCCGGCAGTCCTGAGCTGGACCGCATCTATGACAGGCACGGATACGTCAAGGTGGGGGAGTACAAGTCGGAAAAGGACGGCCGAGCGGTGCTCAACACCGTACGGATCCGCCACCTCTGACCGCGAATCGCGGCCCACGGATCGCGGATCGGGAGCGAGGAGCACGCGCCGGGGAGCGCGCGGCTTGTTCGGCGCACCCGTGACCCCCGGACCGCCCCCAGCCGCCCCCAGCCGCCGCCGGGCCGTCGTCGGGGCCGCCGGCGTTCCGGGGTCTCGGGTCCGAGGGTTCCGGTCCGGACGGCTCTCGTCCGGAAGGCCCGGGCCCAGAGGGGTCAGGCCCGGGGTTCTCGGCTCAGTCGTGCCGGCTCAGTCGTGCTGGTTCGGCCGTGTTGGTTCGGCCGTGTTGGTTCGGCCGTGCTGGTTCAGTGGTGCCGGTTCAGTGGCAGTCGCCGTGGCGGCCCAGGGTCTCCACGGGGGTCGCGCCCGGGCGGGTCCACTGCGGCACGGGGCGGCTGGTCGGGCCCCAGGTGGCGTTCCCGTCCGCGTCCGTGCGCCAGTACCAGCACGCGTGGCTCCCCTCCGGCCAGCCCTCGGGCTTGTCCTCCCAGGTCTCGCCGCGCCCGTAGGGCGTCATGTCGAGCAGGGCGAAGGTCCCGTTGGCCGGCTCGTTGCCGCGGCCCCCGGTGGAGTACGTGAGGAACGTTCGGTCACCCTCCCGCAGGTAACAGGCGATGGCCGCCATGCCGCCGCCGATCGGCTCGGCCACGTCGCGCACGGAGTACCAGGGGTGGGTGTAGCCCATGAACTCGACGAAGGGAGCCACCTCGTCCCACGGGCCCGTGGTCACGATCGCGAACGAGACGCCGCGGGCGTTGAGATAGAGGGCGTCCTTCAGGTTCCAGGCCATGGTGGTGCAGCCCTCGCACTGCCCCTGGTGCGGTGCGCCGTCGTGCCACATGTGCTTGTAGACCAGGAGCTCGTTGCGTCCCTGGAAAAGCTCCAGGAACGGGACCGGGCCCTGGGGTCCGATGACCTTCACCGTCCCGTCGAACTCCACCATCGGCAGCCGGCGGCGGGCCGCGGCGATGGCGTCGCCCTCGCGCGTGTGGGCCTTCTCGCGGACCAGGAGCTCGTCGCGGGCGGCCTGCCAGGTGGCCAGGTCGACGATGGGCGGGCGGCCGGGCAACGCGCTGGTCGAGTCACTCGGTCGGGTCGTCATGATGTCCTCCGTGGTGTCTGGTCGTACCGGGCAGCGTCGTACGACGCCCTGCGGCGGTCACCAGGACAGACCCGGCACCCCGGCCGGAACCGGTCGCCGGCAGGGGCGCCATCGGCCCGCCCGGCGCCGACGATGTCGGGCCGGCAAGCTCACGCACGCGCTCCTAGAGGAGTCTCGCCTGTCGATCTCCCGTTCTCCAGAGTCTCTCCGTTGCGACTTACGCTCGATCCAGCCGGGCGGCCAGGAAGCCGGCGATCAGGGCCGCGCCGGTCCGCCACAGCCAGGTGCACAGGTCCATCAGCCCGGGGTGCGGCGCGCGGGTGAAGGCGACGTCGGCACGGTAGCCGCGCTCGTTGAGCCAGGTGTAGGCGTAGGCGAAGTCCTCACTGATCTGCGCGAACGTTGTGATCGGGGGCGGCGAACGCGGTGGCCACGGTGCCGTCGCGCAGGTGGCAGGCGCCGGCGTAGTTCTCCATGAAGGAGACCGGGCGTGCCGCCGAGCCGGCCGACGCCGCCGATCCCGGGGCCGCTCTGGTGACCTGGCTGCGGGCCGCCACCACTCATGCCGTGTCGAACCGGGGCCTGGCCCTGTCGCTGATGCGCGGCGCCAGGGACGGCATGGAGACGCTGGGCGCCACCTGCCATACGATGATCACCGACGCCGGGGCGGGCCTGCTGGACCGCGCCCGCCGCGCGGACGCCGTACGATTCGGCGTCTCCATCACCGGCCTGCTCAAGCTCGTCAACGCCATCGCCCTGGCCGCTGAGCAGGAGCCCGACGGCGCGGCCCAGGCCGACCGGCTGCTCACCCTGGCCCTGACCGGCGTGCATCCCCCGGGACGGCGGGGCGGAGCCGCGTGAGCCTGCGGTCCGGCCCCGGCCTGCGCTGCGGTCGCGCCGGCCGGGTCCGGGCGGGGCTGCGGTCGCGTCGGCCAGGCCCGGGTGGGGCTGTGGTCGCGTCGGCCAGGCCCGGGCGGGCGGGCGAAGGGGTTGACCTTTCCCCTGGGTGAAGCATCAGCATCGGCGGCACCGGCCACGGTGGCCGGGACGAGGAGGAGTGGTGCGGCTGCTGACGATCGGGGCGTTCGCCCGGGCGGCGGGATTGTCCCCGAAGGCCCTGCGGCTCTATGACGAGCTCGGGCTGCTGCGACCGGCCGCGGTGGACGGCGAGTCGGGCTACCGGTTCTACGATCCGGCGCAGCTGGAGCGGGCCAGGCTGATCGTGTGGCTGCGGCGGCTGGACATGCCGCTGGCGCGGATCCGGCGGGTGTGCGACCTGCCGGCGGCCGACGCGGCCGGGGAGATCGCCGCCTACTGGCAGCAGGTGCTGGCGGAGACCGCCGCCCGCGGCGAGCTGGCCACCTTCCTCGTCGACTACCTGTCGGGGAGAGGGAGCACCGTGCAAGAGACGGCGACCGCGCTCGGGGTCCGTTACGCCGCCCGGTCCGAGTCGGGCCTGGTCAGGACGAGCAACCAGGACACCGCCTACGCCGGCCCCCGGCTGCTGGCGGTGGCCGACGGGGCCACCCCCGGCGGGGACCTCGCGAGCGCGGCGGCGGTGGACGCGCTCAAGCCGCTGGAGACGCTGGCCGTGCCCGCCGAGGACCTGCTCGGCGCGCTGGCCGACGCGGTCGCCGAGGCCGACCGGGCCGTCGGCGAGATCGCCGCCGCCACTCCGTCGGGTGACGCGGTCACGACGCTGACCGCGCTGCTGTGGTCGGGGTCCCGGCTGGCGCTGGTGCACATCGGCGACACGCGGGCCTACCTCGTACGGGACGGCGAGCTGTTCCAGATCACCCACGACCACACCTACGTGCAGGGGCTGGTGGACGAGGGCCGGCTCACGGCGGAGGAGGCGGCCTCGCATCCGCAACGCGCGCTGCTCGCCCAGGCGCTCACCGGCACGGGCGGCGCCCGGCCCCAGCTGTCGCTGCACGAGGCCGCCGCCGGTGACCGGTACCTGCTGTGCTCCGACGGCCTGTCGGCCGTGGTGCCGGCCGGGACGCTGCGCGAGGTGCTGACCGGGCCCGGCACCCCGCAGGAGCTGCTCGACGAGCTGGTCGCGCGGGCGTACGCGGCGGGCGCCCCCGACAACATCGCCTGCGTGGTCGCCGACGTGGTCGGCCTGGAGGCGCGGGCCGCCGGCCGGACCGGCGGGAGCGGGCGGTGACCGCGCCGGCGGTGCGCTCGCTCGGCGCGTACACGATCGACCGCCGCCCGCTGGCCGTCCCGGCCTACCGGCGTCTGTGGACGGCGTCGGCGGTGTCGGCGGTGGGTGGTTCGTTCAGCGTGGTCGCCGTGCCGGCGCAGTTGTTCACGGTGACCGGCTCGTCGGCGGCCGTGGGGGCGGCGGGGGCGGTGTCGCTCGTCGCGCTGGTCGGGTCCGCGCTGTGGTCCGGCGCGCTCGCCGACCTCATGGACCGGCGCAGGCTGCTGCTGGCGGCCCACTGCGGGCTCGCGCTCACGTACGTGGCGCTCTGGGGGCAGGCCGTGCTGGGCGGCGGGTCCGTGCCGGCTCTGTTGGCGCTGGTCGCGTGCCAGGGGCTGACCCTCGGGGCGATCATGACCACGATGGGCGCGGTGGTGCCGCGGGTGGTCCCGGCCGAGCTGCTGGCGGCGGCCGGCAGCCTCAGCTCCCTGACCCGGTACGCCGGTTCGGTCCTCGGGCCGATGCTGGCCGGGGTGCTGATCCCGGTCGCCGGGCTCGGCACGCTGTTCCTGCTCGACGCCGTCGCGCTGCTCGCCGTCGTGTGGGCCGTCGCCAAGCTGCCAGCCCTGCCCCCCGAGCCCCACCCGCCCGCACCACTCACCGACCGGTCCGCGCCGCGCCCGCCCGCACCGCCCACCGACCGGTCCGCGCCGTGCCCGCCCGCACCGCCCACCGACCGGTCCGCGCCGTGCCCGCCCGCACCGCCCGCCGTTCAGGGCGCGGCGACGGCGTCGCTCACCGGTCAGGAGTCTCGGCCCGAGCCGCGCCCGGCCCGGCGGCGGCCCACGCTCGGGCAGCTGCGGGACGGCTTCCGGTACCTGGCGGGCAGCAGGCTGCTGGTGGCGGTGCTCGCGGTGGACCTGGCGGCGATGGTCTTCGGCATGCCGACGGCCCTGTACCCGGAGCTGGCCCGGCACGTCTTCGGCGGCCCCGAGGGCGGCGGCCCCGAGCTGGGCCTGCTGTACGCCGCCTACCCCGCCGGAGTGATCGCGGCCGGCCTGTTCTCGGGCACGTTCACCCGCGCCCGCCGTCACGGCGCGCTCATGGCGGCGGCCGCCGCGGCGTGGGGCGCCGCCCTCGTGCTCCTCGGGCTGGCCGCGCACCTGTGGCTCGCCCTGGCGGCGCTCGTCCTCGGCGGCGCGGTCAACTTCGTGCTGAGCACCTTCCGCAACGCCATCACGCAGGCGCACACCCACGACGCCATGCGCGGCCGGATCCAGGGCTCGGTCACCGTCGTCCTCTTCGGCGGCCCGCACCTGGCGAACCTGCTGCACGGGGCCACCGCCTCGCTCCTCGACGCCCGCCTGGTGATCTGCGCCGGCGGCCTGCTCACCACGGCGACCGTGGCCGTGATCGCCTGGATGACGCCGGAGCTGCGGGACTACCGCCCCTGACCGCCCGGCCGCGAGAGAACCGCAACAAACTACAAAAGTGCAATCGACTCCAAATTTGCAGTAGGCTCCAGAGCCATGACGGAAGGACTGCGGGAGCGCAAGAAGCGCCAGACCCGCCGGCGCATCTCCGACGTGGCCATCGGCCTGTTCGTGGCGCGCGGCTTCGACAACGTCACGATCGCCGAGGTCGCGGCCGCCGCCGAGGTGTCGGTCAACACCGTCTACAACTACTTCCAGGCCAAGGAGGACCTGGTGCTGCCGCCCGAGGAGGCATCGCCGCAGCGGCTGGCCGACATCGTGCGCGGGCGCGCCCCGGGCGAGTCGGCGGCCGGGGCGGTGCTGGCGCGGCTGCGCGAGGAGATCCGCGGGCGGGCGCGCCAGGTGGGGCTGACGTCGGGGTTCGGGCGGGTGCTGGAGATGATGCGGGCCGCGCCCACGCTGGCCGCCCGGCTGGAGGACCTGGGCCACCAGATGACCGCCGCGCTGGCCGAGGTGCTGGCCGAGGAGAGCGGCGCGGGCCCGGACGACCCGCTGCCGCGCGTGATGGCCTGGCACCTCGGCTGCCTGCACGCGCTGGTGCTGTCGGAGATCGGCCGGCGCACGGCGGCGGGGGAGCGGCCCGACGCGATCGCCGAGGCCGTGCTGGAGCTGGTGGACGTCGCCGAGAGCGTGCTCGGCGAGCGGGTCCTGACCTATGCCGTACGAGGGGAGTGAGCGGTGTTCAGGGTGACGATCAGGGGCAAGTTCAAGGGGCTCGACGACGCCGGGCGGGCGGTCGTGCTGGCGGCCGGGGGAGCGGGCTACACCGAGGCCGGCACGTTCACGCACGACCAGAGCGTGTCGGTGTTCACCTTCCGTGTGCAGGTGCCGGCCGGGCCGGACGACGGGGAGGACGAGGCGGGGCTGGGGGCGATGGCGGCGCTGGAGGCGTACGGGGTGCCGTACGAGATCCTGCACCTCGCGGTCACCGATCTGCGGGACATCAAAATCCGCAACCCACGAAAAATCCGAAAATAGGGGTGAAATCCTTCGGCGGGTCCGGACACGTATGAGGTGTCGGGGCCCCCGGATGGAAGAAGGCAGTGTGGACCACCACGATCGCAAGCAGCGCTTCGAGGCGATCTATACCGCCAACTATGCCGACATATTGGCTTACATCCGGCGGCGGACCGCGTCGCACGACGACACCGCCGACGCCCTGGCCGAGACCTTCGCCACCGCCTGGCGCAGGCTCGACGACGTCCCGCAGGGGCACGCGGCCCGCCTATGGTTGTTCGGCGTGGCCCGCCGCGTGCTGGCCAACGGCCGCCGGGCCGAGACCCGCCGCGGCGAGCTGGTCGAACGGCTCGGCCGGCAGCTCGCCGGATGGGCCGAGCAGGCGGGCCCCCACGGCGGCCCCCAGGGTGGCCACGGCGGCGACCACGACGGCGTGCGCGAGGCGTTCGCCCGCCTGACCCCCGACGACCGGGAGGTCCTGGCGCTGGCCGGCTGGGAGGGGCTGGGCTCCGACGAGATCGCCATGGTCCTGGGCTGCTCCCGCAACGCCGCCCGGCTGCGGCTGCACCGGGCCCGCAAACGCCTGGCCAGGCAGTTGCAGGCGGCCGGGCTCGACGTGGCCCGCATCGGGCTCCGCGCCGTCGCGCTGACCAAGGGGGCCATGTGATGCACGAGATCGACCGTCTGGTGGCAGGCATCGCCCCCGACCCCGGCCCCGGCATGACCCCGCTGGCCAGGGAGCTGATGGAGGAGATCACCACCCTCCCGGCCGCCGCGCAGGCCGAAGATCGGGCCGAGGAGCACGCCTCATCGCCCCGCCGCCGCGTCGCCGGTGCGCGCCGGCGCTGGTGGCCGGCCCTTCCGGGGCCGCGGCGGTGGGCGGCCGTGCCGATCCTCGCCACCCTGGCCGCCCTGCTGTCCTTCGGCGTCGCCCAGGCGCCCGCCTCCGCCGCGCTCGACATCGAACGGGTCGGCGACCACTACGTCATCACGGTCAAGGACCTGCTGGCGGCGCCCGAGGTGTACCAGCGGGAGCTGCGGGCCAGGGGCCTGGACATCACGCTCGACCTGGTGCCGACCTCCGCGAGCATGACGGGCCGGATAGTCGTGATCAACGACATGGAACGGTTGCGGTCCGGCGAACCGGTGCCCGGCGACGGCCCGATCACCACGATCGACGCCCCGGGGCCGTGCGAGCGGTTCGCCGGCTGCCCTGTCGGCCTCAAGGTGCCGGTCGACTTCGACAAGGAGGCCGAGATCACTCTCGGCAGGCGGGCCCTGCCCGGCGAGAGGTACACGATGCCGCCCGGCATCGCCCTGCCCGGCGAGCCTCTGCACTGCGTGGACTACGTCAACAAGAGCGTCGCGGAGATCTCGGCCGTGCTGCGCGAGCGGGGCGTCACACCGTCGTACATCTCCTACGGCAGACCCGCGAGCCCCTCGGCCCCCGGCGACTGGTACGTGCACGACGGCGTCATGAGCGCCGACGGCCAGGCCCTTCTGCTGGTCGGCGCCGAGCCCGGCGCCCAGCGCAGCCCGGAGTCACGGCCCCGCTGCTGATCCCGGCCGGTCCCTGAGAGCTTCCACCGGGAGCGCGCGGCTGAGCGCGCGCCCATCACCGCCATGCGTCGTCCTCGGCATGCGCGGACCCCCTGTCATACCCCACGATCGGATTTCGCGTGCTCACAGACACCCGCGTGGCGCTGCCGTCGCAGCGCCCGCCCGCCGTCCTCGCGGGCCACCGCCTCTTCACCGCGCTGCTCGTCCTGGCGGCCGCGCTGCGGGTGGTGACGATGCTCGGCTACCGCCCCGCCACGCTCTACTGGTACGACTCCTTCACCTATCTCGACACGGCCGTGCACCTGGCCCCGTCGGCGACCTTCCACCCGATCGGCTACCCGCTGCTGCTGCGGGCGCTGCTGCCCTTCCACAGCGTGGAGCTGGTCGTGGCCGTCCAGCACGCGCTGGGCCTGGCCACCGCCGTGATGCTCTACGCCGTGCTGCGCCGCAGGTCGGCGCCGGGCTGGGCGGCCGCCGCGGCGACGGTGCCGCTGCTGTTCGACGCCTCGTTCCTGCGGCTGGAGACGGGCGTGCTGTCCGACATGCAGTTCATCTTCCTGGTCGTGGCCGGGCTGACCGTGCTGATGTGGTCGCCGAGGCTGAGCACGCGGGCCGCCGCGGGGGCGGGCCTGCTGTTCGCCGCGGCCGCGCTGACCAGGACGATCGCGCTGCCGCTGCTCGTGCTCGTCGTGCTGGTGCTGGCGGTGCGGCGGGTCGGGTGGCGGCGCCTGGCCGCGCTGGTGCTGGCGGCGGCGCTGCCCCTGCTCGGCTACGCCTCCTGGTACGCCCAGCACCACGGCCGCTTCGCCCTCAGCGGCGCCGACGGGGTCGCCCTGTGGGCCAGGACGATGACCTTCGCCGACTGCGCCCGCATCCAGCCGCCGCCCGGCCTGGCCCGCCTGTGCCCCAACGGCACGAAGGTGGACGCCGCCTCGGAGTACGTCTGGGCCCCCGGCGCCTCGCTCAACCTGCTGCCCGGCGGCCGCTTCGCGCACAACGACCTGGCCCGCTCGTTCGCGGTCGAGGCGATCCTCGCCCAGCCGCTGGACTACGTGGGCAACGTGCTGCGCGACACCGCCATCGCCTTCTCCTGGACGCCGATCCCGCACCCCGACCGCACCACGCCCGCGTTCGGCTTCAGGAGCGGGCACTGGGAGCTGCCCGACCAGCCGCTGATCGAGAAGGTGAAACGGGAGTACGACCCGGACATCCGCGGCCTGTCGTCGGTGTCGCCGTACGCCGACTTCCTCATCGCCTACCAGTACGTCGCCTACCTGCGCGGCCCGTTGCTGGGCGCGATCCTCCTGCTGGGCGCGGTGGCCGCGGTGCGGCGCCCGCGCGTGGCGCTGCTGCCGTGGGCCGTGGCGATGGGCCTGCTCGTCGGCCCGGTCGCGGTCCTGGACTTCGACCACCGGTACGTGCTGCCCGTCATCCCGGTCGCCTGCCTGGCCGCCGCCCTGGCCTTTCCCAGAAGTGGGATAAGATCCCGCATGTGAGAGAGATCGGGGACGTGGACGCCCGGCTCGCCGACCGGCTGGCCGAGCTGCGCGTCGAGCGGGGCTGGGCGCTGGAGGAGCTGGCGAGCCGGTCGGGCATCAGCCGTTCGACGCTGTCGCGGCTGGAGCGTGGCGAGATCAGCCCGACGGCGGCCCTGCTCGGCAGGCTCTGCGCCGTCTACGGGCGCACGATGTCCCGCCTGCTGGCCGAGGTGGAGTCCGAGCCGCCGCAGGTCGTGGCGGCCGGCGCGCAGCCGGTGTGGCGGGACGAGGAGTCGGGCTTCGTCCGCCGCTCGGTCTCGCCGCCCCACCCCGGCCTGCGCGGCGAGGTCGTCGAGGGGCGGCTGCGGCCGGGGGCCGACATCGCCTACGACGGGCCGCCCGTGCCGGGGCTGGAGCAGCACATCTGGGGGCTGGAGGGCGCGGTGGAGATCACCGCGAACGGCCGCACCCACACCGTGCGGGCCGGCGACTGCCTGCGCTTCCGCCTGTGGGGAGCCTCCCGCTGCCACTGCCCCGGCCCCGCCCCCGCCCGGTACGCGATCTTCATCGTCCTCCCCTGAACCACGAGAAGGAACCCCATGCACCACACCATCGCCCGCCTGTCCGCCGAGGACTTCGAGCACCACGTCAAGGACCTGGCCGAGCTGCTGGCCGACGCGGTGGACGACGGAGCCTCGGTGGGATTCGTGGCGCCGTTCGGTCACGAGGCCGCCGAGGCGTGGTGGCGGGCCCAGGCCCCGGCGGTGGCCGCCGGCAGCCTCATCGTGTGGACCTGCCACCTGGACGGCGCCCTGGCCGGCACGATCAGCCTGTCGCTGCCGGCCAAGCCCGCCGCCCGGCACCGCGCCGAGGTCGTCAAGCTGATGGTGCACCGCGACGCCCGCGGGCGCGGCCTGTCGCGCGCGCTGCTGGCCACGGCCGAGCGGGCGGCCCTGGAGCTGGGGGCCGAGCTGCTGCTCCTGGACACCGAGACCGGCAGCACGGCCGAGCGCGTCTATCTCACCGGCGGCTGGACCCGCTTCGGCGTCGTCCCCGAGTACGCCGCCTCCCCGGACGGCGTGCTGCGCGACTGCAGCTTCTTCTACAAGCGGCTGACCGCCGCGGCCTGAGCCCGGACGGCGCGGTCCGGGCCGCGAACCACCGGCCTTCACGGGGTCAGCGCGGCTGGTCCGGCTCCAGGAAGACGGTGGGCACCTTGTGGTCGCTCACGATCCGGCCGAGCAGCCCCGCGAGGGTCTCACGCTCGCCGGGGGCGAAGCCGGCGGTCAGCTCCTCGACGCGGCGGCAGGTCTCGGCGTAGAACTTCTCGGCCAGCCCGGCCCCGCGCGGGGTCAGCGCCACCCGCACCGCGCGCGAGTCGTCGGGGTCGGGCGTGCGCTCGACCAGGCCGTTGCGCTCGGTCCGGTCCACCAGGCCGGTCAGGCTCGACTTGGCCAGGCCCAGCGTCGCGCCCAGCTCGCTCATGCCGTACGGCTGCGCCATCAGCACGCACAACAACTGGCCCTGCTGCTGGGTGAGGCCGTGCTCGCGGGCCGACTCGACGTAGACGGCATTCACCAGGAACGTCGAACGCACCAGCGCGGCCACCACTCCGATCGCACCGTCGGCTTGCTTGCTCACCCGCCCAGAGTAACAAATTCGTGGGACGAACTACCGGTCGGGCCGCCGGCGCTTCCCAGGGCCAGCGCGACGGCCAGGACGCCGAGCAGGCCGCCCATGACGATCCGCTGCGTACGCAGCCAGGAGGGGCGGGCCGCGAGGAAGCCCGCGACGGCCCCGGCGGCCAGCACGATCGACAGGTTCACCGAGACGGCCACCGCGATCTGCGCGCCGCCCAGGATGAGCCCCTGGCGCAGCACGTCGCCCCGGGACAGGTCGACGAACTGCGGGATGACCGAGACGTACAGGATGGCGATCTTGGGGTTGAGCACGTTCGTCATCAGCCCCATCGTGAACAGCCGGCGCGCGGAGTCGGCGGGCACGTCGCGTACGGCGAAGACCGACACGCCGCCGGGCCTGACCGTCTGCCAGGCCAGCCAGAGCAGGTAGAGCGCGCCAGCGATCCTGATGGCGGTGAGCAGCTCCGGCATGGCGGCGAACAGCAGCGCCAGCCCCAGGTTCGCGGCCACCAGGTAGACCAGGAACCCGGCGGCGACCCCGCCGAGCGCGACGGTCCCGGCCCGGCGGCCCTGGCTGATGCTCCTCGACACCAGGTACATCATGTTCGGGCCCGGGGACAGCACCATCCCCAGCGCCACCGACACCACCCCGAGCAGCGCGCTCTCCTCGACCATCGTCACCCCTCGTCTCCCGGCGGGAACGGCCCCGATCGCGCCGACAGGGGAAAGCTATTTCTTCACAGCAATTCGGTGCAATATGTGGAATTGAACTCGGAGCAATTCTGTGTTTGACTCGGGCCGGGAGGAGACATCCATGGACGACTACCGGCGGGTGGCCGACGACGTGGCGGCCGACATCGCGGCCGGGCGGCTGCGGCCGGGCGACCGGCTGCCCCCGCAGCGGCAGTTCGCGCGGCAGCGCGCCATCGCCCCGTCCACCGCCGCCCGCGTCTACAAGGAGCTGGTCCGCCGGGGCCTCACGGTCGGCGAGGTCGGGCGCGGCACGTTCGTCAGGGCCGCCGCCCCGCGCGCCGACCCCGCGCTCGCCGAACCGGCTGGCAGCAGGGTCGACCTGGAGCTCAACCACGCCTTCGTGCCCGAGCAGGCGGCCCTGCAGGCCGAGGGCCTGGCCCCGCTGCTGCGCCCCGACGTGCTCGCGGCGGCCATGGGCCCGGCCGGCGCGGCCGGCACCCCGGCGGCCCGGGCCCAGGTCGCCGCGCTGCTGGCCCGCGAGGAGTGGCGGCCGGAGCCCGAGCGCGTGCTGTTCGCCGGCAACGGCCGCCAGGCGATCGCCGCCGCCATGGCCGCGCTGGCCTCCCCCGGCTCCAGGGTCGGCGTGGAGGAGCTCACCTACCCCGTCGTCAAGGCCATCGCGAGCCGTCTCGGCGTCACGCTCGTGCCGCTGGCCGCCGACGCCGCCGGGCTGGTGCCCGCGGCCGTCGAGGACGCGATGCGCAAGACCCCGCTCGACGCCGTCTACCTCCAGCCCACCCTGCACAACCCGCTGTCGCTCACCATGCCCCTGGAGCGCCGGGCAGAGCTGGCCGGCGTCCTGGCGCGGCTGGACCTGCCCGCGATCGAGGACTCCGTCTGGTCCTTCCTCCGCCCCGAGCTGCCGCCGCTGGCCGCGCTGGCCCCCGAGCGCACGATCCTCGTCGACAGCCTCTCCAAGCGGCTCGCCCCCGGCCTGACGCTCGGGTTCGCCGTCGTTCCCGGCCCGCTCGGCGCGGGCGTCGCCGCCGCCCTGCGCTCCGGCGCGTGGACGCCGGCCCGGTTCGCGCTGGAGGCCGCCACCCGGTGGCTGAGCGACGGCGCGGTCGCCACGGTGGCCGGCGCCAAGCAGCGGCAGGCCGCCTCCCGGCAGCGGCTCGCCGGCCGGCTCCTGGGGGAGTTCGCGGTGCGTGCCGACCCGCACTCCTACTACTGCTGGTGGGAGCTGCCGCCGACGTGGCGGGCCGACACGTTCGTGGCCGCCGCCGCGCGCCAGGGCATCGCGGTCACGCCCGCCGCGGCGTTCGCCGTGGGCGCGCACCGCACCCCCAACGCCGTACGCCTCGGGCTGGCCTCCCCGCCCGACGAGATCCTCGCGCAGGCGTTGTCCACCCTCGCCGCCCTGGCCCGTTCCACCCCGGACGACCTGCTCACCGACTGACGAGCCGGGCCGTCCCCAGGGTCAGAGCGTCTGGGTGAGGGCGTCGAGGTCGGCCAGGCGGCCGGCCGGGGCCAGCCGGGCGGCCGTGGCGACCAGCAGCAGCTCGGTGACGGCGATCTCGTGGGCGAGCGGCGCGATCGGGCCCGCGGCCTCGCGCGGCAGGCTGATCAGCACCTCCGCCTCGGCGGCCAGCGGCGACCGCCAGGCGTCGGTGACCAGCACCAGGCGCGCGCCCCGGGCCCGGGCCGCCCGGACGAAGCGGGCGGTGCCGGGGGAGTAGCGGCGGAAGTCGTAGGCCACGACCACGTCGGAGGGGCCGAGGTCCAGCACGGCACGGGCGCGGGCGGGCGCGGACTCGGGCACGCGGTGCGCGCCCCTGCGCAGGCTGGCGAGCTGGCGGATCAGATATTCGGCGGCCAGCTCGCTCAGCGGGCCGCCCAGCGCCCACACCGTCCCCGCCTCGGCCAGCAGGGCGGCCACCTTCCGGTAGAGCGGCTCGGGAACGGCCGCCAGCGTGCCGTCGAGCCCGGCCCGCAGCTCCTCGGCGGCCCGCCCCAACGCGGCCCGGCCGCCCGGCCCCTCTGAGCCGCCCGTGGCGCCGGGGCCATGGTCCGTGGGGGCGGCTCCGGCCAGGGCGCCGGAGCCACGCTCTGCGGGGCCGGCTCCGTCCGGGGCATCGGAGGCCGCTCCTGCCGCGCCTGCTCCGTGCGGGCTGGGCGGGGCGTCGCGGGGCTCGCCGGCGGGCGGGCCGCTCTTGGTGACGTACTCCAGCAGGCGGGAGCGGTCCCGGGCCCCGTCCCGTACGGCGGCCTGGAAGTCGGCGAAGCCGGCGTAGCCGAGGCGGTCGAACAGGCGCGAGGCCGTCGGCGGGCTGACCCCGGCGCGCTCGGCCAGCGCCCGCAGCGAGCCCAGCGCCGCGAACGGATAGTCGTCGAGCAGCACCCGCACGACGGCCCGCTCGCCGGGCGGCAGCTCGGGGTAGACGGCGCCGAGCCGGGCCGCGATCGCATCGTTCTCCACAATGACAAATGTTACAGCAACCACCGTTTGACGAAATATCCGGAACAAGTGTTACGGTGCGGGGCATGACAACCTGGCACGGCCTCATCGACAGCCCCTACCGGCGCTGGTTGCCGGTCACCCCGGAGACCCCCGCCATCTCGCTCAACGAGGGCAACACGCCCCTGCTGCGCTCGGCGCACCTGTCCGGCCTCACCGGCTGCGAGGTCTGGCTCAAAGTCGAGGGCGCCAACCCGACGGGCTCGTTCAAGGACCGCGGCATGACGGTGGCGATCAGCCGGGCGGCCGAAGCCGGCGCCGAGGCCGTCATCTGCGCCTCCACCGGCAACACCAGCGCCTCGGCCGCCGCCTACGCCGCCCGCGCCGGCGTGACGGCCGCCGTCCTGGTGCCCAGGGGCCGCGTGGCGCTGGGCAAGCTGAGCCAGGCCGTGCGGTACGGCGCCGAGATCGTCGAGATCGACGGCACCTTCGACGATTGCCTGCGTGTGGCCCGCGAGCTGGCCGCCCACCACCCGATCGCGCTGGTCAACTCGGTCGGCAACGAGCTGCGCCTGGCCGGGCAGCGCACCGTGGCCTACGAGATCGCCGACGCCCTCGGCGGCGCACCCGACGTGCACTGCCTGCCCGTGGGCAACGGCGGCAACATCACCGCCACCTGGGGCGGCTACCGCACCTACCACGAGGCGGGCCTGTCGGCCACGCTGCCGCGCATGTGGGGCTTCCAGGCGGCCGGCGCGGCCCCGCTCGTGCACGGCGAGCCGGTCGCCGTGCCCCGCACGGACGCCACCGCGATCAGCGTCGGCCACCCCGCCACCTGGGACGGCGCCGTCGCGGCCCGCGACGAGTCGGGCGGGCTGATCGCCGCGGTGACCGACGAGCAGATCTTCGCGGCGTACCGGATGCTGGCCCGCCGCGACGGCGTCTTCGCCGAGCCGGCCTCGGCCGCCGGCGTGGCGGGGCTGCTCGACCGGCACGCCAGGGGAGAGCTGGAGCCGGGGCTGCGCGTCGTCATCACGCTCAGCGGCAACGGGCTGAAGGATCTCGACGCCTCCATGCGCGACGGCTACACCGCCACGGAGACCTCCGCCGCCACCGCGGACGTGGCCCGCGCCCTGCGCCTGGCCGCCTGACCTGCCGCCGACCTACCTGCGGCAACCACGAACAGTAACCATCAGGCAACGTTATGTGATTCGCGTCACGGGCACGAATATCGCGACAAAGCCGACGAGGCGGCCGATACGGCGATTTGCCGTCCCCTCCATCGGCTGGCGCCGGCGATCCCCCCATTCCGAGAGGAACGCCCCGTGCCCGCGACCGGAATCCTGCCTGCCCTGAGACGTGCGAGCGCCGCCGCCCTGCTGCTCACCGCAGGGGCGGCGGCCCCGCTGACCACGCACTCGACCGCGCCCGACGCCGCCCCCTGCGAGCGGCTCCTGAAGCCGGACCACACCTACCGCGCCAACCGCCAGACCTTCACCACCGACGACACCGGACGCCCCGTCGAGGCCCTGGCCGAGAACCTCGTGGACCGATCGGCCCCGCGCGGCGAGTGCCAGAGCACGGTCGGCAACTGGGCCGGTGCGGGCGACTGGAACGGTGGCCACCTCATCGCCGCCTCCTTCCACGGCGTCAGCATGCGTTACAACCTGGTCCCGCTGCGGGGCCGGCAGATCAACCAGGGCCTGATGAAGCAGGTCGAGGACGGCGCCCGCGCCTGCCTGGAGGGCGACGGCTCCGTGTCGGGCTACCGGGTGCGCCTGCACTACCCCGACCGCGAGGCGCTCGCGCCCGACCGGATCGAGATCACCCTGTCGCCCCGGGTGTCGGGCGTGTCCCGGCAGCTCACGTTCACCCTGCCGAACCAGGTACTGTCCGCATCAGACTTCAAGAACCGGCAGGAGCGGATAACCGAGACGTTCCGGGCGGCCCGTTGCGGCAGCAGCCGGTTGTGAAGGAGGTATCGATCGCTCGCAGATGATCGGGGGCAATGTTGTGGGATACCTCCATGCCTGAGCGTGGCCGTTCTGGTGTGGGATCGACCCCATGAAGGATGAAGGAAAACAGCGCCGCCTCGCGACGCAGACGCTGGCGAGGGTGGCCGTGTTCGCGGCGCTCATCGGGGTGCTCGGCCTGCCCGGCACGCTGAACGTCTTCGGCAACGTGGTCCCCATCACGCTGCAGACGCTGGGCGTCATGCTGGCCGGGGCGATCCTCGGCTCCTGGCGCGGCGCGCTGGCCGTCGTGGTGCTGCTGGTGCTGGTGGCCGCCGGGCTGCCGCTGCTGGCCGGGGGCCGGGGCGGGCTCGGCGTGTTCGCCGCGCCGTCGGCCGGGTTCCTGGCCGGGTGGGTGTTCGGGGCGGCGGCGACCGGCTGGCTGGTGGAGCGGGCCGGCCGCGACCCGTCCGCCGTCCGCCTGTTCGCGGCCTGCGTGGTCGGCGGCATCGGTGTGGTCTACCTGTTCGGCATCCCCGTGCAGTCCATGATCACCGGGCTCTCGCTGGGGAAGACGGCCCTGCTCAGCGCGGGCTTCCTGCCCGGCGACCTGATCAAGGCGGTGCTCGCGGCCGTCGTGGTCAGGGGCACCCAGCGGGCCTACCCGGACGCGGTGCCCGCCGTGCACCAGGAGCGCATGCGCGCCGCCAGGGGGCGTTGACCCCTCGATGCCCGTAGCACGACACGTGATGGCCCACGCCGCCGAACGCCCTGACCGGCCGGCGGTGTGCGGCCCCCGCAGCGAGCTGACGTACGCCGAGCTCGCCGACCGGATCCACGGCGCCGCCCGCCACCTGCTGCGACGGGGCATCGGCCCCGGCACGCTGGTGGCGGCCGGCCTGGCCGACCCCGCCGACCTGCTCGTCGCCGTGCTGGCCGCCGACCTGGCGGGCGCGACCCCGCTGGCCGGCGACCACTCCTGGGACCGCGAGCGGTGGGCCCTGCTCACCGGCCCGCTGCTCACCGGCCCGCTGAACGCCTTCCCGCTCGACGCGCCGCTGCCGTACGAGCCCGGCGACCCCGTGCCCGTCCGGGCCCGCCCCGATGACCTGGCCTGGGCCTGCTTCAGCTCGGGCAGCACCGGCAGGCCGCGCGCCATCGTGCGCACGCGCGCCTCCTGGACCGGCTCCTTCCCCCACCTGGACGAGCTGACCGGCATCGGCCCCGACGACGTGGTGCTCGTGCCCGGCCCGCTGGTCTCCTCCCTGTACGCCTTCGCCGCCCTGCACACCCTGGCCACCGGCGCGACCGCCGTCGTTCCCGGCCGCTGGCCGGGCGGCGCGCTGGCCGGGCACCTCGCCCGCGCCACGGTGGTGCACGTGGTGCCGCACCGGCTGCCCGACGTGCTGCGCCACCCGGGCGCGCTGCGCGTGGCCGTGGTCGGCGGCGCGGCGCTGGACCCCGGCGCGCGGGCCACGGCGGACGCGGCCGGGGTCCGGGTGGTGGCCTACTACGGTGCCACCGAGCTGTCGTTCGTGGCCGTGGACGCCGACGGCGGCGGGCTGCGCCCGTTCCCCGGGGTCGAGATCGAGGTGCGCCCCCGCGCCTCCGACGGGCTCGGCGAGGTGTGGGCGCGGTCGCCGTGGTCGGCCGAGGGCTACCTGGGCGGCGTGACCGGGCCGCTGCGCCGCGACGGCGACGGCTGGCTGACCGTGGGCGACCTGGCGGAGCCGTACCGGGCAGGGCAGGTGTTGCGGCTGCGCGGGCGCGGCGACGGCGCGATCCAGACCGGCGGCGCCACCGTCGTGCCCGAGGACGTCGAGGAGGTGCTGCGGAAGGTGCCCGGCGTGGGCGACATCGTGGTGATCGGATCGCCGCACCCGTCACTCGGCGCCGTGGTGACCGCGGTCGTCGAGGCCGAGCCGGCGCCGCCGCGCGCCCTGCTGGAGGCCGTGGCCAGGGGCGGGCTGGACGCGGCGCAGCGGCCCCGCCGCTGGTACACCGTGCCGAGCCTGCCGCGCACCCCGACGGGCAAGCCCGCGCGGGCCCTGGTCGCGGCCCGGTTGGCGGGCGGCGACCCCGGCATCAGGCGGCTGGTCTGATGGGCGAGGCGCCCGTGGTGGTGGCGGCGCGGCGCACGCCGATCGGCACGGCCGGCCACGCGTTCCGGGACCTGACCGTCGACCGGCTGGCCGCCCCCGTGATCGCCGCCGTGCTCGCGGACCTGGACGGGACGGCGGAGCCGGCGGGATCAGCCGGGCCGGCGGGCGCGCGGGTGGACGACGTGGTGCTGGGCAACTGCATGGGGCCCGGCGGGAACGTGGCCCGCGTGGCGGCGCTGCGTGCCGGGCTGGGGCACGAGGTGCCCGGGCTGACCGTGGACCGGCAGTGCGGCAGCGGCCTGGCCGCGATCCTGGTGGCCGGGCAGGCGGTGCGCGCGGGGGAGGCCGAGCTGGTGGTCGCCGGCGGGGCGGAGAGCGCCTCGACCGCGCCGCTGCGGACGTTCAGGGGAGCGGAGACGCCCTACCCCCGGGCGCCCTTCGCCCCCGACGGCCACCCCGACCCCGACATGGGGCCGGCGGCCGAGGCCCTGGCGGCGGCGTACGGCGTCGATCGCGAGCGGCAGGACGCCTACGCCCGCCGCAGCCACGCCCGCGCGCTGGCCGCCCGGCAGGCGGGCCGGTTCGCGGCGGAGATCGTGCCGATCGAGGGCCGCTCCGACGACCAGCGCCCGCGCCCGCTGCGGGCGGCGTCGCTGGCCCGCCTGCCTGCGGCGTTCGTGGCGGAAGGTACAGTGACGGCCGGTAATTCCTCCCCGGTCAGCGACGGCGCCGCGGCCGTGGCCATCGTGCCCGAGCGGCTGCGCGCGGGACGTCCGGGGCTGCGGCTGGTCGCCGGGGCCGTCGTCGGGTGCGATCCCGCGCTGCCCGGGTGGGGGCCGGTGCCCGCGATCCGGCGGGTTCTGTCACGTACGGGGGTGGACTTGGAGCGGGTCGCGGCGGTGGAGATCGTGGAGGCGTTCGCGGCGCAGGTGCTGGCGGTGACCGACGCGCTCGGGCTCGATCCGCTGGGCGCCGACGACGGGCGCGTGTGCGCGGACGGCGGGGCGCTGGCGCTGGGCCACCCGTGGGGCGCCACCGGCGCGGTCGTGGTCACCCGGCTGTTCGGCCGGCTCGTCCGCGCCGCCGCCCCGCCCGGCACGCTGGGCCTGGCGGCGGCCGCGGTCGGCGGCGGGCTGGGCGTGGCCGCGCTGTTCGAGGTGGCCTGAGGTGAGCATCGACCCTGAGGTGCGCATCGACCCCGAAGTGCGCATCGACTTCGCCGACGTGCACGTACGCCTCGGCACGCGCGACGTGCTGCGCGGCGTCACCGCGTCACTGCCCGAGCGGCGCGTCGGCGTGGTGGGCGCCAACGGCTCGGGCAAGAGCACGCTCGCCCGACTGATCAACGGCCTGGCGCTGCCCACGTTCGGCAGCGTCACCGTGCTCGGCCTGGACACCCGCCGCCAAGCCGCCAGGATCAGGCGCCGCGTCGGGTTCCTGTTCACCGATCCCGACGCGCAGATCGTCATGCCGACGGTGGCCGAGGACGTCGCGTTCTCGCTGCGCCGCAAGGGCCTGGCCCGCGAGGAGGTCGACCGGCGGGTGACGGAGGTGCTGTCCCGGTACGGCCTGGCCGGCCACGCCGACCATCCCGCCCACCACCTGTCGGGAGGCCAGAAGCAGCTTCTGGCGCTGTGCGCGGTGATGGTGCTGGAGCCGGACATCCTGGTCATGGACGAGCCCACCACGCTGCTGGACCTGCGCCACTCCCGCCAGGTCGCGGCCCTGCTGCGCGACATGCCGCAGCAGGTGGTGGTGGTCACCCACGACCTGCCGCTGCTGGCGGACTTCGACCGGGTGCTGGTGCTCGACGAGGGCCGCGTCGTCGCCGACGGCTCCCCGCAGGAGGCCATCGGCCACTACCGGAAGCTCATGGCGTGAACGGCCTGACCGGCGCGTACGTCCCCGGCTCCTCGGTCCTGCACCGGCTGCCCGCCGGGGTCAAGCTGGCCGGGCTGGCCCTGGCCTGCACGGCCCTGGTGCTGCTGCGCACGCCCCTGGCGCTGGCCGCGGCGGCCGTGGTGGCGGCGGCCCTGTACGCGCTGGCGCGGGTGGGCGTGGCCGCCGCGTGGGCGCAGATCAGACCGGTGCGCTGGTTCGCGGTGGCGCTGTTCGTGATGCAACTGATCTTCGCCGGCCTCGACGGGGCGATCTCGACGACGCTGCGGGTGGTGCTGGCCGTGGCGCTGGCCGGGCTGGTCACGCTCACGACCCGCACCGGGGCCATGATGGCGGCGCTGGAGCGCTGCCTGTCGCCGGCCAGGTTCGTGGGGCTGGACCCGTTCCGGCTGTCGTTGCTGCTGTCGCTGACCGTGCGGAGCGTGCCGGTGGTGGCGGGGCTGGCCGCCCGCGTACGGGAGGCGCAGCGGGCCCGGGGCGTGGAGCGCAGCCTGCGGGCCTTCGCGGTGCCGCTGGTGGTCAGCTCGTTGCGGCACGCCGACGCGCTGGGGGAGGCGCTGAGCGCGCGCGGCCTGGACGACTGACCCGTCACGGCCCGAACCACCCACCCCGCCGGACTCGCACGGCCGGACCCGCACGGCCGGCCCTGCCGGGGCCCGTCGGGCGGCGCCTCCCTTTCTTCAGGCTTGACTTATATAAGCCATGACTGAAACACTCCGGTTCGTGCACGCATTCGACGTCCTCGGAGATCCGGTGCGCCGCCGGATCCTGGAGCTGCTCGCGGGCGGTGAGCGCAGCTCCGGAGAGGTCACCGCCGTGATACAGCGCGAGTTCGGCATCTCCCAGCCGGCCGTCTCCCAGCACCTGCGGGTGCTGCGCGACAACGGCTTCGCCAGCGTGCGGGCCGAGGGCACCCGGCGGCTCTACGCCGTCGAGCCCGAGCCGCTGCGGGAGGTCGACCTCTGGCTGGAGCGCTTCCGCGGTTTCTGGGACCAGCGCCTGGACGCGCTGGGCACGGAGCTGGCCCGCGGCAAGCGGGAACGCCGCATGACAACCGAGAGGGAGAACACCCCATGACCTTCGTCGACGATCTCAACCGCGCCCACCGGGAGCTGCTCGACGGCACGCGTAAGACCGTGGTGCTGCGCCGCCACTACGACGCCGAGGTGGAGGACGTCTGGCAGGCCTGCACCGACGCCGAGCGGCTGGGCCGCTGGTTCATGCCCGTCTCCGGCGACCTGCGGCAGGGCGGCACGTACCAGCTCGAAGGCAACGCGGGCGGGGAGATCCTGCGCTGCGAGCCGCCGAGCCTGCTGAAGGTCACCTGGCTGTTCGGCCCCGACCCCGGCTTCTCCGAGGTCGAGGTGCGCCTGGCCGCCAAGGACGGCGGCACGCTGTTCGAGCTGACCCACACGGCTGAGGTGCCGCCGGAGTTCTGGTCGCAGTTCGGCCCCGGCGCGACCGGTGTGGGCTGGGACCTGGCGCTGCTCGGCCTGGGCCTGCACCTGGCGGGCGGGGAGAAGGGCGTCGACGAGGCCGGGTTCCACCTGACCGAGGAGGGCCGCGCCTTCATCACGGGCAGCAGCCGGGCGTGGGGCGAGGCGTACCTGGCGGCGGGCGGCGACCCGGACGCGGTGGCCGCCGCCGTCGCCGCCACCAGCGGCTTCTACGCCCCCCAGGAGGAGACCTCCTGACCCGGGCCGGAGGCCGGGGCCTCGTCAGGCGAGGCTCTGGCCGCCGTCCACGGTGATCACCGACCCGGTCACGTAGCCGTTGGCCATGAGGAACAGCGCGGCCGAGGCCGCCTCCTCCGCCGTGGCGAAGCGGCCGAGCGGCGCCCCCTGACCGGCCGCCGCCATGGCCGCGTCGTCGGCCAGGCCGAAGGCGCCGCGCGCCAGCGGCGTGTCCACGACGCCGTACCTGATCGCGTTGACCCGCAGCCGGCGCGGCGCCAGCTCCACCGCCAGCGCCTTCGTGAGCCCCTCGACGGCGCCGATGGCCGCGATGGAGGCCGAGGCGCCGGGGATGGGGCGGCTCAGGTAGACCCCCGAGCTGAACGTGAGCGAACCGCCCGCGGGCAGGCGGCCGGCGGCGGCGCGGGCGGCCGCGTACGCGCCCCAGATCCGCCCGTCCACGGCCTGGCCGACCCGCTCGCGCGGCGTCTCCAGCAGCGGCCCGGCGGCGAACCCGCCCGCCGTCACCAGCACGTGGTCCACCTGGCCGAGCCGGTCGAACGCCCCCTCCAGGGCGCCCTCGTCGGTCCCGTCACCCGCCAGCTCGATCACGGGGGCGGAAGTGGTTTCGCGGATGCCGCCGGCCGCGGCCGACAGGCGGGCCGCGTCGCGCGCCATGAGCGCGACCCGGGCCCCGACGGAGGCCAGCAGCGCGCCGGCGGCCAGGCCGATGCCGGAGCTGCCCCCGACGATCAGCACGGTGCGGCCCTCCAGCGCGGCGGGCATGGGCGAGGCGACCGGGACCGGGGCGAGCGGGGTGGTCAAGGACATGACGGATCTCTCCTCAGAACAAATAAACCATCTGGTTGGTTTAGAACGATGGCGTGATTCGGCCAATAAGTCAACTGGATGGTTTAATCGGCCCATGACGTACGACGCGGAGGCGACCCGGCAGCGGATCTTCGAGGCCGCCACCGCCGAGTTCGCCCGCCACGGCCTGGCCGGCGCCAGGATCGACCGCATCGCCACCGCCGCCAAGGCCAACAAGCAGGCCATCTACCTCTACTTCGGGGGCAAGGAGAAGCTGTTCGGCCAGGTCGTGCGGGCCAAGGTGGACGAGATCTGCCACGCGGTCGACCTGGACCCGCGCACGCTGCCGGAGGCGGTCGGGCAGCTCTTCGACTGGTACCACGAGCACCCGGAGCTGATCCGCCTGCTGCTGTGGGAGGCGCTGGAGGTCGACGGGGGCCGGGTCGAGGGCGAAGAGGAGCGCAAGGAGGGCTACCGCGGTCACGTGGACGGCCTGGTGGCGGCGGGCGTGCCGGGGCGGGCGGCGGCGCAGGACTGGCTGTTCACCATCCTGGGGCTGGTGGCCTGGAACTTCTCGGTGCCCCAGTTGCGCCGGCTCATCCTCGACGAGCCCGACCCCGAGCGCGCCATCGCCCGCCGCCGCGAGGTCGTGGTGGAGCTGGCCCGCGCCCTGGCCGAACGCGCCGCCCCGGCCCCACACCCCTGATCGCCCGCACCGTACGGGGAGGCCCGCACCACCGGGGCGCACGCCCATCGCCGCGACCGCCGGGCGGCCCGCCGGCACCGCCGTCCCGGGGCTGCGCGCGGGCGCTCGTCGCCTGGTCCGGCACCCCGTGACCCGCCCGCGCGTACCCATAGCGACAAATCCCCCAAATGGGACGAATGCATACAAGTCGGGCGCACTGGGTAGGAGACCTGGTCCATAGGGGATCGATTGCCTCGGCCCTAGGAACCGGCGCCCCGGCTCAAGCAGCCGGGGCGTCGCCCGCGCCACGGGGATCCGGCCCGTGCGCGGGTCAGAGCTCGCAGGAGACCTCGGCGTCCTCGGTGCCGCCCGTGCAGGTGTCGGCGCCGGCGCGGCCGTCGAGGCGGTGCGCCACCGCGTCGGCGGGGGCGGTCAGGGTGTCGTCCGCCTTGCCGCCGATGATGTTCTCCACGTCGGCGGCGATGTTGTCATCCTCGCCGGCCAGGCCGTCGTCCGCGATGCCGTCGAGGGTCACCGACAGCCTGCCGATGCGCGAGGTGTAGTCCACGGCGTCCACGCCGCCCCGGCCGATGAGGGTGTCCCTGCCGTCGGCCAGGAGCTCGGCCTGCAGCACGTCGTCGCCCTGGCCCCGTTGAGCGTGTCGTCGCCGGGCCCGCCGCGGAACCGCGTGTCGCCGGCGCCGCCGTTGACGTGGTCGTTCCCGTCCCCGCCGGTCACCCGGACGGGGATGGTGCTCAGGTTCGTGACGAAGTCATCCCTGTCGCCCAGGGAGATCTGGATGTACTGGGCGAACCCGCTGCAGCGCACGCCGCCGCCGTGGGCCACGCAGTTGTGGCCGGGCGTGACGACGTCGCCGGAGTCCCTGATGATGACGTCCGCGCCGGGGTCGGCGGGGTCCAGCGGGGTGATCGTGATGTTGTTGACCTTGCCGGGATTGGCGGACACGCTGATGTAGCCGGTCGGGTTCTCGACGCGGGTGTCGGCGTACGAGGGCAGCGCCAGGGCTAACTGGGCGCCGACTCCCCTGATCCGCGGCATCGGGTCATCCCCCTGGCCGGCCGCGGTCACCGGCGTGCCTGCTCGGCGGCCAGGGCGGCGCTCGACAGGTGACCCCGGCCGCCGGACGGTGGTGGGGTGACCGGGCAAAGACGGCGGGGCGGGCGCGGTGGTGAACAGCGCCCGCCCCGCCGGGGCCGCCGGCCGCCCGGGCCGGGCGTCGGTCACGAGGTCGGGTAGGGGCTCTGGGTGAGCAGGTGGGCCTTGTAGCCTTCGCCGATGCCGGGTTCGGGGGTGCCGCTCCAGTCCTTGATCAGGACGCCGCCGGTGCTGCAGCCCCAGGGGTTCCAGGTCCATGCCAGATGGGACAGGCCGTGTGCGGTGGCCCAGTCCATCAGCGTGTCCATGTAGTCGTAGCCGCAGTTGTCCTGGCCGAACTCGCCGAGCACGATGGGGACCTGCTGGGCGAGCGGGGCGATCTGGGCGTCCCAGCAGGACGTGCTGGCGCAGGCGTTGAAGCTGTAGGCGTGCCAGGACGCGGCGATGTTGTTCAGCGGGTCGTTCGGCTTGTACGCCAGCCACTCCCGCATGTCGTTGGCCCACTCCAGGCCGCCCACCATGAGGACGTTGGTCGCCCCGGTCGCCCGGACCGCGTCGACCAGGTCCTGCATGCCGGCCACCTCGTAGGGAATGCCGGTGCAGGTGCCGCCGTCTCGCAGGCACTGCCAGCCCAGGGTCTTGTTCCAGTTGCCGGCGATCTCCGGGTACGGCTCGTTGAACAGGTCGAAGACGACGGCGTCGTTGCCCTTGAAGGTGTTCGCGACGCCGGTCCAGAACCGGGGGGCGTGCTGCGCGTCCGGCATCGGCTTCTGGCACGTCGCGGTGGCGTCCTTGCAGTGCCAGTCCGGCCCGTCGCTGTAGGCGCCCGAGGTCCAGTGCAGGTCGAGGATCGGGGTGATGCCGTTGGCGACCAGCAGGTCGACGTAGGACTTCACGCCCTGCTGGTAGGTGGCGCCGCTGGGCGAGCCGTTGACGCCGAGCCAGCATTCCTCGTTCAGCGGCAGCCGCACCGCGTGGATGTTCCAGCTCTTCATGGCATCGACCGAGGCCTGGTCGACCGGGCCGCCGTCCCATTGGCCCTTGCCCTGCACGCAGGCGTACTCGCCGCTTGAGCGGTCCACGCCGAGCAGGCGGTAAGGCCTGCCGTCCGAGGTGACGATCTTGTTGCCGGACACGCGCAGGCGCGGCGCCGGGCCATCGGGGTCGGGGGTGACAGTGGGGGTCGGCGAAATCACCGAGCCGGTGCAGGTGGTGCCGTTGAGCGCGAACGAGGCGGGTACGGGGTTGGCGCCCTTCCAGGCTCCGGCGAAGCCGATGGAGGTGGACGCGCCGGTGCCCAGCGCCTCGTTCCAGCTCAGGCCGGCCGCGGATACGCGCGTCCCGGACTGCGTCCAGGTGGCGCTCCAGCCGTGGGAGACCCTCTGATCGGCGCCGGGAAAGTCGAACGTCAAGGTCCACCCCTTGACGGCGGAGCCGAGGTTGGTGATGGCGACGCCGGCGGTGAAGCCGCCGGACCACTCGCTCTGGACGGTGTACGTGACGGAGCAGCCCGTGGTGGTGGCGGCCGATGAGGGGAGCGTGGCCGCCGCCATGCTGCCCAGTGCCAGGGCTCCGACGGCGCCGAACGTGAGCAGCGCATGACGATGTTTCATCCGATCCCTCTGTTCGAGCAGATAGGAGACAGCTGCTCCAGCATGCTTGGTTAGGAAAGTTGTGAAAGTCAATGGCGGCAGGGGTGCCCAGGGAGAACGGCTCTGGAGGCCCGGGATAGGATCCCAGCTCAAGGGCCCCGGGGCGGAGCTGCTCGCCTGGCGGATGGCTGAAAATAAGGTAGCTTTTGCATACCGGGGTGTGGGAGGTGGCGCGGTGACGAGCCCGATCTGGGCCGGCCGGACGAAGACCCGTGGCATGGTGCTGGACATGATCCGGGCGGCGCGGGCGATCAGCCGGGTGGAGCTCGTGGCGGCGACCGGTCTGACCGCACCGACGATCTCCGAGGTCGTCCGTGAGCTCATGGCCGACGGTCTCGTCGCCGAGGCGGGGCTGGGGGCCTCGACGGGTGGCAAGCGGCCGATGCTGGTCCAGCTCGATCCTTCGGCCCGCTACAGCGTCGGCGTGCAGCTGGAACGCAATACCTGCGTGATCGTCGTGGTCGACCTGGCCGGCCGGCCGATCGCGAGGATGTCGTTCAGCGGAGTGTCGTCCATGCCGCCGGAACGCGGGCTGTCGTCGGTGGCCGCGCAGGTGAACGCGTTGCTGGACACGGCGGCCGTCGATCGTGACAAGGTGCTGGGCGTCGGCCTGGTCAGCTACGGGCCGCAGGATCGGCGGGCCGGTGTGCTGCTGACCCCGCAGCCCACCGAGGAGTGGTTCGGCCACCCCATCGCCGACCGTCTCGCCGAGAGCCTCGGCCTGCCGGTCCTGCTGGACAACGACGCGGCGGCGGCCGCGATCGGCGAGTACTGGATGGGGGCGGTGGAGCCGCGCAGCACCTACGGCTGCATCTACATGGCCACGGGGATCGGCGGTGGCGTGGTGGTCGCCGGCGAGGTGTATCGCGGCAGCTCGTCCAACAGCGTGGAGATCGGCCACATCTCCATCGACGTCAACGGGGACGAATGTCCGTGCGGCAACCGTGGTTGCCTGGAAAACTACGCCGGCCCGGCCGCGCTGGTCAGGGAGGCGCTGACGACGCCCGGGCTGGGCCAGCGGCTGGCGCTCGACCCGACCGGAGACGACTTCCTCACCGACTTCGCGCGCCTCGCGGCCGCGGCCAACGCCGGCGACCCGGCCGCCCGTGGCCTGGTCGAGCGGTCGGCCCGCTATCTGGGCAGTGCCGCGGTGACCATGGCCACCCTGTTCGACCTCGACACGGTCGTCCTCGCCGGGCCGAGCTTCGCGGTCGCCGGCTCGATCTACCAGTCGGTGATCCAGGAGGAGGTGGACCGCCGTACGTTCGCCCGGCGGGCCCACCGGGTGCGGGTCGTGCCATCGGTCAGCGGTTCGGACGCCGCGGCGATCGGCGGTGCGGTCCTCGTCCTGCAGAGCGAGCTGGTCCTCGGCCGCGGCCGTCCGGCGGACGGCGCCCCACCACCGTCTCCCGAGGGCGAGGCGGAGGCCGCGACCGCCGTGTGACGCGCGCCTTGTTCGGAGATCTTCCCAAGTGGCGCCAGACTCTGCGCTCAACATCGGAGCAGCTCAGCGGCCTGACGGGGGCCGGAGACAGGCCGGACCGGAACGCGTCGCCGTGCGCTGCTCCTCCGCCGGCCGAGCTCCCGAGGCATCGCGGTATCGACTTAGTTAAATTGCTCACGTAAGCCCGGCGCCTGCGTGGTCCTGCACCGGCGACCGATCGGAGCATTCCGATGATGCGTACCACGGTCCACGACGGGTGGCGCCTGGCCGCGGTGGGCGGGCCGTGACAGCGCCGTGGCGTGACGTGGATCACTGGCCGCGGCTGTTATGGAACGGCCGGTGGCGGCGTCTCGTGCGTGTGGTGGTAGAGCTGAGTCGGGACAGGCAGGAGCCGGGCATGAGTGAGAGCAGCGGACGGACGACGGGCACACCGCGGGCGCCCGGCCGGGCCCGGCGCGCGGACCCCGCGACCGAGGCGTTCGTCACCCATCGCAACCTGCTCTTCACCGTCGCCTACGAGCTGCTCGGCTCCGCCGCCGACGCCGAGGACGTCCTTCAGGAGACCTGGCTGCGATGGGCGGCCATCGACCTCGACGGCGTCCGGGAGAAGCGCGCCTACCTGGTACGGATCGTCACCCGGCAGGCGCTCGACCGGCTGCGCGCGCTGGGCCGGCGCAAGGAGTCCTACGTCGGGCCGTGGCTGCCGGAGCCGTTGCTGACGACGCCCGACGTGGCCGAGGACGTGGAGCTGGCCGACAGCGTCTCGATGGCGATGCTGCTGGTGCTGGAGACGCTCCAGCCGGTCGAGCGGGCGGTGTTCGTGCTGCGCGAGGTGTTCGCCCTGGACTACGACGAGATCGCCGAGGCCGTCGGCAAGAGCCCGGCCGCGGTGCGCCAGATCGCCTACCGGGCCCGGGCGCACGTCGCCGAGCGCCGGCCGCGCGGCTCCGGCTCCCCGGCCGAGCACCGGGCCGCCCTGCGGGCCTTCCAGCGCGCGGTCGAGACCGGCGAGCTGCAGAGCCTGCTCGACGTCCTCGCGCCGGACGTCGTCGCCCTGAGCGACGGGGGCGGGGTCAAGCACGCCCTGCTGCGGCCCGTCGTGGGTGCCGGCAACGTGGCGCGCCTGCTGGCCGTCGGCTGGTGGAAGCGCGACGGGGAGAGGTCCGTCGAGCTGGTGCAGATCAACGGCGGCCCGGGGCTGCTCGTCCGGGTCGACGGCGAGATCGACGGCGTGGTGGCGGTACGCGTGGAGCACGGCCGCGTCACCGGCGCCTACCACGTGCGCAACCCCGAGAAGCTGTCGCGCGTCCACCGGCAGACCGCCATGACCCGCTGAGAAGGGGGCAGCGCGCCGTGGCCGCCAGGCTCGCCCGGCCCCCGGCCTGCCATGGAGGCGTACCGACCGGCGACCGGCTTGAGATGACCCGGGAACCGACCGGCGACCGGCTTGGGGCGGCCCGGGAACCGGTCGGGGCAACCGGCTTGGGGCGGCCCGGGCCTACGCCGGTGCGTCCCGGTGCGGGCCGGTCGGCGGAGCGGTTCCGGGGTCGCCGGGGGCCGGCACGAGCCCGTGGTGGCGGGCCCGCTCCACGGCGGCCTGGCGGGAGGAGACGGCGAGCTTGCGGTAGACGGCCCGCACGTGCGTCCTGACGGTGTTCACCGACAGGTGCAGGTGGGCGGCGATCTGGGGAATGCTCAGCGGGCCGGGCAGCAGGCCGAGCACCACCCGTTCCTGCCCCGTCAAGCTCTGCGGCCGCGCCAGCGCGGCGGCGCCCACCGGCGCCGCCGCGCCGCCCGCCGGTGGCCGCGCACCGCCGGGGACGGCGCCGCGGAGGACGTGGCGGAACTCCTGGATCCGCCGGGCCAGGTGGCCGCCGTCGGCGAGGCCGGCCAGCAGGTCGTCGGCCTGGTCGCAGGCCGCGCGGGCGGCGTCATGGTCGCCGGCGGCCAGGCACCAGCGGGCCAGCTCGGTCACGTTCACCACCGCCGACCAGCGCGACAGGCCGGGCACGCGGGCGCGCAGGCCGGCGGCGTGGTCGAGCTCGCGGCGCGCCTCGGCCAGCCGGTCACGGCCGGTCAGGACGGCGGCGTGGGCGGTGAAGGCGATGCTGGCCTGCGCCGAACCGGTCAGGTGGTGCCTGCGCACCAGGTCCCGGCCGAGCGCGGCCAAGGTGGCGGCCTGGTCGTGGCGGCCGAGCGCCGTGCAGGTCAGCGACTGCACCGCCAGCGCGTTGATCGTGAACAGCGACGTGCTGGCCCGGTTGCGCGCCGCCTGCTCCAGCACCGTGACCGCCTCGCGGTGCCGCCCGCTCAGGTACAGGTTCGCGCCGTGGCTGAAGCGGGCCATCGCGTACCAGGGCGAGGCGGTGTCGTCCTCCAGCTCGGCGGCGAGGCGGGACTCGGCCAGGCGCTGCGGCAGGTCGTCGATCAGGAACATGCCGCGCAGCAGCGCGGCGGCGGACTTCAGCGAGGCCGTGCCGTCCGGCAGGGGCCCGTCGTGACCGAGGCTCTCGGCCGCGTCCAGCCAGGCGATCGCCCCGGGAAGGTCGCCGGTGACGGTGCTGGCCCAGGCCGCGCTGACCGAGGCCGCGGCGTCCCGGCCGATCGCCCCGGCCCCGATGGCCTCGATCAGCGCGAGCAGGGTCGCGCTGCGGCCGGTGGTGACGTAGCCGAGCCAGGACGAGGCCAGCAGCGCGGTCGCCCGCCCGTGGTCGCCGGCCGCGACGGCGTGGCCGATGGCCTGCTCGACGTGTCCGTGCTCGTGCAGCCAGGCCCCTGCCCGGCGATGCAGGCGGACGGGCAGCTCGGGGTGGGCCCGGCTCAGGATGGCGCGCAGGCACTGGCCGAACAGGTGGTGATAGCGGTACCACTGCCGCTGCTCGTCCAGCGGGATCACGAACAGGTTGGTGGCGGCCAGGTGGGCCAGCACGCGTTCGGCCCGGGCGGGGGAGAGGCCGCACAGGTGCGCGGCCAGCGGCGCGGTGAACCGGTCCAGGACCGCCGTGCGCAACAGGAAGCGGCGCTCGTGCGGCGTGCAACCGGCCAGCACCTCCTCGGTCAGGTAGTCGCTGATGTGCCGATGGTCGCCGGTGAAGGAGGCCAGGAACGTTCCCGTGTCGGCCCGGCCGCGCAGCGACAGCGCGGCCAGGTAGATGCCCGCCGGCCAGCCCTCGGTCCGCGCCACCAGGTCGTACACCTGCCCGCCGTCCAGCCCGGCGGTCACGATGTCCGGCAGGGTCCGCACCTGCGCGGCCGAGAAGCGCAGGTCCCCGGCGCCCAGCTCGACCAGTTGCCCGGCGGCGCGCAGCCGGGCCAGCGGCAGCGCCGGCCGGTGCCGCGAGCTGAGCACCAGCTGATGTCCCGGCCCCAGCGCGCTCAGCAGCAGGCGCAGCTGATCCAGCGCGGCCGCGTCGGTCAGCAGGTGGAAGTCGTCCAGCACCAGCACCACCGGCCGGGCCGCCCGGGCCAGGCGCCGCAGCAGCATCGGCAGCACCACGCCGGCGATGTCCGGGCCCTGCACGCACAGCATGGCCACCAGGTCGTCCACGGGCACCCGGGCGCCGGCCGCGCCGATCGCCCGCAGGATCCCGGTCCACAGCCGTACCGGGTCGTTGTCCTGGCCGCCGACGGAGAGCCAGGCCATCGCCCGCCGCTCACGCGCGTCGGCCCGCCACTGCGCCAGCAGGGTGGACTTGCCGTACCCGCCCGGAGCCGCGATCACCACCAGCCGCGCCTCGCGTGCCGCCAGCAGCCGCCCCACCAGGCGCGGCCGCCGGATCCAGCGCGGCGACACGGGCGGCGTCTGCCCCGTGCCGCCGGTCACGACGGGATCGGCTCCACGCATAGTGCTCCTCGGACCGGCTCTGTGGGGGCGTTGTGCATATCGCCGGAGGCGGCCACGTAGTTACCGACCGGGAGGCCCGCGTCTCGGGCCCCGGGCGGCCGGCCTCCGCGCCGAATCTCACCTAGGTGAGATTCGGCGCGGACGGGTCTCACCAGGGCGTGCCGGTTGGGGCTCCATCTCCCCGCTCCGCCGGTGACCCGACCGAGGGGAACGCTCCAGCTCAGCCGCGGGTCGACGGCTTGTCACGGGCTTCTTGACCGCAGGCCTGCCGGAGGTTCGGAGCCGAGGAGTCTGTCCGTATTGGGGTGTTGTGTCGGCATTGACGGTGAGTGTCGGCCGGATCAATGTGAGTGGGCCTCAGCACACGGGGAGGAACGCGATGAGTAGTCCAGATCCGAAGAAGCCGGCGGCCCCTGCCGCCGCCAAACCCGCCACGTCCACCAAACCCGCCACGTCCACCAAACCCGCCACGTCCACCACACCCGCCGCGAGCACCGGGCTCGACGGCCCGACTCCGAAAGACCTGTTGCCGGCCAGCGGCGACCACCCGGTGGAGATCGTCCGGTATCAGACCGTCGTGCTCACCGACATTCCGGGGGCGAAGACGTACCGGAAGCTGACCGGCGCGATCGATCTCGGCGAGGAGAACCTGCCGTTCTACGACCGCCCGGCCGAGGGCATGATCGTCACCACCGAGCAGACGTGGGCGGTGGAGGGCGTGACCCTGGGCAGGCTGCTCCACAGCCTGCCGCTGGCGCCGGGCGAGAGCACGAAGGTCGCGGTCATCGACTGGGAGCGGCGCACGTCCGGCACCGGCACGGAGACGACGGGCGAGAAGGACACGCTCACCAGCCAGACGCTCCAGGACCGGTCGATCACCGAGCTGGCCAACGCCATCGCCCGGGAGGAGCAGCACGGCTCGTCCGAGATGTTCGAATTCGGGATGTCGGAGAGCAAGGGCGGCAGCGGCGGCTTCGCGTTCCTGGGCATCGGCGGCGGCGGCTCGTCGAGCAAGTCGAAGAACATGGGCTTCGCCACGTCGGTGGGCCGCTCCACCGGGGTGAGGTCGGTCGCCTCGGAGGCCGCCCAGCGGATCGACGCGCGCACCCAGCAGCTGGCGACCGCGGCGCGCAGCCGGCACATGACCGTGGTGCGGGAGACCTCGCAGGCGGAGAGCGAGAAGGTGCTCACCCGCGTGGTCACGAACTACAACCACATGCACGCGCTGTCGGTGCAGTACTACGAGGTCGTCCAGGTCTACAAGGTGACGACCAAGCCGACGCGGGTGGAACGGTGCCTGTTCATCCCGCTGGAGGATCTCAACTTCACCCACAACAACTTCCAGCGCTACAAGGAGGTGCTGGCCGCGGCGGCGCCCCCGGACTGGGCCAAGCTGATGCGCGAGGCGAAGCCGTTCAACACCTCGGGCCGCAAGCTCGGCGGCTGCACGGCCGTGACGGCGCCGGAGAAGCAGGCCTTCGACGGCGTGGTGCTGCTCGACCTCGCCGGGTCGGGCATGGGCGTCTACGGCGTGCGGAAGACCGACGGAGCCCCGGTCCGGTTCGACCCGGTCGCCCAGCGGTGGAACCCGATGCCGACCACCGGGCTGACCGGCGGCCTGAAGTGCATCGCGCCGGGCAGGAACCTGGTCTGGGCGGTCCAGTCCGACGGCAAGGTCATGGTGTTCGACGGGACGACCTGGAAGCGCGACCCGGGCAACGCCCTCGCGCGCCGCATCTCCTGCGGCGCCGACGGCACCCCGTACCTCACCGCCACGAACGGCATGATCCACGAACAGGTCGGCACCGGCTGGCAGGACATGAAGGTCGAGGCGGACGACCTCGCCGTCCTCGGCCGCGACCGGCTCTGGTACTGCCGCCAGGGCAAGGCGTACGAGCGCAGCGGCACCACCTGGGTGGAGCGCACCTCCGCAGCCGCCATCGCCACTCTGGCAGCGGCGCCGGACGGTGCGATGTGGGCCCTCGGCCATGTCCAGAACCTGGTCCCGGGCCTGATCAAGTTCGAGCCCGACGCTTCGACCGGGACCACGACCGCCACCTCAATGGCGCCGGGCCCCCTGAGCACGCCCGAGCTGCTGAAGACCGTGCCCCCGCCGGACAAGATCGTCGATGTCCTGCCCGCGGCCAACGGCGAGTTCTGGCTGCGGTCCGCCAACGGTCAGCTGATCCGCCTGCTGACCGCGCCCCGCAGCGCGCCCACCCCGTTCGACAGCCAGTCCAGCCTCGGCTGGGCCTCCAAGATCGACGTCTGGTGGGACGACGCCGGCATCCGCAGCATCATGCTCGTCGTGTCCGGCCAGACCTTCCGCTGCGGCGACACCAGCGGCTCGGGGGTCCAGCAGCACGCGGCGTACACCTTCGAGGCCGGCGACAAGCTGCTGTCCGTGGACTACTGGACCGGCACCGCGGCGCGTGGCAGCATGTCCGGGCTGCGGCTGACCATGCAGTCCGGCGTGCTCGACTTCGGAAGCGCGGTGGGCTCGACCGCCCCTCCGGATCTCACCGAGGAGGCCGGGGGCACCGCGCTGTACGGCCTGCACGGGTCGACGGTGACCACCGGCAGCCGCACCTACGTGGCCTCGCTCGGCTTCTACGTGCGCGGCGGGCAGGTGCCCCAGCACATCCTGGACCACCTCAACGACAACCGCCGCCACTACAGCCAGGCGGTCTGGGCCAACATCGACGAGCTGACGCTGAGCCGGATCCTGGCCAACTACACGTACACGCCGCCGGGCGGGAAGAGCAACGCGCTGCCGCTCGGGGTGCAGCTCGACCCCAAGCCGATCGCCGCGACCGGCAACTACCTCGGCTTCCGCTGGAACTTCGCCAGTGAGCAGGAGCGCGAGGACTGGGTCAAGGCCCGCCGGGTGGACGACACCAGGCTCGGCAAGGAGGTGACGAGCATCGTCGGGGTCGCCACCAACGGCGTCTTCGCCGAGGCCGTGCTCGGCCGGGCCAACGCCGCCGAGAAGATCGACCTCACCCGGTTCTGGAACTGGAAGGACTCGCCGATCCCCATCCTGCCCACCGACATCGCACCGGTGGCCACCGGCGGCCGCTCCCGCGAGGTCGACGTCAAGGTCGCCCCGCTCGCCCCGAGCGAGGCCAGGTTCCAGGCGATCCAGGCCCTTCCCGCCCCGACCGGCACGGACGCGACGCTGCGCACCGTGGCCACCGCCAACCTGTTCCGTGACATGAGCGGGATGGCGGAGGTCGGCAAGCTCCTCGGCAAGGGCCTGGAGCTGGCGGCCGGCAACGACCAGGAGGCCGCCCAGCGTGCCAACGAGGCCATGAAGACGGCCACCGAGCACATGCAGAAGATGGCTCAGATCGCCCTCGAAGCCGTGTCGAAGGCCGTGCCCGCCGGTCAGGCCTCCGGCAGCCTCAGCGCCCTCGGCGGCATGCTCAACCAGTCGCAGAACGGCTCCGGTGACGGCAAGGCCGCCGCCGGCGACGGTGACGGGAAGGCCGACTCGTAGCCCGGAAGGGGACGGCCCCTGAGGGCTGATGGGCTCGGGCCGCGGGTCCCGGGAAGGAGGGTTTCCGGGACCCGCTCCCTCTTCGCCGCGAGCCGGGCGGGCTCAGCTGAAGTGCATGACGACGGCCAGGCCGACGAAGTGCATGAGGGCCACCGCGACGAGCAGCGTGACGAAGATGAACTTGGCGGGGGCGTGCTCGAAGTGCTTGCCCTCCTTCAGCGGGGGCAGCTTGGCCACGCGCTCGGCGATGCGTTCCTCGATCGGCTTGCGGCGAAACATGAGGGTGTCCCTCCCCGGGGCCGGTCCACGAGAGCGGTGCGTGGCTTCTGTTGGCAGGCTAACGATTCGTACACTAACTAATGTAGCGGGGCGCGCGGAGGCGAGCGAGCGGGACCCGGCTCCAGCGCCTGCCCGGCTCTAGCGCCTGGCGGCGAGGTGGGCCTCGGTGGCGGCGGCGATCACCCGGGTCAGCGCCTGGTGCAGGTCCCGCAGCTCGGCCAGGTCCATGCCGAGGCGTTCGACGATCGTGGCGGGGATCTTCAGGGCCTCGGCGCGCAGGGCGCGCCCGCGCTCGGTCAGCGTCACCGCCAGCGAGCGCTCGTCGGTGCTGGCGCGCCTGCGCTCCACGAGCCCGGCCGCCTCCAGGCGCTTGAGCAGCGGCGACAGCGTGGCGGGCTCCAGTTGCAGCAGGCCGCTCAGGTCCTTGACCGACAGCGGCGCGTGCTGCCACAGGGCCAGCATCACCAGGTACTGCGGATGGGTCAGCCCCATCGGCTCCAGCACCGGCCGGTAGAGCGCGATCACCGATCGCGAGGCGACCGCCAGGGCGAAGCAGACCTGGTTCTCCAGGGACAGCGGATCGACGGCGTCGTCCCGGTCACCCACGTCACTCATGCGAACCTCCCTCGGCGGCTGTCGTCACCATCGTCGGCTCACTGAATAGTAGGGGGCCACGCTCCACGCCGGGCCGGGTCCCGCCGCCGGGACGGGTGCCGCGCGCCGCGGCCGAGCCGAACGACCGCTACCCGCGCAACGGGCCCTGATCGGATCCGGCTCCGCCCCGTCCGGGAGGCCGGCGGGCTCCGGAGGTAGGGTGAGTGAATACTCACCCTCATCCTGTCACGGAGGGAGCCGACCATGAGGCTCACGGTCTTCGGCGCCACCGGCGGCACCGGCCTGGAGCTCCTGCGCCAGAGCCTCGACCTGGCCCACCAGGTCACCGCCGTCGTGCGCGACGCCACCCGCCTGCCCGCCGGCCTGCGCGACCGCCTCACCGTCGTCGAGGCCGACGTGATGGACCCCGACGCCATCGCCCCGGCCGTCAAGGGCAGCGACGCCGTGCTCAGCGCGATGGGCGCGCGCGGCAGGGGCCCCACCACCGTCTGCTCCGACAGCGCCGCCGCCATCCTGGCCGCCATGGAACGCGTGGGCGCGCGCCGCCTGCTGATGGTCAGCGCCGGCGGCCTGGAGGCCGACGCGGGCGACGGCCCGTTCACCCGGTACGTGCTCAAGCCCCTCATCGTCCAGCGCCTGTTCCGCCACCACTACGAGGACCTGGCCAGGGCGGAGAGCCTGCTGCGGGCCAGCGGCACGGACTGGACGATCGTGCGGCCGGGACGCCTGACCGACGCCGGCCGCACCAGCCGCTACCGCACCGCCAGGGACCTCGCCGTACGGGGCGGGACGAGCACCACCCGCGCCGACCTGGCCGACTGCATGCTGGAGCTGATCGGCGACCGCTCCTCGATCCGGCACGTCATCTCCGTCGCCTCCTGACCCGGGCCCCGCCGGAGGCCCCGGACCACCGGCGGCGGAAACGGTCGGCCGATGAACGGGGACGGTCAGCCGATGAGCGCGGACGGGTCGCGTTCCGGCGGGCCGGCGGGCCACCACTCGCCCTCCCGCAGCGTGAAGGGGTACCAGCGGCCGTCCCGCCCGTAGCGCAGCTGCAGGGGGCCGAGGGTCCAGCGGTTGCGCCACGCCTCCAGCGGCGGCGGGTGCTCGCCCTCCCAGCCGGACTCCAGCAGTGCCTGCGCCCTGGCCAGGTCCCTGCGGGGCGGCGTCCAGGCGCGTTCGAGGGCGTCCAGTCCGTCGGCGCCGCCGTACCGCCACGCCTGCACGGCGGGGGCGAGCCGGTCGTCGCGGCCGAGGTCGTGCTCGGCGGCCAGCCGCACGTGGTCCTGGTGCTCGGTCAGCTCCGGCAGCTCGCCGTGCAGCAGCAGCTCGCGGGCGCGGGCGGCGGCGGAGGCGGCCAGCGCCGCCAGCGCCGCGACGTCCACGCCGGGGGCCGGCTCCAGGGCGGGCGCGCGATAGCCGGCGTCGTACGGCGGCGGCTCCGGCAGCGGCGGCACCCCCGCCGCGTACGCCCGCGCCACGGGCACCCCGGACGGCTCCACGGCGGGCGCCTCCCGCTCCTGCAACGCGTCGATGAGGTCGCGCTCGCCGCGCCCGCGCATCAGCAGCAGCATGAACGGGTCGGCGTCCAGCAGCCAGGACGCCTGGTAGCACAGGGCGGCGGCGTGCTGGCAGGGATGCCCCCAGTCGGGGCAGGAGCACTCGGGCTCCAGGTCGCCGACGGCCGGCAGCAGCGGCACCGCCGCGTCCTCGGCCGCCTCGACCAGGTCGTGCGGCATGTCGCGGTCGAGCAGCGCGGCGATGTGCCCGGCCTTGGCGGCGACCTGGTCGAGGAAGCGTTCCCAGGCCGCGTCGGTGAGCTGTTCGACGCGGACGACGACGTCGTACTCGCTCTCGGCGACGGCTGCGATCCGGCCGGGGCTGACGGTGATGGGGCCGAGCTGCCCGGTCTTGGCGTACGCGCGGCCCTTGCGCAGCAGGCCGTGGTCCAGGGAGGTGTCCTCCAGCGCCTGGATCCAGGCGCGCCCCCACCAGGAGGTGGCGAAGCGGGCGCCGGCGCGCTGCGGGGGGAAGGCGGCGAACCCGCGGGCGTCGGTCATCGGCCCTCCACAGCGGTCGTCCGGGCCTGGGAGGTGGTCGGGGGGACGGGCAGGGCGTGGGTCATCTCAGCTCCACCAGGGCGGCGAGTTCGGCGTCGGTCAGCTCGGTGAAGGCGGCCTCGCCGGAGGCCAGCACGGCCTCGGCGAGCGAGCGCTTGGCGGCCAGCATCCGGGCGATGCGGTCCTCGATCGTGCCTTCGGTGATGAGGCGGTGCACCTGCACCGGCCTGGTCTGGCCGATGCGGTAGGCGCGGTCGGTGGCCTGGTCCTCCACGGCGGGGTTCCACCAGCGGTCGTAGTGGATGACGTGGTCGGCGCGGGTGAGGTTCAGCCCGGTGCCGGCGGCCTTGAGCGAGAGCAGGAACACCGGGGCCTGGCCGTCCTGGAAGCGCCGGACCATCTCCTCGCGGCGGGCGACGGGCGTGCCGCCGTGCAGGAGCTGGGTGGCCACGCCGCGGCCGGTGAGGTGGCGCTCCAGCAGCCGGGCCATGGCGACGTACTGGGTGAAGACGAGCACCGCGCCGTCCTCGGCGACGATGGTGTCGACCAGCTCGTCGAGCAGCTCCAGCTTGCCGGAGCGGCCGGGCAGGCGCGGGGTGGCCTCGTGCAGGTACTGGGCGGGGTGGTTGCAGATCTGCTTGAGCCCGGTGAGCAGCTTGACGATGAGCCCGCGCCTGGCCATGCCGGCGGAGTCGGCGATCTGGGCCATGATCTCGCGCACGACGGCCTCGTACAGGCCGGCCTGCTCGGTGGTGAGCGCCACGGGCCGGTCGGTCTCCGTCTTGGGCGGCAGCTCGGGCGCGATGCCGGGGTCGCTCTTGCGGCGGCGCAGCAGGAACGGGCCGACCAGCCGCGACAGCCGCTCGGCCGTGGCGGTGTCGCCGGACTCGACGGGCTTGGCCCACCGGGCGCGGAACCGGCCGAGCGGGCCGAGCAGGCCCGGCGTGGTCCAGTCGAGGATGGCCCACAGCTCCGACAGGTTGTTCTCCACCGGCGTGCCGGTCAGGGCGACGCGGGCGGCCGCGGGGATCTCGCGCAGCGCCTTGGCGGTGCCGGAGGCGGGGTTCTTGACGTGCTGGGCCTCGTCGGCGACGAGCAGGCCCCACGGGTGGGCGGCCAGGCGGGCCGCGTCGAGGCGCATGGTGGCGTACGTGGTGAGCACGAACCCCTCGCCGGCCAGCTCGCGGCTGCTGCCGTGGTAGCGGCGCACCGGCACGCCCGGCGCGAACCGGGTGATCTCGCGCTCCCAGTTGCCCAGCAGCGAGGCGGGGCAGACCACGAGCGTGGGGCCGGCGCCCTCGGCGGCGCGGTGCAGGTGCAGCGCGATGAGCGTGATCGTCTTGCCCAGGCCCATGTCGTCGGCCAGGCAGGCGCCCAGCCCGAGGGAGGTCATCCTGGCCAGCCAGCGCAGCCCGGCGAGCTGGTAGTCGCGCAGGGTGGCGGCCAGCCCCTCGGGGGCGGCGACGTCGGCGGGCTCGGCCAGGCGCTCGCGCAGCTCGGTGAGCCAGTCGGAGGGCTCGACGGGCACCTGCTCGCCCTCGACCTCGACCGAGCCGGTCAGGGCCGCGCCGAGCGCCTCGATGCCGGTCAGCGGCTTGAGGTCGCGCTGGCGGGCCTTGCGGGCCAGGTCGGGGTCGATGAGCACCCACTGGTCGCGCAGCCGCACGACGGGGCGGTGGGCCTCGGCGAGCCGGTCCATCTCGGCGGCGGTCAGGCGCTCGCCGCCGAGGGCGAGCTGCCAGTCGAAGCTGGTCAGGTGGTGGCCGCCGAGGAAGGAGGGCAGGTCGGACGGGGCGCCGTCGCGGGCGCCGATGACGGCGCGGGCGCTGAGGCCGCGTACGAGCGATCTGGGCCAGTGCACGTCCACGCCGGCCGCGGCCAGCCGGTCGGCGGCCCCGGCCAGGAGCTCTTCGACGTCGCCGTCGGAGAGGGCGAGCTCGTCGGGCACGGCGGCGTCGAGCAGGCGTTCCAGCCGGGGCCAGGCGCGGGCGGCGCGGCGCACGGCGAGGGTGGCCTCGATCCTGGCACGGGCGCCGAGGCCGGGGGCGCGGCCCTGCCACAGGTCGGCGGCGTCCACCACGAGGGAGGGGTCGGCCAGGCTGTGGAGCTGGGCCACGGCGCGGAAGTCGGCGGTGGCGGGGTCGTCGGCCTCGACGCGCAGCGACAGCCGCACCCCGGCGTCGAGGCCCGCCGAGACCTCCTCGGCCCAGTGGCGCAGGTGGGGGACCTTGACGGGCTTGACGGCGGCGAAGGCGGGCGTGCCGGTGGCGCGCACGGCGCCGGGCGAGCGCGGCATGGCGTCGGCGACCGCGTCGAGGAAGGCCCGCAGCAGCGGCTCGGCCTCCGGCAGCAGCGGCTCGCCGGCCGCGCCGGCGGCGGGCGGGGCGTCCAGGGGGATGGCGCGGGCGGTGGCGGGCATGGCGGCGGCCAGCTCGTGCACGCGCCGCAGGTCGGCGGCGTCCAGCGGGCCCGCCCGCCAGGAGTCGTGCCCGCCCGGCGTCACGCCCGGCAGGATGCGGCCCCGGGTGAGGAGCTGCAGCGCGACGAGCGCCGCCGCGCCCCAGAAGCGGGCCGCCGGGTGCGCGGCGGGGTCGGTGCGGGCCCTGGCCAGCGCCGCCACGGCCTGCGCGACGGGGACGAGGGTGGCGGCGGCGGTACGCAACTGTGGCGCTCCGTCCTGCCCGTCGGGTGGTTCCGCCACGGTGACGCGGTCGTCGCCGCCGGGGGCGAGAAAGGCGATGTGCCCGGACCTGGGAGGGTCGCCGGGTTGGAACACTGCCGCGTGCCGTACCAGATCCGAAAGAGAGCTCACGGCCGTACAGTGTACGGTACAAAGAGACTGTGGTTTACCTCAGAAGGAATCGGGCAGGATCTTCATTCCGCGTTTTCCCGGATCTTCCATAGCCTTGACCCATGACTGATTGGCTAGTTGGACTCATGGAGAGCCTCGGAGCGCCAGGGGCGGGGCTCGCGATAGCCTTGGAGAATCTCTTCCCGCCCCTGCCCAGCGAGGTGATCCTGCCGCTCGCCGGCTTCACCTCGAGCAGGGGCGAGATGGACCTGCTCGCTGTGCTGCTGTTCACGACCCTGGGCTCGGTGCTCGGGGCGCTGGCCCTCTACTGGGTGGGAGCCCTGCTGGGCCGCGAGCGGACGCTGGCCATCGCCGCCAAGCTCCCCCTCGTCAAGATCTCCGACATCGAGAAGACCGAGGCGTTCTTCCAGCGCCACGGGCGCAAGACCGTCTTCTTCGGCCGGATGATCCCGATCTTCCGCAGCCTCATCTCCATCCCCGCCGGCGTCGAGCGCATGCCGCTGCTCGTCTTCACGCTCCTCACCACCGCCGGCAGCGCGATCTGGAACACCATCTTCGTGATGGCCGGCTACCTGCTGGGGGAGAACTGGCACATCGTCGAGACCTACGTCGGCATCGGCAGCAACGTGGTCATCGGCCTGGTCGCGCTCGCGATCGTGATCTTCATCGTGGTCCGGCTGGCCGAGCGGCGCAAGGGGAGGCATGCGAGCCGCCGCTGAGGGCCTGCGGGTGGCCGGCGCGGTGGCGCTGGGCGGTGTCACCGCGCTGGCCGAGCTGGTGTTCCTGCTGCTGACGCTGCCGTTCCTGGGCAACCCGAACGTACGCGCCGCGGCCCGGCGGCTGGCCCGGCTGGAGGCGCGCCGGCTGCGCCTGGACCCCGGCCTGCTGGACGCCCTCGACACCCGCGAGTCCCGCGAGCCCCAGGACGGTCAGGGCGCCCCGGACGGCGACGGCGACGGCGACGGTGGTGGGGGCGGGGGCGGCAGGAACGAGGGCCGGGGCGGCAGGGCCACCGGCTACCTCGCCGCCCGGGCCCCGGTCGGGCTGCTGGGCGGAGTGGTGTTCGCGCTGCTGCTGATCGGCCTGTGGATCGGCGTGCGGCTCGCGGCGGCGTGGGTGCGGGGCGAGCCCTTCGACGGCATGCTGCCCACCGCGCCGCTGGTCGCCTACCTCGGCGGCGCGGGCATCGTGCTGCTGTTCCTGGACCTGTCGGGCCTGGTGGGGGTGCACGCGCTGGAGCGCCGCCTGGCGCTGCGGATGCTCGGCCCCGACCCGACCGAGGCGCTGCAGCGCCGCATCGCCGAGCTGGCCGAGAGCCGGGCCGGGATCGTCGCCGCCGTGGACTCCGAGCGGCGCCGGATCGAGCGCGACCTGCACGACGGGCTGCAGCAGCGCCTGGTGGCCCTGTCGATGCTGATCGGCCGCTCCCGGCGGGGCCGCCCCGAGCTGCTGGAGCAGGCGCACCAGGAGGCGCAGCAGGCGCTGACCGAGCTGCGCGAGGTGGCCTGGCGCGTCTATCCCAGCGGGCTCGACTCGCTCGGGCTGGGCGAGGCGCTCGCGGGGGTCGCCGAACGGTCGAGCGTCCCGGTCAAGGTAGATTGCCGCCTGGACCGGCGGCCGCCGATGGCGGTGGAGACGGCGGCGTACTTCGTGGTGTGCGAGGCCGTGACCAACGCCGCCAAGCACGCCGGCGCCGGCTTGATCACGGTCGAGGTGCACGAGGAGGACGACGCGGTGCTCGTACGAGTGCGCGACGACGGCATGGGCGGCGCGCGCGAGAGCGGCGGCGGCCTGTCGGGGCTGGCCCGCCGGGTGGCGGCGCTCGACGGCCGGTTCGCGGTCGACAGCCCCGCGGGCGGGCCGACCACGATCACGGCGGTGCTGCCGTGCGGGTGATCCTGGCCGAGGACTCCACGCTGCTGCGCGAGGGCCTCGTACGCCTGCTGCTGGAGGAGGGCCACGAGGTGCCGGCCGCCGTCAGCGACGGGCAGGCGCTGGTCGAGGCGGTCGCCGCGCACCTGCCCGACATCGTGGTGGTCGACGTGCGCATGCCGCCGACCCACACCGACGAGGGGCTGCGGGCGGCGCTGGAGATCCGGCGCCGCTGGCCGTCGGTCAAGGTGCTGGTGCTGTCGCAGTACGTCGAGAAGCGCTACGCCACCGAGCTGATGAGCTCCGACGTCGAAGGCGTCGGCTACCTGCTCAAGGACCGCGTCGGCCAGGTCGGCGACTTCCTCGACGCGCTGGAGCGGGTGGCCGCGGGCGGGGCGGCGTTCGACCCGGAGGTGGTGCGGCAGCTGCTGGCGCGCACCACGCAGGTGGACCCGCTGGCCCGGCTCACCGTCCGCGAGCGCGAGGTGCTGGAGCGCATGGCGCAGGGGCTGACCAACGCCTCGATCGCGCAGGCGCTGCACGTGTCGCAGAGCGCGGTGGAAAAGCACGTCAACTCGCTGTTCGACAAGCTGAGCCTGTCGCACACGACCGGCTACAGCCGCCGGGTGCTGGCCGTGCTGCACTTCCTGGAGTCCTGACCGGGCCGCGCGGTCAGCCGCACCTCCCGGAGCCTGACCGGCCGGCCGGGCCGCGCGGTGAGCCGCACCTCCCGGGGCCCTGACGGGCCCGGCGGGTCGTACGATGATCGGCGACGGCATACCCTGATCCGCATGGTGCGCTTCGCGGTCGGCCTGCCCAACGTCGGCGAGTTCGGCGATCCCGCGCTGCTGGTCGAGCTGGCCGTGGCCGCGGAGGAGCACGGCTGGGACGGCGTCTACCTGTGGGACCACCTGCTCTACCACGATCCCGGCTGGCCGGTGGTGAGCCCCACCGTGGTGCTGTCGGCGATCGCGGCCCGCACCCGCCGCATCCGGCTGGGGGTGCTGATGGCGGCCCTGCCCAGGCGGCGCGTGCAGATCGTGGCCAAGGAGACGGCGACGCTCGACCTGCTGTCCGGCGGGCGGCTGGTCTTCGGCGCGGGGCTCGGGTCGATGGACGCCGAATACACCGAGTTCGGCGAGGACCCCGACCTGAAGGCGCGCGCCGCCCGGCTGGACGACGGGCTGCTGGAGCTGACCCGCCTGTGGGAGCGGCTGCCGCCGGGGCCGGTGCAGCGCCCGCGCATCCCCGTCTGGTGTCCCGGCAGGTGGCCGACGCGGGCGGGGTTCCGCCGCGCGGCCCGCTGGGACGGCGCGATGCCCACCTTCCACGACCACGGCCGGGACCGGCCGGTGCCGGTCGAGGAGTTCGCCCGGGTGGTCGGCTTCCTGGCCGGGCGGCGCGGCTCGCTGGACGGCTTCGACATCGCGCTGGAGGGGCGGGCCGCGGACGGCCTGGTCGCGGAATACGCCGAGGCCGGCATGACGTGGTGGGTGGAGGCGATGGGCTGGTGGCGCGGCGGCGCCGCGGAGGCCCGTACGACGATCGCCGCCGGGCCGCCGCGCCTGTGAGCCTCCCGGACACGGGGGAGGCCGTGACGTTACCGCCCGACGGCCACGTGCACAGCGAGTGGTCCTGGGACGCGCCGCTCGGCGCGATGGAGCGCTCCTGCGCGCGGGCGGCCGAGCTGGGGCTGCCGTCGATCGCCTTCACCGAGCACGTGGACCACACGGCCTGGACCGTGACCCCCGGCTCCCTCGACGGCGACGGCCACCTGGCGGGCCTGGTCACGCCAGAGGGGCGGCTGACGCCTCCGGCGTTCGACGCCGCCGGCTACCTGGCCGCGATCGACAGGTGCCGTGAGCGCTTCCCCGGCCTGCGCATCCTGAGCGGGATGGAGGTGGGCGAGCCCCACTGGCACGCCGAGGCCGTCGCCGGGCTGCTCGGCGCGGGCCGCTTCGACCGCGTGCTCGGCTCCCTGCACTGCCTGCCGCTGCGCTCCGGAGACGGCCTCGGCGAGCCGCTGCGTGCCGGAGACGGCCTCGGCGAGCCGCTGCGTGCCGGAGACGGCTTCGCCGAGCCGCCGGAACACTACGGCCGGCGGGCCGCCGCCGAGGTCGTCCGGCACTACCTGGCCGAGGTCGTCACCCTGGTCACCGAGAGCGCGGCGTTCGCCGTCCTGGCCCACATCGACTACCCGATCAGGTCCTGGCCGGTGCGGACGGCCGGGCCGTTCGATCCGCGGGCGTTCGAGGAGGAGTTCCGGCACGCGCTGCGGGCCACCGCCCGGTCGGGCCGGGCGCTGGAGATCAACACGCGGCTGCCGCTGGACCCGCTCCTCCTGCGGTGGTGGCACGAGGAGGGCGGCGACGCGGTCGCGTTCGGCAGCGACGCCCACGAGCCATCGAAGATCGCCCACGGGCTCCGGGAGGCGGCGGCCATGGCCCGGGCCCACGGGTTCCGGCCGGGCGCGGACCCGTACGACCTCTGGTCCCGCGCCGGCTGAACGGCGGGACGGCCGCGAAGACGCGATGCTCCGCCGTCCTCAACGAATGCCTCTGAGCGGTCGCATCTGCCCTGGCGCCGCGCGTCAGGAGGGCGTCAGTGGCGCAGCAGCCGCAGGCGGGACGGGCCCTCCTGGGAGACCGTGAGCTCGGCCCGGCCGCCGATCGGGACGGTGGCCAGCGGATAGGTGTGGCCGACGTCGATGCCGGCCAGCACCGGCACGCCCGCCAGCGCCGGCTGCGTGGCGACGATGCGCTCCAGCAGGTCGCGGGTCATGCCGGTGGCGGCCTGGAAGCGGCCGATCGCCAGCCCGCGCACGCCGGCGGCGTCGGGGAGCTGCAGCAGCGAGGTCAGGTTCCTGGCGAAGTCCACCGGGGAGGACTCGAAGTCGTCCTCCAGGATCAGGATCGCGCCGTCGAGCGAGGGCATGTACGGGGTGCCCTGCAGCAGGTTGAGCGTGGCGAGGTTGCCGCCGACGATCCTGCCCTCGGCGGCGCCCGGCCGCATCGGCCACCATCCCTCGTTGCGGATCAGCTCGCGCTTGTCCTGGTCGAGGAACCACAGGTCGTCGCTCCAGGTGTCCGCCGGGGCCAGCTCCACCGGGCCGGTGCCGAACATGACCGCGGTGAACCAGCTCAGGGTCCGCTCGAAGTGGTCGCGAATCCCGAACGTCGACCAGTGCGGCCCCGAGTACGTCACCAGCCCCGCCCGGGCCAGGATGGCGCCCTGCAGCGCGGTGATGTCGGAGTAGCCGCACAGGATCTTCGGGTTGGCCCGGATCAGCTCCCAGTCCAGGTACGGCAGCAGCTCGTTGCTGTTGTAGCCGCCGATGACCGTCATGATCGCGGCCACCGAGGGGTCGGCGAAGGCGTCGTGCAGGTCGGCGACGCGGGAGGCGATGGCGGAGGAGTCGAAGGCGTCGCGCTCGTCGACGTGGCGGCCGTAGGTGAGCGTGAGGCCGAGCTCGGCGAAACGGGCGTCGATGACGGAGGTGTGATCGTGCTCCGTCACCATCGCGCGGGATCTGGACGGAGCCACGACGCGTACGACGTCGCCCCTGGTCAGCTTAGGGGGAAAGATGATGTCCACCGTGGGAGGTTACCGATGCCCGCACCTCCACGCCGCACCCCGTCCCGCCCGGGCCCGCTCGGCACCCCGCCTCGCCCTGACCCGGCCGGCACCCCTTCCCCCGCCTGCACCCTCCATTCCGCCCTTCCGCGCCGCCCTTCCGCGCCGCCCTTCCGCGCTGACCCGCCCGCGCCCGCTTTCCCGCCACGTCATCGCGCCCCGCCTCACCCCTCCACCGACCAATTCGGCTTCCTTGACAATTCTATTTGTCGGTGAGAGGGTGAAGCCACCTCGAAGAGCACCTCTGAGAGCACCTGTCGCAGACCGCAAGGAGCCGTGAAGTCATGAGAAAGATCGTCGCGGGGCTGTTCATCTCGCTCGACGGCGTCGTCGAGGCGCCGGAGACCTGGCACTTCCCCTACCTCAACGAGGAGATGGAGCAGGCGGTCGCCGCCCAGATGCAGGCCGCCGACGTCCTGCTGCTGGGCCGGCGCACCTACGACGTGTTCGCCGCCCACTGGCCCCACCAGGACGCGAGCGCCGACCCGCTGGCCGAGACCATGAACGCCACGCCCAAATACGTGGTCTCGACCACCCTGACCGACCCCACGTGGAAGAACACCACCGTGCTGCGCGACCCCCGCGCCGACCTGCCTCGACTCAAGGAGCTGCCCGGCAAGGACATCGGCATGAGCGGCAGCCCGGCCCTGGTGTCCTGGCTGCTGCGCGAGGGCCTGCTCGACGAGCTCAACCTGCTGGTGCACCCGATCGTGCTCGGCGCCGGCCGGCGCCTGTTCGAGGAGGGGATCGGCCAGATCCCGCTGACGCTCACCAAGTCCGCCACGTTCAGCACCGGCGTGCTGAACCTCACCTACACGAGGGCCTGACCATGCCGGCCAAGACCGTCGCCGACAAGCTGCTCATCAAGCCGGGCGCCGCCGTGTGGATCTCCGAGCCCGGCCACCGCCCGCTGGTGGAGCCGCTGCCCGAGGGCGCCCGCCACACCGAGGAGCTGAAGGAGGCGGCCGTGGCGGTGTTCTTCGCCGCCGACGCCGCCGCGGCCCGGCGGCTGCTGGACGAGCACCGCGCCCTGCTCACCGAGCCGGCCGTCGTCTGGGTCGCCTACCCCAAGGGCAACAAGTCCGACATCAACCGTGACACGCTCTGGCCGATCGTGGGGGAGTACGGGCTGCGCCCCAACGGCCAGGTGGCCGTGGACGAGGTGTGGTCGGCCCTGCGCTTCCGGCCGCTGAAGGAGGGCGAGCCCCCGTTCACCGGCGGGCGCGGCTGACCGACGGCCGGCCTGACCGGACCGGCATCGGCCATGCTGGCGCTGACCCTGCAGGCGCCCGCGACCGCCGCCGGGCAGGCCGGGCTGGGAGACGTCCAGCGGGCGGTGGCGAACGTGGCGAGGACCCCCGTCGTGGTGGGCGCCATCGGCGAGGTGTACGCCGACGGCAAGCGGGTGGGGACGGCGGGCTCGCGCCCCCGGCCTTGACCCTCATCCGACGGTTCACGTCGACGAGGAGACCTTCATGAGACGACCGGTCCGCAGCGCGCTGGTCACGGCTCCGCTCGCGCTCGCCCTGCTCCTGACGGCCCCGGCCGTCACCGGCGGCCTGCCGCTCCGGTGACCACCGCCGTCACCGGCCGTTGCGCGGGAGGGAGGTGGCGGGGACCGGCGTGGTCGACAGGCCGGGGGTGGGGCGGAAGGCGCGGGCCTGGGCGGAGGCGCGGCGGGCCGCGGCGCGGGAGTCGGCCAGGCCCGCCGAGCGCCAGATCTCCCAGTCGCTGTAGGAGGAGCCGCCGATGGCGTCGGTGGCGATCAGGCCGCTGATGCGGGTGATGTCGGAGGAGGCGACGAGGTCGAGCCCGGCGCGCTGGAGGATGGCCAGCGACATGCGGGCCGCGAGCACGCCCGCGCCGTCGGGGGCGCGGGTGGGCAGGGGGGCGTGGAAGACGTCGGTGGTGCCGTGGTCGGTGCGCCCGATGTTCTCCGCGGCGATCCAGCTCAGCTCCTGGGAGATCGCGGTGGCCTCGGCGCGCAGCCAGCCCAGCTCCTCCAGGTCGGCGGGCGTGATCCACACGCGGCCGTAGACGGCGGCGAAGTGCGGGCTGCGGGCCAGGGCGGCGAAGCCGGGGTCGGACCAGATCGTCAGGCAGTCGTTCCAGCCCAGGTCGACCGCGGCGTGGAAGTGCTGCATCCCGCCCGGCACGTCCCCGGTCCTGCCGTGCAGGTCGGCGAGCATCGCGTGGATCATCGCCAGCCCCCAGCGCGGCCCCCGCCGCCACGCCTCGGGCAGCAGCGCCGTCAGCGCGTGCCGCCCGCGCGCGAGATCTCCGTGGACGAGCGGCCTGCAGGCCGCGTACAACTCGTCGAACCCGACTTCCATCCCCACCCCAAACCACCCGGGCGCCGACATTACGGATCTTGAATAACACGTACGGGGGCCGCCGCGACAGCCGTCGCCGGCAAGTCCCCCGAGGGTCTCCCGGGCCCTGCCGGGCGGGATCACGCCGGCCCCGGGTTGCGATTTCATATTTCCATATGGAAATATGAGCACGTGAGCGCCTACGCAGCCCTGGCCGAGCCGCACCGCAGGCAGATTCTCGACTTGCTGCGCGAGGGCGAGCGGCCTGTGACGGAGCTGGTGAAACGTCTCGACCTCAGCCAGCCCGGCGTGTCCAAACACCTCAAGGTTCTCCGCGAGGCCGGGCTCGTCGTGGTGCGCACGGAGGGCAAGCAGCGCGTCTACGCACTGCGCCCCGATCCGCTGGCCGAGGTCGACCAGTGGCTGGAGCCCTACCGCAGGCTCTGGTCGAGCCGTCTGGACGCCCTGGAACGACACCTTGAGGAGAACCCATGACCCACGGAACCCTGGAGACCATCGACGGCCGCCCGGCGCTGCGCTTCGAGCGCACGCTCGCCTTCCCGGTCGAGCGCGTGTGGCGGGCCGTCAGCGTGCCGGCCGAGCTGGAGCGCTGGTTTCCCGCGGCCGCCGACTGGACGCCCGCGGCGGGCGAGATCATCGAGGCCGGCGGCGCGACCGGTGAGGTGCTCGAGGTCGCTCCGCCCCGCCGCCTGGCCTGGACCTTCGCCGGGCAGTTCTACAGCTTCGACCTGACCCCCGAGGGGGACGGCTGCCGCCTGGTCTTCACCCACGTCATCGACGACCGCGGCCTGTCCGCGCAGACCGCCACCGGCTGGGAGGCCTACCTGTCCCGGCTGGAGCCCCTCCTGCGCGGCGAGGAGCTCTCCGAGCAGGACGCCCACGCCGGGTGGGAGGAGACCCACGAACGCTACGCCGAGCTCTTCGGCGTCGACCCGGCCCCCGGCCGGCGCTTCGCCGCGGCCCTGCGCGGAAACAGCGGGGACAGCGGCAGCGGGGACAGCGGGGCGAACGGAGTGGGCGCGTAGACCACGGTGCCGCCGGGGGCCGTGATCGTGGTGGGGGCCGGGCCGCCGGTTTGACCTTGACGCTGCGTCAACTTCTAGCATCGCCGCCATGTCGATCACCGTTCTTGACACCTGCTCCGCCATGAAGAAGATCCTGCTGGCCCCGGTCGCGGACCGCCCGGACCTGCTGCGCCAGATGCTGGAGCCCAACCGGGGCATGTACCGCTACCACCCCGGCGAGGTGGACATGGCGGCCATGCACCTGGCGACCTGCGGGTTCCCCATCGACCGCGACGAGGAGCGTTGCCTCGACGCGCTCGAAACCCTGGCGGCGGCCGGGGCGTGGGAGCGGATGCGGCGGGCGCTGGACGACGCTCTGGCCGTGCTGCTGGAGGCGAAGCCGGGGCTGCGGGTTCCGGACATCACCGTGCTGTTCGTCCTCGGCGATCCGGGTGACGAGCACTTCATGGGGCCCTGCAAGGGAATGATCGGGTTCGGCGGCATCTCGGGCGACATCGCCATCACCATGTGGCCCTACCCCGAGAACGTGGCACGCCTGGAGGCCACCGCCGTGCACGAGCTCCACCACAACGTGCGCTTCAGCCCGGGCGGGGCCGCGTGGGACCCGATGACCGTCACGGTCGGCGACGCCGTCGTCAGCGAGGGCCTGGCCGACGCCTTCGCCCGCCAGCTCTACGGCGACGAGCTCGGCCACGCCCGCATCGGCGTGCCGTACCTGCACGACGACGAGGTCTTCGCCAAGGTGCTCACCGGGCTCGACGTGACGGGCATGGAGAACTTCACCGCCTGGCTGCACGGCGACCCCAGCGCCGAGCGCTTCGGCCTCACCCCGGTGGGGCTGCCGATGGGCGCCGGGTACGCCGCCGGCAACCGGCTCGTCGACACCTATCTGGCGGCGACCGGGCAGACGGCGGCGCAGGCCCTGCACGCCGACAGCTCGGAGGTCATCGCAGCCACCCTCCGCCGGAGGTGACACTGGGACGATGGAGTGGACGATCCAGGAGCTCGCGGCGCGGGCCGGCATCAGCAGCCGGACCTTGCGTCACTACGACAGCGTCGGGCTCTTGGCCCCGTCCCGGGTCGGCGCGAACGGCTACCGCTACTACGACCTGGGCGCGGTCGCCCGGCTGCAGCGGATCCTGCTCATGCGCCGGCTCGGCATGGGCCTGCCGGCCATCGCCGAGGTCCTGGCCGACGAGGTGGACACGTTGGACGGGCTCCGCGCCCACATCGCCGCGCTGGAGGCCGAGCGGGACCGCATCGACGACCGGATCCGGTCCGTGCGCCACATGCTCCAGGCGCTGGAGGCGGGGGCGGAGCCGCGCAGGGACGTCATGCTGGCGGGGTTCAACGAGCACTACAAGGACGAGGTGACCGCACGCTGGGGCGAGCGCGCGTACCAGGTGAGCAACGACTGGTGGCACGGCAAGACCCTCGACCAGCAGCGGGCCTGGAAGCGGGACACCGAGGACCTCGTGGCCGCGTGGACCGCCGCGGCCAAGGCGGGGGTCCGCCCGGACTCCGAGCGCGCGCAGTCCCTGGCCGCCCGGCACGTGCGGTGGCTGAGCCGGATCCCGGGCACCCCGACGGCCGACGGCGACCGGGAGCGCGCGATCGAGATGGTGCGCTGCCTGGGCGACATGTACGTCGACGACCCCCGATTCGCCGGCATGTACGACGACGCGGCGGGGGCGGTGTTCGTCCGCGACGCGCTGCAGACGTACGCGCGGACCCGGATGTAGCCCGTGCGCTCCGGCGCCGGGAGCGGTCAGCGGCCCTTGCGCGGGCAAGCGCGCAGTTGTCCGCGGTTGCGGCAGCCAGAGGAGGTTACTGAGCACCATGTACGCACCAAGGAGGTGAGGCGGTGGCCGACGCCGAGCACGTGACCATCTGGATGCGCCCCGAGCGCCCCGCCCGGGGGCCGAGACCGGTCTACAGCCGCGCGCAGATCACCGAGGCGGCGATCCGGATCGCCGACGCCGAAGGGCTGGAGGCGGCCACCATGCGGCGCATCGCCGCCGAGATCGGCGCCGGCGCGATGTCCCTCTACCGCTACGTCCCCAGCCGCGACGACCTCATCGACCTCGTCAGCGACCACCTGCTGGGCGAGATCGACGTCGAGGGCATGCCCTCCGGCGACTGGCGGGCCGACCTGAGGCGCTACGCCGAGGGGATGCGGGCGATGTGGCTGCGGCACCCCTGGATCATCACCGTGCGGCGGCCGCTGCCCAGCTTCGGCCCCAACCAGCTGTGCCTGATCGAGCGGGTGATGGGCGCCCTCGACCCGCACGTCCCCATCGACGCGAACCTCACCCTGATGGCCGTGCTGAACGGCTACGTCGAGGGCGCCGCCCGCGAGGAGGTCGGCTGGGCCGAGGAGGCCCGCCGCAGCGGGCTCAGCGAGCCGGAGTGGATGGTGCGCAACTCCGCGCGCGTCAACCAGCTGCTGGAGAGCGGGGACTACCCGATCTTCAGTAAGGTCGTGACGGAGGCGCGCCGGCCGCACCTGAGCCGCGACGACCAGTTCCGCTCCGGGCTGGAGCACGTCCTCGACTGCATCGCCGCGGCCCTTCCACCGGCGGCCGACCGAAGGGAGAGCCCTGCATGAGACCCGTGTACGCGGCCGCCGCCGTGCACGTCCCCGCGCCGCCGGAGCAGGTGTTCGCGCTGATCACCGACTGGCCCCGGCACCGGGAGTGGATGTTCATGACCAGCGCCCGCCGCACGGGGGAGCGCACCCTGGAGGCGTACACCGGGGTGTGGCCGCTCGGCTTCCTGGACACGATGACGATCACCCACTGGGAGCCGCCGGCGCTGATGCGCGTCACGCACACCGGCCGCGTGGTGCGCGGGCGCGGCGCCATCCGGGTGAGCCCGCAGGGCGACGGCAGCCGCGTGGTGTGGGCCGAGGAGCTGGAGCTGCCGTTCGGCGTGCTGGGCCAGGCGGGCTGGGCGCTGGCGCGCCCGCTCGTCCTGGCCCTCGCCCGCCGCTCCCTGCGCACCCTCGCCTCCCTCCTGCCCGCCACCTGAGCCCGCGCGCCCCCGCGACCGGCCGCGCCCTGGCGTCAGGCCTCGGGGCGTCCCTTCCCGGCGCCTCCGCGACCGGCGGCGCTGGGGCGTCAGGGTCTCGGGGCGTGCTTTCCGCCGGCGCCCTGGCGTCAGGTCTCAGAGCGTGCTTTCCACGGGCGCGGCCCGCGAGGTCGCGTGGTGGTGGGCGGCGGCGGCGAACGCCGAGATCACCGGGTGCGGCAGCCGCCCGTCCCCGGCCAGTTCCGGCTGGAACAGCGTGGCCAGGAAGAACGGGTGCCCGGGCAGCTCGGCCACCCGCACGCCCCCGTCCTCGCCGTGCCCGGAGAACACCAGCCCGTGCCCGGCCAGCGCCTGCTTGTAGGTCTCGTTGAGGCCGTAGGAGCAGATGTAGGACTCCACGGTGCCGGGCGCGCCGACGATCCGCTCGATCAGGGTGCCGGGCGACAGGCGTACCAGGCCCTCGTGCCCGGCCAGGGAGCACGCCAGCGGCGTCAGCAGGAAGTCGCGCGCGCCCGGCTCGTTCTCGGCGTGGGCCACGTCCAGCCCGCACACGTGCCGCGCGTACTCCAGGAGCATGTGCTGGAAGCCCGCGCACGTGCCCAGGAACGGGATGCGCCGCTCGCGCGCCACCCGGGCCGCCTCGACCGCGCCGGCCTCGTCACGGTACGGGCTGCCGGGCAGCAACCAGATCCCGTCGAACCCCTCCAGCCCGGACACGTCATCGGTGGGCATCCAGTACGGGTCGGGCGCGATGCCGTCCCGCTCGCGCAATGCCTCCATCAGCGACGGGATCCGGACATGGGAGCGGACACTGGGGGAGCGGTCCCCCACAAGGGCGATTCTCATGCCCCCATCGTGACCGGCCAGCCCCATCAAGCGCCAACGATCGTTGCTGCACCTGCTATAAGAAACGCTAATGGACCCGCATCTGCTGACCACGTTCGTCACCGTCGCCAGGCACGGCTCGTTCTCGGCCGCCGCCTCCGAGCTCGGCTACACCCAGTCGGCGATCTCGCAGCAGATCGCCGCGCTGGAGACCGACCTGGGCCTGCCGCTGCTGCGCCGCCGCCCGGTCGAGCCCACCCCGGCGGGGCGGCGGCTGCTGGAGCACGCCGGGCCGCTGCTGCTGCGGCTGCGGGCCGCCCGCGCCGACGTGCTGCGCGCCGCCGCCGGGCCGCGTCACCGGCTGCGGCTGGCCGCGACGCCGCTCGCGCTCGGCCCCGCGGTGGCCGCCCGGCTGGCGGCGGCGCGCTCCCGTGAGCCGCGCCTGGACCTGCGCCTGCACACGTGCCGGCGCGACCAGGTGGCCGCGATGGTGGCCGAGGGGCGGGCCGAGCTGGGCCTGATCGACGGTCTGGTCGCGCCGAACGACCCGCTGCGCCTGCCCGACGCCGGCCCGATGTCCGCCACCGGCGTGACGGAGGAGGAGCTCGTGGTGGTGCTGCCCGCCGGGCACCCGCTGGCCGGGCGGGCGGCGCTGCGGCTGGCCGACCTGGTGGACGCCCGCTGGCTGCAGACGCCGCTGTGCCCGCTCGCCCGGCTGCGCGACCTGGTGGGGGAGGGGTTCGCGGCGGGGATGGAGTACGACGGCGACGACGTGCACACGGTGCTCAACCTGGCCGCGGCCGGCCACGGCCTGACCCTGCTGCCCGCCTCCGCCGTGCGGCCGGCGGGCGGGGAGTCGCGGGGTGCGGGGGTGCGGGGCGTGGCGGTGGCCGCGCCCCGGCTGGTGCACCGGGTCGAGCTGCTGCACGCCGCCCTGCCCCCGGGCCCGGCGGCCGGCCTGGCCGCCGCCCTGGCGGGCCGGGAGGAGGAAGGGGCGAGTCACCCGGCCTGAGAGCACCGGGTGACCCCGTCTGAGAGCACCGGGTCACCCGGTCTGCGAGCCTGGGCCTTCCGGTGCTGCTCTCCGGCGTCCCGGCATTTCCCCCAGGCCCGGTGTTCTCCTCGGCCCCGCCGGTCCGGGACGTGCCCGTCAGGCGTGCCAGTCGGTGGCGCCGCCCGGGACGGGCGCGGCCGGGTCGTACGGCTCGCGGGTGAAGATGAACGTGTTGAGGTCGAGGTGGTCGGCCGCCACGCGCAGCGTCTCCCCGGCGTAGTAGCCGTCCAGCCCCAGCCAGGTGCCGTCGTCCTGCGGCACGAAGCGCGAGGCCCGCCCGGCCCCGGCGACCGGCTCCAGCGACAGCCCCCGCTCCGGCAGCAGCCGCAGCGTGTACGGCGTGGGCCCCCAGTGCCACAGCCCGGTCAGCGCCAGCAGGTCCGGATCGGCCGGCACCGGATGCCACTCGTCGGGCAGGCGCGGCTCGTGCTCGGCCAGGATGTCCAGCAGGTCGGTCAGGAGCGTGCCGGACATCCCGGAGGTGGTGTTGGCCATGAACAGCACGCCTACCCCGTCACCGGGGTCGGCCCACACCGTGGCCAGGAAGCCGGGCATCGACCCGGTGTGGCCGGCCAGGCGGCGCCCGCCCGTCCTGGCCAGCTGCAAACCCAGCCCCATCCCGGCGGTCCAGGCGTCGCCGTCGGCCACCCCGGCCGGCTCGCGCATCTCGGCCAGCGTGTCGGGGGACAGCACGCCGCCGGTCTCGCCGCCCAGGAACGCCGCCCACCGGGCCAGGTCGTAGGGGGTGGACCACAGCTGCCCGGCCGGGCCCATCGCGTCGGCGTCGTGCTCCGGCTCGATCTGCACCACGTCGGCGTACGGGTGCACCGCGTAGCCCGTGGCGTGCGGGGCGCGCGGCCGGGCGGTGGTGCCGCGCATGCCGAGCGGGTCGAGCACCTCGGCCCCCAGCGCCTTGAGCCAGGTCGTGCCCCGCAGCCGCGCCACCAGCTCGCCGAGCAGCGCGAACCCGACGTTGGAGTAGTGGAAGCGCCGCCCCGGCCGGTGCTTGAGCTCGCCGGGCCCGAGCCTGTCCAGCAGTTCGCCGGCCGGGATGCCGGCGGTGCGCTCCCACCAGGCGGTCGGCGGCTCGGCGGTCAGGCCGGAGGTGTGCGACAACAGCTGCGCGATCGTCAGATGGCCGAGCGGGGTGCCGGGCAGGTGCCGTTCCAGCGGGTCGGTCAGCGCGAGCAGCCCCTCGTCGCGCAGCCGCATCACCACGACGGCCACCATGCTCTTGGTGATCGACCCGATGCGGTACTGGGTGGCGGCGGTGGGCGCGCCGTCCCCGACCCGGCCCCGCCCGCCGAACCACGCCAGCCGCCCGTCGCGCACGATCGCGGCCGTCAGCGACGGCACCCTGCACTCGGCCTGCTCGACGGCGAGCCTGCGCAGCAAGGCGCGTGCCGTTTCATGTCCCACCTGCGTCATGACCGACAAGGGTAGCGGCTCGTACGCAGGCGTCCGGCTCGCCCCGGATCTCAGCGGATCTCAGCGGGAGGGGGCCCGGTCGAAGGTGTCGAGGATCAGCTCGGTGGCGTCCACCTCGCGGGTGGTGCTGCCCAGCCAGGGCACCTCCAGGGTGCCCGGCCAGGTGTGCCCGCCCCCGTCGATCGTGTACAGGCGCAGGGTGACGCCGCCGGGGCACCTCCTCCAGTCGCTCAGGCGCACCTGGCGGGTCAGGGTGGCGCTGGTACGGCCGGTGCAGCCGAGCAGGGCCGCCCAGCCGGTCGCGGCCCGCTCCACCGGGTCGAGCACGACCAGGTCGGCCAGCCGCCGCAGGTCGCCGGTGGCGTCCTGGAAGGGGTGGCCGCCGCGATAGGGGACGATGCGGTCGGCGGTGCCGTGGAAGGCGACGATCGTGGTGGGGGCGGCGCCCGGGCAGGGGCGCACGATGTTGAGCCCGGCCACGGCGGCCACGGCCGACAGCCGGCCCCCCAGCCCGCAGACCAGTGACAGCGCCATCGCGGCCCCGTACGACATGCCGGCGGCGAACTGGCGGCGCGCGTCGACGCACAGGTTGCGGGCGAGGTGGTCGAGGAGCGCGGCCAGGAAGGCGGTGTCGTCGGGGCCGGTGGTGTGCGGCAGGGTCCAGCCCATGCGGCCCTCGGCGGCCTGGGGGGTGGCCACGACGTAGCCGCGCCGCGCGCCCCGTTCGGGCAAGCGGCCGTAGGCGGCCTGGCGGGCGGCGGTGGAGTTCAGGCCGTGCAGGTCGAGGATGACCGGGTGCGGGCCGGCGCCGGCGGGCACCGACAGCAGGAAGCGGCGCTCGATCCCGCCGGAGCGGAGCCGGTGCGTGCCCGGCTCCAGCGGCCGCTCGGCCCGGCAGCCGTCGGCGGGGCCGGCCCGGGCGCTCGCGCCGGGCGGGGCGGGCGGGGGCTGCGCGGCGCAGCGGGGGGCGGCCAGCAGCAGGGCCGCGATCCCGATGAGCAGGGTGGTGCGTGCGGGCATCGCCTGCCTCCCGTCGCCCGGCCGGGTGTCACTTCCCGGTGGTGCCGGGTTTCCCGCTGATGGACTCCTGATAGACCTCCGCGTACGTGCGCGAGTCCTTGATCAGGTCGTCGGCGAAGGCGGCGACGTCGTCACCGATGAGCTCCAGGACCCCCTTGCCGGCCGCGACTCCTTCCTCGAAGAAGTCGGCGATCCCGGTGAGCAGGGACCCGTCGGTCAGCCCGACCGGCCCGACCTTGAAGTAGTAGCGCTGGATCTCCTTGTAGACGATCTGGTAGTCGGGCGGGAGCGCCTTGATGCGCGCCATGTGCGCCCGCCACTGCCTCTTGCCCTCGATGATGTCACGGATCCCCATGTCAGCCTCCCAACCGGCGCAATTTCCTGGCGACGTTCCTGTTCAGCTGCTCGCGCCAGCGGTCGCGGAAGTTCCGGGCGCCCTCGCCGCCGGCCAGCGCCGCGCAGAAGCCCGCGATGTCGTCGCCCAGCACCTCGTGGACGCTCTGCCCGTCGGCCGCCGTCTCCTCCAGCAGCCCCAGGACGCCGTCGAGGATCGGCATCAGGTTCCGGCCGGTGAAGTCCCCGTACAGGAACAGGTTCCCCTTGATCTGCTCCCACGCCGCCCGGTAGTCGGCCGGCAGCTGCGCGGCCCGGGCCTCGAACGCCTTGTACTCCCTGGTGAGATCGCTGCCGGTGATGGTCTCCCAGAAGGTCATCTCCCGCCCTCCTTCAGCTTGTCGATCCGCGACGTGATGTACTCCCATTTCGCCCAGAACGTCGCCAGCTCTTCGCGCCCGGCCTCGTTGAGCGCGTAGAACTTGCGCGGCGGGCCCACCCCGGACGGCCGTTTGGTCACCTCGACGAGCCCGTTGCGCTCCAGCCGCAGCAGGATGGTGTAAACGGTGCCCTCCACGACGTCGGCGAAGCCGAGCTCGTTCAACCGGCGCGTGATGGCGTACCCGTAGGTCTCCTCGCTGCCGATGATGTGCAGCACACAGCCTTCGAGCGTGCCCTTCAGCATCTCTGTCAGGTCGTCCATCGTGGTCCTCTTCGGCGGTTCTGGTACTCAGCGAGACCGAGTACCGCTACAAAGTACCACAAGGTAGTGCGAGCGCGCGGCCGGCGGCGAGCAGGGTCTACGCTGTGACTCGCGGCCACCGCATGATCTTCGGGCTTCACGCACCGATGATCAACGATGGCCGCGCCCGTCTTCACGGCCCCTCGGTCACGACGCGCGAAGACGGGGCCGCATCCCTTCCGTGTCCCGCATGGGGCACGCAGCGTTCGCCCGCCGTCTCGTGCCAGGAGGACACATGCAACGCGGTGAAGTGTGGTGGGTCGACTTCGATGAGCGACGCCCGGTCGTGCTGCTCTCGGATGAGGAGTCATCCGGGTTTCAGGCGATGCAGGTCGTTGCACCGGCGGGCGTCGACATGAGCGGCCTGGGCGTTGAGGTGGCCGTAGGAGCCCCGGAAGGGCTGCCCTTCGACGGCGTGCTGCGGTTCGCGTTCCCGCGTCCAGGCTTTACTCCGTGCACATGGCTGACCACCGTGGGCCGGGACGACCTGATCGAGCGGGCGGGCGTGTTGTCCTCCGTGAAGCTCAGCGAGGTCGGAGAAGCCCTCCGTGCCGCCGGACAGAGGAGGGAGTGGACCCCGATGACGGCGGCCAGGTTCAGCGAGATCAAAGATGCCCGCCGTCTCGAAGGACGTGAGTAGCGCGGGCCCGGCCGCCCAGCTCGACCCCGGCGACGGCTGACCGCGGCCCCCTCTCCACCCCTCTCCACCGCGCTCCAGCGACAAGATCACGATCTACGGCTGGAGCACTGAGAGGTTGCGCATCACCGCGGGAGGGTCGGGCCCCGGCCTCGCGCTGTGACGCGGCGGGGCGTCCCGCGGGTGATCGTGGGCGAAGCCGATTTTCAGGCTGGCGCGAAGGCCGTGATCGCGTCGACGAGGCCGGCCGGGGCTTCCAGCGGGATCAGGTGACCCGTGTTCGGAATCACCGTGAAGTCGACTCGGGAGAGGTAGGGCACCAGGTTACCGGCGAGCACGTCGACGGGCTCGACCTGGTCGTTCTCTCCGGCGACGACGAGGGCGGGGACGTTGATCATGCGGGTGTGCTCGCAGACGTCCTCCGCGATGCCGCGCAGCGGCCACTCCGTGCGGGCGGCGTCGGTGCCGGCCCGCGAGTCGGTCACGATCTGCGACTTGATCGCTTCGGGCAGCTCTGTCGCGGTCAGGATGTGATCCCGTGCGCCGGCGACGGACTCGTCGGAGTCGTAGGCGTGGGAAAGGCCTTCCCGGTACTCGGGAGTGATCTCCGCGGCGGGCTTCGCCGGAGCGGAGCCGACGAGGATGATCCCGCGAAGGCCGGCGGGCCGGGTCGCCGCCACGAGCTGCGCGACCTTGCCACCCATGGAATGTCCGACGAGGACGTACTCGGTGACGCCCGCGTCGGCGATCACGGCGAGCGTGTCGTCGGCGAGTTGGCGGAGGGTGTAGGGGCCGGCCAGGTTGCTCGAGCGGCTCCACCCGCGGAAGTCGACAGTGAGCATGTCGCGTCCCGCGAGGCGGTCGACGACGAGGTCCCAGGTGCGGGCGGATCCGCCCCAGTAGTGCAGGAACACCAGGGTCGGTCCGGTCCCCGGCCGGTGGTCATAAACGGGCAGTGGCGGCTGCTGCGTCGTGGTCATCGAAACTCTCTCGATCAAGGTTATGAGGCGGTTGTCCCGTGTGTTCATCCAATCCCTTCCGCTGTGCCGGGGCATCGGCACGACTGGTCACCCGATGGTGAAAACTGGACAGATGACCGGGATCCGGCAGATGACCTACCAGCCCGCCGGGCGCCGTGCCGCCACTGTCGAAACCATGACGTTCGACCGCCTTCGCGAGCTGAATGACGGCGGGACACAGCGTGCCGACTTCCACGTCCTGGCCGTCCTCGATGCCGGGCACGGATCCGTCACCGTGGACTTCCTCCGGCACCCGCTCCAGGAGCGGTCCGCGGTGTGGATCGCTCCTGGAGCTGTGCACCGATGGGATGACATCGCCGGCGTGGCTGGGCACGTCGTGCTGTTCGTGCCGACCGCGCCGGTCACCCCCGCCACCCGGGAGCTCGTCGCGTCCCCGGACCTGGTCGCGCACTGGCGCATCTCCGACGCGGACTGGCCGTTCGTCGACACCGCGCGCCACCATCTCCTCCTCGAAGCGTCCGCCCCGCCCGGGGATACCTCGACGGAGCTGCCCGAGATCCTGCTCTCCGCGCTCATCGCCCGGCTACGGCCTCCCCACGCCGAAGCGCGGTCGATCAATCCGGTGTTCCGGCTGTTCCGGTCCAGCGTCGACGCGCACTTCCGGGAACATCACGACGCCGGCTACTACGCCCGGACACTGGGATACGCGCCCCGCACCCTCACCAGAGCGGTGCAGCAGGTCACCGGCCGCAGCGCGAAGGCGTACATCGTCGATCGGATCGTCCTGGAAGCCAAGCGGCTCCTCGCACACGACCGCCTCACCGCGGCCGCCTGCGCCAGCACGCTCGGCTTCTCCGACGCGTCCAACTTCTCGGTGTTCTTCCGGAAGGCGACAGGCATGCGCCCGGGCGCGTGGCAGGCGACGGTGGCCGCCGAGTGAGCGGGTGTCCTTGAGAAAGGCGTCATCCGTGATCAAAGAGCGTCGCGACTCCATGATCGTCAGGGCTCTGCACCTGCCTCGCCGCCTGGGTATCACCGTGCCTATCTGCGCGACCTCTCAAGCCTCCCGCCTCACTCGCCGGAAGAAGCCGGGGCGGGCCGGTAGCACAGGCGGACCACGCCCGAGGGGAAGGTCGTGGTGCTGAGCAGTTCGAGCCGGACGGGGCCGAGGTCGTCGAAGATCCGCGGCCCGTCCGACCACAGGTAGGGGCTGACGGTGAACCACAGCTCGTCGACGAGGCCGTGGGCGATGAGGGCGCGGGTCAGCTCGCCGGCGCAGGGGACGATGAGGTTGCCGTCGTGCTCGTCCTTCAGGCGGCTCACGCTCTTGGCGAGGTCGCCGTCGAGCAGGGTGGCGTTCCACTCCAGGGGGCCGGTCAGCGAGCGGGACGCGACGTACTTGGGCATGCCGTTCATCCGGGCCGCGTACGCCTCGAAACCGGGGACGCCGGCGAGCCGGGGCCAGACGGCGGACAGCCCTTCGTAGGTCCTGCGGCCGAGCACCATGGCGTCGGCCGCCTGCCACATCTCCAGCCCGGCCCGCATGCTGCCGGGGTCGGTGACCAGCCAGCCCTGCGGCTCGGGGGCGGGTGCCTGGAAAGCGCCGTCGACGGTGATGGCGACGTTGACGATCAGTCGTGCCATGGGAAGCTCCTTGGTTCAGGTGTCGTACGGGAAGTCATGCGGGACGCGATGGCCCGGCGTCCCCTGCGCCCGCGCGGTCCCACGCATCGGCGCGCCACGCGCGGGCCCGTTACGCGCTGGGCCCGTTACGCGCTGGGCGTGTTACGCCTCGGCGTTCTCCGCGCCGGCGGCCAGGACCGCCGCGAGGTTGTCGAGGCTCTGGCCGAAGCCGATCTCGATGCCGGCGATGGAGTCGGCGGACTGGACGGTGCTGTCGGTGAGCCGCCAGCGGGCGTCCAGGCGCGTGCCGGCGCCGGCGGACGTCAGGTCGTAGGTGATGTGGGCGGTGAAGGCGGGGCCGCCGCCGGGCAGCAGCGGGGACATCCGGTAGCCGAGGCGCTGCCCGGGCAGCAGCTCCTCGACGGCGCCCTCCGCGCGTCCCACGACGAGGTCCGAGCCGTCGGCGTCCTCGGCGTCGCGGTAGGCCAGCACGATCCGCCCGCCGGGCCGCGCCTCGAAGACGAGCTCGCAGACGCGCAGCCCGTCGGGCGCCCACCAGCGGGCCAGCAGGGGCTCCTCGGTGAGGTGCCGCCAGACCAGCTCGCCCGGGGCGGCCAGCGACCGGGCGAACCCGAACGAACGGCCGTCGGCCCACCTGTCCGCCTCCGCGGCGCGCCGCTCGGCCTCCAGGCTGGCCCCGTAGCGGTCGAAGGTCTCCTTGGGGCCTCCGGCCCGGTCCGCGGTGTCGGCGAGCCGGTTGAGCGCCAGCGCCAGCTCCCGCAGCGGACCGGGCCGGAGCGCGTAGATGCGGTGCTGGCCGGAGCGCTGGGAGGTGACGACGCCGGCGCGTTCGAGGGTCTGCAGGTGCTTGGTCGTCTGGGGCTGGCGCGCCCTGGCGAGCCGGGCCAGGACGCCGACGGGGCGGGGGCGCTCGGCCAGCAGGCTCACGAGCCGCCAGCGGGCCGGATCGGCCAGTGCGGTGAGGAGGGGTGCGTCCACGGCGAGAAGTATTCTCCACAGAGAATATTCCTGTCAACGAATATCTCGCGTCCGTGGACGCGGAACCGCCTGGCGCGCACATCCCGGGGTACGGGCGGGCCCCGGCAGGCCACGATCGCGCCGCCGGCGGCGGTGCGGGCGATCGGGCGCCTGAGCCCGGGCCGCCCGGGCCGCCCGGCTGGCGCGTCCGCGCGTGTCAGCGGTCCGGCTGCTCGTGGCGCTCGATGCGATCGCGGAACCAGTCGAGCATGAAGCGCAGGGAGGCCATGCCGTAGTCGAGGGTCGCGCGCTGATGGGCGGCGATGTCGCGCTGCTCCTCGGGGACCTCCAGGGTGTCGAGGCGCTGGTCGAGGGCCGAGAACGCGGCGAGGTCGGTTTCGATGCGCGCCACGACGCGGTGGAGCACCCGTACGCGCTCGCCGGGCTCCACCAGGCCGAGGAAGTAGAGCCGCGACAGGGCCGTCTTCTCCACGTCGAGCCCGGCCGGCTCCCCTGTCATCCACGCGTGGAACTCCGCGCGGCCGGCGTCGGTCACGCGGTACACCTTCCGCCCCCGGCCGCCGGTCTCGGTGCTGGCGACCTCGATGAGCCCGCGCGCGAGCAGGGTGTCCAGCGCGCGTTTGATGCTGCCGCTGCTGGCGCTGTAGAACAGCGCCACGCCGGCCTCGAAGCCTTTGATGAGGTCGTAGAAGGTCTGCGGGGCGATCAGGAGCAGACCGAGGATCACATGGGCCACGCCGGCCAGTCTAGCCCGTTGACTCTCATAGACATGTCCACTAGACATATAGCTCCCTTGGGGCCCGCCCCGCCCGCCGGCGCCGGCCGTGCCGGTGCGATCGAAGGCGACGGGTCCGACCGGGGGAACGCAGACGAGGAGCACTCACGTGACATCACCGCCGGCCACGGCCCATGCCCAGGACAACCACGTTCCCGCCGGCATCGACGAGCGGCTGACGAGCCTGCTGGAGAAGCTCGTCGCGCGAGGCGGGACACACCACGCCAACCTTGCCGCCACCAGCGGCGACGGGAAACACCGCTGGGCCGCCGCCACCGGCCCGGCCGGCGCCGGCGAGCGCCCGCTGTCCCCCGGCACCCCGTTCTTCATCGCCAGCGTCACCAAGCGGTTCATCGTCACGCTGGTGCTGCAGGCGCACGAGCGCGGCGAGCTCGACCTGGCCGCGCCGATCGGCCGCTTCCTGCCGGGGGAGACGATCGCCGGACTCCACGTGCTCAGAGGGGTCGACCGGACGTCCGCGATCACGGTGGGCCACCTCGCGAGTCACACCTCCGGCCTGCCCGACCAGTTCGAGAAGCGCCGTGACGGCCCCAGCCTGTACGACCGCCTCGCCGCCGGCCAGGACGTGGCCTGGACCTTCGAGGACACGATCCGGACGACGCGCGAGCAGCAGCGCCCGCACTTCGCGCCGCAGGACCTCGACGCCCCCCGGCAACGGGCCCGCTACTCCGACACCGGCTTCCAGCTGCTCATCCGCATCCTGGAGACGGTGACCGGGCGGTCCTTCGCCGAGCTGCTGACCGAGCGGATCCTCGCTCCGCTCGGCCTGCGACACACCTGGCTCCCCGGGCACCGCCCACCGGATCCGGCGACCCCGGAGCCCTCGCCGCTTCATGCCCGGCAGCGCCGCGTGGAGCTGACCTCGCTGATCGAGTCGAGCAACGACCTGTTCAGCACCACCGCGGACCTGCTCACCTTCCAGCGTGCGCTGCTCGCCGGCGAGCTCTTCGGCGACGCCCGCACCCAGGCGCTGCTCACCGCGCGGCGCAACCGGCTGTGCAACATCCCCATCCTCCGGTACGGGCTGGGCACCATGATCTTCACGGTCGGCCGGCTCATGTCGCCGGTGCGCGGCCCGGTCACGCTCGTCGGCCACTCGGGAGCCACCGGGACGTGGCTCTTCCACTGTCCCGAGCTCGACCTGCATCTGGCCGGCACCGTCGACCAGACCAAGGGGCAGGCCATCCCCTTCCGGCTCATGACGCGGTGCCTGGCCGCCTGGCGCGCGTGAAGGGCGCACGCCCGTGGCCACGGGGCCTGCCGCTGCCGTGGCCGCTGATCAGCCGAGTGGAGCCGCCACGGCTCGGCAGGCCGCCGGGTCGGCGGGTTCGAGCGGCGCCGTGGCCTCGATGAGCGTGTCCAGCGCGGCGCGCGCGGCCAGGAGCTCGGCCACCGCGCCGCTGAGCCGTTCACGTTCCCTGCGCAGGTCGGGCAGCATGCCGGAGCAGGCCGGCGTCAAGGTCTGGCCGTCGTCGGCCATGCAGGGCAGCAGTTCCGCGATCGTGGCGCTGTTGAGTCCCGCGGCGAGCATGAGGCGGATGCCCCGCACGATGCTCACGTCCCCTTCGCCGTACTCGCGGTAGCCGCTGGGCAGCCGCGCCGGCCGCAGCAGGCCCTGCTCCTCGTAGTACCGTAGCGAGCGCACGCTGGCCCCGGTCCGCCGGGACAGCTCGCCTATCCGCATGACATGCACCCTCCGATCCGGCTCGACTCTCACGTCGGTGCGAGGGTCCAACCTATCCCTCATGACGAGTCCGCAAGAGGCGCGGGCCACGGAACGCCCGACTGGCCGGCCGAGGCCGCCGGGGATCTGCTCGCCTGCGGCGCGGACCGCTTCCCTGCGTCGCCGTAGCCGTTCCCGATAGGCGGAATGCCGGTCGTGCTCGGGGTTGGCGCAGTGTTCCGGCGGCCTGCCGGGCCGGTCCGATGGTGACGGCTCCAGCGCGGGCGGCCGCCGATGGAGACTCGTGGGGGCGCGCGCTCATCAGGCGGTACGCCCTGGCCACCGTCGGCGACCCGGCGTTCGTTCGATCCGCTGGCGACTATCGTCGCACCGTCTGGGAGCGGAAGCTGTGCCCCAGTTCGGGCCCGAGAGCGTGGTAGTGACGGAAGTTGAAGATCAACGGGCTCCACGCGGACGGATCGATGTGGTCGGTGCCGGGCACGACGATGCCACGGGCCGCGTGCACCCGCAGCACGTGACTCTCGACGATCAGGAATCGGCCGGTCGCGTCCGCCCGGCAGGCCCGCGCCCGCGCCTCCAGCTGGAGAGGACACCCCGCCACCCGGGGCGGCCGTACCAGATGGGATGGCTCGGCGCTCAGCCCCGCCGCCTCGAACTTGGCCCGTTCATGCCGGTAGAGCTCCCGCTTGTCGTCCGGGACGGGGTCGAGGCCGGTGAGCGGGGCCAGCCGCTCGACGGCAGGCCACTGCTCCGGCGCCGGCAGATTGATCACCATGTCGGGCCTGGTGGAGAGGTTGTAGGCGGTCTGGCTCGACCGCATCAGCCCCAGGACGACCACCTGGCCGAGCGCCCAGGCCGAAGAGATGGGGGCCAGGTTGACGGTGGAGTCCTCGTTCTCCGTGGTCAGCAGGGCGACCGGGGTGCCGAAGTAGAGGATGCTCGGGCTGATCACCAGGTGCCGGTCGGCGGGATGCGTCTCAGGTGTGTGCGTCGTCATGACGGCCCACCGTAGAGCCGCCACGTTTCGGTGATTCCCTAACTATGGTTTTGCGACGATAGGGCGATGAGCAGCCGTGACATGCCCGACGGCCACCCCGACGTAGCCGCCCTGGCCGCCCTCCTGGCCAACCGCAGCCGCGCCGCCTTCTGCCTGGCCATGCTGGACGGCCACGAGTGGACGGTCAGCGAGCTGGCCGGGTACGCGGGCGTGTCCGTTCCGACCGCCACCGAGCACCTCAATCTGCTCGTGGACGGCGGACTGCTGACCGAGCGGCGCCGGGGCCGCCACCGTTACCTGCGCCTGGCCGGCGCCGACACCGCCGAGCTGATCGAGAACCTGGCCGCCCGCGCCCCGCAACGTCCCACCCCCGTCCGCTCCCTGGCCGACGCCAACCGCCGCCGCGCCCTGGCCCACGCCCGCATCTGCTACGACCACCTGGCCGGCGGGCTGGCCGTCGCCATCGCCGACGCCATGACCGCGCGCGGGCTGCTGACCTGGGACGCACCGCAGTACGGCCCCCGCCTCAGCGAACGCGGCCTGGCCTGGCTCGCCGAACAGGGCATCGCTTCGCAACCGCTGCCCGCGGGCTGGCACCCCCACATCCGCACCTGCCTGGACTGGACGGAACAACGCCTTCACCTGGCCGGCGCCCTCGGCGCGGCGCTCTACCGCCACCTGCTCGACGCGGGCTGGCTGGCCAGGAACGGATCCGCGCGGCTCATCACGCTCACCCCCGAGGGGCGGGCTGCCCTGCTGCGGCATCTGAACGTGCCGGAGGAGGACCTCACCCCGAACTGACCCAGCCGCGCTCGGGGCCTCGCCGTGGTCCCGGGGAAGTCCCCACGAATGTTCCTGACCTGCAGAGCGTGCCGGCGCTCGTGGCGGCCGGCAGGCCGGCAGGTCGGCAGGCCGGCGCACCGGGGCCGGCGCACCGGGGGCGACGCGTCGTCCGCTTCACGTGGTCCGCCGCAGGCTGGAAGAGGGAGTGGGGCTGCCGCTGGGCGAGGGACACGCGCACGACAGAAATCGTTTACCGCCCGGCCATCCAAATTCGCCCGGCCGGACGTAAGTGATCTTTAGGTTTGCGGCGTTTAGGCAAGACCCCTCACTGCACGTGGAAGGACATCCATGCGTTCTCCGGCTCGGGCATTGGTCGTCGCGTTAGCGACGGCCCTGACGCTCAGCAGCGCGTACGTGGCCGGCACCCCGGCCTTCGCACAGGACGAAGACCCGGCACTGGCCGCCCTCACCCAGGTCGTCCCCGAGATCGTCGAAGAGGCCAGGACCGTCCCGCCCACGGTCATCCCCGACGGTGACGTGCAGCGGACTTTCGCCATCGCCACCGACCCCGACCGCACGCTGTCGGTGAACGTCAGCGAGGAGACGATCGGCATCGGCATGCCGGACGCCACCGGGGCCGGCAATCAGCCGCTGCCCGGCCTGGTCACCTACGCCGCCACCGAGCCCAGCGTGGCCTTCGCCCATCAGCGCACCGGTCAGATCGCCCGCGCGCTGACCATCATCAAGAACGCCTCACGCTCGTCCAGACCGTGAACCACGCGGGCGCCGCCTACCCCGTGGTCGCCGACCCGGCGCTGAAGCTGCAGTGCGAGTGGTGGAAGGCCATGTGCCGGGTGATCTTCTCCAAGAAGCTCACCAAGCAGATCCACAGCGCCTGGCTGTACGCCGGCGCGGCCGGCGCGGCCGAAGTGATCAAGTCCCGCTGCGACAAGATCAAGAACAGCAAGATCAAGCTGGCCTGCAAGGTGCTCACCGTGGGAGGCGTCGCCCAGTACCTCTACCGGATCAGGGAAGCCGCCAACAAGAACCAGTGCTTCGCGCTGCGCATCCAGATGCCCGGGCCCGTCTTCTGGGGTGAGGTCCGCAAGAAGAGCTGCCAGAGCAAGTAGCTCCCTCTTTCGACTCGATGCCCCCGTCGTAGCCCGGCGGGGGCGTCGCCCTGTCCCGGAGCCTTCATGCCTGCCCTCATGTCCAGGGCCCTCGCTGGTGGCCTCGCCATGGTGGCCGGGTGCGGTGAGTTCGGCGTGCCGAGCCGGTCGCTTCGTTACGGCCGGCGGGGCGGCGCGTTCCACCCGACCACCCTGGACGGGACGGCCCTGGTGGCGAACCGCCTGTACGATCCGCCGCCGGGCCGCTGCCTCCGGCGCCCCTACTGGGCCGGGTCAGGCCAGACAGACCGAGCCCGGCCGGACCGACAGCACGGTGTGCGTCCTGGTCGCCGTCTGGCGGGCGGACAGGACGTAGTTGTAGGGCGTGCCGGCCACGCAGTACGCCACGCCGGTCTGGTTGGACACCTTGCTGACCTGCAGCCCGCCCGGGAAGGACCGGGCGTCCCCCTCCTTGACGAGCAGGAGCCGGGCCGCGGGCGCGCTCGGCTGCAGGCACAGGTAGCTGGTCGGGCAGACGGCGGCGGCCTGGCTCGCGGCGACGGCCGGCTGCGCGGCGATGGCGGTCAGGGCGATCACGGTGGTGGCCAGCAAGTGGCGCTTGATCCTCATGTGATCTTGATGCCAGGCAGGGACGACGTTCCGGTGAACACCGGGTTTTCGATCTTGACCCTTCCGGCGAATTCCCTGACACCGCCAGGGACGGAGCGACGGGGCGTCACTCAGAGCGGTGATCCTTCGCGGCCGGCCTGATCCCGGTGGCCGAGGAGATCCGGCGCTGCCGCCGCAGGGCACGTACCGGCGGCGGCCTGACGTCTCGTCGAGGCCGAGACGCCGGGCTCAGGCCGACTCGGCGAGCAGGTGCACGACACCGGCCGGGTTCTTGATCCAGTGGGTTCTGGAGCCGGGGATCTCCAGGGGCTCGACCTCGTCGCACGGGTGGACGCCGCTGCCGGCCAGCGCGGCCGTCGCCGCGTCCAGGTCGTCGGTGTGCAGCTGCAGCCACAGGTCGGGCCGGCTGTAGTTGTCGACGCAGTCGAGCCACAACGTGGTGGGCCCGAACCGCACCGCGTGCGTTCTGGAGACGGTCGGAGCGTAGGAGACGTCGTCCTCTCGGACGTCGAAGCCCAGGGTGTCGCGGTAGAAGGCCACGGTGGCCTCGTACTGCGCCTTGGGGATCTTCATGGCGATGTTCAGGCCGGCCGTGAATTCAGGCTTGCTCATGGTCGCGTGACTCCTTGGTCGTGTCGGTGACGTCCAGCGCGTGTTCCAGCGCGGCCAGCCGGTCGTCCCACCTGGTCGCGAGCCGGGCCAGCCACACCTGGGCGGTGCGGATGGCGGCCGGGTCCAGCCGGTAGGGGCGGCGGCGGCCGGCCGGTTCGCCGGCGCTGACCAGGCCGGCTTCGGCGAGCCGGTCGAGGTGCTTGGCGATCGCCTGGCGGCTGATCGGCAGCCGCCGGGCCAGGTCGGTGACGGTGGCGGGCCCGGCGCGGGCGAGCTCCTCCAGCAGCGCCCGCCGCGTCGGGTCGGTGAGCGCCGCGAACACCGCGACGGCCCGCGCTTCCGCGTCAGGCGGCCGCATCGAGCCAGCTCTCCAGGTCGGCGAGCTCGGCGTCCCATCCGTGACTGTTGGCCTGGCGGGCGGAGCGGGCGGCTGCGGGCCCGGCCTGGGCGAACCCGCTCTCGACCAGGCGCAGCCGGGTGCCGCCCGGCACCGGCTCCAGGGTGAAGTCCACCAGCGTGTGGGGCGCGCCGTCCGCCGGCAGGCCCGGGATCGGCCAGCTGAACACGAGACGGCGGGGCGGGTTGACCGTCACGATCGTGGCGACGGATTCCTCGTCCAGGTCGTCCCAGCGAAAGAACGCGCGCCCGCCGGGCCGCAGATCCATCTCCGCCACCGAGCCGAACCAGCGCGAGAGCCCTTCCGCGGTGGTCAGCGCGGCCCACACCCGCTCGATGGGGTGCCGCAGCACTGTCACGCGTTCGATCGTGTCCGGATCCATGCCACCCTCTTTCGCAACCTCCGGGTTGCCATCAATGGCAACCTATAGGTTGCGATCGCCGTCCACAAGCCCCGGCAGCGCGGCCTTCCGCCTGCCGCCCAGGGTGCTGGCGCGGTTCGGGCGGCGGTATCCGAAGGTGACCGTGCGGATCGTGACCGATCTGGGCGGGGGATCGCGGGGGATCGCGGGGGAGGTGGCGGACGGGCGCGCCGGCGTGGGGGCGGTCTCACCGCCGGTGTACGTGGACGGGCTGGTGACCAAGAAGCTGTACGCCGAGCCGTACCTGCCGGCCTATCCGCGAGGGCATCCGGATCCGCAGTCGCCACATCCGCGATCCGCTCGGCGAGCTACGGGCGATGAAGGGCGTGCCCGGCCCGGCCCCCGCCGGGCAGTGATCTGTCCCGGCGGGAACGGTGCAGGGCCGGGGGAGCGGCGCAGGGCCGGGGGAGCGGTGCAGGGCCCGTGCCGGCCCCGCCGCCGGAGCGGGCGGGGCCGGATGGTGGCCGGTGACGGCCGGTCTGTCAGTCGGCGCAGATGGCGAAGACGCTGATGCCGACGTCGTTGTAACCGATCTGGCGGCCGAGGGCGATCCAGCCGCGTCCGTCGTCGGTGGGGAACGACCCCACCAGGATGGCGCCGTTGCCGCGAGCCTCCGCGCCGCCGCCCAGGACGCGCTTGGAGCCCGGGCAGTAGAGCGTGCGGCGCTGGAAGTTGGGGACGTTGGCGTTGGGCAGGGTGACGAGCTGCCAGCCCGGGGGCAGGGCAGACTGGCGCGCGAGCGCGGCGGCGGGGGCGGAGGGCTGCAGGGCCACGACGGTGGCCGTCACGCAGGCCGCCGCGGCGAGAGCGGAGATGGACAGGAGCAGAGACTTCTTGGATTTCACGGTCTCTCCTTGTCTTGTCCCCCGGCGGCCACGAGGTCCCGGGGGCAGCGCACGGCGAGCCGGCTTCGCGGCGCTGTGGGGACGGTGTGAAAGCAGAGGGAAGAGGGCTGACACGAAGAGTATCCGGCCAGTTCCTCTCCGTGTCTATAGGGTGTCCCAAGCGGTTCTTCGGCCCGGCCCGCGCACCTGGCGCGCGGATGACCCGGCGGCTGCCGCTGGACGGTCGCGGCGCCCGGCCCGCGCGTCGCCGGCACCCGCCGCGCGGGCGGCACCCGTGGCGGGTCGAGGCGCCCCGGCGCGGGCTGGGTGTCGGGGTGAGCAAGATCTGCCCTAATCTCGTCGATGTGGGGAGGCCTGAGGGGAGCCCGGACGCCGGCTCCGAAAAAGTCGGTACCAGTTTGAGCGCGGTACTCGAACGGGTGACGTACGCCAACGAGGAGACCGGCTACACCATCGCCCGCGTGGCCACCGAACGCACCGGCGCCGAACTGCTGACCGTCGTCGGCCCCCTGCTCGGCGCCCAGGTCGGCGAGTCGCTGCAGCTGCACGGCCGCTGGACCTCCCACCCCCGCTACGGCCGCCAGTTCGAGGTGTGGTCCTACACCACCGTGCTGCCGGCCACCGTCCAGGGCATCCGCCGCTACCTCGGCTCGGGCCTGATCAAGGGCATCGGCCCCAAGATGGCCGAGCGGATCGTCGACCACTTCGGCACCGGCACGCTGGAGGTGATCGAGCAGCACCCCGAGCGGCTGGCCGAGGTGCCCGGCCTGGGCCCCAAGCGCACCAAGATGATCGCCGCCGCCTGGGAGGAACAGAAGATCATCAAAGAGGTGATGATCTTCCTGCAGGGCGTCGGCGTGTCCACCTCCATCGCGGTGCGCATCTTCAAGCAGTACGGCGACACCTCCATCAACGTCGTGCGCACCCAGCCGTACAAGCTCGCCGACGACGTGTGGGGCATCGGCTTCAGGACCGCCGACACCATCGCCCAGGCCGTCGGCATCCCCCACGACAGCCCCGAGCGCGTCAAGGCCGGCCTGCGCTACACGCTGTCGCAGGCGGCCGACGACGGCCACTGCTACCTGCCCGCCCCCAACCTCGTCGCCGACGCCGTCAAGATCCTCGACGTGCCCGCCGAGCTGGTGACGGCGTGCCTGGAGGAGCTGGTGGCCGACGAGGGCGTCGTCCGCGAGCCGGTGCCCGCCGGCGAGGCCGTCCTGCCCGCCGTCTACCTGCCGCCCTTCCATCGCGCCGAGACCGCGCTGGCCGCCGGCCTGCTCACCCTGCTGCGCAGCGGCCACGACCGGCTCAAGGCCTTCGCCGACGTCGACTGGGAACGCGCCGAGACCTGGCTGCACGGCCAGACCGGCGCCGAGCTGGCCACCGAGCAGCGCCAGGCCGTCCGCCTGGCCCTCACCGAGAAGGTCGCCGTGCTGACCGGCGGCCCCGGCTGCGGCAAGAGCTTCACCGTACGCTCCATCGTGCTGCTGGCCCGCGCCAAGCGCGCCAAGGTCATCCTGGCCGCCCCCACCGGCCGCGCCGCCAAGCGCCTGGCCGAGCTGACCGGCCACGAGGCGACCACCGTGCACCGGCTGCTGCAGCTGCGCCCCGGCGGCGAGGCCACCTTCGACCGCGACAACCCCCTCGACGCCGACCTGGTCGTCGTCGACGAGGCCTCCATGCTCGACCTGCTGCTGGCCAACAAGCTCGTCAAGGCCGTCGCCCCCGGCGCCCACCTGCTGTTCGTCGGCGACGTCGACCAGCTGCCCTCCGTCGGCGCCGGCGAGGTGCTCAAAGACCTCCTGGCGGCCGACGACATCCCGCGGGTGCGCCTGACCCAGATCTTCCGCCAGGCGCAGGAGTCGGGCGTCGTCGTCAACGCCCACCGCGTCAACACCGGCCGCCACCCCGTGCTGGAGGGCATGGCCGACTTCTTCCTGTTCCCCTGTGAGGAGCCGGAGGAGATCGCCGCCCTCACCGTCGACGTCGTCGCCCGCCGCATCCCGCGCCGCTTCCGCCTCGACCCCCGCCGTGACGTCCAGGTCCTGGCCCCCATGCACCGCGGCGCGGCCGGCGCCGGCGCGCTCAACACCGCCCTGCAGGAGGCGCTGACCCCCGCCCGCGAGGGCATGCCCGAACGCCGCTACGGCGGCCGCGTCTTCCGCGTCGGCGACAAGGTCACCCAGCTGCGCAACAACTACGACAAGGGCGCGGCCGGGGTGTTCAACGGCACCGTCGGCATCGTCACCGACATCCGGCCCGACGAGCACAAGCTCACCGTCCTGACCGATGAGGACGAGTCGGTCGACTACGCCTTCGACGAGCTCGACGAGCTGGCCCACGCCTACGCCGTCTCCATCCACCGCTCCCAGGGCAGCGAATACCCGGCCGTCGTCATCCCGCTGGCCACCAGCGCCTGGATGATGCTGCAGCGCAACCTGCTCTACACCGCCATCACCCGCGCCAAGAAGCTCGTCGTCATCGTCGGCTCGCGGCGGGCGCTGGCCCAGGCCGTGCGCACCCGGGGGGCGGGCCGCCGCCACACCGGCCTGACCCGCCGCCTCACCCCCCGCTGACGCGCGCCTGACCCCGCCGCCTCACCCGCGGTCGACCGGCTCTTGACGGCCGCCGCGGCCGGCTCGTTCCCGCGCCGGACGAGAAGTAATTCAAATGTGATCGAACTCTCCCATACGATTCGGCGTCTTACATGCGGGAGCATTACAGTTTTTGAGGTGCCTTGTGGTGCCGTGGGGAGAGGACAGAGTTGAACGTTGCGCCCGCCCGGAGGAAGCCCGTCGCCGCGATCGCGCTGCTCGCCGCGGCCGCCCTGACCTCCTCCTGCTCCGGCGGCCCCGCCGCCGCGCCGCCCGACGGCTCCCAGGCCACCACGGCCGCCACCCCCCAGGCGCCCGTCGTCGAGATCACCCCGGCCGAGGGCGCGGCCAAGGTCAGCCCGGACAAGAAGGTCGTCGTCACCGCCTCCGGCGCTGCCCTCGACGACGTCACCGTGCAGGCCGGCGACGAGCGGCTCGAGGGGGCGTACAACGCCGACAAGACCCGCTGGACCTCCAAGACCGCGCTGAAGCCGTCCACCAGCTACAACGTCTCGGCCACCGCCGGCGCCACCACCGCCACCAGCACCTTCACCACCGCCAAGCCCGAGCGCGCCCTCCAGGTCGCCGACGTCACCCCCAACGCCAAGGGCGAGACGCTCGGCGTCGGCGCCCCCATCATCGTCACCTTCAACCAGCCCGTCACCCGCAAGGCCGCCATCGAGCGCGCCCTGCGCGTGGAGGCGGAAAAGCCCGTCCCGGGCGCCTGGCGCTGGATCAACGACACCGTCGTCATCTACCGCACCCAGAAATACTGGCCCGCCCACCAGAAGGTCACCTTCAACGCCGACATCACCGGCATCAAGGCCGGCAAGGGCCTGTACGGGGTCAAGGACTACACCGCCAACCTCAAGATCGGCGCCAAGCAGATCAGCAAGATCGACACCCGTACGAAGATGATGTACGTCTACAAGGACGGCAAGCGCGTGCAGACCATGCGCATCAGCGCCGGCATGGCCACCACCCGCGAATACACCACCACCTCCGGCGTCCACCTCACCATGGAACGCGGCAATCCCGTCCGCATGATCAGCCCCGGCCGCAAGAAGGGCGACCCCGGCTACTACGACGTCATGATCAACCACGCGGTGCGCATCTCCAACTCCGGCGAGTACGTCCACGCCAAGGACAACGTCTGGGCCCAGGGCGTGCGCAACGTCAGCCACGGCTGCATCAACGCCCGCCCCGACCAGGCCAAGTGGTTCTACGACAACGTCCAGCGCGGCGACGTCGTCGACATCACCGGCACCGACCGCGCCCTGGAGTGGAACAACGGCTGGGGCTACTGGCAGATGTCGTTCTCCCAGTGGAAGAAGGGCAGCGCGCTCAAGGGCGGGGAGAGCAACCGATGACGCACGGCACCCGCACCCTGATCAGGCCCACCCGCGACGGTGACGTGCCCGCCGTGCTGGCCATGTTCGACAGCGCCGTCGCCTGGCTCACCGCCCGGGGCCGCACCGGCCAATGGGGCACCCGCCCCTTCACCGGCGACCCCGGCCGCACCCGCCAGGTCACCTCCTGGCTGGAGGGCGGCGGCATGCGCATCGCCGAGCACGACGGCCGGCCGGCCGGCTGCATCTCCGTCGGCCCCGCCCACGACTACGTCACCCCCGCCACCGAGCCCGAGCTGTACGTCCAGGCCCTGGTCACCGACCGCCGCCACGCCGGACACGGCGTCGGCGCCGCCCTGCTCGACTGGGCCGCCGAGGAGGCCCGCGCCCGCCGGGCCGCCGTGCTGCGCGTGGACTGCTACGCCGGCGGGGACGGCCGCCTGGTCGCCTACTACGAGAGCCGCGGCTTCACCCGCGTCGCCCCCTTCACGGTGGGGGAGTGGCCCGGCATGCTCCTGCAGCGCCGCCTGTGACCCCACCGTCAACGCGCTGTCGTCCCCGACGCGCCAAGGGGCCCGCTCGGGGCGCGCAGCGGTTCTTCGCCGGCTGGGACGAGGCCGCCGCCGTCAGCGCCGCGCCGCGCGCCGAGGCCGGACGCGAGAACGCCGCGCACGGGCGGCGCCTGGTGTGCTGCCCGACCTGCCGGTGAGCCGGCGGTCCTTTCCGTCGGGACACCGCCCCCGGGAACCCTCCCGTCGGCGGGACACCACTACGCGGAACGGGCGGGAGGGGCCGCACCGCTGGTGATGTGCCCGGCCAGGAGGTCCTTCGCGGATCGCACGAACTCTGCGACGAGCGGGTTCGTGTCGGCGGCCCGGGTGGCTACGACGACCTGGCAAGGCCCGATCCCGTCGAGCGCGACGGTGACCAGGCCGGGGCGCAGGGTGTAGCGCCGGTCGCCGGCCGGGACGACGGCGATGGCGGTGCCGTCGGCGATGGCCTCGAGTTTGTCCTCGTAGGTCTCGGCCAAGGCAGGACCCACCGGGGCGGGGTCGCCGCCCGATCGGGGTTCGAGCCGCCAGAAGGCGGTCCAATCGACGCCCATCCCGGTGCAGCCCACGAGCGGTTCTGCGGCGATGTCGTCGGCCGTGACCGCCTCTTTCCCCGCGAGGCGGTGCGACGCGGGCACGAGCAGGACCCGGGCCTCGGAGTACAGGACCGTCACCTCCAGATCCTCGGCCGGGATCGGCAGCGGCGTACGGGTGACCAGGACGTCGACCCGTCGCTCCAGCAGCGCGGAGGCGTCCTGCGAGCCGAGGTGACGAGTACGGACGTGGGCGTCGGGACATCGCTGGCGCAGGGCGCGCACGGCGGGCGTGATGACGAGATCGTCGACGTACCCGATGGTGATGGTGCGGGCCGGCGCCGCGGCCAGGGCGGCCTGGACCGCCTGCCGGGCGCCGTGCAGCAGTTGCTGCGCCTGGGGCAGGAAAGCCGCGCCCGCGGCGGTGAGGCGGCTGCCCTGGGTGGTGCGCTCCAGCAGCCGCACGCCGAGAGTGTTCTCCAGGCGCTGGATCTGACGGCTCAGGGAAGGCTGGGCGACATGCAGCTCCTCGGCCGCCCGGGCGAAGTTCAGCCGCTCGGCCACGACCGTGAAGTACCGGACCAGTCGTAGATCCAGATCGGGAGACATGCCCCCAGACTAGCCCTCCGTTATGCACTTCTCGCATCACGGGGTGCAAGGCAGGTCTTGGACGCCTGCGCCGCCCCGGTGGTGTCATACCTGGTATGACCATTGTCTTTGTCCACGGCGTACCGGTGACCTCTGCGGTCTGGACCCCTCTGATCAGCGAGCTGCCCAAGCCCCGGCAGCAGGACGTGGTCCGGCTCTCGCCTCCGGGCTTCGGCGCCGCGCTTCCCGCCGGCTTCGGCGCCACCTTCCTGGACTACCGGGATTGGCTCATTGACGAACTGTCGCAGCTCAGGACCCCGGTGGACCTGGTCGGCCACGACTTCGGCGGCGGTTACGCGCTGGAAGCCGCGATGGCCCGCCCCGACCTGGTGCGCAGCTGGACCAGCGACACCATCGGCGGGTACGAACCCGACTTCACCTGGCACGAGATCGCAAAGGTCTGGCAGACGCCAGGGGACGGGGAGCGCCACATCGAGGAGACCTTCTCCGGGGACGCCGCGGAACGGACGGCGCGCATGATCTCGTGGGGCATCCCGGAGCCGGCGGCCGGCCAGGTGGCGCTCGGACAGGGCCCCGAGATGGGCGCAGCCATTCTGTCGCTGTACCGCTCCGTACCCGAGAACACGCTGGCCGAACGCGGGCGCAGGCTGCCGGCGGCAGCAGCCCGGCCCGGCCTGGTTCCCGTGGCCACCGGCGACCTCACTGCCGGCAGCGTCGCCCTCCGCCACCGCGCCGCCCGGCGCGCCGGCGCCCGTGCCGTCGACCTCGACGCGCTCGGTCACTGGTGGATGCTTCAGGACCCGGCCCGGTCCGCCCGCATGCTGACGGACTTCTGGGACACCCTGTGACGCGGCACCTCCGGAAGCCATCGATCTTACGCACCGCCTTGAACACCGCCTTGAACACCGCCTTGAACACCGCCTTGAACACCGAGCGACACGATCACGGAAAGACCGCCATCACCTCATGAGCATGCACATCCCCGATCAGACCGGCCGGACCGTCATCATCACCGGCGGCAGCAGCGGCATCGGCAAGGCCACCGCTGCCGCCCTGGCCGCGAAGGGCGCACGGGTCATCCTCGCCGTGCGCGACCAGGCCCGCGGCCGCGCGGCCGCCGCCGAGATAGGGGGCCTGACCGAGTCACGCCCGCTCGACCTCGGGTCGCTGGCCTCCGTGCGTGAGTTCGCCCGCACGACGGACGGCCCCATCGACTATCTGATCAACAACGCCGGTTCCATGTCCGGCACCCTGCGGCACACCGCCGACGGCTTCGAGAGCCAGCTCGGCGTCAACCATCTCGGGCACTTCGCGTTGACGAATCTGCTCCTGAGCCGGATCACCAGGCGGGTGATCACCGTGTCCTCCACCACTTACCGCGGCGCGCACATCGACTTCGAGGACCTGCAGTGGCAGCGACGGCCCTACCGGCCGTTCGGCGCCTACGGACAGACCAAGCTGGCGAATCTGCTGTTCACCCGGGAACTGCAGCGCCGCCTGAACAGGGCCGGCTCACCGATCCTGGCCACGGCGGCGCATCCCGGCTGGGCGGCCACCGGATTCACCATGACCACCGGCCGGCGCATCCTTGACCGCACCCTCGCGCTGGGAACGCGGCTACTGGCCCAGAGTCCCGAAGGCGGGGCCCGGCCGACCCTGCTGGCCACCGTCGGCGACGTCCCCGGCGCCAGCTTCTCCGGCCCCAGCCGGTTCGGGGTACGCGGCCCCGCCGCCCTCGAAGAACTGTCCGGCGAAGCACTCGACGACGACACCGCGCAAAAGCTCTGGGAGGTGTCCGAACTCCTCACCCACACCACGTTCCCCCTGCCCACCGCCTGAGCGGCCGGTCCGGCCAACGGGCGCGGCGGCTGCACGGCCTCCGGGGGGTTTCGCAGGCGGCCACCTGGGAAACAGCCCCTCGGTCGCCCGCTCGTCCAGGCCGTTCCCTGCCCGGCTCCGTTTCATGAGCCGTTTCCCGCGGTCAGACCAGGGCGAGCTGGGCCGCACGTGGCTCGCGCCGCTCGGCCGGCGGGGCGCCGCACTCCATCCCGTACACCCGGCACAACTGCTCGATCTGCCCCGTGATCCGCCCCTCGTAGCCGGGCGACGGCAGCCCCGCCCGGTCGTACAGCTCCTCGTAGCGCTCCACGAGCTGCGGGTGCGCCTGCGCCAGCCAGCGCAGATACCACGCCCGCGTGCCCGCCGGCAGGCGCAGCACCACCGGCTCGACGCGCCGCGCCCCGGCCGAGGCGATCCGCCGCACCGTCGCCGAGAGCTGGTCGGCGGCGTCGCTGAGCAGCGGCAGCACCGGCGCCATCACCACCCGGCAGTCCACCCCGGCCTCCACCAGGGCCGACACCAGCTCCAGCCGCGCCTGCGCCGGCGGCGCGCCGGGCTCCACCGCCCGGCGGATGCGCTCGTCGACGAACGCGATCGACACCGCCACCCGGGCCCCGGCCCGGGCCAGCGGCGCGGCGTCGCGCAGCACCGCCGCGCCCTTGGTGTAGACGGTGAACGGTGTCCCCGCCGCCGCCAGCGCCGCGATCACGCCCGGCATCAGCCGGTAGGTCTCCTCGGCCGCCTGGTAGCAGTCGCCGCCCAGGCCGACGGCCAGCTCCTGGCCGTCCCAGCGGGCGAGCTCCGCGCGCAGCCGCTCGGCCACGTTGGGCCGCACCACGATCCGCGTGTCGAAGTCGCGGCCCTCGTCCAGGCCCAGCTTGCGGTGCCCGGCGCGGGCGCCGCAGCCCCGGCAGGCGTGCGCGCAGCCGCGGTAGGGGGACACGGCCCACCGCTGGGCGATGCCGGCGGCCGGCGGCACCCGCTCGATCACCGTTCTGGCCTGCAGCTCCAGGAAATCACCGCGCACCACCGCGCGCCGCTCGATCGGCGGCCGGTCGTCGGCGGCGTCGACCAGCGAAAGCGCGTCCCAACCCACACCCTCCAGTGGAACACGTATTCGACTGCGTTTTCAAGCGGTTCCGGCAAGCCGCCCCCGCACCGGCTCCCCGTGTCGCCCGCCCGCCGCCGTGCCCGCCGCCTCCGGCAGGCGCACGATCCGGCCGGCCGGGCCGGCGAACCCGCCCGGCCGCGCTCCGCCCCCCCGGCCTCACACGGGTCGTCCCGCCCGCACCCGCCCGTCGTCCTGCGGCCGGGCGGGCTACGGTGCGGGGAGCGGCAGGGCCAGGCCGGTCTTGACGGTGTCGAAGACCATCAGGGTCTCGTAACGCCTGATGTTGTCGTCGGCCTTGAACAGGCGGTCGCCGAGCCGGCTGCAGTCGCGCATGCTCCGCGCGGCCAGGACGACCACGTAGTCCCACGGCCCCGCCACCCGGTGGCACTGCTGGACCTGCGGGTCCGCGCGCATCCGCGCGGCGAAGGCCCGGTGGAGCTCGAACGACTCCCGGGCCAGGGTCACCAGGACCACGGCCAGCACGGTCGGGCCGAAGCGGTGCGGGTCGAGGACGGCGACCTGCCGGGCGATGAGGCCGTCCCTGCGGTAACGGGCGAGGCGCCGCTGCACGGCGCTCGGCGAGAGCCCGACCTGTCCGCCGAGGTCGTGCAGGGTACGTCCGGCGTCCTGCTGGAGCAGGTCCAGGAGCCGCACGTCGATCTCGTCCAGGCGCGGCGGCGGCGATTCGGGCATGCAAGATTATTGCGTCGCGGCGGGAAAATTCTCAATCGCTTCGATCGGCTGTCCGGATAGCGTCGGCCGGGTCCGCAAGCCCCCTGAGGAAAGGCGACCCGCATGGACCTGGACGTGGCCCGGATCGAGAACGCCGTACAGGTGATCGATCCGGTGTTCCTCGACACCCCGCAGTACCGTGACGAGCAGCTGTGCCGGGCGCTGGGCGGCCGCGCGGTGACGGTGAAGGTGGAGACGGCCAACCCCGTGCGCAGCTTCAAGGGCCGGGGCGCCGACCTGATGCTGAGCACGCTCGCCCCCGGCACGCCGGTGGTGTGCGCCAGTTCGGGCAACTTCGGGCAGGCCGTCGCCTATGCGGGCCGCTCCCGCGGGATGCCGGTCGAGGTGTTCGTGCCCGAGACGGTCAACCCCGTCAAGCGGGAGCGGATGGAGGCCTTCGGCGCCCGGGTCCTCACGGCCGGGACGGACGGCAGCTCGGCACGCGAGGCCGCGGCCGCCCACGCCGCACGCCACCGCGACCGCGTCCATCTGCAGGACGGCCTGCAGGCGGCGATCGCCGAGGGGGCCGGGACGATCGGGGTCGAGCTGACCCGCGGCACGCCGGACGGCGGGGGCTTCGACGCCGTCGTGCTGCCGGTCGGCGACGGAGCGCTGATCAACGGCGTGGCGCGCTGGATGAAGGAGCACGCGCCCGGCACCCGGATCGTGGGGGTCAACGCCGCGGGCGCCCCCTCGATGCGCGAAAGCCTGCGCGCCGGCCGCGCGGTCGGCATCGCACGAGCCCGCACCTTCGCCGACGGGATCGCGGTGCGCACCCCGCTGGAGGTCTCGGTGCGACGGGCCCGCGCCCTGGTGGACGAGATCGTCCTGGTGACCGACGAGGCCATCGCCGCCGCCATGGAGCTGGCGGCGCGCACGCTCGGGATCGTCCTGGAGCCGGCCGGGGCCGCGGGCCTGGCGGCGATCGCGGGGGGCGCGGTCCCCGGCGACCGGGTGGCGACGGTGCTGACCGGCGCCAATCCGCGTCCCGAACAGGTCCGGGAACTGGCGGCCCGGCTGGCACCGCCGCCCGCCACGTCCCGGCCCCGCCGCCCCGCCGCACCCTGAGGGCCGGCCGCGGCTCGAACGCGGGCCGGGGGAGCCGAGGCGCCCCCGGCCCGGACCGTCACGAATCCCGGGCCCGGCCGTCAGCGGCCGCACGGGACCGGCACACCTGATGGAGGAAGAAGCAGTGAAGCGCATCGGCGTCATCGGAGTGGGCGAGATCGGCCGGGCCCTGGTGGAGGGCCTGTGCGGCGGGGCCGGCAGGCCGCCGGAGGTGTTCCTGTCCCCCCGCGGAGCCCGCACGGCCGCGCAGCTGTCCGAGCGCCATGAGGGCGTGCGGGTGTGCGCCGGCAACCAGGAGGTGGTCGACCGTTCCGAGGTGGTGATCATCGCCGTCCGCCCCCGGGACCGGCACGCGGCACTGGCCGGGCTGACGGTGCCCGGCGACAGGGTGGTGATCAACGTGATGTCCGGGGTCGGCAACGACGACCTGCGCCGGACCCTCGCCACCGACGCCGCGCTGGTACGGGCCATCCCCCTGCCCGCCGTGCGCGAACGCCGCTCGGTCACGGTCACCCACCCGTCGCACCCGGCGGCGGACTCCCTGTTCGAGCGCCTGGGCGGGGCCCTCCCCGTTGCGGACGAGGCGTCCTTCAACGTCTTGTCCGCGCTGACAGGAACGCTCACCACCCACTACTCCTACCTCGCCACGCTCATCTCCTGGGCCGCCGGCCACGGCATCGCCCCCGACGTCGCCGACGGCTACGTGCGCGGCCTCTTCCAGGGCGCCGGCCGGGCACTGGGCGACCGGACCCGCTCCCTGCGCCGGCTGGCGGCCGACCACGAGACCCCGGGCGGGAACAACGAACGCATCCGCACCACCTGGTTCGGCCCGGCCGCCGCCGAAGCCCTCGGCAAGGCCCTGGACGACCTGCTCGCCGCCCTGGACCGGGGATCAGCGTGAGCGGCCCCATCCGCCGCCGGGCCCGGCCCCCGGCAGGCCCCGCGCGCCCGGCCCGGAGGCGCTCCCGGGGGAACCGGCCCATCACTTTTGGTCACATATTGTCACTTTAAAGTTACGTTACGTAGTTATGGCGGGTGGAAGGAATATCACCACGGTCGTCCGGCCCGAGCGCCCGCCCCCAGGCCCGCACCCCCCGGCTCACCGGCCCCGCGACCGGACCCCCACCACCACAGGCACCGGCCCGAGCCGAGAAAGGCGACCCCCATGCCCCCGACCAGCCCGCGCATCTCATGACCCGCATCACCATCAACGGGCACTCCTTCGACCCCGCACACGACACCACCCGCGCCCCCGCCCCCGACGCCGCCCACTCCGACTACCTCCTGCTGCAGGCCGACGACCTGCTCACCGCCGAGCACAAGGCCGAGCTGGCCGCCGCAGGCGTGGAGATCCTCGAATACGTCCCCGACGACACCTACCTGTGCCGCTACCGCCCGCCCGACCTGGCACGCCTGCGCGCCCTGCCGTACATCGGATGGGCCGACGTCTACCGGCCCGACCTGAAGATCGAGCCCGGCCTGCGCGGGCACGACGGCGCCGGCGAGGTCGACGTCGTCTTCCACCCCGGCGTCGACCCCGCCCGCCTCGCCGACCGGCTCACCGCCCTCGCCACCCCCGGCCGCCCGCCCCGGCTGGCCGCGCACAAGGCCCGCCTCACCCCCGCCGAAGGCCGCCTGACCGAACTGGCCTCCTGGGACGAGGTCCGCGCCATCACCCGCACCCCCCGCTACAGCCTGGCCAACAACGTCGCCCGCGTCATCCTGGGCGCCGACGTCCGCGTCGGCGACACCGTCTACCAGGGCGAGGGACAGGTGGTGTGCGTGGCCGACACCGGCTTCGACAAAGGCTCCACCACCGACGTCCACCCCGCCTTCACCGGACGGGTCCGCAAACTCTACGCCCTCGGCCGCCCCGGCAGGGCCGACGACACCGACGGCCACGGCACCCACGTGGCGGGCTCGGTCCTGGGCAGCATCCACTCACCCGAGATGGGCGGCCAGATCGACGGCACCGCCCCGCGCGCCCACCTCATCGTGCAGGCCATGGGAGACGAGGAGGGAGGACTCGGCGGCATCCCGATCGACCTGCGCGAGCTGTTCACCCCCGTCTACGAGACCGACGGCGTGCGCGTGCACAACAACTCCTGGGGCAACCTCGAGGCCGGCCTGCCCTACGACGACGACTCCTACGCCATCGACGACTTCGTCTGGCGTCACCCCGACATGGTCATCCTCTTCTGCGCCCACAACTACGGCACCGACGCCGACCGCGACGGCGTCGTCGACCCCGGCTCCGTCGGCAGCCAGGGCGCGGCCAAGAACTCCATCACCGTCGGCGCCAGCGAGAACCTCCGCCCCGAGCACGACATCGTCTACGGCCGCCGCGCACCGCAGCGCTTCCCCGCCGAGCCCATCCACTCCGACCGCGTCGCCGACGCCCCCCACGGGATGGCCGCCTTCAGCAACCGCGGCCCCACCAGGGAAGGCCGCTTCAAGCCCGACCTGGTCGCACCCGGCACCATGGTCCTGTCGGCCCGCTCCCGCAACGCCCCGCCACCCGGCGGCACCCCGACCCGTGACGCGAGGCTGGCGTACATGAGCGGCACCAGCATGGCCACCCCGCTGGTGGCCGGCTGCGCCGCCGCCATCCGCCAAAGCCTCATCGAGAACGGCACCCCCGGCCCCAGCGCCGCCCTGATCAAAGCGCTGCTCATCAACGGCGCCGTCGAACTGACCGGCCAGTACGCCCCCAGCGAGGCCGGCAGCAGCCCCAACAACGCCTCCGGCTTCGGCCGCGTCGACCTGGCCCGCTCCATCATCGTCCCCGGCCGCAGCCGCGACGCCGGCTTCCACCAGGGCGACCCCCTCGACCAGGCCCAGGAGCACACCATCGGCATCGACGTCCCGGCCCGCAACCCCGCCGCCACCCTTAAAGTCACCCTGGTGTGGACCGACCCGCCCGGCGCCGGCCTGCAAAACGACCTCGACCTCACCGTCCGCGCCGCCGGCGGCGACGAACGCCACGGCAACATGGGCGGCGCCACCGGCCACGACCGCCACAACAACGTCGAACAGGTCTGGTGGACCGGCGTCCCGGCCGGCCAGGCCACCATCACCGTCCGCGCCCACCGCATCACCACCGGCCCCCAGCCGTACGCCATCGCCTGGCGCGTCACCTGAAACGTGCCATGAGCCCCTAAGGCACTGATCGTGCTGTGACCTGCCTGGTCAAGGCCGGCCGGGCCCGAAACGCCCCCCGACGCACGCCGACGGGCCGGTCGGGCACCGGACGATATCGCCGATCCGGCGAGCGGGGAGGTACGCCGAGCGGACCGGGACGCCCTTCGGCCTTCAGCCGGAGACCCGGTGGTCGTAGGCTTCACGCGCCTCGAGCAGCTGGGGAAGATGGTTCTGCGCCCAGGCGCGGCAGGCCGCGATCGGTTCGAGCAGCGTGCGGCCCAGCGGTGTCAGCTCGTACTCGACCCGGGGCGGGATCTCCAGGTAGGCGGTGCGGGTGACCAGCCCGTCGCGTTCGAGCGCGCGCAGCGTCCCGGTGAGCACCTTCGGCGTGATCCCGCGCAGCGGAGTGCGGATCTCGGTGAACCGGCGAGGGCCGTGCTCAAGGCAGATGAGGACCATCGCCGACCATTTCTCGCCGATCCGGATCGGCATGACGCTGGAGGGGCAGGCCGGGTCGAACATCTCCGGGTCGAGTGGCGGCACAGTCACTATCCCGACGCTAACTCAGTATCGTTGAAGTAACAAGTACCTCGTGGATACCGTTCCGGAGCAGCGGCGGGTGCCCCTGCCCGCCGGACAGAACGGAGTATCCAGATGGGCAAGATCGTTGTTTTCGGCGCCGGCGGCAAGGCCGGCCGCGCGGCGGTCGCCGAGGCACGCCGGCGCGGCCACCAGGTCACCGCGGTGGTCCGTGATCCGGCCAAACACGGCGACCTGGCGGCCGGCGAGGTGGCGGTCGTGGCGGGCGATGTCACGGACGCGGACAGCGTCGCCGCCGTCGCCGCCGGCCACGACGCGGCCATCAGCGCCGTCTATGACGCCCAAGCGTCACCCGGCAGCTTCTACGCCGGCGCGGCCACGGCACTGCTGGACGGATTGTCCCGTGCCGGAGTCGGCCGGTTGCTGGTGGTCGGCCTCGGCACCCTCCTGGAGACCGAACCAGGAGTGCGGCTCATGGACACCGGCGGATTCCCGCCCGAGTATCGGCCCTTCTCCGACGGCCATGCCGCAGGACTGCAGGTTCTGCGCTCCACCACCACCGGCCTCGATTGGCTGTACGCCAGCCCCACCGGAAATTTCGACCACGACGGCCCGCGAGCCGGCCACTACCGGACCGGTGGCCCTGCCGGCACCGGCCTCATCTCCTACGCCGACTTCGCCATCGCCCTGCTCGACGAGATCGACACCCCCGCGCACCACCGCACCCACATCGCCTTCACCAACTGACCCCCCGGGCGAGACGGCGACTGCTCGGCGACTCAACGGCGGGGGAACCCCCACCCCAACCACCACGCCGAGCGAGCAAGCGGCGAGTCAGGCCAGGTCAGGAACAGCCCTTCGGCGAAGTGATCCGGGCCCATGCCGTCCCCCGGCCCGCCCCATCCGGTACGGACGCCTACCCGATAAAATTTGGCACACCCGTACCACTTCGCCTTCCCCGGGGGAGAACCACCCATGGCCTGGCTCCTGCTCGCCCTCGCCATCGCCTCAGAAGTCCTCGCCACCACCGCGCTCAAACTCAGCAACGGCTTCACCCACCTCGGCTGGACCCTCGTCGTCGCCGCCGGCTACCTCACCTCCTTCACCCTCCTGGCCCGCGTACTCAAACTCCACCTCGACATGGGCACCGCCTACGCCGTCTGGTCCGGCGCCGGCACCGCCGCCATCGCCCTGATCGGCGCCGCCTTCATGGGCGAGACCCTCACCCCCCTCAAGATCGGCGGTATCCTGCTCATCATCGGCGGCGTCGTCCTCCTCAACCTCGCAGGTGGCCATTGAACCCACACCCGCACCAGGACCCCGCACCCCCCGGCGGCCACACCCCCGCACAGGCACGCGGCCGCCGCCGCCGCGCCGCCCTCCTCGACACCGCCGTCACCCTCCTGGCCGAGGGCGGATTCGCCGCCGTCACCCACCGCGCCGTCGCCACCCGCGCCGGCCTGCCCCTGGCCGCCACCACCTACTACTTCGCCTCACGCGACCAGCTCCTGGCCGAAGCCTTCGCCCAGCTCGTCCAGACCGAACTGGCCACCACCCGCGCCTGGATCACCCGGCACGGCCTCACCGCCCTGCCCGACCAGATCGCCGCCGCCGACCGCCGCCGCCAGCTCGGCCTGTGGGAGCTCTACGTCCACGCCGGCCGCGACCCCGTCCTGCAGCACATCGCCCGCCGCTGGACCGACGGCTGCGTCCGCATCATCGCCGAAACCCTCGGCCTGCCCGCCACCGACACCCGCGTCCGCCTCCTCTACACCACCGTCAGCGCCCTCTGGCTCGAGCACGTCGTCGAACAACGCCCCCTCGACCAGGCCCGCACCCTCCTCACCCACGCCCTGCACCACGCCACCGGCCCGCACCCGCCCGCCACCGGAGACACCCGATGAACCCCGCGAGCAACCCCGCGAACCCCATCCACCACCTCGCCCTGCGCACCGACTGGGAAGCCGCCCGGAAAGCGGGGGAGTACCGCATCTCCACTCTCGGCCGCACCCTCGAAGAGGAAGGTTTCATCCACTGCAGCCGCGACCTCACCCAGCTGCGCACCGTCCACGCGACCTACTACGGCCACCTCACCGAACCACTCCTCATCCTCGACATCGACCCCACCGGGCTCGACATCCGCATCGAGAACGGCTACCCCCACCTGTACGGGCCGCTGCCCCTCACCGCCGTCACCGCCACCCGCCCCTACACCGACTGACCCCGGCCGCCCCTGACTGACCCCGCCTGACCCGCACGCCGTGCGGAGGCCGCCCACCCGTCCCTCACCGGCCCTGGAAGCGGCCCCGCGGCCGGCCAGGACCGCCGCGCGGCGATGTGCACCATCCAGCTGACCCCGACCCGGTCCACCGGCGAACCGGCCTCGTCACCCCACGACTGCCTCCCCAGGGGCAACGTCACGGCGCGGCCCGCGGACAGCCTCTCGAAGAAGCCGCGCAGCCGCGCATCGTCACCCCCCAGGAACAGCGCGACGTTCCCGCCCGGCCTGAAGGGCACCCGCTCCGGGACGTCCCACGCCATCACCGTGTAACCGTCCGGGGTGTCGAGCACCGAGTGCATGATCTTGGAGGCGTCACCGCCCGGCGCCTCCGGCGAGCCGTAGTCACCGTACGTCCCCAGCCGCAGCTCGCCGCCGAGCACATCCCGGTAGAACTCGGCCTTCGAGGAGGCCGAGTGCAGAAATTGGCGGTACGGAGTTGATCTTCGTACCGGTTCGGCGACGGCGCCCGTTTGGGCTGGTTACGAGCCCTACGCTCCTGTTTCAGTGTCGAATTCAGCCCATACGGTCGCTTCCGAGTCGCCATCAGGCCCACCAGACCGCACGATCACCGGAAGACGAAACCTCCGAAAGGGACAAGGCAATGATCCTGGTGATCGGGGCCACGGGAAACGTAGGGCGGCACGTGCTCTCCCAGCTCCACGCGACCGGCACGGCCGACATCCGCCCCCCGCACCACGGCAAACAGGCCATCGCCGGCTACATCGCCTGGTCCTTCACCGCGGAGAGCGACCCCCGCGTCACCTTCTCCACCCCCATCGTCGACGGAGACCAGGCCGCCATCGAATTCCGCGTCCACGCCCGCGACAACGGCCGGCCCATCACGCTCGCGGGCTGCGTGTTCGCCCGCTTCGACGCCGACGGCCTCGCCGTACGGACCCGCGACTACTGGCACACCGGCGACGGCCACCTCTGACCCCGCCACCCGAACCATCCGCACGGGGGCCGGCCATCTCCGCCGGACCCCGCACCCCCCGAAACCAGAAAACCCGAACCCTTCAGCGCACCACCCGCAGCGGCGCACGCCCCGCACCCACCGGAGCCTGCATCGGCGCCGCACCCGCCACAGGAGCGGGGGAGGGCTGCGGACGCGCCATCTGCCGCGTCTGCTCCGCCACCATCTCAGCACGCCGCTCGGCGCACCCACCCGGGCAGTAACCGTTCGTCACGATCAACCGCCCCCGGCCGGCCGTGTACGACTCCTTACCCGAAGCGGGCAGAACCCCCTGACACACCGGGCATAACACCGACTCGTTCCCCACGTGCTGCTCCTCTCGCGGCGCGAATAGCAGGAGCTCCACCCTAAAACCACACCTCCGCAAAGAACAGCGAATCAACAGAGCGTCAACACTCCAGTCAAGACCCCTGCGGCACCCCGCCCGCCCTCCACGACCCGCGAAACCCCTGCTCAACCCCTCCGCACCACCCGCCGGCCACCCCCACCGGACCACGGAAAAAACTTCCCACCAGACCCCCGCGCCCCACCATCCCGCCACCGGAACCCGGGGGAGCGACCCCGCAAACCCACCCACCCCCGCACCACCACGCGGGACCCCATCACACCACCACGAAGATCAACATATGCGAGCATCGGGCGATGCTGACCGCAAACCTGATAGCCGACGCACGCATGCCCGTACACCCCGTCATCTCACCGGACGGACAATGGGTCGCCTACGGCGAGATGCCCGGTACAACCCTCTGGATCATCCGGACCGACACCGACACGCCACCCAGGAAACTGGGGGAGGGGACCCACCTCCAATGGTCGGCCGACTCCCAGCACCTCTACTACACCACCGAAACCCGCCTCCACCGCCAGCGGCCCGAAGGCGGCGACCGAACCTCATGGAACACCGGCACCACCGCCTACCTGCCCCTCACAGACCCCCGCACCGTGATCCTGCTCGCACCCGACCCCCGCCACGACGACCCCTGGGTATGGAGCCAAGCCACCGGCCACCACCGCCTGCGCCTGCTCGACCTGCCCACCGGCACCATCCACACCCCCGACCTCTTCCCCGGACGCCACGTGGCCGAAGTGACCGAACAACCCGGGGGAGGGACACTCGCCGTACTCACCCAAGACTCACCCCACCCCGACCCCGGCGTGCTCACCCCACGCCTGCACCTGTACGACCCCGCCACCGGCAAGACCCGCGAACTCGGCCCCGCAGCCACCTCCGCACACTCACTCACCTGGTGGAACACCACAGACGGATGGCACCTCGCCTACATCGCCACGACACCACCCGGCATCACCGGCGGCAACGCCATCCTCGACGTCCCCCTCACAGACCCCACCCACCACCACAACCTCACCCAAGACCTCCCCGCCTGCCCGCTCGACCTCACCACAGGCGGACTCGCCCTGATCGCCGACGGACTCGACTCCGCCATCCACCGCCTCCACCCCGCCACCCGGAAACCCACCCCACTCCAACCCCTGCCAGGACAGGCCCTGTGGCTCACCGCCACCACCGACGGCACCACCGTCGCCGTCGCCCGAAGCCACGCAGACCACACCCGATCGATCTACACCGGACCCGCCCACGGCCCCCTCACCCGGCGAACCGACACCGCACCCGAACTCCGCACCATCACCTGGGGCCACCGCCAACGCCTGACCTACCGCGCCCAAGACGGCCTGGAACTCGACGGCCTGCTCATCCTCCCGCCCGGCAAAACCCGCCGGCACGGCCCCTTCTCCCTCATCACCCTCGCACACGGCGGCCCCTACGCCCGCTGGACCGACCACCTGCACCTGAACCACCACGAACCCGCACAATGGCTCGCCGCCGACGGACACGCCGTCTTCCTCCCCAACCCCCGCGGCGGACAAGGCCACGGACCCGCCTTCGCCGCCAACCCCGCCCCCGGCCAGGAAGAATGGCACGACCTGCGCACCGGCATCGACCTGCTCATCGACCAAGGCATCGCCGACCCCGACAGACTCGGCATCGCCGGCCACAGCCACGGCGGATACCTCACCGCCTGGGCCGTCACCCAGACCGACCGCTTCAAAGCAGCACTCATGAGCGCCGGAATCAGCGACTGGGGCATGCTCGCCGCCACAGGCGAACTCGGCGCCTTCGAAGCAGCACTCGGCGGCAGCGCCGGCTGGGAAGGGGAGGGCCCCCACCCGCACGACCGCCGCAGCCCCATCTCCCACGCCGCCAGAATCCGCACCCCCATCCTCATCGTCCACGGCGCCGACGACACCAACGTCCCGCTCAGCCAGGCCGAATTCCTCCACCGCGCCCTGCGCAGACACGGCATCGAACACGAGTTCGTCATCTACCCGCGCGAAGGCCACATCATCACCGAACGCCGCCACCGCATCGACCTGCTCCGCCGCACCCGAGCCTGGTTCAGCCGCCTGCACAGACCCTGACCACTCCCGCACACGCCGCCAGAAAGAAGATCATCCAGCCCGGGGGAGAGGGGCCGCCCGGTCCTGCCCGCCGGCCAGGACCGGGTGACGGCGCACAGGACGGGCTTACGTGAGGCCGCCCCTGACGGCCGCTCCGCCGGGCGGGGAGAGCCGTGTTCGAACCGGTTTCGAACACCAAGACGTTCGCACCGCCGGCCGGCCGGGAGGCCGGCGCACGCGAGCCGGGAAGCGGTGAACCGCACACGCCACCCGGGGACAGCACAGTGAGAGGACGCGAAAGACGCCGCGGCGACAGGGCGCGCCGTCGAGACAGGAGACGCCCGATACGCCGACGAGACGAGAAGGGACGGGAGGGGCGGAGGGAGGGCCGAGCAGGGCGGGCAGCTCCTCTCGGAATGCTCTACTTGACATAATGTTCATTATCAAGCAACCACGGAAGCCCCGCATAAACCGCACACACCCGGGCAGAACGCCACAACATGGCGCCCCTCGCAGTCAGCACGTCCAGCCTCATCGCCCTCACCGCCGTCATCACCGCCGGCGTCATCTGGCTCATCATCTTCGCCGTCCGGCTCACCAAAAGGCCGCGCAACCGGCCCGGCATCCGCGTCGACCTCGTCGATCAGGCGCGTGAGCTCAAAGCCCTCGGCCAGATCCAGGAAGCCGTCTTCCTCGTACGCGGCGAAACCGGCATGAGCCAGCGCGCCGCCGCCCGCTTCGTCAACCGTTTATGAGCTCCGGCCGGCCGGTGACCCCTCCTGCTGGCCGTCTCCGGTGAGCCGTCCCCGTCCCCTCCCTCCGGCCGCCGTACGGGCCGGCGCCGCCCTCGTGGCTGAATCGCCACAAAGTACGCATATGTCCCATACCAGACAGAAGCTGGATTCTGTCTGGTATGGGATTTCTTTCCGGGTCTCCGGTAGCGCGGCGCTCGCCACGCCGGCCGGTCTCGATCTCCCGGTCACGAGTACAGCCGTACCTGCTCTTCCTCCTGGGCGAGGCTGGCACACAGTGAGTGCGGGTTCACCTCGTCGTCGCCCTGGCGGCTCTGGCAGGACCACTGCTGCCCGTCGACCTCCACCGTGAGGCCGGAGCCGCTGTCGGGGCCGGGTGCGCTGCCCTCGATGGCGGCCTTGGCCACCTTCTTGGCCCTCTCGCAGGCGTTCTCCTTGTCGTCGGCGCTCTTGGCCACGACCCAGAGCCCGGCCGACCCGCATTGGTACTCCCGGGTCTCGGGCTCGCCGGGCGCGGGCTCTGCGGGCTGCGCGGGCACGGGGCGGCCGGTCATGAGCCGGGCGTCAGCCGTCTCGGCTGCGGAAGCCGATGCCGGGAGGGGCGGGCCGGCGGCGGTGAGGGCTGCCGCTGCCAGCAGGGCGGTGGACAGGCGGATCATGATGGTGCGCATCTGGGACACTTCCCTCCGAAGGCCGGAGTCGTGCGGGGCGGTGTCAGGACGGTGCGGCGGGCGGCCGCGGTGTCGCCACGGTGTCGCCTGCGGTCGCGCCCGGGGTCCTGGCCGGTCCGTGGCCTGTTCAGGTCATGGACCGGAATTCGGACAGCGAGAGCGTCTCGTCGGCGTGGGAGCATTCGACGTAGGCCTCGTCCATCTCGGTCTTGTGGACGCAGGCCCAGTTGGCGCCGTCGACGTTCACGGAGACCGCTTGTTCCTCGCCGGCCTGTTGCGGGGCGGCGGCGTATGCGTTGGCCACTTCTCCGGCTTTGGCGCAGGCCTGGGACATCTCCCGGTTGCTCTGCATGGTCATCTTGAGCCCGCCGGGGCCCTGGCCGCAGGCGAAGGTGTCGCGGGTCGTGGTCTGGATGATCGGGGTCAGCGGTGTGCCGGTGGTGGCCGCGTGGGAGGGGCCGGCTGTGGCCAGGACGGGTGTCGTGGCCAGGATGGCCGAGGCGAGGCAGGTGGTGATCCTGGGTGTGTGAGGCATGTGCAGCACTCCCCCGAATGCTCGGAGTCGTTCCCGACCTTTCCAGGATGACTGTGTCGAGGGGCTGTGCAGGTCATGGGGTGGGTGGGGATTGCTCAAAGTGAGTGCCGGGGGTTGGTGTGCCGGGGTGATCCAAACTCTTCTGCTGGGCGGGACCGGCCGGGCCGGGGCTCTGTCCGTCGGGGAGGCCCCTGTCGGTGCGGAGCCTGTCGGTGTGGAGCCTGGGTTGCCGGCCGGTTGGCCCTCGCGGTGGGAGCGTGTCCGGGTCCTCTCCCCTACGGGGTGGTCATGGTCGGCTGGTGGCGTTGTGTGCTCACCTTGTGCTCGCCTGTGTGCTCACCGTCGCCGGCTCGCCGCTTCCGGTATCGGCTTCCGCGGCCGGGACGGGTGGCCGGGTGTCATGGGGTTGGGGAGGGTGGTGACCAGTTCTGGTCGGGTGTGGGTGTCGGTCGTGCCGTGGGCATGTGGTTCCCCTTTTTGTGTTGTGGGTGTTCGGGGTCTTGTCGGCAGGGTGTAGGGGGTGGCGGGGTGGCGGCATGGTGTTTCGGGGTGGGCCGAAACAGGGAGGTGGGGGCGGTCAGGTGAGGGTGTAGCGGATGGGCAGGCGTTTGAGGCCGCCGACGAAGGTGGTGGCGGTCCAGGCGGGTTCGCCGTCGAGTTCGACGTGGGTGAGTCTGGGGATGAGCTCGGCGAACAGGGCGCGGATCTCCATGCGGGCCAGGGTGGCGCCGAGGCAGAAGTGGGCGCCGTGGCCGAAGGCGAGGTGTTTGTTGGGGTCGCGGGTGATGTCGAAGCGGAAGGGGTCGGTGAAGACGTCTTCGTCGCGGTTGGCGGAGGGGTAGGACAGCAGGACGGCTTCGCCTTTTCTGATGGGGGTGCCGTTGAGGTGGGTGTCGGTGGCGGCGGTGCGCATGAAGGATTTGACGGGGGTGACCCAGCGGATCATCTCTTCGGTCGCGGTGGTCAGGAGGGTGGGGTCGTGGCGTAGGCGGCGGAGTTCGGCGGGGTGGCGGATGAGGGCTTCGAGGCCGCCGGCGATGGTGGAGCTGGTGGTGTCGTGGCCGGCGGTGGCGATGAGGACGTAGTAGGAGATGGCCAGGGCGTCGTCGAGGTGGCGGCCGTCGATGCGGGCGTTGGCGATCTGGGAGGCGAGGTCGCCGGTGGGGTGGGTGCGGCGGTGGGCGGTGAGGTCGCGGAAGTAGGCGAAGAGGTCTTCCAGGACGGAGGTGTGGTCGTCGGGGGTGCCGGTGCCGCGTCCGGTGTCCTGGTCGTGCTGGCCGAAGAGTTGCTGGGTGAGGTGCAGCATGCGGGGGAAGTCGGATTCGGGCAGGCCGAGGAGGGTCAGGATGGCGTACAGGGGGTAGTGGGCGGCGGTTTGGCGGGCGAAGTCGCAGGTGCCGCCGTGGTCGGCCATGGCGGTGACGTGGCGTTGGGCGAGGTGGCGGATGCGGGTTTCGAGGGCGCGCATGGCTTTGGGGCGGAACCAGTCGGCGGCGATGGCGCGCAGGGCGCGGTGTTCGGGGCCGTCCATGTGGACGATGCTGCGGAAGGCGTTTCCGCGGGTGTTGCGGGTGTGGAGTGCGGCGTCGAGGTCGGCGGTGCGCAGGACGGGGCGGGGGGCGCTGAGCCATTGGGCGGGGTCGCGTTCGATGGTGAGGATGTCGGCGTGGCGGGTGATGGCCCAGAAGGGGGTGTAGCCGGGGGCTTGTACGTGGTGGACGGGGGCTTGGCGGCGCAGGAGGGTGAGGGCTTGGTGGAGGCGGGGTTCGTCGGTGTAGGCGGTGGGGGTGGCGAGGGTGAGGCCGGCTTGGGCCGGTGACAGGGTGGTGGCCATGGCGGGTGTGTCTCCTGTCGGTGGGGGGTGGTGCCGGCCCGGTGTGGTGTCGGTGGTGGCCGGGGCTGGTGGCGGACAGGGTGTGCCATTCCCGGGGTGGGGTGCCGGCATGCGGTGTCGTCGGGGTGTCGTCGGGGGTGTCGTCGGGGGTGTCGTGTGGCTGGGCCCGTGTGGCTGGGCCCGTGTGGCTGGGCCCGTGTGGCTGGGCCCGTGTGGCCGGGCCGGTCGGGGTGCGGTGGGGTCGGGGGTGCGGGGCGGGTGCTCCCCTCCCCCGGCGGTGTTCTTCACCGGGTGTGCTCGCCGGGCCGGCCCGGCGATCGCAGGGGCGCCTCGGGGACGAGGTGGCAGACGAGGAGTTTGAGGAAGAAGAGGGTGGTGAACCAGTCGAGGGTGTCGGGTACCGGCAGGGCGGTCTGGTTGACCAGGATGGCCGTCATGTAGGCGGCCATGGCGGCGGGTCGTTTGGCCTCCAGTCTGGCTTTCTCGATGAGCAGGGCGCCGGCCAGGAGCAGGGTGGTGTTGGCGAGGAACCAGCTCCAGGCGGTGTCCATGACCACGAAGGCCATCGCGGCGAGGTAGGCGGTGTGGGCGGCGACGAAGCCGAGCCGTGCGCGGGGTGGCTTGTGGTGGTACCACCTCTTGGCGGCGTTGGTCGCGTTGGTCATGACGCCGCCGACGAGGTCGAGGCCGATGAGCGCGGCCAGGGCCCATTGCGGCCAGGAGCCGTGGATGGGCGCGGCGATGAGGTGCCAGCCGAGCAGTGCCGTGCAGGCGAGTGAGCCGGTGAGTTCCGCTTGTTGTTCGGCGCGGGTCTTGCCGGGGCCCATGAAGCGTTGCAGGGCGCCTTTCCAGCCGGGTGGGGTGGCGGGGATGTCCCAGTCGATCTCAGCTTTCATGGGGGGTGCTCCACAGTCCTTCGATGAGGCTCCAGGTGAGGTCGGGGGCGGTGGCGCCGTCGCGGAGCCGGGCGGCGGTCCAGAGGTCGGCGGCGCGCAGGACGGCGGCGGTGGCGGTGAGCATGAGGTCGCGGTCGACGTCGGTTCTGATCACGCCGAGGGCGCGTCCGTTGTCGATGACGGGGGCGAGCCAGGGGGCGGGGTCTTGTGCGGTGGTCGCGTCGAGGAGGGCGAGGTCTTCGGGGTGGGTGAGGCCGTGGGTGACGAGCCGGTCGGAGGCGTCGCGGAGCTGGCGCCGGAACTGTTCGGGTGTGTGGGCGGGGGGCCAGTCGCCGAGGGTGTGGAGGATGCGGGTGTGGACGTCTTCGATGACGGCGGCGAAGAGGTCTTCCTTGCCGTCGAAGTACTGGTAGGCGGAGGTCTTGGAGATCCCGAGCTCGGCGATGATCTTGTTGTAGGAGGCGCGGTCGGCGCCGTCGCGGGCGAAGTGGGCGCGGGCGACGCGCAGGATCGTTTCCCGCCGGTCGTCGGGGAGGCGGTAGAAGCGCGGCAACGGCATGTACCGATGGTACACCCCACCGGTCTGGGCGGCGGGAGGGGCGCATCCGAGCCCGCTGGACCCCCGGGGCGGTCCGGTCCGGCGGCGGGTGAGTGACGGCAGGGGCAGGGCGCCCGGCCGGCCGGGCTGGTCGGCGCCGGGAGTGGCCGGGAGGCGGGCGGGAGGCGGGCGGGAGTGGCCGGGAGTGGCCGGGAGTGGCCGGGAGGCACGCGGGGGTGCCGGGGCACGGGCGGGTGAAGGGCGGCCCAAGGGCGGTTGGGGCGCGGGGATGCCGGGGTGGGCGGGAGGGTTTGGATCGCCGCCGGGCCGGGTTGCGCCAAGAGGCCGTCGGGAGGTCGTGTCCTGGCCGTGACCTGGGGTGATGCGATGGGGGGCGATGCTGGGGGTGTCGGCCGGTGTCGTGGTGGCGCGGCCTTCCCCGGGTGAGCCTGGCAAGGGGTTCCCGGGCGGGGGCCCGGTCATCGCGGTGGACGCCCGGGCAGCCTCCCCCGCCCGGGCGCCCTCGATGACGGGTGGCGCTGGAATGCGGCGGAAACCGGGGCCGCCCGCACGCCCGCACCCTCGGGATCGGCCGCTCCGGCCGCCTACGAGGCGCTGGCCGGGCGCTGCGAGGGTGTCTCTGATCCCAGCCTCTCCCCCGCGCCCGGGGAGTCTTCGGGTTCGGGGGCTCCGGAGCCTCGGTTGCCGGGCCGGGGTCTCGGGTTTCGGGCGCGGTTCCGGGGGGTGGCGGGAACCTCCCGACAGGATATTTTCGGGCAAAGCGGGTCAATGGGGGCTGCTCAGGGCGGCTTTTTGCGGTGAATCGTCACGAGCAGTGGATGTTTCATGTCAGCATCGTGGGCATGTATGGGGCATATGGGACTGCCGTAAATGTCTGGGACGCGTGGGTTTGCCCGTTGTCCGGCCGGTAGTCCCCCGCCCTCCCACCGTCCGCTCCCCGCCTGGAAAGAAGTCCCGCGTTGCGTATCCTGCTGCTCTGTTCCTCCTTCAACGGCCTGACCCAGCGTGCCTGGCTGGAGCTGCGGCGGGCCGGTCATGACGTCTGCGTGGAGCTGGCGATCTCCCCGGAGGCGATGACGGAGGCGGCCGAGCTGGCCAAGCCCGATCTGATCATCTGCCCGTTCCTGAAGGAGCGGGTGCCGGCGGCGTTGTGGCGCGCCTGGCGTACGGTGATCATCCACCCGGGGCCGCCCGGCGACCGGGGGCCGTCGTCGCTGGACTGGGCGATCGCCGACGCCGAGCCGGAGTGGGGGGTGACGGCGCTGCAGGCGGTCGAGGAGATGGACGCCGGCCCGATCTGGGCGTACCGGATGTTCCCGATGCCGGCCGAGGCGCCGCGCAAGTCGGCGCTGTACAACGGGCCGGTGGCCGACGCGGCGGCGGAGCTGGTGCTGGAGGTGGCGGCGCGGGCGGCCGACCCGTCGTTCGCGCCGGTCCCGCTGGACTACCGCTCCCCCGAGGTGCGCGGCCGGTTGCGGCGCGCGATGCGTCACGCCGACCGGGAGTTCTCCTGGGAGGAGCCGACGGAGGACATCCTGCGGCGGGTGCGGGCGGCCGACGGCGCGCCGGGCGGGAGGGCGCGGTTGTGCGAGCTGCCGGTGCGGGTGTTCGACGTCTACCGGGGGCCGGAGCTGGCGGGCACGCCGGGCCGGGTGGCCGGGCGGCGGGAGGGCGCGGTGCTGGTGCACACCGGTGACGGGACGGTGTGGGTGGGGCATCTGCGGCTGGAGCAGGACGGCGCGGTCAAGCTGCCGGCCGCGATGGCGCTGGGCGAGCGGGTGGCCGGCGTGCCGGAGCGGCAGGGCTACAGCGAGATCACCTATGACCGCAGCGAGGGGGTCGGGGTGGTGAGTTTCGACTTCTACAACGGGGCGATGTCGTCGGAGCAGTGCCGGCGGCTGGCCTCGGCGCTGCGGTACGCGGCCGCGCAGGACACCCGGGTGCTGGTGGTGCGGGGCGGGGAGGTGTTCTCCAACGGCATCCACCTGAACGTGATCGAGGCGGCGCGCCATCCGGAGCTGGAGGCGTGGATGAACATCAACGCGATCAACGCGGTGTGCCGGGAGATCGTGGGCTGCACCTCGCAGCTGGTGGTGACGTCGATCGGGGGCAACGCGGGCGCGGGCGGCGTGATGATGGGGCTGGGCGCCGACCGGGTGATCGTACGGGAGTCGGTGGTGCTGAACCCGCATTACCGGACGATGGGGCTGTTCGGCAGCGAGTACTGGACGTATGTGCTGCCGCGGCGGGTGGGGGCCGCGCACGCGCGGCGGCTGACGTCGCAGGCGCTGCCGATCGGCGCGGCCGAGGCGGTGGCGTGCGGGCTGGCCGACAAGGCGCTGCCGGGGCCGCGGCTGGACTTCGAGCGGCGGGTGCTGGAGTACGCCGAGCGGCTGGCGGCCGATCCGGGCTACGATCGGCTGCTGGCCGGGCGGCGGCAGGCGCGCGAGGCCGACGAGCGGCGCAAGCCCCTGGACGCCTACCGGGCCGAGGAGCTGGCGGAGATGAGCCGGGACATGTTCGACGACCGGTGCGGGTTCCGGCAGGCGCGGCGGGCGTTCGTGCAGAAGGTGAAGGCGCAGGCCACGCCGGAGCATCTGGCGCGTCACCGGGAGTTGTCCGGCGCGTCGGACCCCTCCGTCGCGGCCGCATCTCATATGTGAGATATGGTGGCCTGTTGTGGCAGATGATTACCTTGTGCGGATCGGCCGGCTGATCCGGGATGCGCGTCAGCATCGTGGATGGACGCAGCTGCAGCTGGCCGATGCGCTGGCGACGAGCCAGAGCGCGGTCAACCGCATCGAGCGCGGCAACCAGAACATCAGTCTTGAGATGATCGCCCGGATCGGTGAGGCGCTCGACAGCGAGATCGTCTCGCTCGGCTATGCCGGGCCGATGCATCTGCGGGTGGTGGGCGGCCGGCGGCTGTCGGGCAGCATCGACGTCAAGACGTCGAAGAACGCGTGCGTGGCGCTGCTGTGCGCGTCGCTGCTGAACTCCGGCCGCACCATCTTGCGGAAGGTGGCGCGCATCGAGGAGGTGTACCGGATCCTGGAGGTGCTGGCCTCCATCGGGGTGCGGGCGCGGTGGATCAACGAGGGCAGCGACCTGGAGATCGTGCCTCCGTCCCGGCTGGAGCTGGAGGCGATGGACACCGACGCCGCCCGCCGCACCAGGAGCGTGATCATGTTCCTGGGGCCGCTGATGCACCGGACCGAGCAGTTCCAGATCCCGTACGCCGGCGGCTGCGACCTGGGCACCCGCACCGTGCAGCCGCACATGACGGCGCTGCGCCACTTCGGGCTGGACATCACCGCGACCGGCGGTTTCTACCACGCGCGGGTGGACCGGTCGGTGACGCCGTCGCGGCCGATCGTGCTGACCGAGCGCGGCGACACCGTGACGGAGAACGCGTTGCTGGCCGCGGCCCGCCACGACGGGGTGACGGTGATCCGCAACGCCTCCTCCAACTACATGGTGCAGGACCTGTGCTTCTTCCTGGAGGAGCTGGGCGTGCGGGTGGAGGGCATCGGCACCACGACGCTGACCGTGCACGGGCTGCCCCAGATCGAGCGGGACGTCGACTACTCCCCCTCCGAGGACCCGGTGGAGGCGATGAGCCTGCTGGCCGCGGCGGTGGTGACCTCCTCGGAGCTGACGATCTGCCGGGTGCCGGTGGAGTTCCTGGAGATCGAGCTGGCGGTGCTGGAGGAGATGGGGCTGGATCACGACCGGGGGCGGGAGTATCCGGCGGCCAACGGCCGTACCCGGCTGGTGGACCTGACGGTGCGGCCGTCGAAGCTGACCTCCCCCATCGACAAGATCCACCCGATGCCGTTCCCCGGCCTGAACATCGACAACGTGCCGTTCTTCGCCGCGATCGCGGCCTCGGCGCAGGGCTCGACGCTGATTCACGACTGGGTCTACGACAACCGGGCGATCTACCTGACGGAGCTGACCCGGCTGGGCGCCTCGGTCAAGCTGCTCGACCCGCACCGGGTGCTGGTGGAGGGGCCGACCCGGTGGCGCAGCGCGGAGATGATGTGCCCGCCGGCGCTGCGGCCGGCGGTGGTGGTGCTGCTGGCGATGATGGCGGCCGAGGGCACCTCGGTGCTGCGCAACGTCTACGTCATCAACCGGGGGTATGAGGATCTGGCCGAGCGGCTGAACGCGCTGGGGGCCCGCATCGAGACCTTCCGCGACATCTGAGGCCCGTTGTCGGTGGCGGCCGCTACCGTCGTTTCCGGATCTTCTCGCGCGCGGGACCGGCCGCGCGCGGCCGGGGAGGAAGGAGGCGGCGGTGCGGCCTGCGGAGCTGGACCGGGTGACGGTGGCGGAGGCGGCGGACCGCTATGTGGAGCTGGTGCGGGCCAGGACGGTGACGGGGGCGCTGTCGCCGGCGTCGGCGGAGGTGTACGCGCGTGACGTGGCCACGCTGGTGGAGCTGGCGGGCGCCGACGTGGTGCTGGACGACCTGACCGGGGCCGACGTGGACGCGATCCTGCTGGCGTTCGCCCGCCGGCCGGACGGCCGCACCGCCCGTGCCCGTGACGGGCGCGCGGGTGCCGGTGGGGGCGCGCAGGCCGGGGCGGGGCAGTCGCCGTCGTCGCAGGCGCGCTTCCGGCGCTCGATCTCGGCGCTGTTCAAGCACGCGACGCTGGCCGGGTGGGTGCAGATCAACCCGATGACCCGCTCGACGGTGACCGCGCGGCAGCGGGGCGGGCTGCGTGCCGAGCGGCGGGCCCTGACCCGCGAGCAGGCGCAGGGGCTGATCGGGGCCGCGCGTGAGCTCCGCGAGGCGCCGCCCGAGCACGGCAAGCGGCGTGACCAGCGCACCGAGCTGCGCGACGCGGTGATCGTGCTGCTGCTGGCCACGGTGGGGCCGCGGGTGTCGGAGCTGGTGCGCGCCAACGTGGAGGACTTCTTCACCAACGACGGGGTGCGCTACTGGCGCATCTTCGGCAAGGGCGGCCGCACCCGCGACGTGCCGCTGCCCGGTGACGTGGCGCGGGTGCTGCAGGCGTACCTGGAGCAGGAGCGCGAGCCGCGCCGCGAAAGTGACCCCCGGGACGGCCGGGACGACGGCAAGGCGCTGCTGCTGTCGTGGCGGGGGCGGCGGCTGGCGCGCGGCGACGTGCAGGCGGTGATCGACCGGGTGCAGCGGCGGGTGGACCCCGACCGGCGCCGCTCGGTGACGCCCCACGGGCTGCGGCACACGACGGCGACGCACCTGCTGGCCGACGCCGTGGACATGGACGCCGTACGCCGGGTGCTGGGCCACAGTGACCTGTCGACCCTGGGCCGTTACCGCGACGAGCTGCCCGGCGAGCTGGAGGTCGCCATGCGCTCCCACCCGCTGCTGCGCGACCGCCCCGCACCCTGAAGACCGCCCGCGCTTTTGAAGACGGCGGGCGCGGGCGGATCGGCGGGCGCCCGTGCCCGGGGCGCAGACCAGTACGGGAGAAAGGGATCCGGACGAGATTCCCGACGTGGTGATCGACCACGTCCGGCGCTGCCTGGACTTGGCCGAGGACATCTGGCCGGACCATGGGTCCTCCCCGAGCGCGAAGGCGCAGCGGACGATGGCCCGCGCGGCGCGCGGGCCATCGTGGTGGCGCGGGATCCGGCCGGGACTCGGCCGGGGCGGGCCGGAGTGGAGGTCAGCTCGGGCCGAACCAGGTGGAGAGTGCTTCTCGCAGCGCAGGCGTAGCTGTTGCGGCGGGTTCGTCGACGGGGGCCGCCCAGGCGATGTGAGCGTCCGGGCGGATCAGCAGGGCGTCGGCCGGCCGGGTGCCGGTCCTGGCGGTGTGGACGTCGACGCGGTCCTTCCAGTCGTGGGCGGCCTCGCGCAGGTCGGGGCGGTCGGCGAGGTCGAGCAGGACGGGTCTGGCGGGGTGCATGAGCCGGGCGACGCCGGTCATGCCCTCGCTGGTGTGCAGGGTGAGGTCGGGGGCGAAGGCGCCGGTCAGTGAGTGGTCGTTCGTGCCGGGCATGGGGTAGCGCAGGTCGCTGCCGGCGACCAGGGCTCCCATGCGGCGCAGCGGTTGTTCGTCGGTGAGCAGTTCGGTGAACATCTCGCGCAGGGCTTCGGCGGCCGCGTCGTGGCCGCGGCGCAGGGCGACCTGGGCGCGGGTGTGCAGCATGGTGCGGGCGGCGGCCAGGTGGCGTTCGTCGTGGTAGGTGTCCAGCAGTCGGGGCGGGGCCCAGCCGTGCAGGTCGGCGGCCAGCTTCCAGGCCAGGTTGACCGCGTCCAGCATGCCCGCGTTGAGTGCCACGCCGGTGGCGGGGAACAGGTGGGCCGCGTCCCCGGCCAGCAGGATGCGGCCTTTGCGGTAGTGGTCGGCCTGGCGGGCCTTGAAGGTGAAGCGGGACAGCCGGGTCGCGGCGGCGATCGGCAGGTGCGCGCCGAGCACGCGGTGCACGCTGTCCTGGAGTTCGGTGACGGTCATGGGGACGTCGTCGTCGTACTCGGTGGTCTCGTCCTCGATGGTGTAGAGGGAGACGCTGGTGGCGCCGGGTGCGCCGCCGAGGCCGAACAGGCCGTGGTCGGTGCGGGTGAATCCGGCGCGGATCGTGCCGTAGCCGGGGACGTCGAGATCGCCGTTGCCCAGCACGGTCACCGCGGCGGGCAGGGTGACCTGGGCCAGCCGGTTGACCTCCGGGTAGACGGTGCCCGGAAAGCCGATGCCGGCCCAGTCACGGACGCGGCTGCGGGCGCCGTCGCAGCCCACCAGATAGCGGGCGCGCACCTGAGATGGCCCGTCCGGGCCGCGCACGTCCACCGTCACCGCCGCGTCGTCCTGGCGGATGCCGGTCACCTCGCGTCCTCGGTGGATTTCGACGTCCAGCTCCGCGGCACGTTCCTCCAGCAGCCGCTCCAGCTCCTGTTGCGGCAGCGGCAGGGCGTGCATCGGCGGATCGGGGAGCCGGGTGAAGTCCAGGTGCACGCCGCCGAACGGGAACCGGGGCGCCGGCGGCGGTCCCGGGCAGGCGGCCTCGAAACGCTCCAGCAGGCCCCGGTAGCGCAGCAGCTCCAGGATCTGCCCGCCCAGGCCGCCGGCCTTCGGGGTGTCCCGGCGGCGCGGCTGCCGCTCCAGCACCAGCGGCCGCACCCCGGCCAGCCGCAACTCGGCGGCGAGCATCAGGCCGGTCGGGCCGGCCCCCACAATGATCACATCGGCGTTCGTCACTTGTCGGTTTTCCTCGTCATTCGTCGTTGCCGTCAGCGTCGTCAGCGTGCGCATGGCGCTACTCCCCGGTCCGCCGATCCCGGGCCCGGCCGGTGATCCCCCGGGCGGCTCAGCCGGCAGGGTGGTGCCGGCCTGAATCAGGGGCGGCATGGCGGGGTGGGATGGTGACGGGTCATCGGGGGATGTGTCAGTTTCCCAGGTCGGCCACGGTCGAGGCCGGGGCGGTCAGGACGGCGTCGAAGGCGTCCAGGACGGGCGTGTGCAGGTAGGCGCTCTGGATCCGGTAGCGGTCGGGGCCGGGAGTCTCACGGGGCGCCTGCCGGAGGTCGGCGATGCTGAGCCCGAGTCCGGCCTCGGCGAAGGCGGCCTCGACGCTGCCCGGCTCGGGCGGTTGCAGCGGGGTGTCGTCGATGGCGAAGCCGTAGCGGGCGTTCTCGTCGGGGCGCATGTCGGCGGTGTGCCCGCCGATGCTGGTCAGGGCGAGCGCGACGTAGTCGCCGCCGAGGGCGTGGTGCAGGTGCTGGCCCATCGGCAACCCGGTGAGCCGGCCGTTGAAGGAGACGGGCGTCTTCTGGATGTGGGCGTTGTGGGCCGGCAGCACGATGCGGGTGCCGGGGCCGGAGCGTTGCAGGTGCCACTGGACGGATCCGGCCATGTAGACGTCGCGGCCGGAGGTGTCGGCGGTCCAGCCGTTGCCGGCGTACAGGCCGGCCATGGCGCGGAAGCCGTAGTCGGCGTGGCAGGCGGCCTCCAGGCGGCGCAGCGCGACATCGTAGCTGTGCCGGTCGCTTCGGGAGACGTACAGCACCTCGACGGCGCGGAAGCGGAGGAGCAGGCGCATCAGGATCGCGCTGAGGGCGTCCTGCTCGGCTGCGGGCAGGCGGGTCCAGGCCGGTGCGGCCGAGGCGGCGGAGGCGCCGGCGAAGGATCCGGCGATCCGCATCGCCTGCTCGATGGCCGGCAGGGTTTCGGGGTCGACGTCGCGCAGGTAGCCGGCGACGGGGGCCAGGGCGGGCAGCAGGGATCCGCCGGCGGCCGGGATGTCGATGCCGGCGAACCGCGTCGGCACCCCGGCGGTGGCGTTGTGCCGGCGCATCCAGCGCAGCGGCTCCTCAACGCCTACCGGGATGGTCGCGTCGAGCAGGGTCTTCAGGTCGTCGTCGGTGCCCTGGCCCTGGGCCCAGGCGTCCAGGGGGAAGCCCTCGCTGAAGCCGTACTCGAAGGCCAGGACGGTGAAGCCGCAGCGTTCGGCCAGGAAGCGCAGGATGCGCTGCCGCAGGTGCGCGAACTCGGTGATGAAGTGGGAGTTCTCGCCGATCGCGACGACGCGCGCGTCGCCGATGAGCTCGCGCAGCGGCTCCAGGTCGTCCAGCGGCGCCTCGGGGTCGAGGTGGCCGAGCGGGACGGCGTGCTCGCGCAGCCAGCCGGTGAACGGGTCGAGGTGGGACGAAGCAGGCATGCTGATGAACCGATTCTGTCGTGCTCTGGTACGGAATGGATCAGAGGTGCGGCAGCGCGGAAGCCGCACGCTCCAGGTCGTCGACGCTGCCGGACATGATCGTCCGGACGTGCGTGGTGATGTGCTCCAGCGGCCAGTCCCACCACGCCACCGCCAGGAGCCGGGCGATGTCGGCGTCGCTGTGGCGGCGGCGGATGAGCCGGGCGGGGTTGCCGCCGACGATGCCGTAGTCGGGCACGTCGTCGACCACCACGGCGCCGGAGGCGATGATCGCGCCGTGCCCGATCCGCACGCCCGGCATCACCGTGGCCCCGTAGCCGAACCACACGTCGTGGCCGACCACGGTGTCACCCCGGCCGGGCAGGCCGCTGATGAGGTCGAAGTGCCCGGCCCAGGACCCGCCCATGATCGGGAACGGGAACGTCGAGGGCCCGTCCATGCGGTGGTTGGCGCCGTTCATGATGAACCGCACCCCGGTGCCCAGCGCGCAGAACCTCCCGATGACCAGCTTCTCCGGCCCGTAGTGGTACAGCACGTTGCGGGTCTCGAACGCGGTCGGATCATCCGGATCGTCATAGTAGGAGAACTCTCCCACCTCGATCAGCGGCGAGGTGACCAGCGGCTTGAGCAGCACCACCCGGGGCTGGCCGGGCATCGGGTGCACCACGGTCGGATCGGCGGGAACAGCGGAGGTCACGAACTCTTTCCTCTCTGAAAGCCGGCCCGCAGGTGGAGTAAGGCCACCTGCGCATGCCTTGAACCAGAAAACGGGACGGGGCGTCCCGTATGGCTGCGCCAAGCGTGCAAGAATGTCTTCTCCATTGTCAAACCAGACGTCCCGTCCCGATATGGTGGCACCATGAACGCCCGCCGCCGCTCCCACGACCGGACAGAAACGATCATGCAGACCGCCCTCGACCTGGCCCTTGAGGTCGGCTACGCCAAGCTCAGCATGGAGGCGGTCGCCGCCCGGGCCGGCGTCGGCAAGGACACCATCTACCGCCGGTGGCCCTCCAAGGCCCTGCTGTTCCTCGACGCCGTCCTCAGCTCACGCACCCAAGGCCTGGAACATCCCGACACCGGTGACATCGTGGCCGACCTGCGCCAGGTGATGACCCGGGCCTGCGACCTGCTGGGCCGGCCGCCATGGGGACCGCTGTATCAGGACCTGATCGGCGAGGCGCAGCACAACCCCGAAGTCGCCGCGGCCCTCAACGAACGCTTCATCCAGCCCCAGGCCGCCGACACCCTGGCCCGGATCAAGGCTGCGCAAGAGCAAGGGCAGCTCGCCCCCGACTTCGACCTGGACCTGGCCTTCGAGCTCCTGTCGGGACCGTTGTACTTCAGGCTGCTGATCACCCACGAGCCGCTGACGCCCGCTTACATCGATCGTGTGCTCCAGGCGGTCTTCGCTGGTATGGGCCCTCGGCCACAGCCCTGACACGCGAGCGCTCATCCGGGCCGGCCGCCGCGCCGCCACCACCACGATGCCGGCGCCGTCCGGACGGGCGAGCATGACGAAACCTGTGGCCGCCACCGACTCGTGAAAGCCCAGATGCGTGGTGAAGACATCGATGGAGGCCGCCAGGTCGTCGACGTTCAGCGACACGGCCGAGCTGATGATGTGCAGAGCGCCTCCCCAGAAACGGAACATCCGACAGCCCGGCGAGCACCACCAGCCATCGTGATCTCTTCGGGCGCCCTCCAGCCTGGCCGCAAGCCGGCACCGGTGACAACGCCAGCTCCGATAAGGTGCCTTAACCTCTCGCTTAACAACGAAAGAGCAAGTGTGGAGCTGCGGGACATCGAGATCTTCCTGACCCTGGCCGAGGAACTGCACTTCGGCCGGACCGCCGAACGGTTGCACGTGACACCCGCCCGTGTCAGCCAGGCGATCAAGAAGCAGGAGCGCCGGATCGGCGCCGCCTTGTTCGAACGCAACAACCGGGCCGTGACGCTGACGCCGATCGGCAGGCAGCTCTTCGAGGACCTCGCGCCGATATACCGCGGCCTGCACGAGAGCCTGGAGCGCGCCATCCGCGCGGCCGGCGGAAAGACCGAGGTACTGCGCCTGGGCATGCTCTCCAGCAACGTCCAGGACTTCCGGCCGCTGCTCGACGGGTTCCACGCCCGCAATCCCGCGTGCGAGGCACAGATCCGCTACGTCGGGTTCGGCGACCCGTTCGGGCCCTTGCGGGCCGGGGAGGTCGACGTCCAGATCGCCTGGCTGCCGATCAGGGAGGCCGACCTCACCGTCGGGCCGCTCGTCCGCGTCGAGCCCGTCGTCCTCGCCGTCGGCGCCGGCCACCGCCTGGCCCAGCGGGAAACGGTGTCGTACGAGGACCTGGCCGACGAGATCGTCATCGGTGGCGCCAAACCCGACTACTGGCGGCAGGCCCTCGTCCCCAGCCACACCCCCGGCGGGCGGCCGATCCGCGTGGGGCCGGCCGTCACGGCCGAGAGCGAACTGCTGCCGATCCTGTCCAACGGCGAAGCCGTCGCGCTCGTACACTCCCACGCCGGCCGTTACCACTCCCGGCCCGACATCGTCTACGTACCGATTCGCGACGCACCTCCAGCACGGTGGGCGCTGCTGTGGCGCACCGCCACCGAAACCGACCTGATCCGCTCCTTCGCTCACACCGCCCGCCAGGTCGGACCCGGCGTCGCCGGACACGAGTGACCGGTGGACAGCCCCCGGCGCTGAGATGGATCGTGATCACCAAGATCCCTCAGCTGGTGCCCGCTTCGTCGTGCAGGCCGCAGACTTTCAGAGGCGCGGATACCGAACACGTAGGCGGTCTCGAACAGCACGTGTTTCACAAGCGACCACCTATGAAACAGCACTCCCAGCGGGACGCGTCCAGGGTGAACGCTGTTCATAGGTCGGTGCAAACAGGTGGACGGATGAAACACCCATGAAACGATCTCCGGGGGCGCGACGACGACGACCTCCGCGTGGAGGCCCACGCCTGCCCGATGACCTCCTGCGCCCCGGCCGGGAATGTCAGGGGGCGGCGGCCGGGGTGGAACGGGTGGCGAGCCGGTCGAGGGAGATGCCGAGCACATCGGCCAGGGCGGCGATCGTGAAGAACGCCGGCGTGGCGATGCGGCCGGTCTCGATCTTGCGGAGGGTCTCGGCGGACATGCCCGCCGCCGCCGCGACCTCGACGATGCTGCGCTCGCCGCGGGCCTGGCGCAGCACCTGGCCGAGCTGCTCGCCGCGGAGCCGCTCCTCGGGGGTCAGCGGAGGTCGCACCATGGCCCCACTCTATACCGGCCTCCCCCCCGGCCCGCCGGGACGACCCCCTTTTTGTACGTGCGTACACATGATGTGTACGGTTGTCCGTATGATGCATGACGGGGACCAGCGCACCATGCGCGAACGGATGATCGCCGGCGACCTCTACCTCGCCGACGATCCGGAGCTGGCCGAGCAGCTGCTGCGCGCCGCGGAGCTGATGGAGGCGTACAACAGCGCACCGGCCCGGGACAGGCGGGAGCGGCGCCGGCTGCTCACCGAGCTGCTGGGCCACGTCGGCGAGGGCACCGAGATCCGGCCGCCCCTGCGCGTCGACTACGGCGCCCACATCCGCATCGGCGCCCGATCGTTCGCCAACTACGGCCTCGTCGCCCTGGACGTCGCCCCGATCACCATCGGCGACGACGTGCAGATCGGCGCCAACGTGCAGCTCATGACGCCCACCCACCCGATCGACCCGCAGCTGCGGCGCGCCAAGTGGGAGGCCGCCCGGCCGATCGCCATCGGCGACAACGTCTGGCTGGGCAGCGGGGCGATCGTCCTGCCCGGCGTCACGATCGGCGACAACACCGTCGTCGGGGCCGGCGCGGTCGTCACCCGCGACCTGCCGGCGAACGTCGTCGCGGTGGGCAACCCCGCCCGCGTCATCCGCACCATCGAACCCGGCACCGAGCCCCACACCCTGCCGCCCGCCGAGCCGACCTCCGAGACCACCGAGTCGCGTGCCGAGTCGCGTATGGGGCCCGGCGGCGAGGCCGCCGCGGGGCCCGCTGCTCCCGCCCAGCCCTCCGCGCCCACCACCCGGCCTTCCCCGTGACCGTCAGGACCGTCAGGACCGTCCCGGGGGCCGGCACGACGAGCGGCGGCGCGGCATGAGCGGGACGGACACGCCGCGACCGCCCGCCCCGCGACGCCGGCCACGGCGGCACGACCCCGGGCGGCGCGACCGGCTGATCGACGCCGCGCTCACCGTGATCGCCGAGCGCGGCGCCGCCGCCACCACCCACCGCGAGATCGCCCGCGCCGCCGACGTGCCCCTGGGCTCCATGACCTACCACTTCACCTCCCTGCAAGAGGTGCTCGCCGAGGCGTTCACCCGCCACGCCGAGACGGTGGCCCGCCTCTTCGACGAACGCCTCGCCGCCGCCCCCGACCGGGACGCGGCCGTCGAGGCGGTCATCACCCTGGTGGCCGACGACCTGCTCGGCTCCCGGCACGACCTCGTCCTGTCCGTGGAGCTGTACGCCGCCGCCGCCCGCGACCCCGCCCTGCGCGCCGTCACCCAGTCCTGGATGGCGCGCAGCCGCCGGGCGCTGGAACGCCACTTCGACCCCGCCACCGCCCGCGAGCTGGACGCTCTCATCGAGGGGCTCGTGCTGCACAGCGCCCTGTCGACCGACCCGATGACGCCGCAGCAGATCCGCCACGCCATCCACCGCTTCCTGCGCTGACCCCGTCCCGCGCCGGAGAACCTCCCCGTGACTCCCCCGGCCTGAAAGCCCGTCGCCGCCACCCCGTCGCCGCCTTCCGGACCGCCATCTCCGGTGACACCCCGCTCGGAGTGACAAGCCGCCGGCGCGGGCCGACCCCGTCCGGGGTGACAATCCCGCTGTCGCGGGCGGCCGGGTAATAACCCGTGGTCCGGGGCCGGAACGCAGCGGCGCGGCCTGCCGGCCCGCACCCCCGCCCGGGGGATGAGCCCGCACCTCACGAAGGGCCCGCGCGCGGGCCCGCGAGCGGGGCACAGGACCGGCGCCCGGTCCCGGTGGGGTGGCCGGCCGGCGGCTCGCGCAGGATCTCGATGGCGGGGGTCCGCCTGGTGGCGAACACCACCCTGAACGCCGCCTTGAACACCGCCGTGAACGCCGCCTCGAACGCCGCCCTGAACGCGATCGCCAGGCTCAGCCGGCCGCGATAACCCCGGCTCCGGCCGCACGGCCCCCCGCGCGCACCGCGGCCGGGTGGCGGCCAGGACTCCTGCGGCGCACGCCGGGGTGCGCCGGCCGAAGCGCTTCACAACCGCCACCCGGCCGCGCCTGCGCCCGCCTTCCCCCGCGGTTAAGGTGCGCCGCCCCGGCGGCCGCCGCACCTCGTCCCGCCCCGGCCCGCCGGCCGGAGCCGCCCCCCGCCCGGGCCCCTGGGCGGACAGCCGGGCAGGCGCGGCCCTACGGCGTCCCACACGGCCCGCCCGTCCCACCCGGCCCGGTCGTCCCGCCCGTCCCGGCCGGACACCGCCGGCGCCGCACCGGGCGGCACTGGCCGCGCACCGGGCGGGCAGGCCCGCACAGGCCGCCCGCGGCCCCCCGCGCACGACACCGGGGACGATCACCGGCCACCCCTCCCACGCCATCGCCCCCACGGGCGACGCCGGCCGGGCGGCCCCGCGAAAGGCACTGGTCATCACCGTCGTCATGGACTCGAAACGACACCGCCCGGCACCCCGACACGGCCACCGGACCCGCCGTCACCTCCAGGCTAAGCCCGCGCCCAGCGCAAAGCCGCCCAGGTCAAGAAGCCGCAGGAACTTTTGACCCCGCCATGGGAAACGCCACCCGCCCGTGCCCGCCCGTCCCCGGGCACGGGCGGACACGGGCGCCGACCTCGCGCACCGGCGTCCCGCACACCCCTACGAGGCCGGGCCCGCGCTCACGGCTCCTCCTCCAGGCAGACCATCAGATGCGTCACCAGCTCCTCCGGCGGCGTCACAGCCGGGTCCGACACGTACACCTCGCGAAGCGGGCCCCGCACCACGTGCCGCCGCTCCGCGCACCAGGCCAGAACGGCGTGCGCGGTCAGCGAGATCTGGTCGTAGGGGCCCACATGCGTCGCCCGGGCGAACAACCCGCCCGGCAGCACCCGTACCTGCGCCCCCTCACCGTCCTCCCAGCCGGCCCCTCCGGCGGCCCCTCCGGCGAGCAGCAGCGCGGCCGACACCTCCACCACCTCGCCCACGTCCACCGGGAACAGCCCGATCAGCCGCACCGGCGTCACCCGCGCCGCCTGCGTGCGCAGCAGCCGCGCGATCGCCGCCGACGTGGCGCGTCCCACGTCCTCCGCGCCGGCCGCCCGCTCCCGTACCAGCAGCGCCCGCCGCGCGGGCTCGGCCACCACCCGCACCGGCGCCGCCGGCAACCCCTGCGCCATCACCCGCTCCAGCGTCGCCAGGGTCCGCCGCCGCCGCGCCAGCTCGGCCTCCAGCTCCGCGCGCACGCCCTCCAGCACGCCCGCCGACCCCGCCAGCACCTCGCCCACCACCGCCAGCGGCACGTCCAGCGACCGCAGCAGCCCGATCGACAACGCCGTACGCGCCTGCGAGGCCCGGTAGTAGCGGTAACCCGTCTCCGCGTCCACGTACGCCGGCCGCAACAACCCCAGCTCGTCGTAATGCCGCAGCTGTTTGACGCTCAACCGCCCCAGCCGGGCGAACTGCCCGATCGGCAGCAACTCCTCTTCCACGCCCCCCACCCTGGCCCCTCCCCGTGGGGGAGAGTCCAACCGGCCCCCTCTTTTCCGTGCCCCCTTTTTCCGTGCCTCTTTTGCGGGGCCCTGTTGACCCTCACGTCACGTCACCCGGCAGGCTGAACCCCATGAGCTTCTCCGTGGGACAGGTCGCCAGGCTCGCCGGCGTCACCGTGCGCACCCTCCACCACTACGACGAGATCGGCCTGCTCACCCCCGGCGAGCGCACCGGCACCGGCTACCGCCGCTACACCGACGACGACCTGACCCGGCTGCAGCAGATCCTCCTCTACCGCGAGCTCGGCTTCCCCCTCGACGAGATCGCCGTCATCCTCGACGCCCCCCACGCCGACGAGCTCACCCACCTGCGCCGCCAGCACGAGCTGCTCACCCGCAAGGCCGAGCGCCTGCACGAGGTCATCGCCGCCGTCGAGCGCGCCATCCAGGCCCGCGCCACCGGCATCGCCCTCACCCCCGCCGAACGTTTCGAGATCTTCGGCGACTTCCGCCCCGAGGACCACGACGCCGAGACCGAGCGCCGCTGGGGCGGCAGCGCCGCCTACGAGCAGAGCCGCCGCCGCGTCGCCTCCTACACCAAGGCCGACTGGCTCCAGCTCAAGGCCGAGGCCGCCGCCCTCACCGGCGACCTCGTGGCCGCCCTCAAGGCCGGCCTGCCCGCCGGCGACCCCCGCGTCATGGACCTCGCCGAGCGCCACCGCGGCCACATCGGCCGCTGGTTCTACGACTGCGGCCACGACCTGCACGCCCGCCTGGGCGACCTGTACGTCGACGACCCCCGCTTCACCGCCACCCTCGACGCCGCCGCCCCCGGCCTGGCCCGCTACCTGCGCGACGCCATCCACGCCAACGCCCGCCGCGCGGCCCTCTGACCCCCGGCCGGCCGCCATCCACCCATCCCCCATACATGCCCTTGCAGGCATATAACCGAGCCGGTATATTCACGGGCGTGACCTTCGACGTCCTCGCCGAACCCACCCGGCGCCACATCCTCGACCTCCTCCTGCAACGCCCCCACCAGGTCGCCGAGCTCACCCGCCACCTCGGCCTCACCCAGCCCGGCACCTCCAAGCACCTGCGCGCCCTGCGCCAGGCCGGTCTCGTCACCGTCCGCAAGGACGCCCAGCGCCGCTGGTACGAGCTGCGCCCCCAGCCCCTGGCCGAGATCGACGCCTGGCTCACCCCCTACCGCCACCTGTGGGCCGCCACCCTCGACCGCCTCGAACACCACCTCGACACCATGGAAGACCCCACCCCATGAACGAGACCCTCACCCTGCACCCCGACGGCCGCACCAGCCTGCGGATGCGCCGCCGCCTGCCCCACCCCCCGCACAAGGTCTGGCACGCCATCACCACCCCCGAGCACCTCGCCGCCTGGTTCCCCGCCGAGGTCACCATCGACGGCGACCGCATCGGCTACGGCTTCGGCCCCGACGGCCGCATCACCGAGAACGACCCGCCCCGCACCTTCGCCCACACCTGGGGCGAGGACGAGCTGCGCTGGCAGCTGGAGCCCGACGGCGAGGGCGGCACCCTGCTCACCTTCACCCACACCTTCACCGACCGCCACGGCGCCGCCAGCTTCGCCGCCGGCTGGCACACCTGCGTCAAAGCCCTGCACGCCCACCTCGACGGCCGCCCCACCCGCCTGCCCGACCGGCCCGACCCCGCCCGCTCCGCCCGCCTGCACGAGGACTACATCGCCATCCTCGGCCTGCCCTCCACCACCACCGCCGGCGGGACCGTCCGCGTCGAGCGCCAGCTCACCCGCCCCGCCGAGGACGTCTGGCGCCTGCTCGGCGGGCCCGCCGCCACCCCCGGTGCGCCGCCGCCCGCCCCGTTCACCGTGCCCGGCCTGCGGCCCGGCCCGGTCACCCGCGCCGAGCCCGCCAAGCTCCTGGAGTACGGCACCGAGGACGGCGGCGTCCGCTGGGAGTTCGCCGAGGGCACCGGCCAGGGCCCGCGCCTCATCGTCACCTGCACCGGCGACCCCGCCACCGCGGACGCCTGGCGGGTCCGCGTCGAGGATCTGGCGGCCTCCCTCGTCGAATGAGGGGTTGTCAGGGGTAGGAAATGATTATGTCCAATTTCTCGCCCTTTACGATGTAGATCATGTTATGCGGTGAGTCCCAGGGCCGCCGCCGTCACCAGCCGCGTCCGCTCCGGCCGCACCAGCAGCTCCGTGGAGTCGGCCAGCTGGTCCACGCACCCCGTCAGCGGCAGCCCCCGCACCACCGGGTCCGACACCGACGCCATCAGCGCCTCCTGGAACCGCTCCCCTCCGATCACCCGGAACGGCCGGTCGTGAAAGCCCCGCACCCCCTCGTCCAGCCGCGCCGCCAGCGCCATCCGGTTCTGCAGCGCCGCCACCCGCCCGTACGCGGCCGACAGGCCCTCCTCCCGCTCCCGCCACGACCGCGCCGCCACCGCCGCGCCCAGCGACTCCCCCAGCTCCGCCGACCCCGGCAGCCGCGCCAGCGCGCTGCCCAGCCACTTGGCGTACGGCGGATAACGCCGCCGCAGCAGCAGCGCCAGCCGCATCACCTCCCGCACCAGCCGCGTCCCCACCACGGCCGAGCCCAGCTCGTCACCCACCTCCCCGCACCGCCCCACGAACGGCTCCTCCTGGGCGATCCGCCGCCACTGGCAGGCCAGCACGTAACGCCACACGTCCTGCGGATACCAGCGCAACGCCGCCCTGACCGCCTCCAGGCCCGGCTCCGGCAGCCCGTCGTGGAACACCTCGCCCCCCGTCACCTCCGCCAGCCGCTGCCACGGCGCCGACAGCCAGTCCAGCAGCGACACCCCGCCGCGCGGGTCGAACCCCAGCCGCTCCACCAGCCACCGCCCCAGCTCCGTCACCGTCACCCCGGGACGCACCCGCTCGTGGTAGCTGAACACGGTCGGGAACCCGCCGAACCGCTCCGGCAGCCCCGCCACCACCTTCGCCTCCACCTCGGCCACCTGGCCCGCCGGCACGAACACCAGCACCCGCGGCCCCCAGTCGTGATCGGTGGAGCGCGCCGTGTCGAACGCCAGCACCTCCGACCCCGGCCCGATCAGCGCGGCACTGTGCGGCACCCCTGACACCAGCGGCGCCACCACCTCGCCGTAAAAGGCGCGCGACAACTCGATACCCGGCACAAAATCGCACATCACGCCGACAACTCTGCACCACCGCCCGCCGGACCACACCCGATTTTCACCCCGCCCCACGCCGCCCCGCCCTGCCCCCGCGCCGGCCCCGCGCCGGCCGGATCGTGTCACCGGGGGTCCCCGGCGGGTGAGAAGATCGAGGGTGCCCCGAATAGCGAACGCAGTACGCGCAAGACTCCCCCGGCCGCTGCACGCACTCGCGCGCAAGCATCGTGAACTGCTGAAGTTCGTGGTGGTGGGCGGGACCGCGTTCCTGGTGGACAACACCGTGTTCTACGGGCTGAAACTGACCGTGCTGGAGCCGAAACCGGTGACCGCGAAGATCATCGCGGTGCTCGTGGCGACGATCGTGTCCTACGTGCTCAACCGTGAATGGTCGTTCCGGGCCAGGGGCGGCCGCGAGCGCCGCCACGAGGCGGCGCTGTTCTTCCTGGTCAGCGCGGCCGGCCTGGTGATCAGCTCCGCGCCGCTGTGGATCTCCCGGTACGTGTTCCTGCTGGAGACCCCGCAGGTGAGCCTGGCGGCCCAGGAGATCGCCGACTTCGTCAGCGCGCAGGTCGCCGGCACCCTGATCGCCATGGTCTTCCGCTTCTGGGCACTGCGCACATGGGTCTTCCCCGACGAGAGGCCCGAGCCCGCCGGCCCCCGGCCCGGCCGGGCCGCAACCGCCGCCGCCGCCGCCCGCTCCGGCGCCCCCGGGCCGGGCGGTCCGGCCGGCCGCGTGTCACGCCACGGCCGGCGCCCGCCGGGCCGGACCTCACCCCGGGCGAGCGAGAACGCCGGAATCCTGCGGCCGTAGAACGCCGCAGCCCCCGGCCGTGACCTGCACAGGCGGTGAGGGCCGGTCCCGTGGCCACCGCCCCGCGCAGGGGAGGCGGTGGCCGGGCAACGCCCCCTTCCCGGGGACAAAGGCGGCGCGGCTCGTGCCCGACGCGACCCCGTGAGCACCCCCAGCTCGGCACGCCGGAGCCGCGCCGCCTGGCATATCGGCCGCGAGACCGGCTCAGCAGCAGGCCACCGCGGCGCTCGCCGCGGGAGCGGTCACGGCGAGCACGCCCGCGCCCATTCCCACCGACACCAGCACGGCCAGGACGATCGAGGCGATTCTGCGGCGCATGTTTCCCTCCAGAGGTGAGATCTGACAAGGAAAGTCTCGTGCGCGGCCGGGCGCCGGTAAATCGGCCCGGCGATGGATTTCCCGCTCCACCGTTCGATGGAACCGGCGCCGCGCGTCCATCGAACGATTACCCTCGATCGCCTACCCGCCGCCGTCGCCTACCCGCCGTCGTCGCGGCTCGCCGGCACGACCAGGCCGGACTCGTAGGCGTACACGATGGCCTGCGCGCGGCTGCACAGGCCCAGCTTGGACATCAGGCGGTGCAGGTGCGTCTTGATGGTCGCCTCGCTCAGCGACAGCTGGGCGGCGATGTCGGCGTTGGACAGGGCCCTGGCGACCAGGCGCAGGACCTGCAGCTCGCGGCCGGTGAGGGTGCTCAGCGCGGCCGGGGACGCGGCCCGGCCGGGCCGCGTGGCGTAGGCCTCGATGAGGCGGCGCGTGACGGTGGGCGCGAACAGCATGTCTCCCGCGGCGATGACCTGGACCGCCGCCAGCAGCTGCTGCGGCGGCGTCTCCTTCAGCAGGAACCCCGACGCGCCGGCGCGGAGTGCGGTGTAGACGTATTCGTCCAGGTCGTACGTCGTGAGGATGGCCACCTTGGGCGGCGGGCCGGCACCGGCGGACAGGATGCGCTCGGTCGCGGTGATGCCGTCCAGCCCGGGCATGCGCACGTCCATCAGGACCACGTCGGGACGGACGGCCGCGGCCATCGCGACGGCCGTCTCGCCGTCGGCGGCCTCCCCGGCCACCTCCAGGGCGGGGGTGGCCCGGATCAGCGCGGCCAGCCCGGTGCGGACGAGCATCTGATCGTCGACGATGAGCACGCTGACCATGCGGGGCGCCGTCCTTCACCGGTCAGCCGGCGGCGGACGGCTCCGCCGCCGGGAGGGGCAGGGTGAGCGTGACGGCGAAGCCCCCGCCGGGGCGCGGGCCGGCCGTCAGCGTTCCGCCGTACAGCTTGGCCCGTTCCCGCATGCCGATCAACCCGTGGCCTGAGCCGCCGCGGGTCTTCGCGGGCGCGCCGTCGTCGGTCACCCGGACGAGCAGGGCCCGCGGCTCGTAGGTGAGCGCCACGGTGGCGGTGGCCGGGCGGGCGTGCTTGAGCACGTTCGTCAGCGCCTCCTGCACGATGCGGTACGCGCACAGGTCGAGCCCCGGCGGCAGCGGGCGCGGGCTTCCGTTCCTGACCACCCGGACAGGCACGCCGGCGGCCCGGACGCGGTCGGCCAGCGCGGCCAGCCCGGCCAGCCCGGGCGAGTCCTGCCCGGGCGGGCCGGGCGCGTCCTGGCGCAGCAGGGTGAGCACGCGCCGCATCTCGCCGAGTGCCTCGCGGCTGGTGCCGGCCACGGCCGACAGCGCGCCGCGGGCCTGCGCGGGGTCGGAGTCGAACACCACTTCGGCCAGCCCGGCCTGCAACGCGATGGCGGACATGTGGTGGGCGACCAGGTCGTGCACCTCCCAGGCGATCCGCAGCCGCTCCTCGGCCACGGCCTGCCGCTCCCGGTCGGCCTGCTCCCGCCGCAGCCGGCCGGTGAGCTCGGCCAGGCGCGTGTTGGCGGCGTTCAGGCGCGCGTTGGCCTCGGCGAGCCGGGCGTTGGCGTCGGCGAGCTGCCGGTTGCGCTCGCCCCGCAGCCGTGACCCGGCGCCGACCGCCCAGATCATGCCCAGCCCGATCAGATCGACCGGGTTCGCCCAGTCGAAGCCGGGCGGCGCCGAGGCCGAGGCGTGCACGAGCACCCCCAGCGTGAGCGCTGCCCCCGCGGCCGCCACCCGCGGCGGCCGGTGGGCGGCCACCGTGTAGAAGGCGAGCAGCGGCCCGTAGATGTTGAGCACGTACTGGTATCCCAGCGCCTGATAGCACAGGGCGGCCGTGCAGCAGGCCACCAGCACCGCCGCGGGCGCCCGCCTGCGCAGCGCCAGCGGCGCGTTGGCGGCCAGGCACAGCAGCACCGACAGCGCGTCGTGCGGCCGATGGCCGGCGGGCGCGTGCGCCGCCACGAACGGCAGCGCGGCCAGCACGGCCAGCGCGAGCAGGGCGTCGGCCGCCGGCGGCGGAACCTGTCTCAGCCTTCGAAACAGCCGCACTGCCATCCGGCGACCCTAACCGCCCCGGCCGCGTGTGTCATCAACCGGACGATTGACCCGCCGCACGCACAAACCCCGCCCCGTCGGTGGGTGCTTCCCGGGGCCCTGCGGTGGTACGGGCGGCGGGCCATCCCAAATACATGGAGTTTCCAAAGGAACTGGCCCAGCAAGCAGGGCTGACCGACACCCAGACCGACGCGCTGTGGAGGCTGAGCCGCGGGCAGGAGATGACCGCGCGACGGCTGGCCGACCTCCTGCAGTGCGACGCCTCGACCGCCACGGCGATGATCGACCGGCTGGAGAAACGCGGCCTGGTCCGGCGGGTGCCCCACCCCACCGACCGGCGCGTGAAAGTCATCCAGCTCACCCCCGAGGGATGCGCGCTGCGTGATCGCGTCATGCGGCACACCACCGAGCACTCACCCTTCGCCCGCCTCGACCACGACAGCAGGCTGCACCTGCACGCGCTTCTCCGCCAGGCGATCGACGGCGATCTCGGCAGCTGAGCCCGCCGGCGTCACGGGCACCCCGGAAAGGAACACCATTGAGCAGCGAGACCGCGGTCATCACGGGCGGAGCCTCCGGCCTGGGCCTGGTGATCGCACGCCACCCAGCCCAGGCCGGGTATGGCGTCGTCCTGGTCGGCCGGGACGCCACACCCGCCACACCCGCCGTGCCTACCGACCTCCAGGGCTTCCACACCTCCGAGACCACCCACCCCCCGTACACCCTCCTCACCGGTCCCGCCAAGGCGTCGTGGTTGTATTGCCCGCGTATGGTGATCGTGATGTATGGCCATCGGGAGTCCCGCGTCGTTTCCGTGCGACGGGCCGGAGGACGACAGAAGCGCCGGTGAAAACGCCTGGCCGGACGATCGTCAAGAGGGCTCCCCGCACTCCTTCTACTGGGCGGCAAGGAACCCTCTGGCCTGCGGAAACACTGTCGGGAACACGTATACGGGCGGGGCCGGCGGGAAGCCTGGATTCATCGCGCCGGAGATCTGCAGCGCCCCATACCGCAACGGAGATTGATCAGCATGGCCAAGGACGCCGTGGTAAATAGGGTCTGCCCTGGCGGCTACGTCTACCTGGTTCCGGGCAGACTCGCCGTAAGGACTCCCTCTCCCTACTACCAGCCCGAGAGCGAAGAAATCATCGTAGACATCATGCCCACCGGTAGCGAAGTAGTGGTGTTCAAGAACCCCACGGCGCTCTTGCGACTTACGGGGCCCGCCGGCTGCGAGTTCCAGCTTCCGAACAAGGACCTTCCCAACCACTTCGAGTGGAGTCATCCAGTCACTGGTGACAAAACCCAGGTGAGGGCTGTCTTCACGAAGCCCACGCCGACGACTCTGAACCGAGGGAACTCGCTGAGCTACAGATTCCCGATCTCGGGCCGGGACGGTCGTGACTGCACCGTGGAGATCGTCATGTCAGCCGAGCCGGTCCAGGTGGTGGCCGATTCATGCCGGTGGACGGTGTCCGGTCTCGGCACTGACACGACCAACCTGGGGGCTCACCCCCTCGACGCCTTGCCGTAGGGCTGACCGCCGGAACCGGCGAGACCCGGGCCCAGCTGCACGCACTCCTCCTCGCCGTGGCCGCGACCACGCTGGCGTACGCGACGCGCATCTGAGACGAGAAGGCCGCCGACAGGGCAGGGCCCACGCGCCGCCACGCCCGAGACCTCCCTGCCGAGGCCGAGCTCACGGCCGGCACCCCGGCCATCACCGGCCGGCAGCACCGGCGTCCCGCTCGCCCCGGGCAGCCGGCGACAGGAAGGCAGCCGCAAGGAAAGCCGGCCCTCAGCCGCCGTGGCCGGCCACGTGAGCCGCCATCACCCGGCGCCGCCGGTACCCGATCCGCTCATACACCCCGACCGCCACCGCATTGCCGTCGTCCACCATCAGCGCCGCCCGCCCGTACGCCGCCACCAGCTCCGCCGACAACCACCGGCACACCCGCCCGGCCAGCCCCCGCC
>NZ_JOAG01000020.1 GCF_000725485.1 Nonomuraea candida | reverse complement strand
TCGACGACGCCACCCTCTCCATGAGCGCCGCCTTCCAGCAGGCCACCCAGCGCCTCGTCGCCGCGGTCTTCGGCACCGCACCCGCCCAGTAGACGGGCAGGGGCCGGCGACGGGATGCGGCGTGCGAAGGGCGCCGACCAGGGAGAACGCCTTCCATGATTGCTGTGGGTAGTGATAGAACTACTTGACGTAATCATGGTGTGTCGATGGGGACACCCCTGACACCCCTCCCCCCGTCTCCCTGCGAAGGAGAACCACCGATGCGTTCGACCCGTGCGACGATGGCCGCCGGCGGCATGGCCCTGGCCGCCCTCCTGCTGACCGCACAGCCCGGCCTGGCCGCCGCCCCGCTCGGCACCCCCGGCGGCGGCTGCCTGGCCGAGGGGCAGATCGGCAGCTACCTGTCCAAGGAGGGCAGCGCGACGGCCACCTTCTCGGCCGAGTTCCTCGGCGAGCTGAAGCGGGCCGGGATCAGGTTCGAGGCGCTGGCCCCCATCGAGATGGCGGGCGGCGGCGCGACGGTCCGCATGCCGATCGGTGAGCGTTACGACAACATCGAGACGCCCAGCGGGCGCGTCTGCTACCCCGGCGGGTTCCGTTTCGTCCGCGCGGAGGCCGGGGTGACGTACGAGATCGACACCTTCTGGGTGTTGTTCGCGGCCACGGGCGACAGCAAGTTCCTCGCCACGCCGACCGTCAACGGGCGGCCCCGGCCCGGCGGCGAGCTGGCGATGGTCAACTTCAGCGTCCCGCAGGCCCTGATGCCCGGCAACTTCGTCCCGCACAACGGCGGCATCGGCCCGCGCAGGGTCATCCTGTCGATGGACCACGGCTGGGCGGCCGACCTCAACAGGGAGCTCGGCACCCGGTTCCACGGCGGCATGCACTGGGCCGACCTGGACATCGCCTGGCGGGGCGCGCCGAGCCGGCCGATCCCGTCGGGGAGCTCGCTCGGCATGCTGGGGCTGAAGGTCATGGGCGACGCCATCCGCAGCGGCGGCGCGGGGGCCGGCCTCCCCTTCCCGGGCGGCCTGTTCTAGCAGCGCCTTCCAGGCGGCCGTAGGGCCCCGCGTCACGCGGGCGCCCTACGGCCATGCCACGTACGGCCGGCCGCCCGGCGTCCCCCGCCGGGCCCCCGGCCGTCTCCGCATGCCGGAAACGCCTTCTCCGAATTTCTCGGACCAGCCCTTTCCGATCTCTTTACTCAACGTGATCAAGTCACTACGGTTGGCGCGTCATCGCAGGTCAGAGGCTCTAAACGCCTCTCCCCCCCCAGAAAGGTCGCAAGCTGTGCGTGCTCTAGTCAGCATCGCCCGGACGATCGCGGTCGGCGCCGTGGTGTTCGCCGTCGCACCGGCCGCCCCCGCCCAGGCGGGCCCGTTCCCGCCCCTCCCCGGCATCCCGGGGGCCCCGTCCGTCCAGCCCCCGAGCGCCTCGTGTTTCCGGTTCCCCTACTTCGGCCCGAAGGGTCACGCCGACTTCGACTTCGGCGCCGGCATCGTCCGGCTGTTCGACGAGCGCGGCGTGCGGATCGACGGCATCGCGCCCATCGAGGCCAAGCCCGGGAACAAGGGCATCTATATGCCCATCGGGTGGAAACAGGATCACATCGACCCGTGCAAGGGCGTCTACTACCCCGGCGGCTTCACCGTCGACGACGTCAAGAGCGGGCACTCCATCGCCATCCATGACATCTACCTGCGGCCGGACGGCGCCCACGCGCAGGTCGAGATCGACGGGCAGCCGCAGGGCGAGCAGCTCGTGGCGACGTACAGGCTGCACGAGTTCGTGGCCGGCGTGTCCACGCCGCGCCCGCTCGAAGGCGGCATCGGGCCGAAGCGCTGGCCGTTCTACGTCAGCGCGTACCTGAGCCGGACGGTCAAGGAGCTCACCGGCATCCCGCTGAACGAGGGCGACTACCTGGCCAACCTCGACGCGGTCGTCCAGTACGTCCCGTAACCCTCCCCGATCATCCCCGGGCCGCGGCTCCCCCGCGGCCCGGGCCCCGCTCGCGCGAAACGAGAGACAGATGCAACTGACCAGCGTTCGGAGCCGGTGGGCGTGGATCGCCGCCGGCGGCGCCGCCGTCGCCGTGCTGACGACCACGGTGCTGCTCGGCCCCACGATGCGGCCGGGCACCGCCACCAGCCACTGGGACGCCCCCGCCACCACCCTCGACAAACAGATCGACGCGACCGACCTGTACGCCTTCACCAGCCCGGAACGTCCCGACACGGTGACGATCGTGGCCAACTACATCCCCTTCCAGGCGCCGCACAAGCCGTACCAGTTCGACACCGACGCCCGCTACGAGGTGCACATCGACAACGCCGGCACGGGCAGGCCGGCCGTCACCTACCGCTGGACGTTCGCCAACAAGGGCCTGCCCGTGCCGTCCTTCCTGCGCAAGCGCGAGCACCAGGCCGGCCCGTTCGACAAGCTCGTCGAGCAGAGCTACACCCTGACCCGGCTGCGCGACGGCAAGGGGGAGACCCTCGTGCGCGACGGCTACGTGGCGCCCACCGACATGGGCCCGGCCACGCCGGACTATCCCGCGCTGCGGCGCAGAGCCGTCCGCGACCTGCCGGGCGGGGGCAAGGTCTTCACCGGCACCGCCGCCGACCCGTTCTACTCCGACAACCACGCCGTCAGCCTGCTCAGGTTCGGGCTGCCGTTCTTCCCGGTCAAGACCGGCGTGCCGATGAACGTCAGCGCCCTGGCCCTGCAGATCCCCAAGTCGGAGCTGGCGCTGGCGGGCGACCCGGCCCGCAACCCGGTGATCGGCGTCTGGACCACCGCCTCCCGCCGGTCCAGCGGCGTGCTCGGCTCCGGCTCCGACGGCTACAAGCAGGTGTCGCGGCTGGGCAACCCCAACTACAACGAAGTGATCATCCCGCTCAAGGAACGCGACCGCTTCAACGCGCTGCGCCCGGAGAACGACGAGTCCGGCGGCCTCGTCGTGCCGGCCACGCTCGACCCCGACCAGGCCAGGGTCGTCGCCCGGCAGGCCAAGGTGGCGGCGCCGCCGGCCCCCCGCAAGGACCTGGAGGCGATCTACCTCACCGGTCTGAGCGCCGACGGGCCGCTCAAGCTGGACCTCAACTCCCACCGGCTCAACGCCGACGCCTCCCGCCTCGCCAGGGCCGAGGAGCTGCGGCTCAACATGAGCACGCCCGTGACGGCCGCACCCGGCAGGTACGGCCTGCTCAAGGGCGACCACCAGGGCTACCCCAACGGCCGCCGCCTCGTCGACGACGTCGTGACCGTCAACCTCCGGATGCTGCTGGGCGAGCCGGCGGGCCGGGGCGCGCCCGGCCTGGTCGCCGAGGACAGCCCGGCGTTCCTGCTCAAGCCGGTCTCCGGCACCTTCCCCTACCTGGCGCTGCCCGTCACCGCCACCGGCTGAACCACCACCGAGGACATCCGATCAGATGAGTCGCGTACGGCGATTGCTGCCCCTGCTGGGATGCGTGCTGCTGGGCTGCGTCCTGCTGACCCTGTACGCCCCCGGCGGCCTCCTGCGCCGGGACGAGCCGCCGCCGGGCCCGGTGGGGTGGCCGCCGTACGACCTGGCCGGATCCATCGAGGCCGCCCAGCACCGGCTGCGCCGCAACCCGGACGACGCGGCGGTCTGGGCGAGCCTCGGCACCATGTACCTGGAGCAGGCCCGCCGCACCTCCGACGCCGCCTACTACGGCAAGGCCGGGGCGGCGCTGCGGCGCTCCCTGCGGCTGCCCACCGGGGACGGCAAACCGTACATCGACGCCGTGATCGGCATGGGCGCGCTGGCCAACGCCCGGCACGACTTCGCCGCCGCCGTCCGCTGGGCCGAACGGGCCCGCAGGGAGGCGCCGCACCGCTGGGCGCTGTACGGCGTGCTCGCCGACGCCTACCTGGAGCTCGGCCGGTACGAGCAGGCCGAGAGCACGATCCGGCGCATGCTCGACGGCCGGCCCGACCTGGCCTCCTTCACCCGCGCCGCCCGCCTGGAGCAGCTCCACGGCCGCATCGGGCCCGCCCGCGAGCTGCTGCGGCGCGCCTGCCTGATCGCCGGCGACCCCGCCGAGTACGCCTTCTGCCAGTGGCAGCTCGGCGAGCTGGCCTGGAACGACGGTGATCCGCGGGCCGCGCGCACCGCGTACACGCAGGCGCTGGCCGCCGATCCCGGGCACGTGCCGTCGCGGGCGGGCAAGGCCCGCGCCGAGGCCGCGCTCGGCCACGTCAAGCAGGCGTTGCGCGACTACGCCACCGCCGTCGCCGGCTCGCCGTCCTATGTCGTCGAGTACGGGGAGCTCCTGCAGCACCTCGGCCGCCGCGCCACGGCCCGGCGGCAGTACGCCGTCTTCACCGCCCAGCACAAGCTGCTGGCCGCCAAGGGCGACGTCGACCACCTGGCCCTGGGAACGTTCGAGGCCGACCACGGCGATCCGCGCTCCGCCGTGCGGCACCTGCGGGCGGAGTGGAAGCGGCGGCAGAGCGTGGAGGTGGCCGACGCGCTCGGCTGGGCGCTGCACCGGACCGGCCGGCACGCGGCGGCCGCCGCGTACGCCGCCCGCGCCGACCGGCTCGGCGGGCGCAACGCGCTGTTCGCCTACCACAGGGGGGAGATCGAGCGGGCGCTCGGGCACCGCGAGGCCGCCCGCGCCCATCTGAGCAGGGCGCTGGCCATCAACCCGCACTTCTCACCGATCAGAGCCGCCCGGGCCAGGAAACTGCTGGCGGCCACGCCATGATCACCACCCTGCTCGCCGCCGTCCTCGCCGCCGCCCCGCTCACCGCCGCCGTCCCCCTCGCCGCCGTCCCCCTCGCCGCCCCGCTCGCCATCCCGGTCGCCGTCCCGCTCGCGGTTCCGGTCGCCGCCCCGCGCGCTGCCTCGTACGGTGTCGCGCTCGCCGGCGCCGTGCCGGCGGCCGCGCATCCGCTGGGTGATTTCAGCGTCAACCGTTACGACGGGCTGACCGTCTTCCGCGACAGGGTCGAGCTCGTCGCCATCGTGGACAGCGCCGAGATCCCCACCCTGCAGCATCCGGTGCGCGGCTCCCTCGACGCCCACGCCCGGCGGGCCTGCGGCGCGTTGCGCGAGGCCGTCCGGGGTGAGGCCGGCGGCCGGCCGCTGGCCTGGCGGGCCACCGAGACCGCCTTCGGCTACCGGCCGGGGGACGCGGGGCTGCGTACCAGCAGGCTGACCTGCCGGCTGACCGCGCCGTTGCGGGTCGACCGGCCGCTCACCCTGACCTTCGCCAACGCCTACCGCGACGAGACCGCGGGCTGGCGGGAGATCACCGCGAAGGGGGACGGCGTACGCATCGGCTCCTCCACCGTGCCCGCGCACAGCCTGTCGGGCGAGCTGCGCGACTACCCGGCCGACCTGCTCAGCTCGCCGCTCGACGTGCGCAGCGCGCGGATCGAGGTGGAGCCCGGGAACGGGGGGACCGGGGCGGCGACGCCCGTTCCCGGCGTGGACGTCATCACCCGCTACACCGGCCTGCTGGCCGACCGGCTCAACGGGCTGATCGGCGCCGACCGGCTGACCGTGCCGCTCGGACTGCTCGCCCTGCTGCTGTCGCTGGTGCTGGGAGCCGTGCACGCCGCGATGCCCGGTCACGGCAAGACGGTGATGGCCGCGTACCTGGCCGGGCGGCGGCGCCCCTGGGACGTGCTCGCCGTCGCCGCCACGGTCACCGCCACGCACACGGTGGGGGTGCTGGTGCTCGGGGTGCTGGTCACGGTCATGACGTCGCTGGCGGGCGAGGCGGTGCTGGGCTGGCTGGGCGTGGTCAGCGGCCTGCTCATCGCCCTGATCGGCGCCACCCTCCTCCGCACAGCCCTCCGCCACCGCCACCGCCACCACCACCACGGACACGGCCCCCACCACGGACACGGGCATGGTCACGGTCACGGTCACGGTCATGACCACGGCCATTGGCATGGGCACGAACACGGGCACGGGCACGGGAATGAGGATGGGCGTGGGCAGGGCCATGCGGATGGGCAGCGGCGGCGGCGGTGGTCCGGTGGGGTGGTGGCGCTGGCCGTGGCCGGAGGGCTGGTGCCCAGCCCGTCCGCGCTGGTGGTGCTGCTCGGCGCGATGGCGCTCGGCCGCACCCTGTTCGGGGTCATGACCGTGGTCTGCTACGGGCTGGGCATGGCGCTGACGTTGCTGGGCGTGGCCTTCGTCCTGCGCAGGCTGGGCGGCCTCGCCCTGGCGGGCCGGCTGGGACGGCTGCGTCCGTACGGCGCGACCATGACCGCCACGCTCGTCCTGCTGGTCGGATCGGGCGTCACCCTGCGCGCGGTCGCCGCCCTGGCCTGACGCTTCCTCCCACCCTGGACGCCACGCCGCACATCGGTCCGGTATGTGCGATCATGACCGGAATGGACGCTCGTTTCCTTGGCATCACCGATCTCGTCGAGACCCCGCCCGTGGCGGTCGTGGTCGACGTCATGCGGGCCTTCACCGTGGCCGCCTGGGCCTTCGCGCGGGGGGCGGAGAAGATCGTCCTGGCCCCGTCGCTGGAGGAGGCCCTGGCGCTCAAGGCGCGCCATCCGGACTGGGTGACGCTCAAGGACGGCCCGCCCGCGCCCGGATTCGACGCGGTCAACTCGCCGGCCCTGCTGCGCTCCGCCGACCTCGGCGGGCGGACCGTGGTGCAGAAGACCACGGCGGGGACGGTCGGCGCGCTCGCGGTCAAGGAGGCGTCGCTGGTGCTGTGCGCCGGCTTCGTGGTGGCGGAGGCGACGGCCCGGCTCCTGCGGGAGCGCGGGAGTGACCGCGTCACGTTCGTGGTCACCGGCGAGGACGGGCGGGCCGAGGAAGACCTGGCGTGCGCCGAGTACATCGCGCGACGGGTCACCGAGCCCGGGGCGGATGCGGCCGGCTTCCTGCGCCGCGCCGCCGAGTCGCGGGCCGCGGCCGAGCTGGCGCAGGGGGTGCGTCAGGGGGCCCATCCCGATGACGTCGCACTCTGTCTCGAGGTGGACCGGTTCCCCTTCGCCATGGTGGCGACCTCGGAGGACGCACTCATGGTCCTGCGCCCGCACACCACCCCTTCCACCTGATCGCGGGCGACGGTCCGGGGTCTCGTACAGGTCGGGCAGGCCAGGTGAAGGCTTGGCCGGGTGATCCGGCCCAACCGTGTCCGAGCGGAAGCCGTCCATGCGCCGGGAGGTGCTGCGGGAGGGTCAGGCGTTCCTGCCGGACAGGCGGCCGGTGGGGCGCGTCGCCGGGGTTTCCGACTCGCGTCGGGTGAGCACCAGCGGGGCGTCCTCGGTGATGGCGACCGTGTGCTCCGAGTGGGCCGTTCGTGAGCCGTCCGCCGAGCGGATGGTCCAGCCGTCGGGGTCGTAGACGATCCGGTCGGTGGTGCGGGCGAGCCAGGGTTCGAGCGCGAGGGTCAGGCCCGGCCGGAGCATGAGGCCGCGCCCCGCCCGGCCCTTGTTCGCCACGTGGGGCCCCTCGTGCATGGTACGGCCGATGCCGTGCCCGCCGAACTCCGTGTTGACCGGGTAGCCGTAGTCGTGGGCCACCTCCCAGATGGCCGCCGAGATGTCGCCGAGGCGGTTGCCCGGGCGGGCCACCTCGATCGCCGCCTCCAGCGCTTCTTCGGTGGCGCGGATGATCCGCAGGTCCTCCTCGGCGGGGGTGCCGACGATGATCGTACGCGCCGAGTCGGCCACCCAGCCGTCGATGCCGACCGCGATGTCGGCGCTGAGCACGTCGCCGTCACGCAGGGTGTAGTCGTGCGGCAGGCCGTGCAGGACGGCGTCGTTGACCGACAGGCAGATCACGTTACGGAACGGGCCGCGCCCGAAGGACGGCGAGTAGTCCCAGTAGCACGACTCGGCCCCGCGCCGCTCGATCATGCCGCGCACGTGGTGCTCCAGGTCCAGGAGGTTGACGCCCACGTCGGCGATGCGGCCGACCTCGGTGAGCACCTCGGCGACGAAACGCCCGGTCACGTGCATGCGTTCGATCTCGGCGGGGGTCTTCAGCTCGATCATGAGTGCCTCGCATCACAGGATGTCGGTATATTTATACCGGTCACCCTAGCACTTGCCGGTATAATAATACCAACCTATCCTGAGGGCATGGTCCGCCAACCTCTCACCCCTGAGCAGATCGCCGCCGGCAGGCGGCTCGGCACCCTGCTGCGCCACGCGCGGGCGGGACGCGACCTGGCGGAGGTCGCGCACGCGGCCGGCATCTCGCCGGAGACCCTGCGCAAGATCGAGACCGGCCGGCTGCCCTCCCCCGGGTTCGGCACGATCGTCTCCCTCGGCGCGGCGCTCGACGTGCCGGTCGAGGAGCTGGCCGGCGCCTGGCGCGGCGACGACGCACCACTCGAAGCCGCCTCATAGCCGCCGGACTGCTGGGGGTCACCTCGCCCACGGCGACGTGGGAGTAGGCCGCGGTGGCCGCCGAGGTGATCACCGGGGGCAAGGCGGCGTATCGGGGGTCGCGGCTGGTGACGCGGTTGAAGGCCAAGAGCGTGGAGCTGGCCGCGATGGGCGAGACGCAGCTGGGTGAGGAGCAGGCCGAGGTGGTGCGGGGCTGTTGTTCCCCGGGACCGCGGCCCCGGTGGCCGGCAGCCCGGCGCTGATGCCGGACGCGGCCAGGGTGTGCCAGTGCAACAACGTGACCAAGGGGCAGATCAGGGCCTGCTGGGAGGCCGGGGCCAGGGACGTGGCCGCCGTGGCCACCGCCACCAGGGCCACCACCGGATGCGGCACCTGCCGCGACACGGTGGAAGGCATCGTCGGCCTGCTGCGCGAGGAGCTCGGGAACGGCGCGGTGCCCGGACAGGCGCAACCGTACGGCGAGTGGTCGCAGAGATCGGCCTAGCCGCGCGTTCCCGCCGTGGCGGGGGCGCGGCGGGAACGCGCGGCGGAAACGGCGGCCGGAACGCGGCCGGAACGCGGCCCCATGCGTGACCGGGCGTGACCGGGCCTCCCCCGTGCGGGAAATCCGGAACCGGCCGGAATGCGGCCCCAGGGGTGACCGGGCCTGCTCCCATGCCGGAAATTCGGTTGCGGCCCGTCAGGCGGGCCCGATGGGGTGGACCGTATGGGCGGGGCCAGGGAGCGGACACAAGAGGCGGCCACGGAGACCGGTGCGGCGGTCACGGCGCGACCGGCTCCCTGGCGCGCGGTGGCGGTGCTGGCGGCGCTGATGCTGGCCGCCTTCACCTTCAACACGGCGGAGAACCTGCCGGTCGGCCTCCTGGAGCTCATCGCGCAAGACCTGCGGGTGTCGTTGCCGGCCGTCGGCCTCCTGGTCACCGGGTACGCGGTGACGGTGGCCGTGGTGTCGTTGCCGCTCACGCACGCCGTACGCGCGGTGCCGCGCCGGCACGTGCTGGCCGGGCTGCTGGCCGCGCTCGTCGTGTCCAGCCTGGCGGCCGCCGTGGCCGGCGCGTACTGGTCGCTCCTGTCGGCGCGGTTGCTGACCGCGCTCGCCCAGGCGCTGTTCTGGGCCGTGATGGGGCCGGTCGCGGTGGGCCTGTTCCCGCCCGGGGTGCGCGGGCGGGTGGTCGGGGCGCTGTCCGTCGCCGGTTCGCTCGCCCTCGTCCTCGGCGTGCCCGCGGGCACCTGGCTGGGGCAGCGGAGCGACTGGCGGGTGCCCGTCGCCGTGCTCGCGGCCCTGGGGCTCGTCTGCCTGGTGACGATCGCCGTCCTGCTGCCGACCGCGCGGCCGGAAGAGGAGCCCGCGGCCTTCGCGGCGCGTCCCGACCGCCGCCGGTTCGCGACCGTGCTGGCCGCCGGGGCGCTGTCGGCGACGGGGGCGTTCGCGGGCTACACCTACATCGTGACGTTCCTGGGCGACGTGGGCGGCTTCCCGCCGGAAACGGTGAACGTGCTGTTCGCGGCCTTCGGCGTGGCGAGCGTGGCCGGGGTGAGCGTCACCGGAGTGTTCCTGGACCGGTTCCCGCGCGCCGCGTCCGCCGTCGCGGTGGCCACGCAGGCGGCGGGCATGCTCGGCCTGTACGCGGCCGGTTCCCATCCCGTGGCGGCGGTGGCGTTCCTGATGCTGATGGGAGGCGCGCTCGGCCCGGTCTTCATGGCCACCCAGAACGAGATGCTGCGCTGCGCGCCGGGGCGCACCGACATCGCGTTCGCGGCGAACTCCGGCGCCTACAACGCCGGCATGGCGGCGGGCGCCGCGCTCGGCGGCCTGGTCCTGCCGCTGGCCGGCGTGCGGGCCACCTTCCTCGCGGGCGGGCTGACGACCCTCGCGGCCTGTACGGTCCTGCTCGCCGGCGCCCGCCTCGCCCCTCACTGACGGCACGGCCGCCGGTCAGACGCCCGGCGGCCGGGGACGAGAGCGGCGACGAGGTGGAGCGGAGCACCAGGTTTGCCTGCCCGGAAAGTCCGAGGGAGCACTCGCCAAGAGCCGGCCCGGTTTTCCGGGAGCCCTCAGAGGGCCGGGACGGCCTCCGGCTGCGGCAGGCCGCGGGTCGTGACGAGGCGGGCGCTTCCGTCGGCCAGCCGGTAGGACAGGCCCACCACGGCCGTGCGCCCGGCGTCGACCTGCTCGGCGAGCACCCGGGAGCGGTCGAGGAGGAGGTCGACGGTGTGCCGGATGTGCTCGTCGATGATGTCGTCGTCCGAGGTGAGGCCGGCGGCGCGGGCGGCCAGGACGCTGGGCGTGACGCGTTCGATGACGTCGCGCACGTATCCGGTGGTGCCGACGCCGTCGGCCAGGGCGGCGCGGGTGGCCGCGACCGCGCCGCACGAGTCGTGGCCCAGCACGACGACCAGCGGGCAGTCCAGCACGCTCACGCCGTATTCGATGCTTCCCAGTACCTCGGGGCCGGCCACGTGGCCCGCGGTGCGGACGACGAACAGGTCTCCCAGGCCCCGGTCGAAGATGATCTCAGCGGCGAGGCGCGAGTCGGAGCAGCCGAAGAGCACGGCGAACGGGCGCTGACCGGGCGCGGTCTGGGCGCGGCGTTCGGCGTCCTGGTTCGGATGCTCCGGCTCACCTGCGACGAAGCGCTGGTTGCCGGCCAGCAGCAACTCGAAGGCGTCGGCGGGAGTCAGCAGCGAGGCATCAGTCATGATTGCAGGGTACGACGCGGCCCGGCTCGGCACCGTACGGCCCCCCGAAGCAGGCGCGGATGGAGCAAACCAGGACGAGCGTCCTCCTGACGCCTCAGGTCGTGGCGCGGGCGGTGAGGCGTTCCCAGTTGCGGTGGGCGATGTCGGCCTTCTGGTCGTCGGTGAAGGGGGCGTTCTCCAGGAAGGAGCGGGCGGCGCCGCCGCTGGTGTCGACGTAGGGGAAGCCGCCGGGGCGGAAGCCGTAGGTGAAGGGGTAGTCGGTGGAGTACAGCATCCGGTCGGTGCCCATGACCTCGGCGGTCCAGCGCAGGTAGCGGGGGCTGGTGGTGCCGCTGCCGGCGACCCAGAAGTTCTGCCGGAAGTAGTCGGCCAGCGGCCTGCGCAGGCCGCCGGCCTCGGCGAAGAACCCGGTGTGGTCGAGGTAGAACAGCACGACCTCGCCCCAGTGCCCGGCGATCACCTGGAGGCCGGGGAACCGGTCGAAGACGCCCGTGAAGATCATGCGCAGGTACTGGACGCCCAGGTCGTAGTACCAGCCGATCGCCGGCCCGGCCAGCGACGCGCCGATCGGGCCGAGGCCGGAGTAGTAGGCGTCGATCACCGGCTGGGCCGGCGTCTGGGGGTGGAAGTGCAGCGGCACGGCGAGCCGCTCGGCGGTGGCGTACAGCTCGTCGTTGTCCGGGTGGTCGGCGGGCTTGTCGCCGGTGCGGCCGTACAGCATGGCGCCGGGGAAGCCCAGCTCGCGCACCGCGCGCTCCAGCTCGGCCGCGGCCGCGGCCGGCGACTGGGTGGGGATCGCGGCGAAGGCCTGGAAACGGTCGGGGCGCGCGGCGACGATCTCGGCGAGCTGGTCGTTGGCCTCGCGGGCGACCGGGATCGCGTCGGCCTCCGGCAGGTCCTGCACGCCCGGCGACGACAGGGACAGCACGGCGACGTCGATGCCCTGATCGTCCATGTGGGCCAGCCGCCGCTCCCCCGTCTCGCGCAGGTTTCCGGCGATCGGGCCGTCCCCGAAACCGCGGGCGGGGATCTGCGGCGACCCCGCCCGCCGGTACGCCTCGTGCACGGCGGGCACGACGACGGTCTCTTCCACTCCGATGATCCGCAGCCGGTCGGTCATGGCGGCACTCCTCACCACACGGTGTTTCCAATGAAAGCACCGACACGCTATCACCGTTACTAGCGACGTCAACGTGATTTCGTTAACGCTGATAATTCACAGACCTGTGCAGGGCGGGATCCGGGTCCGCGTCTGCGGGGGAGTGCCTGCGGGAACCGGCCCACCCGGGGGGAAGGACCGTGTCCCCGAAGGCGTGGCGGCTAGGGTTCCACGCGGACCGTGCCCGCCGTGCCGTCGATGGTGATCAGCTGTCCGGTCCTGATCTGGTTCGTCGCGTCGCGGACGCAGATGACGGCGGGGATGCCGTACTCGCGGGCGACGGTGGGGCCGTGCGCCACCGGGGAGCCGGTCTCGGTCACCAGGCCGGCCGCGGTCATGAACAGCGGGGTCCATCCGGGGTCGGTGGTGGGCGCGACCAGGATCTCCCCCGGCTCGATGCGCGCGCCGGCCGGGTCGAGGATCACCCGCGCCCTGCCGGTCGCCCGCCCGGCGGCCCCGGACATGCCGGTGAGCACGCCGTCCCGGGCCGGCGGGGCGGGGGCGAGCGCCTCCACGTCGGTCCCGTCGGACAGCAGCGCGCCGGGGACGGCGCGCCGGCGCAGCTCCCGCTCGTGCTCCGCCCGCCGCCTCGCGGCCGGCTCCCGGTGGTCGGCCCGGTCGAGGGCGGCGGCGCGGGCCTCGTCCAGGGTCAGGAACATGATGTCGCCGGCGCGCTCCAGCCGGCCCCGGCCCGCCAGCTCCGCGCCCGCCAGCAGCAGTTGCCGCCGGCACGCCTGGATCACGGGCAGCCAGGCGAACTTCCCGATCTCCCGCAGCCCGGTGAGCTGCCGCGAGCGGCGCAGGAGGAAGGCCGCCAGCCGGCCACGGACGGGCCGCTTGCGCCGGGCCCGCCGCGACAGCGTCTCGACCATCCGCTCCGCCCTGGCCGCCGCCGCCTTGAACCGCAGGTCGGGCGCCTGCTGGGGGTCGTCGATGCGCAGGTAGTTGGCGATGGTGGCGAACAGCGGCGCCGGGTCCTCGTCCCAGCGCGGCACGCCGACGTCGATCTCGGCCGCCGCGCGCATGCCGTACGCGGCCAGGAAGCCGGTCATCCCGATGTCGGGGAGCTCGCCGGCGAAGTATCGGCCGGCCAGCTCCTCCGGCGAGGCGCCGAGGAAGAGGTCGCGGTGCTCGCGGGCCCTGACCGCCAGGTCCCAGAGCTTGAGGTCCATCTCGGTGGTCACGTTGTACGGCATGCCGCCCAGGACCGTGTCGAGCTCCTCGTCCGTGGCGACGCCCTTGAGCAGCGCGGCCGGAGCCGTACCGGCGATCATGCCCGCCGCCAGCGGCCACAGGATCCCGTGCATGTCGATGCTCATGACCGCCTTGTGGGAGTCCTCGACGACCCAGCGCACCCGTTCGGCGGCGGTGGCGGACTCGCCCGGCGGGGTGATCAGCCGCTTGATCTCGGCGACGCCGCGGCGGGCGCGGGCGCGGGCGCGCGCCGGGTCGGACAGGCTCGACACCACCCCGGCCAGCCCGGCGGGCACCATGCGCAGGGCGCCCTTGAGCGCGCTGCCGAGGCGGAAGGGCAGGCCGGGGCGCGGGGCGAACCTCGGGTCGTCGAGCAGACGCAGCACGGCGCCCTGCACCCTCGGCCCGTAGATCTCCAGCGAGGTCCCGATGCGCCCGCGCGTCACCCTGCTGCGGATGAAGTCGGTCGCGTCGAAGTAGATCCGGCCGCCGATGGGCACCAGCCGGGGCAGCGGGTCGCGCCGGTCGACCCTGGCCCCGGCGGCCTCGAACCACACGCGCCCGCCGGTCTTGAGCAGCGACACGCCCATCGGGGTGCACGGGCGCAGCATGCCCTGCATGTGGCCGAACTCCAGGTAGAGCCGCGTGTCGCCGGTGTCGGGCGGCAGCGGGAAGAGCGTGGTGACCGGCCGGGACTGCAGCAGCCACAACACGTCGTCGGCGTCGATCGCCCACTCGATGTCCTGCGGCGAGCCGAAGTGCCGCTGCAGCCGCAGCCCGGCCGCGCGCAGCCGTTCGAGCTGCTCCGCGCTCAGGCAGCCATCCGGGTTCGGTACGGCCGGCGCCCGCCCGCCGAGCACGTGGTGGTCGGGCACGACGGAGCCCTCGACGATGGCGGTGCCCAGGCCGGGGGCCGCGTCGACGACCATCTCCGTACGGCAGCCGGTGACCGGGTTGGCGGTGAACAGCACGCCGGCGGCGACCGGGTCGACCATCCGCTGCACCACCACGGCCATGGACGCCTCGCCGACGCCCGCCGCGGCGCGGTAGGCGACGGCGCGCTCGGTGAACAGGGAGTCCCAGCAGCGGCGCACCGCGTCGATCAGCTCGCCCGGGCCTTCGACGTTGAGGTAGGTGTCCTGCTGGCCGGCGAAGCTGGCCTCCGGCAGGTCCTCGGCGGTGGCGCTGGAGCGGACCGCCACCCGCCCGCCGCCGAGCCGATCGTACGCCTCGATCAGCTCCTTCTCGGGCAGCTCCCCCGACCGGTAGGACTCGACGGTCAGGCAGAAGCCGTCGGGGACGCGCTCCCCCGCCTTGATCAGCTCCCCGAGCCCGGCGGCCTTGCCGCCCACGAGGTCGAGCATGGAGCCGTCGATGTCGGACAGCCGGATCAGTCTCATCGCGCCTTCCTTACCGAAGCCGACACATTTCCCCACGATGCCGACCAGGCTTCCCGGCGCTCCTCCTCGGACGCTAGCACCGCCGAACCTCCCGCACCAGACCGGCCCCGCGCCCACCCGGGATGCTCCCGGCCGGGACGGGCGCGGCGTCAGCGGCCTGCCCGCGCGAGCGTCCTGTCCTCCAAGCGCGGGTAATCGGTGTAGCCGGCGCTGCCGTGCGTGTAGAGGTGGGCCTGGTCGATGGCGTTGAGCGGGGCATCCTGGGCGAAGCGGGCGGGCAGGTCGGGGTTGGCCAGGAAGGCCCTGCCGTAGGAGACCAGGTCGGCCCGCCCGGCTGCGAGAACCGCCTCGCCCGCGGCCTTGCCGGTGGCCGCGCGGTTCTCGCCGACGTTGGCGATGAGCGTCCCGTGCCAGCGGGGCCGCAGGTCGGCCAGAGCCGGGTAGCGGTCGTTGTCGGTGAGGTGCAGGTAGGCCAGACCCAGTCCGTCGATGGCGGTCGCCAGGGAGCGGTAGACGGGGCCGGGATCGGCCTCGGTCATGCCTGCCTGGGGATTGCCCGGCGAGAGCCGCAACGCCGTCCGGTGCGCGCCGATGGCGCCGGCGACCGCGTGCACCACTTCGAGGGGGAAGCGGATGCGGTCCTCGACGGAGCGGGGGCCGTACTCGTCGTCTCTGCGGTTGGTGTTGTCGGCGAGGAACTGGTGGATCAAATAGCTGTTGGCGCCGTGCAGCTCGACACCGTCGAACCCGGCGGCCATCGCGTTGCGCGCGGCGGAGACGTGGTCGTCGACGGCCTGGCGGATGTCGGCCCTGGTCATCGCGCGGGGCACGACGGGGTCGGCCTTGCCTCCGTCGCGTACGTGCACGGGGCCGGGCACCGGCACCGGGGAGGGGCCGGCGGGGATGTCGGCGGCCAGGCGGGACAGGGGGTGGCCGTGCCGCCCGCCGTGCATGAGCTGGGCGAAGATCCGGCCACCCGCGGCGTGCACGGCGTCGGTGACCCGGCGCCAGCCCCGGACGTGCGCGGCGGTCTCCAGGCCGGGCATCCGCCAGCCGGCCTGGCCGCGCCGGCTGGGCCAGATCCCCTCGGTGATGATCAGCCCGGCGCCGGCACGCTGCGCGTAGTAGTCGGCCACGATCGGCAGCGGGGTGCCGTCCTCGTGGGCGCGAAAGCGCGTCATGGGGGCCATCACGATGCGGTTGGGAAGGCGGAGGGTGCCGAGTGCGTACGGTGTGAGCAGGGTGTTCGTCATGTCGGTACGGTAAGAGTTGACATCAGTGTCAGATTCAAGTCGAGGCAGGACATGCGCATCGGGGAGCTGGCGCAGCGGACGGCGGTGAGCGAGCGGTCGCTGCGGTACTACGAGAAACAGGGGTTGCTGACGTCCGAGCGTACGCCGGGGGGCCATCGCGAATACGCCGAGAGCGCCGTGGACAGGGTGATCCGGATTCAGGAGCTGTTCGCGGCCGGGCTGTGCAGTGCGAAGATCGCCCAGCTGCTGCCGTGCCTGCGCGACACCGCCGACGGCGCGGCGCCGGAGACCGCGTCCCCGTGGCTGGTCGAGCAGCTGACCACGGAACGCGAGCGCATCGACCGGATGATCGGCGAACTGATCCGCTCCCGGAACGTCCTGGACGAGGTCATCGAGTCGGCCATCGGCTGAGGCGTCCGCGCAACCCGGGCTGCGGCCACTACCCCGCAGAAGAGGCTCCCGAGGAGATGCCGGCGGCGCTCGGACCGTTTCCGGCCTCCGCCGGGAGCCGGCCGCGGTGAGCAGGCTGTGCGTTCCCCGTAGCGCCACGCCCTTTCCAGGAGAGCCCCGTGCGGCTGTCACCTCCGCCGCCCTGCTCGTCCTCGTCGCGACCGGTCTGACCCGCACCGGCCCAGACCTCCGCTGAGAACCTCCGCTGAGAGCCCAGGTATCGCCGCGATGGACAGGAGTGGCATGGAGGAACGCCTCGAGCAGGCCAGGCTGGCCTATGAGCACGCCGTCTACGCCGGCGACTCCGGTGAGCTGGCGGCGGCCGAGCGGGAGCTGGACAGGGCCGAGCACCTGGCGGGACTCCCGGTCACGACGAGCCCTCTGGACAGGCACCTGGTCAGAGCGCGTCTTGAGCCGCCGGGCAGGCGCTCCAGGCACGCGCTTCCCATGGGGCTGACCAAATGGTTAATATACTGACCATGCGATCAGCCGAGGATGATCTGACGGCGCGGGCCCGGATCAGGAACGCCGCGCTGGAGTTGTTCGGCGCCGAAGGGGTCAGCCGGGTGAGCCTGCGGGCGGTGGCCGAGCGGGCCGGCGTCTCCCATGCCCTGGTGCTGCACCACTTCGCCACGAAGGAGGGCCTGCGCCAGGCGTGTGACGACTACGTCGTGAGCCTGGTGCGGGGCGGCCCCGAGGCCGACCTGGGCGACACGGCGGGGCTGGCGGCGATGCTGGAGGCGGGGGCGGCGGTGCGCCGTTACCTGGCGAGGGCGTTCCTGGACGGCACGCCGCAGGCGGCGGCGCTGTTCGACGAGATCGTCGCCTCCACCGGACAGTGGCTGGAGCAGGGCGTGCGCGAAGGCTGGGCACAGCCGAGCGAGGACCCGCAGGCCCGCGCCGCGATGTACGTGACCTACCTGCTGGCGCCGCTGGCCTTCGGCGAGCACCTGGCACGGGTCGTGGGCGCGGCGGACGTGCACGACATGGAGACGCTGCTGCGCTTCTCCCGCGCCGGCATCGAGATCTTCACCCATGGCGTGTTCGCCGACGAGCGCGCCCTGAACGCCTGGGACGCCGTCCGCCAGGAGCGCCGGTCACGGTGAAGGCACTCGCCTTCCCCTCCCCACGTTCGCGGCGCCTCCCCTCCCCACGTTCGCGGCGCCCTCTCTCCCCCGAAACCCTGGCCGTCGCGACAGCCCTCGCCGGGCGCGGCGCCTCGCAAGCGGCCGGAATCCTGGAGTCGTCATGAACGCCACCCCCTCCCTCGCCGACCTGTTCGCCGCCCGCGACCGCGACGCCTACCTCGCCGGCCTGGCAGGACAGGGACCGGTCAGCCGGGGCCGCTACTTCGACGGCACCCCCATCTGGATCGTCACCGGCCACCCCGAGAGCCTGACCGTGCTCACCGACGCGCGTTTCGGCAGCGACCCCGCCCGGCAGACGGCGATCGACGTGGCCGCCGTGGCCGGGCTGCCCGCCGACGTGGCGCCGTACCTGATGCGTACCTTGGGCGTCTACGACCCGCCGGACCACACGCGGCTGCGCCGGCTGGTGGCGCGCGGGTTCACCGCCCGCCGGGTGGAGCACCTGCGCCCCCGCATCCGGGAGATCACCGACCGGCTGCTGGACGGCCTGCCGCCGCGGTGCGACCTGCTGGCCGAGTTCGCCTGCCCGCTGCCGATCCAGGTCATCTGCGAGCTGCTCGGCGTGCCCGAGGGCGACCGGGCCGTCTGGCGCGGCTGGGCGGCCGAGCTGACCGCGCCCGACCTGGACCGCGTCGCGGCCGGCGCCCGGGGGCTGGTCGGCTACATGACCGCGCTGATCGGGGCCAAGCGGGCGCGAGGGGGCGACGACCTGATCTCGGCCCTCATCCGGGTACGCGAGGAGGACGGCGACCGGCTCACCGACGAGGAGCTGACCGCGTTGTCGATCAGCGTTCTCATCGCCGGCCACGAGACCACCGTCGGCCTCATCAGCCAGAGCGTGCGGCTGCTGCTCACGCGTCCGGAGCTGGCGGACTTCCTGCGTGCCGATCCGTCCCGGGTGCCGGCCGCGGTGGAGGAGTTCCTGCGCTGGACCGGCCCGGCCGAGATCGCCGTCATGCGCTACGCCCGGGCCCCGGTCGAGCTGGCCGGCGTTGCGATCGCGGCGGGCGAGGCGGTGCAGGTCGTCTACGCCGCCGCCAACCGCGACCCGCGCCGCTTCGACGCCCCCGGTCTGCTGGACCCGGCCCGGCCCGACAACGGTCACCTCGGTTTCGGGCACGGCATCCACTACTGCCTGGGCGCCGCCCTGGCACGGGCCGAGACCCAGATCGCGCTGGAGCGCCTGCTGAGCCGCTTCCCGCGCCTCGCCCTCGTGGTGGAGCCGGCCGAGCTCACCTGGCGGCCGGGGCCGCAACGCGCCCTCACGGCCCTGCCCGTCCAGCTCACCGCACCGGCCTGACCTGCGGGAGAACCACCGGCCCCCGGGCAGGTCCGGCGACCCAGGCAGGTTCCGGGCGGGCGGATCCGGGGCTGGCAGGTCCGGGGCTGGCAGGTCCTCCGGGACCTGGAGTCACCGGTCCGGGCGAGCGTCCGGTCCGGTACGCGCGCCGCCGCGCCGGAGGAGGCGGACCGCCAGGGCAGCCGCCACGAGCAGGGCGAGCGCGAGGACGATCCGGCCCGGGCCGACGGCCTCCAGCCACCGGACGACGGCGCCCTGGACGGCGGTGACCGCATCGACGACCAGGTCGCCGGGTGGGGCGCCGGTGAAGACGCGCAGCTCGTACCAGCCGTAGTAGGCGACGTACAGACCGGCCGGCACCAGCAGCGCGCCGCTGATCCGCGACACGTGACGCGACAGCGCCCGGGCCCGGGCCGCCACCGCCGACCGGGCCAGCGCCACCGCCAGCGACAGCACGACCACGACCAGGCCCATGCCGGCCCCGTACGCGACGAAGACCAGGAGGCCGCCCACCAGGCCGCCGGCCGCCAGTGAGGCCGAGGTCACCGCGAGGAACGGGCCGATGGTGCACGACAGGGAGGCCACCGCGTAGCTCAGCCCGTACCCGTACAGGGAGCCGAACGAGGCGACGGGCCGGCCCGTCGCCGGCGTGGGCACGCGGACCAGCAGCTCCCGGCCCGCCAGCAGCCACACCCCCAGCCCGCACAGAGCGACGCCGATCACGATCGTCACCCAGGGCAGGTACCGGCCGGCCGACGCCGCCAGCGGCGTCACCACCAGCCCGAACAGCCCGAACACCGTGACGAACCCCGCCGTCATGGCCGTCCCGAGCAGCACCGCCCGCCGCACCGGCCCGCGCGTCAGCACGCCGCCGCCGTCCGGCCGGTCGTCGGCGACGAGCATCGTGAGGTAGGCGGGCAGCAGCGCGAACCCGCACGGGTTGAACGCCGCCACCAGGCCCGCGGTCAGGGCCAGCGCCAGCGGCAGCTCACCGGTCATGCCCACCGCCCCGGGAACGCGTCACGGCGTGCGCAGCCTCGCGACACCTCACCGTGTGGGGAGCCTGGCGACGCCGCAGCGGGTGCGCGACCCGGCGACGCGTCACGAAGTGTGCAGCCTGGCGACGCGTCACGGTGTGCGCAGCCTGGCGACATGGCGGTCGAGGTCGTCGGCGCCGAGCGGCCCGGACGCCTTCTCCACCGATCCGTCCTTCTTCATGAACACGAACGTGGACTGGCTGCTGACCCCGAGCCGGGTCCACACCGCGCCCTTCTCGTCCGACACCTGGACGAAGCCGCCGGTCCCGGTGCGCCGTACGAAGTCCTTCATCGCCGCCTCCCCGTCCAGCCCGGCGACCCCGACGAACGCGACGTCCTGGTGCTTGGCGGCGGCCGCCTTGACGTTCGGGGCCTCCGACAGGCACTTGGGGCACCACGGCGCCCAGAACCAGAACACCACCGGCCTGCCCGCCAGGCTCGCGCCGTCGAACCGCTGCCCGTCCAGGGTGGCGGCGGTGAAGCGCAGCGCCTCGGGCACGCCCGCCCGGCCGGTGGCCGTCGCCTCGGGCGCGGCGCTCGCCGTCGTCCCGGTCGCCGTCGCCGGCGCGGGCGTCGGCACCGTCGGCGAAGCGGGCGCGGGGGCCGGCGACATCGCCGTCGCCCGCATGTCGCCGCTTCCCATCTCGCCGGCCGCGCCGCAGCCGGCGGCCAGCAATCCCGCCGCGACGGCGGCGGCGGTCACACGAATTCTCAGCACGTCGCGAGCATAGACACGAGCCGCGGGCCCGAATCTTACGAGCCGATGACGCCTCGCGGTCACCGCCACGCCGCCACCCCCGGGGCGGGATGAGGCCTCGTGGTCACCGTCGCGCCGCTCCCCCGGGGGCGAGCGCCGGCCGGGTGTGGCCCTGGACACATGCTTGCACTATGCAATAGATTGCCGGGGCGGCTCGAAGCGGCGAGTCGTCATGCAGGGACAGGGTCAGCGAGCGCGCTTCGGCGCCGGACCGGTTTGAGGACGGGCCGGTCGCATAAGGTGCCCCTGGGGTGCTCGCTCGCCCGCCCGGCCGTGATGTCCCCCTTGCCGGACGGGCGGCCCGCGTTCCACCGCTCACCGCCTCCTGCGGCAACCGGCCGTCGCCGTCGTGCTTCCCGGCATGGGGGCCACTCCCCTCCGCCCACCGTTCCCCGGGATCGGCGCGCGCGAGCGGCCGGGGCCTCGTCACGCGGCCGGGCATGGCAGCACACACGACGGACGGAAGCCGAACACGATGAACCAGCCCGGCAGCGCACCCTCCCGATCGCGGCGGCTGCGGACGTGGGAGCGGAGAACGGGTCCCGCGCTGCTCGGCGTCGGCCTGCTCTTCCTGGTCGCCTGGGCCCTGCCGATCGTGCTGCCCCAGCTCGACGACGGCACGGTGGCCTGGTGCGAACGGGTGCAGGCGGCGGCCTGGGCGACCTTCGCCGCCGACTACCTGATCAGGGTGTGGCTGGCCGAGCAGCGGCGGCACTTCGTCGTCACCCACCTCCCGTCGCTGCTGGTCGTGCTGCTGCCGCTGCTGCGCCCGCTGGCGGTGCTGCGCTCGCTGCTGCTGCTGACCGTGCTGATGCGCCGGGTCACGCTGCCGCTGCGGATGCGCGTCACCGTGTACGTCAGCGGCTGGGCCGTCTTCCTGGCCCTCGTCGGCGGCATCGCCGTGCTCGACGCCGAGCGGCGCTCTCCGGACCCCACCATCCTCACGCTGTCCGACGCCCTCTGGTGGTCGCTGACGACCATGACCACGGTCGGGTACGGCGACCTCTACCCCACCACCCTGGAGGGGCGGCTCATCGCGGCGACGCTGATGTTGTCGGGCATCGCCCTGCTCGGTGTCGTCACGGCCTCGATCGCCGCCTGGTTCGTCGAACGGTTCCAGCAGACCTCGGCGGCCGAGACCCGCAGCCAGGCCGACCTCCAGCTCGTCCTGACCGAGTTGCACGAGCTCCGCGCCCGGCTCGAAGAGATCTCCGAGCGGCACCCCGGGCTCCTGCGGCCGGGCGACGTGCCGCCGTCCGGCGGCTCTGCCGGAACGCCGCCAGGACCGTCCGGCGCGCCCGCGCCGTCCTCGGGCCCATGACCTGAGCGGCCCCGCCGGTGCGGAAACCCCTGAGGTGACGTTCGCGGGGGTTCAGCGGGCGGCGAAGGCGCGGAAGGCGTGGCTGGTGGCGAGGAGTTCGTCGTAGGCGCCCGTGGCCAGCACTCGCCCGTGCCCGAGCACGACGATGTGGCGGGCGGCACGGATGGTGGACAGCCGGTGCGCGATGACCAGCAGCGCGCAGGTCCGGGAGACGGCCGCGGTGGTCGCGGCGAGTGCCGCTTCGGCGGCCGGGTCGAGGTGCGCGGTGGGCTCGTCCATGAGCAGCAGGCGGGGCCGGGTGAGCAGCGCGCGGGCGACGGCCACGCGCTGGCGTTCGCCGCCGGACAGGCGGATCCCGCGCTCGCCGACCGGCGCGGCCAGCCCGCCGGGCAGGCGGTCGATCGTGTCCCGCAGGCCGGCCAGGTCGACGGCGCGCGCGACGCGGCTCTCGTCGGCGTCGGGGGCGGCGTAGGTGAGGTTGTCGAGCAGGGTGCCGTGGAGGAGGGGGGCGTCCTGCTCGACCAGGCCGATGCGGGACCGGCAGTCCTGGCGGGTGAGGCGGTCGGCCGGCACACCGTCGAACAGGATGACGCCCCTGTCGGGGTCGTAGAACCGGCTGATCAGCGCGAAGATCGTGGACTTGCCGGCGCCGGAGGGGCCCACCAGGGCGACATGGGTGCGCTGCGGGACGGTGAAGGACACGCCACGCAGCACCGGCCGGTCCTGGTAAGCGAACCAGACGTCCCGGAAGGCCAGCGCCGGCGGCTCCCCGGCGGAGGTGCACGGCGCCGGCGGTCGGCCGGCGAGGTGTCCGGGGCCCCGCGCCGGGTGCGGCTCGGGCGAGGTGTCGGTTTCGACGGGCAGGTTCAGCACCTCGTGGACGCGTTGCAGGGCGCCCTGCCCGCGGCGGAGCGTGGCGACGGCCTCGAACATGGTGCCGACGGGCATGACGAGATAGAGCGCGTACATCAGGACGGCCACGAGGTCGCCCAGCGTGGTGGCGCCGGTGGCGACCCGTACGCCGCCGATGAACAGCATCAGCAGGAAGGAGCCGTTGGCGGCCAGCTTCATCGCGGGCTGGACGGTCGAGACCAGTTTCGCGGCGCGGACGCCGGCGGCGCACGCGGCCTCGGCCGCCGCGCCGATCCTGGCGGCCTCCCGGGCCTCGGCGCGGCCGGCCCGTACGGTGCGGATCGCGGTCAGGGCGCGCTCCAGGTCCGCGCTCATCGCCCCGACGCTCGCCTGGCCGTGTTCCGCCGCCGTGCGGATGCCCGCCAGCAGGCCGCCCACCAGCGCGGCGGCCACCGCGATGACGGCGAGGATCAGCACGAACAGCACGGGGTCGAGCCAGACCATCAGGCCGATCGCCACCAGCGCGGTCAGGACGCTGGTGGTGAGGTCCACGACGGCGTGCGCGATCACCTCGCGGAGCCGGTCGGTGTCGGTGGTGGCGCGGGAGATGAGGTCCCCGGTGCGCCGGCGGTCGTACTCGGCCATGGGCAGCCGCAGCAGCCGCGCGATCATGGCGGTGCGTACGCGCAGGACGGCGCGTTCGGCCGTGCGGCCCATGAGGTAGGTCGCGAAGGCGTCCGCCGTGGCCTGCGTCGCGAACAGCGCGGCCAGGACGGCGAGGGTGCCGGCGAACGCGCGTCCCGCCCCGGCCGCGTCGATGGCGTTCTTGGCCAGGAGCGGCTGGAGCAGGCCGAGCCCGAGGCCGGCCAGGCTGAGCGCCACCGCCGCCGCGACGGCCGGCCGGTGCGTGCGCAGCAGGCGCAGCAGGTGGCGGGTCCGCGGGCGGTCCGGGAGGCCGGGCTGGAGGGTCACGGTGGGGCGGTGGTCTCGGTCAGGCCGGCGGCGTGCAGGCGTTCCAGCAGGGCGGCGACGTCGGCCGTGGCGGTGGGGGCGGCCCCGGGATGGGCGGTGACGAGCCGGCGGGCGGCCTCCGCGGGTGTCGCGCCGTCGAGCAGGGCCCGCACGACGAGGTAGGCGGTCGGGTTGAGCTGCCGGTAGCGGCCGGTGCGCTCGTCCAGCAGCACCGCGCCGTCCTCGACGGGCGTGCAGATGACCCCGCGGCGCAGCCGGAACCCGCCCGGCTCCGGCGGCGAGGGGGAGGAGGACGCGCGGCCCGCCGTGTCCTGGTGAGAAGACGGGCGTGCCGGGTCCGGCCGGGACGGCGGGCAGCGCGGCGTGTGCGGGTCGGGAGGCGGGGCGAGGCCGGTGGAGGCCTCAGCCGGCGGGGCGAGGCGGGCGGCTGTCTCGGCCGGCACAGCAGGCGGGGCGAGGCTCGGGGGCAGGGCGCGCAGCCAGTTCTCGACGGCGACCAGGCTCATCAGCTCCAGCAGGGCGCTGTCGGCGGGGGTGTGCAGGCAGGCCCGGCGCAGAGCCGCCGGATCGGCCAGGCCGAGCCCGGCCAGGCGGGAGTCGCCGGCCATCGCGATCAGCTCGTCGCGATGGCGGGCCAGCCCGTCGTAGAGGTCGGTGCCGAAGTCGGCCTTGGTGGTGCGGGCCAGGCAGGCGGCCGGCACCCGGCCGGTCATGGCCGCGACGGTGAGGGGTTTGCAGGCGCCGGGCCGGACGAGGTGGTCGATGCGGGTGGCCAGCACGGCGGTCATGACGTGGTCGTCGTAGTAGGGGACGTGCAGGGCGGCGCCGTGGGCGGCGGTGAGGTCGTGCAGCGGCCCGAAGCCGGCGGCGGAGATGCGCAGGTGGGTGATGACCTGGTGCTGGGAGCGCAGGGGGGCGAGCGGGCGGGCGGCCCGGGCGGCCCGGCCGAGCAGCCGGGCGGCGGTGGCAGCGGCCTCGCGGGTGACCCAGGACGGCAGGCGCGGCGCCACCTGCCAGCCCATCTCGGGCCCGCCCGGGGGCGGCGCGGACGCGGCGAGCAGGGCGGCCTGCGCGGCCAGCCAGGTGGGATAGTCGCGCCGGTCGGCCAGCGCGGCCAGGGTGGCGCGGCGGCTCCACCGTTCCAGGACCCGATGGTGGCGCAGGTGCCACCACAGTGCGGAGGGCCGGATGCGCGCCAGGTCGTGCAGGTAGCCGTGGGTGGGGGTGAGCAGCTCGTCGCCGCCGTGCCCGCCCAGGTGGAGGCGTGCGCCGTGCCCGGCCAGCAGGGCGGCGACGGCGGTCATGCGGTGCAGGGCGTGCAGGCCGAGCAGCGGCTCGTCCAGGCCGGTGACGGGGGTGGCGACGCCGGAGAACCAGCCGGGCAGCGTGCCGGGGGCGGCGACGAGGTGCTCGGCGTCCAGGTGCGCGGCGGCGCGGCGGGCCCACGGCTCGTCGTCGTGGTCGGGGTCGCGCTGGCCCATCCGGAAGGTGACCAGCCGGGCGCCACGGGCGCGGGCGGCGGCCTGGGCCAGGAAGCACAGTGGGGTGGAGTCCAGCCCGCCGGACAGGTCGGCGGCCACGGTCGCGCCGGCCGTCACGCGTACGTCCACGGCGCGCCGCAGCGCCTCGGCGAAGGCGGGCGCGGCCTGGGCCAGGGGCAGGTGCGCGGGCGGCGGCCGCCACCAGGGGCGCAGCCGCAGCGGGCCGTCGCCGTCGAGATAGGCGGCTTCACCCGCCGGTACGGGGTGCACGCCGCGCCACAGCGTGCCGGCCAGCTCCGCCGGAGGCCGCAGCGCCGGCAGGTGGAGGGCGAGGCGTTCGGCGTCGAGCTCGGCGCCAGCCGGGCGCAGCCGGGCCAGCAGGGCGGCCCGGTCCCCCACCACGGTCACGTCGCCGAGGCCGGTGTGGAACAGGCGGCGCAGCCCGGAGGCGGTGCCCTGGGCGCGCACCGCGCCGTCGGCGGTGAGGACGAGGTGGTAGCTGCCGGGGATGCGCTCGGCCAGCGCGTCGGCGTGGTCTCGATGCCGCAGGCGGCCCAGGTGGCGCGCCAGCTCGATGGAGGTGATCGCGCTGTGCCCGACGACGGCGGCCGCGGTCGTGCCCGCGCGGGCGCACACGGGCCGGCAGGTGGTGAAGCAGCCGACCAGGCAGGGGCGTCCGGAGGCGTGCCGCAGTGCCACGACCGCCCCCGGCAGCGTGGCCAGGGCGGCGGCCGGCCCGGCCGCCGCGGCGCTGTCGGGCAGCACCACGAACCAGTCCGCGCCGGCCGCCGCTTCGGGCGAGGACGCCGTCACGGCCGGTAGTAACGGCGCGGGAAGGGCCAGTCGCCTCCGTACATGGCATAGGCCTGGGTCTCTTCGGTGAAGTCGCCCAGCTCCCGGACCTCGGGCGGCTCGTAGCCGGCCGGGGCGGCGGTGGTGATGCGGTCGTGACTCATGGGGATTCCCTTCTGGAGGTTGAGGACGCGCATCTCCCACGCGTCCTGACCCTAGAAGCATCCCCAACAGGACTTATAACTTAAAGTAGCGATATAGTTACAGTAGGTAGCCATACATGTAAGATCCACCTTATAGGCTGCGGCTGACCGGCGCCGAGGGCCGCGTCCACGGCGGCGACCAGCGTGGCGCGGCCCGCCGTCCGCGAGCCCCGCGCATCCCGATCCCCGCACCGACGACCCCCTGGGAGTACCGTTCATGACCACCGTGATGCTGGTCCACGGCGCCTGGCACCGGCCGGGCACCTGGGCCAAGCTCGAGACCGAGCTGCGCTCGCTGGGCTACGACACGCTCGCCCCCGCGCTGCCGAGCTCCGGCGACCACCCCACCGCGGGCATGCACGACGACGCCGCCGTGCTGGCCGCCGAGCTGGCGGCGGCCGACGGGCCGGTCGTGCTGCTCGGGCACTCCTACGCGGGCATCCCGATGACCGAGGCCGCCGCCGGCGCGCGCGACGTCGTACGCCTGATCTACCTGGCCGCGTACATGCCGGACGAGGGACAGTCGCTCTACACCCTGCACGGCCTGCCCGAGACCGACGACACCGGCGGCCTGTACCCCCTCCTCGACGACCCCCGCACCTCCCTGTACGGCGACCTGCCCGACGACGAGGCCGAGCGGGAGCTGAGCCGCCTGGTCGGCCAGAGCAGGCTCTCCTTCACGGAGAAGGTCACCGCGGCCGCCTGGCGCGACATCCCCTCCACCTACGTCATCGCCGCGCAGGACCAGGCCCTCCCGCCCGCCCTCCAGGAGCGGATGGCGGCCCAGGCCGCCGAGGTCCGCCGCCTCCCCGGCGGCCACTCCCCGTTCCTGGCGCAGCCGCGCCGCCTGGCCACGCTCATCGACGAGATCGTGCGGCAGGTGTGACCACGCGGTCGAGCGCGGAGATAACGCCGGCCGCTCGCGCGGACTTCATGTCAGTTCCGAGCCCGACGCGTGCATGGCGCTGGTGCCGATGATGTTGAGGAGTTTGAGCCGGTCGGCGGCGGCGCTGCCGGGGGCGGCGGTGAAGGCGACGATGCGCAGGTCGCTGCCCGGGGCGGTGAGGATGTCGCAGTCGAGGGTGAGCGGGCCGGCGTCGGGGTGGTGGATGGTCGTGGTGTGGGGTTCGTGGACGCCTACGGCTCCGGTGTCCCACAGGTGCGCGAAGGTGGGGCTGACGGCCCGTAAGTCCTCGATCAAGGAGCGCAGGCCGGCATCGGCGGGGTAGCGGGCGGTCGCCGCCCGCAGATCGGCGACGACGGCCGTCTCGAACCGGCCCGCCTGCTCGGGAATGTGGCCGACCCCGGTGAAGATCCGCCAGGCGACGTTGCGCTCGCGTCTGGGCCAGGTGGACGCGTCCCCGCACAAGGCAGCCCACAACGGGTTCCACAGGATGATGTTCCAGCTCGCGTCGCACACGTTCAGCGCCGTGCCGTCGAGCTGGTCGAGCAGCCGCCGCACGCTCGGCGGGATGTGGGCCGGCACCTTTCCGGGGGCTGGTGGCGGCTGGCCCGCGAGGAGAAAGAGATGTTCGCGCTCGGCCTCCGACAGCCGCAGCGCGCGGGCCAGCGCGGACAGCACCTGCGCTGAAGGGGAGGTGGCCCGGCCCTGTTCCAGGCGGACGATGTAGTCCACCGACAGGCCGGCCAGCTGCGCCAGTTCCTCGCGCCGTAACCCGGCGGCCCGCCGTACCCCCTTGGCGGTCATTCCTAGTGCGGCGGGAGAGATACGGTCGCGCCAGCCGCGTAGCGCCTTGCCTAGTTCCCTGGATCCGCTCATATACCCGAGTATGTGGCTGCCACGGCATCTGAGACAGCCTGGTACTGACAGTCCATAGGCCGCACAGTGCACTTTCTGTCCCCTGGCGATGCGACGAGGGTGGAGACCAGCACCGATGCACTCGTTTCCACCGCATGAATCTCACCTGCAAAGGAGAAGTCCATGAAACGCATCGCCAAACGCGCGGGCCTGACCGCTCTGGCGTCCGTCGCGGTGACGGCCTCACTTGCCGTCGCCCTCCCGACGGCCGCGTACGCGATCAATGAGGTCCCGTGCGCCGGCCGGACCGACCTCGTGCGCGCCACAATCCACGCAACCGGCAGCTCGTCGGTCGACTACTGTTACGCCAACGCCGGAGAGGATATGTACGCCCTGAACATCTGGTGGGTCACCCGGATCTCGACCGGTAACAACCGCGTCCAGTGGTACGGGGACGGAAGGTGGCAGCCGGCTCAGCCGATCCCGAAGTGGACCGTGTTCACCTGGCCGAACCATCCCGGTGGGGTCCGCATCCAGGGGATCAGGATCGTCTGAACCGCCGGCGATATCGGGGCGGCGGTCCTGCCCGATCGCCGCTCCGGCCGGCAAGGCCCCGGGGCACAGCCCCGGCAGATGTTCGGCCGCGCAAACTTCGACCTTCTACGGGCCCGCGTCCTCCGCTGCTCCTGACCCCCGGCACGCTCTGTCACCGAGATCATCGCGAGTGAGCCAGAGCCCAGAATCTCCGCGCTCCACACACGCGCTAGATTCGCTCCATCCGGAACCGGGATCTTCACCCCCAGCAGGATGGACGGCATGCACCCCCTCATCGTCGCCTTGACCCTCGTCACCGCCGCGCCCGCCACGCTCCACGCCGCAGCCGAGCCCGATCCGATGGCGGGCCTGCGCGCGTTGCTCGCCCGCGGCGCCGGCGCGACGACCGAGTTCCACGGCCAGGTCTCCACCGACCTGTCCAAGGAGGTGGTGCTGAGCAACGGCAGGCGCACCTTCATCGGCAGCGGCATGGGGCTGCGCGGCACCGGCCGGGTCAAGCTGGGCCGGGCCGGGGTGATCGCCTCGGAGCACGTCCGGCAGCTCAGCGTGTCCAACAAGGAGCTGATGGAGGAGGCGGCGCCGGACGACCCCTACTTCGCCGGCGTGCTCCGCACGGTGGGGACGCTGCGCACGGTCAGCGTGGGCGGGCGGCAGTACCAGCTCGCGCCGGGCTCGAAGACCTGGGTGCGCACCGGCCGCGCCAGCGGCGCCGCCGCCGCGTACGGCGATCAGCTCGTCAACGTCCTGGAACCGGCCACGCTGCGCACGCTGCTGTCCCTCAAGAGCCGCAAGAGCGTCGGGCCGTGGACCACGGACCGCACCACGGGCCGCAGGCAGCGGATCCACACCCTGACCGGGACGATCACGCTCAAGGAGCTCCACCGCGTCTCCCCCAGCTTCCGCGAGGCCGCGGGGACGGCGGCCGTGGGGACGGCGGAGGTGACGTGGACGTACATGTACGACGACCGGGGGTGGCCGTACCGGGTCGGGTGGCGGTTCTACGCGCATCCCCGGCCCGCGGTCCCGGGGCTGGGGCACGACCGGATCCTGCGGGGGCACCTGGCCACGCAGTACCGGGGCTGGGACAAGCCGATGACCATCACCGCGCCCCGGGCCCGGCCGGGCCGGGGGCTGCCGGTGGACGACCTCGCCGACGTGCTGAGCGCCCCCGGACGCCGCCGATGAGGGGCCGCTGCCCCGCTGTCCCGCTCCTGTGACGCGTCCTCCGCCGCGAGAGCCCCGGCCCGCCGGCCGGGGGAGCCGGGAGCCCGGTTCCGGGTGGCCTCACCCGGGAGCGACGGCGCGGCGGACGGATTCGCGCAGCAGGGCGCGGCGCCGGTCGTGGACCTCGGAGGGCTCCTCCGCCGTGGCCGCGTAGACGTTGCTGACCGGCGACCAGGCCATGGACATGGCGATCACCATGGCCATCAGGTCGAACGGGTCGCCCTGGCGCACCCGGCCGGCGGTCTGGGCCTCGGCGATGGCGCGCAGCTTGGGGTCGTCGAGGCGGTCGTGCTCCTCCACCAGGTGGCCGGCCGGGCGGCGTTCGAGGCGGGCCCAGGTGGCCAGCCGGATGAGGTCGGGGCGGCGCAGGTATTCGTCGTAGAGGCGCACGGCCCAGTCGGCGAGGTCGTCCGCGTCGATGGGGACGACGTTGACGATCCGCTCCAGCGAGCTGAAGAAGATCGCGTCGAAGAGCTGCTCCTTGTTGCCGAAGTAGGCGTAGAGCTGGGCCTTGTTGGTGCCGGCGGCGGACACGACGCGCTCGATGCGCGCCCCGGCGATGCCGTGCCGGGCGAACTCGCGGGTGGCCACGTCGAGGATGCGCCGGTAGGTCGCGGCTCCGCGCGCGGTCTGGGGCTGATCCGCCATGAGGACGACGCTAGCAGACAGAACAGTTGGTTTGCCAAGCGGCCGGTGACGCCTTACGGTGAAACAGACCGAATAGTCTGTTTAAGGAGTGAAGCCGTGCGGACCACCACCGGATGGCAGGCGAACGCCGCGACGGCGACCCTGCGCCGCACTCGGCTGGAGCGGCGCGACCTGCGCCCCGACGACCTCGCGGTGCGGATCGACTTCTGCGGCGTCTGCCACAGCGACCTGCACGCGCTGCGCGACCACGGCGGCGCGGAAGGGCATCCCCTGGTGCCGGGGCACGAGTTCACCGGCGTGGTGACCGAGACCGGGCCCGCCGTCACCCGCTTCTCCCCCGGCGACCGGGTCGCGGTCGGCAACATCGTCGACTCCTGCGGCGAATGCGGCATGTGCCGGGCCGGTCAGGAGAACTTCTGTCACGCCTTCCCCACCCTGACCTACGGCGGCACGGACCGGCAGGACGGAACGCCCACTCTGGGCGGGTTCTCCCGCGAGTACGTCGTGCGCGACCGGTTCGCCTACCCGCTGCCCGCCGGCCTGGACCCGGCCGCCGCCGCTCCGCTGCTCTGCGCCGGCGTCACCGTCTGGGAGCCCCTGCACGCCCTGGGAGTGGGGCCGGGCAGCCGCGTCGCCGTGGCGGGGCTGGGCGGTCTGGGGCACCTGGCGGTCAAGATGGCCGTGGCCCTCGGCGCCACGACGACGGTCGTCAGCCGCTCGCCCGGCAAGGCCGGAGACGCGCGCCGGCTGGGCGCCCACGACTTCCTCCTGTCCGCCGACGCCGGGTGGCCGGCCCGGGCGCGCGACGGGTTCGACGTCGTCATCGACACCATCGCCGCGCCGCACGACCCCGGCCCGTACCTGCGGCTGGTCGCCATGGACGGCACGCTCAGCCTGCTCGGGCACCTCGGGCCGGTCACCGTGGAGACCACGGACCTGCTCGTGGGGCGCAAGAAGCTCAGCTCCGCGGGCAGCGGCGGCCGTCCCGCGACCGCCGCCATGCTGGACTTCTGCGCCCGTGAGGGCATCGCAGCCGAGGTCGAGGTGCTCCCCTCGGCGCGGGTGAACGAGGCCCTCGCCCGTCTGCGCCGCAACGACGTCCGCTACCGTTTCGTCCTCGACATGTCCGATCTGAGCTGAGGACGGCCACGGGCCCGGAGATCGCCATGCCCTGCGTCCCGCACGTCACCCCCTGACGGCCGGCCAAGAGACAGCGGTTGGCCGTGGAGGTGTCAGAACCGCGTGACGGGCCGCCGATGCCTCATGCTGGGCGTGTCCGCAGCACCGATTCCGTGAGGAGCCCCCTTGACCCGGTACGCCGTCGATCGCAGCCGCAACGTCCTGATCGCCTCCTGGAACACGGGGCTGGGGGACACCGCGGTGGTCGTAGCCGATCTTCCCGCCGGGATCTCCGACCACGACGCCCTGCACCTGGCCAGGACGCTGACCCAGCTCTCCGAAGCCTGCTGGCGCTGCTACACCCATCCGGCCAGCGCCGCCGACGACCATGAGCCCGGCTCCAAGGGCGAGCGCCGCCAGGAGGAGCGCGACGCCTTCGCGCGCGTCCCCGCCGCGTTGACGAGCCCCCACCTGCCCTCCGACGGCTACCTGGCCCACTCCGGCATCCGGGTCGAGGAGGCCGCCCACCAGGTCGGCCGCGCCCTGCACCCGCTGCGCGCCGCCGGGCCGGCCGCCCGCGTCATCGCCGACGTCGCCGCCGAGCTGGCCGCCGTCGAGCAGGCCGAGCTGGGCAACCTGACCGGGCGCGCCCGCCAGGCGGTCGCCCTGACCCGCGAGGACGCCTCCCCGGTGCAGGTGGCCCAGGCCAGCGACCTGCTGCATGACGACCCGTTCGGCCCCGAGGCGCTGTTCACCGAGATCGACCCGGCCGCGGCCGCCGTCGCCGCCGCGCACTGGCTGCACGCCGCGGCCACCGTCACCGCCGAGTACGCCGGCCTGCCCGTCACCCAGGTCGTCGCCGAGGCCGACACCATCGAGGCGCTCCCCCACGAGACGCCCACCCTCGTCCTGGAGTCGATGGCCGAGGGCGCCTCGCCCCGCCAGGCGGTGATGCCGCTGATCCGCGACGCCCTGCGGGTCGCCGAAGGCGAGATCCCCGGCCTCGCGGCGCTCCGGCAGCGCATCGCCGCCGCCGAGCGGCTGCTCGACAAGTGGCGGCAGGACCGGCCCGAGCTGGGCCCGGACGCCCTCGCCCTGCGGATCACGCCGCTCGACCCCGCCCGCCCCGCCCTCGACCTGCTGGAGGACCTGCTCAGCGGCATCCGGGGCTGCTGGCTGCTGTACGCCGAACACACCACCGACCTCGACGAGGACGGGGACCTCGACGAGGACCTTGACGAGGACCTTGACGAGGACCTTGACGACGAGGACGAGGAGGACTGGCAGGAGCGCCGCGTCGCCGCGTTCTTCACCGAGGTCCGCCAGGCGGCGGCCGCCGGCCGCGAACGCCTCCTGTGACGGCAGCCGCACCCTGCCGGCCCCCTGATCACCGTCGGGACGGGAGGATCACGTGCCGGCCGGCTCCGCGTGGAGCCTGACCAGTGATCCGGTGACGGGCTGGGGATTGCGGAGCAGGTTGAGTATCGGGCAGACCCGCTCGACCTCCTCGTGCAGCCTGGCCAGCTCCTCGTCCGAGGCGGGCGAGTCGATCAGCACCTCGTAGCGGAAGCTGTACGGGTGCACCGGGACGTCGTTGCCGCCCGGCTGCTGGGCCCTGGGGTCGTACTCGGCGCGGACGTCCACCTCGATCGCGTCCAGCGGCACCTCCAGCTCGGCCGCCTTGATGAGGAAGATGTGGGTGACGCAGCTCCCGAGCACGCCGGCCTGCAGCTCCGGCGAGCCGGGGCCGAGGTCGTAGCCGGCGAGGTCGGGGCGGCTGTCGCTGATCAGCTGGAAGTCCCTGATCCTGATGCGCCGGACGCCGCTGCGGCCCTCGGCGGTGACGTGGGCGTGCAGCGGGACCGGGCCGGCGCCGGGGGCCGCCCGGCGGGACAGCAGGGCCGTGCGCTTGTGGGACAGGTACTCGCGAAGGGTGGTCATGGTCACCTCAGGGTCACGTGGCCGAGCGGGGTGCCGAGCACGACGCGCAGCGCCGGCTCGGGCCCCGGGGAGACGTCGAGCCGGACGCCGAGCGCGGCCAGGTCGCGGCGCAGCGCGTCGGGGTCGGGGTGGACGGCGGAGAAGGAGGTCAGGCTCAGCAGCGGCAGGTCCCCGGCGGCGGGGTGCGGCGTGCCGCCCCAGTCGATGAGGAACGGCACCGGCCGCACCGCCGCCGGGTCGTCACGCCGGGTGAGCCGCCACTCCAGCAGGTGGCCCGACGGGGTGCGCCGCGACAGGGGCCGGACCTCGCCGGGGTCGTAGCCACGCTCGCGCGCCTGCCGTACGGCCTCGCCGAGGTCCGGCGGGCGCACCGCCCAGGCGACCGGCCGGGGCTCGGTCAGGGTCTCCAGGCCGAACGCCCTGGGCCGGACGGTGGCCCGCGGGTCGGGGCCGATGATCTCCAGGTAGGAGGTGGGGCCGAGGCGTACGAGGTGGTTGGCGGTGCCGCCGGGGTGGCTGCCGCCCGGCACCGGGCGGACCCCGGTGAGCCGCGCGAACTCCTCGACCCCGGCCGCGAGGTCGGGCACCGCGTAGACCAGGTGGTCGAGCAGGGGCTCGCTCATGCGCCGGCCTCCGGGGCGGGCTCGCCGAGCGACAGCATGAGGCGGTTGGCCCAGCTGAAGAACGCGGCGGCGTGGATGGCGTCGCTGATGGCCAGGTCGTCGAGCCCGGCCGCGCGCAGCGCGGCGATGTGCCCGGGGCCCAGCGCGGCCGGGGTGCCGGCGACCGCCACGGCGGCGTCGACGATCGCCCGCCACCTGGCGTCCTGCGGGGCGGTCACCCCCTCGTCGAGCAGCCGCCGCACGTCGTCGGGGCGTCTGGAGTGGTGGGCGGCGAAGCGCGCGTGCACGGAGGCGCAGAACACGCAGCCGTTGTGGCGGGAGGTGGCCGTGGCCGCCAGCTCCCGCTCGGCGCGCGGCAGGCCGCCGTCGGGGTGGTGGAAGATGTCCTGGTCGGTCTTGGTGCGGGCGTGCAGGATCTCCGGGTCGCGGGCGAGCAGCCGGAAGTACGGCGAGGCGGCGCGCGCCCGGTCCACCAGCGCCTCGCGGTGGGCGTCGGTCAGCTCGTCCTCGCTCAGGGGCGTCAGCCACGGCCGCCAGCCGAGACGGTCCAGGGTGAAGCCGGTCATGCCGTCGGTCCTTCCTGGGTGCGGCCGGTCGCGCCGTGACCGCTTTCGAGGCCGGTCACGCCGTGGGCGTCTTGGCGGGTGAAGCCGGTCATGCCGGGAGTCCTTCCTGGTTGAGCAGGCGCAGGCCCGAGATCACCCGTACCTGGAAGCTGAGGAACGCGACGAGCTGCGAGAGCGTGACGATGCCCGTGGTGCTCCAGCCCGCGCGGGCCAGGGCGGCCAGGTCGTCCCTGCCGGCCTCGCGGGGCCGGAAGACGAGCAGGTGGGCGTGCTCGAACGCGGCGGTGAGACGCGCGCCGAGCGCGGCGGGATCGCTCGCCCGGTAGCGCGGCCCCTCGACGCTCTCCGCCGCCAGGGCCCCGTCGTACACGCCGTACGGCCCGGTGGCGCGCCCGGCCTCCACCTCGGCCTCGACCGCCTTGAGCAGGCCGGGCGCGAGCTCGGCGAGGCGGCCGGCGTAGAAGCGGGCGACCGCCGCGTCACGGTGCAGGCCGGTGACGAAGGCCGCGACCGCGTCGCGTTCGACGAGCGTGACCTCGCCCTCGTCGTCGGGGCTGAACAGCGCGTCGTAGCCGCGCTGGGCGTGCTCGCGGGCGTCGGGCCGGCGGTCGCGCAGCCGGTCGAGCGGGGAGCCGGGGGTGATCCCGGCCAGGTGGTCGATGACGTCGGTGATCATGTCGTGCTCGCTTCCGTGGAGGGGAGCTGGCCGAGCGCGGGCGCGACCTCGGTCGCGAGCAGCTCGATGGAGCGCAGGACGAGCGGGTGGGGCGGATCGACGGAGTGGACCTGGAAGACCAGGTCGGTGGCGTGGCGCAGGGTGGGGTCGGCGGCCAGGCTCTCGATGACGTCCTGCGGCGTGCCCAGGTGCACGTCGAAGGCGGTGATCCGGCTGTCGAGGTCGCTGCCGGGCAGCTCGAACGGCAGCCGCCGCCGGCCGAGGCCGATCGCGGCGTGGCGCAGCGCCTCGGCGCGGCTGTCGGCCACGAACGCGGTCCGCGACGCCATGACGCGCGGCGCGACCCCGGGCGGCAGGTTCTCCAGGTACGCCTCGACGATCGGGAGCTGCAGGTCGGCCAGCGTCGCCGCCGGGCGTTCGGCGGGCCGCGGCTGGGTGCGCGACAACATCAGCCCGTGCCCGGCCCGCCCCGCCCTGGCCCCGCCGGCGACGGAGAACGTGGCCTCCCACACGGCGTCGAGCAGCCGGGGCGCGGGCGGGTAGAGCCGGTTGCCGCCGCCGAGGTCCTCCCCGGCCCAGGCGCGGCGCAGCACCCACAGGTGCTCGGCGTACAGGGCGGCGCGGTCGGCCGGGTCGTGGCCGAACGGCGCGAACGCCGACGGCGTGCCGCCCCCGCCGACGCCCACCTCCAGCCGCCCGCCGGTGAGCAGGTCGAGCACGGCGGTGTCCTCGGCCACCCGCAGCGGATGGTCGAGGGGCAGCGTGATGATGCCGGTGCCGAGCCGGATGCGGCCGGTCGTGGCGGCGACGTGGGCCAGGAACACCAGGGGCGCGGGCAGCCCGCCCTCCTCCCCGTCGAAGTGGTGCTGCGCCACCCACGCCGAGTCGAACCCGTACGCCTCGGCGTGCCGGATCTGCTCGGCGGCCAGCCGGTAGCGCTCGCCGGGAGGGACGTCGTCCAGCAGGCGGGTGAAGAAGCCCAGCCGGAAGGCGGGCCTCATCGCACCCGCTCCGGGATCGCGGCCAGCAGTTCGCGGGTGTAGTCGTGCCGGGGCTCGGTGAAGACCTGGCGGGTGGTTCCGGTTTCCACGATGCGTCCTTCGCTCATGACGGAGACGGTGTGCGAGATCTGGCGCACCACGGCCAGATCGTGCGAGATGAACAGGTAGGTGAGCCCCAGGTCGTGCTGGAGCCGTTCGAGCAGGTCGAGGATGCGCGCCTGCACGGTGACGTCGAGCGCCGAGACGGCCTCGTCCAGCACGAGCACCTCGGGCCCGGCGGCCAGCGCGCGGGCGATGGCGACGCGCTGCCGCTGCCCGCCGGACAGCTCGCGCGGCCGGCGCGTGAGCACGTCGCGCGGCAGCGCCACCCGGTCCAGCAGCTCGGCGACGCGGGCGCGGCGGGCGGCGCGGTCGCCCAGCCCGAAGTTGCGCAGCGGCTCCGCCACGATCTCCCCGATGCTCTGCCGCGGGTCGAGCGACCCGTACGGGTTCTGGTGGACGAGTTGCACGTGACGGCGGAAGTCTCGGCCGTCGGGTGCCCCCGCGATGGTGACCTTTCCCGAGGTGGGCCGGGCGAAGCGCACGATCATCCGGGCCGTGGTGGTCTTGCCGGAGCCGGACTCGCCCACGAGCGCGTGCGTGGTGCCGCGCGCCACCTCGAAGGAGACCCCGTCCACGGCCCGGAACGCGCGCCGCCCCACCCGGAACTCCTTGACCAGGTCGCGCACGGTGATCGCGGGCCGGGCCGCCGGGGGCGGGTCGCGGAACGGCCGGGCCGACAGGGCGGGGGCGTCGCCGAGGAGCCGCCGGGTGTAGCCGGCCTCGGGCGCGGCCAGCACTCCGGCGGTGGGCCCCTGCTCCACGACGCGGCCGTCCTTCATCACGACGAGCCGGTCGGACCGGCCCGCGGCCACCCCGAGGTCGTGGGTGACCAGCAGCATGGCGGTGCCGTACTCGGCGCGCAGGTCGTCGATGAGGTCGAGGACGCGGCGTTGCACGGTGACGTCGAGCGCGCTGGTCGGCTCGTCGGCGATGACCAGCTCCGGGCGCAGGGCGACGGCGATCGCGATGAGCACCCGCTGGCGCATGCCGCCGGACAGCTCGTGCGGGTACTGGCGGGCGCGCGTCTCCGGGTCGGGCAGGCCGACGCGGGCGAGCAGGTCGAGCACCCGGCCGCGGATCCTGCGGCGGTCGCGCTGCCCGTGCACGCGCAGCACCTCGCCGATCTGGGCGCCGACGGTCTTGACCGGGTCGAGCGAGTTGGCCGGGTCCTGCGGGACCAGGCCGATCCGGGCGCCGCGCACGGAGCGCAGGCGCCGGTCCGACCAGCCGGTCAGGTCGAGCCGCCGGCCGGGCGGGCCGAAGTGGATCGTGCCGGCGTCGACGGAGGCGTTGCCCGGCAGCAGCCCGATGATCGCGTGCGCGGTGGTGGTCTTGCCTGACCCGGACTCGCCGACGACGGCCACGACCTCGCCCGGCTCGACGGAGAGGGAGACGCCGTGCACCGCGCGCCGGCCGTCGTAGGAGACCGCCACGTCGCGCAGGTCGAGCAGGCTCATGGGCGGTCCTTCCCGATCGAGCGGCTGATGCGGCCGGCGGCCAGCACCACGGCGACCACCACGGCGCCGGGCAGGGTGGTCAGCCACCAGGAGGTGGCCAGGTAGTTGCGTCCTTCGGCGATGAGCAGGCCCCATTCGGGGGTGGGCGGCTCGGCGCCGTAGCCGAGGAAGCCGAGGGTGGAGATGGCCAGGATCGCCGCGCCGAACTGCAGCGCGGCCAGCGCGACGACGGGGCCGAGCGAGTTGGGCAGGATGTGCCGCCACAACACCGCCGGGAACCGGCCGCCGCTGCCGAACGCGGCTTCGACGTAGTCGGCGCGCCGGACGCGTACGACCTCGGCGCGGGCCAGCCGGGCGAAGGCCGCGACGGAGCCGGCGCCCACCGCGATCGCCACGTTCACCGTGCCGGGGCCGAGCAGGATGATCACGGTCAGCGCCAGCAGCAGGCCGGGCACCGACAGCAGCACGTCCACCAGCCGCATGACCGCCGCGTCGGCCACCCCGTCGGCGGCGCCGGCCAGCAGGCCCAGCAGCGTGCCCGCGACCAGGCCCACCGCCACGGCCACCAGCGCCCCCGACAGGGAGTGCACCGAGCCGTGCACCACCCGGGCGAAGACGTCGCGGCCGACGGCGTCGGTGCCGAACAGGTGCTCCGCGCCGGGCGGCCGCAGCTTGTCGGCGGGCACGCCCGCGATCGGGTCGTGACCGGTGAACGCGCCGGGCGCGACCGCCCAGAGCAGCACGAGCGCGACCACGGCCCAGGCGAGCCACGGCGCTCCCCGCATCCTGCGCCGTCCCGTCGTCATGGTCTTCACGCCGCCGCCTTCAGCCGGGGGTCGAGGATCGGGAACAGCACGTCCACGATCAGGCTGACCAGCACGAACACGGCCGCGGCGAGCACGACGACGGCCAGCATCACGGGCGTGTCCTGGGCGTTGACGGCCTGCTCGGTCAGCCGGCCGAGGCCGGCCCGGCCGAAGACGGTCTCGGTGACGACCGAGCCCGCGATCAGCTCGCCGAGCGTCAGCCCGGCCACGGTCAGCGTCGGCAGCACGGCGTTGCGGGCCACGTGCCGCCACAGGACCCACCATCGTGTGGCGCCCTTGGCCTCGACCACGGGGACGAACGGCTGGGCGTACACGTGGTCGATGGCGCGGGCGAGCACCTGGGCGATGGGCGCCGAGATCGGCACGGCCAGCGTCAGCACCGGCAGGACGAGCTGCTGCAGCTCGCTGCCGCCGATGACCGGCACCAGCTTCAGCCGGAACGAGAAGATCTGGATGAGCAGGATGCCGAGCCAGAACGCCGGGACGGAGATGAACAGCGACGGCACCGACAGCAGCGCGCCGCGCAGCCACGACGTCCTGCTGTAGCTCGCCGCGAAGGCGATCGCCACGGCGATCAGCACCGCCAGCAGGAACGCGGCCGAGGCCAGCCGGGCGGTCTCGGGCAGCGCCTCGGCCAGCCGCTCGACGACGGGCGCGCCGGTGTCGATCGAGTAGCCGAGACGCCCGGTCAGGAAGCCGGCCAGGGTGGAGACGTAGTCGGCGAGCGGCGAGCCGGCCGCGTAGTGGGCGCGGATCTCGGCGATCTGCTGGGGCGACAGGCCCAGCTCGGGGTTCTGGAACTTGATCAGGATCGAGTCGCCGGGCAGGAGCTGCAGCAGCACGTAGCTCGCGGTGAAGGCGGCCCACAACACGAGCGCCGCCTGTCCCGCCCGCGACAGCAGGTGCCGGGTCACGGCTGCGACTTCCACACCGAGTAGAACCAGGGCCGGGCGACCGCCTCGAAGGCCACGCCCCGCACGTGCGGCGCGGCGCCGTAGACCTGGGGCTCCTCGAACAGGGGGATGGCGTAGCCCCGGTCGATGACGTACCGCTGGATCTCGGCGACCTTGGCGTCGCGGGCGGCCGGGTCGGGCTCCGCGGACTGCTCCTCCACCAGCCGGTCCAGCTTCGCGTCGTCGGAGAGGATGACGTCGCGGTTGCGGCTGTGGAAGTGGCTCTTGATGACGTCCTGGTCGGCGCGGCCGACCATGCCGTGCTGGATGGCGGTCTTCTCGGCGTCCTTGATGTCCACGGCCTGGGTGCCGGCGTCGGCGGGGCGGATCTCCAGCTTCACGCCGATCTTCGTCCACTGCTGGGCGACGAGTTCGAGGGTCTGCTTCGACAGCGGCTGCGGCCCGGAGACGAAGACGCCGAGCTGGAGCCGCTTGCCGTCCTTGACCCGGACGCCGTCGGGGCCCGGGGTCCAGCCCGCCTTGTCGAGCAGCTCGCCGGCCTTGACCGGGTCGTGGGCGAGCCGCGCGGACAGGTCCACGTAGCCCTGGGCGAGGTGGCTGAGCACGGAGGTGGCGACCGGGTAGCTCTCGGTGAACAGGGTGTCGACGATCTCCTTGGCGTTCGTGCCCAGGCGCAGCGCGGTGCGGACGTCGGGGTCCTTGAGGAGGCTGTTGCCCGGCCGCAGGTAGAGGCCGTTGTTCACGCCCCGGGTGGGCTCGGCGTAGATCTGGAAGCCGGCGTCCTTGACGGTCTGCTCGTCGTAGGCCTGCACGTAGCGGACCATGTCGGCCTGGCCCGAGAGCAGCGCGCCGACGCGGACGTTGTCCTCCGGCGTGAAGATGATCTTGATCTCGTCGAGGTACGCCCGGCCCTGGTGCTTCGACGACGGCGGCGCCCAGTCGTAGTCCTCGCGGGCGGCCAGGTGGACCTCCTTGTCCACCACGTGCTTCTTGAGGATGAAGGGGCCGGAGCCGGCGATGTTCTCGATCCGGCACTGCTCCTCGTACGGCAGGGAGATGGTCTTCTTCGACACCAGCCCGGCGCCGATCACGGAGGTGCCCTGGAGGAAGCCCGGCGAGGACCGGTCGAAGTGGAAGCGCACGGTCCTGGCGTCGATGACCTCGCTGCGCTCGTAGTTGTTGACGAACTCGGCGACGGGCAGCTTGAGCCGGTCGTCGCCGCGGCCGTACACGTCGAAGTTGGCCGCCACGGCGGAGGCGTCGAGCGGGCTGCCGTCGCTGAAGGTGACGCCGTCGCGCAGGTGGAAGGTGAACTCGGTGGCGTCCTCGTTGATCTCCCACTTGGTGGCGATCCATGGCTCGATCTCGAGCGTCTCGGGGTTCTGCCAGGTCAGCTTGTCGGTGAGCTGGTTGAGGATGCCGCCGTTGGGATAGAAGCCGGCTGCGGGCAGGTAGAGGCAGGTCGGCGGCTGATGCTCCAGGTAGGTCAGCGTGCCGCCGTACACGGGCGCGCCGCCCGCCGTGGTGCCCGCGCCGGCTGTGCCGCCTGCGCTGTCACCGCCGCTGCCACCGCCACTGCCACCGCCACTGCCACCGCCGCCGCCACAGGCGCCGAGCAGGCCCACGACGGCGACCATGACGGCGGTGAACAGCGGCCTGGATGGAGACATGGGGGTGCTGCCTTTCATGAGCACTGACGACACAACCAGCATAACCTACCTAAATTGTAGAGATTTACCGCGGGGGTGCCCCCCGGGGCGAACGGAAGAGCCCGGCGCCCCCCTTGGCCGGGGGCGCCGGGCTCGACGCGCGAGGGGTCAGAGCTTGCGGATCGACACGGCGTTGTCGCCGACCCCGCCGCCCCGGGCGTAGACGCACAGGTAGCTGCGCACGACGGAGACGACGGTCCAGCCGGGCGGCGCCGACTGCACGCCGCAGATGACGAGGGTGCGGCCGGAGGGCAGGCCGTTGAGGTTCGTCAGGGTCTGCTGGTTGTTGAGCACCCCGTTGGGCGTCTTGCTGATCTCACAGTCGTAGGAGTAGGACAGCGCGGTGGCGTAGAACCCGGCCGGGGGCGGCGGCGTGATGCAGCCGGTCACCGTGCCGCCGGCGGAGGTGTCGGTCACATCCTTGATGGTCTTCGCGTTGTAGTAGATGGTGCCGGGCTGGCCGCACTGGTACCAGTCGAAATAGGCCGTCGGAATCCAGCCGGTGGGGATGGGGGCGTTCGCGCAGACGTTCTGACTGGGGCCGAGCATCTGCGCCGATGCTCCTGCCTGGGCGGGGGAAAGGCCCACGACGGCCGCCGCCGCGACGACGATGGCGATCAGCAGTCTTCTCATCGGCGCTCCTTGGATTAAGGGGTGTCGGATGGACATCACGGCTCATCGTGACAGGGCGCCTGTTTTCCAGAAATATGCTTTATTGCTCAATTCACGGCTGATTATTCCGGGTGTACGAATATGCAATTGCAGAAGGCCGTAACAAAGGAGGCCCGGTTCGCGATGAGACCGGGCCGATTTCTCCCGGCGCGCCGCACGTACCGCCGGTCAGCGCGGGGCGGTCAGGGTCGCCAGCCCCTCGCGGTAGGACGGGTAGGCCGGGGTCCAGCCCAGCTCGGCCTTGGCGCGCCCGGTGCTCAGCCGGATGCGGGTCGCGACCATGAGGGCGTACATGTACGGGGTCGCGCGCAGCAGCCAGGCCGGCATCCGCAGCGGGGCCGGTCCCCCGGCCGCGGCCGCCAGCGCCCGGACGTAGTCGTCGAAGCGGGCGGGCTCGTCGTCGGCGATGTTGTAGGCCCGCCCGGGCACGCCGCGTTCCAGGGCGGCGACCGTGGCCGAGGCGGCGTCCTCGATGTGGATGAGCGCGACGGTGCCCGCCGGGTCCGGCACGGGCAGCAGCCGTTTGCCGGCCAGGTCCATCAGCTTGCGGGTGCTCGGCTCCGGGCCGTAGAACATGCCGTAGCGCAGGGAGACGCCCTCGACGCCGGGGGCGGAGAAGACCTGCTCCTCGTTGGCGCGCATCGAGCGCATGTGGGGGTCGAAGGCGCCCTGCCCCGGCTCGGCGAACGGGCGGTCCTCGGTGACCGGCTCCTCGCCGTGGTCACGATAGCCGTAGCCGAGGAAGAACGACTGGGTGACGAACCTGCGGGCGCCCACGGCGCCGGCGGCCTCGACGAGGTGGGCGGTGCCGCGCTCGCGCAGCGCGTCGGTGGCGTAGAGGGCGCGATGGAAGAGCGGCAGGCCGGCGATCGCGGTGGCCTGGTGCACGACGGCGTCGGCCCGCACCCCGTCGAGGGCGCGCAGCAGGGCCTGCCGGTCCATGACGTCGGCGACCACCGGGACGGCGCCCAGCGTGGCGAGCCGGGCCGCGCCCGCGCCGGAGCGGGTCAGGCCCGTCACGGCGTGGCCGGCGGCGAGCAGGTGCCGGACCAGCACGGTGCCGAGGGTGCCGGTGGCGCCGGCGAGCAGCACGTTCACGCCCGCGCCCCCTCGTCCGCGCCGCGGCGGGCCGCGACGAGCGCGAGCACCCCGATGGCCAGCACCGGCCAGCCGCCGGTGACGGGGAAGTAGATGGCGCACAACGCCAGGCCGAGGAGCACCAGGTACCACCCCAACTGGGCGGGCAGCCGGCCCGTCGTGCGGACGATGTGGCGGGCCAGCGTGCCCAGGGCGAGCAGCGCGACGCCGGAGACCATGAACCAGACGCTGGCCTCGCGGGCGAAGTAGTCGGCCGCGCCGGTGTCGACGACGCTGCGCACGAACCCGTCGGCGGCGATGGCCGCCCACGCGTTGGGCTGGACGAAGGCCCAGCCGAAGTGCAGCACGGCGGTGGCGATGAGCAGCCGGGGGATCCAGCGGTTCAGGGTGGTCATGCGGGGTCCGCCTCCTCGTTCGGGGCCAGGCGCAGGGCCAGGTGGTAGATGTCGCGCAGCTCGGGCGCGGGGACAGGGGGAATGACCTGCTGGGCGCCGATGAGCACCAGGTAGAGCAGGTGGGCCATGGGGGTGACGTCGGGCTCGGGCCCGCCGAGGTCGCGCCACAGGACGCGCAGGTAGTCGATGCGCGTGCGGTCCACGCGCTCCTGCACGGCGCGCACACCGGCGTCCTGCTGGGCCCAGGCGCGCACGGCGCCCTCCAGGCCCTCGCTGCCCCGCTCGTCGTCCAGCACCAGGTCCACCAGGCGGTCCAGCCGGGCCCTGGCGGGCTCGCCGGTGCCCTCGACGGCGGAGATGAAGCGGGCGGTGTGCTCGGCCTCGAAGTGGGCGAGCAGGTCCTTCTTGAAGCCCGTCATGCCCTTGAAGTGGTGGTAGAAGGAGCCCTTGGTGAGGTCGAGCTCGCCGCACAGCCGCTCGATGGTCAGCGCCCGCGCGCCGTCCTCGGTCAGCACGCGCAGCCCGGTCTCCAGCCAGTCGCGTTTGGACGCCATGGCCGGTCAGCCGATCACCGGGACGGCGGGCCCCGGTGCTCCCGGGGGCGTGCCGGGGCCGTCGTCCCTGCCGCGTGGATGGTCTGTCGTCGTCATGGCGGTTCAGCTCCTTCGATCTTCCGCAAGCCGACCATACCGTACCTTATGGTATGGCCCTCCACCGGGGTCTCCCGGAGGTCGCGGCCTCGGCCGCGCCGGTCGGCGCGCTTCGGACGGGTGCGCCGCAGGTGGCCGGGCGCGGGCCGGGGGTGGATGATGGCAGGGTGGCCCTGCGGGCGGGCCGGGATGCATCTCCCGGGCAGGGGCCGCGCGATCCGCGCGACGAGTCCGGCCCGCCGGGCGAAGTTCTACGCCTCCTGCCCCGCCTGCCCTCCATCCACGAGCGGACGAGCGGGCGAGCGGGCCCGGCGCCGGCGGGCTTTGGCCTCCGAGTCCCTTGAGCCCCTTGCGCGACATGAGCGGACGGGTAAGGCTCTTCGTCGAGAGCCGGCGTGTGATCGCTCTCGAACTCCTCATCCCTTCCGTGAGGGCGACGAGTGATGGAGAACCTGAGTGACGTGCTGCGCCTGCGGCGTGAGCAGGCCGGCCTTACCCAGCAGGAGCTGGCCGCCCAGGCCGGGGTGAGCGTGGCCGTGATCCGCGACGTCGAGCAGGGGCGTACGCGGCGGCCACGCGCCGAGACCGTACGCCGCCTGTCGGACGTCCTTCCGCTCGCCGGGGCACGACCGGACGGCTCCCCCGGCGGCCGGGGGGCGTCCACGGTCTGGCTGCGGATCCTGGGCCCGCTGGAGGTGCGGGCGCGCGGGGCCGTCGTGCCGTTGCGCGGCGAGCGGCAGCGCTGCGTACTGGGGCTGCTGGCGCTGTCGGCCAACCAGGTGGTGCCGATGGAGTCCATCGCCGAGGCGCTGTGGGGGGACGCGGCCGGCGAGGGGCACATCAGGGCGGTGCACGGCCATGTCAGCAAGCTGCGCCGTGCCCTGCACCACCACGGGAGCCCGGCGCGGCGCCAGGAGCTCATCAGCTGCCGCCGGCACGGCTACCAGCTGTCCGTGGCGGACGGCGAGGTGGACACGCTGGCGTTCAGAGGTCTGCTCCGCCAGGCGCGCGAGCACCGTGACCGGGCCGAGCTGGACGCGGCGGCCGCGTCCTACGCGCAGGCGATCGAGTGGTGGCGGGACAGCCCGCTGCTGGACGTCCTGGCGCTGCGCGAGCATCCGAAGGTCTGCGCGTTGAGCGCGGAGCGGGTGACGGCCGTGCTCGAGTTCGCGGACGTGGCCGGCTCGCTCGGCCGGCACGATCTCGTGCTGCCGCCGCTGCGCGAGATCACGCAGGTGGAACGGCTGCACGAGCAGGCGCACGCGCGGTTGATGATCGCCCTTGCCGGGTGCGGACAGCAGGCCGCCGCGCTGGAGGTGTTCCGCGACATCAGCCGGCGGCTGGCCGACGACCTGGGGCTGTCCCCCGGTCCCGAGCTGGTGGAGGCGCAGCTCCACGTGCTCCGGCAGGAAACCCCGCTGACAGTACGGTCGCCGGGCGCGCCGGCGGGAGACGCCGACGGCCGGCCGGGATCGGCGCGAGGCCCGGCCGCCACGCGCGGGCCGGGCTCCGTACAGGATCCGGGCCCCGCACAGGATTCCGCGCAAGGGTCCGGTCCCGCGGCGCCGTCGCCGGGCGCCGGGGCGCCCGCCACGCCACGGGAGCTGCCCCCGGTGGTGCCGGGGTTCGTCGGGCGGTCGGAGCTGATCGAGGCGCTCGTACGCGACGTGGTCGCCGGCCGCCCGCAACCCGTCGTGATCTCCGGCTGCGGCGGCATCGGCAAGTCGGCGCTGGCGGTGAAGGCAGCCTGGGAGGCGGCCGGCCGGTTCCCCGACGGGCAGCTCTACCTCAACCTGCACGGCTCGACGCCGGACCTCGAACCCCTGCGCCCCCTGCAGTCCCTCGGCCGCCTCCTGCGATCGCTCGGCGTGGACCGCGCCGCCATCCCCCCGGACGTCGACGAGGCCGCCGCCCAGTTCCGCTCCCGCACCGCCGGCCGCCGCCTGCTGTTCGTCTTCGACAACGTGCTGGACGCCAGGCAGGTGCGCGCGCTGCTCCCGGCGAGCCCGACCTGCGGCGTCATCGTGACCAGCCGCAGGACGCTGGCCTCGCTGGAGGGCCGGGTCCCGTACGAGCTGGAGGTGCTGTCCGAGGAGGATTCGCGCACCCTGCTGACCCGCCACGCCAGAGGCGGCGTCGCGCCGCCGCCCGCCGACGCCGAGGCCCAGAGCGCCGTCGCGCGGCGGTGCGCCTACCTGCCCCTGGCGCTGTCGATCGCGGCCGCCCGGCTCTCGGTCCGGCCCGCGTGGACCTGGCGGATGCTGGCGGAGCGGCTGGCCGAGGAGGGGCGCCGGCTGACCGAGCTGGAACTGGAGGACCGCGCGGTCAGGGCCAGCTTCATGGTCGGCTACCGGGACCTCGACCCGGCGCAGGCCCGCATGTTCCGGGCCATGAGCCTGCTCAACGTGACGGAGCTCGGCGTGGAGACCGCCGCCGCCCTCGCCGGCGTCTCCCCCGCGACCGCGGAGGACCTGCTCGACCAGCTCACCGAGGCCCACCTGGTGCAGAGCGCCGCCCCGGGACGCTACTGCGTCCACGACCTCACCCGGCTGTTCGCCCGGGAGCTGTCCGGGGCGCACGACCCGCCCGAGGAGCGGCGCCGGGCCGTCGGGCGGGCGCTGCACACCTACCTGGCCGCCGCCAGGCACGCCAGCGGCCAGGTGATCCCCGTCGCCGTCTGGCGCACGACGCTGGGCCCGGCGACGGCGGTCGCGCGGCCGGCTTTCGCCGACCGCCACCAGGTGTACGCGTGGGTCGACGCGGAGGCCCCCCAGCTGCCGGCGGTGCTGGGCAGCGCGGCGGCGCTGGGCAGCGCGGCGGCGCTGGGCGCCGACGACCTGGTCACCGCCCTGTCGGCGGCGCTGTTCTTCCCGCTGTACGAGCGGGGGCGGTGGCGGGAGCTGCGGGAGATCAGCGAGGCGGGCGCCGCGGCCGCGGACCGCCTGGGCGAACCGCACCATCGGGCGGTGACGCACGGCGACCTCGGTTACGTGCTGGCCGACCTCGGCCGGCTCGACGAGGCGCTGGTCCACCTGAAGGTGTCGCTCGCGCAGCACCGGCTGACCGGCAACCGCCGGGGTGAGGCGGCCCAGCTCGACCGCCTGGGCGTGGTGCACAGCAGGCTGGGCCGGTACGCGGAGGCCATCGGCCATTTCCGCCTCTCGGTCGAGCTGGAGATCGGCCAGGGCAACCGGTACGGCGAGGCGATCACGCTGACCAACCTCGGGCTCACGTACCTGCGCGGCGGCGACCCGGAGGCGGCCGTGACGGCGTTCGGCGACGCCCTGGCCATCACCCGCGAGATCGAGGACCTGGTGGGCGCGGCCATCGCGCTGGGCTACATCGCCGAGACGCACCGGCGCATGGGGCACCACGAGGAGTCCGAGCGCTTCTTCCACATGGCGCTCGACGCCGACCGCGCGGCCGACGACCTCGGCAGTTGCACGGAGGCGAGCCACTGGTGGGGGCTGGGCCTGACCCGGCGCGCCCTCGGGGCGGAGCGGGGCGCCCGGGAGTGCCGGCGCAACGCCGCCGCGATCCTGCACGGCCTCGGGCTCATCGGCGCGGACGAGCGGTCCCGCATCGAGAGCAACCCCGACGCGGACACCCCGGAGGTCATCCTCCGGAACCTGTGACCGCCGCGCCGCCCTGTGACCGCCGCGCCGCCCGTACCGGCAAGCCCGCACCTCCGGCCATCTCGGCGTCATCGCCGCAGGTCACCGCCCGGGCGAGGTACGGGAATCGCCGCCACGGAACGGCCAGGGGCGCCGGACACGATGGAGGCGTCCGTTCGTGGTGTGCGCCGTCGAGGCGCGCGGGGCCCCGGACGGCGGTTCGCCCGGGGCCCCGTGCCGGAAGGAGAGCGAAACGATGATCGCGACGATCACGAGGATCAGCGACCGGCTGGTGGAGCGCGTCGTGCCGAAGACGGACGCGTCGGCGACCGCGGCCGCCTGCACCTGGAGGTATCTCTGCTGCACGATGGGCGGCCAGGTCGTCTACGGCAGGAGACTGTACGACCTCGTCCACGGCACGAACTGCGGCCCCTGCTATGTCGTCTCCAGCTGGTGCTAGCCACGGTCCCGTCCGCTGAGCGCTCGCCCGCCCCGTCCGGGCGGGCGGGCGCTCTTGACCTCCGTATCGGGGAGGTCCGATGGAGTACGTCGTCTTCGGCGGCCAATGCCTGATCGGCGCCGTCTTCGCGGTGTCGGCACTGTCCAAGATCCGCGCCCGCACGGCCCGTGACGAGTTCGTCCGGGTGACCGCGACCCTGCTCGCCGCCCTGCTGGGGCGCGCCGCCGGCGCGCGGACCGCCCGCCGGGTCGCGGCGATCGTGGTGGCGGCGGAGGCGGCCGTCCCGGTGTCGATCGCCGCGCGGGCCCTGCACCCCTCCGCCGCGGTCGCGGGCGCGGCCGTCGCCGTCGTGCTGCTCGGCGGGTTCAGCGCGGCCCTGGCCCGCGCGCTGCGGCGCGGGGTGCGCCCGCCGTGCCGCTGCTTCGGCGCGTCGCCGGCCCCCCTGGGAGCCCGCCACCTGGCCCGCAACCTCGTGCTGCTCGCCGTGGCCACGGCCGCCGGGCCGGCCGGCCTGGTGAGCGGAGCCGCCCGCCCGGAGCAGGCGCAGCCGGCGGGTCTGGCGCTGGCGGGCGGGGCGGGGCTGGTGCTGGCCGTGCTCGTCGCCCGCCTCGACGACCTGGTGGAACTGTTCGTGTCCCCGGCGGTGGCGGGTGCCGGGGACACGCCGAGAGGAGAGCGTCATGTCGTTCCTGGTCGCCGGGATGATCCTGGTGGGCGCGTTGTGCCTGCTCGATCTGCTGCTGACGCTGGGGGTGATCAGACGGCTGCGGGAACACGACGCTCACCTGCGGAGCCTGCTCCCCCGCGGTGACCGTCCCCCGGCGGGCCCTCCGGTCCCGGTCGCCAGGGGTGAGCGGGTCGGCGACTTCCTGGCCACCACCGTCGACGGCGAGCCGGTCTCCCGCGACCTGCTGACGGGCGAGACGCTGGTGGCCTTCTTCAGCCCCGGCTGCACGACGTGCAAGGGGAAGCTGCCGGAGTTCGCGGCGTACGTCCGCGACCTGCCGGGCGGGCGTGACCAGGTCATCGCCGTCGTGGCGGACGAGCGGGCGGAGATCGGCGAGATGAGCAGGACGCTCGCGCCGCTGGCCCGCGTGGTCGTGGAGGAGTTCGACGGCGAGCTGAGCCGGGCCTTCGGGGTGGACGCGTTTCCCGCGCACTTCGTGGTGGACGGCAGCGGCACGCTGCTGGCCACCGCCCCCGACCTCGCCCTGTTGCGGAGCGCGAGGAACGCGTGAGCCGGGACCCGGGCGCCCCCTCCGGCGGGCCGGCTGCCGGGCGCGCGTCGGCGGGCGCCCCGGCCGGACCTGCCGCCCGGCCGGGTGCCCGGCGCGCGTCCGCCGGCGGACCTGCTGACCGGCCGGACGCGCGGCGGGCGTCCGCCGGCGGACCTGCTGACCGGGCGGGTGCGCGGCGGGCGTTCGCGGGGGCCGCGGTCCGCGCCGTGGCGCTGACCTTCCGGGCGTCGCCCGGCCACGGCGCGGCCTACCTGGCGTGCACCGTGGCGGTCGCCATGGTCCCCGTCGCGGTGGCCTGGCTGACCAAGCTCGTGCTGGACCGCCTGACCTCCGGGGCGGGGTTGTCGTCCGCGCTGGTGGGCCTCGCGGTGGCGCTGGCCGCTGCCGGGGTGCTGCTCGGGATCGTGCCCCAGATCGTCCAGTACGTGCGCGCGGAGCTGGGCCGCCGGGCCGCGCTGCGCGCCCACGACGAGCTGTTCACGGCGGTCGAGCGGGTGGCGGGGGTGGCCAGGTTCGAGGACCCGCGCTTCCAGGACCGGCTGCGGCTGGCCCAGCAGAGCGCCTCCGCGCCCGCGCAGACCGCCGACTCCGTGCTGGAGGTGATGCGCGGGACGCTCACCCTGATCGGGTTCGTCGTGTCCCTGGCCGTGATCAGCCGGGAGTTCACCGTCATCGTGCTCGCCGCCGCGATCCCGACGGTGCTGCTGGAGCTGCGGCTGTCCCGCCGGCGCGCCGCCATGGTCTGGCGGATCGGGCCGATCGAACGCCGCCAGATGTTGTACGGCGACCTGCTCGCGAGCCCGGCGGCGGCCAAGGAGATCCGGCTGTTCGGGCTCGGCGCCTACCTCCGGGGCCGGATGCTGGCCGAGCGGCGCGCCGCCGACGCCGACCGCCGGCGTACGGACCGGCGCGAGGTCGTCGTCCAGGGAGCCCTGGCGGCCCTGTCGGCGGTCATCTCCGGCGGCGGCCTGGTCTGGGTCGTCGTCGCCGCCGGCCGGGGCCTGGTCACGGTCGGAGACGTCGCGATGTTCGTGGCCGCGGTCGCCGGCCTGCAAGGAGCGCTCGGCGGGCTGATCACCTCGATGGCCGGGGCGCACCACCAGGTGCTGCTGTTCGGCCACTACGTCGCGGTGGTGGACGCCGGCCCGGACCTGCCCCCGCCGGACCGCCCGGCGCCGCTGCCCGCGCTGCGGCGCGGCATCGAGCTGCGCGACGTCTGGTTCCGCTACAGCGACGACCATCCGTGGGCGCTGCGCGGCGTCAGCCTGTTCCTCCCCCACGGCGCGACGATCGGGCTGGTCGGGCAGAACGGCGCGGGCAAGAGCACCCTGGTCAAGCTGCTGTGCCGGTTCTACGACCCGACGCGGGGGGCGATCCTCTGGGACGGGGTGGACCTGCGCGACGTGCCCGTCGAGGAGCTGCGCCGGCGCATCGGCGCGGTGCTGCAGGACTTCGTGACCTACGACTTCAGCGCGGCCGACAACATCGCCATGGGCGATCTGCCGGCGCTCGGCGACCTGGAGCGGATCCGGGGCGCGGCCGTGCGCGCCGGCGTCGACGACACTCTGTCCCGGCTGCCGCGCGGCTACGGGACGCTGCTGACCCGGCTGTTCTTCGGCGACGCCGAGGAGGGCGATCCCGGTCACGGCGTGATGTTGTCGGGCGGGCAGTGGCAGCGGGTGGCGCTGGCGCGCGCGTTCCTCCGCGAGGAGCGGGACCTGATGATCCTCGACGAGCCGAACGCGGGCCTGGACCCCGAGGCCGAGCACGACGTGCACGAGCGGCTGCGCAGGATCCGGGCCGGCCGCACCAGCCTGCTCATCTCGCATCGGCTCGGCACGGTGCGGGACGCCGATCTCATCGTCGTCCTGTCCGGCGGGACGGTCGCCGAGCAGGGACGGCACGCCGACCTGCTCGCGGCGCGGGGCGCGTACGCCCGCCTGTTCACCCTCCAGGCGGCCGGTTACGCGGCGGAGGCCGGCGGGCGGGACGGGCCCGGGACGGCCGGCGGGCGGGACGGGCCCGGGACGGCCGGCGGGGAAGCCCCTGCCCCGCCCGGGGCCATGAGGGGAGTGAGCCGCCGGTGAGCGCCGCCGTGGCCGTGCTCGCCGTGGCGGGGTGCGCGCTCGGGGCGGCGGCCGGGATCGTCCTGCGGCTGCGCCGCCGCTATCTCGTCGTCACCGTGTCGGGCGTGAGCATGGAGCCGGCGTACCGGCACGGTGATCGGGTGCTGGTGCGGCGGGCGGCCCTGGCGGCGGTCCGGCCCGGCCAGGTGGTGCTGCTCGCCGGCGGTGTCACGGAGTTGTGGCCGGAGCTGGCGGCGGAGGCGCCGGACGTGGCCGGACGCTCCCCCGGCGACCGCCCGCGCCCGGAGGGGTCATCCCCGTCCGTGCCGCCTGTCGCGGAGGAGCCGTTCCGGATGATCAAGCGAGTCGCGGCCGTGCCGGGTGACCCGGTCCCCCGTGAGGTGCCCGCCCTGCGGGAGGCGCCCGGCGGCGTGGTGCCCCACGGGTGCCTGGTCGTGCTCGGGGACAACGCCGGCGCGTCGCGCGACTCGCGGCACTTCGGCTTCGCCCCGTCGCCGTGGCTGGTCGGCGTGGTGGTGCGGCGCGTCTCGCCAGGTGACGCCGCGGGCGCGACCCGGCCGGGCGCGCGGTCCGCCTGATCCGCGCGTCGCCGTCACGCGTCCGGGCGGCCGGGTTCCGCGGCCACGGCGCGCGGGTTGCCGGGCGTCCGGGCGGCGGTTCCGCGGCTACGGCGCGCGGGTTGCGGGACGGGTGGGCGGCGGTTCCGTGGCTACGGCGGGCGGGTTGTGGGGCGGGTGGGGACGGGTATGAGGGCTGTGGCCCCCCGGTTCCGCCTCACATGTCCATCGGGGGATCCGTGTCAGACAACAGCCAGAAGCAGCAGCAACTCGACCAGTACCGGGTGGATTCGGCCAACACCCGCTACACCACCGACCAGGGTGTGCGGATCGACGACACCGACAATGCGCTGTCGATCGGCGAGCGCGGCCCCACGATCCTGGAGGACTTCCACTTCCGGGAGAAGATCATGCGCTTCGACCACGAGCGCATCCCGGAGCGGGTGGTGCACGCGCGCGGCTCCGGCGCGCACGGCGTCTTCCAGGTCTACGAGTCGCTGGCCGAGTACACCTGCGCCGACTTCCTGTGCGACCCGTCGCTGGTGACGCCGGTGTTCGTGCGCTTCTCGACGGTGGCCGGCTCGCGCGGCTCGGCCGACACCGTACGCGACGTGCGCGGGTTCGCCACCAAGTTCTTCACCCGGCAGGGCAACTACGACCTGGTCGGCAACAACTTCCCGGTCTTCTTCGTCCAGGACGCCATCAAGTTCGCCGACTTCGTGCACTCGGTCAAACCGGAGCCGCACAACGAGATCCCCCAGGCGCAGTCGGCGCACGACACGCTGTGGGACTTCGTGCAGCTGCAGCCGGAGACGCTGCACACGATCATGTGGCTGATGTCGGACCGGGCGATCCCGCGCAGCTACCGCATGATGCAGGGGTTCGGCGTGCACACCTTCCGGCTGGTCAACGCCGAGGGCCGGGGCACGTTCGTGAAGTTCCACTGGCGGCCCAAGCTCGGCACCCACTCGCTGGTGTGGGACGAGGTGCTGCGCCTCCAGGGCAACGACCCCGACTTCAACCGGCGCGACCTGTGGGAGGCGATCGAGGCCGGCCACCATCCGGAGTGGGAGCTGGGGCTGCAGCTGGTGCCGGAGGAGGACGAGCACAAGTTCGGCTTCGACCTGCTCGACCCCACGAAGATCATTCCGGAGGAGGAGGTGCCGCTGCGGGCGGTGGGCAGGATGACGCTCAACCGCAACCCGGACAACTTCTTCGCCGAGACCGAGCAGATCGCCTTCTGCACCGCCAACGTGGTGCCGGGCATCGACTTCACCAACGACCCGCTGCTGCAGGGCCGCAACTTCTCCTACCTCGACACCCAGCTGCTGCGGCTGGGCGGGCCGAACTTCCAGCAGATCCCGATCAACCGCCCCCTCGCCCCGGTGCACAACGACAACCGCGACGGCTTCCACCAGCACATGATCCACACCAGCCACACCAACTACTCCAAGAACTCCATCAGCGGCGGCTGCCCCGCCACCGGAGTGCTGGCCGGCGACATGAACGGGGTGTTCCGCCACTACGCCGAACGGGTCGAGGGCGAGAAGATCCGCAAGCGCAGCCCCAGCTTCGGCGACCACTACAGCCAGGCCACGCTGTTCTGGAACAGCATGTCGGCCTGGGAGAAGGAGCACATCGTCAAGGCGTTCCTGTTCGAGCTGGGCCACGTGCAGCGCCGCTACATCAAGGAGCAGGTGGTCGAACGGCTGACGAACATCGATGACGGGCTGGCCGCGCACGTGGCGGCCGGGCTCGGCATGCCCGCGCCGGCGGCGAAGGGCGCCAACCACGGCAAGTCCTCCCCCGCGCTCAGCCAGGCCGGCCAGCCGGCCGGCCTGGAGACGCGCAAGATCGCGATCCTGGCCGGCGACGGCACCGACGCGGGCCGGCTCTACCCGGTGATGCAGGAGCTGGAGAGCGGCAAGGCCATCTGCGACGTGATCGCGCCGCACGAGGGCATGGCCGGCACGCTGGCCGTGGACAAGCAGATGAGCGCCGCCTCCTCGGTGCTGTACGACGCGGTGTTGTGCACCGGCGGCGAGGAGCTGACCCGCGACGGTCACGCCGTGCAGTTCGTCCGGGAGGCGTTCAAGCACGGCAAGGCCATCGGCGCGCTGCCGGACGGCGAGCCGCTGCTGCAGGCCGCCGGCCTGCCCGGCCGGCAGGGCGTGGTCGACTCCAGCGCGGGCGACGGCTTCACCGCGCAGTTCATCGCCGCGGTCCTCAAGCACCGCCACTACGACCGGGACGTGGCCGCCTTCCCCGCCTGAGACGCCCTTCCCCGCACCAGCGGTTCAGTCTTGTGCGGAGGATCCGGATCGTCGCCGGCGACGCGATCGAGCGTCGGCGGGCCGGTTCTGGCCTGCCCGTGCCTGCATGCGGCCGATCGGGCGGGCGGCAAAGAGCCGCAGGCCCGGTCTTGACCTTAACCGGATGATGACCTGCGGTATCTCCTGCCGTGGGTGATGTGTCCACCGCCCGCCGCACCGTCTTGTCTCCGGCCGGCGCGGCGGGCAGGCCGGAGCGCTCCGCCGGTGCCACCGCCACGACCACCGACACGACCACCGACACGACCATCGACCACCGACCACTTACTCGGGAAGGTTCACGATGCCTTACATCACGACCCGTGACGACGAGCAGATCTTCTTCTACGACTGGGGCAGCGGCGCGCCGGTGATCTTCATCCACGGCTGGCCGCTCAACGCCGACGCCTGGCACGACCAGATGAAGGCGGTCGCCGACAACGGCTACCGCGCCATCGCGCACGACCGCCGCGGCCACGGCCGCTCCAGCCAGCCCTTCGGCGGCTACGACTTCGACACCTTCGCCGACGACCTCAACGACCTCATCACCGCCCTGGACCTGCGCGAGGTCACGCTGGTGGCGCACTCCATGGGCGGCGGCGAGCTGGCCCGCTACATCGGCAGGCACGGCACGGACCGCCTGGCCAAGGCCGTGCTGCTGTCGGCGGTGCCGCCGCTGATGCTCAAGACGCCCGGCAACCCCGAGGGCACCCCGCAGGAGGTGTTCGACAAGATCAAGGCGGGCATCCTCGCCGAACGCTCCCAGTTCTGGAAGGACACCTCCGAGGGCTTCTTCGGCGCCAACCGGCCCGGCAACAAGGTGACGCAGGGCAACAGGGACGCCTTCTGGCTGATGGCCATGGCCGAGAACATCCAGGCCGGGGTGGCCTGCGTGGACGCCTTCTCCGCCACCGACTTCACCGAGGACCTCAAGAAGTTCGACATCCCCACCCTGATCGTGCACGGCGACGACGACCAGGTGGTGCCGATCGCGGCGTCCGCCGACAAGTCCGCCAAGATCATCCCGAACTGCACGTACAAGGTGTACAAGGGCGGCTCGCACGGCATCGCGCTGGTGCCCGGCGACAAGGAGAAGTTCAACGCCGACCTGCTGGAGTTCCTGCGCGGCTGACCGCTCCACCAGCCGGGGGCGGGCAGCACCGGCCCCGGAAACACAACACGATCACAGCGTCGGAAAGAGCATGACGGCAACACCACCGGCACGCCGGGCAGCCTGGCAGGCGTCCACCGTCACCGGCACCACCGCGGAGAGCCCGCAGACGCTCACCCTGCGGCCTGGTGGCCGGTGACGGCCACGATGCGCTCCAGGTGGCCCAGGCCGGTTCACCCGCTCGCCTCGCGCGTCGCCGGCATCGGCCGGACGCGGTACGGGCCCAGCCCCTGAAGGCCCGAATCCAGCACCACTCCGAGACGGTGTCGATACAGTTACAGCCTGAAATCTCACCTGCTCATCGGCTTCCTGCCGTAACGTCTGTGCTCTGAGCGGCGATGACGCCGGTAGGCGAGGGGGTGCGCATGGGGCTGTCGCGGGCAGAAACCGTCATGACCGTAGGCGTGTTAGTGGTGCTCGCCGGAGCCGGCGGATGCGGCGGCGCCGAATCCCCGTCCACCACGGACACGGTGACCGCCTCGTCATCCCCCAGCGGCGAGACCACTTCGGCGCAGCCCAAGCGGTCCGAGCAGGTCCGCACACCCGATCACCCGCCGGGCCACACGTCGGCCCCGTGCCTGAGCGGCGGCGGAGACCCGGTCAGCGTCCCGTGCCCATCGGTGAAGCGATCACGCACTCCCGGCCCCACCATCACGGCACCGCAGCCGTCGACGTCACCGCCGGCCAACTCGCCGTCGCCCCCGGTGAGCGAACCCGAGCCGGTACCTGAGGTGACCATGTCCGATCTGGCACCGGAGGTGACCATGTCCGATCTGGCACCGGAGGTGGCCGCGTCCGAGCCGGTACCGCAGGCGACCACCTCGCCATGACGGCCTTGCCGCCTGCGGACGATCCCGGTCCCGGCGAGCGGTCCCGGCCGGAGCCGCCCCGGCCGCTCGACGTGGTGGGGCTGATCACCCTGCTGCTCGCCACCTCCGGGGCCGTCCTGATCTACATGGGCTGGGCCTACCTCGACGGCTACCTGCGGCCGTTCTTCCTCAAGCCGACGGATTTGAACTACCGTCCGGACGAGTACGCGCTGTACGGGCTCAACCTGTTCTCCCCGGCGTTCCTGCCCTGGACGGCGGCCCTGCCGCTGCTGCTGGCCGCGGCCACCCGGCGCGCCGCCCTGCTGCCGCGGCTTCCTGCCCGGCTGCGCGCCCTGGCCGCCGCGGCCCGTACGCACCGCGTCGCGCGCCTGCTGGGCGACACCGCTCGGGTGGGCGCCGCCCTGACGGCGGCCGCCCTGGTCCTGGCCCTGGTCTCGCTGCACTTGCTGACCGTCAACACCTACCTGCTGCTGGCGCTGGTCATCGTCGGGCCGCTGCTGCTCACCTGGCCCGCACGCGGCACCCCGCTGGGCCGCATCGCCTTCGCCGCGGCCACCATCGTCGCCGTCTTCTGCCTGCTCTGGACGGCGGCCCTGTACGCCGCCGACCGGGGCGCCCGCTCGGCCCGCGCCCTCATCGCAGGCCTCGACGACCGCCCCCAGGTCGCCCTCTACACCGCGGACACCCTGGCCCTCAGAGCCCCCAACGTGGAGCGCGAGCCCTTCGCCGAAGGCGGATACAAGTACCGCTACATGGGCCTGCGCCTGCTGCTCGCGCGCGGCGACACCTACTACCTGGTCCCCGCCGTCACCCTCGCCGAATGGTCCGCCGGCAACGGCCGCACCGTCGTCGTGAAGGAAGAAGATGACATCCGCGTGGAAATCCTGCCGGGCACCCGCCCGGCCTGATCTCGCGAACGCTACGGACGGCCCGGTGCGGGCGCGCCGGGCCGGGGCCGCGAGGCGGGATGCTTCTCCATGGGAGGAGTGCGCGGTCAGGCCGTAGTCCGAGACCCGCATTTTCGGTTGCCGCAGCCGCGATAATCGAAGCATGCGCTTCCAGATCCTCGGCCCCACGATCGCGCTGGGGGAGGACGGCGAGCCCGTCACGCTCGGCGGTCCTCGGGCGCGGGCGCTGCTCACGTTGCTGGCCCTGCATGCCGGGCGCATCGTAAGCGGGGAGCAGCTGGTGGCGGGCATGTACGGCGCTCGCCCTCCGGAGGGCGTGTCCAACGCGCTGCAGTCGCAGGTGTCCAGACTGCGCCGAGCGCTGGGCAGGGACCTGGTGGAGTTCCACCCGGCTGGATACCGGCTGATCGCCGACCCGCAGGATGTGGACGCGGGGCGATTCGAGCAGCTTGCACGGGCGGGCGGGCAGGCGTTGGCCGGAGGTGACCCGGCTCGGGCGGCTACGCTGCTGCGGGAGGCGCTGGAGCTGTGGCGGAGTGCTCCGCTGGCCGATGCCCCGAATGCTGTGGCCGCCGCGACGGCGCTGGAGGAGCTGCGGCTGACTGCCGTCGAGGACCGGGTGCAGGCCGATCTGGACCTGGGCCGGCACCGGGAGCTGGTCGCCGAGCTGAGCCGCCTGATCGCCGATCACCCGTTGCGGGAGCGGCTGCGGGCCCAGCTCATGCGCGCGCTCTATGGCAGCGGCCGCCAGGTCGAGGCGCTGACCGTCTACGACGAGGCCAGGAAAATCCTGGACGAGGAGCTCGGCGTCGAGCCGGGTCCCGAGCTGGCCGCCGCGCACCTGGCCGTGCTGCGGGCCGACCCGGCGCTGGGCGCGTCCGCGCCACGCCCGGCCGTTCAACGGCACGGGCTGCGGGCACAGCTCACCAGCTTCGTCGGCCGCGCCGAGGAGCTCGCCCAGGTCAGAGCGAGCCTGCGCGCCGCCAGGCTGATCACGCTGATCGGCCCGGGCGGTGCGGGCAAGACACGGCTCGCGATCGAGGCGGCCGAGCAGGAGCCCGGGGACGTCTGCTTCGTGCCGCTCGCGCCGGTCGCCGACGACGCGGACGTGCCCAGCGCCGTGCTGGCCGCACTCGGCATCCGTGGCGCCCTGCGCACTCCGCCGACGGGGCCGGTCGTGGAGCCGGTCGCGCGGCTGGTCACCGTGCTCGCCGACCGCGAGCTCCTGCTGGTGCTGGACAACTGCGAACACCTCATCACGGCCACCGCCGACCTGGCCGACGTGCTCTTGGCCGCCTGCCCGGGGCTGCGGGTGCTGGCGACCGGCCGGGAAGCGCTCGGCATCACCGGCGAGGCGATCCTGCCGGTGGCACCGCTTCAGCTGCCACCGCCCGAGGCGGACGACCCGTTGGACTACCCGGCCGTCCGATTGTTCGCCGACCGGGCGGCGGCGGTCCAACGAGGCTTCGCCGTGGACGCGGGCAACGCGGCGCAGGTCGTGCGCATCTGCCGGGCGCTGGACGGGCTGCCGCTGGCCATCGAGCTGGCGGCGGCGCGGCTGCGTACGCTGTCCCTGCCGGATGTGGCGGCGCGGCTGGACGACCGGTTCCGGTTGCTGGCGCGCGGCAGTCGTACGGCGCTGCCCCGGCACCAGACGTTGCGCGCGGTCGTGGCGTGGAGCTGGGACCTGCTGGACGACGACGAGCAGCGGATGGCCAGGCGGCTGACCGTGTTCGTGGGCGGCGCGCGCCCCGAGGCGGCCGAGCGGGTGTGCGGCCTGCCGGAGGAAGTGCTGTTCTCGCTGGCGGAGAAATCGCTGGTGGAGTTCGTGGGCGGGCGTTACCGGATGCTGGAGACCATTCGGGCATTCTGCGCGGAGCGGCTGGCCGAGTCCGGCGAGGTGGAGGTGATGCGCGACGCTCATGTCGCGTACTACCTGGACCTGGTCGTCGCGGCCGACGCGCGGCTGCGAACCCGCGAGCAGCTGGAATGGCTGGCCAGATTGGACGAGGAGAGCGATGACCTCAGCGCGGCCCTGCGCTGGGCAACCGAATCGGGGCAGTTGCAGACGGCGCTGCGACTGCTGGCGCACAGCGCCTGTTACTGGTGGATGCGAGGCAACCGCACCGCCACCGCCGCTCTGGCCGACGCGCTGCTGACCAGGCTGGGCTCACACCGGTTCGACGGCATGCAGGAGGAGTACGTCATGTGCGTGCTCGTCACCGCCTGGGCCGGCGAGATCGACGACGAACTGCGCGCCCGGCTGCAGGAGGCCTGTGCACTACTTCCGCTGACGTACGTGCCACAGCGCATCGAGTTCCTGGCGATGTTGCTGTCGATGTTCACGGGACCGCCTGGGGACTTCGCGCGAGCATACGAAGAGGTCATGCGGGAGTCCGCCAGGCTTTCCCCCTGGCAGGAGGCGTTGGCCATGGCCGGCTCGGCGTTCGTACTTGACGGGCTCGGCGAGGTGGAGCAGGCCGTGGCCCATTTCGAGCGGAGCCTGACCGCGTTCAGGGCCATCGGTGAGCGCTGGGGCACCGTGCTGGTGCTGTCCGGGCTGGGCTCCCTGCACCAGAAGCAGGGCGACCACCGTAAGGCCCATGTCCTGGCCGGCGAATCGCTGGCGATCGCCCGCGAGCTGGGTGCCGGGACGGAGATCGCCGAGGCGCTGTGCCGGCGGGGTGATGCGCTGCTGAGCCTGGGCGACCCGGCGGGCGCAGGGGCTGACTACGAGCTGGCCGCCGAGTTGTCGCGCAGATGCGGCTCCATGGGCACGATGGCCTGGGCGTATCTAGGGATGGGGGAGGTGAAGCTGTCGTGCGGCGAGGTGGCGGAGGCCCGCGCCCTCCTCACCCGGGCCCGTGAGGAGTGCCCCGCACAGTGGTACAGCGCCGAGGACATCCGCACGCGCATTGACGCCACACTGAACGAGATCAGCCGGAGGATCAGCGAACCGTAGGCGTCCGTGTCGAGGTGCTCCCTCCGGTCTGCGGTGGTGACCGTCTGTAGGCGCGGCGCCGTCGGCCGGCGGCACGTACATTCCGGCCGCAGGCTGACACCGTATGTCGCCGGTAGGTACGTGGTAGGTGAGTGGTCAGCGCCCGAGCCCAAGCTCCAGGCATGACTGATCTCGCGAGACCGGCACATCACGCCGCGTCCCCGCCCGCTGTACAGAAGCCGCGGCTGTGGAAGCGGCCCTGGGTCGTGCCGCTGATGCTGGTGGTGCTCGGCTTCGTCGCGTTCTCCGTTCCGCCCTATACGTCACTCGATCCGGCCTTGTCTCGAGTGCCGCCGCCAGACGGTTTTCCGCTCTACTATCCCTTCCTGGCCGCGCACGTGCTGTTCTCCTCGGTGGCGTTGCTGACCTGCGGGTTGCAGATCTGGCCGTGGTTCCGGGAGCGCCACCCGGTCGCGCACCGCAGGATCGGACGCGTGTATATCTTCGGCGGAGTGCTACCGGGAGGCCTGGCCGGCTTTGTCGTGGGCGCGGCCACCCCGTACGGCGATGGCGCACGAGTCAGCAACATGCTGCTCGCGACGCTGTGGACCCTGTTCACCGTCACCGGCTATCGCATGGCCCGCCAGCACAGGTACGGCGATCACCGTCGGTGGATGCTACGCAGTTTCGCGCTGACCGCCTCGATCATCACCAACCGCATCTGGGGCCTGGTGCTGTTCCTCATCTTCCTGCCCGAGTTCGAGACGACCTACGGCGGGGACATGCAGGAGGTGATCAAGGCGTCCGCCGGCGTGACGACCTGGCTCGGCTGGACCGTCCCCTTGCTGATCGTGGAATGGTGGCTGGTGGAGCGCGGTCGCGCCCGGCGCCGGGCCGACGCCGGGCGGCGCTCTGGGCCGTCGGATCCGCCGATGACTCTGAAGCAGCAATGACCTCGGACAAGGTTTCGACCGAGGACACTTAAGCACCGTAGGGTACGAACCGGCGCACGAGCTGCGCATCTCCCAGCGCTATCGGCTGGTTGGTACGACAAACGCGTCGGCCGCGAAATCGTCTTGCAGGGCCCTCATATGCCGCGAAAGACGGCAGTTTCTTGCGCCCTTAGCGGCGATCTGGTTTTTACAACGCCTGCCTGCTCCACCTTGAAGAGCCTCAATCCGAGCCCCGCGCCGACCGGCGCATATTGGAGGTTGAAACTCATCGTGACGGATGATTCTGATCAGCGCGCCTCAGATTCCGACCGCGACCGCGTGGCCGCGGTGCTGGGCGAGGCCCTCGCCACCGGAAGGCTCACCAGTGTCGAGCACGCCGACCGCCTCGACAGCGCCTACAGGGCCAAGACGGTCGGTGAGCTCGTCCCCATCACCCGAGACCTACCTGACGTGGCCGCGTCCGGCGTCCCCGCCGCCATCGAGCAGCAGGTCATCGCCTCCCAGTTCAGCAAGGTCGTCCGCAAGGGCCGCTGGGTGGCCTCCCGCCATACCAGGCTGACCGCCAGGTTCGGGGCGGTCGTCATCGACCTGTCGGACGCGGTGCTGCCGGGACGCGAGATCACGATCGAAACGAGTGCCTGGTTCAGCAAGCTGATCGTGCGTGTCGCCGGCAACGCCAATGTGATTGACGAGGGCAGCTCGATCTTCGGCAAACGCAATGTAACGGGGGGTTACCAGGACGATGGCCCGCTTATCAGGGTCACCGGGTCGTCGGCCTTCTCCAAGGTCATCGTCACCCGCGGAAAGGACGACTGGAACCTACGCTAGGCGGCGGGAATCCTGCGGTCCTGGTCTGACCGGCCGCCGCCGATGCAGGATGCGCCGATGGCCTTATCGCAGCGCGATCAGCAGGGCGTTGTCCACGGCACGGCAGCGGAGCGAGCCATGGCCGCCCTACACCGCCGACCCACCCGCGACGTTGCCGCTGCGGTGAAGTAGGCGACCGAGGCCGGCCAGATCCACCCGGCGGGCGACCAGCCGGCAAGGTGGTAGACGAAGATCGCGGCGACCGACAACAGCAGCACGAACATGGGCCGGCGCCGCCGGAAGAGCACGAGCACAGCGAGAACCAGAGCGAGCTGGATCGCGCCGTCCCAGGGTGACTGCACGAACGTGGCGAGAGCGGCGGCGACGAACACCACCACGGTGATCGCGGCCAGCGTGAGATCGACGAGCTTGCCGAAGTGACGTACGTAAATCGGTGCGCGTACCGGCAACGATTCGCTCATGACCACCTCCGGGGGGCTTCGATGGCGAGCGCCACGCTATGCCCCGACAGGTGCAGCAGTCCTGCCCCTTTGCCACCAAACGGGGCGGGCGCGGGGAAGGTTTGGCGTACGAGTCGGGACCCCAGGAACGGCCACTGGCAGTTAATGATCTTGTTCAACGTGCGCCCACCGCACTTTCACCGGGCGTGTGGTCGCTGCTGCGCCGAGCCCTGGCCAACTTCGCCGTCGCCATCTGGCCGGCCTGGCGCGGATCATCAAACGCAAGCTCAAGAAGATCCAGTACCGGCCGCACCTGCTCACCGGCTGCCTGGCCCAGACCGGCCCCACCCTCGACACCCCGGCAAAACCATGACCGACTCTACGAATTCAACCGGTGTAGTGCGGCCACAGCTCGGTCAGGCGGTCTCAAGGAGTGACAGCCGCATGCTGACGAAGTCGAACGTGAAGGCCAGTGGTCTGAGGAACTCGTGCGAGATGTTGCCGAGCGAGTCGAATTTGCTGCGCTCCAGTGAGTGGTTCAGCGGCCCGGCGATGCCCGGCACGGTACGCCGGATCTTGCCGACACTCACTCGAGCACCGTGGACGAATGGATAGACGGTCTGGCCGAAGAACTGCCCGCGGTTGTCATAGTCGAGTTCGATGCCCAGATCGTGGGCGGTCGGTTCGGTGACCACCAGGCCGATGCCGGGGCCGCCGGTGTCGATGCTGCACACCTTGGGTCCGGTGCCGTTGACGCTGCCGGGGACGTACAGGAAGTGGTCGGGAGCCATCCAGAAGGGCACTTCAGTGGCTCCCTTCCGGCGTGCGGCGGTGTGGAAGGCGCGCCGCTGCGCCGGCGTCGGCCGCCGCACCACCATCTCGCCGCGCCCGTAGTCGAGTGTGGCGAGCACGTGGTGGAGCAGTGTGGTGCCGATGACCCCGGTCGGTTGCACGTCGGTGCCGGGCACCTTGGGCAGGGCGGCCTTGCCGTCGTTCCACATCACGGGGACGTTACGCAGCACCAGGCCGCCCAGGGCGAAGGAGCGGGCGACGCCGAAGTAGAAGGTGAGCTGGTTGCCGCCCTGGGGGAGTTTGGTCTCGGCCAGCACTTCGATGCCGGTGGACTCCGCGGTCTCCTGGCCGATGATCAGCGTCGCGCCGGTGTCGAAGAAGTAGCGCGCCCGGTGGCCGTTGCAGGAGGCCTCGACGACGGGGAGGGGGTCGAGGTGCAGGAACGGCACACGTGCGTTGTGCTCGCCGCTGGGCTGAAAGGGCCGCACGTTCTGCATGGCGGCGTACTGGGCGGCCTTGGGCTTCTGACCTGCGGCGCGCAGCAGCGGCAGGGCCCGTACGGGGTCGTTCTGGCGGACGTAGCAGTCGGCCAGCCGCGTCTTCGATTCGTTGTCGCCGGGCGCCAGTTCGATCGCACGGGTCAGGAACCGCTCGGTGTCGGCGTACCGGTTGGACAGCAGGGCGATGTACCCGCGCTGTGCGAGCGCGTGGGCGTGGTCGGGGTGCCGGGCGAGGATGCGCCTGTAGCCCGCGTCAGCGGCGGCGAACCGGCCCGCCCTGAACAACTGGTCCGGATCGGCACCGGCCGTCCTCTCGGCGTGTGCGGCATGGGGATCGGCGATGGCCGCGCCGAGCGGACCGGCCACGGCCAATGCAGCGGCAGCGGCGAGGACGGATCGGCGGCTCGGGGGGACGGAAGACGGCAGTTGCTCCGGCATGGTCATGGAGACTCCTTCACGGTGGGGACAGGTCAGGGCTGGGTGATGAGCTGCCGCTGCAGCCGGACGACGTCGGTGATCGGGTCCAGGTAGTTCCCGAGGGTCACCGTGACCCAGCCAAGGTCAGGGAAGATGTCAAGGTTGCTACGGTTGCCGGCGCCGGTGCCCGAGTGTCCGAACAGGCGGTGTCCACCGGCGATCGCCGCCCGGAACCCGTACCCGTAGAACTGGTGCTCGGCCCAGGCCGGCGGCGCGGTGTCGGCGGGCACCGGCACTTTGGCGCCGGTGGTCAGCGTGGCGAAGGCGCGGCTGAGCAGCGTGTCGGTGTCGCGGACCGCCACGGCGAACCGGAGCAGGTCCTCGGCCGTGGCGTAGGCGGCGTCCGCCGGACCGCCGAGGTAGCCGAAGTACGGGCTGGTGGTGAAGTCGATCCGCGCACCGGTCTCCCGGTCGGTGGTGTGGGGATGCGCGATGTCGTCGGCGGCCAGCACCTTCGGCTTGGGAAAGAAGCCGGAACGCGTCATGCCGGCGGCGGCCATGACGTGCTCGTGTACATAGTCGTAGTAGGAACCCTTGGACATGGCCGCCACGATGGCGCCGAGCACGGCGTATCCCGAGTCGCTGTAGCGATGCTCGATGCCGGGATCGGCGGCCTTCGATTCGGTGGCGCGGATGATGCCGAGGATGCCGTCCATCACCTCCGCTTCGCTGGTCCACCTCTGCACGCCTTGGGCGAACGCGTCCGTCCGGCTGTAGCCGCCCATGCCGCTGGTGTGGGTGAGCAGGTGGTGCACGGTGACAGCGTTGGCGACCTCCGGCGCGAACCCGTCCAGGTAGTCGCCGAGCTTGCCGTTCAACTTGACCTTGCGCTGCTCGACGAGCCGCATGACAGCGATCCCGGTGAGGCTTTTGGTCACCGATGCGATATTGAACCGGGTGCTGGCGTGATTGGGCACCGAGCGCGCGCGGTCGGTCAGACCGTAGGCGCGCAGCAGGACTGGTCTGTCCCGATATGCGAGCAGCACCACGCCGGAGAACCGGTCCTGCCCGGCGAGGTGGGCGAGGTAGCGGTCGAACTCCCCGCCGGGCCGCAGCCCTCGGGGAACGCGCCGATTTTCGCGCGACCCGGTCGTGGCGCCGGCCGGCGCCACGGAGGCGGTCGTCGAAGGCGTGGACGCCCCGCGGTCACCCCCATCACTGTTCCGTGGCAGATTGAGGTGGATCTAAGGCGGTATTAAGAGTTTCCGTAGATTCGGGGCGCGGAGCCGGTCTCAGGATCGGGGGTCGGGGACGGGACACAGGTCAGCCTGGGACGGCCGCGGCCCGAGCAGTGATCCCCAAGCACGGACAGCTGTCTCACCACGGCATCAACGGCGCATCCCGGTCTCGTGCTCCACACGCAACAGCTTTTCGGGATTGCGCACGTAGTAGAGCCCGGTGATGAGGCTGTCCTCGACCAGCGCCGCCAGGACGCCGTCGATCTTCCCGTCGATCCGAAAGATCAAGGCCGGGTAACCGTTCACCTGCACCGGCTCCAACGACGCCCCAGCACCGATCATGTCGAGGCCCGCGGTCAACCAGGGGCCCAGCTTGTCGGCTCCCACGATGGGCACCGGGATGGCCCGTTTGACCCCGCCGCCGTCACTCAGGACGACGACGTCCGGCGCGATGATGTCAAGCAGACCCTGCAGATCGCCCGTCTCGACCGCCCGCTGGAACGCCTTGAGCACGCGCCGGGTCTCGGCCTGGGAGACGACCCCGCGCGGCCGGCGTGCCGCGACGTGCGCCCGTGCCCGATGGGCGATCTGACGCACGGCCGCAGGGCTCTTGCCGACCGCTTCCGCGACATCGTCGTAGTCCAGAGCGAACACCTCACGCAGCACGAACACCGCCCGCTCGGTCGGTGCGAGCGTCTCCAGCACCAGCAGCATCGCCATCGAGACACTGTCGGCCAGCTCCACGTCCTCGGCCACGTCGGGCGCGGTCAGCAGCGGCTCGGGCAGCCAGGAACCGACGTAGGACTCCTTGCGCCCCGCCCAGCGTACGCAGCCTGGTCAGCGCCTGGCGGGTGACGATCCGCACCAGGTACGCACGCTGATCCCGTACCGCGCTGAGATCGGCGTCCGCCCACCGCAGCCAGGTCTCCTGCAGGACGTCCTCAGCATCGGCGGCAGAGCCGAGCAGCTCGTAGGCCGCCGTGAAGAGCAGGTTCCGGTGGGCGACGAACGCCTCGATAGCGGGCCCCGGACGGCGGTCCGCGCTCATACGTCAGTCATCCGAAACGCGTCGGCCATGGGGACCTCCTGTCTGCGCGCTCTTCATCGTGTCACCCACAAGACGCCGGACCTCACCATCCTGTGACACCGAGCCGGCCGTCACAGGGTTCGGGTTTCCGGCGTCTTATGCCATCCAGTGAGCAAACAGGAGGCCGACATGAAAGTTGTGGTGATAGGCGCCGGCTACGCGGGCGTGCTCGCGGCGAACCGGGTGGCGAGGAAGGTGAGGTCCGCCGAGGTCACGGTGATCAACCCCCGGCCTGACTTCGTGGAACGCGTACGGCTGCACCAGCAGATCGCGGGGACCGGCGCCGCCGCGACGCCCCTCACCTCCATGCTGCGTGCCGGGATCACGACGCGGACCGGCACCGCCGTCAAGATCGGTAACGGCGCTGTGGCTCTCGAAGACGGCACGCACGTCCCCTTCGACTACTCCTTCCTGGCCGTGGGCAGCGCAGCCATGCCGATGCCCGGAACGATCCCGGTGGGCACGTGGGAGGGTGCCGAACAGGCTCGCGCGGCGTTCGCCGAGCTGCCCGCGGGAGGCACCGTCACGGTCGTCGGGGGCGGCTCGACGGGCATCGAGACGGCGGCCGAGGTAGCCTGCGCCAGGCCGGACGTCCGGGTGCGGCTGGCCGGCTCCTCGGTCGCCGGGACCTTCTCCCACGGAGCGCGACGGCGAGTCCGCGCCGGGCTGGAGCGCCTGAAGGTCGACCTGGTGGACGACAAGGTCACGGAGGTGAGCGCGGGCACGGGGCGGTTCGGCGGCATCGTGCGCCTCCGGTCGGGAACGGCGTTCGCCTCTGACCTGACCCTGTGGGCGGTCATGGGGGGCGTCCCGGACCTTGCGGCACACAGCGGCCTTGACGTCGACACGGACGGGCGTGCCATCGTGGACGAGTTTCTGCGCAGCGTCAACGACGAACGCATCTTCGTGGTGGGCGACTGCGCGGCGGTGCCGAGAGCACGCATGGCCTGCCAGACTGCCCAACCGCAGGCCGCGTACGCGGCCGGAGCCCTTGCCCGGTTGATCGGCGGGCGCACGCCAGAGCCGTACTCCATGGGCTATCTCGCCCAGACGGTCAGCCTCGGACGCCAGGACGCGGTAAGCCAGTTCACCCACCTCGACGACACCCTCCGGCGGGCCTACGTCGCCGGACGCGCCGGGGTCGCGGTCAAGGAGGCGACGTGCCGCACCGCGAAGTACGTCGCCCGCACCGGCTTCGGCGTGTCGATACCGGGCCCGAAGTGACCATGGGCGCAGCCCCGCCGGCTGGTCATCCGTTGGTGGCTGTCACGGAGGACATCGTGACGGTGGACGCGGGCGCCGCGCCAGGTGCGGCTGACGGACCAGTGGCGCGGGTGCGGCGCAACCTGGTGGCATGATCGACCGCGCGATCTCCAGCAGGTCCGCGGGCAGCTCTGCCCGGGGAACATGGCCGGGCGCGTGTTCGCCCTCGCGGATCGACAAGCGTTCCACACCAGTCAGGAGGGACGAGACGACCGCTGCAGCAGGTGCTCGGCGATTCGCGGGGCTCGACCTGCACAGCGCCTCGATCGCCGGGTTCGCCTTCTGCGAGTGCAGGCTTCGTGCCGCTGCCGTGGCTGCAGAACATCGGCTCGGCCTGGCGCCCGGAACCGGCGGGCCGTCCCGACGACCAGATGATCAAACACGTGACGGCCCTGCGACTCCGCACCGCCGAACCGGGTCTCACCGCCGGAGCTTCCGCCATCGCCTCCTTCAACACGCACCTGATCAGATTCGGCCGGCGTGGACGGCTCTCAACAGCCGACCGGCGCGAGCTGAGCGCTGCACTGGAGCCTGTCACCGTGCAGATTGACTTGCCAGAAATTCTTAGTTTTGTGTGGTGTGCTGTGCGTACGTCCCCGACGTCTGTTGCGATTCGATGAACCGCGGGCGCTTGGTTGTCCTCTGTGCCCCGCCCAGGAAGGACCCCTTATGCGTCACCGGATCAGTACACAGATCGACATCCCCGCCGGCATCGATGACGTCTGGCATCACCTGATCGGCATCGAGGCGTACGCGCAGTGGAATCCGTTCATCGTCAGGGCCGGTGGTGACGTCGAGGTCGGTGGCAGGCTCGAAATGCGGATGGAGCCGCCGGGAGGCTCGGCGATGACCTTCCGCCCGCGCATCACCGAACTCACCCACATCGCCGTCCTGGAGTGGCTGGGCCATCTCGGCGTTCCCGGCGTCTTCGACGGACGCCACCGCTTCGAACTGCACGCCGTCGAATCCGGCACCCGGCTGATCCACAGTGAGACTTTCAGCGGCGTCCTCGTCCCGTTCTTGCGCCGCACCTTGGACGGGCCGACGCGCGCCGGATTCCTTGCGATGAACGAAGCCTTGGCGGAACGCGTGGCCAAGGCCTGACACCGGCGACTGCGAGGTGCGCCGCAGTCCTTAGGCCGTTCTTAGGCTCTGTGCGACAGATTTGGCGGATGCAGGTATTGATCGTCGACGACGAGCCGGCTCTGTGCGCATCGCTCGCCCGCTCGCTCCGGTTCGAGGGGTACACGGTCACGACAGTCGCGGACGGTGTGGAGGCGCTGCGCGTCCTGCCGGAGGTGCGGCCCGACCTGATGCTGGTGGACGTCGTGATGCCCCGCATGGACGGCGTGCGCTTGTGCCGTGAATTGCGAGAGAGCGGCGACCGTACGCCCGTCCTCATGCTCACCGCTCGTGACGCGGTTCAGGATCGGGTACGTGGACTCGACGCGGGCGCTGACGATTATCTCGCCAAGCCGTTCGCGTACGAGGAATTGCTGGCCCGGCTGCGCGCGCTGAGCCGGCGCACCAGCCCGGACGAGCTCAGCCCGGGCCCCCCGCTGCTCCTGGGAGACCTCCGCCTCGACCCGTCCACGTGGGCGGTTACTCGCGGAGACCGGGAGATCCTGCTGACGAGGACCGAGTTCGAGCTGCTCAAGCTGTTCATGCGACATCCCCGGCAGGTCCTTACGCGCGCTCAGTTGTACCGCGGCGTCTGGGGTTACGACATCGACGTCGGTACGAACTCCCTCGACGTCTACATCGGGTACCTGCGCCGCAAGCTGGAGGCGGGCGGAGAGCCCCGGATCCTGCGGACCGTGCGCGGCGTCGGCTACACGTTACGTTCCGGTGAGCCGTGACGCTGAGGAGCAGGCTCGCTCTGCTCGTCTGCGGCGCGATGGCCTTCACCGTGCTCTTGGCGTCGGTGGCCGCATGGGTGCTCATCGACCGGTCCCTGCGCGGCGACATCGACGCCCGGCTCCTGGAACGCGTCCCCACGATCGAGCAGCTCGCGCGGACGGCGAAGGCACAGCGGGCGGTCACGGCGCCCGGACCGCTGACGGCGCTGGAGAACGAGCCGATCGGGCTGCAACTGTTCGACCGCGACGGGCAAGCGCTCGTCCAGATCCCGCCGGGCGACGTGCCGCTCGTCATCGCGGAGGAGGAGCGCAAGCTGCTCACCGATGGCGGACGTCCCGCGTTGCACACGGTACGGGTCGACAGCCACGCCTACCGGATCATGACCGTGGCCCTCGGCACGGGCGGCATGGTGCGACTGCTGCAGCCGCTGGAGCACGTGGAACGGACGATGGCGCTGGTGGCGTGGCTGCTGGTGGGCGTCGCCGGGGTGGCGATCGTCGTCGTCGCCGGTCTCGGCTGGTGGACCACGCGCGCCGGGCTGCGGCCCGTGACCAGCCTGGCTGACGCGGCGGAGCAGGTAGCGCGGACGAAAGACCTCGGGCGGCGGCTCGACGTGCCGGGGCCGGAACGGGATGAGCTGACACGCCTGGCCGGCGCGCTGAACGAGATGCTCGCCGCACTGGACGAAGCCCGGGCCCAGCAGCGGCACCTCGTGGAGGACGCGGCGCACGAACTCCGCACCCCGCTCGCGACGCTGCGCAACGACGTGAGCCTGCTCCTGCGGGTCGAACAGGCCGGCCGCCCACTCGCCCTGGAAGAGCGGCTCCAGCTGCTCGACGCCATCGAATCCGAGACGGCGGCACTCGGCGAACTGGTCGGTGAGCTGGTCGATCTGGCCAGGGGAGAGTCGGAGCCCGAGCGGTGGTCGGAGACCGAACTGCGCGCCCTGGTGGAGGCCGCCGTGGAGCGGACGAGACGGGTCAACCCCGCGATCGCCGTCACGGTGCGCGGAGCTGCCATGGAGCGTCGCGTCAAGCCCGCGTCGCTGGGGCGCGCCGTCGCCAACTTGGTGCGCAACGCGATCCAAGTCTCCCCTGACAGAGGCTGTGTCCAGGTGGAGGTCGCGCAGGACGGCACGGATGCCGTCATCACGGTCATGGACCGCGGCCCCGGGATCGCCGCACACGAACAGAGGCGGATCTTCGACAGGTTCTACCGGGGCGAAGTCTCCCGGCATCGCCACGGATCCGGCCTCGGTCTCGCCATCGTCGCGCAGGCCGTTCAGGCGCACCGCGGTGAGGTGACGGTGGACAACCGTCGCGGAGGCGGCGCGCGCTTCACGATCCGGCGGAACAGTGATGGGGGTGACCGCGGGGCGTCCACGCCTTCGACGGTCCGCCCACCATTACCCCAGCCCCGGAGGGCCCGTGACGATCGGATCGAGGCAGCCGGCACCGTCCCGCCGTGCCGTACTCGCCGCTGCAGACCAGCACTGATCCGGCACCCGCAGGTTGCCCGGATCGCAGTCACGCCACCAGGAAAGAGGAAGCAGCATGAAACGGACAATGGCCAAGCTTGGAATCGCCACGCTGATCGCCTCAGCGAGCTTCTCCATCTCGACCGGAACCGCGAATGCCGTGGTCCAGGACGGTATCTGCGAGGCGCGTGAGCTCTGCGTCTACCGGCAGATCAACTACGACTGGGTATCGGATTTCAAGGCATCGGACACCGACTGGTCCAACAACACCTACCCCGATCACCCCAGCTACTCGCTGAACAACAGCGTCAGCTCAGTCTGGAACCGTAATCCGTGCAACGCGGTTCTCTATTCGGGATACGGCATGAGCGGGGTTGGGCTTTACGTCTACAGCGGAGAGAGAATGCCGGACCTCCGCAACACCTACCAAGGCGACTTCAACAATATCGCCAGCGGGCACTCGATCCACTGCACGTGACGACCATGCCACCGTGCCCCGGCTCAGCTGTGCGCCGGGGCACGGCCCCTGCAGGAAAGACTCCGAAATGAAGGCTCGGGCGTTTTTGGCATTGGCGATGCTGATGCTCGTCATGGCCGGCGGTTACGCACTGTGGAGTGTGGGCGACTCGGTGAGGAGTGAGCGCACCACCCCGATTTCAGTCACGCTACCGCTGGACGCCTACCAGCTCACCGGCCGGCGACAAGCCGAGTACGACCGGGCCAAAGGTCTGCTGATCCGTGCCTGCATGGCGAAAGCCGGATTCACCTGGGAATCGCCTACCGGACGAGTTCATGATCCCCATCGCCGCCGCTACGGGGTGATCGACTTGGAGAGCGCCAGCTCTCATGGGTATCACCCGCCGCCCGACCCGACGTCGGAGAGGATTGCCCGGATGCACCTCGCGGTGCTCCGAAACGAACAGGCGAGCCGGGTGTACTTCGGCACCGAAGACGCTCCGGAGGCGGGATGCGCGGCCCGGGCATCCAAGGAGCTCACCCGGGGCGCGGGCAGTCACATGGAAGGGTTGGTCTACAGCCTTTCCTTGCGGTCCTTCACGGCATCGAAAGCCCATCCCGTCGTCGTGGCGGCGCAGCGCGAGTGGAAGGACTGCATGCGTTCTCGGGGACACGCCTACTCCACTCCGGAGGAGGTGCTTGAGGATCCCGCATGGAATCTGAGCATGCCGGGCGCCAGCGCGGCGGAACGTGCGGTCGCCGTGGCCGATGTCGAGTGCAAACAGCGGGTCCGCTTGGTGGAGAGATGGTCAAGAGTCGAGGCGGAGATCCAGCGCGAATTGATCGCGGAGCACGCTGTCCCGCTGGAATCCGTAAGATCGGCACTCGATGCCTCCTTGAAGAACGCGCGGGAAGTGCTGGGGCGCGTGGCCGCGCCCGCCGCCCGGTTACGTCCGGTCGAGTGGTGGAGAACCACCCCTCATCGGCGCGTCGCCTTCAACGGGCAGGGGCGCCGCTGGCTGTATCCGCCCGGCACTTCGGCTCCCGCCGCGTCCCAGAAGGGTCGTGGACCGTGGTATTACGGTAACCACGCATGGGGAATCCACGGCGGCGTTTGCCGCCTCCTTGACGGATGCGGTTTCGATTCCTCCTTCTTCACCCCCGCCTACCTAATTCCCAGCGCGTTCGGCTCGACCTGGAGAGTGTGGACGGCGCCGCCCGGCACGTGACACCTCCACGGGTCCCCGACTACTGTGAATGCCTGGCTCGCGAACGGGCCAGGCATTCCTTCTAAACAGGGATGGTAATGCGGTCCCGCGTTCTGCGCACTCTCTGTGCAGCTGTCCTCATGGTGGCAGGCGGCTGCGCGGCCGATAGCGGCGAAGTGACGCTCATCGACGGTGATCCACGAATCTTGGTCAGGCGCGACAGATCCGGCATGGAGGCGCTGCTGCCTGCGACCCTGCATTACGACACACGCAGCAGATGCCTGGTATTACGCGGCGACAACCAGAACATCATCCCCATTTGGCCGAGCGGCACCAACCCCGTGAACCGCGCCGGCCGGCGGGGCGTGGAGTCCCCTGACGGCACTACGGTCTTGGAGGGCAATGACATCAAAGCCACGGGCGGCTTCCTCAGCAGGCAGGACGCCGCAGCGGACTGCTTGAGCGGCACCGGCCAAACGGCTGTGTTCGCGATCGCCTCGTTCGTTACCTCGTCAGGTTGATCATCTGCCGACACGAGCGCTTCCGGCCAGTGCGTATGAGCGGCGACAAGCGCCAGATGCAGCATTCCCTGATGGAGGCAGCGCTGTGGTATCCCGCCATTCACGTCGTCGTCGAGGATCTCTGAGCCTGGATGCAGGGCCGTGCAGGAGCGTGACCGGGGGTTCGGCAGGTCAGGCCGCGTGTGCTGGTGGAGGATGGCAGGTGGCGGTGAAGGCGTTCGTCCAGGCCTGCTGCCAGGACCAATGCTCGGGCAGGTGAAAGATCACCTGGCCGCGGCCGTGCCGGGCGATCCGAGCGGGAACGGCGATCAACTGGCGGCGCAGGGTCGCGCCGCGCGCTTTGGCATGGAAGGCCGAGGCCAGGCAGCCAGTGGCGCGCAGCAGGTTGTGGGTGAGGGCGGCCAGGGTGAGCCAGGCCGCGTTGGCCGCGAACGAGCCAGAGGGCATATGCGCCAGCGGCCCGTCGATCAGGTCGGCGTTGACCTGCTCTGGCACGGCGTGATCACGATGCTGTTCCTCGGCCTGGAGCATCGCATAGGGGCTGTCGGTGAAGGTCGGGTAGTAGCGCCAGGAGGCGAACAGTTCGTCTTGGCCGCGTCCGGCCTGCTCATTGAGCCGCTTGACCCGGCGGACGATCAGGCGGGCGGTGACAGCTTGGCCTTTCCTGCTGGTGAAGGCGATGTAGCGGGTCTCGGCGACCTCGGCGTCGGACACCCAGCCACTGGCTTGGGGTCGAAGATGGCGCGCGGATAGGCGATCGGTGTCCACGCGTCCTCGTCGATTGCTGCGATCGCGGCCTTGACCTTGGGATCCAGTTTTTGCGGTGACCGAGAAACGGGCCTCATGCCCGCGGCAGGCGGCGATCACCTGCGGGCCGTAGAAGGCGCTGTCCATCCGGACGATCAGGTGGCTCCGGCGCCCGCGTCCCGGGCATTTGGGGGAGCTGACCGCGCTCGTACCGGTCGAGCTCGTCGATGCGGTCCTGGAGGAAACCCGCGGCGTGCAGCGCCGTCTGCGCGCGCTGCCCTCGCGTGTCGGGGTCTACTTCCTGCTGGCGATGTGCCTGTTCCCTGAGGTCGGCTACCTACTGGCCTGGCAGAAGCTGACGGCCTCGCTGACCGCCCTGCCGGTCGTGACGCCCACCGCCAAAGCGCTGCGTGACCTGCGCCGCAGAGTCGGCAGCGCGCCGATGTGGCGCCTGTTCGAGGTGCTGAGCGGACCGCGGGCCCTGGTCGGCGCGGTCTTCGGCCCCACCGGCGAGGGCGAGAGCGGCCATGCCCGGCACCTGCTGCACCTGCTGACGCCCGACATGCTCGTGTCATGGGACAAGGGCTTCGACGGCAACGCCTTCCTAGCCCAGGTCAGCGCCACCGGCGCCCAGGTGCTCGGCCGGCTGCGCAGCAACCGGCGCACTCCCATCCTGGCCCCCTCACCGACGGCTCCCATCTCTCGCTGATCGGTAGCCTGAAGATCCGCGTCATCGAGGCCCGCATCACGGTGACCTGCACCGACGGCACCACCTTCACCGGCACCTACCGCCTGGTCACCACCTTGACCGACGCCCGCCGCCACCCCGCCGCCGCTCTGATCAGGCTCTATCTGCCGGCCTTGAAGGCGTGGCCTGGAGGGTGCCGTGCGACTGCCACGGCGGCAGGTCCAGATGACTTCCGCCGCCCGTGTCACGATGTCCATGCGCGCTGACCTACCGTTCCCGGCACCGGGGCGGGGCGGCGCTTGGCCGAGCGGGCGAGGGTCTGCCTGTCCGGGGCGGCCGGCCGCCGGGCCCAGGCGGGCACGGCGGGGGCGTCGTAGCCGTGCTCGCGGCATCAGGCCAGGCAGGAGGCCACGGCGGCGCGGCGGGCGTTCCAGGTGTTGACCGCCGCGCCGCCCCACAGCGTCTCCAGGGCCTCGCCGATCTCGTCGTCGCCCACCGCGGCGAGCGGGCGGTGCTCGCCGAGCCGGAGCGCGGTCCTGCCGACGCCGGCACCGCCAACGACTCCTGCCAGTCCCGAACACCGACTACGGGGCTGGGGCTGGGGCCGGCTCCGGGAGCGGCGGACCGGAACCCGGGGGACGCAGGAGAACCCGCCGCCCAGGAGGCGGAGCCCGCCGTCGTGACGCGGCGCCGCCCAGTTGTGTTTCAGTCAGTCACCTGCCGCCGGTTCGATGTCCAAGACCGCCTTGCCGGCGATGCGCCGGTTCAGCAATGCCTGGGCGGCCTCGGCGACGCGCTCCCACGGTCCGCGCCAGTCCACCTCCGGGGAAAGCCTCCCCGCGGCCACGAATTCCAGCAGGGTGGCCAGGTCGGGGCCGACCTCATGGACATCTCCGAACGTGCTCATCGTCTTGGACGGGCCGACGAAGAACAGTGAGTACGGCGCGAACACCGCCGGCTCGTTGGACGCCCAGCCGATGTTCTGCACCCCACCGCCCGGAGCGAGGAGTTCCCAGGCTGCGGCCAGCTGTGATCCGCCGACGTTGTCGAGGATGAGGTCGACCGGCCGGTCGATGCCCTCCAGGCCGACCACCACTTCATGGGCGCCCAGTTCGGCCAGGCCGCCGGCGCGGTCCGCCGATCCCACCGAAGCGATGACATGGGCACCGCCCATGGCCGCCAATTGGACGGCGTATCGGCCGACACCGCCGGCCGCGCCGGTGATCAGTACCCGTCGTCCCAGGACAGGCCGGGAGCGCAACGTGCGTAGTGCGGTTATGCCGGCCATCGGCAGCGCGGCAGCGTCGGCGAGGTCGACCTGGGCGGGGACTTCGGCCAGCGCGGTGGTGTCCACGGCCATTCGCTGGGCCCACGCGCCGGGGCCGAATACCGCGACTTTGGCGCCTACGGCTGGTCCGGTGCCGTCCGCTGCGGCACGTATGACAATGCCGGCGGCGTCATAGCCGTGGACGGTTCCGGCCGGACGCCGGCCGGCGAACGCCACTTCGCCTCGGTTGAGTGATATGTGCCGCACCTCGAGCACCGCTTGATGGGGGGCCGGGTGGGGTTCGGCGGCCGTCCCAAGACGCAGGGAGCCGGGGACGCCGGGATCGACGACGAGTGCGCGCATGTTCACGGAGAACTCCTCCATAGGCAACCAATCGGACTCTTAGTCCGGTTAGTCGGCACGGTAGCATATTCGGACTGGCAGTCCACATAGTGGGGAAAACACATGGCTCAACAGCGCACGGAACGTGTCGACGCGGTACGCAACCGCCGTGCGATCCTCCACGCGACCGAGCAGCTTCTGGCCGAAGGCGGCGGGGAGCATGTGTCGCTCGATCGCGTCGCCGCCCTCGCCGGAGTCGGGAAGGGCACCGTGTTCCGTCGTTTCGGCAGCCGTGCCGGACTGCTACAGGCGCTGCTGGAGGAAAGGTCACGCGGTCTACGCGACGCGATCACGAATGGCCCTCCCCCTCTGGGGCACGGAGGGCCTGTCCGCGAGCGGCTGCTCGCCTTCCTGGACGGGCTGGGCGCGATCGCCGAAGGCAACGCAGTGCTCCTGTCCGCGCACGAGCAAGCCTGCGCCGAGGACAAGTACGGCGACCCCAGCTACCAATTCTGGCACCGCCACCTCCGCACCCTGTTCGCCGAGGGAAGCCCCGATCTCGACGCCGATTTCCTGGCCCACGCCGTGCTCGCCGTTTTCGACGGCGAGCTGATCCGCCGGATGACGTCGCCCGACGACCCTCGCCGATTCACCCGCTCCATTCAGCAGATGGCCACGGCACTTCTCGACCGTGACTAATGCCATGACCGGAAACGATGGATCTGTCCAGTAGACGTACAGTCCCTAACCTGCAGAAAACAGGATCGCTCGAAGCTCGATTCACCCACCACGTCCGTGGGCGCGACGGGCGTACGCGCGGATGAAGGCGTGAACTCCGTCGGCCATGATCCGGCGGACCTTTTCCGGATCTGCCGTGGCGGGGACCGGCTGGCGTTCGTAGGCCAGCAGGACGGTCAGGGCGCTGAAGTGGTCGGCCGCCAGGCGTGGGTTGTCGGTGTCCAGGAGACCGGTGTCGGCGAAGTGGGCGAGGCGGTCCGCCAATTCCTGTGAGGCCGCTTCCGTCGCGAGGTCGTCCGTGGTCGTCGGCGTGTGCAGGCGTTGCTGGGCGACAAGGGCGAAGGCGGCGGCGTAGTCGGCGGAACCGACGATCGACGTGCCGAGGTCGATCGCGAATGCCGTGAGCGCCTTCTCCAGTTGCGGCACGGTCGTGATCTGGGCGTCTGTGGGGAGGTGCTCGTCCAGGGCCCGGCGGGTGGTGGCCAGCATCGAATCGGACGCGGCGGTGAGGATGGCCAGGAAGAGCCGCCGCTTGTCACCGAAGTAGTCGTACACGGTGCGCTTCGACACCTGGGCGCGCGCCGCGACGGCGTCCATGCTGACCCGTTCCACTCCTTGCTGCACGAACAGGTCCCGCGCGGCGGCGAGAATCGCCGTCCGCTTCTCCAGGGACCCTTCGCGCACCGGCTTCTCCGTGTTCATGTCCACCTCCACGGCCACCCTACACCGTGCAGTTTACATTGCTGCACTGCACGGTGTAGTGTGCGCTGCCTGGCTGCAACAGCAGCAGTAGACGGGCGCGTCGGCGCGCCACGCAGGACCCACCCAGTGAGAGGAACCAGCCATGCCCCAAGCGCCCGCCCTCATCGGCAACCTCGTCGCGTCCGCTCTCGGACGTCCAGCACACGTGCTGGACCTTCGCGAACCCGCCGCCGGCTTCATCGAACTGGACCTGCGCGCCGCCCCTCCGCCCGGCGGCTGGCACCCCGGTCACGAGGTCCAGTTCCGTGTCGCCCCCACCCTGGGCCGCCGCTATACCGTCCGGACAGTGAACGGCGCGGACGCCGAGCACATCGGCGTCCTCGTCGCTACCGAGGCCACCGGTCCCGGCACCGCCTGGATCCGCCGCCTGCGTGCCGGCGACCAGCTGACGGTGCTGGCCGGCCGGCATCGGCCGCCGAGAGAGAGCGGAACCCGCCGCCTCTACCTCGGTGACGGCTGCGCCCTCGGCACCCTCGACGCCCTCTCCCGGTACGGCGAAGCACCGATCGTGGCGGTCGAGGTGCCGGCGGACGCGGTCGCGGCCCTCGCCGACCGCTGGCCCCGCCACCGCTTCCTGCCCGCGGCACAAGCGCCGGGTGACGCGCTGCAGTCCTGGCTCGAACGCGCCATCACCGAAGGCGAACTGGCGGACGTCGACGCCGCGCTCCTGCTGGGACACGCCCGGTCCATCCAGCGCCAGCGACGACTTCTCATCGACAGTCAGATCCTGACGCGCCGCGCCATCACCACCAGGCCGTACTGGGCGAACGGCAAAGAGGGCCTCTAGCGCTCGGCGGCACGAGCACGACCCGGCGGAAGGCGACGAACGCGGCCCCCGGCAGTACCAGGCCCCGGCTGCGCCTTGACATGGCTCTTGTCGGCGCCGGTCTCCGCCGTTCAGAACCGTGAAGAAGGCCACAACGTCCGACATCCGCCCGGCCGACGCAACGGAGCGGCCAGGAAAGGATCCACCATGACCGAAACCCACCGTCACCTCCTCAAGCGCTCCGCCCTCGTCTCCGGCGCGAGCATCGCCGGCCCCGCCATCGCCTACTGGCTGCACCGCTACGGCTTCGACGTCACCGTCGTCGAGCAGGCGGGCACCGTCCGCGGCGGCGGTTACCCCATCGACATTCGCGGCACCGCCGTCGAGGCGGTCCGCCGCATGGGCCTGCTGCCCCAGTTGCAGAAGGTCCACGTCGACACCCGCCGCATCACCTTCCTCGACGCCGACGGCGGCACCGTCGCCGCGCTCCACCCCGAGAGCATGGCCATCGGCGCCGGCGACGACCTCGAAATACGGCGCGGCGACCTGACACAGATCCTCTACGACGCCGTCCGTGACTCCGTCGCGTTCGAGTTCAACGACTCCATAGCCACCCTGGACGACCGCTCCGACGGCATCGAGGTCACCTTCCGCAGCGGCACCCGGCGCACTTTCGACGTCGTCGTCGGGGCCGACGGGCTCCACTCCAACACCCGGCGGCTGATCCTCGGCCCCGAGGAGGGCTTCCACCACTACCTCGGAGCCTGTTTCGCCGGTTTCACCCTGCCCAACCACCTCGGCCTCACCTCCGAGGGCCTGCTGTGGAACGCCCCGGGCCGGTCCGCCGCCCTCTACGCCGTCGGCTCCGGCCAGAACGTGTTCGGGCTGCTCACCTTCAGGCGCTCCGATCCGCCTTTCGACGCCTTCCGCAACCCCGACGTGCAGCGTGCACTGCTCGCCGCCACCTTCCGGACGACCGCTGGGAACTGCCACGGATCGTCGCCGAGATGCGGGCCGCCGCCGACCTGTTCTTCGACGTCGTCAGCCAGATCCGGATGACGCGCTGGTCCGCGGGCCGGGTCGCGCTCGTCGGCGACGCCGCCTACGCGCCGTCCTTCCTGACGGGGCAGGGCACCAGCCTTGCCCTGGTCGGCGCCTACGTTCTTGCCGGCGAGCTGGCCGCCCACCCCGATCACGCCGAAGCGTTCAGTGCCTACGAGAGGGTGATGCGGCCGTACGTGACCCTCAACCAGGCGCTCGCGGGAGACGGCGACACGGAGCTCTTCCCCGCCACCGACCAGGCCCTCCAGCAGCGCAACGCCGCCCTGCGCACGCTCTCCACCCTCCCCGCCGACCGGGCGCACGCCGAGTACAGCGCTCTGACGCTTCCCGGCTACCCCTGACCCACGGTCCACTTCCAGACGCGCGACCTGGTTCATCATGGGCCGGGAGGGCGGGCGAGTTCCATGAGGCGGCGCCCGAGGAAAGGGGCCGCGGCCAGAGGCCATCGGCAAACAGGCGAGTTCGCCCACAGAACACGATGGCTCTTCCCTTCCCGCCTCTCCGCGCGCGAACGGCCCAACACGCCGCACGCCTCATCACCCGCACATCCCGGGGACCTGGGGATGCCGGGATGTGCCAGGAGCAGAAACGCACGCTTCAGGGCCGTCGGCATGCCCTCCCCTCCGCCGGACCTGCACATGCCCTGTCGGCAGCGCAGGGGAGGCCGGCACAGCGCTGTACGGCGCGAAGAAGATCACCGGTGGTAAACCTGGTCAATCCCTTGAATCTATCTTCGATGGAATCGTACGGGCAAAGCCCGTTCCTTCTTGGGATGGTGAAGGAGTGCAGTGAAAACCGGCCACCGCCTTTACCTTGTAGATTTCCTTTGGTCTTCATCCCAGGACATGATCAGCTGAGTGTGCCGCTTGACATAGATCTTGCCCTGCCGGGGAGGGGACACCGCGGCGTCGGCCGGATAGAGCAGGAAATGAGGATCCGTCCGCGCACGCCAGCCGGCATCCCATCCCAGGACGTGCTGGCGCAGGTCTTCGGCGAGCGCAGGTCCGGCGGGGCCGTGGCCGTGCGTGCCGAGCTCCAGCCGCCGCTCGCCGCTTCCGCTGTCGGCGTCCCGCAAGGTGAGATAGGCGAAGCTGTCCGGGGTGATGAGGACCGGGCAGGACCAGCGCAGCGCAAGGTCGACCAGGTCCGCGCCGCCTCGTTCGTGGTCGGCCCAGATCATGCCGAACCGGTCGTCGGTCGATGCCAGGAACAGGTGCATCGAGTCGAACGGTTCGCCGCGACCGACCGTGACGCCGGTCCACAGCTCGGTGCGCTCGCCGGTCAGTGCTCTTTCGAGCGCGTCGACGTCCAGCGAGGGCCCTGTTTCGCGGGTAAGGCGTACCGCGCCCTTGGCCAGCTCGGCCTCCTGATCCTGGAATGAGCCGGCGCCTTGGACGGGCACAAATCCGCATACCGTCGCCTCCACAGCGGCGAAGTGGTCGCCTTCCGGGACGAGGGTGAGAGCGCGGGTGACCGTGGCGAACCGCAGCGGGACGATCATGCGCCCGCCCGGGGCGAGCAGATCCCCCCACGGCACGTCCCAGACGCCGACCGTCACCACGATGGCGTCGAAACCGCCCTCGGGCGCGTGCGCGTGCGCCGCGTGCTCGGCATCACCCAGCACGACCTGGACGTGCCCGTAACCGGTCTCGGCCAGGAACCGCGCCGCCCGCTCGGTCACGAACGGGTCGATGTCGACGGTGACGACCCGCCCGCTGGGGCCGACGATCTCCGCCAGCAGCGCCGCGTTGTAGCCTCCGCTGCCCACCTCGAGTACCTGGGCTCCCGGGCGCAGGGCGGCGCTTTCCAGCATGGCGGCCTGCAGCCAGGGCGCGCTTATCGAACTCGTCGCCCGGCCGGCGGCATTGCGCTTGGTGATGACCACATCGTCGGCCGCGTAGGCCGCCTGCGCTGACGCCTCCGGCGCGAACCGCTCCCGGGGTACGGCGGCGAAGGCGGCCCGCACCGCGTCGGAGGTGATCCACCCCTGTTCGAGCAGGGTGGACACCATCGCGGTCCGTAGCTGTTCGGGCGTCTGAGCTGGTGCAACGTCGGCGGTCATCGGCCTACGGTATCCCCGCGCCCGTCATGCGGGCACGGGAACCGGCCGGTAGCATGAGGCGATCGCGGATGGGCGGGTGTGGCGCCTGGTGCCGACGGGAACGACCGTTGAACTTCGTGGCGGTAGGGATCGCCCTGGTTTGACAGCAGGATGCTTTCGTTGGGCCAGTCGGGCGTGACGATGTCGATGGACCATCCGTTGATGGCGGCCGTGTGCGGGCCACCACCCAGGAGTCCGGAGATCTGGATGGCAGTACCTGCGAGAGGGCCGGCGAGCCGGCCGATGGCGTCGGCGGCTTTGAGCAGTCAGCGCGGAATGGCGGAATTCGTGCAGGTCTCACCCCGCGCCGGGGCCGTGCAGCGCGGTGTGCTGGTCCAGCAGGGCGCGGGCCTGGCCGTAGGACAGGCGGGCCAGGCCGGTGTCGGGACAGACCTCGCGGGGGCTGACGACCTTGCCGGGGCCAGGACGTCGGTGGGGTGACCAAGACCGGGCCGCGGGTGCGGCCCTTGAGCGGGCGGGAGGCAGCAGCCGGGCGGCGCCGGCGTCCCAGCAGACGGTTTCCAGCACGAAGTCTTCGCGGGCCCGGCCGCGATGGGGGCCGACGTCAGAGCAACTGTGCCACGCGAGGACACAGCTGACGATGCACGCCCTGAACCCTTGACCTCAACATTAGTTGAGGTGTCAGAGTGGACGCAGAGCCCTCGGACCGGAAAGGAACACTGCCATGACCGAGAACCGCGTGATCATCTTCGAGAAGGCCGGCGCGGACCCGCAGGCCGATCTGTTGACGATCAACCACGGCGATGCCCGCACCCGTGTCCGCGCCGTAGCCGAGCCGGCCCAGCTGCTGGAGCTGGTGAGCAGCCTGGAGGTGGACGGGATCGACCGGCTGGAACTGTGCGGCGGGTTTGGCGCAGTCTGGCACGCCCGGGCGCGCGAGATCGTCGGCAACCGGGTCCCCGTGGGGGCGGTCTACTACGGCTTCGAGTCGCTGGCGGGCGTGGCCGCCTACAAGGCGCGCTTCGAGGCCGGCGAGGTGCTGGCCGAGGCGTTCCTCATCGTGCACGAGGGCGCCGACCCCCAAGTGGATCGAGTGACGGATGAGCGCGCGGACGGCGGGTCGACGACGCTCGTCGGCGTGCCCGACCTGGCCACCGCCGCCGAAGTGGCCGCCAAGATGGCGGATGAACTGCAGCTCATCGAGCTGTACGGGGCGCCGGGACCGGAGTCGGCCGCGCCGGTCATCGAGGCCGTGGCGGCCGCCGTGCCCGTCGGGTTCAGCTCCTACAGCCGGTAGGGCTCCCCGCTCGGGTCGGCGCGGCCAGCCCCCAAGCAGCTCTCTGTGATCACCGCTCCGTTCTGTCATCCGGCTTCGGCGCTGAAGCGACCGTTGGCACGTGCCTGGTCTCGTGGTGTGTCATCGTGGCAGGGACAGTTCCGTCTGCAAGACGTCGACATCCGGGAGTCCGCGCCGAGCGGCCTGCCTTTGACCTGGCCGTCCCTCATACGGCTCGTGCTTTCCCACAGGTATGGCCAAGGTGAGCCCAAAACCCGCAATTCGACGGTCTGATCGACAGCTCATCACCGGGCATACAGAGGCTCTACACGCTCCTTCGAGACCGGCAGCGCGAACAGGACTCGGCGCGTCAGCTCTGGCCCTCCTGACCCAGCACGCGACAGACGCCGGCCAGGAACGGGTTGCGGCCCTTGTCGATCCAGGCCCGGATGACCAGCTCGCGAGCGATCTCCAGCACCGGCACGCCGCGCGACCGTCCTGCGCATGCTGCGCGACCACGACCAGCACACCGCGAACTGACGGCCCGCCCGCGAGCAGGCCGTGCTGCTGCCCGTCGAGGCGGGCGCGCCGTCCGTCGCCGAGTTCGCCGCGGCCGGTGCGGGTTCACGTGCTCGGCCTGACGGTACCTCGACGGTGCAGGTTCGAGGTGATCGGAGCAGGCGCCTGCGACGGGGTTTTCACCGCGGCAGCTCGTCCGTCCACTCGGTGGTCACCGAGATGTACGAGCTGCTCATCATCGCGCCCCCTTCGGCGGTCAGCAACATGGTGGCGCGCGCCACCCGGGCGGTCTCGGGGTCGACGACCATCCTGATCTCCAGGCTCCCGGAGAGCGGGATCAGCAGCTCCTGCCCGCCCTCGACCGGCCCCGCGTTCCTGACCCCCGGCGTCGCGGCGAGGGCCTCGAATGCCGCCGAACGGACCTGCGCGGGCGTCGGCAGCTCCGTGATCAGGGTGATCAGCGGGGAGACGAGCTCGCCTTGCCGGTCGACAGACATCATGGCGCTGTCATGGCGGGGTAGCCCGGCGATGCGCTCCTTCAGCTCCTCCGGATCCGATGGAAGCCCTTCGAGCTCCTCGAAACCGATCTCGGCGCCCATGAGCCTGAACGGGACCGGGTCCTCGACGACGGCGCCGGGAGTGGCGTGCGGTGCGTTCCTGGACCAGCGGTGGCCGTCGCGGGTGGTCCAGCTCTCCTGCATCTGGGGGGCGTCCGGGCCCTGCCACGTACGCGTGACGTGCCAATAGGTCCCTGCGCCCTGGGGGATGTGCTCGGCGCTGGCCGCGGCCATGAGCAGGACCTCCTTGCCCGAGACCGGCGTGGCGGCGGGCGAAAGCACGCTGGTGACGATCACGGCCACGGCCGCTGCGGCGGCGACCGCCATGCTCAGCACCGGTAGGAGCCGGCCGCGGCGCCGGCGGGCGCGGCCCCGCGTCATCCTGTCCTGGAGACGTCCCCTGCTGCGGGCGATCGCCTCGGTGGAGGGTTCGGGCTTGGCCAGCAGGCTCGCGACGGCGTTCAGGTCATCCATGGGCGTTCTCCTTGTCGATGAGGGCGAGGATCTTGCTGCGGGCACGGCTGAGCCGGGAGCCCACGGTGCCGACGGCGATGCCGAGCGCCTGAGCCACCTCCTCGTAGCTGAGCTGGCCCAGGGCCACGAGCAGCAGCACGTCGCGCTCGCCACCGGACAGGGCGGCGAGCGCCTTGGCCAGGTGCGGCTGCATGCGCTCGGCCGCGACGGAGGTGACGACCCGGTCCTCGTGGCCTTCCACGACGGGCTCGGGCCCCAGCTTGGCCAGCGCCCTGTAGTGGCGGGTCTCCTTGCGGCGGTGCCTGGCGATCAGATTGGTGGCGATGCCGAACAGCCAGGGCCGCAGGTCTCCGCGTTCCGGTTCGTACCGCTCGCGCCGGTCGAAGGCCAGCAGGAACGTCTCGGCGGCGAGGTCCTCGGCGATCTGCGTGTCCAGGCGGCCGGCGACATACAGGTAGATGTCGCGGTAGTAGCGGTCGTGGACGGCGGTGAACAGGCCGGGGTCGCGCCGGTACCGGGCGGCGAGCTCGGCGTCGGTCACCTGTTCGCTCACTTCGGCGCTCACGTTGTCGTCTTCGGCATAAGGTCGGCCTTCCGGTCGGCGGTCACGATCACCCATCCTTCGCCGCAAGCCGGAATCGTCTTCCCGCGCGCATCCGAGAGGGAAAGGCTGGAGTGGCCGGCCAGGAGGAACCCCGTTGACGCCGTGTCCCGGTCGTGAAGCTGAGTGCCAGTCCACGATCCCGTCACCCAAGTGACGGGGACCGCTCTTCTCGAATCCCTGCTGACAAGTCCCGCTGCATGGGCCTGCACCTGCTGCTCGCGCGCGGCGACACCTACTGCCTGATCCCCGCCGTCACCCTCGCCGAACGGTCCGCCGGCAACGGCCGCACCGTCGTCGTGAAGGAAGAAGATGACATCCGCGTGGAAATCCTGCCGGGCACTTCGCTTCATGGGGCATGTCCTTCCTGGTTTGCGGGATGGTGCCTTGTACGACCTGGTTGTAGTGCTGGCGGGCGTTGTCCGGCACGCTTCTGCGGTCGGAACCGAACAACGCCCAGACAACGCGGCGAGGAGGCACGTGCTCTGGGGCCCACAGCACAGACGCGGGAGAGCGGGCACTGAACAATGGAGTCGGTCCGATCGATCGTGCCTAGGGGGTTCGGCATGCCACGTCCAGAGCGGGTGATCGATCCGGCGGACGGCGTGGTGGCGTGTTTCGCCGTCGAGTTACGCAAGCTGCGTCGCGAGGCGGGTAACCCGGGTTATCGGGAGCTGGCCCGGCGGGCGCATTACGCGGCGACGACGCTGGCCGAGGCGGCGGCGGGCAACCGGCTGCCGACGTTGCCATGGCGCTGGCCTATGTGCGGACTTGCGGCGGGGACGTGGCCGTGTGGGAGGCGCGCTGGCGGGCCGCGGTGGCCGAGTGGGACGCCCATGCCGCAGCCGGCCGATCGCCGTATCTGGGATTGGCGGCGTATGGGCCGAACGACGCCGACCGGTTCTTCGGCCGCGACCGGCTGATCACCGCGCTGGTCGAGCGGGTGGCCCGGCAGCGTCTCGTGGCGGTGGTGGGCGCCTCCGGCTCGGGCAAGTCGTCGCTGCTGCGCGCCGGGCTGATCCCCGCTCTGGCGGCCGGCGGCGACTTCTCCCTCCGGTTCACGCCGGGGGCCCATCCGCTACGGGAGTGCGCGGTGCGGTTGGGTGCGGAGCTGAGGGTGGCTCCCGGCGAGTTGGTCACCGACTTCGCCGCGCGGGAGGGCAGTCTCGGCCTGGCGTTGCGCCAGGTGCTGCTCACCCGCCCCGCCGGCACCGAGGGGGTGCCGATCGTCGATCAGTTCGAAGAGGTGTTCACCCTCTGCGCCGATGAGGACGAGCGTGAGACGTTTATCGCCGCCCTGCTGGCCGCCGCTCATGACTCTGGCTACCCGGTGCGGGTGGTGCTCGGCCTGCGGGCCGACTTCTATGCTCATTGCGCCCGCCCGCCGGCCCTGGTCGACGCTCTGCAGGACGCTCAGGTGCTGGTCGGACCGATGACCGCCGGCGAACTGGCCGAGGTGGTCACCGAGTCGGCCGCCCGGGCCTGGCTCGGTGCCGAAGGTACCGGTCCCCCACCGGCACCACCTGCCAGCCACCGTCCGCACACGCGCGCCCCCAGGGATCGTCCCTCGGCCGCGCACCGTAAACAGCAAGACCCTCCCTGGTGCGGAATGTGATCCGTCGCTTCCCTGCCCGCGAGCCTGCCTGGCCAGGCCACGGGCGGGGCTGCAACCCGCCCGCGATCGGCCGTGGCCGTGACGCTGGTGCCCGATCTCGGCCGGTTGTGTCTCCACGCATGCTAATTGGGCGGCTTCTGCCCGTGGAGAGAGCTCGTCGATCGCGCCGGTGGTTCCGTCCGGGAGGCAGCTTCGCACGGGCGTGTCGAAGCGGCCGGTCACCACGGAGAACACGGTCCAGCCGCACGCTGAACCTCATCGCACCTCCGGCTCCTATCCCCGCCGGACCTGCCCATACGTCCTGGTAAACCGCCTTTGGGCAAGGCTTGACGCGCTACGACCCCGAAACGGTCAGCCTGCACCGTGCGTGCGGTCCACCGGAGGATGGGTGGGAATGTGATTGTGCTGGATGCGCGCTCAGCGCTTCACCAGGGCTCCCGCGGGTCACGGACCTAAGCCGGGTGACAGGCATAGATCGCCTGCCGGCACCGTGTGTTACACAGCTACCAGCCTGCCGCAACTTGACATGGGCACCAGCAGAGAAGAGGGAATAAATCGCCCACAAAGGGGCGGCGAGCGACCCCCGCCCACCAGTCGATCATGAACTCGCCGGCCAGCCTCAACTCTTCTCGATAAGGACGCCGCTTCCGCTGCTCATCACACCCAGACTCGCGGGGAACCGCCCCTGAGCGGCGTCTCGCGGACTGAAAGGCACCCCCCTACAACAGCGGTGAGGGCCTGTCGCGGGGTCGAACCCTGGAATCCGAGTCAAGCCGTTCTCAGGCGCCAGGTCTCGATATGTGTGGGGGCGATTGTGCTCTGCGGATAGTAACCCCACTCCACGCACCTTAATCCGACGTTGAGCGGAGGCGGGTTGTCGCCGACCCACGCCGTGCGCCAAGCCTCAACACCGTAGGACACGTCGTACCCTTCCACACCATACTCGGCGATCAGACGGGTGCGGGGCGGCACGGTCGTCTTCAGCGTGACCCCGAGCTGGGTCTGGCGTTGCATCACGATGTTCTGGCTGACGTTGATCGTGAGAAAGGAGCTGACGTTGACGTTGACTCCGACGGTGTTCGAGACGGTGAAGGTGTTAGAAACCGACGATACGATTGTGTACTCAACCGGTTGATCAGTGTTGTTGTCGAGTTGCCGACCGTCACTGACGAGGAAACGCGGAGTGGCGGACAACAACGTGAACCGGTACGCCTCCCAGCGTGCCAAGCCGTAGTCCTTGTCGAGAAGTCGCCACTGGGTGATGTCGGCCGGGCAAACCACCTCGCCTGCGTGGGCCGCAGTGGGAGTCAGCGCTCCTAGGAGCAGGATGACGACCGAGGTGACGACTCCGAGCCGTGCGCCCAGTCGCCTCCCCGCGGCTAATCGTCTCCGTCCGGTCCGATCGCCCTTCGCTACGTACACATCGACCTCCTGACGGGTGCATTGATGGGCGGTCATGTTCATCATCATCAATCTTTATCGGATTGGCCAGGGCCCCGCCCGGCCGTCGCCGTCATGCCCCCGCCTCGTCGGCGACCAGGCCCCGCTCCACCACCTCGGCCCTGCGCGATCAAGACAGCTCGAGAGCCAGACTGAGGTATGGGACGGAAACGCCAGCGGCCCTCGCCACCGCGAGGCGCCATCTCTCGCTTGTCCGCGCGAGAGACGACGCGGATCGCTTCCCGGCTGCGGCCCACGCCACCAGCGGCCGCCTCGCCATCCCCGGGGCGTGTGACCAAACGTATCGAGTTGCCTGAGCGCTCTCGACGCCGAACCCGCGCCCTCGATGTCCGCTGGAACGTCCAAGCCTGGGCCGCCATCGCGACCGTGCTGGCCGGCCTCATGTCCATCCCGGCATTCGTCATCTCCATGAACGCTCTGAAGATCAGCGAGCAGCAGCGAGCCGACGCGCTGGCTCAGCGCGCCGAGGACAAACGCCAGCGCGAAGAAGAGCGGCGTGAGCAGGAGCGAAAGGAGCAGCAGCGCATCGCTTACGAAAGCGATGCCTTCATAAGGCGATTCACCGCTTGGTTCGGCAGCGCCAGCAGAACCCCGATCATCCGATTCAGGAATGCTAACGCAAGAGGCGGTCATATCTACCTTGAGGTCGCGCCGGGGACCAAAGGTCAGTATTACCGCTATGACGTCGCGCCATGTACTCAAGGGTCGCTGAAACTGCCCGACGTAGGCTCTGAGGGCCTCTTCCTGACAATCAGCGAGGCATGGCCAGGCAACGCCACGTGGGACGCGACCACGTCCAAACGCGTTGATATCGAGCGCATCCGCTGGCTGGAAAGAGATGACCCCACAGTGGTGAAGCAGCCCGGCAACTCCCCCGACCAACGGGAAGTCCAGGACTGTTTTTGATCAGCTACCTGCCTCCTCGGTGATCAGGCCGCGCTCTGAACGCTCGAACCTCCACCCGTTCCACGCCCCGTACGCGAAGGTGCCCACGGACAAGGACCCATACAAGAGCACCACCAACCCTTCCCTTGTGACAGGAACATCGGGTGGCGGGTACGAGCCGTGCATCAACCTGCTGAACCATTCCATGCGGTCCAGCTGCTCCACTCCGAATGCCGTCAGCCATATGCCACCAAGGGTCAGGGTGGTATATGTCATCCCGAAGCAGAACGCGATCACCACGTGTCGATAGAGGCGGCCCTTGGAATCCACCTCATTATTGGACCTCATTCGAGGTCATCCGGACAGACGCCTCCACCGCCCACGTGGGCCGCGCCGATCGTCAGCGAAACCGCCGACAGCTCCTCCCGCCCCGGCCTCGTCCCCCACCAGCTCCATCGCCTCCTGCTCGCTGACGTGGTGGCCGCAGTTCCCGCACACGTAGTCGCCGTGTTCCACCGGCTGATATGCAGGCCACCCTCACCTCCCTCATCGCGGTCCCGGGGACGCTGCTCGGGTCGTTACTGACCTATGCGTTCCAGCGCATGACGAGTCGGCGTACAGAACAGTTCACTCGCGACGAGCGCCTTCGCAAGAAACGCATCGCTATCTACGGCACTTTCGCGAGCGCCGTGCTCGACCTCCAGGAAAAGCATGCAGACCTATGGAAGCTCACGACTGGGAGTCTCAAGGCCGTGCAGGAGTGGCTGCCCAAGCCACAGAGGCCAAAGCCGCCAAGGACCGGAGCCGGACAGCGGCATACCCGGCCCTCGCCCAGGTCATTCTTGTCTCGGACGACGAGAAGCTGGAGGCCCTGGCCCGCCGATCGCACAGCCTCCTCAAGAGCCTGCACGATGTCCCGTCGTAAAAGGATCTACAGACGCGAATCGATGTCTTCGCCGAGGCTGTGGAGGAGTTCATCAAAGGTCGCATCGGCTCATGTGAGGTAAGGCGCTGTCGGGCACCGCGATCATAGGCCGCGCCGCACCATAATGGGTTATGGGACGGAAACCCCCGCGACGCTCCCCACTCCTGAGCAGGCCGCCTCGCGCCATCGTGCGCACCATCGTCCGCCCCCGGCCGCGCCGGCGTCTCAGCCGCAAACTCACATCCGTCCAGCTCTGGGCGGCCGTCGCGGGCATCATCGGCAGCCTCACGGCGGTGCCCGCGCTCATCATCTCCACGAACGCTCTCAAGATCAGCGAAAAGCAACTGGCCGACGCCCGACGACTCAAAGCCGAGACCGACCTAGCCACTCAGCGCGCCTTCGTCCAACGGGTATCGGTGGACACAGAGACCGCGCTTATCAATCGCGGACCGATCGTCATCAGCAACGGCAACACCACCTCGACATCCGTCGAGGTCTACCTCGGATACATCGATGATCCGGACACTCGCCAGAGCCCTGGGGAGTACCAGACGATAGTGCTCGCCGCGCCCGCGTGCAGTCGAGTGTCGTACCGCACCTCGTTCCTCACCGAGGAACAGTTCAAAGGCATCGACGCCGACAACGTGCAGTACAGCCTGGACCTCGCTGTCTTCAACCCCATCGACCAGCGCTGGTGGAGCGTGAGCGAGGCTCCCAGGCTGCTCCGGCAGGATGAAATGGCCGACTACCGCGAGAGGGGCTACACCTCATCCTTTCCTCATCCGCACAAGAGCACCGCTCTCCCGGGATGCGTCTGATCACCCCGCGCCCGCCTCTTCCGTCACCCGGTCCATCGCTTCCGCTTCATTGACGTGGCGGCCGCAGTTTCCACACAGGTAGTAGCCGGCCTGCGGCTCCCACTCCAACCTCCGCAGCCCACAACCAGGGCAGCGCGCGGCCGTGTGGCCGGGCTCGTCGTCCACCAGGCGCCGTGGGCGGGTCTCCCAGGCGAGCGCACACTCCACCGGTCCGAGCTCGACCGGCCGCTCGCCGTTCTGGACGCTCCACAGCACCGTGAGCCCGTCGAGGGCGAGCACCTGATCGAGCTCGTCCACCAGCCACGTCACCGACCTCGACCGCACCACCCCCGACCGGATGGCTGCCGTCGCGTGGCTGCTGCGGCAGGGAGTTGAACCAGTTTTCGGGTACGGCGGTCATCGGCACGCCGCCGTACCCGGCGTCGAACAATTCCAGCGGGCGAACAGTTCGATGTGCCCGCTGCGCAGAAGCGCATCGCCCGGCCGGAGGTCGTGCAGGCTGGCCAGGACGGTCTTGCCGTTGTAGGTGGCGAACTCCCCGGTGACGAGGCTGCGGCTCAAGTGCCAGGCCGTGGAGACGAAGCCGGAGCAGTCGGTCCGGTAGGCGCGGCCGGCGGAGTCGGCTGCCGACGCGGCCGGACGCTGTGCGATCTTCTGGCTCATGATCTTCCCCCTGAAAGGAATCGAGTCGTGCTGCGAAAGCAGCGGGGATGCCCGGCGCCTGGCGTTGTGCCAGCGGCGATCGGGCCGGCACGACCGGGTGTAGGGACGGCGGGAGTTGTCCGGCAGGGCTCGGCCGAGAAGGTGAACAACCCTGGGCAACCGGGCAGCGATGGGCCTGGATGAGGAGGAAGGGGAACGTATAGCGGAAGCCGGGCTGGTGGGCCGAAACAGGACCCGCTCCACGTCCGGGTCCACCTGGTGATCAGGACAGGTGGGCGGTCTTCTCCTCGGCGGTCAGCTCGCGCGTGACGCGTTGGTCGGCCATGACCAGTGGTTGCGATACCCGGCACCCAGACCTGGCATCGCCAGATCCGGATGGTCGCATCGCCGTGGTTCGTCACGACGACGTTCCCGGAAGACAGGCCAATGTCATCGACTGTGCCGCTGAAGCCGCGGCAGACCACGGAGAACACCTACGGGGGCGAGCCTTCGGGGGAGTTGCCGGGACGGAGGCCGCATCCTGGCCGGAGCACCACGCAATTTTTCATCGCCAAAAGCGATGTTTTCGCAGGTCAGATGCCATACATGAACATGTTGTTCGCGTTTGCGCAGGTCACCATCGGCCGTTAAGGATGATGGCCATGAGAGTTTTGATGACGGGGGCGACCGGGCACGTGGGCCGGCTCGTGGTCGACCGGCTGGTCCGCGCCGGCGCCGCCGTACGTGCGCTGAGCAGGAATCCCGACCGCGCCCGGTTCGGCGAGGGCGTCGAGGTGGTCCAGGGCGACCTCGCGCAACCACAGAGCCTCACCCCGGCGATGGACGGGGTCGACAGGATGTACCTCTTCCCTCACGCCGCGACCGCGCCGCAGGTGGTCGCCCTGGCCAAGCAGGCAGGGGTGCGCCGCATCGTCGTCCTGTCCTCCGGCGCGGTGACCGCGGGTTACGACACCGATTTCCATCTGCCGGTCGAGCAGGCGGTCGAGGCGTCCGGGCTGGAATGGACACATGTGCGGCCCGGCGAGTTCATGCTGAACAAGCTGTGGCTGTGGGGGCCGTCCATCCGGGCCGAGCGTGTCGTGCGCGAACCGCTGCCCGACCTGGCCTGGTACCCGGTGCACGAGCAGGACATCGCCGATGTGGCCGCCGCCGCGCTGCTCGAGGACGGGCATCAGGGCGCCGCCTACACCCTCAACGGGCCCGAGCTCATCAGCCGGCGTGCCCAGGTGGCGGCCATTGCCGAGGCCATCGGGCAGGACATACGCCTCGAGGTGGTGACCCCGGCACAGGCTCGGGAACTGTACCTGGCCCAGGGCGGGTTCGCCGCGGAGAACGCCGACTTCCTCACCGGCTTCGAGGACTACTCGGGCGAGGAAGCCGACCCCTCAGCGGCTGCGGAGTTCGATCCTGCCATGCTGGGGCCGATGCCGACCGCCGCGGATGTCACGGGCAAGCCGGCCCGCCCCTTCACCGAGTGGGCGCGCGACCACGCGCCTGACTTCATCTGACCGCCCTCACAAGCGATCAGGTGTCGTTGCACGGCCACGAGGGGTGGAGCGGACCCACCTCGATGGTGACCGTTCGTGCTGCCCGGCGGCGTTGCGGCGGGTGAAGCCGTTGCCCACCTTCGCCATCGTGCCCATCGGCCTCATCCGCATCGACGCCTGGCTGGCGGGCACCCCGCTGGCCAAACCAGGGTCTCATCGTTCGCCCGGTTACGACCGCACTAGATCATCGCCGTATTCGCCAACAGTGTCCATCTCGGACGCGACCCTCCGCCAGGAGAAATCCGACGGTCAACACTCTTCCTGCCCGACCTCGCCCGGGCCGAGTGCTCCCCCGACTACTACTCTGTGGAGATCACATCCAACCGGCCTCCGAGAGGGCGGACCCACTGTTGTCCCCGGGCGAACCGGTCAACGTCCAAGCGCACGCCGGTCATCGCTTCCACGGTCGCCAGCGCGGTCTCCCACTCAGGGTAAGGAGCGGGGGGTGTCACACCGGCCTGGTCGTCTGTCCGCTTCTGATCGGCAAGAGCGCGCAGAGCCCCCAGGTAAGAATCCAGAGCACGGGGATCTGGGCCCCAGCACCCTGAAGGCTCGGGATAAAGGATGTCCACCTCGGTGACGAGCTGCCCATCGGCCGCGTAGAACAACCTGTTCGCAGCGTTGATCAGATACCAGAAGCCCCACGCCTGCGCGTTCTCGGTCAGACGGGCCCATATGTCGGGACCGTCGATATAGACGTCGGCCGCCAGCACGATCACGCCGTGGTCGCTCTGTTCCAACACGGCATGTTCCGCCGGTTCCAGCACCGTTCGGAGAACCGCCGTGTTGGGGTCAGCGCCCAGCCGGCGAGCGACATCGGCGACCGTGAGGGGCTCCTCACGGCCTCGCACGACCATCCAGAACAGCGCGTTGGTGCTGCCATCCTTCACCCGTTCCAGATCCTTAAGGAGCTGTGTGTAGTAGTTGATCATCTCGGGCGTGACCGGGCTCATGCGTCTCCTCCTCGACAAGCGGGGCGACAGGATAGCGACCGATCACGACGTTTTCCGATCATGAGGAGGACCCCGACCCGCCCACCATCGCCACCAGGCATCTCTGTGGTGTCAAGCCCTGGATCTGGCTCACATCGGCGATGGCACGCTGTCATCTGCCCAGGGCCAGGTTCCTCCTGGGGTTGTTCCGCTCGAGCAGGGTGGCCATGGACCTTCAGAAGTGTTGGCCGCCCGCTCACCAGGAGGATTCCTGGCCGTGTACCAGGATGCTCGTGGCCATCCACCAGGAAAGCCTCATGTCCGTCCACAGGCATTCCGCATCTCGCAGGTCTCGCTCGTCATGGTGAATGTCCTCATGCTTGAAGGCGTCCTCGCCGAACCCGGGTGGGCCGCTCTGCTCACCTCGGTCGGCCTGCGCGGCCTGACCTCGCTGTTCTGGCTGCGCGTCCGTCCCACTCCACGGCGAGGTGCGTCTCGGCCTGAGCGTCAGGTTGGGCATTGGCACTCCCGGCTCGCCCGGCGGTGAATGACGGGCGAGCCGGACCGCTGACGTGCCTACCTCATGCTTCCCCCACCGTGACGATCATGCTGTGTACCGAGGCGAGTTCCTGCAGGCATGCCGCGTCGGCGGCGGTGGCGTGGCCTTCCGGGGAGGCGAACACGGCGTGCGGCTCCTTGCCCGGCACCCAGTGAAACAAACTAGTTTGTTGACATGCGTGAAGGGAGGGGGCTACAGTCTGCTAGAGAAACAGACCAGTTTGTTTATTTTCGTTGTGGAGGCATCCCATGCCCGCACCGCTCATGCTCGTCCGAGCCGACCGCCCCTCGCCCGGTTTCCTGAAGGGCGGCCCCAAGAAGCTGCTGATCGGCGGCGGGTGGGTCTCCGCCCGCTCCGGCGAGACCACCGAGACGATCGACCCGACGACCGAGGAGGCGTTGACCAGTGTCGCCGTGGCGGGTCCCGAGGATGTTGAGCTGGCCGTGGCTGCTGCTCGCCGTGCGTTCGAGGACCCGTCGTGGTCGGCCATCGCCCCCTACCAGCGCAGCCGGATCCTTCTGCAGATCGCCGATGTGATCGAGAACAACGCCGAGGAACTCGCCACCTTGGAGTCGCTCGACATGGGCGCGCCGCTTTCCCTGAGTCGCTGGTTCGTCGCGCACTCGGTGGAGGTCGTCCGTCACTACGCGGGCTGGCCCACCAAGATCTACGGGCAGACCGCTCCCTCAGAGCCCGGGCAGTTCCACTACACCATGCGCCAGCCGCTCGGAGTGGTCGCCGGCATCACCGGCTGGAACGGCCCTCTGCTCCAGGCCATCTGGAAGCTCGGCCCGGCGCTGGCCACCGGCAACACCCTCATCCTCAAGCCCGCCCCGCAGACCCCCCTGACCAACCTGAGGCTGGGTGAGCTGCTGCAGGCCACCGACCTGCCCGCCGGTGTCGTCAACATCCTCACCGGCGACGGCCGCACCACAGGCGAGTCCATCATCACCCACCCCGGTGTCGACAAGGTCTCCTTCACCGGATCCACGGCGGTCGGCAAGCACGTCCTGCGGGCCTCCACGGGGAATCTCAAGCGCGTCACCCTGGAGCTCGGGGGCAAGTCCCCGAACATCATCTTCGCCGACGCCGATCTCAAGGCGGCCGCCGCGGGCGCCGCCCTCGGATTCCTGGGCAACACCGGGCAGGGCTGCGTCGCGGGCACCCGGATCTTCGTCGAGGAATCCGTACGAGAGGAGTTCGGCCGCCTGCTCGCCGACGAACTGGCGACCTATACCATCGGTGACCCCTTCCACCCGGACACCCGCATGGGGCCCCTCGCCTCCCGGGACCACTACAACCGCGTCACCTCCTACTTCGAGATCGCCCGAGCGGAAGGAGCACGCTTGCGCCACGGCGGTGAACTGCCCGGCGACCCGGGCCTGTTCGTCCCGCCAACCGTCATCGACAATGTCACCAACGACATGCGCGTCGCGCGCGAGGAGATCTTCGGCCCTGTCGCCGTCCTGATGTCCTTCACCGACGAGGCCGGACTCCTGCGCCTGGCCAACGACTCCGACTACGGCCTTGCCGCCGCCGTGTGGACCACCGACCTCGCCCGCGCCCACCGCGTCGCCGCCGGCCTCCAGGCCGGCACTGTATGGATCAACACCTACGGGCAGATGACCGCCGGCACCGTCCCCTTCGGCGGCTACAAGCAGTCCGGCATCGGCCGCGAACACGGCACGGACGTCCTGGACGCGTTCACCGAAACGAAGACTGTCATGGTCCAGCTCTGATCACGCGCGCTCCGTCCGGCACCCTGCAGGTGCCGGACAAGGGAGAGCTTCGCAAGGGAAGGGACATATCGCCACGGCAGGAGCGCCCGCAGAACGAACCAGTTTGTTTACTATAGGGTCGCGAGAATGGGACAGATCACCAGCGCGGGCCAAGCCTCGCGGCGCCGTCTGCTCGATGCGGCCACGGCCGAGTTCGCCGCCTTCGGCATCGCCGGCGCGCGCATTGACCGCATCTCCGCCAACGCTCAGGTCAACAAGGCGCAGATCTACAAGTACTACCGCAGCAAAGACGAGCTCTTCGACGCCGTTTTCGCTGAGCACCTCGACATGATCGTCGAGACGGTCCCCATAACCGGCGACGATCTGGCCGGCTATGCCGTGCGCCTCTATGACGCCTATCTCGTCCATCCCGAACTCGTTCGGCTCGCCGCCTGGTCCCGTCTGGAACGCACCGCTACCGGCGATCTGTTCAGCTTCATGCCGGGGCACGATGCCGGGAAGCTCCAGTCGATCGCCGACGCGCAGGCCGCGGGCATGGTCGACGCGTCCATCGCCCCTGCCGATGTGCTCGCCATAGTCACCGCCATGTCGCTGACCTGGTCACCGGCCAGCGCCATATACACCGCCAGCAAGGACGAACCCCAGGCCGACCACGATCGGCGCCGCAGGGCGCTTGCCCGGGCCGTCGAACGAGCCTTCGCGCCCTGACCGCCCGGGCCATCGCTCCGGCTACCGGCTGCCCGGCACAGGGGCAAAGCGGAGGACCGGCCACGGCCACTCAGGCCAGACCCACCGGCCGTTCTGGCACACCCAGTACGCATGTCCGGGAATATCCCGGGGGATCGGCAGCCCATGGACGGCGACCTGACCTCCCTCGGGGTAGGTCTTCCCATCGGCCCAGCTGCAGTTCCCCGCGCCGCCGGTGGGGACGGTGATGCCGCCGTGGCGCGATGGGCTGCTCGGCAAACATTGACCGGTCGGTTCACTCGACTGCCGGGTTGACGGTTGCTCCTCATGCCGCCAACCGAAGGGTCCAGGCGCTGGACCCCTGGCCACGAGGTGTTTTCAGGTCTAGGCGTCGCCATTAGGCGATGTTCACCGATGCGGCCGCGGTGAGGAAGGGCGAGCCTGGACACGCGTCCTGCCAACAGCCCCCTTCCCGAGGAGAACGTCTTGAGACGCTTGTTACCCGCGGTCGCTCACGTTCTGATCGTGGTCCTGCTCACCGGCGTCGGGCTCGTGGCCGTCACATCGCCCGCGTGGGCCGAGCCGCCGCCCCCCGAGATCCCGCAGAACGCCAGCGAGGAGAACCTGAAGTACCAGCCCGCCATGGACTACGACGAGGACGGCTGCTACGCGTCGGTGGCCATCGGCAACAACATGGCCGTGGCCGAGGGCCTGTCGCTCGGCGGAGCTCTCAACGGCAACTGCCGCGACGAGTCGGACCTGCACAACAGCAACATGTACGCGCGCTCCCGCTGCAACAACGGGTGGTGCGCCCACATGTACGCGCTGTACTTCCAGAAGGACCAGACCACCCAGCCCGGCTGTAGCGTCTGCGGACACACCCACGACTGGGAGCACATCGTGGTCTGGGTCAAGGACGACAAAGTCGAGTGGGTCTCGGCCTCCGCCCATGGGAACTACGACATCAAGCCGGCCTCCGAGGTCGAGTTCGTGGACGGAACCCACCCGAAGATCGTCTACCACAAGGACGGCGGATCCACCCACGCCTTCCGCTTCGCCGACGCGCAGCAACCGCTCAACAACCACCTGGGGATATGGCATTTCCCTGACCTGATCAGCTGGAACGGCTACCCGTCCCCCGGGCATCGCGACGCGCTGACCTCGCACCGTTGGGGCAGTGCCACGTTGGAGATCAGGGACGACAAGTTCCCCGGAGGTCTCGAAAAGGCCATCCCCAAGGCCGGCGCCACCATTGTGTGCGACGACCCGCCGACCACCACCCCCTCCTGCCATACGGTCTATACGCCGAAGTTCACCTTCGACTACCACCTCGATGTCAACTCCCCCAACGACCCGCCCGACCGCCTGTCCCCGACCGTGCCCGGCAACCTTCGCGTGACCGCCGTCACCGCCGACAGCGTCTCCCTGGCGTGGAACGCCTCCACCGACAACGTGGGGGTCCGCGCCTACGAGATCTTCCGGGGGACCACCCGGCTCGGCTCGACCACCGCCACCACCTACACCGACAGGGGCCTGAACGCCGGCACCACCTACACCTACAGGGTCCGCGCTCAGGACATGGCAGGCAACAACTCCGGCGACAGCGCCCCCATCACGGCCACGACGACGCGCGCGGGCAACAAGGTCATCGGCTACTTCGTCCAGTGGGGCGTCTACGCGCGCAACTATCATGTCAAGAACATCGACACCAGCGGCTCGGCCGCCAAGCTGACGCACATCAACTACGCCTTCGGCAACGTGGTGAACGGGCAGTGCGTGCTCGGCGACGCCTACGCCGACTACGACCGCTTCTACACCGCGGCCGAGAGCGTGGACGGCGTGGCCGACTCCTGGGACGCCGGCGCGTTGCGCGGCAACTTCAACCAGCTGCGCAAGCTCAAGAGGAAGCACCCGCACCTGAAGGTGCTGTTCTCCATCGGCGGCTGGACCTGGTCGGGCGGCTTCGGCCAGGCCGCGCAGAACCCGGCCGCGTTCGCCGAGTCCTGCTACCGCATGGTCGAGGACCCGCGCTGGGCCGACGTGTTCGACGGCATCGACATCGACTGGGAGTACCCCAACGCCTGCGGCTACACCTGCGACACCAGCGGCCCGGCCGCGTTCAGGAACCTCGTGTCGGCGGTTCGCTCCCGCTTCGGTACCGGCGCCCTGGTGACCGCGGCGATCCCCGGCGCCCCCAACAAGATCGACGCGGCCGACTACGCCGGCGCGGCGCAGTACGTCAACTGGTACAACGTGATGAGCTACGACTACTTCGGGGCCTGGGACGCCCAGGGCCCGACCGCCCCGAACGCACCGCTCAACGATTACCCCGGCATCCCGGTCGCCGGCTTCTCCGCCGACGCCGCGATCCGGCAGCTCAAGCGCAACGGCGTCCCGGTGAGCAAGCTGCTGCTCGGCATGGCCTTCTACGGCCGCGGCTGGACCGGCGTCACCCAGGCCACCCCCGGTGGCACGGCCACCGGCCCAGGACCCGGCACCTACGAACCGGGCGTCGAGTACTACAAGGTCCTCAAGACCCGCTGTCCGTCCACCGGCACCATCGCGGGCACCGCGTACGCGTTCTGCGGCAACCAGTGGTGGAGCTACGACACGCCGGGGACGATCGGCGGCAAGATGACGTACTACCGGAACCAAGGCCTCGGCGGCGTGTTCCTGTGGGAGCTCGCCGGCGACACCGCCAACGGTGAGCTGATCACAGCCGTGAAGAACGGCGTGGCCTGACCCGAGTGCCGGCTCCCGCACCGCGGGAGCCGGCGTCTTACGCGCGCTGAACGTATACCGGGAGCTTGGAGCAACTCGCCGGAAGCGGGTGGAGTGCCGGCAGGGCTTGTCTGTTCCCGGACCGATCCGACCATCTGCGGCGCATTGTGCCATGGCACGAAACGGCGGGAGAGGTGATCGGCGCGGGCATCATCTGGTGATGAGGGCAGGTCCTGTTCGGTGACGGAGCTGTGGGAGACAGCGGCGGCCCAGGGTATGGCCGCTGGTTCTGCAGGCGGTGCGGCCGTACCGGTGATCTTCGCGACTGCCTCGGGACGGCCGGTCTCGGCGGCACGGCCCGCATACAGGACTGACCGCCATGGCCGCTCTCACCCGCTTCCGTCCCGTCCGAAGGTCTAGCAGCCGCTGCCGGGGGCCGCGATGACCCGCCCACGTTCGCCTGCCGGCACCTGCCCGGCGTCACCGTGATCTCGGTCGCCGGAGATCTGGACGCCACCGCCGCGGACCGGCTGGACGCCTTCATCAGCCACGCCCGCCGGCGTCCGGCCGGCCACATGGTGCTCGACCTGAGCGTACCGCTGCATGCGCCTGCTGCTCGCGCGCGGCGACACCTGCTGCCTGATCCCCGCCGTCACCCTCGCCGAACGGTCCGCCGGCAACGGCCGCACCGGCGTTTCGGTGGTGGGCAGGCCGGCCTGCCGTGCTCAAGGGAGGTTGCGGAAGACCCCGGAAGCCTTGCCGATCACGCCGGTGGCCAGGAGCGGGCCGCCGGGGACGGCGGACAGCGACGTGAGCTCGCCACCGGCCGGAACCCTCGTCCAGTGGCCGGCGGGATCGCGGTGGGCAAGGGCGGAGTCGATCCCGTTGACGTCCGTGGAGCCCAGAACCCAGTGGCCGCCCCTGCCGTCGGGCACGGGCGGGAGATCGCGGACCAGGCGCCCGGCCTTCGCGGACGTGCTCTCGCCGTGCCAGCCGGAGCCGGTCCGGAAGAGCAGGAACGACGACACCCCGATCTCCCCCGTGATCCAGAGGCCGGACGCGTCGGCGGTGATCGCGCACACCCGGGGGCGGTGCGGGCCGGGCGGGACATCGCCGGACGGGGACGGGGCCTTCGGCACGTACGGGCTCAGGTCGGCCCGGGTCCAGGCCCGTCCGTCGAAGTGATGCACGAAGGGACCGTCGGCGTCCAGGGCCCAGATGTCGGAGGCCGACCGGGCGCCGACCCGCAGGGTGCGGAAGGAGACCTCCGACTCCGACCAGGTCGCACCGTCGTAGCGCCAGGTCCTGCGGTCCCCGAAGATCCACACGTCGTCTCCGGCGACGGCCAGGGCCCAGGCCGTTTCGGGGGCCTTTCGGGCGATTGTCCAGGAGTGCCCATCCCAGTGCAGGACGGAGCCACCCGCCAGGGCCCACACGTTGGACGGGCCGGACGCGGCGACGGAGCCGACGTCACCGCGTTCGACGGGGAAGTCGCTTCTCGTCCAGCGGTCGCCGTCCCAGTGGAACGCCATGGGGCGGTGCGGGCCGTCGGCCATCGGCAGCCAGGCGGCGACGCCGAGGATGCGCCAGCCGAAGGCCCAGGCGTCGCGTTCACCGGTGGCGACGACCTGCCCGTAGGCGACCGACGGCTGCTTGGTCATCAGTTTCCAGCGGTCGTTCCCGTCCGCCCAGGGAGCGCTCCGCCACAGCCACAGGCCCGCGACGGTCACGGCCGCGCCGACCGCCCACCACGGCCACAGGCCGGTGGCGACCAGGTGCAGGGGCATGATGCGTAGCGTAAAGGCCGCCGGAATCGCGCGCGAGCCATCCGGTGACCGGGGCCGTTGCCGCACGTCCGGCGGCGACGTCAGCGGCTCTCGCGGCTGCCGATTCGGCTGAAGATGGCGCTCGACTCCTGATGGGCGGCACCGGCGTGCCCGGCTTCGCCGTTCCGGTGCTCCAGGCGGGCCAGGACGGCGAGGGTGCGGGCGCGCCACAGCGGCAGCTCCAGGGTGTCCCAGAGGGTGAGGGACGCGGAGAGCGCCTGCCTGGCCTCGGCCGTCGCGCCCTGCTCCAGGTGGAGCTCGCCGAGCGTGCGCAGCCCGAGCGCGCGGCCGAAGCGGTCGCCCTGGCCGGCGAAGACGCGCAGGCTCGCGTGGAGCGCCTGCTCGGCCTGCGGGAGGTCACCGACCCGGATCCGGATCTTGGCCAGCGACTGGTCGGCGTAGGCCACGCCGTGCGGGTCGGCCAGCGTGGTGAACAGGTGACGCGACTTCCGCGTCCTGGCCGCGGCCTGCGGGTATTCGCCCCTGGCCCGGTGGACGAGGCCGATGCTGCGCTGGAGCAGAGCCTCGCCGCGCCGATCGCCGATCTTCTGGTAGGCGGCCAGGGCCCGGCCGAGCAGCCACAGGGCCAGCTCGTCGTCGCCGCGCTCGCGTTCCACGAAGCCGAGCATGTACGTGGCGTGCGCGTTCCCGGCCACGTCGCCGAGGGCGGCGAAGATCGACGCCGCCTCCATCAGATCGGCCTGCCCTTCGGCGAACCACCCGCCCTCGGCACGCACGGTGCCCAGACCGGACAGCGCGGCCGCCAGGTGCCTCCGGTCGCCCAGGCGCCGGAAGGCGCGCCTGGCCTCCTCGTAGGCGGCCACGGACTCGGCGAAGCGGTCCTGGGCGAAGCGGATCCTGCCCAGCCCGAGCATCACCAGCCCCTCGCCCTCCAGGTCGCCGACCCGCCCGGCGGCCCCCGAGCGGCCGGACGGGACGCCCAGGTGGCGGGCGCCGCACAGGATGTCCTGGCGCAGCCGTACCAGAGCCGGACCGGGATCGAGGCCGAGCTCCCCGGCCAGCCGGGCCCGTGATCTCTCGAAGACGTCGAGGGCCTCGGCGACGCGGCCGGAGCGGTAGAGCGCGAGCATCAGCAGGCCGGCCAGCCGCTCGCGGGAGGGATCGGCCGCCGCCTCCTCGGCCAGCGCGCCGATGACCTGCCGGTGCCGTCCGAGCCGCAGCGACGCCTCGGCGTGCTCCTCGATCGCCTCGCGCCGCGCCTCCTCCAGCCTGACGCAGAGCGGGTCGCGGCCGGCCCCGACGGCCGCCTCGTCGAGCACCGGGCCGCGCCACAGGTCCAGAGCCTGGCCCAGCAGCGCGGCCTTCTCCTCGTCGTTCCCGCTGGCGTCCGCCCGCTGTTTCAGCACGGCGAAGCGGTGCGCGTCCACCGCCATGGGGTCGATGCGCAACTCGTAGCCCGAACCGGCGGCACGGACCTCCACCTCGCTCGCGGCGGCGCCGGCGAGCAGGCCGCGCAGCCGTGAGATGAGCACCTGGATCTGCCTGCGCCCGCCCTGCGGCGCCCCGTCGGGCCAGAACACCTCGGCCAGGCGCTGCGAGGAGACGACGCGATTGGCCGACAGGGCCAGCACGCCCAGCAGCAGCCGCTGCTGGCGCCTGGGCAGCACCACCGGCGCACCCGCCCACCGGAACTCGACCGGGCCGAGTAGACGAACGCCGTCGCTCGCTGAGTTGATCACGCGTCCATGATTGACCGGGGATCGAGCGATGTGGTCAACCGATATTCAACCGAGACGAATCTCGCGATTCCCCGGAAAAACTTGGCGCACCCGAGGTGTGAATGATGTGTTTTTGCGATGTATCTAATCCGGCGATGAGGCAAGTCACATTCCGCGATGGCGCACCGGCGTTCTGCCGCCCGCAAAAGCTCACGTGATATCCCTGGCCGCAGCCGGGCGCCGCAATTGTGGCGGTGAATATGGCGCCGCTTCGGCGGGCCAAGGTGCCGCCCTGCGTTTCCCGGTCGGCGGAAGCCTCTGACGTCTCTGGCAAACCGGTGGCAACAGCTCCCCCGTAATGTACGCGGGCATCCGCATCCCGCGCCGCGAGGAGAGCCCATGAAGCGATTAACCGTCATGACGGCGGTCACCGCAGCGATCCTGCCACTGCTGGCCGTCGTGCCCGCCCAGACGGCCAGCGCCGAGGCCACGTCGGAGACCGACCAGCCCGTCGGCCCCGGCCAGTACTTCGCCGACGGCAGGACGTTCGAGCTCAACGAGCTGGACACCGCCGCGGCCGTGATCGGCCGCAAGCACGCGGTCGCCGCCGTTGACGGCAGCCTCGCTCAGCCGAAGGCGGTGCCCGCCTCCAGAACGGACCTGTCGGTGTTCGGCCCGGGCTGGCAGGCCGAGTTCCTGGGCGGCACCACCAGCAGGAAACTGGAGATTCTCAGCGACGCCGCGCAGGTCACCGACCTCGACACGGGCGAGAAGACCCAGTACGCGTACAAGAGCGGCGCCGCCTTCCCCGACGGCGGCGAGGTGCGCCGCTACGAGGCCGCCGACGGCTCCAAGCTCACCGAGACCAGCCGGTGGGACGCGACAGCCGGCGTGCTGCGCACCACGGTCAGCGAGACGATCTCCACCGGCCTCGGGACCACGGAGGCGGGCGACGACGGGTTCACCGACGACGCCGGCAACCCGATCAGCTCGGCGGACCTCAACCAGGTCTACGTCTGGGAGAAGGCCGGGGCCTCCCCGAGCGACGCCTGGAGGGTGACGAGCGTCGGCACGAAGGCGTTCGGCACCTCGACCGTGCGATACGACGCCCAGGGCCGGGTCGCCACCGTCACCGAGCCCGCCGCGGGCGAGGAGCCGCAGAGCGTCCTGGCCTTCACCTACGCGACCTCCACCACCGCGACCGGGACGGCCTTCGGCGACTACGCGGGCCGGCTCAAGCAGATCACCCAGACCTCCGGCACCGGCACGCCGCAGAGCGTGGCCGCCTACGGCTACGACAGCGCCGGCCTGCTGCGCACCATGGCCGACCCGAGCCAGACCAGCACGCAGCCCTCGACCTACGCCTACGACGCGGCCGGGCGGCTGACCACCTTCGACTCGCGCCTCAGCGGCGGCTGGCAGCTCGCCTACACCGGCGACTCCGCGCTGCCCACCGCGAGCGCCGCCGCCGGCAACACCCTGCCGGGCGCCTCCGACAGCCCGCCGCCGTCGCTCGACCCGCCCGCTCCCGGCACCACCCCCGGCGGAGGCGAGGTCGCCGGCCCGCTGGCCTACCCGTCCAACTGCTGGGCCGCCGTGCACTGGATGTACTACAGCCGCCCCTGTGCGGCCTGGGCGGCCCACTACGGCTGGCACCGCCCGTACTGGAGGCAGCTGCCCACCAAGCGCTGGGTCGTCGGCATCCTGCACGACCACTGCACCAAGTCGCCGGACAAGCCGTCGGGGTTCAACTTCACCAGCGCCTGTGACATGCACGACTACGGCTACGGCGTGATCGGCAACAACCTCAAGCGGTGGTACTACCCGTACCACCTGGACTGGAGCCGCAAGTCCGACGTGGACAGCCTGTTCTACACCACCCTGCGCGACTGGACCTGCACCGCCTACAGCAAGATCAGGCGGCCTCTGTGCAGGAACCTCGCCTGGACCTACCGGCAGTTCGTCCGCAAGGGCCACCCCAGGAACGGCGCGAACGCGACCAGGGACTGACCCGATCCGGCGGACGCCCGCGGCCCGGCCGTCGTGGCGTCCGCCGCCTTCGTCGAACCCCGGCACCCCGGACGGAGAAGACAGTCATGAACCGACGCCCGATCCGCCGCCTCCTCTCTGTGGCGGCGATCCTGCTCCTCCCCCTGCTCCCCTCAGGGGCTCTCGCCGCCGACGCCACCACCCGGGCCGCGCAGGAGGGGCCGTGGGTGGAGCCCGGCCTGGGAGAGAAGCTGGCGGGCGGCGCCCGTCTCAGGGTGAACGTGGTGACCAGGGCGCGCGGGGACCTGCCGGCGGCGGCGAGCGCCGGCCCGGTGCTCCAGACGCTCTCCCGCCTGCCCGTGGTCACGCTGCGCGCCGACCAGGCGGCGCTGGAGCGGCTGGCCGGCCAGCCGGGCGTGGTCAGCGTGTCGGAGGACCGGCCGGCGCCGCCGGCGCTCGGCCGCAGCATCCCGCTGATCGGCGCCGACCGTACGCGCCAGGCGGGCCTGACCGGTGCGGGCAGCGTGGTGGCGGTGCTGGACACGGGCGTGGCGGTCAACCACCCCTTCCTCGGCGGCCGGGTCGTCGCCGAGGCCTGCTTCTCCCCCAGCGACCCCGACTACTCGGCCACCAGCCTGTGCCCCGACGGCTCGGACGAGCAGGAAGGGCCGGGATCGGCGGACTCCGAGAGCGGCCCGTGCGCGAACAGCGAGCTCAACTGCGACCACGGCACCCACGTGGCCGGCATCGTCGCCGGTGACGGCGAGGGCGTGGAGGCGGCCGAAGGCAGCGGCGTCGCGCCGGAGGCCGGCCTCGTGGCCGTCCAGATCTTCAGCAGGTTCGACACGGACGACTTCTGCGGGCCGGGCGCCTCGCCGTGCGTGCTCAGCTTCACCAGCGCCCAGCTGGCCGGGCTGGAGAAGGTGCTGCAGCTGAGGAGCGAGCTGCCCATCGTGGCGGCCAACCTGAGCCTGGGCGGCGGCAGGAACACCGCGGCCTGCGACAACGACACCCGCAAACCCGTCATCGACGGGCTGCGGGCCGCCGGGGTGGCCACGGTGATCGCGGCGGGCAACGACGGCTTCACCGACGCGATCAGCGCCCCGGCCTGCGTCTCCTCGGCCGTCGCCGTGGGCAGCACCACCGACGGGGACGCCGTCTCCGGCTTCAGCAACCGCAGCCCGCTCCTGGACCTGTTCGCCCCGGGCACGGACATCGTCTCGTCGGTGTCCGGCGACACCTACGACTCCATGAGCGGCACGTCCATGGCCGCGCCGCACGTCGCCGGCGCGTTCGCGGTGATGCGCCAGGCGTTCCCCGGCTCGGGCGTGGCCGAGCTGGAGTCGATGCTGAAGGACAGCGGCCGGAGCATCGCCCATCCCGGCGGGCCCACGCCGCGGATACAGCTCGACGACGCCGCCCTGGGCGCGGCCGTGCGGCCGGGGCCTGACCAGTTCTTCTCCTCGCGCGGCCGGATCCTGGACAACGTGCAGGTCAGCGCGAACTCGACCATGGCGGTACAGGTCGCGGGAACGGCCGGGCTGCCGGCCACGGGGTTGCGCGCTGTCGCGCTCAACGTGGCCGCCAAGGGCGATCTGTTCAACTCGGGCTCGGTGGCGGTGCACGCCTCGGACGAGCAGGAACCCTCCGGCAGCCCGCTCTTCTACGACGCCACGCGCTACGCCTCCACCCTGATCATCGCCAAGGCCGGCGCGGACGGGAGGATCAAGGTGGTGAACAGGAGCACCGGCCCCGTCCGGGTGACGCTCGACGTCCACGGACACACCCTCGCGCAGGCGGCCGGCGTGGTGGGCGGCGCCTACGTGCCGATCACGCCCGTACGGGTCGCGGACCGGACCGTCGTCCCGGCGCTGGGCAACCATGAGCTGGCCACGTCCGGCATGACCGGGCTTCCCGCCACCGGGGTGGACGCGGTCGCGCTCACCGTGATGCTGAAGAGCCCCTCAACCGGGACGATCCGGGTCTACGCCGCCGGGGACGTCTTCCCCGCCGACGCCAACGCCGACTACCCGGCCAACGTCCCGACGCAGTTCTTCACCATCGTCAAGCCCGGCGCCGGCGGGAAGATCAACCTGCACAACCTGGGCTTCGGGACGGTGGAGATCTCCGTCGACGTCATGGGCTACTTCTCCTCCGCCCAGCGGGGATCGCTCCTCAAGGCGATCGGGGCGTCGCCGGTCGCCCGGGGCCTCACCATCGCCGCCGGCGGCACGAAGGCGCTGAACATCACGGGGGTGGCCGGCATCCCCGCGTCCGGCGTCTCCGCGCTGGGCCTGGCCGTCGTCGCCAAGGGCGCGGCGAACGGGGTCGTCTCGGTCGTCCCGCTGGGCGGTCCGAGCACCGCGCGGGTGGTGGCGTACGCGGCGGGCAAGGACACGGCCGGCTTCACCATCGCCGCCGCGCGGCCGGACGGGACGGTCCTGCTGAAGAACGAGGGCACCGCGCAGGTGACCATCTCCGTGGACGCCTACGCCGCGCTCACCGCCCGATGATCACGACGCGCCCGGGCTCCGGGCGGCACAGGTGGAAGGGGTACCCATGCGGCTGATGCGGATGCCGGCCGGGCTGTTGCCGCTCATGGTGGTGGTGGTGCCGCAGGGCCCGGCGCGGGCCGCCGCGTGCCCGGCGACGCTCCCGCACCCCGACGGCCACGGGATCACCTGCGTCAACGTGACGGAGTCCGAGCAGCCCGACCGTTCGAAGCTGCGGGACGTCACGATGACCTCGACCATGATCTTCCAGCCGGCCGGCGGCGCCGCGGTCATCGACCCGCCGGCGTATCCGGTCACCGTCCGCGTCCACCTCCCGCCCGGCTACGACCCGGATCGCGGCACCCCCTACCGGACGCTCTATCTTCTCCACGGCGGCGGCGACACCTTCGACGCCTGGACCGCCAAGGGCGACGTGGTAGCCCGCCTGCGCGCCGCGTCCTTCGACGGCATCGTGGTGATGCCGACCGGCGGGCTGACCGGCTGGTACACGGACTGGGCAGGGCGTACGGACGGATATTTCGCGCCGAAGTGGGAGACGTACCACAACAGCCAGCTCGTCCCGTGGATCGACGCGAACTTCCACACCATCGCCGACCGGACGGGACGCTGGCTCGCGGGGCTGTCCATGGGAGGCTTCGGCGCCCTCAAGTACGCCGCCGCGCACCCCGGCCTCTACTCCGCCGTCGGCGCCTTCTCCCCGGGCATCGACCTGCGCGCCGCGCCCGCCCAGAAGACGATCTCCGACTCGATGTGGCAGTCCGGCGCGGCCATCCGGTGGCAGGACCCAGGCGAGTACCGGGTCAACAAGTACGAACCCGGGAGCATCTTCCCGGTCCCGGACCCCGGCGTGCAGCGCCGCTACCGCCTGGAGACCCTGTTCGGCCCGCGTACCGAGACGGTCTTCCACGGCGTGACGGCCGACGACTGGCCCGCCGCCAACCCCGCCGGCCTGGTCACCCAGGGCAGGTACGCCCCCTACAGCGGAAAACTGGCCCTGTACGCGGGCGCCTGCGACCGGATTCCCCACACCCCGGACGGCACCCGGCCCGCGCCGGCCGACTGCGGCTACGACACCACCGAGACCGACGGGGCCACGGGCGTCAGCGAGACGGTGCTCGGCGCCTACGCCGCCGAGTTCGACCGGACGCTGACGAGCCTGGGCGTCGAGCACCGCTACTGCTACACCAGAGCCGGGCACGACTGGCGCGCCTGGCAGGCCTACCTGTCCGACTTCCTCACGTACGCCTCCGGCGCCGCCCCGGCCCCCTGCCCGGCCCTCTGAGCCGCCCCGGCCCGCTGCCCGGCCCTCTGCCATCTGAGCCGGACCGGTCGTACAACCGGCCGGACGGCTCCCGCAACGATCCGCCGAGCGGCGCGCGTGAGCGCTCGGCCCCGACCGGCGAGGCGGGGAGCACGCGGAACCTTCCCGATGGTGTCAACGTCTTGATCCCCGCCGCGCGCGGGCCCGTCCGCCACGGCGAGCGGCGGACGCGGGGGCCCGGTCTACTGCACCGGCCAGGGGGTCGCGATGCGGACCCACGGCCGCCAGACGGTGCCGGTGGGCGACCGGTACTCCATCTGCTGGGCCCGGTCCGGGTAGCCGTACCCGGTCTCCAGGCGGTCGGCGCCGCCGCGTACCCCCCGCTTGTGCTCCTGGCCGGTGTAGACGGACTTCACCACGACGAGCGCCTTGGGGAACAGCTCCACGCTGAGGTCGTACAGGAAGACCTTGAGCCGGGCCTTGCACCCGTCGCACGGCCCGACGTTGCCGACCAGGAGCACCGTCACCCAGCGGGGCCGGTGGTCCCAGTCCCTGAGCACCTCGTTCGCCGCCGCCTCCCCGCGGTCCACCTCGGCCTGCCAGGCCTTCTCCTGGGCCGGTCCCCAGATCTGGGGAGGCGGCGGCAGCGGCTCCTGCTCCATGCGCAGGCGCTCGTACTCGCGGGCCCGCATGTCGGACGCCCCCGCCTCCATCGCCTCGCGCCAGGCCCGCTGCTGCTGGACCAGATGCTGCCGGTACGCGGCGTGATCCGCCTTCCAGGCGGTCATCCAGCGCCAGGCCTGCTCCAGGCTGACGACCTCGGAGTCGGCCAGGGAGACGTTCGCCTCCTGGTTGCCGACGTAGTACGGCCTGCGCGTGTTCCTGGCCCCGGACCCTGGGTCGACCAGCGCGTAACGCAGTTCCCTGCCGCCCACCTGGTAGCCGTCGTAGCCGCTGTACGGCTGGGTGCGGGCCACCAGCACGTGATCGAACAGGATGAGGATCTCGGTGAAGATCCCGACGTTGTCCTGCCTGATGCGCTGGTCGATGTCGCTCAGGCTCTGCACGATCGCCTCGTACTCGTTCATGGTGCCCCTCCAGGATCCGCCCCGGTTTCACCGTCAGCCGCGGCATCACCGGCGTCAAGCGTTCGTCCTGATGTGGCCATCCGCCGAATGTCGCGAACGGGTGCCCGGTCGCCCCGGCTTGTGGTGACACACCCCGCGTTCCTGGACGGATAGCGGCCCGGCGGTGTTTCGGGCCACGGCCGCCCCGGGCCTGCTCGCCTTCACCGGGACGATCGGGGCGGCCGAGCCGCACGCGCACGCCGCGGTGCAGGTCCTGCTGGTGACGGCCGGTGAGGTGATGCTGACCGACCGGCACGGCCGTCAGCTCCGCGCCGAGGCGGCGATCATCCCGGCCGGTGTCCGGCACGAACTGCACGCCGACCCCGGCGCTCGTGGCCTGCTGGCCTACCTCGACCCGGCCCATCCGGCCGGGCGCGCGGCCGGCGCCCGCGTCGCCGCAACCGGCGCCCCCGACACGGTGGGCACGTGGCAGGCCGCCGCCCGCCCGCCGCCGAACCCGACTACCCCACCGCCTACCTGGCCCAGCTCGCCGAACCTTTCGCGCCTCCGGCGCCTGCCAGGCCGAGCCCGCGGGGCATGAGCCCGCCCTCCCGGAGCAGGCGGTGCGGTGATCCGGCCCCACGCCGGCCTCCCGGGATCGGGCGGTTCGGCGATGGAGCCGGCCACGCAACGTCGCCGACCGTGAGCCACGGCGCGACGGCCAGGGCCGTGGGCGTGAGCCCGGCAACGTCGTGACCTCGCGGTGGAGGTGGGACTGGTCGACGTAGCCGCTCTCTGCGGCAACGCGGGCGGCGGCGTGGCCCGCCGCGAGTAGGCGGGCGGCGTGGTCGAAGCGCACCAGCCGGGCGGCGCGTTGGGGTGTGATGCCGAGCTGGGACCGGAAGCGGGACCACAGGCGCTTGCGGCTCCAGCCGACCTCGTCCGCACCCGATCACTGCGGGTGCGAGGCCCGCTCCGCCGGGCTGGGAAGGGGCGCCCGGCGGCAGGGTGCCCAGCCGGATGTTGCCTCTGGTCAAAGTGCCTGCCACGCACCCTTGGTCGTTGATTGTGTGTGCCGAATGAACGCGCGGTCCGGACAGACCCAGGGCAGCGCGCAGCGGTTCGTGATCCACGCCCGGGACTCGCACCTCGGCCCGCCCAGCACGTGACCGACCTCGACTGCCTACGATCCGTCCGGGCCGTGCCCGCTCGTGGCCACGCCGAAGCTCAGCCCGGACAGGTTGCACACCTCCAGGTGTCCCCTGGGGAAGTCGCGGCGCTCGTCGGGCTTGCCGATGCTCTTGACCTCGATCATGACGTCCCCCTCCGTCAGATCCAGTCTTCCACCGGGCATACCTCCTTGCAAGGCGTCTACCTGCGCAGATACCCCAGCCCTGGGCTGCCTTCGCGCATCGGGCAGGTACCAGGAGATCTGGAAGGACAACGCCGCGGCCGCGGCCGCGGTGAAGCAGGGAGGAGAGCCCCGGACCGCCCAGCACATCCCGATCACCGCCGGCGCCGGCAAGCGCGACGCCTACCGGCATCGGATCCCACCTCGGCCGCGACGCCACGGCTCCGCAGCCGAGTCTTCAGAAACTCCATCTCCGCCAGCGTCCCGGCCAAGCCGGTGTCAGCGAGAGCTCGTCGGCCAGTTCACAAGCCTGGGGAAGCGACACCTCCCAGACCTCCCGCAGAACCTTCAAGACCGGGACCAGGCTCGGCACCGGACCGACCACGCGCAAACGGCTCGGCCCATGTTCCGCCAGCAGGGCACTGCGGACATCCTCCGGCGCCTTGCCCTGGCCTGAGTGCTCGCTTCTTGGCGAGTGCCGTTTCGCCGGGTCAGGAGACCTGACGCTGCTGACGTGCGATCAGGTCTGGCCGGGGGAGGAACCGCGCAGCCTGGGGGACAGCATCACGCCGAGCAGTGCCATGAGTCCGGTGAGCACGAACGTGGCGAGCAGGGCGTCATGGGTGGAGCCGCCCCAATGCCGGGCGATCGCCAGGGCGGCGCCGCCCAGCCCGGCGAGCACGGCCGTGGCGAGGGTCTGGGCGAGTTGCAGAGCCGCGCTGACTTCGCCCTGCCGGTGCGCGGGTGTTTGCTCCAGAGTGCTGGTGGTGGAGGCGTTGAAGGCGCCGCCCATGCCGAGGCCACCGATCGCCCAGCCGACCACGGCCACGTACGCGGGAATGGCCGGCACCAGAATGGCCGATGCGACCAGGACGACACCGGCGAGCAGGATGCCGAATCCCAGCATGACGCCCCAGGTCCGGGCGCCCGGTCCGCGGTCGTCCAGTCTGGACTGCAGCGCGGACCCGATCACCCAGGTGATCGCGCCCGCTGACAGGCCGAGACCCGCCTCGGTGACGCTGAGCCCGCGCAGTTGCTGCAGGCCGAGGGGGAGGAATGCCTCGCTGCCGAAGTAGACGCCGCACAGGAGGGCGCGGATGACGACTCCGGCGGCGATGCCGGCGCGAGCGCTCAGGGTGCCCTCGGGCGTCACCCGGCGCAGGGCGGGCAGCGCGACGGCGAGGCCGGCGAGCACGAGCGCGGCCAGCAGGACGACGTTTGACAGCAGCAGGGCCTGCAACAGCAGGCCGGTGCCGACGGTGAGCTGAGCGGCGGCGACCGTCGGGCCCTTCCACCACGGCGTCGCCGGGGGCGGTGCGGGCGCGACCGCGACGGCCCGCCCACGGAGCGCGGGCAGGGTGAGCCCGGCGGCGACGGCGATGATGGGCAGCATGAGCAGGAACACGGCCTGCCAGCCGGCCTGATGCGCGAGGAGGCCGGCCAGGACCGGCCCGATCAGCGAGGGGGCGGTCCACGCCGAGGAGAGCAAGGCGAACATGCGGGCCCGCAGGCGTGCCGGGTACATCAGCCCGATCACGGTGTAGGCCATGGCCATGATCGCACCGACGCCGAGTCCCTGGACGAAGCGGCCGGCGAGGAACAGTGGCCAGGACGGGGCGGTGCCGGCCACGGCGCAGCCCAGGGCGAAGACCGCCAGGCCGATCGTCATCGGCCACCACGGCCCCGTTCTGTCAGCGGATCGACCGGCGATCACCGTGCCGATGATGTTGGCGAGCATGAGCGCCGACAGCCCCCAGCCGTAGGCGCCCAGGCCGTCCAGGTCGTGGGCGATCTCGGGCAGGACGGTCGCCACGCCGAGCGACTCGAAGGCCACTGAGCCCACGGACACGATCACACCCAGAGTGAGCGCGCGGTAGCGCCGGCCGAAAACACTCGCGGATGTCGCGGGCGCCTCGCCACCGGTGGCAGCCGGTGCGTCGGCCCTGCTGGCGTCTCGGGACACTCATCCTCCTCCATTGATATGTTCCGTTCTGGTACGGAACGTTATTGCCGAGCGTACCTATAATGCCTTGGGTGAGGAAGAGCGCAACCGGATCGCCGGCCCAGAGCGAAAGCGCCGAAGGCCGACGGAGCGGTGGAAGGCCACGCGACCAGCGCATCGACGCGGCGGTGCACCGCGCGGTCATGGACATCCTGAACGAGAAGGGTTATGCGAAGCTGACGATGGAGGAGGTCGCCGCCCGCGCCGACACGAGCAAGCCCGCTCTGCGCCGACGCTGGCGCTCGCGGCAGCATCTGGTCGTCGACGCGCTGGCCACCACCGTCGGCACCACCCCCACGCCCGACACCGGGTGCACGCACTGCGATCTCATCGCCGGAATCAGCACGCTCAGTCAGGCCTTCAACGGTCCCGTGGGGCGGCGTGCCCTACCGGCCCTGGTCGCAGACCTGGCCGACGACCAGGAACTCGCCTCGGAGTTCCTGGACCGATACTTCCACCCGCGCAGGGCCACCACCGCCCGGGCCCTGCGCCGGGGGATCGAACGCGGAGACATCCGCGCGGACGCCGACATCGACCTGCTGCTCGACATGCTGGGCTCGACCACGTACTACCGGCTGCTCTTCGGCCACCTCCCGATCACCCTCGAACTCGCGGAGGATGTCGTCAATGTGGTCCTCGCGGGCGTGGCCACCGGCCAGTGGCGCAGGGCGCACCGTTCGTGAATCCGGCCGGCCACGGCAGCGCTACGCGTACAGGAGCAGGCGTCAAGGCGGATGGGCTCAAGACGGCAGATGCCGCCGCGGGCGTAGGCGGGGTGGCGAGCGATGGTGCCGGGCTGCTGTGGCGTCGCGTTGCCGGTCAGGGCCTCCACGAGCCGGTCTCGTACGGCGCTCGGCTCGGCGATCCTCTCATCCAGGACCGCGCCCCTTCTGCTCACCGCTTCCGCACCGGGCGGGCAAGCCGGTCCCAGCGAGACTTCGCCACCGTCCAAGCAGGGCACGCCACGTTCACGATCCACCAGGCGATCTCACCCGGCTGGGCGACGCGGCTCAGGGCAGCCGCGCGGGCAGGCTCCGCGGGCTGACCTTCGCGACGATCAGCGCCGGGGCGGCGGACTCCTTCGCGTCGGCGAGCGCCTGGTCGAGCTCTGCCGCGGTGTCCACGGAGTAGGTGGTGCGGACGCCGAGGCTGTGGGCGAATTCGGGGAAATCCCATGGGTTGAGCACGACGTACGGCTTCGGCGCCGCGTTGGGGTCGTCGTAGTAGCTCGAGTCGATGATGTACTGCTCCAGGCCGTAGACGCCGTTGTCGATGACCAGGACGACGGGATTGCGACAGTAGTGCGCGAACGTGGACAGCGCCTGGGCGCTCGTGTGGAAGCCGCCGTCCCCGCAGATGACCAGGGGGCGCCGGCTCGACCCGAAGGACGCGCCCACCGCGGCGGCCACGGAATGGCCGATGGAGGCCCACACGGCACCGGACAGATATCCATCGCGGCCTTTGACCGGCAGGCTCGCGGCCGAGGCGCCGCCCAGGAAGGTGTCGGGTATCACGAGCCAGGAGTCGTCCAGCGCAGCGCCGACGCGGTCGAACACCTGGGCGTAGGTCAGCGGGCCCGAAGCGGGGGGCGGGGCCGGGTCGACGGCCGCAGGCACGGGCCGCGGCGCCTGCTTGGCCGCCTCGGCCACGAGCGCGGCCATCAGGGCGACGATGTCGGCGTCCTGCTTGTTCCCGTTCTTGATCTTCACCTTGCCGTCGTAGGCGGTGACGATGTCGTCGGTACGGTCGCGGATGAACCTGGCATAGCTGCCGGGGAAGACGCAGCCGAGCATCACGATCAGGTCCGCCTCCTGGACGGCGGCGGGCTGGGAGCCGGGCGGGGCGAAGATCCCGGCCCAGCCGTCTTCCGTTTCGGACAGCACCGACTTGGCCGGCACCTGGGCCGACCAGCGGATCCCGAGCTTGGCGATCAGGTCGGCCATCGTGTCGGCGAGCCCGTAGCGCTGGATCTCGATGCCCGCGATGAGCACCGGCTTCGCGGCGGCGCGGATGAGCCCGATGATCGTGGTGGCGAGTTGCTGCTCGGTGCCCGCCGCCGGGTTGGTGACGGGCAGCGACCCGTCGGGGGGCGTGCAGTCGGCCGTCCAGATGGCCCGGTTGATCTCTAGGTAGACCGGCCGTTTCCGCCTGATGGCCGTCGAGATCGCGTGGTCGGCCAGTGCGGGCACGTCGGCGGCCTGCTCGGCGCGGGCCGCGCTCGCGGTGACCAGCCGGTAGGCGTTGAGGTCACCGTCCGGCTGGCCGGTCGAGTGCGAGAACAGGACGTCGAGTTCCTTCAGGTTGGTCAGGTTGGCGGCGTTCGGGCCGCCGTTCACGACGACGACCGGACTGCGCTCGACGAACGCGCCGGCGATGGCGTTGATCATGCTGAGCACGCCGACGCCGTTGGCCACCGAGACGACGCCGAGACCCTTGGTACGCGCGTACCCGTCGGCCGCGTATCCCGCTTCGAGGTCGGTGGTGGTCACGACGGGTCTGATGTCGTGCGCGCTCACCGCGTCGAACAGCGGCGCACCGTATGCGGCGGGCACGCCGAACAGGGTGTCGACCTGGTGCTGGCTCAGTCGCTTGAGGATGTAGTCGGCGACGGTGAATGGCACGATGACGCTCCTCGACATGCCCGCCGTACGGCAGATCGGTCGGAAACAGGCAGGCACGGATTGTCCGGCCGCTGGGACGCCTACCCGGGGGCGCGGCCGGGCGAACGCGTGGAATCCGAGGCTTGACCTTACGTTTTCGCAGGTCAGAGGCTTTTGGCCAGCTCCTCGGGTAGGCGTACCAGTGGCCAAGCGTCTGATCATCGGAGCCGGGAATGCTGCTGGACGAGCGTGCTGTGAGCGCCCTCCCCCATCTGCCGACTGCGGATTTCACTTTCGATCCCCATCAGCCGGGCGCGTGCGTCGCGGGCCTGAGGCCCTACCGGGCGAAGTCCTACCGGCTCGACACTCAGGTGCTGGGAGACAAGCTCGTCGTCCACAACTATGGCCACGGCGGCGGAGGCATCACCCTGAGCTGGGGCTGTGCCGCCAAGGTGCGGGACATGGTGCTCAGGCACCGGACCCAGAACGACACCACCGATCGGGAGGTCGCGGTGATCGGCGCCGGTGTCATGGGGCTGACCGCCGCCACGCTGCTGCTCGACCTCGGGCTCAGGGTCACGATCTACTCCGACCGCACGCCGGTCGAGACCACGTCGTACAGGGCCGGCGGCCAATGGGCCGTGTCCCTCCTGGAGTATTCCAAGGACTTCGCCAAGGTGCAGGAGCTCCAGTACATCCTCAGGACCGCCTACACGATGTTCAAGGCCAGTATCGGCAAGGGCTTCGGCGTCTCCGAGGTCGACAACTACAGCGTCAACGCCACCTCGGGCATCGACGTGGTGCACGACCTCGTGCCGGGACTGCTGCCGCAGCGCGAATACCTGCAGCGGCTGCCGTTCGCGGGACACGACACCTCCGGTTACAGGTACCGGACGCTGCTCGTCGAACCGCCGATCTTCATCCCCAGGCTGGAACGCGACCTGAAAGCGCGCGGCGTCACGTTCGTGAACCGGAGATTCGTCAACAGCGCGGACGTGCTCACGTCCCTGACGCAGAAGACCGTCATCAACTGCACCGGGCTCGGCGCGAAGGACCTGTGGAACGACTCCGACATGATCCCGCTCAGAGGACAGCTCGCGATGTTGCGGCCACAGCCGAATCTGGAATATCTCTACGGCCAGAACGGGTACCTGTTCCCGCGCAACGACCATGTCGTCATCGGGGGCACCGTCGAGGAAACCTGCGATGAGACGTTCGATCCGGAGCGGTGCCGGAAGCTGGTGGAGTACATGGCCGGCGCGTTCGGTCAACGGCCGCCGGCGCCGATGCCGGAGTTCCACATCCACCACCCACGCAACGAACTTCTGGTCGATCCGAGGTTGTCGATCTCCTTGTGACCGGGGGCGGTACCCCGCCTCACCTGGTGCCGGCCACCTGGCGCGCGGGCTGTCGCTCGCCCCTTCACCCATGGCGGCACACGGCTCGACGAGTGAGTCTGCGCCGGAGGCGGGACCCTGCGCGATGCCGAAACTGTGACATGGGGGGCGTGGTCCTCCGAACCCGCTGTGCCGCGCGGGGCGCTGTGACAAACTCGCGTCACCGCAGCTCTCTCCTGACACGGGGGTGGCCCATATGAAATGTGGATATCGCCGTATATGTCGTGCATCGCTGATATGGCTGCTTATTTCGGCAGTGCTGGTCGGCTGCGGGCGCAAGGACAGAGACGCGGCGTCCGACCAGCCGGGCACCTCTCAGGACGAGTCCACATCCAGCCCCGAACCCAGCGACGACTCCGGCGGCGACGAGCCCGGGATCACCCTCGAGGTCCCGATCGAGGTGGGCGGCGACTCGGACAGCGGCAAGCAGAACAGCGGCTCGGACAGCGGCTCGGACAGCGGCTCGGACAGCGGCTCGGCCACCAGCGAGCAGGGCAGCGGATCCGAGCAGAAGTCCGAAGCGGAAGAACCGGAACCCGACCCCACCGAGGACGCGTTCCGATCCGTCAGGGCGGGCGATTGCCTGCCCATCTACCGCACTGGCTACGGCGACGACTGGAGCCAGCCGAAGCCACCCGAACCGGTCTCCTGCCGCGGCAACTATGGCGGTCTGTTCTATGTCACCCGGACCGGAGGCAGTGGCCTGATCTGCCCCAACGGCCTCGCCGAGGACTCATGGCGCTACTCCGCCAGGTCGGGACAGACCACGACACTCTGCCTCAAACGAATCTGGGTGAAGAACTACTGCGTACTCGCGATCGATTCCGGGAACCAGCGCCTGTCTTTCGGCCTGTCGACCGCCGTGGGCTGCGACGCCGACCGCGTGCCCAAGCCCTACAACCGGATCATGGTCGTCTCGGACGTCTACCGCGCCCCGGCGGACGCCCACGCCGGCCACTGCAAGAAGAACCCCTACGACACCCGCCCGTACTGGGTGGTCCTGGTGTCCGGCGGCGAGGACATGGTCTGCTTCACCTACCCGAACACCTGACGAACCGCCTGGTCCTGGCTAAGGACCTGCGGAGAGACAACTCGTAGCATCCCGGGTTCGCAGCCGATGGTCTGGTACTAGCGTGTCCGCGGAGGCGGCGAGGTGCCCGCGAGGCCACGGTGTCACAGGGCGTGGATGAGCTGGAGGCGGGCGCCGAACCGCCGGGACGGGTCCGCCGCGGGCGAACCCTGACCGGCACTACAGCAAGCTGTACCCCGCATTGGGCGGTGGGCAGGATTCTCCAGGTCAGGCGGGTTTTCCTAGGGTCTTCCGCATGAACGATCCCTACCGCATCGAACCCGACCACCGCCCGGCCGCCCCCAGGCGCCGATCGCACCGTCCCGTGCTGAAAGCGCTGCTCTGGGTGGTGTTCGTGGTGGGCGTGGCGGTGAACCTGGTCTCCAACATCGCGATGGGCGGCGACCTCACCGTGGTGGGCCTGGCGGGCGGGGTGGTCGGGCTGGCCGCCCTCATCGGCCAGGCCGTGCTCGTCCTCAACGGGCGCCGCTCGTGACGCCGGTGGTCACGCTGAACCGGGTGACGAAACGCTACGGCGACCTGGTGGCGCTCGACGACGTCACGCTGGCCTTCCCCCGGGGGAGGTTCGTGGCGGTGATGGGGCCGTCGGGCTCGGGCAAGAGCACGCTGCTGCAGTGCGCGGCGGCGCTCGACCGGCCGACGTCGGGCACGGTCGTGATGGGCGGCACCGACGTGGGCGGGCTGTCGGAGACCAGCCGCACCGAGCTGCGCAGGAAGCACGCGGGCTTCGTGTTCCAGTCGTACAACCTGCTGCCGGCGCTCAGCGTCCAGGACAACATCACCCTGCCGCTGCGGCTGGCGGGGGTGCGGCCCGACCTGGAGTGGCTGGGCGAGCTGGTGCACCGGGTCGGCCTGCGCGAGCGGCTGCACCACAAGCCCGCCGAGCTGTCGGGCGGGCAGCAGCAGCGGGCGGCGATCGTGCGCGCGCTGGCCGCGCGGCCCGACGTGGTGTTCGCCGACGAGCCCACGGGCGCGCTCGACCTGCACAGCGCCGGTCAGGTGCTGGACCTGCTGCGCGAGCTGGTCGACGAGCTGGGCCAGACCGTGGTCATGGTCACGCACGATCCGGTCGCGGCCACGCGGGCGCACGACACGCTCGTCATGGCCGACGGCAAGGTGATCGACGTGCTCGCCGCGCCGACGTCCGAGGAGCTCGCCGTACGGCTGACGCGCCTGGCCGGGGAGCCGGTCACATGATCAGGACCGCACTGGCGCTGGCCAGGGCCGGCGGGCTCGTCGTGGTCCTCGTGGCCGTGCTCGGCGGCATGGCGCTGGTGACCGCGACCGGGGTGATCGTGGACTCCGGCTTCCGGTCACAGCCGCCGCTGCGGCTGGCCGGCGCGGACGTGGTGGTCTCCGCGCGGCAGTCGATCCCGGTCGAGGAGGACCTGCCGGTGGCGCTGCCGGAGCGGGCGGGCGTGCCCGGCTCCCTGGTCGGCGCCGTCCGCGCGGTCCCCGGCGTGGCGTCCGCGATCGGCGACCTCAGCTTCCCCGCCGCCGTCGTCAACCGCACGAACACCCCCTCCGGCCCCACAACCCTCGGCTCAGCCACCCCCGGCACCCCCACCGCAGCCACCCCCGGCCGACCGGCGGCCGACGCGGCCGGCCAGGACGGGCCGTCGCCCGGGACGGCAGGCCCGGATGAGCCGTCGCCCGGGACGGCGGGGCACGGGTGGGCGTCGCTCGGGTTGAGCGGGCGGCTCACGGCGGGGCGGCCGCCCCGGGCCCCGGACGAGGTCGCACTGCGGGGTGGGCGGCTCGGTGCGCGGGTCCTGGTGGTGGCGGGCGGGCGGCCGGCGGCGTACCGGGTGACGGGGCTGGTGGACGCGCCCGGCCTCTACTTCTCCGACGCCACCGCCGCCGCGCTGGCGGGCCGGACGTCCGGCGCGCGGGCGGGCACCGTGGACCTGGTCGCCGCCCGCGCCGCCGCCGGCGTGACCCCCGGCGACCTGGCCCGCGCGCTGCGGCAGCGGCTCGGCGACCGGTACGAGATCGCGACCGGCCGCTACCGCGCCGACGCGGAGTCCCCGGGCGCGGCGGCCGGGCGTGGCCTGCTGCTGGCGCTGCCCGGCTCGATCGGCGGCATCAGCCTGCTGATCGTGGGGTTCGTGGTGGGGGGCGGGCTGGCGTTGTCGATCAACCGGCAGCGCCGCGACCTGGCCCTGCTGCGGGCGGCGGGCGCGACCCCGCGCCAGGTGCGCCGGGTGGTCGCCGTCCAGGGTCTCGCGGCCGCCGTCCCGGCGCTGGTCCCCGGCGCCGCGCTCGGCTACCTGCTGGCCGCCCGCTTCGGGGAGCTGCTGGTGGAGATCGGGGCGCTGCGGGCCGACCAGCCGCTGGTGTACGGGCCGCTGCCCGCGGTCGCCGCCGCACTGGCGCTGCTCGGGGGGGTGCGGGTGGCGTCGTGGGCCGCCTCGCTCCGGGTCTCGCGCATGCCGGTCGTCCCCGGGGTCGCCGGCCTCGGTGAGCCGTCACGGGCCCGGACGAACGCGGGCCTGCTGCTCATCCTGGCCTGCCTGGTGCTGTCGAGCGCGCCGCTGCTCGTACGGACCGAGGCCGCCGCCATCGGTCCGGCCACGGCGGCGCTGCTCGCGGTGATCGGCCTGGCGCTGGCCGGCCCGTGGCTGGTGCGGCGGGCGGCGGGCGCGCTGGCCCGCTCCCGCTGGGTGGCCCGCCTGCCCGGTCCCGGCTGGCTGGCCGTGCACAACTGTCACGGTCACGCGCTCAGGACGGCGGGCGAGATCGCGGCCCTCGGCATGGTGGTCACGCTGGGCCTCAGCGTCACGCTCACCCAGACCACGATCTCCGAGGCGCGGTCGCGGCAGACGTCCGCGGCCATGCGCGGGCTGGTCACCATCACCGCGCCGGGCCTGGGCGGCATCCCGCACGGCCTGCTGGACGAGGTGCGCCGGCTCACCCCGGCCGCCGGGATGGTGACGACCACGGTGGTGACCGGGCCGCTGGAGTTCGGCGACAATCCGCGGCTGATGGCGCGGCCCGCCCTGGGGCTGGGGCCGGACGCCGAGGGGCTGATCGACCTGGACGTCGTGGACGGCGGCCTGGGCGGGCTCACCGGCGCGGCGGTCGCGCTGGACGAGCGGGCGGGCCGGGTCGGCGAGCGCCTGGAGGTGATCATGGGGGACGGCGCGCGGGTCGAGGCCCGGGTGGTGGCCACCTACCGGCGCGGGCTCGGGTTCGGGCCGATCGTGGTCTCCCGCGACCTGGCCGCCGCGCACACCACGACCGGTCTGGACGGCGCGATCCTGGCCCGGCCCGCGGCGCTGGCCCCGCTGCTGGCCCGCTGGCCCGGCGCCGAGGTCACGGAGGTGACGGAGGGGCCGCAGGCGGGCGCGGCCTCGGCGCAGACGCTGGTGAACCTGGCGGTGCTGGCCGTGCTGCTGGCGTACGTGCTGGTGGCGGTGGCGAACCGGCTGGTGGCCACCACCACGGCGCGGCGCGGCGAGCTGGACGGGCTGCGGCGGCTGGGCGCGACCCCGCGCCAGCTCAGGCGCATGCTGCGCTGGGAGGCGGCGCTGATCGCGGCCGGGGCGTCGGGGTCGGGCATCGTGCTCGCCGCCGTGCCGCTGGGCATGCTCGGCCTCGGCTTCCTCTGGCGTCCGGTGCCGGCCGGGCCGTTGTGGCTGGTGCCCGCGTCCGTGCTGGTGGTGGGCTTGGTAGTGTGGCTGGCCGTTGAGCTGCCCGCCAGAAGGATCCTGTAATTCGTGCGGTTGAGACATCTATGGCGGTATGTCCGCTATCTCCTGCTCGACCTGCCGTCGGCCCTGGCGACGCTGGTCTTCGTGCCGCTGCTCGCGCTGGGGCTGGTGTCCACCGGGCTCGGCCTCGGACTCGTGATGCTGCCCCGCATGCTGCTGGGCCTGCGCCTGTGGGCCGAATGGCACCGGCGGCGGGCGGCGGCGCTCCTGGGCACCACGGTCTCCCCCCGGGAGGCGCGGCTGCGCCAGGGCATCCGCGCGCAGTGGCGGCAGCTCCTGGACGACCCCGAGACCCGGCGCGACCTGCGCTGGCTCTTCCGGCACATCGCCACGGGCCTGCCCGCCGGGCTGGTCGCGCTGGCGATCGCCGGCACGGCGGTGTCGTCCGTGGTCGCGGCGCCGCTGTGGTGGCTGTTCCCGGCCGACGAGCCGCTGACGCTGCTGGCCGTGCCGGTGACCGCGTGGTGGCAGGCGTTCGCGCTGGGCGTGCCGCAGCTCGCGGTGTCGGCGGCGCTGGGCCGGTGGGCGCTGCCGGGGCTGGCCCGGCTGCACGCCCGGGGTTGCCTGGCGGCGCTGGAACCGTCCCCGGCGGAACGGCTCGCCCGGCGCGTCGGCGAGCTGGCCGAGAGCCGGGCGGGCGTGCTGGACGCGCACGGCGCGGAGCTGCGCAGGATCGAACGCGACCTGCACGACGGCACGCAGGCCAGGCTCGTGGCCATCGCCATGCGGCTGGGCGTGGCCAGGGAGGCGCTCCCCGAGGACGGCGGGCTGCTGGCCCGGCTGATCAAGGAGGCCCATGAGGGCACGGAGGAGGCGATGGCCGAGTTGCGCCAGGTGATCCGCACCATGTATCCCCCGATCCTGGCCGACCGGGGGCTGAAGGGGGCGGTGTCGGCGGTGGCCGCCGGCGCGGGCGTGCCCGTCGAGGTGGACCTGGGCGAGCTGGGGCGGGTCCCGGCCGCGGTCGAGGCGGCCGCGTACTTCATCGTGGCCGAGACGATCACCAACGTCACCCGGCACAGCGGCGCGACGCGCGCCACCGTCCGGCTGTCCCGGCGGGACGACGTCCTGCTCATCGAGGTCGGCGACGACGGGCGCGGTGGTGTCGACGAGAGCCGCGGCACCGGGGTCACGGGCATCCGCAGGCGGGCCGCCGCCTTCGACGGCAGCGTACGGGTGCACAGCCCGGCCGGCGGGCCGACCGCCATCACCGTGGAGCTGCCGTGCGCGTCGTGATCGCCGAGGACAACGTCCTGCTCTCCGCCGGGCTCGAACTGCTCCTGGGCACCAAGGGCATCGAGGTCGCCGCCGTCGTCACCGACGGGCCCGCACTGGTGGACGCGGTCGAGGAGCACGGGCCCGACCTCGTGATCGCCGACGTGCGGCTGCCGCCGTCCTTCCGCGACGAGGGCGTCAAGGCGGCCCTGGCCGTGCGCCGGACCCGTCCCGGCCTGCCCGTCCTGGTCCTGTCGCAGTACGTCGAGCGCGTCTACGCCCGCGAGCTGCTCGCCGACGGCTCCGGCGCGGTGGGCTACCTGCTCAAGGACCGGGTCAGCCGGGTCGGGCAGTTCGTCGAGGACCTGCGCAGGGTCGCCGCGGGCGGCACCGTGATGGACCCCGAGGTGATCGCCCAGCTCATGGCGAGCGGCCGGGGGAACGCCCTCGACTCCCTCACGGCCCGGGAGCGGGAGGTGCTGTCGCTCATGGCACGGGGGCTCAGCAACGCGGAGCTGTCGCAGGAGCTGACGATCACCGACAACGCCGTGCACAAGCACGTCGGCAACATCTTCGCCAAGCTCGGCCTGCCCCACTCCGACGGCGGCCACCGCCGCGTGCTGGCCGTGCTCACCTTCCTGGACCACCGCTAGGCGGTCGGCCGCCTCCGGGCCGGAAAGGCCGTCCCTCTCCCCCGGCGGGGGCGACCTGCCGGCGAAGCCCGCACCCTCGGCCCCGACCCGGCGTCCGAGGCGAGAATGGCGGCATGGATGGAGCTGAGCGGGCCGGCCGGGTGGAACGGCTGCTGGACCTCGCCCCGGAGCGGGTCGCCGTCGTGCTGATCGACTTCCAGTGGGACTTCTGCGGGGCGCCCGGCGCGCGGCACCCGGGAAGGTCCGGCAACGCCGCCACGGCGATGCGGGCCAACGCGTTCGCGGCGCGGGCGGCGCGGTTCGGCGCGCGGGTGATCTACTCCCAGCAGGTGCTGGAGCTGGATCGGCTGACGCCACGGCAGCGGCGGTGGGAGGAGACGAGCCGGTTGTGCGTGGCGGGATCGGACGGCGCGAGGCTGTTCCCCGAGCCGGTGCCGGGCTCCCGGGTGGTGCGCAAATACCGGTTCGACGTCTGGCAGAGCCGCGAGTTCCTGGACACGCTGGCGGAGTGGGACATCGACGGCCTGGTGATCGGCGGGGTGGAGCTCCAGTGCTGCGTGCTGTACGCGGTGCTGGGGGTCGAGGAGCGCGGATTCCACTATGCGGTCCCGCAGGATCTGGTGTCGGGGATGGACGCGTGCGAGGCGACCTCCAACCCCGCGGTCCGCGACTACCTCCGGTTCACGCATCCGTCGCCGGACTCGGCGGACGAGCTGCTGGCCGGTTGGCGGCGCCGCGCGGCGTGACCCGGTGACGACGCTCCGAGCGCCTGCCACGCAGCGAGCCGCGGGCGCCGGACGCGGCGTGGGGCCGGGGCTACTGGTCGGTGGTGAGGGTCACCACGTATCCGGTGAATTTCAGGTCGCCCCGGTCGGGGTCCCATCCGTCGGCGGAGGTCGTCGGGGTGAGGACTCCGCCGACCGGGTGATGGATGTTCTCCCCGGGCAGGAGCTCCACGCGGGCGTGCACCGCGGAGATCCCGATGACCCGGGCTTCGACGCGGAGCGCGTCGGGGGACTCGTCGCTGTGGTGCTCCTCGCTCCAGTCGATCGTGGCGGCGGTCTCCTCGCCGAGGACCCGGGTCAGCCAGTCGCGGTCGGCCGGGTGGAGCGTCCAGGAGACGGTCGAGCCGATCTGGAAGGGCTCGCCGCAGCACTGCATCTGCCAGTCGTCGACCCAGACGTTCCCGTTCACCCCGCCCATCTTGCCAGGCGGGCCCGCCCCGCGCCGATCCCGACGGGACGTGGCGAGGCGCGCCCGCCCCGCGCGGGTTCCGAGGCGGGGTGACGACCCCGGCCCCATCGGCTCCCCCAAGACAAGGCGGGAGCCGGGGTGTGGTCAGCGGCCGATGGGGTGCCAGACGGTCTTGATCTCCAGGAAGGGGCGGATGCGGGTCAGCCCCGGGTCGGCGTCGTCCCAGTCGTCTGCGGGCAGGGGTCGCAGGACGCGCTTGAGCGTGGTGGCCGCCAGCTCCTCCAGATCGGCCACCAGGCCGCCCGCGCCCGCCAGGTCCAGGGCGTTGACGTCGGCGTGCCCGGCCAGCGGCGGCGCCAGCTCGGCCAGCCGGCCGGTCAGGATGTTGGCCACGCCGCCCGGCAGGTCGGAGGTGGCCAGCGCCTCGGCGAGCGTGACCGCGGGCAGCGGGGCGCGCTCGTCGGCGACCAGCACCGCCGTGTTCCCCGAAGTGATCACCGGGGCGAGCACCGAGACCAGCCCGAGCAGTGCGGAGCCGGTGGGCGCGAACACCGCCACCACGCCGGTCGGCTCGGGCTCGGACAGGTTGAGGTAGGGGCCCGAGACGGGGTTCGCGCCGCCCACCACCTGGCCGATCTTGTCGGCCCAGCCGGCGTAGTAGACCCAGCGGTCCACGGCGGCCGACACGATCTCCTGCGCCCGCGCCGCGGGCACGCCCTCGGCCGCGGCGACCTCGGCGGCGAACTGGTCGCGCCGCCCCTCCATCATCTCGGCGATCCGGTAGAGGATCTGTCCCCGGTTGTAGGCGGTCCGGCCGGACCAGCCGGGGAACGCCTTGCGCGCCGCCACCACGGCGTCGCGCGCGTCCTTGCGCGAGGCCAGGGCGGCGTTGGCGAGGTGGGTTCCGGCCGCCGACGTCACGGGGTAGGACCTCCCTGATTCCGAGCGCGGGAACGCGCCCCCGACATAGAGCTGCCCCGGTTCGGGCGGCGGCGGGCCGTTCCTGGCCTCGGGCTCACTGACGAGCCGGTCGAGGCGATCTGCGTACGTGGTCACTCCGCGAGGGCGACCCCGCGGATGCGGAAGGGTGCGGGCGGAGGGGGTCGGTGGTCAGGTGAGGTGGATGTAGTCCAGTTCGGCGTAGCCCGTGCCGCCGGCGAAGTGCGGGGAGCCCTTGGCCAGGCGGATCACGTTGTAGCCCGCCTTCAGCGTCACCGTGGTGCTGACCGTGGCGCCGAACTGGCCCCAGGCGGGGGTGGGCGGGTAGCTGACCGTGCTCCAGGCGCCCCCGTTGTACGCCAGCCCCTGCGTCGCCGTGGCCCCGGTGGCGTTGGCGTAGCCGATGGTCATCGTGTAGGCGCGGGCGCTGGGCACGTTCACCACGAAGTCGACGTAGCTGTCGGTGCGCGGCGTGCCGGAGTTGTCGATGCGGCCCACGTACCCGCCGCCCGACGCGCCGGCGGCGGTCAGCCGCTGGGCGCGGAAGACCGAGGCGTTCTCGGCCTCGTAACGCTGCTGGTAGGCCGGCACCCCACTGACCGGTTCGACGACGAGGCGGTAGGCGCTGGTGGCGACCATGTCAGGCACCTGCACGGTGAGCCGGCCGCCGCTGACGGTCCTGGTGGTGACGGAGACGGTGGTGGGTGCGGGGACGGCGGTGAAGCGGCCGCTGGACGGCGTGGACGAGAGCGTGACGCGGACGCTGGAGCCGAGCGCGCCCAGCCCGGTGAGGTCGACGGTGTTGGTGCCCGCCTCGTTGCCGAAGACGACGTCGACGATCCTGCGGGTGCCGTCGTAGGAGGCGAAGCCGTCGAGGCCGGTGCGCGTGGTGGAGGTGGTCGTGACCATGTTGCCGGCCATGTCGCCGTACCACTTGTAGAGCCACCACGTGCCGGTGGGCTGGTTGTTGCCGGTGACGAGGCCGTTCATGGTGCCATACTCGTACCAGAAGGCGCGGTGGGCGGACTCGACGCCGCCGCGTTCCAGCTCGGCCACGTAGTCGGCGACGCGGCCGGGGACGTCCACCTCGGCGGGGGCGGCGTACTCGTTGATGGAGATGCGGCGCGGGCTGATGCCCAGCGACGCCTCCAGGGCACGGTAGTCGGCCAGGTCTGCGGCGATCCGGGCGGGGTTCTGCAGCTCGTGCCAGCAGATGATGTCGGGCAGGGTGCCGGTGTTCCTGGCGTGGGTGAGGAACGACTGCATCCACGACCGGTCGTAGGTGGCGGTGCTCGGGCCGACGATCGGCGTGAGCGGGTCGAGCGCCCGGACCGCCCGGTACGTCCGCACCCACCCGTCGTTGAACGGGCCCGCGGCGGCGGTGTTCCAGGTGTAGTCGGGTTCGTTCCACAACTCCCAGCCCAGCACGTTGGTGACGCTGGTGGCCGCCAGCCGGGCGCGGACCATGGTGTCGACCTTGGCCAGCCAGTCGTTCCAGCTCACCCACCGGTAGGGGAAGTCGGGGTAGATGTCGGGCATCCGGATGAACTGGCCGGCCCCGACGCGGTCGGCCTGCGGGGCGACCAGCAGGGAGTCGCCGCCGGGCGGCTGGCCGTTGGGGCGCTGGCCGACGCCGGGGGCGGGCTGGGTGAGCGAGTTCACCTTGATCGGCAGCAGGGTGGAGTCGGCCGGGCGGGAGTTCTCCGCCAGGCCGTAGAGCCCGCCGGAGGCCGCGTGGGTGACCGGCCGGAACGGCCGCGCGACGTCGACGGTCAGCGTCGCCCCGGCCGCCGCACCCGCACCGGCCACGGCCAGGGATGCGGATGCGGCGGTCAGGTTCGGGCCGGCCGCCGCCGGCAGGGCGGTGGCCGTCACGGTGGCGACCGTGGTGGCCAGGGCTAAGGCGGCCATTCGGATGCGGGACATGGGCGTCACTCTCCTTCGGGGGGTGGGGGGAACGGCTCCTGCCGCGCGGACGGCGCCGTGCTCAGGAGACGGGGAGGAAGATCCGCATGCTGGCGGGCCCGCGCCGCGCCCACGCGTGGTACGGCCGCAGCGGCACGTCGAACCACCCGCCGTCGCCGTCGCCGGCCGGGCCGGCGGGATAGGGCCACGGCCGGTCGGGCCGGGCGGGCGTCCGGCCACGGACGACGGCGCCGCCGGGGACGTCGCGCGGGGCGGTGCCGGCGTCCACGACCAGGAAGTCGAGCGCGCCGGCGGCCGGCAGGTCGTGGGACTCCACGCAGAGCACCTCGGGCCCGCGCTCCACCGCCACGCACCCCCGTACGGCGTCGATGCGCGGGTCGGGCCAGGTGAAGCGGGGCGCCATCGGCAGGTCGAGGACGATCTCGTCGCCGGCGCGGAAGGCGCGCCGCACCCGCGCCAGGCCGGGCTCGACCGGCCGGGTGCGCCCGCCCTCGGTCAGCGTGGCGCCGGCGGCCCAGGCGGGCACGCGCAGGGAGAGCGTCCAGGGCTCGGGCGAGCCGGCGGCGATCCGGACGCGGACGGTCCCGCTCTCCGGGTAGGCGGTCTCGACGTCCACGGCCACCGGCCGCCCGCCGGGCAGCTCGGCGCGGATCTCGCAGGGGGCGTACTGGTGCAGCTGCAGGCCGTCGTCGTCGGTGGTGGCCAGGTAGGCGTGCAGGCCGGCGAGCGTGCGGGCGACGTTCGTCGGGCAGCAGGAGACGTCGAACCAGGCGGCCCTGGCGCCGGCCTCGGCGCGCGGGCTCACCTCGTCCGGGTCGGCGGGCCGGCCGGCGGCGCGCTGGTGGAGGGGGTTGGCGTAGAAGAAGGCCCGGCCGTCCGCGCTCGGGGAGGTGGCGATGACGTTGTACAGCGTGCGCTCGATGAGGTCGGTGTAGCGGACGTCGCCGGTGGCGAGGTGGAGCCGCCAGGAGACCATGATCGAGGCGACCCCGGCGCAGGTCTCGCAGTAGGCGCGGTCGGGGGGCAGCTCCCAGTCCTCGCCGAAGCCCTCGTCCTGGTGGCGCGAGCCCATGCCGCCGGTGAGGTAGGTGCGGCGGGCGACCGAGCGCTCCCACTGCCGTTCCACGGCGCGCAGCAGCTCGTCGTCGCGGTGCTCGACCGCGACGTCCACCGCCGCGGCGGCGAGGTAGAGCGCGCGCACGGCGTGGCCGCGCCACACGTCCGCCTCCCGGATCGGGATGTCGTCCTGGAAGTACGCGCGCCCCAGCGGGATGTCCTTCAGCGTGCCGTGGCCGCGGCGGTCGAGGAACAGGCGGGCCTGGTCGATGTAGCGCGGCTCCCCCAGGGCGCGGCCGAACTCGGCCAGGCCGACCTCGATCTCCGGATGGCCGCAGATCGCGGCGCGCCCCTCGGGGCCGAACGTGCGGCACACGTGGTCGGCGGCCCGGCGCGCGACGCGTACCAGGTCGTCCTCGCCGTGGGTGCGCAGCCGGGCCACGGCGGCCTGGAGCAGGTGGCCGGTGTTGTAGAGCTCGTGGCCGGACTCCAGGTCGCTGTAGCGCGGGGGCCGGCCGGGATGCCCGTAGCAGGTGTTGAGGTAGCCGTCGGGGTCCTGGGCGCGGGCGACGCGGGCGGTGAGCCGCTTGATGGCCGCCTCCGCCGCCGGGTCGCCGGTCCTGGCGCTCTCCCAGGCCAGGGCCTCCAGCAGCTTGTAGACCTCGGAGTCGGAGAACGACCAGCCGGGGCGGTCGGGCCCGGTGGCGCCGTCGGCGACCCGGTCGAAGTTGGCCAGCCAGCCGAGGCGCTCCATCCACGACTCGCAGTGGGCGAGCGTCGCCGTGGCGTTCACGGTCTGGCGGCTCCCCCAGAACCCGCCGGTGAGCGAGACCTGCGCGAGCCCGAGGGGGCGTGCCCGGCCGTGGGACGGCAGCACGGGGCTGGTCATGTGGTGCAACCTTTCTCTGAAGAGCTTCGGACGACGCCGTGCGGGTCCTGGACGTCGTCAGTCCTTAGTGGCGTCAGTCCTGGACGGCGTCAGTCCTTGACGGCGCCCGCGGTGACCCCGGCGGCGATGTAGCGCTGCGCGAGGACGAGCAGGACGGCGGCGGGCAGGGAGGCGATCACGGCGGTCGCCATGATCGAGTTCCACTGCGTGGTGTTGTTGCCGATGTAGCGGAAGATGCCGAGCGTGATCGGGATGACGTCGCTGTTGCGGTTGAGGGTCGAGGCGAAGATGAAGTCCGACCACGCCCACAGGAACGTGAAGAGCGAGACGGTAATCACGGAGTTGCGGCTGAGCGGCAGCACGATCGACCGGAACGTGCGCCAGGTGCTCGCCCCGTCGATCTGCGCCGCGGCCATGACCTCGGCGGGGATGCCCGCCATGAACGCCCGGAACAGCAGCACCCCGAACGGCACGGCCAGCGTCGAGTCGGCCACGATCAGGCCCGCGACGGTGTTGAGCAGCCCGAGCCTGATGTAGATCGCGTAGAAGCCCATGGCCATGACGACGGCCGGGATCATCTGCGCGGCCAGCAGCAGGAAGTCGATCGTCCGGGTGCCACGCGGGCGCAGCTTGGCCAGGGCGAACCCGGCGGGCAGGGACACGGCGAGCGTGAGCGCGACGGTGCCCAGGCCGATGAACAGGCTGGTGGCCAGGGCGGGCAGCTGCTGGCCGAGCGCGGCGGCGTACCCCTCGAAGGTGGGGTCCCACGGGAACCAGTGGGGCGGGTCGGCCCGCATGTCGCTCGTCCTGGTCAGCGAGACGTTGACCATCCAGTAGACCGGGAACAACATCACGGCCACGAGGCAGACGCCCAGCGCCGTCTTCCACCCCTTCATGCCCGGTCCTCCCCTCGTTGCAGGCGCACATGGACGAGCCCGGCGGCGAAGGCGATGAGGATGAGCAGGTTGCCGACGGCCGCCGCCGGGGAGAAGTCGGGCTGGCCGGTGCCGAACGCCTCGCGGTAGGACCAGATGGCCAGCGTGGTGGAGGCGTCGGCGGGGCCGCCCCTGGTCATGATCCAGATGATGTCGACGACCTTGAGCGTGTAGATCAGTCCCAGCAGCAGGGTGATCAGCGACACCGGGCGCAGCAGCGGGAACGTGATGCGGCGGAAGCGCTGCCAGGGGCCGGCCCCGTCGAGCCCGGCGGCCTCGTACAGGTCGGCGGGGATGTTCTGCAGGCCGGCGTAGAGGATCACCAGGTTGAACGGGACGCCGAGCCAGATGTTGGCGATGGTGACCGCGAGCAGCGAGGTGTCCGGTGAGGTCAGCCAGTTGATCTGGCCGATGCCGAACGCCTGGAGCGCCGCGTTGACGATGCCGTTCTCGCTGTTGAGCATCCACGACCAGGTGGAGGCCGAGACGATCAGCGGCAGCAGCCACGGCACGAGGAACATCGCGCGCAGCGCCGCCGACAGGCGGAAGTGGCGGTGGAAGAAGACCGCCAGGGCCAGCCCGATGGCGTACTGCGCGGCGATGGAGGCCAGCGTGAACACGGCCGTGCTGCGCAGCGCCCGCAGGAAGGTGTCGTCGGCCAGGATGTCCAGGTAGTTCTCCAGGCCGGTGAACTCGGGGTTGCCCTGCACGAACGCGCGCGGCGTGTAGTCGTGCACGCTCAGCTCGATGTTGCGGTAGAGCGGGTAGGAGTAGAAGACGACCAGATAGACGATGAGCGGGGCGAGGAAGGCGAAGGCCGTCCACCGCCGGGCCCGCCGCCGGGCCCGCCGCCGGGGCGGGGCCGCGTGCGCCGCGCCGCCCACCGCGACCGTCCCTGTGGTGCGAAGCGAGGTCATGACATCAGTCGCCGACGGCCTGCTTCGCCTGCGCCTGCGCCTGCTTGAGCGCGTCGGCGGGGCTGGCCGCCCCGCTCAGCGCCTTCTGCACCCCGGTCCACAGCGCCTCGGAGATCTTCGGGTAGTCGGTGCCGAGGTTGTCGCTGGTACGGCCCTTGGCGCTGCGCACGGCCTCCACCCACGGCTTCAGGCTCGGCTCCTTGGCCAGGATCGCCTGCTGCCCGTCGGCGGTGGAGGGGATGTAGTACGCGAACGTCGTGCCGGTCTCGACCAGGCCCTCGGGCGTGGTCATGCACTCCAGGACCTTCTTGGTGACGTCGTAGCGCCCGGTGTCCTTCTGCACGGGGACCGTGATGAACTCGCCGCCGGTCGGGGTCGGGGCGACGCCGCCGTCCTTGGCGGGGATCTGCACGACGCCGGTGGGGAAGTCCGCCCCGGCGGCGCTGTTGATCTGCCAGGTGCCGTTCTCGGCGAAGGCGAACTCGCCCGTCAGGAACTCCTCCCAGGTGGTGTTCTGGGAGTTGCTGATGACCGAGTTCGGCGCGAGGCCGTCCTTGAGCCAGGAGCTCCACAGCGTGAGCGCCTCGACGGCCTGCGGCGAGTCGAGCTGCGTGAGCTGCGCGCCGGCGCCCCAGAACCAGGGCAGGAACTGGAAGGAGCCCTCCTCGGTGCCGATGGCCGCGAACGTGATCGGCTTCTTGCCCGCGGCCTTGACCTTCTTCATGGCCGTGGTGAGCGAGGCCCAGTCCTTGATCGAGGCGGGGTCCACGCCGGCGTCGTCGAGGATCTTCTTGTTGTAGTAGAGGGCCAGGGTGTTGGCGCCGATCGGGATGCCGTACGTCTTGCCGTCCAGCTCGCCGGCGGCGACGAGGTTCTTGTCGAACCGGTTCACCTCCAGGCCGAAGTCGGACATCGCGCTCAGCATCCCGGCGTCGGCCAGGGTGGAGACGGCCGGGTTGTCGAGCAGGATCACGTCGGGGGCGTTGCCCTCCTGGCCGGCGAGCAGGGCCTGGTTGGTGAGCGCGGTCGTGTCGTAGGCGGTGCGCTGGATGGTGACGCCGGCCTGCCGGCCGCAGGCGTCCACCCGCTTGGCCCACGCGGAGGACGCGTCGTGCTGCGGGTAGGGGTCCCACCAGGTGTACGACCCGCCGGCGGAGGCGGAGGCGGTGCCGGAGGCGCCCTGGGGGGCGGAGGCGCAGGCGGTCAGTGCGGACAGCGCCAGGGCGGCGGTGGCGAGGACCGCCGTCCTCGTGGACATCGACGAACGGTTCATCGACTCCTCCTGTGTTAGCGCTCACATCAGGGACGTGGCGGGAGATGCGGGGGGTTGGGGGTCAGAGAGGGCGAGGCGCAGGGCGGGAGCACCCTGGCGTCAGGGGGAGCGGGTGCCCGGGGGCGCGGTGCTGCCCCGGGAGACCAGCTCGGGCGAGATGAAGCGCACCACGAACGGCTCGTTCCTGGCCACCGGTGACTCCACGCGCCGCACGAGCTGGCGCACGGCCATGGCGCCGAGGCGGTCGGGCGCGCTCTCGATGAACGAGTAGGGCAGGGAGAAGGTCGCGGCGAACTCCTCGGAGTAGCGCCCGATGACCGACAGGTCGCCGGGCACCCGCAGCCCCCGCTCGTAGGTGACCGAGGGCAGCGCCGCCGCGGCCGCCTCGTTGTTGATCAGCAGGCCGGTCGCCGCCGGGTAGGTGTCGAGCAGGTGGACGAGCAGCCGGCCCACCGCCGGCTGGCGGGACTCGCCGTAGACGGCGTGCAGGGTGAGGCCGAGCTGGCGGGCGCGTTCGAGCGCGGCGTCGCGCAGCCGCCACACGTACGCGCCGCCCCGCTCGACGACGTGCTCCGGCTGCGAGATCAGGATGAGCTCGCGGTGGCCGAGCCGGTGCAGGTGGTCCACCATCACCCGCCCGGCCTCCTCGAAGTCCAGGTCGAACACGTCGAGGCCGGAGCAGTCGCCGGGCAGCCCGACCAGCGCGCCCGGCTGCGGCGCGGCGCGCAGGATGGGCAGCCGGGCGTCGTCCTGGGCGATGTTCATCAGGACGACGCCGTCGACCATGCGGGAGTCGGTGACGCGGCGCAGGGCCCGCACCCCGTCGGCCTCGTTGACCAGCAGGGTGTCGTAACCGAGGTCGCGGGCGGTGTTCGTGACGCCCAGGATGTACTGCATCATCGCGGGCGCGAACTCGTCTTCGTGGAACTGGGCGAGCAGACCGAGGACCTTGGTCTGGGCGGTGGCGAGCGCGCGGGCGCCGGCGTTCGGCGTGTACGCGAGCGCCTCGGCGGCGGCCAGCACCCTGCGCCGCACCTCCTCCGAGATGGGCCGCTTGCCCGACAGCGCGTACGACGCCGTGCTGCGGCTCACCCCGGCCTCCCGGGCCACGTCTCCGATCGTCGCCACTCTCACCTCCAGATTGTCGAACCGGTTCGACGACTACGTTGGACCGCTCCCTCGCATCGTCGCCCCGGACTGCCTCTTCCAGGTAAATGATCAGGAGGCCGCCGCATCGGCGGCACGCCGTGGTCGCCGGAACGGGCGAACCGGTTCAACGATGTGGCTCGACTTTTACTCCCCGCACGCCGGGCGTCAAGAGCGGAGGCCACCGGCGATATCGGATCGTGACCTGCCGGAAACACGCGTGAGGCCGCCCATTGACGCGCCGGGCGCGGCTACGTAACCTACGCGAAACCCTCGGTTGCGTTGCCGCTCCGCTCCCTCAGCCTTGTTAGCGCTCACATCCCAGGGACTTCGCATGGCATTCCCGAGACTCACCAGGGCCTGGTGCGCCGGGCTCCTCCCGGCCGCCCTCGCCCTGTCGTTAACCACGGGGGTGGCGGCGGCCGCCGCCGATCCGGCTCCCGTGCTCGTCTACGAGTTCGACGCCGACGACGTCACCAGCGGCTCCGTCACCGACTCCTCCGGCAACGGCCTGCACGGCGAGCTGGTCAACGCCGCCACGGCGGCGCTGGTGGAGGGCGCGGCGGGCGGGCACGCGCTCAGCCTGCCCGGCGGCGCCCAGGACTCCGGCGGCGCCTACGTCCGGCTGCCGCTGGTCGCGATCAAGGACAGGACCGACCTGACCGTGTCGGCACGGGTGAAGTGGGACGGCACCACGGCCCCGTGGCAATGGATCTACGCGCTGGGCAAGGACAACTCCCGCTACCTGTTCAGCACCCCGTACAACGGGGACGGCCGGCTGCGCACGGCGGTCACCACGTCGGGCGGCGGCGCGGAGGCGCAGGTCACCGGCTACGCGCCACTGCCGGCGAGCGCCTGGAAGACGCTGACCGTCACCCTCGACACGGCGGCGGGACGCCTGACGACCTACCTCGACGGCGCCGCCGTCGCCTCCGCCCCCACGACGATCACGGCGGCGCAGCTCATCGACGCCTCGACGACGTCGGCCGGGTTCATCGGGCGCTCGTTCTACCCGGACCCGCTGTTCGACGGCGCGATCGACGACTTCCGCGTCTACGGCGCGGCGCTGAGCGCCGCCCAGGTGGCCGAGCTGGCCGGCGGCACCCCGCCGGCGCCGTCGGGCCTGAGCAGGGACGCCTTCGACGTGCGCACCACCATCGGCACCGCGCCCGCGCTGCCGCCCGCGGTCCGCGCCGCCTTCTCCGACGGCTACGACCGCGACGTGCCCGTCACCTGGCAGGCGGTGGCCCCGGAGAGGTACGCCGCCGCCGGGACGTTCACCGTCACCGGCACCGCCGCGGGCCGCCCGGTCACCGCCGAGGTCACGGTCATCCGCGAGGGGCAGCTCGTCATCGACCTGGCCGAGGACACCGGCGCCTTCCACGGCGGCGCGTCCGGCACCCTCTACGGCCTGTACGGGCCGGGGGTGCCGACGAACAACCTCATCGAGGGCATGCGGCTGCGCACGGTCTCGACCAAGGCCCAGGACGGCCCGCAGCACCCCGGCGCGGACGCCCTGGAGGTGGTCAAGCCGCTGGCCGACAGCACCGACGGCGACGTGTACATCTACATGACCGACATCCACCGGGGCTTCCCGTACCAGTGGCCGGGCAGCACGCCGGAGGAGAAGCTCGGCCTGTACAAGGAGAAGATCGCCAAGCAGGTGGACCAGGTCCGGCAACTCGACCCGGAATATCGCGACAACATCGTGTTCGTATCGTTCAACGAGCCCGAAGGCAACATGTTCGGCACCGGCGAGTGGAGCTACAACCGGGTGAGCTGGCTGAGCGACCCGCGCGACTACTTCCGGGCCTGGGACGACATTCACGCCCTCATCAAGGGCCGGCTGCCCGGCGCGCGCATCGCCGGCCCGAACACCAGCGTGCTCTACTCCCAGGTCAAGGGCTTCCTGGAGCACACCGTGGCGGCGGGCACCGTGCCCGACGTGATGACCTGGCACGAGCTCAGCCATCCCGAGCAGGTGCGCGCGAGCGTCAAGCGCTACCGCGAGATGGAGGCCGAGGTCTTCGCCGGCACCCGGTACGCGGGCACCGAGCTGCCGATCAACATCAACGAGTACGCCTTCAACTACCACACCTCCGTGCCCGGCCAGATGATCCAGTGGGTGTCGGCCATCGAGGAGTCGAAGGTGGACGCCGACATCGCCTACTGGAACATCGACGGCAACCTGTCCGACTCGGCCGTGCAGGCCAACCGGGGCAACGGCCAGTGGTGGCTGCTGCACGCCTACGGCCAGATGTCGGGGCGCACGGTCCGGGTCACGCCGCCGTACCCGGGGCAGAACTACACGATGCAGGGCGTCGCGACGCTCGACCGGGACAAGCGGCAGGCCCGCGCGATCTTCGGCGGCGCGAACGGCGCCGGGCACCTGCGCTTCGAGAACGTGCCCGCGAAGGTCTTCGGCGACACCGTGCACGCCTGGATCAGGGAGATCCCGTGGACGGGGCAGATCGGCGACTCGCCGCAGCCCGCGATCCTCGCCGAGCGCGACGTCGCCGTCGAGAACGGCGCCGTGGTCCTCGACTTCGGCTCCGGTGACCTGCCGCGCCTGGCGGAGTCCTCGGCGTACGAGATCGTGCTCTCCCCCGCCGGGACCGGCGCCGTGACCGCGCCCAAGACCACGCTGTGGGAGCGGTCGTACGAGGCGGAGGAGGCCAAGTACACCGGCGGCGGCTACAGCCGCAACGGCCCCGAGGGCTCGCCGTCGGACGTGTCGAAGTTCTACACCTCCGGCCGCTACAACGTGGGCGGGCTGCGCACCGGCTCCGACGGCGTGCTCGACTTCACCGTCGAGGTGCCGCGGGCCGGCCGCTACGACCTGAGCGTCTTCGCCAACTCGCTCAACACCTTCGACCGGGTGCGCGAGCAGGGCCCGACGAACGTCTTCGTCCGCGTGGACGGCGGGGCGGAGCAGGAGCTGTTCCTGCCGCTCGGCTACAAGTGGGTGGTGTGGGACCACGCCGACACCAGCGTGGAGCTGACGGCGGGCCGGCACGTCATCTCCCTGGCCGCGCGCAGCCTCGACGGGTCGAAGGCGACCAAGGGCGACGCGATCGTGGACCGGATCCGCCTGTCGCTGGCGAACCCGGCGGCGGCCGCCTCGGTGTACGAGGGTGAGCTGGCCGAGCTGCGCGGGGCCCGGGTCGCGTACGACGTCAAGGGCGCCCGCGTCTCCGGTGCGGGCGCGGCGGAGGTCGCGCGGGGCCGGTCGGTGACGTTCTGGGTGTACGCGGCCAGGGACGAGGCGGCCGTGCTGGACCTCGCGCTGTCCGGCCCCGGCAAGGCGAGGGTGGCCGTCAACGGCCTGGAGGTGCTGGACGACGCGCGGCGCGGCGACGCCACCGCGACGGTCTCGCTGTCCGGCGGCGTCAACAAGGTCACGGTCACCGGCCGCTCGGCCACGACCCTGGTCGACCGTCTCGACGTGCGCCCGGCGCCGGGCGCGCTGCCGGCGACCGTCCACGAGGCGGAGTCGGCCCGGCTGACGGGCGCGGCGACGGTCTCGCCGCTCTCCCTGGCCGGGGGCGGGGCGGCGGTGACCGGGGTCGGCGGCGCGCCGGGCGAGCCCGGCACGCTGACCTTCACGGTACGGGCGCCGCAGGCCGGCACGTACGCGATGCGGGTGCGCTACTCCAACCCCGAGCAGTCGCCCGCCACGCACTACAACCCGGACCCGCTGGCCCGGCACGCCGACATCGCGGTGAACGGCGCCGCGCCGCAGCGGGTGCTGTTCCCGCACACCTTCCACGAGAACAACTTCTGGGAGCTGACCGTGCCGGTGCAGCTCAGGAAGGGGGCGAACACGATCGGGTTCAGCAGCGCCGAGCTGCCGAACTTCGACGGCAAGACGTACGCGTCGGAGACGTTCCCCGGGGTGCTGCTGCGCTCCAGGCACGCCCCGGTCATCGACCGGATCACGCTCGCGCCCTACAACCGCTGACCGACCACCGCCCGCGCCCCATCTGTGGGGCGCGGGCGGCCCCGGTCAGCGGACGGAGGGCTTGACCAGCCCGGCCTCGTAGGACAGCACCACCGCCTGCGCGCGGCTCTGCAGGCCGAGCTTGCCCATGATGCGGTTGAGGTGTGTCTTGACGGTGCCCTCGCTGACCGATAATCGCTCGGAGATCTCCCTGTTGGACAGGGCCCGCCCGACCAGACGCAGCACCTCGATCTCGCGGGTGGTGAGGCAGTCGAGCGCCGCCGGTGGCGGGGTGCGCGGCGGGTCGGTGAAGGCCTCGATCAGCCGCCTGGTGGCCGTGGGCGAGAGCAGCACCTCGCCGCCGGCGGCGGTCTGGACGGCGGCGACGAGCCGCTGCGGCGGCGTGTCCTTGAGCAGGAAGCCGCTCGCGCCCAGACGCAGCGCGTTGTAGATGTACTCGTCGATGTCGAACGTGGTCAGGATGAGGACCTTGGGCACAGGCGGCGGGGCCGCCAGGATGAGCTCGGTGGCGCGCAGGCCGTTCATGCCCGGCATGCGGATGTCCATGAGGATCACGTCGGGCCTGGCGGAGGCGGCCAGCCGGACCGCCTCCTCGCCGTCGGCGGCCTCGCCCGCCACCCGCAGCCCCGCCGCGCGCAGCAGGGCCGCCAAGCCCGCGCGGATGAGCACCTGATCGTCGACCACGAGCACGCTGATCATCGGCTTGGATCACTCGACCTCGTCGGCTGGGGGCAGCGGCAGGGTCGCGAGCACCTCGAACCCGCCGTGGGGCGGCCGACGCGTGGTGATCGTTCCCCGATAGAGCCTGACACGTTCTGTCATACCGATCAACCCGTGCCCGCCGGAGGGCTCGGCACCGGCGCCGGGGCCGTGGTCGGTGACGCGGACCGTCAGCGAGGTGGCGGTATAGGTGAGGCGGACCTCGGTGCGGACGGGCCCCGCGTGCTTGAGCACGTTGGTCAGCGACTCCTGGACGATCCGGAAGGCGCACAGGTCGAGCCCCGGCGGCAGCGGGCGGGCCCGGCCCTCGACGCCCACCTCGACGGGCAGCCCCGCGCCGCGCATGCGCTCCGCCAAGGCGTGCACGTTGCGCAGGCCGGGGGCGGTGGTGTAGAGCGGCCCGTCCTCGTCGTTGGCCTCGATGCGCAGGATCGACAGCAGCCGCCGCAGCTCGTTGAGCGCTTCGTGGCTGGTCTCCTCGATCACGCCGAGCGCGGCCTGCGCCGTGGCGGGATCGGTGGCCGCCACGAAGCGGCCCAGCCCAGCCTGCACCGAGATCACCGACATGTGGTGGGCGACGATGTCGTGCAGTTCGCGGGCGATGCGCACGCGCTCGCGCGTGACGGCGCGCTGCGTGGCCGCCTCCTGCTCCTCGCGCAGCCGCCGCGTCAGCACCGCGAGCTGCCTGGTGCGCTCGACCAGCAGGCGCACGACGACACCGGCCGCCAGCGCGCAGGCCGCCAGCAGCACCGCCGAGCCCAGGGCCGAGCCCAGCACGACGTCAGGCTGGAGCGCCGACGCGTGGGTCCACACCGCCACCGTGATCACCGCGCCCGCCGCGTTCGCGGATAGCGGGCTGTGCACGGCGATCGTGAAGAGCATCAGCAGGAGGCCTACGGTGTTGAGGCCCACGTGGTACCCCAGGTGGTGGTAGGTGAACGAGGCGGCCGCGGCGGTCATCAGCACCGCCAGCGGCGCCCGCCTGCGTAGCGCCAGCGGCCCGTTGACCGCCGCGGTCAACATCATCGCCCGCGGGTCGGCCGGGCGCCCCATGTCCGGCCCGTACCAGTCCCACAGCCAGGTGCCGACGGTCAGGGCGAGCGCCACCGCACCGTCGAAGAGCAGGGGATGCAGCCGGGACAGCCGCCGGAGCAGTGACGCGGCGGTGAAAGGCATCCGCCACCCTAACCAGGCGGGTGAATCCCGCGCATCAACCCCAGGTTGTACTCCTGGGGTTGATGCGCGCCACCATGACAACGGCGCTCGACCATCCCGGTGGCCGGGGCGTACCGGCGCCGGTGGGCGCCGCCGTGACGGCGACGCGCGCCCGCGCCGCTCAGAAGGGCGAGTCGGACGGCAGCTCGGTGTAGCCGGCGAGGGTCTGGAGCTGCTCCTGGCTGAGCACGCCCGAGAAGGCCCAGACGTCGTCGATGGCCCCGGCCCAGTGCTCGCCCCACGCGCCCGCCGTCTTCGCGCGGCCGAGCTGGAGCGGGCCGGTGGCGTCGAAGCCGATCGTGTGCCAGCGGACCGACACCCGCTCCTCGGTCTCCTCCAGCCAGCCGTTGACGTACAGCCGCAGCACGTCGGCGAACGAGTCGTAGACGACGGCGACGTGGTCCCAGTCGAGCTGGTTGCGGTAGGCGGAGTGCTCCGCGCGCTGGGAGGCGGCGCCGGAGGCGTCCGACCCGGGCATCTCCACCTGCCAGCCGCCCGCGCCACCGGCGGCGGCGGGGTCGTAGCGGACCGTGAAGCCGCTGTTGACGGCGCCGGCCTGGGAGAAGACGGCCGCCTTGGCGGTGGGCGCGCCCGCCGCGGTCACCCAGCCCGCCACGGTGAAGCTGCGGCCGGTGGACACGACCGGCCCGGCGGTGGCGGCGTGGTCGCCGGCTCCGTCCAGGACCAGGGCGCCCGCCGGGGTGCCCAGCCAGCCCGCCGCCGGGTCCGCCCGAGCCTCGCCGGCCAGGGTGAGGTGGCGGCCGTGGCCGCTGCCGTCCCGGCCGTCGGTGTTGAGCGTCCAGCGGCCGGAGAGCACGGGGTGGCGGGTGAACAAATCAGCCGCCTCCTCGTCGCTGACCAGGCGGTCGAAGACCTGCACGTCGTCGATCTCGCCGGGGAAGAAGTTCTGTTTGACGCCGCCGTGGACAGCCCGGCCGATGGCCATCGGGCCGGTGGCGTTCCAGGTGACGGTGAAGGGCTTCTCCTCCTGCAGGACGCCGTTGACGTACAGGCGGGCCTTCCTGGCGACGGCGTCGTACACGCCGAGCAGGTGGGTCCACTCCCCCACCTCGGGCGGCGCGGCGGAGCGCACGCGGACGCCGCCCTGCACCGCGTCGGCGTTGGTCAGGCTGAAGGACCAGCGGTCGTCATCCTTGACGTATTGCAGGAAGAAGCCGCTGACCACGTTGCCGTCCTGGTTCACGACCGTGGCGAACTGGTCGGTGTTCGCCATGCGGACCCAGGCGCCGACGGAGTAGGTCTTGGAGGTGTCGATGACGGGGCCGGAGGTCTCGGCGTAGCCGGAGCTGCCGTCGCCACGCAGCGCGGTGCCGACCTGGCCGTCCACGCCCGTCGTGACGCCGCCGACGGTCCGGGTGGTGACCGGGGCCGTGCCGGGCCGGGTGAGCGCCGTCAGGCTGGTGGCGCCAGCGGGCTCGTCGAGGGGCCAGTGGGCACGCGGGGCGCTGCCGGCGCTGACGCGGAACAGGTAGGTGGTCGCCGCGCTGGTGTTGCCGGCGGAGTCGAGCGCCTTGACGTACAGGAAGTTGACCCCGGCCCTGGTGGGGGCCACCTGCACGGTGACCGGGCCGCCGGGGGCGGCGGGACGGTGCTCGCCGGCGGCGGTGGGCGTGGTGTTGACCCCGATCCAGTAGCGGTTCACGTCGCTCTGGGTGGTGCTGACGGAGAAGGAGCCGTAGCGGCCGACGCCGTCGTGCCAGGGATCGTCGGGATTGTCCGGGTCGGACGGCGGATAGTCGGCCGAGGTCAGCGCCGGCGCGGGCGGGGCAGTCGTGTCGTAGGAGAAGTAGCAGCCGGTGGCGTCGCCCGCCGAGCTCCACGGGCTCCACTGGTGGCCGTCCCAGGTGCGGACGATCCAGCTCAGCACCTTGTTCTGCGGGATGGTGGCGGGCGCGGTCACCTGGAAGGTGGAGCCGGTGGTCTTGGCGGCCGTCAGCGGCGCGGTCCAGATGCCGGTGTTGTTGTCCCACAGGATGCGGAACTGGGCCTGCAGCTTGGCGGCCGACCCGGAGTCGGGATCGGTCAGGACGGCGTACATGGTCGGCAGTAGGTTGACCGTGGGCGGCGAGGCGTAGACGCACGGCCCGCCGGGGCTCATGGACAGGTTCTTCATCAGGGGCTGCGGTGGCGGGGTGTTGTACTCAATGCGCAGGTTCGCATCGGCGGTGAACCGTTTCCACCAGGCCATCGTCGACTCGGAGTAGGCGCGCAGCCCGAAGTTGATGTTGGCGTCCTTGCGGCTCACCGCGGCCCGCACCACGTCGCGCAGTGCCGTGCCGCCGAACTCGACGGGCGTGCGGGAGCAGTAGGCGACGTCGCGCGAGGCCAGGTTCTTGACCCAGTTGTCGTCGGTGCTGTTCCAGGTCGAGGTGTTACCGAAGCCGCTGGCGTGCCAGAGCTGGACCACGGTGGGGTTGGAGCACTTGTAGGCGTGGGTCTCGTAGGCGACGAACTCCGCAGAGATCACGTGCTTGCCGGCGATCGAGCCGATCGGCATGCGGTAGAACAGCCGCTTCTTCTGATCCTTGACGCAGGCCCCGTCGTACTGCACGTCGCACAGGCCCACGCCCTCGGTGCCGGACCAGTTGTAGTATGTCGTGCCAGGGTAGCCGCTGGAGACCATCAGCCTGGCCGACTCGCCCACCGTCTTCCAAACCGGGTCGATGTAGACGGGGAAGTGGGTGTCGGGGGCGGTCAGCAGACCACGGTCGGGGGTGAGGGCCAGCTCACCCCGTCCCAGGCCGACGCCCACCCGCGCGACCCTGGACCCTTCGGCGGGCCCGGCCGCCGGCGCCTGCCCGGTCGCTCTCGCAGTGGCACTCGCCGACCCCGAGTCCCACATCAGCGGGGCGGGCGCCTCGAACACCGTGCTGCCGCTCGCCTCGTCGGTGGCGCGTAGCACGCCGCTCTCGTCGGCGGTCAGGGCCAGGTCCCGTGTCTGCGTCCCGAGCCGCAGGCGGGCCAGCGCGGGGTCGCGCGCCGCCTGCGGCGTCTTCACTACCAGCAGGTGGGCGAACCCGTCCACGTCTGCCCGCACGGTCAGGTCCACGCCGGGCAGCACCTCGGGGTAGGTGGCTGTGTCGCCCTGCACCACGGGTGCGGGCAGCCGTCCCGGCCATGACAGGCTGAGCGTGCGGCCCGCCCTGCCCATGGTCACGAACGGCTCGTTGCCGCCCTCGGACAGGCGCAGGTCCACCGTCGAGGCGACCGGGCCGAGCCCGCCGCCGGGTAAGCGGGTCAGCGCCGGGTCCGCGGGGGTCCAGGCGCCGTCCTTCCTGGTGCGGACGGGGCGCTGGTGCTGGACGAGTTCGAAGGAGCCCGACGGCAGGGCGCGCACCTCGCGCGACTCGCCGCGCAGTGCCAGCACTTCGACCGGCTGCCCGGACGAACGCGCCGCCTGCGACGCCTCCTGCTCGGTGACGGCGGTGCCAGCAGGCGGCTCCACGATCGTGCCAGCCGCCGCCGACGGCGGCCCTTGCAGGAAACACAGCACGAATAGGGCGGCGAGCGCGCTCGCCATCCTCCTCCGGGCTCTCCCACCGCGTAACGTTCCCATCCTGTCTGGCTCTCCGATCTGATGAGTTGCAGGTAGGGGTAGTGCCGTGAATGGCGCACCCGTGGTCCGGGGGACGGCGGACGCCCTGTTCACGACGCCCGCCATCGCGGGTTACGGGCAGTAACCCGGATCGGACGTCCGGCTGGGCCAGCCTGGACGGCCCGGCGGGAATGGAATGTGAGGCCCCACACATTTGCCATCCCGCGCCGCGTCGCGCAGGTATCGCTTTACCTGCTCGATGACTTCAGAGATGGAGAATGCGCAGGCAGCAGCGGCCATGATTCCCATGCCTTTGCACAGATACGCACCCGCTATCGCTGCGATCGCGTTGACCAACCGGCTGGCTCGCCAGTCACTGTTGAGCCAGTCGCTGATCTCTTTCACATCGCGCCGTGGCAGCACCACAGTGCAGCCCAAAGGTGTGCATCGGGCACCACCCCACTCCTTCTTGCCCTCCCACTCCACCGGGCCTCCGGACCTCTGGCATCCTGGGAATCGGAGGATTGGCATGGGAAGGGGCAGTCGGTCATCGCAACCGGGAGGCCCTGGTAGGTCCGGAATGCCTGGCAGATCCGGAATGCCAGCGTCTGCTTGCTGATCACCGATCTTGTCCTTGATGGCGCACCAGCCCGAGCAGACGCGGACCGGGCCGATGGGCGGCGGCTTGGGCGGACGATAGCCACCGCCGCCTCCCCCGCGCCAGCCGCCCCCGCCGCCACCGCCACCGCCGGTCCAGCCCCCGCCGCCGCCTCCTCCACCGCCGCCACGACGGGGCGGGTAGAAGTCCTTGTAGTTGTCCTCGCAGTTGGACGCGCTCACCCAGGCGAGCTCAGGACGGCCCCTGCCCGGACAGAGACCGCTGGGGTCGCTGCTGGTGACGGGGGTGTTGTTGGCGTAGCTGTAGCCATGCGCCTGCTGAGGATCGTCCAGCAGGAGCGGGTCGATGGAGATGAAGCGCCCCAGCGCGGGGTCGTACTGGCGAGCGCCGAGATGGGTCAGGCCCGTGCTGGGGTCCATGGTGCCGCCGACGAAGGTTTTCTCGTCCGGCCACGTCCCGGAGGGGGCGCCGCGCATGGCGCCGAATGGGGTGAAGCGGCGCTGAATGAGCGACTGTGTCACGGCGTCCGTGCTGATCTGGATCGTCCCCTGATGGTCCGGGGCAAGGAACCGCACCGACGACGGCGTACGCGTCGCCAGCGTCTCGCCGTTGTGCACGTAGTAGCGAGTGGTCTCGGGCTGCGCGGACCTGAGCCCCGAGGCCGGCGCCGGGGCGTGCAGCTCCATGCCCGGCAGGTACAGGGTACTGCCGTCGGAGTCGCGGCGGATGAGCCGCTCCCCGTTCCCGGTGTAGACGAAGGACGTCTCCGCATTGCCCTTCGCGACCTTGGTGAGGACGCCCTCGGCATCCCAGGTGAGGGTAGTGCTGGCCGTTCCCTCGGTACGGGTGATCAGGTTTCCCGCAGCGTCGTAGGAGAACGCCTCGGTGCTCGTCCCGTCACCGCCGGTACGCGTGACGGAGTTGAGCTGGTGACCCTGGCCCGCCGGACTGTTGGTGTAGGAGTGGGTGGTGGTGGCATGGCCGCCGACTCCGTGCAGGACCTCCTGGGTACGGCTGCCGGTCGCGTCGTAGGCGTAGCTGTGCCAGTACGGTGCCGGCCCGCCGACGATCGTGGTCGACGGGGCGGCCGAGCACTTGGGCGTGGCCTGGCTCCATGCCTGCTTGAGACGCTGGAGGTGGTCGTAGTTGAAGCATTGGGTGTCGGTGCCGGAGCGCGACACGTCAGAGATCGCGGTGATGCCGCCGGCCGGGTCGTAGGTGTAGGCGGCGTTGCGGTCCACGCCTGCCACGCCCTCCCGGTCGACGCGTGAGGTGGCCAGGCGCCGGGTGCCTGGTTCATACGTGCGGGTCTGCCACATCTTTCTGCCGCCGGTGGTCAGCTCGTACTGCAGTGGCTCGCCCGTCGCGGAGTACGCGGTCGCGTTGACGTAGGTGCCGAGGTTGCCGGACAGGCGGATGGCTCGCGACAGGTCGTCGTAGGTGGTCGTCACGTTCTCGGCGGGCAGGCCGCCGGCGGCCGGGTATCCTCGGGTTCGGACCGTGCCGTCCGGGTTGTAGGCGGTGGTGAACGTGTAGCTGCCGGCCAGTGTTCCCTCCGCCTCTGGGATGACGAGGGTGTACTTCACCGGGCGCCCCACGTGGTCGTAGGCGTCGATCCGTTCCGTGTACGGCCGTCCGCCCGAGTAGCGGGTCTGCGAGGTGAGGGCTCCCCGCTTCACGGTGTCGTACGTCCAGGCGGTGACCAGCGTGCCGGAGGAGGAACCTTCGCGGATCTCGATCGGGCGGCCGAGCGGGTCGTAGGCCTGGACGAGCGTGCGACCCCGGGCGTCGGTGATCTTGATCGGCCGGTCCAGGTCGTCGTAAGCCGTGACGGTGGTGCCGGTGTCCGGGTCGACGGCCTTGATCTTGCGGCCCCGCAGGTCGTAGGTGTACGACCAGGTGTTGCCCGCGGGGTCGCGCATCGTGGCCTGCTCGCCCCTGGGCGTGTAGGTGTAGGTAGTCGTCTGATGCGCGCCTGTCGGGGAGGCGCCCTCGTACTGGCGCAGGGCCGTCTTCCTGCCGCGGGCGTCGGTCACCGTGACGGTGGGGGTGGAGCCGTCCGGCGGGTCCACGGCCACCCAGTCACCGCCGTGGCTGGTGACGGTGCGCCACTTCTCCTGGACATCGTTGTTGCCGACGAGGAAGCGGCGCAGGGTCTCCCGGTTGAGGCCGTCGTAGGAGAACGTCATCTGCGATTCGACGTCACCCGGTGTCTCGACGCCGAAGAGGGTGGCCCGCGGCGCGCCGGTCGCGTAGTAGAGGTCGTGGACGCGGGCGAGGTTGCCGCGGCTGTCGTGGAAGGTGTCGGTGATGAGCCGTCCGCCGTCCGGCCCCTCGGTCTGCGTCTGGCGCGGGCGCATCAGCCCGTCGAACAGCTCGTAGGTCGTGCGCTGGTCGCCGGTGGGAGTCAGGGTCTTGGTGGTGACGGCGGCGATCTGTCCCTCGGTGACCTGGTAGGAGTGCTCGGTGTCGGGAGTGGCTGTGGTGGCGCGGCCGGGCAGCCAGACCTTGGTCAGGCGGCCGAGGCCGTCGTAGGCGAGATTGGTGGTGCGGTCGGCCGTGTCGGTCAGCGTGAGCGCATGGCCGTGGGCAGGGTCGAGGGTCTCGGTGGTGACGTGGGCGCTCGCCGCGTTTCCCGGCTGGGCGGGCGGGCCGGTGGTGGTGATCCCGGTGGTCAGCCCGGCCGTCTCCGTGTACGTGGTCGTAGTGGTGTGGCCTGCCGCGTCCGTGACCGTCCTGACCCGGCCGCGGTCGTCGTAGGTGGTGCGGGCGGTGGGCACGTACGTGGCGTTCGTGCCGTCGTGCGCGGCGATCTTCTCCACCCGGGTGACGTCGCCCCTGGTCGGCGTCGCGCCCCCGTCGTAGAAGGTGCGGACGTCGGAGACGATGCCGTCCGGCCGCTCGGGCGTGGCCGAGCAGCGGGCGGCGACCGTCTCGACGCGGGAGGGGAGGCTGCGGATCCACGCGGCGGCGTTGACCGCGTACGTCGTGCGGGTGCACAGGTCGTCGTCCTGGCGGGCGGTGTCGCCCTGGTCGTCGACCTGGGTGGGCAGGCCGGTCACGGTGTCGTGCGTGGTGTCGGTGCGCGTCTGCCGCCAGGCGCCGCCGTCCATGGCGCTCCAGGTGCGGGAGGTGGCCACGCCGGTGAGGACCGCGGCGGAGGTGCCCCAGGAGCGGGTGCGGACGGCGGTCCGGTGACGCCAGGGCGTGTTGACGGTCTTTTCGTGGACGGTTCCGTCCGGCTTGGTGTAGACGGTGTGTTTGAGCATGAACCCGGCCAGATCGTCGTGGTCGGTGTGCACGCCTCCCTCGCCGTCGGGGACGGTGACCTGCTTGGCGCCGCCGGCGGTGTTGAGCCGGTCGCCGTCCATGCCCCGCAGGTACAGGCCCTCCTCCAGGGTGAGCGGCGTGCCGTCCCCGCCGGTCAGCACCTGGACCTGCCCGTAGCCGCGCCACTGCGACCAGGTCTTCTCCTTGGTCCTGGTCAGGCCGTCGTCGTCGGCGAAGTGCCACGCCGCGCCGCCCAGGTAGCGGTATTCGGTGACCATGTCGGGCGAGCGGGCGGTGCGGTCGGCCCTGATCACCTTGGTGACGACGTACTTGTGGAACCAGTCGCGGGTCGGGCTCTCCTTGCCCGCGGGCTGCCAGATGGCGGGGAAGCAGCGTTTGGTGTTGGTTTCGGGGGCGGGCAGGGCGGTGAGGGCGCAGTCCTCGCCGGAGTACTGCACCTCGAGCTGCCCGCCGTACTCGTCGTAGACGGCGCCGAGCCGGTACTTGATGAACGGCGGGACGTCGTCGCCGACGCGATCCAGCCGGTTTCTGAGCTGGACGTGGTTGAAGGTGACCTCGGGCAGCGTCACGGGGGCGTCGGACGCCTTGCCCGTGTGCTTGATGCCCTGCAGGAGCAGCGCGCGGTCGACGTCGGCGTCGCCCCAGCCGTGCCGCAGGCTCCACGTGTCAACGTCGCGGTAGGTCCCGTCCGCCTGCCTGATCTGGGTGGTGACGGCGGTGAGCCGGTGGCGGGACCAGAACGTCGGGGCGATCAGCCCGGCCTTGGTGCACTCGGACGTGCAGTTCTGGTCCCACGGCACGTCGGGCCAGCGATCCGGGGAGGCGCCGATCTTGGCGGGGGCGCAGTCGAACGTCTGGGTCGGCAGGCAGCGCTCGGCGGTGCCGAACACCACCTTGGCCGGCGGCGGCGCGAACAGGTCGCCGGCACGCAGGCCGTACTCGATGCGGCTCAGCCGGCCGCCCCGGTCGTAGTCGGCGTCGCCGGTGAGGGAGACGTTGCGGCCGTAACGGTTGCCCTCCTTGTCGTAGTAGTACGCGATGGCGTTGCCGTGCGTGTCCACCACGTAGTCGAGGTTCCACCGCCAGACCTGCCGGCACGACGACTGGGCGAACCCGGCCGGGTCGTGGCAGGGCTCGCCGGAGTCGTCGCCGAAGACCGGCACCGTCCAGGCCGAGGCGGTCTCGGCCCGGCCGGAGGTCCAGCCGGGCAGCCGGTCGCGGCCGAAGAAGTACTGGGTGCCGTCGGTGCCGGTGGCCTTCCAGTACTCGCCGTCGTCGTCCCCGTTCTGCCCCCCGGTCAGCTTCTCGAAGCGGGTGCCGTCGTCGCCGCGCATGCGCCAGGTGCCGTCGGCGGCCTTGATCAGCTCGCCGCCCTTGCCGTTCCAGGTGACGGTGGCATTGTCGTAGGCCCAGCACTGGTCGCCGGGGTCGACGCCGTTGCTCTTGGGGGCCCCGTCGTCCGCGCACGGCTTGTAACTGCGCTCGACGTAGCCGGGCCACAGGTCGAAGCCCTCGCCCACCCAGGACGGCTGGTTGTTGGTGCTCGCGGTCCGGCCGTCCACCGAGGCCGCGGAGTAGCCGATGGCCAGCTCGGGGGTCAGCCCGCCGGGCACGGGCGGCACCCGCATCGGGTACGACCAGGTGAAGTCGCCGGAGTTGCCGCCGCCGTTCCAGGTCGCGGTCGGGGCCAGCGGGGTCGCCCGGTAGTCGCCGGCGGCGCTCGCGGGGGCGGCGACGGCGGCCAGCACCGCCGCACCGGCGGGGAGGTCGGCGGTGAGGCTGCGGGACTCGGCGTCGTTGCGCGCGGGGATCGGCGTGCCGGTCCGGCATCCGGGCGCGTCGGGGGTGGTCAGCACGCACCGGGGCATCGCGACCAGGCGGAGCCGGGAGCCGTACGAGCCGCCGTAGGCGTGCGTGAACGCTTCGTAGTCCACGCGCAGCTCGGCGGGCGCGGGGTTGTCGACCGCGAGCAGCAGCCCCGCGCCCGCCTTCGCGGCCGCCCCCCTGTCGAGCACGCGCACCCGGGCATTCCCCGTCGCCCGCACGGCGGCGGCGTCACCCGCGGCCGGCCAGCGGGGCCGGGGCGCGTCCTTGCCCGCCGCGGGGTCCGGGGTGCGCGGGCGGACAGGCACGCGTTCGCCCTGGACCTCACGCCGGTCGTCACTGACCTCGGGCGGCCCCTTGACGACGGCTTCCGACTGGACCGGCGGCACGTGGAGAAGGCTCATCACCATGACGGCCACCGTGATGACCGCTGTGACGGCCGATCTCACGGCCGTTGTCACCGCGGCTGACGACGCTTTGCCTGTCCGCACAGGACCTCCTCGGGCCGGCGAGCGAAGACGGGAGGGGATGACGGAGAGAAGAGAACAGCGGCAGCGGGACATGGCCCCACTGCGGCAAAACGGTAAGAGAGCCGACGGGACGGGGCGTCAACCCTCGATCAGATTTCCGCCTCCATCCGCGCGCGTACCTGGGCGCTCGCCTCAACCCTGGGGAGTAGGCGATGTCCAACCAGGGATAGAGCCGATCACGGTGTCCCATGCGCCGGGGCTCGTTCGTCATGAGGATGGGAACGTGGTGTCTCTGGGAGGTTCACGATGCAGTACGCACTTCTGATCTACGCCGAGCCCGGCTACCTGGAGGGGTTGCCGGCCGCCGAGCGGGAGGCGGTCCAGGCGGAGTACGCCGTGCTGGCCGAGGACGACCGCTGCGTCGGCGCGGCGCAGTTGCGGCCGGCGGAGACGGCGACGTGCGTGCGGATGGCCGGCGGCCGGACGTTGCTGACCGACGGCCCGTTCGCCGACACCAAGGAGGTGCTCGGCGGCTTCTGCCTGATCGAGGCGGCCGATCTGGACGAGGCGCTGGAGCTGGCGGAGCGCATCCCGGCGGTGCGGCTCGGCGGCACGGTGGAGGTCAGGCCGCTCGCGCCCGGCCCCGGGCAGGCCGGGCTCCGGAATGCCGAGCGCGGAAGTGCCGGGCGCGGGGAGACTGGGGCCGGAAAGGCCCGGCGCGGGGAGGACCGGCGCGGGGAGGACCAGCGCGGGGAGGACGGGCACGGGGAGGACGGGCACGGGGCGGTGGGGCGGCTCTGAGCGGGATGGAGGAGGTCTTCCGTGCGGAGTGGGGCCGGGTGGTGGCCACGCTGGTCGGGTTCCTCGGCGACTTCGACCGGGCCGAGGATGCCGCGCAGGAGGCGTTCGCGATCGCGGCGCGGCACTGGCCCGGCTCCGGCCTGCCGGACAAGCCGGGGGCGTGGCTGGTCACGACGGCCCGCAACCGGGCGATCGACCGGCTCCGCAGGGAGCGCACCCTGGCCGAGAAGATCCACCTGCTGGCGGCGCCGGAGGCCACCGTGGACGAGGTCGACGACACCGTGATCAAGGACGAACGGCTTGAGCTGATCTTCACCTGCTGCCATCCGGCGCTGCCGCTGGAAGGGCAGGTGGCGCTCACGCTCCGGGCGCTCGGCGGGCTGAGCACCGCCGAGATCGCGCGCGCGTTCCTCGTGCCCGAGGAGACCATGAAGCGCCGCCTGACCCGCGCCAAGGCCAAGATCAAGGCGACCGCGATCCCGTTCGCGGTCCCGGACGCGCGTCGGCTGCCCGAGCGGCTCGACGCGGTGCTGGCCGTGCTCTACCTGATCTTCAACGAGGGGTACGGCGGCCGCATCGACCTCGGCGCCGAGGCCATCCGCCTGGGGCGCGTGCTGGTCGCGCTGCTGCCCGCGCAGCCGGAGGCGTACGGGCTGCTGGCGCTGATGCTGATCCACCACGCGCGGCGGCGGGCGCGGTTCTCCGGCGCGGACGGCGAGGAGCTCGTGCTGCTCGACGACCAGGACCGCTCGCTCTGGGACCTGTCCCAGCTCGCCGAGGGGCGGGCGGTGCTCGACCGGGCGATCGCGCTGGGCGGGCGCGGCGCGTACGTCGTGCAGGCCGCCATCGCCTCGTTGCAGGCGCGCGAGCGGATCGACTGGCCGCAGGTCGCCGCGCTCTACCGGCGGCTGGCCGCTCTGACCGGCTCGCCGGTCGTCGCGCTCAACGGCGCCGCGGCGCTGGCCCAGGCCGGCGAGCCCGCCGCGGCGCTGCGCGCGGTGGACCGGCTCGACCCGGACCTGGACGGCTACCTCTACTTCCACTCCACGCGCGGCGAGCTGCTGCGGCGGCTCGGCCGGGCCGACGAGGCCCGGGCCGCCTACCGCCGCGCGCTCGGCCTGGCCGTCTCGGCCCCCGAGCGGCGCTTCCTCACCCGCCGCCTCGAACAGCTCTGAGCCCGGCCGGGCCGAGACAGGTCACCTTGAGCCCGGCCGGGCCGAGCCCGGTCACATCGAGCCCGGCCAGGCCGGGCCCGGCGGCCGAGGGTACCAGCGCGCCCGGGCCGAGGCGGGCGGTCAGGGCTCCAGGCCGGCCAGGTCGAGGCGGGACAGGCGGTCGGGGTCGGACAGGATGTCGATGGCGGCGATCCGGCCCTCCGAGACGGTGAAGCTCATGACGGAGATCAACCGGCCGTCGATGGTGTTGACCAGGCCGGCCAGGCCGTTGATGAGGGCCGGGTGGGCGGCGGCGCTGGTGGCCATGCGCTGGAAGGTGGCCAGCTGCCCGGCCACGGCCGCGACGCCGCGGATGACCTTCAGGCCGTTGGTGAGCACCCCGCCGTCGGCGCGCAGCACCACGTCGGGGTCGAGGATGGACACCAGCGCCTCGAAGTCGCCGCCGCGCGCGGCGGCCAGGAAGGCGTCCACCACCCGGCGCTGGTCGGCCGGGTCCGGGTCGGGGCTCGGGGCCGCGCCCCTGACCCGCTGGCGGGCCCGGCTGGCGAGCTTCTTGGCCGTGGCCGGGGTGCGGTCCACGATGGGCGCGATCTGCTCGAACGGCAGGCCGAACATGTCGTGCAGCACGAACGCCAGCCGTTCGGCCGGGCTCAGCGACTCCAGCACCACCAGCAGCGCCAGCCCCACCGAGTCGGCCAGCAACACCTCCTGCTCGGGATCGGCGGCGTCCACCCGGCTGACCACCGGGTCCGGCAGGCGATCCTCCAGCGACTCCTCGCGCCGGGTCTTGCGGGCGCGCAACAGGTCCAGGCAGACCCGGCCGACCACGGTGGTCAGCCAGCCGCCCAGGTTGTCGATGTCACCGGAGTCGGAGCGCGCCAGCCGCAGCCACGCCTCCTGGACCGCGTCCTCGGCCTCGCTCAGCGAGCCGAGCATGCGGTACGCGACCGCTCGCAGGTGGGGGCGGTGCCCTTCGAACTCAACGGCCAGCAGGTCGTGGGGGTTCACCATCGTTCCTCTCATCGGTGGACGTCATATCGCTGACGCAGCAAACCGGCGAAAGGTGACCGCGAACGCCTTCCGTCCTGACATGTCGTAGCTTTCATCGATTTCCGGCGAAAGCCTATGGGCAATCCGACGATCTCGCTTTATATTACGGCGCAGAGCAGCGTTACCCTCCTCACGTTCCAGCGAATGAGACCCGGCATCCGCCGAGGGACCCGAGCGTCCCGGCGATGCCGCACCCCACCCCCGCCGGACGCGGCGCCCTCTCCGAGATGGGACAGGCCATGCGGAAAATCTCGCTGTTATCCGTCTTGCTGACCGTCATCCTCGCCTTCCTGGTCGTACCGGCCCACGCGCGCGCGGAGGTGCCGCCGCAGGAGCCGGGCATCACCCTGCGCACCTACGACGTGCAGGTCGAGCTGTCCAAGCTCTGCACGCTCAAGCCGGGCCAGACCCCGAACGTGGACAAGCTGATGCCCACGATCGACTGGACCTCCGACGCCGACTTCGGCCTGACCGACATGTTCGTCACCGAGGCGGTCGGCAACATCCAGATCCCCGCCGCCGGCACGTACGAGTTCCGGCTCACCAGCGACGACGGCTCCCGGCTGCGCATCGGCGACACCGTCGTGATCACCAACGACGGCCGGCACGGGCCGGTCTCCGTGGACGGCACGATCACGCTGACCGCCGGCTACCACCCGCTGCGCGTCGACCACTTCGAGCACCTGTACGGCCAGCAGCTCAGGCTGGAGTGGCGGCCGCCGGGCGCCGCCGGCTTCACCGTCGTGCCGACCTCGGTGCTCAGCACGGACGCGGACGTCGTGAGGGTCACCGCCCCGGGCCGCAAGGAGTGCGAGAGCGGCGCCGACTCCCCTGGCGACGGCCTGCCGCTGAACGCCGTGCACCCCGACTTCACGCTCACCGACCTGCGGCCGGCCGGGTTCGAGCCGCAGGTGTCGGCGATGGACTGGCTGCTCGACGGCCGGCTGGCCATCGCCACCTGGGGCGGCTCGCAGACCCGGCTGGGCGAGGTCTACCTGCTCGGCAACGTCACCGGCCAGACCTCGCCCGAGCGGGTGACCACGAAGAGGATCGCGAGCGGGCTGCAGGAGCCCATGGGCATCACATACGTGGACGGCAAGCTCTACGTCTCGGAGAAGTCCCGCCTGGTGGAGCTGAACGACACCGACGGCGACGAGGTCGCCGACCATCTGCGGACCGTGGCGACCTGGCCGTTCGGCGGCAACTTCCACGAGTTCGCGTTCGGGCTGCTCTACCGCGACGGCCACTTCTACCTCAACCTCTCCGTGGCCATCGACTACGGCGGCGCCACCACCGACCCGCAGCCCGCGCCGGACCGGGGCACGACCGTCAAGGTCAGCAAGGCCACCGGCAAGATCGAGTACCTCGCGGGCGGCCTGCGCACCCCGAACGGGCTCGGCTGGGGCCCGTCGGACGAGCTGTTCGCGATGGACAACCAGGGCGGCTGGCTGCCGGCGTCGAAGCTGGTGCACGTCAAGAAGGACCGCTTCTTCAACCACCACACCAACCCGGACGGCCCGTTCGACGCCCATCCGGTCACGCCGCCGGCGGTGTGGCTGCCGCACAACGAGATCGCCAACTCCCCCAGCACGCCTCTGGTGCTGAAGCGCGGCAGGTTCGCGGGGCAGGTGCTGTTCGGCGACGTCACGTACGGCGGGATCCAGCGCGCCTACCTGGAGAAGGTCGGCGGCGAGTACCAGGGCGCGGTCTTCCGCTTCACCCAGGGGCTGGAGGCCGGGGTCAACCGGATCAGCCTGGGCCCCGACGGCGCGCTCTACGCGGGCGGCCTGGGCGCCGGCGGGAACTGGGGCCAGCCGGGCAAGCTCACCCACGGCCTGCAGAAGCTGACGCCCGGCGACGCCAAGGCGTTCGACATCCTGCGGATGCGGGCGGTGGAGGGCGGCTTCGAGCTGGAGTACACCCAGCCGCTGTCGGCGGAGACCGCCGCGTCGCTGGCCGCCAGGTATCAGGCCACCCAGTGGCGGTACGTCGCCGCCTCCACCTACGGCGGCCCCAAGGTGGACGAGGAGCCGCTGACCGTCACCTCCGCGAAACTGACCGCCGGCGGCCGGAAGGTCACGCTCAAGCTCGCGGGCCTGAAGGCGGGGCGGGTGGTGCACCTGCGCTCGCCGCGCCCGTTCAGCTCGGCGTCGGGGCAGCCGCTGTGGAGCACCGAGGCGTGGTACACGCTCAACACGCTGGCCGGCGGGCCGGTGACGGACAGCACGTACGAGGCGGAGAGCGCGGCCCACAGCGGCGGCGCCAAGCTCGGCACCGACCACCCGAGCCACTCGGGGAGCGGCTTCGTCGACGGCTACTGGAGCGCGGGCGCCGCCACCCGGTTCGCCGTGCGGGTCCCGGAGGCGGGCACGTACCACGTGGGCCTGCGGTACTCCAACGGCCCGCACCCGGCGCCCGGCGTGAAGTCGCTCAGCGTGTACGTCAACGGCGCCAAGGTCAGGCAGGTGCCGTTGCCCAGCACGGAGACGTGGGACCAGTGGGCCGTCCGGGTCGAGCCGCTGGCCCTGCGGGCGGGCGCGAACACCATCGCCTACGTCTATGACGCCGGCGACGCGGGCAACGTCAACCTGGACGCCATCACGGTGGCCGCGCGGCCGGTGCTGGAGGCCGAGCGCGCCGCGCTGCGCGGCGGCGCGAAGGTGAGCACGGAGCACCCGGGCCACACCGGCACGGGCTTCGTCGCCGGGTACACGGCCGAGGGCGCGAGCACCTCGTTCACGGTGCGCGCGGACTCCCCCGGCCGGCACAACGTCGGGCTCCGCTACGCGGCCCCGGCCGGCACGTCGGTGAGCGTGTACGTCAACGGGACCCGGGTCAGGCAGACCCGCCTGGCCGCCACCGGCGGGTGGGGCTCCTGGGCCGTCCAGACCGAGTCGCTCGACCTGAGGCGCGGCGCGAACCATGTCGCCTACCGGTACGACTCCGGCGACTCCGGGCAGGTCGCCCTCGACCACCTCACCGTGTCGAAGGCGGGGCGGATCGCGCTGTTCGACGGGTCGAGCCTGGCGGCGTGGGAGAAACGGGCGGGCGGCGCGGCGGCGTGGCCGGTCGCGAACGGCTCCATGGAGTCCTACGGCGGCGACATCCGCACCCGGCAGACGTTCGGCGACTTCAGGCTGCACGTCGAGTGGTACGAGCCGGACTACCCGCCGGAGGTGACCGGGCAGCAGCGCGGCAACAGCGGCGTCTTCCTCCAGGAGCGCTATGAGGTGCAGGTGCTGGAGTCGTACGGCGACACCACGCCGGCCGCCGACGAGGCGGGCGCGATCTACTCCAAGCGCGCGCCCGACCGCAACGTGGCCACCGCCCCCGGCACGTGGCAGACCTACGACATCACCTTCCGCGCGGCCCGCTACACCGACGCGGGCGTGAAGGCGGACGACGCGCGGGTGACGGTCGTCTGGAACGGCGTGGTGGTGCACGACGACGTGGCCATCGACGGCGGCACCGGCGACCACCTCCCGGAGAGCGCGGCGACGGGCGGGATCCGGCTGCAGGACCACGGCGATCCCGGCGAGAACCCCCGCTTCCGCGACATCTGGATCGAGCCCGTCTCCTGAATTCCGCGGCCCGGCCGGTCAGGGGCCGGCCGGGCCGATCGGCCTCACCCGGCGCGCCCGGCCGGGTGGGAGAGGGTGAGGCGCGTGGAGAGCCTGAGGTCGGCGCTGCTGTGGCCGGCCTCGACCAGGTAGGCGCCCGCGACCGGGCGCCAGCCGCCGTCCCAGCGCTGGAAGGCTCGTTCGGGGAGGTCGATCGTGACGGTCACGGCCTGGCCCGGCTCGGCGGCCACGGCCGCGAACCCGGCCAGCCGGCGCGGCGCCCGCGCCGGGGTGACGTAGACTTGGACGACCTCGCGGCCGGCGCGATCGCCGGTGTTGCGGACCGTGACGGTGACCTTCCGACCCTCGCCCGACAGCGACTCGTACGCCCACGTCGTGTAGCCGAGCCCGTGGCCGAAGGGGTAGAGGGGCCGCCGGCCGGCGCGCTCCCAGGCGCGGTAGCCGATGAGGACGTCCTCGGTGTAGGCCAGCCGGCCGCCGACCGGCGTCGTGCCGAGGACGGGGCAGTCCTCCGCGCGGGCCGGCCAGGTGGTGGGCAGCCGCCCGCCGGGCTCGGCGGCCCCGAGCAGGACGTCGGCGAGGGCGTGCCCGGCCTCCTGGCCGGGGAACCAGGCCAGGAGCACCGCCGCGACGCGACCGGCCCAGGGCAGCTCGACCGGGGAGCCCGCGTTCACCACGACGATCGTCCTGGGGTTGGCGGCGCTGACGCGGGTGACGAGCTCGTCCTGGCGGCCGGGCAGGGCCAGCGTGGCGCGGTCGAGTCCTTCCGACTCGACCTCCTCGGTGGTCCCGACGACGACGATCGCCACCTCGGACTCCGCCGCCGCGCGTTCGGCCCGTTCCAGCAGCGCGTCCTCGCCGTCGACCGGGTCGCCGTGGCCCAGGGTCAGGGAGACGTAGGGCTGGTCGGGGTGGAGGTCGATGGGGTGGTGGACCGTGATCTCGACGGTTTCGCCCGCGCGCAGGCGCAGGTGGTGGCGGTGCTCGGGCGGGGCGGTGGAGAGCAGGGCGAGGTCGGTGGTGCCGGGCTCGATGACGCCGCTCAGCACGGTGCCGCCGACGGTGAGCGTGTAGCGGCCGGTGCAGCGGACGGCGAGGCGGTGCTCCCCGTCCACGCCGGGGGTGAACCGGGCCGCGAGCTCGATCGCGGCCACCCGCGCGGGATCGACCGTGTCGGAGACGTCCGGCCAGATCGCCGCCCCGTCGGGCAGGGTCATGCTCAGCAGCGTCTCCCCCTGGTGGCCGAGGAACGTGGCGCCGATCCCGGCGGCGCCGGCGAGGTCCCGCCAGTGCGGGCCGGCCGCCGGCGGCAGCGTGCTCCTGGGGTCGGCGCCGATCTCGTACGTGATCCGCACGTCGTCGGGCAGCGCGGCGGTCAGGCCGTCCAGCGGCGAGACGACGTGCGGCGGGAAGACCCGGGCGCTGCCGCCGCCGAGCACGCGGGGGTCCCGGGCAGGCGCGCCGATCACGGCGACGCTGCGCAGGCGGGCGGCGTCCAGCGGGAGCAGCCCGCCGGGGTCGCTCGCGAGCACGAACGAGCGTACGGCGATCTCCCGCGCCAGCCGCTCCCCATCGATCACATCCGGCCGGCCGCCCTCCGACCCGTCCGGCCGGGAGTCCGCCGGCGGGCGGTCACCCGGTGCCGCCGGCCGGTCGTCCGGTGCCGCCGGGCGGTCGTGGTCCGGGGCGGGCGGGTGGGCGGCGGTCAGCGCGCCGACGCGGGCGGCCAGGCGGAGCACGCGGCGGGCCTGGTCGTCCACGACCTCGGGCGGCACCGCGCCGGAGCGGACGGCGGCGACCAGCCGCTCGCCCCAGGGGCTTCCCGCCGCGGGCATGGCCACGTCGAGCCCGCCACGCGCGGTGGCCTCGGTGCCGCGGGCGGCGAACCAGTCCGACACGACGCACCCGTCGAAGCCCCACTCGCCTTTCAGCACGCCTCGCTGCAACGCGGCGTGCTCGGTCATGGTCACGCCGTTGACCTTGTTGTACGCGGCCATCACCCCCCACACCCCGGCGGCCACGACGGCCTCGAAGGGCGCGAGGTACACCTCTCGCAGGGCGCGTTCGGAGACCACGACGTCCACGGTGAGGCGGTCGGTCTCGGCGTCGTTGGCCACGAAGTGCTTGACCACGGCGGCGACGCCGTGCTCCTGCACGCCTGCCACGTACGGCGCGGCGATCGCCCCCGTCAGCAGCGGGTCCTCGGAGAATGCCTCGAAGTGCCGGCCGCCGAGGGGGCTGCGGTGCAGGTTGACGGTGGGCGCGAGCAGCACGTCCACGCCCTTGCGGCGCGCCTCCTGCCCGAGCAGCCATCCGGCCAGGCGTGCCAGACCGGGGTCCCAGGTCGCGGCGAGCGCGGTCGGGCTGGGCAGGGTGATCGCGGGGTCGTCGGCGCTCCAGCGCGTGCCGCGCACGCCGACCGGCCCGTCGCTCATCACGATCGGCCGCAGGCCGATCTCCGGCACGGCGGGCAGCGACCACATGTCGCGCCCGGAGAGGATGCGCACCTTGGTCTCCAGGTCGAGCGCCGCCAGCGCCCCCTCGACGATCACGCCCTCCGCACCGCCCCGGCCCCCTTCGCCACCCGCGCCGCTCTCGCCCGCCTTGACGCCCTCCCCGCTCTCCCGGGCCGTGCGGCCCTCTGCCGTGTCCCGGACCGTGACGGCCGTCGTGACCTCGCGGTCCGTGACGGCCTGCGCGACCTCGCGGTCCGTGACGCCCTCGCCGGGCTCGTGGTCCTTGCGCACGCGGGTCACTCCTCGACGAGCTGCGGCACGGCGGGCGCGCGGCCGCAGGCGGTGGTGCGGATGTCGTCCGGCCAGGCCAGCGGGACGCCGAGGGTGCCGGAGAGCAGCCGCCGGAAGTCCTCCAGCAGCCGCGCGTCGGCGCGGATCTTGCGGGGCGGCAGGTCGCTCTGCAGCGCCTGGGCGACGAGCGCGCCGACGGCCTCCCCGATGCTCCATTCGGCCGGGTGCAGCCGGTACGCGCCGTTGGTGATGTGGGTGGTGCCGATGTTCTTGCCGGCCGGCAGCAGGTTGTCCACCCGCTGCGGCAGCAGCGCGCCGAGCGGGATCTGGAACGGGAAGCAGTCGATGTCCACGTAGGTGCGCCCGGCCGTGCTGGGGTGCAGGTCGATGCGGTACGAGCCGATGCCCACCGCGTCGTGGAAGACCTCCGACCCGGCCTCCGCCCCCCGGGCCTCGACGCCGATGTGCTGTTCGAGCACCGTGAACTCGGCCTTGATCCGCCGGGCCTCGCGGATGTACGGTGCCTTGGCCAGCCCGTCGGAGGTGCCCACGATGTCGGGGCGCAGCCGCAGGCCGGGGTAGCCGGTGCCGCCGTCCGGCCGGGGCGCCTCGGTCTGCATCCAGTACAGGAACGACAGCGACAACGAGCGGGCGCCGTCGAGCGCCGCCGCCGGGTCGGCGTCCGGGCCGGCGAAGGGCAGCTCCCAGTAGTCGATCTGCGGCCAGTTGACGAGGGTCACGTCGTGCTCGATGGTGCCGAGCCGGTGCTGGGAGGCGGCGACGATGCGCCGGTAGTGCCACAGGTCGTGGCGGCCCGGCAGGTGCCCGTCGGGCTGGAAGATGAAGCGTTCGCGCCGCGTCAGGTCGATGGGCTCGACGTCCACCCAGGAGAGCTGCGGCCCGGGCCAGAACGGGGAGACGTGGGTGCGCCAGTGCTCGTAGCGGGCGGGCTTGTCGATGGTGTGGTCCTCGCCGGGCCGGTGCTCGACGGGGAAGCACCAGGAGACGGCCTGCTGGTCCAGCGGGTCGGCGACGGCGGGGGCGTGCGGCTCGCCGGTGTCGCCGACGCCCTCGGCCCCGACGACGTGCTCGACGCCGGCCAGCGGCAGCAGGTCGCCCAGCTCGGTGGCGTCGATGACGTAGTCGGCGGCGACGGTCACCCGCGCGCCGTCGGTGAGCCGCAGGAAGGTCACGGCCTCGACCCGGTCACCCGTCACGTCCACGGCGACCGGCCGGTGCTCCGGCAGCACGGTCAGGCGGCCGGACGTGCGGTGCGGCGCGAGCAGCTCGTCGATCGCGGCGAGCGCCGCCCGCGGCTCGTGGCACAGCGGGCTGACGACGCCCAGCCCCGGGTTGAGCAACGGCTGTGCGGCCACCTCCGGGAGCAGCGGGTAGGCGCGGCGGTAGTAGTCGCGGATGGTGCGGCGCAGGCGGCGGTAGGTGGCCGAGGCGTACCTGGACTCGATCCACGGGTGCTCGTCCGGCGGGACGGCCTGGCTGGTGAGCTGGCCGCCGAGCCAGTCGGTCTCCTCGGTGAGGACCACCCGCAGGCCGAGTGTGGCGGCGGTGAGCGCGGCGGCGACGCCGCCCAGGCCGCCGCCGACGACGAGCACCGGGGTGCGCGTTTCAGACATGGATCACCCTTTCACGCCGCCCTCGGACAGGCCGGCGATGAAGCTGCGCTGGTTGAACAGGAAGACTGCGAGGATGGGCAGGATCACCAGGACGGATCCGGCCATGGCGGGCCCGTAGGCGACGTTGCCGCCGGTCAGGAAGCGGCTGAGCGCGAGCTGCACGGTCTGCGTCTCGGCGGAGCTGGTGACCACCAGCGGCCAGAGGAAGTCGTCCCAGACCGCGGTGAAGGCGAACACGGCGACGGTGGCGACCAGGGGCTTGGCCAGCGGCAGGTAGATCCGCCAGAAGACGGTCAGCTCGCTCGCGCCGTCGACCCGGCCGGCCTCGCCCAGCTCGTCGGCGAGGCCGAGGAAGAACTGGCGGGCCAGGAAGACGTTGAGCGGCCCGATCAGATGCGGGAGCGTGAGCCCGGCGAGCGTGTCGATCAGGCCGGCGCCGCCCTGGCCGAACAGGTCGTTGCCGCCGGCCAGCGGGATGCCCTTGGTGATGAGGAAGAGCGGGATCAGGGTCACCGCGACGGGCACCATCGTGGTGGAGACGATGGCCATGAAGATCAGGCCGCTGCCCCGGAACGGCAGTTTGGCGAAGGCGTACCCGGCCAGGAGGGCGAAGACGCAGTTCGCGACCACCACGACGAGCGCCACGACGGTGGAGTTGAGCATCGCGCGGCCGAGGTTGCCGTCGTCGAGGGCGACGGCGAAGTTGCCGAGCGTGGGCTGGGCGGGCAGCAGGCGGGGCTCCTGGGTGAAGACCTCCGCCTCCGGCTTGAACGCCATCGAGGCCATCCACCAGAAGGGCATCAGCACCAGGATCGTCGCGATGCCCAGGGCGATGAGGGTGCCGGGCTTCCTCGTTCCGGGCTGCTTCATGCCTGCTTGCTCCATGCCGGCTCGCTTCATGCCGGGCCGCTTCATGCCGGCTCGCTTCATGACCGCCTGCCGATCCCGCGCATGGACGCGTAGGAGAAGGCGAAGATCAGCGCGAACAGGACGAACGCCATCGCGCTGGCCGAGCCGAACTGGTTGTTCTGGAACGCCTCCTGGTAGATGAGGAAGTTCGTGGTGGTGGTGGAGCCGAGCGGGCCGCCGCCGGTGAGGATGAAGATCTCCGCGAACGACTGCGCCAGGTAGACGATGTTGACGGTGATGACGTAGACCATCACGGGCCGCAGGCCGGGCAGCGTGACGTGCCGGAAGCGGGCCCACGCGCCGGCGCCGTCGAGGGCGGCGGCCTCGTAGAGGGTCTTCGGGATGGCCTGCAGGCCGGCCAGGAACAGCACCATGTTGCCGCCCAGCGCCTTCCACACCCGCATCACGGCCACGGCGTGCAGCGCGGTGTCCTCGTCCAGCAGCCAGTCGTGCGGCTGCAGCCCGACGCCGGCGAGCAGGCTGTTGAACCAGCCGTCGGGCGAGTAGAGCCAGAGCCAGATGAGGCTGACCGCGGTCAGCGGGACGATCCTGGGCAGGAAGAGCCCGGCCCGCCACAGCCCGATGCCGCGCACCTTGCGGTTGGCGAGCAGGGCCAGGCCGAGCGCGATCCCGACGGCGAACGGCAGCACCTCGGCCACGAACTGGGCGGTGACCTTGAGCGACTGCAGGAAGGCGGCGGAGTCCGCCAGGGCCAGGTAGTTGTCGAGGCCGACGAACCGGGGCGCGCCGCGGTCGAGGGGGCTGTAGCCGGTCAGGCTCAGGTACAGCCCGTACAGCACGGGGAAGAGCTGGAAGACGGCCAGGTAGACGATGGCGGGGGCGGCGAAGGCGAGGCCGACGAGCCGCCTGCGCCGGCTGGGCCCGCTCGGGCCCGGCCGCCGGGGGCCGACCCGCGCGGCGGCGGGCCGCGCCAGGGTGATGACGCTCATGTCACTTGCCCGCCAGGAGGGGCGTCGCCTCGGCCGCCGCGGCGGCGAGGGCCTGCGCGGCCGGGGCCTTGCCGGCCAGGGCCTGCTCGATGTGCTTGTCGAGCACGTCGCGGACCTGCACCCAGGCGGGCACGTTGGGGCTGGCGACGTAGGCGGGCGCGGCCTCGATGAACGGCTTGAGCAGCGGCTGCTCGGCCGCGTAGGCGCCGGAGGCGGCGGACGCGCGCACCGGCAGGGCGCCGGCGGCCCGCGCGTAGCGCTCCGACACCTGCTTGGACAGCATGAATTCGATGAACTTCCAGGCCAGCTCCTGGTTCTTGGAGTCGGCGTTGAGGAAGAGGCCGGGGCCGGCGCCGCCGAACGTCTTGGCGGTGGCCGTGGCCAGCGGCGGCAGCACCCCGAGCCGGTCGGCCAGCTCGGGCCGCGCCTTGGCGATCTGGATCACCTGGCCGGAGGTGGCCATGACCATCGCGGCCTTGCCGGTGGCCAGCGGGTTCTGCGCGGCGGGCTGGTTGGCGAAGTCGGCGCCGAGCTGGTTGGCGACCGCGCCCTCCCCCTGGTAGAGGCGGGTGAAGTACTCCAGCGCGCGGGCGCCTTCCGGGCTGTTCCAGGCCGGCTTGTCACCGCCGGCGGTCAGGAGGGAGCCGCCCTCGGAGGCCAGCAGCGTCAGGAAGGTCTGCACGCGCTGGGTCTTGGCCGACTGCAGCAGCAGGCCGGCCCGGCTGACGGCGCCGCCTTCCTTGACGGTCAGCTTCCTGGCGGCCTCGTACGCCTCGGCCCAGGTCTTGGGCGGGGCGGCCGGGTCCAGGCCGGCGGCGGTCAGCAGGTCCTTGCGGTAGGCGATGAGCGTGCCCTGGCCGCTGAGCGGGATCATGTACTGGCCGCCGCCGACCTTGCCGCCCTCCAGGTAGGCCGCGAGGTCCTCGCGGTCGGCGGCCGGCAGCTTGGCGACCCGGTCGTCGAGCTTGGCGATGCGGCCCGTCCGTACGAAGCCGGCCGCCGCCGCGGGGCCGTGGCCGAACAGGTCGGGCGCGGTGCCGGCGGCGAGCGCGGCGTTGAGCTTCGGGGAGATCTGGCCCCAGTCCACGTAGGTGATCTCGACCTTGACGTTGTTGGCCTTCTCGAACTCGGGCACCAGCGTCTTGGTGACCAGGTCGATCTCGGGCGCGGAGTTGCCGGGGAACCACACGGTCAGGCCGCCGGACTTGCCGGAGGTCGCGCCGCCGCCGGTGCCGCAGGCGGCGGCGAGCAGCACGCCGGCGCAGGCCGCCGCGAGCGTCACGCGTCGCGTTGCCGGGATGGGCATGTCCTGGCCTCCTTTCTTTGAGCAGGGGGAAGAAGAGGCCGCGGGGTGGGGGCCGCGCGGCCGGGCGAAGAGGGGTGGGAGGAGGCCGCGCGGTGAAGGTCGCGCGGTCAGATGAAGAGCGGGTGGGAAGGGGCCCGCGGGCGGGTTCGGCGTGGCCGTGGCGGGGGCGGAGTCAGGCCCGGGGCGGGTCAGGTTCTGGGCGGGTCAGGTTCTGGGTGGGTCAGGCCTTGGGCGGGGCGATCGTGAGCTCGTCGAGCTGCTCGCAGGGCAGCAGGACGTGCCTGGCGGGGGTCGCGCCGGGATCGGCGAGCAGGTCGATGAGCAGTTTCACGGCCATGCGCCCCATCTCGTTGCGCGGGATGCGCAGCGAGCTCCAGCGGGGCGCGCCGACCGCGGGGAGGTTGACCAGGACCGCCGCCGACAGGTCGCCGGGCACGGTGAGCCCGCGCGCGTCGAGCAGCGCGGCGACCAGGGTGGCGATCTCGGCGCCTTCCAGCAGCAGCGCGGTCACCCCGGTCGCGAGCACGGCGTCGAGCCAGGGGTCGGTCACCTGGGCGGTGTCCACGACGTACATCAGCTCGGGCAGCCCGGCGGCGGCGCAGCCCGCGCGGTAGCCGGACTCCTTGTCCATGTGCACGTCGACCCGTTCGGTGGAGGTGACGTAGCCGATCCGGCGATGGCCGAGGGCGGCGAGCCTGCCGACGATGCCGGCGGTCGCCGTCGCGTAGTCGGCGCTGACCCAGGAGATCTCCGCGTCGGGCACGGTGCGGCGCCCTATGTGCACGAAGGGGTAGCCCTCGCCCGCCAGGCGGGCGAGGTCGGAGGCGTTGTGCTCGACACCGATGAGCACGCTGCCGTCGGCCAGCGCCAGCCGGTTGGCCCCGTCGCGGTAGATGTGCCGCCGCCCGTCGGCCGACTCGGTGGAGGCGAACAGGACGAGGTCGTAGCCGTCGGCGACGGCCTGCTGCTCGATGCCGATCAGGAACTCGTGGTAGAAGTCGAGCTGGTCGATGGGGAACATCGACTCGAAGGAATGCACGCCGATGAGCCGGTTGCCCTTGCCCTTGAGGCTGCGGGCCGCGGCGTTGGCGACGTAGCCGAGCCGGCGCACCGCGTCCTCGACGCGCCGGACCGTCTGCTCCGGGATGCCCGCCTCGCGTGCCCTCCCGTTGATGACGGCCGAGACCGTCGCCTGCGACACCCCTGCGAGCCGTGCCACGTCGGCCTGCCGCGGCATGCGCCTGCGGACGCCCGTCATAACGTTCTCCTGATTCGTATCAGCAATCGGATTCGGCCAGCGCGGGCCAGTGCTCCGGATGTGCCCTCGATCGTGGCGACGGCAGGGGCGGCTTGTCAAGTGCCCTGCCCATGATCTCCCTGAACTGCGGCGTTGACGGCAGACAATCTGCCGGTAACGGTTGACACGGGATCATCTCGGGGCTCACGATCTGCTGATACGAGCCGGCCGCCGAGCGCCCCTTCTGATACGTATCAGAAGAGTGGGTCCGGGCGCGGCCCGCTCCCCCACCCGCGTTCCCGGAAGGAAGGTGGCCTTGCGATGCCACGTCCCCTGTCGCGCACGCTGACCGCACTCGTGGCGGCGGTCGCGACCCTCCTGACCACCGCCACGACGGCGGCGCACGCGGCCGCGCTGAACGTCGTGCCGGTGCCGGCCACGACCCATCCGACCAGCTCGGGCGCGGGCTGGTGGACGCCGATCGCGCACCTGAACGGCGCCACGTACGTCACCTACCTCGACGCCGGCCTCCGCGTGGTGGTGGCCAGGCAGGGCGCCGACGGCGCGTGGACGTCGGCGGTCGTCGACACCGGCATCGCGGCCGACGCGGGGCACACCCAGCCGTCGATCGCCCTCGACGGAGACGGCTACATCCACGTCTTCTACGGCATGCACGACAACCCGATGCGCTACCGGCGCAGCGACCGGCCAGAGAGCGTCACCGGCGGCTGGACCGACCGCAGCGCCGAGATCGCCGCCGTCGCCCCGGAGAACGTGTTCACCTACCCCATCCCCGCCACGACGCCGAACGGCGACGTGTACCTGCTGATCCGCTCCCGGGGCCGGCACGGCGAGCTCTACCGCTGGCAGGACGCCGCCGACACGTGGTCGCTGGTCAGGCGTTTCGGCAGCGAGAGCGGCTACACCTTCTATCCCGATGCGATGGTCGCCGACGACGCCGGCGACCTGCACATCGCCTTCGAATGGGCCAAGGTGCAGCCGCGCCCCGAGCGGCACCTGGGCTCGTACGTGCGCTACAGCCCCGCCGACGACGCCTTCTACCAGGCCGGCGGCGCCCGGCAGGAGCTGCCGATCACCCGCGCCACCTCCGACGTGCACCAGCCGATGCGCGCCGCGGAGACCTGGGACGAGTGGGGCGTCCAGGGCGCGAAGCTCACCGTCGACGGGCAGAGGCGGCCGCTCATCGCCTTCGACTACTCTCTCGACGGCACCACTTCGGGGATGCGGCACCGCCTCTCCCGCCGGGACGGCGACCGGTGGGCGGTGACCACCATGTCCGCCGGCTACAGCCATCCGGACAAGCCCTGGATCACCCATTCCGGCGGCGTGACCCGCTACTACTTCCCTGACGCGGCGCAGAACGTGCGGTTGCGGGCCTCCCGCGACGGCGGGGCGACCTGGACGGACGAGCAGCAGCTCACCAGCGGGCGGCGGTACAAGAGCCTGGCGGGCCACACCTCCGGCGGCACCGACCGCCTCTACCTGAACGCGCTGTCGGCCGGCGAGCTGTACGTCGGCCTCTCCACGGGCGGGGAGACCCTGCTCGCCGACGACTTCGAGGACGGCGCCGCCCAGGGGTGGGCCCCGGCGGGCGGGAGCTGGTCGGTGGTGACCGACGGCACCGCGCGTTACCGGCAGGCGAGCCTGGCGGGCAACAACCTGGCCACGGCGGGGCAGAGCACGTGGAGCGACTACTCCGTGCGCGTCTCCGTCAAGCGGCTGAGCCACGGGGCCGCCCCGGCCGTCGGCATCAGCGCCCGCTACACCGGCGCCGGCGACCGGTACGGGTTCAACCACTCCGACGGGGTGCTGCACATCATGAAGCGGGTGGGCGGGGTGCCGACGGTGCTGGCGAGCAAGCCGTACCCGCTGGAGACCGGCCGGTCCTACACCTTCACCGCCACCCTCACCGGGCGGGCGCTGGCGTTCGCGGTCGACGGGGTGCAGGAGCTGACCGCCGTGGACGGCAGCCACACCGCCGGCGGGATCGCGCTGGCCACCTACAACGCCACCGCGTCCTTCGACGACGTCAGGGTGACGGCCGGGTGGTGAGCCCCGGACCTGCGCACCATCCCGGCCGAGCGCCCGAATTGTAGCTATTTGTCGGTTTTGCATAAGGTGCAGGCGTGGCATGCTGGCACGGACCCCGCGGAATCCAGGTCGAGGTGATCACCCTCGGCTCCGGGCAGCTCTTCAAGGTCACCCAGCGCACGAACGGCCGGAGATACCTGGTGGGCTACTGTGCCACCGTCGGGCAGCTCGCCCGGCACGTCGACCTCGCCGACCTGGTGGAGGTGCTCGCCTTCCCCGCCAAGAAGCGCCACCCCACCCCGGGCTGACCGGCCGGCCCTCCACCGCCCCACCGGCCAGCCCTGCCGATCAGCCCTGCCGATCAGCCCTGCCGATCAGCCCCGCCGGCCCCCGCCGGCCCCGCCGCGGATCGCCGGGCCGGCCCGGGCTCAGGCGGCGGGCGGGCGGGTGGCGGCCAGCCAGGCTCGCCAGCCGCCGTACCCGGTGATGTCCCGGCCCGCCGACGCCGCCTCCGCCGTGCAGCCGAAGCCCACCGCCCAGCGGCCGTCGGAGAGCTCGACCCGCCCCAGCGACATCGGGGCGGGCAGGCCCGCCAGGAACCGGCCGAGCGCCCCCTCCGGGACCAGCCAGATCTCGCCCTCGATCGGCGCGCCGCCCGCGCCGACCCGGGTCAGGCCCGGCTTCGGCGGGACGGTGTCGAGCACGTGCAGGGTGTAGGCGGAGGAGGTGCGCGCGGGCCCGTGCCACCGCGCGCCGAGCCGCCGCAGCTCGGGTTCGAGCGGCTGGCCGGCGAGGTGGGCGCCGACCACGAAGAGCTCGACGGCCGGCACGCCGCCGTCCGCGATCGCCGCCGGCCACGGCAGCGGCCCGGCCGGGAGCGGCGGGGCGCCGCCGGCGTACTCGGCCGGCGGGTCGGGCAGGCGCTCGATCCGGCGGGCCAGGTCGAGCGCGACCGCGTCGTGGAACGGGCGGGCCAGCACGGTGACGCCGAACTGGGCGATCCCCCGTTCCGGCCCCTCGTCGACCGTGCCGGCCGGCACCGCGACCGCGCACAGGTCGAACAGGTTGCAGAAGTTCGTGTACGTGCCGACCCGCGAGTTGACCGCCACCGGCTCTGCCGCCACCTCGGCCACGGTGGGGTGGCCGGGCGCGGTCGGCACGAGCAGCGCGTCGAAGCCGTCGAGCAGCCCCATGCACTCCTGCCGCAGCTCCTCCAGGCGGGCCAGGTCGCGCGCCAGCGCCGAGGCCGGCAGCGTGCCCGCCCGGCTGATGATCGCGCCGACCGTGGGATCGACCTCGCCGGGGTGGGCGTCCACGAACGCGCCGACGGCGGCGTGCCGCTCGGCGACGAGCGCGCCGTCGTAGAGCAGCCGGGCCGCCGCCAGGAACGGCTCGATCCGGATCGGCGCCACCACCGCCCCCGCCGCCCGCAGCCGCTCCGCGACCGCCGCGAACGCCTCGGCCCAGCCGGGGTCCATGGCCGGCAGATGGTCGGGCACGGCCACGCGGGCCGCCGCGGGCGCGGCGAGGGGGGCGTCGGCGGGCCAGGGTCGCGTCCCCGGCCCGCCCGCCATCGCGGCCATGGCGGCGTCGGCGGTGCCGAGGTCGCGCGCCATGATCGTGACCGCGTCGTACGAGCGGCAGGCCGGCACCACCCCGGACACGGAGACCGTGCCGAGGGTCGGCTTGATCCCGGCGATGCCCTGGTAGGCGGCGGGCACCCGGCCGGAGCCCGCGGTGTCGGTGCCGATCGCGAGGTCGGCCAGGCCGAGCGCCACCGCGACCGCCGAGCCCGAGCTCGAACCGCCCGACACGTGCGACGGCCGGCGCGCGTCGCGCACCCCGCCGTAGGGGCTGCGCTGCCCGACCAGGCCGGTCGCGAACTGGTCGAGGTTCGTCACGCCGACGACGGTCGCGCCCGCGGCCCGCAGCCGCGCCACCGCCGCCGCGTCGGCCGCCGCCGGGCCGGTCGCGAACGCGGGGCACGCGGCCGTGGTCGCGAAACCGGCCACGTCCACGTTGTTCTTGACGGCCAGCCGCAGCCCGGCGAGCGGCCCTGAGGCCCTGGCCAGCTCGGCCGCCACCGCGGCCTCGTCGCGGTGCGCGATGAACACCTCCGGCCGCCGCCCCCGCACCGCCTCCCGCTTCCCCGTCCGGACTCCGGTCCCGCAGGCGCTCATGCGAGCGGTCCCAGGACGACGAGGCAGTCGCCGGGGGCGACCTGGGTGCCGGTGGTGGCGTGGATCGCGGTCACGATCCCGGCGGCGGGCGCCGTCAGTGACGTCTCCATCTTCATGGCCTCGATCGCCACCAGCGTCTGTCCCTCCTCGACCACGTCGCCCACGGCGACCTCCACCTTCCACACGTTCGCCACGAACGGCGCGTCCAGCCGCGTGCCGCCCTCCGGCACGACGACCTCGGCGGGCGCGGCGGTCTCGACGGCCGCCGCCCGCTCGGCCCGGGTGAACTCGCCTGCCTCCTCCCAGGCCCGCCGCTCGGCGGCGAACGCGGCCGCCTGCCTGGCCCGGAAGGCGGCGATCGAATCGGCGTTCTCGGCGAGGAAGCGCTCGTGCTCGGCCAGCGAGAAGGACCCGTCGGCGGCGTCGATGGCCGTCCGGCCGGCCGCCAGGTCGGCCCGCAGGTCGAGCAGTTCCTCGGGCGAGACGGGATACCAGCGGATCCGGTCGAAGAACCGCAGCAGCCACGGGTCCTCGCCGGGCGCGGGATGGGTGCGCCACACCTGCGTCGTACGGCCGACGAACTGGTAGCCGCCGGGCCCCTCCATGCCGTACACGCACAGGTACGCGCCGCCGATGCCGACGGAGTTCTCCGCCGTCCAGGTGCGGGCCGGGTTGTACTTCGTCGTCACCAGCCGGTGCCGCGGGTCGAGCGGCGTCGCCACGGGAGCGCCCAGATAGACGTCACCCAGGCCGAGGACGAGATACTCGGCGTCGAACACCGTGCGGTAGACGTCGTCCACGCTGTCGAGCCCGTTGACGCGGCGGATGAACTCGATGTTCCACGGGCACCACGGGGCGTCGTCGCGCACGCCGGCCATGTACCGCTCGATGGCCTCCCTGGTGGCGGGGTCGTCCCAGCTCAGCGGGAGCCGTACGGTGCGGCTGGGCACGACCAGGTCGGCGGTGCGCGGCAGCGTGGCCTCCAGCTCCACGAGCAGGCCGAGCAGGCGGGGCACCGGCAGCACCCGCGGATCGACGTGCACCTGCAAGGAGCGGATGCCGGGCGTCAGGTCGAGCACGCCGGCCGGGGCCAGCTCTGCCACGGCCGTGTGCAGCGCGTGCACGCGGGCGCGCAGGGCCAGGTCGAGCACCAGGTCGCCGTACTCCACCAGGAGGTTGTCGTCGCCCTGCCGCCGGTAGGTCACCGCCGGCCCGCCGGTCCCGTCGAGCCGGCGCAGCACGCCGTCGTCGCGGTCCCCGCCGGGCACGAGCGCGGGCAGGTCGAGCGAGCGCGGCGGCCCGGCCGCGGCGGCCCGGATCGGGACGAACGAGACCGTGTCGCCGGGCCGGAGCTGGCCCAGCTTCCACCGCTCCCCCGACACCACGGTGACCGGGCAGACGAAGCCGCCGAGGCTGGGGCCGTCCGGGCCGAGCAGGATCGGGGTGTCGCCGGTGAAGTCGAGCGCCCCGACGGAGTAGGCGGTGTCGTGGATGTTGGAGGGGTGCAGGCCGGCCTCGCCGCCGTCGCGCCGGGCCCAGGCGGGCTTCGGGCCGATGAGGCGGACGCCGGTGCGCGCGGAGTTGAAGTGCACGCGGTAGCGGGTGGCGTAGAGCTGCGCGATGTCGGCGCGGGTGAAGAACTCCGGCGCGGCGTGCGGCCCCTCGGTGACGCCCAGCTCCCAGTGCGAGCCGAACCGGGGCCGCCGCTCGACGGGCACGGGCCCGGCGGGAACCGCGCCGGCAGGGGCGGCCCCGGATGGAGCGGCGCCCGCAGGAGCGGGGCTGGGCGGGACCTCAGGTAGGGGGCCCGTCCGCGCGTGCGTGCGGAGGACGTCGCCGGGGCGCAGGGCGCGGCCGCCGTGGCCGCCGAAGCGGCCCAGGGTGAAGGTGGCCGTGCTGCCGAGGTAGGGCGGCACGTCCAGGCCGCCGGCGAAGGCGACGTACGTGCGCAGCCCGGCGGTCGCGTCGCCGACCTGCAGCGTGGCCCCGGCCGGGACGCGGACCGGCTCCCACATCGGCACGGCGGCGCCGTCCACGGTGACGGGCGCGGGCGCCCCGGTGACGCACACGAGCGTGTCGTGGCTGACCGTCAGGGCCGGGCCGCTCGCCGTGCACTCCAGGCCGGCCGCGTTCTCGTCGTTGCCGAGCGCGAGGTTGGCCAGCCGCAGCGAGCGGTCGTCCATCGCGCCGCTCGGCGGCACGCCCACCTGCCAGTACCCGATCCGTCCCGTGGCGTCCTGGACGGTGGTCAGCAGGCCGGGGCGCACGACGGTGATCCGCGGCTCCGGGTCGCCGACGCCGGCCAGGGTGCCGGTGGTGTGCGCCGCGGCGCGGAACTCCGGCAGGCCGGCCGCGGCCCGCAGCAGGCCGAGGTTGACCTCGATGCCGTCGAGGCGGGTCGCGGCCAGGGCCCGCGCGAGGCGGTCCAGCGCCTCCTGCCGGTCACGGCCGGTGGCGATCACCTTGGCGAGCATCGGGTCGTAGGCGGTGGACACCTCGGTGCCGGTCTCGGCCCAGCCGTCCACCCTGACGCCCTCCCCGGACGGCAGCTCGACCCGGGTCAGCACGCCGGCGCTGGGCCGGAAGCCGGCGGCGGGGTCCTCGGCGTAGACGCGGGCCTCGACGGCGTGCCCGGACACCGGCACGGCGCCGGCGGCGAGGTGCGGCTTGAGGAAGGAGGAGTCGCCGGCGGCCAGGCGCAGCATCCACGCGACGAGGTCCACGCCGGTCACCTGCTCGGTGACCGGGTGCTCCACCTGGAGGCGGGCGTTGACCTCCAGGAAGGAGAACTCCTCGCGCTCGGCGTCGTAGACGAACTCGACGGTGCCGGCCGAGCGGTAGGCGATCGAGGCGGCCAGGTCGCGGGAGACGCGGTGGAGCCGTTCGCGCACGTGGGCGGGCAGGGCGGGCGCGGGGGCCTCCTCCACGACCTTCTGGTTGCGGCGTTGCAGCGAGCAGTCGCGGTCGCCGAGGGTGACGACGCCGCCGGCGCCGTCGCCGAAGAGCTGGACCTCGACGTGGCGGGCGCGCTCGACGTACCGCTCGGCGAAGACGCCGGCGGAGCCGAAGCTGCGCAGCGCCAGGCCGCTCACCCGGTCGTAGGCGGCCCGCAGCTCCTCGGGGGTGCGGCAGACGGTCATGCCGATGCCACCGCCGCCGCCGGTGGCCTTGAGCATGACGGGGTAGCCGATGGCCGCCACCTCGGCCACCGCGTGATCGGCGTCCGCCAGCAGGCCGGTGCCGGGGAAGACCGGCACGCCGGCCGCGACCGCCACCGCGCGGGCGGTGTGCTTGTCACCGAAGGTCCGCAGGTGCGCGGGGGTCGGGCCGACGAACGCCAGCCCGGCGCCCTCGACCAGCTCGGCGAAGCCGGCGTCCTCGGCGAGGAAGCCGTAGCCCGGGTGGATCGCGTCGGCGCCGCTCTCCTTGGCGGCGCGCAGGACGGCGTCCGCGTTGAGGTAGGAGTCCGCGGGCGGGGCGGGGCCGAGCAGGACGGCGTCGTCGGCGAGCCGGACGTGCGCGGCGGCGCGGTCGATCTCGGAGAACACCGCGACCGTGCGCAGGCCCAGCTCGCGGGCGGTGCGGATGATCCGGCAGGCGATCTCGCCGCGGTTGGCGATCAGCAGGGTACGCGGCTCAGGCACCGGCGTGCACCACCATCAGGGCCCGGCTCGGGTCGAAGCCGTTGCACGGGTTGTTGATCTGCGGGCAGTTGGAGACGACGACGAGGGTGTCCTTCTCGGCGCGCAGGGCGAGGGAGAGCCCGGGGGCCGAGATGCCGTCCACGATGCCGAGCGCGCCGTCGGGGTCCACGGGGACGTTCATGAACCAGTTGACGTTGGAGACCTGGTCGCGCTTGCCCATGCCGTGCTTCGACAGCTCGGCCAGGAAGTTGTCGGCGCAGGCGTGCTGGGCGTAGGTGTGGTGGCCGTAGCGCAGGGTGTTGGACTCGCGGGAGCAGGCGCCGCCGAGGGTGTCGTGCCGGCCGACCTCGTCGGCGACCACGGTCAGGAGCGGCTCGGACTCGTTGTCGCGCAGGACGCTGCCCGTGGTGAGGAAGATCGTCTCCTGTTCCTGCAGCGTGGCCTGGGCGCTGTAGGCGCGCCAGGGGCGGTGGGCGTCGTAGGCGAGGAAGTCGACGGCCTGGTTGCCGTCGAGGTCGACGATCGTCAGCACCTGGCCCCGCTCCAGCACCCGGGACCAGGGGGCGCGCGGCGGGACGATCTCCCGGTGCAGCTCGGGCCCGAAGGCGTCGGTCATCACAGTCCCCTGCCCTTGCGGTGGTCGGCGGTGTTCTCGAAGGCGCGCCGCCCCTCGGGCGTGGCGCTCCACTGGGGGTCCTCGGGCGTCGTCACCCGGTCCCGCCAGGCGAGGATCTCCAGCGGGGTGACGGTGTAGCCGGGGCGCGGGTCGAGCGGGTGGGCCGCGTTGGCGAGCAGGACGACGACCGGCAGCTCGGTACGCAGGGTGACGCTCGCGCCGGCGCCGGCCGAGCCCTGCCAGGCGGGCCTGCCCCCGGCGTCGATGCGCACGCCCTGGAAGAAGGAGATCGACGGGGGCAGGTCGCGCCGCTCCAGGCCGTTCTTCGCCCCGGCGAGGGCGAGCAGTTCCCGGCCCGCCGGGCTGGGGCCGTGGGGGGAGCCGTCGCCGTAGCGCCGCTCGTTCCTGGCCCGGGTGGAGGCGCCGTACAGGGTGTCGTGGTGGCCCGAGCCGTCGTGCAGCACGGTCGCCAGGACCCGGCCCTGGTCGCTGAGCAGCAGGTACGACGCGCCGGCGTACACCTGCCACTGCACCTTGACCGTGTCGGCGACGTTGAGCCGCTCCCACGGCCGGCCGGCGTGGTGGAGCAGCAGCGACGCGCAGGCGTCGCCGTCGGGGTCGGTGAGCCGGATCGCGGTGCCGGCCGCGAGGACGCGGTGGGCGTAGCCGCCGGCGGGGACGCGGTCGGCCCAGACGAGGTCGCCGGCGGCGACCCCCTCGGGCGGGTGCTCCCATCGGGAGGCCGGCACGGTCGGGGCGGTGTGGACCGCGGTGCCCTCCTGGGCGCGGGCGTGGGCGCGCGCGCCGGCGGTGGTGGCGGTTCCGTTCTGGACTGTGGTCACGACGCTCCTCGTAATTTCTGTCGCTTGACAGAAATGCTGGGCGGCATCGCGAACGGTCATGGGTCGGGCGGGTAAATCCGCTGTTAAGCACCGCTCACGGGGCTGACGGTGTCGATGTGATCCCGCCGGCCTGTGAGTTTTGCGTTACGGCGGATGAACGCCGGCGTCATGGGACGGAAACGACGGGCCCGTACATATCGGTCAACCGACAGAAATTCGAGCGCCCGGAGACCCATGGACGTCACCGCCACTCCCCCGCCTCCCACCGACGAAGCCGGCCTGCGCACCTTCGGCTACCGTCAGGAGCTGCACCGCAGCATGGGGAGGTACGCCTCCTTCGCCGCGGGGTTCTCCTTCATCTCCGTGCTGACCACGGTCTTCCAGTTCTTCGCCATCGGATACTCCTTCGGCGGCCCCGCCTTCTTCTGGACCTGGCCGGTCGTGCTGGCCGGGCAGCTCCTGGTCGCGCTCTGCTTCGCCGAGCTGGCCGCCCGCTACCCGATCTCCGGCTCCATCTACCAGTGGTCCACCCGGCTCAGCACGCCCACGTTCGGCTGGTTCGCCGGCTGGATCATGATCCTGGGGCAGATCGTGGTGATCGCCGCCGCGGCGCTCGCCCTTCAGGTGGTGCTGCCCGCGATCTGGCCGGGCTTCCAGCTCGTCGGCGGCGACCCCGCGCCCACCACGGCCACGGGGGCGGCCAACGCCGCCATCCTCGGCCTGGCGCTGCTCGCGCTCACCACGTTCGTGAACGTCATCGACAACCGCGTGCTGGCCCGGGTCAACAGCGTCGGCGTCACCACGGAGATCATCGGCGCGGTGCTCATCGTCGTGCTGCTGCTCACCCACGCCGAGAACGGCCCCGGCGTCACGTTCAGCACCGGCGGGCAGGGCGGGGCCATCGGGGCGCTGCTGGTCGGCGCGTTCACCGCGGCGTACGTGCTCATCGGGTTCGACAGCGCCGGGGAGCTGAGCGAGGAGACCCGCAACCCGCGCCGGGTGGCCCCGCGCACCATCCTGTCCGCGCTCACCGCGGCCGGGCTGCTCGGCGGCCTGATCATCTTCGCCGGCCTGCTCGCCGCGCCCAGCCTGACCGACGGGAGGCTGGCCGCCGAGGGCCTGTCGTACGTGCTCACCAGCAGCCTGGGCGACTGGGTGGGCAAGCTGCTGCTGGCCGACGTGGCGGTGGCGATCGCGGTGGCCACCATGGCGATCCAGACCGCCGCCACCCGGATGCTGTTCTCCATGGCGCGCGACGGGGTGATGCCCTGCTCCGGCGCGCTGTCCAGGGTCTCGCCCCGCACCGGCATGCCGACCGGCCCCGCGCTGGTCACCGGGGCGCTCGCGGCCGCGATCCTGCTGCTCAACTTCGCCTCGCCGGAGGCGTTCCTGGCCATCGGCACCACCTGCATCGTGCTGCTCTACCTGGCGTACGCGATGGTGACGGGCCCGCTGCTGGTGCAGCGCCTGCGCGGCGGCTGGCGGGGCGGCGCGCCGGCGGGCACGGCCGAGGACGGCAGCCCGCTGTTCAGCATGGGCCGCTGGGGCCTGCCGGTCAACGCGGTGGCCTTCTGCTACGGCGTGGGGATGACGGTCAACCTGGCCTGGCCGAGGGCCGAGGTGTACGCCCCGATCACCGGCCACTGGTTCTTCCAGTGGTTCACCCTGCTCTTCCTCGCGGCGGTCGTGGCCCTCGGCCTGGTCTACCGGCGGCTACGCCTGGCCGGGGTGGCCGGCGGGCCGGTGCCGGTCGGCAACACCGGCCAGGCGTAGCGCCGCGTCGGCCGTGGCGGCCGCCAGCGTCTCCATGGCGGTGGCGGCCGGCTCGCCCGGGGTGTCCCTGCGGATCAGGATGACGCCCTCGACCAGCGCGAACAGCAGGTCGGTGCGCAGCTCCCGGTCGGCGGGGGCCAGCGCCGCCCCGGCGGAGGTGGCGGCCAGCAGCGCGGCGTAGACGCCCTTGAGCTCGTCGCGCATCCGCCGGAACCCGGCGAACCGCTCGGTGCGCACCTCGGGCAGCAGATAGAGCGCGCCCAGGTTGTACGGCCCCGAGCACAGCAGCCGGGCGTCGCGATGGCACAACTCCCAGAGCCGCTGCTCGGGCGTGGCGCCGGTCAGGGCGCGGGCGGCCTCCAGCGAGGGCCGCACCGTGCTCTCCAGCAGCTCGGCGAGGATGTCCTCCTTGCCGCCGAAGTAGTGGTAGATCGACGCCTGCCTGATCCCGGCCCGCTCGGCCAGCGCCCTCGTCGTGGTGGCGGCGTAGCCGTGGGTGGTGAACAGCTCCGCCGCCGCGGCCAGGATCTCCTCGCGCGGGCTCAGCTCGCTGCGCGGCCGGGCCACGGCTCGCGGCCTGCCTACTCTTCGCGCGGTGGACGGGGCACTCACCTCACGATCGTCGCACATCCCGGCAGCGGCCCCGGCGGGTTCGCGGGTGGGATTCCGGTCGTGCCGTCCGCGATTCCCCGCGGCGTCCCGCGCAGGAGCCGCGGGCGGGGGCTCCGCTCGCCCCGCCCGCGGCTCCTGCCTCATGACGGGGCGGTCACCAGAGCCGGGTGCGGCCCATCCAGACGTTGCGGGCCTGGAAGCGGGTGTCACCCGAGGGCCCGGGCTGGGCGGCCCAGTCCGGGTCGTCCGGGCCGTCCAGGTCGGAGGCCCACGAGCCCATCTGGAGGTTGATGATGAGCCACTGCGGGATGCCGACCCAGTCCTTGCCGCGATGGGTGGCCACCCAGTGGCCGTCGAAGTAGTAGTCGCACATCACGTCGTTGCCCTCTTTGGAGAGCCAGACGCGGTACTTGGTGAACTCCTGGTTCGGGTTCGCGACGGGGACGCGCGTCCGGGTGACGAAGGCGCTGCCGTCCTTCACCTCGTCCTTGTGGCCGGTGGCGCTCTTGTTCCAGGTGTTGAAGAGGTTGGTGGAGTCGCCGACGTACTCGAGGATGTCGCTCTCCGGCGGCCAGTTCGGCTCGGTGCCGGTGGTCCAGAAGGCCGGCCAGACGCCCAGCCCGGTCTCCGTCTTGAACTCGCCCTCGATGTCGTACTCGGGGAACTGGTCGTTGATGATGATCTGCTCCTTGGCGTGGATGGCGCCGGAGCGGTACCAGAGCGGGGCGTGGGGCGCGTGCGCGCTCGTCCCGGCGGGCGCGGACAGCCGGGTGGCCGTCAGGGTGAGCACGCCGCCGGACAGGGAGATCTGGTCGGCCTGCATCAGGGCGGCGCCGTTGTGGGTGTCGGTGCCGTTGTTGACGTCGGCGTCGTTCTGCCTCTCCCAGGGGTAGAAGAGGTTCCACTCCCGGTTGAAGGCCGTCCAGCTGTCGAAGGACGACTTCTCGATGAGGTTCTCCCACGTCTCCTCGGCGCGGCGGGGGCGGGCGGCGGCCCGCGCCGCGCCGCCGGGGAGTGCCGCCATCCCCAGGGCGAGGCCGCCGGCGGCCGCGGCGGAGGTCAGGAGTCGACGCCTGTTCATGCCGTGCTCGGACATGCGTTCCTTTCGTCCCGCGTGAGGGGTAGGGGTGCAGGGCTTCGTGGACGGTGCCAGGCTCTGGCGGTGGCGCGGCGGGATCGCTCGACGGCGGGGCGGGCCTCATCCGGGACGCCGTCGATTGCCGGTCACGTGACGGACGGCCCTCGTGCAGGTAATGATCATGGTCAGGCGGCACCAGTATGCCTGACCGGACCATGATCCGCGAGAGGTGATCGACCACTGAGACCGCGCGTCAGCGGTCCGGGCGGGCGGGGGGCACGGCAGGAGGCACGACAGGAGGCACGACAGGGGGCACGGCAGGGGGCACGGCGCGCAGCAGGGCGCGCAGCAGGCGACCGGCGGTGCCGGCGGGCATCTGGCCCGGGGTGTTGACGATCTGGGCGGCGAGCCCGTCGACGAACGTGTGCAGGAGCGCGGCCCACAGCTCGACCTCGGGATCGGGATGCGGGAGCGCGGCCCGGTCCAGATCCTGGGCGGGCTCGTGGCCGCGCAGGAGGGCGACGGCCTGGCGGTGCAGCGCCCGCTGCTCGTTCCAGGTCACCGAGCCGCCCTCGGAGGGATGCTGCCGCTCCCATTCGACGATCGCCGACCACAGCGCGTACTCCTCGCGCCGTCCGGCGTCGAGCGGCAGCATCTCCTCCAGGATCGAGGCGACCCCCTCGACCGCCGAGCTCGCGGTGCGGGGCCGCCGGACGCGCGGCAGGACCCGCCGGCGCAGGGCGTCGGTGGTGGCCTCCACCACGTAGGACTGCAGCTCGTGCTGGTTGCGGAAGTAGTGCCGCAGGGACCCGGTGGACCAGCCGGCCTCGGCGGCCACCCCGCGCACGGTCACGCCGCCCAGCCCCTCGCGCAGGATCACCCGGATGGCCGCCGCGCCCAGTTCGGCCCGGCGCTGGTCATGATCGACGAGTCGTGGCACGCGCACAGATTAACACGGGTGTGCTAGCTTAACTAACACGCATGTGCTATTTCCGCTCGCGGGCTTCCGGAGGGAGACGCGTCATGTCCGTGGAAATCGTCGGGGCGGTGCTCGGGCTGGCCTTACTCGACACGCTCAGTCCCACCGTGATCGGGGTGACCCTCTATCTCCTGCTGGCCCGGCCGCGCCGCGTGGGGGCGCTGCTGGGGGTGTACCTCGGGTCGGTCGCGGTCGCCTACTTCGTGCTGGGCGCGCTGCTCATGCTGGGGCTGGGCGCGGTCGTGCCGCACATCGGCGACGGCGTGTGGCCGTGGGCGCAGGCCGGGGTCGGCGCGGCGCTCGTGGTGGCGAGCTTCGTCATCCCCGCCAAGGGCCCGGACCGCTCCCCCGTCGCGGCCCGCTCCTTCACCCCGGGCGCGATGGTGCTGCTGGGGCTGGGCACCTGGCTGTTCGAGTTCGCCACGGCCGTGCCGTACTTCGCGGCGATCGGCATCATGACCACGGCCGGCCTGCCGGTCGCGCAGTGGTCGCCGCTGCTCGGCGCGTACGTGGCCGTCATGGTCGCCCCGGGCGTCCTGCTCCTCGCCGCGTGGGCGGCGCTGGGCGAGCGGATGCGCGACCGGTTCGAACGGTGGCAGCGCGGGTTCTCCTCCGGCTCCCGCTCGGCGCTGCGCTGGATCATCGGGATCGCGGGGGTCCTGCTCCTCCTGGACGCGGCCCCCGACGAGATCACCATCACGTTGAGCGCGCTACCGCCCTTCACCTGATGCCAGGCCGCCCGCGATCCGGCCGGCGGACCTCGTGCCGGCGGCGGTAGTCGCGCGGAGAGAGGCCGGTGACGCGCTCGCGGCGACGGCCGGCACTGACCGCGCCGCCTCTCCCGGCCGCCGGACCGGGGCACGGCCGTCGCGCCGGGCGGAGGCCCGCCGGTCCGAAGCGTGCCCGCGGGGCCGGGGCCGCCGGTCCCAGGCGGACTCGCCGGGCCGGGACGCGGCCGACACGGAGGGTGTTCGGGCAGGTCGTCGCTCGGGTGATGAGGGGGCGGGTCTTAAGATCCCATTGTCCCCGCGCCGACGAGAGAGTAAGAACGTGATCACTGTGCCGGACCCCGCCCTCCTCGCCACGGTGGAAACCGCCGTCCCCGGCATCACCCGCACCCGGGCGAGCGACCGGCTCGGCATGGCCCACGACGCCTCGCACTACCTGCTCACCCCGCAGGCCGTGGTGGTGCCGGAGAACGCCGGGCAGGTGGCGGCGCTGCTGCGCACGGGGCTGCCGCTGACCTTCCGCTCCGGCGGCACCAGCCTGAGCGGGCAGGCGGTCAGCGCGCACCTCCTGGTCGACACCCGCCGCCACTTCCGCGCGATCGAGGTGCTGGACGGCGGGGCACGGGTGCGGGTGCAGCCCGGCGCGGTGCTGCGCCAGGTCAACGCCCGCCTGGCCGCGTACGGCCGCAAGCTCGGCCCCGACCCGGCCAGCGAGTCGGCGTGCACGATCGGCGGCGTGGTGGCCAACAACTCCAGCGGCATGACCTGCGGCACGCACGCCAACACGTACCAGACCCTGGAGTCGATGACGATCGTGCTGCCCAGCGGCACCGTCCTCGACACCGGCGCGCCCGACGCCGAGGAGCGGCTGCTGGCCCTCGAACCCGAGCTGGCGCGCGGCCTGCTCCGGCTGCGCGACCGCATCCGCGGCAACCCCGGCTCGGTGCGCCGCCTGCGGGCCCAGTTCGCGCTGAAGAACACCATGGGCTACGGCCTGAACAGCTTTCTCGACCACGACACGCCCGCGCAGATCCTCGCCCACCTGGTGATCGGCAGCGAGGGCACGCTCGGCTTCGTCGCCGAGGCGGTCTTCCGCACGGTGCCCGCGCACCGGCTGGCCGCCACCGGCCTGCTCGTCTTCCCCACCCTGCACGCGGCGATGGAGGCGATGCCGCAGCTCGTCGCGGCCGCCCCCGCCGCCGTCGAGCTGCTGGACGCCGAGTCCCTGCGGGTGGCACGCACCGACCCCAAGGCCGGCGACCTGCTGCACGCGCTCGACGTCACCGGCCACGCCGCGCTGCTGGTCGAGTGGCAGGAGTCCGACCCCGAGGCGCTGGCCGAGGCCGAGCGGGCGGCCGAGCGCGCGTTGGCCGGCCTGCATCTGGCGGTCCCGGCCCGGCTGAGCAGGGACGCGGGCGGCCGGGCGGCGTTGTGGCACATCCGCAAGGGCCTGTACGCCGCCGTCGCCGGCGCCCGCCCCAGCGGCACCACCGCGCTGCTGGAGGACGTCGCCGTCCCGGTGCCCGCCCTCGCCGGCCTGTGCGACGACCTCACCGCTCTGTTCGAGGCGCACCGCTACGAGCGCAGCGTCATCTTCGGCCACGCCAAGGACGGCAACCTGCACTTCATGCTCAACGAGCGCTTCGCCACCGAGCTGGCGCGCTACGCCGCCTTCACCGAGGACATGGTCGAGGCCGTCCTGTCCAGGGGCGGCACGCTCAAGGCCGAGCACGGCACCGGCCGGGTCATGGCGCCGTTCGTGCGCCGCCAGTACGGCGACGAGCTGTACGAGGTGATGCGCGAGGTCAAGCGCCTGTGCGACCCGGCGGGCACGCTCAACGCAGGCGTCGTGCTCACCGACCACGACGACGCCCACCTGCGCGACCTCAAGCCCGTCGTCACCGTCGAGCCCGAGGTGGACCGGTGCGTCGAGTGCGGCTACTGCGAGCCCGTCTGCCCCAGCCGCGACCTGACCACCACCCCGCGCCAGCGCATCGTGCTGCGCCGCGAGCTGGCCGCCGCCCACGCCGCCGGCGATCACGCCCTGGCCCGCGAGCTGGAGTCCGAGTACGCCTACGACGCCGTGGACACCTGCGCCGTGGACGGCATGTGCGCCACCGCCTGCCCCGTGCAGATCAACACCGGCGACCTGACCAAGCGCCTGCGCGCCGAACGCCACGGCCGCGCCGCCCAGGCCGGCTGGAAGAGCGCCGCCAGGCACTGGGACGGCGTCACCCGGGCGATGAGCCTGGCCCTCGACACCGCCGCCGCCACCCCGCCCGCCCTGCCGGAGGCCGCCGCCCGCGCCGCCCGCGCCCTCACCTCTGCCGAGGCCGTCCCCGAGTGGAGCCGCGACCTGCCGCGCGGCGGGATGCGCCGCCGCCCGGCGCCGAACGCCGACGCCGACGTGGTCTACCTCCCGTCCTGCCTGAACACCCTGTTCGCGCCCGCCGACGGCGGGACCGGGGTGATGATCGCGTTCGCCCGGCTGGTCGGGCGGGCGGGCCTGCGGCTGCGCGTGCCGGAGGAGATCGGCGGGCTGTGCTGCGGCACCCCGTGGTCGTCCAAGGGCTACACGGGCGGCCACGAGACGATGGCGGGCCGCGTTCGTGAGGCGCTGCTCAAGGCGACCGACGGCGGCCGGCTCCCGGTGGTCAGCGACGCCGCCTCCTGCACCGAGGGCTTCCACCGGCTCGCCGAGGACCGGTCCGGGCTGCGGGTGCTCGACGCGGTCGCCTACGCCTCCGAGTTCCTCCTGCCGCGCCTGACCGTGCGGCGCCGGCTGCCGTCGCTGGCGCTGCACCCGACCTGCTCCTCCACCCGTCTGGGCCTGGACGCGGCCCTCGCCCGCGTCGCGGAGGCCGTCGCGGAGCAGGTGGTGGTCCCCGACGACTGGCAGTGCTGCGCCTTCGCGGGCGACCGGGGCCTGCTGCACCCGGAGCTGACCGCCTCGGCCACCCGCGCCGAGGCCGCCGCCGTGCGGGCCGGCGACTTCGCCGCGCACGCCTCCGTCAACCGCACCTGCGAGCTGGGCATGACGCGCGCCACCGGCGAGCCGTACCGGCACCTGCTCGAACTCCTCGACCAGGCCACCGCCTGAGGACCGTCGCCTGAAAGCCCTCGTGCGCCGGCCGTTCAGTCGTCGCGCACCTGCGCGGCGGTGACGGCGACGGTGGTGACGATGTCGGCGACCGTGGCCCCTCTGGACAGGTCGTTGACCGGCTTGCGCAGCCCCTGGAGCACCGGCCCGACCGCGACGGCCCCGGCGCTGCGCTGGACGGCCTTGTAGAGGTTGTTGCCGGTGTTCAGGTCGGGCACGACGAAGACGGTGGCGTGCCCGGCCACCCGGCTGTCGGGCATCTTGGCGCGCGCCACGGTGGGGTCGACCGCGGCGTCGTACTGGATCGGCCCCTCCACCTGGAGGTCGGGGCGGCGCTCGCGGACCAGCTCGGTGGCGGCGCGGACCTTGTCGACGTCGGCCCCGGCGCCCGAGGCGCCCGTCGAGTACGACAGCATGGCAATTTTCGGGTCCACGCCGAACCGGGCCGCGGTGTGCGCCGAGGAGATCGCGATGTCGGCGAGCTGCTCGGCGGTCGGGTCGGGGTTGACCGCGCAGTCGCCGTACACCAGCACCCGGTCGGCCAGGCACATGAAGAACACGCTGGAGACCAGGCCCAGGCGCAGGATCTCGAACGCCGGCCTGATCGTGTGCGCGGTGGTGTGCGCCGCGCCCGAGACCATGCCGTCGGCCATGCCGGTGTGCACCATCAGCGTGCCGAAGTAGGACACGTCGGTGACGGTGTCGCGGGCCAGCTCGACCGTCATGCCCTTGTGCGCCCGCGCCTCGGCGTAGGCGCGGGCGAAGCGCTCGCGCAGCTCCTCGTCGAACGGGCTGAGCACCCGCGCCCCGTCGAGGTCCAGGCCGAGCTGGGCGGCGCGCGCCTTGACGCGCTCCTCGTCGCCGAGCAGCGTCAGCTCGGCCACGCCCCGCCGGAGCAGGATGTCGGCCGCGCGCAGGATGCGCGGCTCCTCGCCCTCGGGCAGCACGATGTGGCGGGCGCGGGCCCGGTCCAGCAGCTCGTACTCGAACATCAGCGGCGTGACCACGTCGGTCTTGGCGATGGCCAGCCGCTCCAGCAGCAGCCGGCCGTCCACGTGCGCGGCGAACAGCCGCAGCGCCGTGTCGATCTTGCCGCCGGCCTCGGGCGTGAAGCGGCCCTCCACGACCGACAGGCGGGTGGCGGTGTCGAACGTGTCGTGATCGGTGGCGATCACCGGCAGCGGGATGGCCATGCCGCGCAGCAGCCGGTCCACCGGGGCGGGCAGGTCGGTGCCGCCGGTGAGCACCACCGCCGACAGGGAGGGGAAGCCGGGCGAGGCATGGGCGGCGATCAGGCCGGGCAGCAGCGCGGCGGCCCGGTCGGACGGGATGATCACCGCCGCGCCCTCGGTGTAGCGGTCGAGGATGTTGGGCAGCGACATCGCGCCGACCAGCAGCGCGCTCGCCTCCCGGCCGAGCCCGTCGCGCTCGCCCAGGAAGAACGTGCCGTCACAGGCGTCGAGCAGGTCGGCCACCGTCGGCGCGCGCAGCGACGGGGTCTCGGGCAGCACGAACACCGGCGTCACGTGCGAGATCGGGAGCCGCTCGGCGGCCCGCGTCACCACGACCGCCAGCTCGTGCGCGTGATGCTGCGCCAGCTCCCTGGACGACAGCTCGACCGCGGCGGCGACCTGCGCCCCGCTCCGGCCCCGCGCGTTCACCACGTTGATCACCGGCGTGCCCAGGTCGGCGGCCAGGCGGGCGTTGTAGCCGAACTCGGTCGGCGCGCCCACGTCGGTGTAGTCGGTGCCGATCACCACGACCGCGTCGCACCGCCCGGCCAGCGCGCGGAAGCGGGCCACGACGTCCCCCGCCGCCCGCTCGGCGTCGGCGTGCACCTCGTCGTAGGTGACGCCCGCGCACGCCTCGTAGGGCAGGTCGAGCTGGAACCTGGCGCGGATGGTGTTGATGAGGGCGTCCTCGCGGCCCGCCCGCACCACGGGCCGGAACACCCCCACGGTCCCGACCTGCCGTGACAGCAGCTCGACCAGGCCCAGGGCGATGGCCCCCTTGTTGCTTCCCGCCTCACCGGCCGCTACGTACACCGCGCGTGTCATGTCCCTCATTGTCCCCGGCCCCGCCGTGGCCCCGCCGTGGCCCCCTGGGGCGGGGACGCGGAGCCGGTCCGGCCGGGCTCGGCTGACGGTGGTCAGCCCGGAGGAGCTGGAGGCCCGCCGGGACCGTCGCGCGCCGCGGCCATGACCAAGGGCGCGTTCCCGTTCACGACCCGCTGAGGGCCCGGGCGGGGGCCCGGGTTTCAGCCGGCGGGTGCGGTGGGGCGGGTCAGGCGGTCGTCGGCCTCGGCGAGGATGCGGCCGATCGGGGCGCAGGCGTCGCAGGACCACAACCGCACGGTGCCGTCCCCGTGCGCGGTGGCCCGCCGTACGGCGCCGTCCCCCTGGCCGGTCCCGGGGCGGAAGACGACGGCTTCGACGCTGGCGGCGAACCCCGTGACGGTCAGGGGCGTACCGGGCCGGCCGTCGCGCCAGAGTCGCAGAGTGTCGTCGTGCCCGCTCGTCCCCACCCACCGGCCGTCGGGGGCGAACGCCACCTGCCAGACCGCCCCCTGGTGCCCGCGCAGCACGAGCGGCGCGCCCCGGCCGGGGGCGGTGACGTCCCAGACGCGTACGGTGGCGTCGCTGCCGACGCTGGCCAGGCGGCGCCCGTCCGCGCTGAAGGTCACCGCCCACACCATGCCCTCGTGCCCGCGCAGGACGACGGGCTCGCCGAAGGCTTTCGTGTCGTAGAGGCGGACCTGCCCGTCCAGGCCGACGGTGGCCACGTACCTGCCGTCGGGGCTGTAGGCCACGTAGCGCAGCATCTCGGGGCTGACCCGGATCACGCGCGGCGGCCCCGCGCCGCCGACGGGCCAGACGCGCAGGGATCCGTCATTGCCGACACTGGCCACGTGCCGCCGGTCGGGGGCGAACGCCACCGCGCCGACCGGCTGGGTGTGCCCGCGCAGCACGCGGGGTCCGGCCGTGCCGGCGGTGTCCCAGATGCGCACGGTGCCGTCCCCGCTCCCGGTGGCCAGCAGCCGTCCGCCCGGGCCGAAGGCCAGCCCGTACACCTGGCCGGTGTGACCGCGCAGCACGACCGGGCGGTCCTCGTCGGACGCGTGGCCCGACACCTCCCAGACGCGGACGGTGGCGTCAGCACCGCCGCTGGCGAGCTTCGTCCCGTCGGGCGACAGGGCCAGGTTCCACACCTCGTCGCGGTGGCCGCGCAGGACGACGGGCGCGCCCATGCCGGTGGCGTCCCAGATCCGTACGGTGCCGTCGTCGCCGACGCTGACCAGGCGGCGGCCGTCGGCGCTGAACTCGGCGTTCCACACGACCCGGTCGTGCCCCCGCAGCACCAGCGCCTCGCCGCCGCCGGCCGGGCTGAAGACGCGGATCGAGCCGTCGTCGCCGGCGGCGGCCAGGCGGTGCCCGTCCCTGCTGAACGCGACCCCCTCCACGCTGCCCTCGTGCCCGTGCAGCATGACCGGCTCGGCGTCGCGGTCGTCCAGCGCCCACACCCTGGCGGTGCCGTCGATGCCGGCGCTGGCCAGCCTGGTGCCGTCGGCGGTGAAGGCCAGCCGTTTGCCCATGGCCGTGTGGCCCTTCAGCACGACCGGCTCCGCCCTTCCCCGCAGGTCCCAGAGGCGGATGAGGTGGTCCGCGCCGCCGGAGGCCACGTGCCGCCCGTCGGGGCTGTAGGCCACGCCCCAGACCGGGCCCCGGTGCGCCTTCCTGACGACGGGGGCGGCGCGGCCGGTCAGGGGCCACACGCGCAGGGTGCCGTCGTCGCCCGTCGAGGCGACCCCGGTCCCGTCGGGGGCGAAGGCGACCCCCCACACGGGCCCCTTGTGCCCGCGCAGCACGCGCGGAACCCGCGGGGCCGGGCCGCCCGCCAGGTCCCACACCCGTACGGTGCCGTCGAACCCGGCGGTGGCCAGGCGGCGGCCGTCGGGGCTGAACGCGGGGCTCCACGCCTCCCCCTCGTGCCCGCGCAGCACGACGGGCGGCCGCTCCGACAGGCCGCCCCGCCGCCAGCCCCACACCCGTACGAGACCGTCGGCGGTCGTCACGGCGACCCGGTCGCCGCTGGGCGAGAAGGCGACGCCGAGGGTGCGGCCGAAGCCCGGCACCGTGACGACCAGCCGGTCGTCGATCAGCGCCTGCCGCAGCGCCGTGTCCGCCTCCGCCGTGGGCCACGTCGCGTAGGCGCGCCTGGCCAGGCGCAGCCCGCGCTCGGGGTCGAGCGCCAGCTCGCCCCTGGCCTCGGCGGCGAGCTGGCGGGACACGGCGACGTCCCGGTGCTCGGCGACCTGCCTGGCCTGCGTCATGGTGACGCCGGCCAGGGTGCTGACCACGAGCACCACGGCGACCAGCCCGCCCGTCAGGAGCCGCGCCCGCCTGCGCCGCCGCAGGCGGGCGGCCGACTCCTCGTGCCGCGAGGCGTCGAGGAAGGCCCGTTCCAGGGCGTTGAGCCGGTCGCCCGGCCGGCCGTCCCAGGCGCTCAGGCGCGCCCCCCGGTACAGGAAGGCGTCGTCGCGGTCGTGCTGGTCCCACTCGGCGGCGGCCTCGGTGAGCCGGCGGTGGGCCAGGAGCAGCTCGCGGTCCTCCTCCAGCCAGCCGCGCAGCCGGGGCCAGCCGGGGATCAGCGCCTCGTGCGCGATCGTCACGGTGTCCTCGTCCACGGTGACCAGGCGGGCCGCGACCAGCGCGGCCAGGATGCGCGCGGTGCTCTCGTCCTCGGCCAGCTCGGTGCGGGCGGCGCGGCGGCGGGTGTCCTCGGTGCCCTCGCCGGGCACGATCAGGCGTGACAGCAGGTGCCGTACGAGCTCGCGCTCCGCCGGCCGCAGCGCCTGGTACACCCGCTCGGCGGTCTGGGCGACGGCGCCGCGCACCCCGCCGGCCGCCCGGTACGCCGCGACCGTGAGCGTGCCGCCGCGCCGCCGCCGCCAGGTCTCCAGCAGCGCGTGCGAGATCAGCGACAACGCCCCGGGGCGGCCCCGCGACTCGTCCACGACCAGCTCCACCAGCTCGCGCTCGACCTTCAGCCCGGCGCGCTCGGCCGGGACCCTGACCACGCGGCGCATCCCGTCCTCGTCCATCGGGCCGACCAGCACCTGCGCGTCCCGCAGCGCGGCCACCAGGCCGGCGTGGGCGGCGCAGGGGCGGTCGGGGGTGGGGCGGGCGGGGCGGCGAGTGCCTGGGCCATCGCGGTGCGCGCGGACGACGGGCCGGCGCGCAGCGCGTCGAGCACCGGCGCGGCGGCCACGTTCGCCGCGTTGGCCAGATGGACGGCCAGCTCCCGCAGCGGCCGCTCCCCCGGAGTCAGGAACGCCACCCGCCAGCTCCCGCCGCCGGGCGCCCGCTCCGCCCGCAGCGCCGGCAGCAGGCCCGCCCGGAGCAACGACGACTTGCCGACGCCCGAGGGCCCGAACACCGCCAGGAACGACGTGCGGTCCAGCCTGTCGCGCAGCTCCGACACCAGCGTCTCGCGTCCCACGAACAGCCGCGCGTCCTCCGTCCGGTAGGTCCGCAGCCCCAGGTACGGGGCTCCTTCGGGGCCGTCCCGCCCGCCAGGTCCCCCGGGTTCCGCGTGCCCGCCGGGCTCCCCGGGCCGGCCCTCCTGCCCGGCCGCCCCCTTGAGCAGCCCGTTCAGGGCGTGCCAGCGCTCCTCCCACTCCCGGCGGTCCCCGCCGCACGCCTCCACATAGGCGAGGGTGACCGCGAGGCTCGGCAGGACGGCGCCGCCGGCCGCCTCGGCGAGGGCCGTGACCGAGAAATGCGCGCGTTTGGCCAGCTCGCGATAACTCGGTTTACCCGCCTCGACGCGCAACTTCCTGAGCTCTGCGGCGAATCGGTGCAGCGGGTCCTTCTCCGGGTTCAGGTCGCGCTCGGGCCGCCCCATGCGCACACCTTATCCACGGGCCCGCCGCCCGGGCTCCGGCGCCGGCGAAGTTGTTTGTTCAGGAGTTCCGGCCCCGCTGAACAACCTCCGGCGGTGTTAAACCGGTGGGACGAGCTCCGGCCGGGCCTTTCGCGTGACACGGTATCCCGACTCGATCACCGGAGATATTCATGACTTCGCCGAATCGCCTGCATTTCTTGATCGATATTCGCCGCGAATGGCCGCCGACGCGCATCACCACGAGCGGCCACCGCGAAGATCGCGGGCGTCTCTCCTACCCCGGCCGGACAATGGCGGTCGCGCCGGTGCCCCCGCCCGTGCCCGTGGCCCTTTCCGGCGGGCCGCGCGGCGCTTTCCTGGCGCGCGTACGGGTCCGCGACCTCGGGGCGGTGACCGTGACCTCGCTGACGACGCGGACCGGCGCGCCGTACCGGATCGAGGGCGCACCGCACGGGCACGCACCCGACGGGCAGGCGGCGGACGGGCAGGCGGCGGACGGGCAGGCGGCGGGCGGGGGCGGCGAGCCGGCGGCGTACCAGCTGGTGCTGCAGACGAGGGGGCGGCTGCGGGTGGCGCACGCGGGCGGGCGGGCGGTGCTCGGCCCGTCCCGGCTGGCGCTGTACGACGCCTCGCTGCCGTTCCGGGCCGAGCCCGAGCCGGGCGGCGGCCCGGCCGCCTGCGTGCTGGTGGCCGTTCCCCGCGAGCTGATGCCCGTCCCGGCCCGCGCCGTGCGGCGGCTGCTGGGCGTGCCGCTCTCCGCCGAGACCGGGATCGGGGCGCTGGCGGCGGGCACGCTCGCGCGGATCGCCGACGACCTCGACCGTTATCGCCCGCCGGACGCCTTCCGGCTGTCCGGGCTGGTCGTGGACCTCCTGGCGGCGCTGGTCGCGCACGAGCTGGAGACCCGCTCGCCGGCGGCTCCCGGGCGCGCGGACGAGCTCCTGCTGCTGCGGGTGCAGTCGTTCATCCTGCGCCATCTCGGCGACCCCGACCTGTCGCCGCGCGGCATCGCCGCCGCCCACCACATCTCCCTCCGCTCCCTGCACCGGCTGTTCAGCGGGCACGGGGACAGCGTCTGCGGCTGGATCCGCCGCCGGCGGCTGGAGCGCTGCCGCCGGGACCTCGCCGACCCGCTGCTGGCGGGGCATCCGGTGCACGCCATCGCGGCGCGCTGGGGCCTGGGCAACCCGGCGCACTTCAGCCAGTTGTTCCGGGCCGCGTACGAGGTGAATCCCGGCGCCTATCGCGCCGCCGCCCTGCGTCCGCCCGGATCGGCCGTGCGGCACGCAGATGAAAGTCACCTGGCGCCCATCGATAACGACAGGTGAATCCGCCCCACGCCACCATGTCCATAGCCCGGCAGCGGAAAAGCGCTCGGGCCTTTCCCCGGCAATTGCCCAATCCCCCTTCGCGTACCAAGGAGAAGACATGACACCTCGGCTGATCCGTCTCATCGCGTCGGCGGCCGTGGCCGCGATGGCCATTCTGGCCGTGCCGGCCGGGCCCGCGTCGGCGGGCGCGCCGCCGTCCGGCACGCAGAAAGGCGAACCGGCCGTCGTCTATGAGGAGCGGCCGAGCGGCAAGGGCGTGAGTCTGCAGGCGGCGGACTGCCCGGCCGACAACATCTGCCTTTATGACGGCACGAACTACGGATATCCGCGCCTCCGCATTCACGTCTCCGTGTTGTACGACTGCGCGATGCTGGACCTGTCGCCCACGTTCCACGACCGGACCGAATCCACCCACAACAACACCAGGTTCGCGTTCGACCTGCTCAATCACCGGGCCGGCGCCACCGGCCACGGCAGTGACATCCTCGCCGGGCGGGCCGCCGCGCACCGCGCGTACACGAGCCATCTCCAGCACAACAACACGATCGACCACGTGGTGAGCCCCGGCTGCTGGTGACCGAGGAGCACCTCACGAGGACCCCGGCGGCATCCGCCGGGGTCCTGCCCGTCCGGCCGGGGGCAAAGGACGGGTGTGCCCGGTTCCGGTCAGCGCAGGGGGTCGAAGTCGGCGAGGGCGGCGGGCTGCTTGCCGGTGGTGATCTGCTCGGCGAGCAGCCGGCCCGTGATCGGGCCGTGGGCCAGCCCCCACATGCCGTGCCCGCCCGCCACGTACACGCCGGGGGCCTTCGTCGCGCCGATGAGCGGCCGCCCGTCCGGGGTGACGGGACGGGGGCCCACCCAGACGTCGGTGCGCTCCTCCCAGCGCACGCCCCGCAGCAGCGGCCGGGCGGAGGCGATGATGGCCTCCAGCCGGGCCGGGACCTGCGGCGCGTCCGGGTCGCGGAACTCCATGGTGCCCGCCACGCGCAGCCCGTCCCGGTACGGCGTGCACGCCACCCGCACGTCGGGCAGGTAGATCGGGCCGGGGACGGGGTGGTCCACCGGCACCGTGAAGGAGTAGCCGCGCCCGGCCCGCACCGGGACGCGCACGCCCCACTGGCCGGCCAGCCGGGGCAGCCACGCGCCGGTGGCCAGCACCACCGCGTCGGCGGACAGCATCGTGCCCTTGGACGAGCGCACGATGACCTTCCTGTCGTCGGTGCGCACGTCGGACACCTCGAAGGCGTAGATGGTCGCGCCCCGCTCCATGACGGCCTTGCCCAGGGCGTGCACGAAGGCGCCCGGGTCGACGTACCGCTGCCCGTCGATGCGCACGCCCGCGCCCAGCGCCTGGCCGGCGAGCGGGACCTGCTCGGCCAGCCGGCCGCCGTCGAGCACGGTGTGCTCGACGTGCTGCCCGGCCGCCTCCAGCCGGCGCAGCTCGCGCAGCAGGCCCTGGGCCTGGCGGGGCGTGCGGAACCCGGCGGTGATCGGCGCTGAGATGACCGGCGCGGACACGCCGTTGGCGGCGAGCACGTCGTACGCCTCCACGCACTCCTCGTTGAGCGGCAGGTTGGCGCGCACCGCGCGGGTCCACGACGACCAGCGGCAGTTGGCCGCGAACCGGAGCAGGAACGACCACAGCCCCGGGTCGAGCGTCGCCGGCACGTGCAGCGGCGCGGCCGGGTTGAGCAGCGAGCGCAGGCCGTAGCGCAGGACGGCGGGCTCGTTCAGCGGGATGGTCAGGGCCGGTGAGACCCATCCGGCGTTGCCCCAGGACGCGCCCGCGGCCACGCCGCCCCGGTCGACCACGTCGACCTTGACGCCGCGCTCCTGGAGGAACCACGCCGTCGACAGGCCCACGATGCCCGCGCCCACCACGACCACCGATCGCGGCCAGTTGCCGACCATGACCAACCTCCAACGGGGTACGAAATGCCGGTGTCGCCCTAGGATGGCCCCGCCCGGGCCCGGCGACGCTGTACGCGGCCCACAATCGCGCGCCCGCCGTTGTGGCCCCGCCACAACGCCCTGCGCCCACCCGTCCCGGGAGCGCGGGCGTCAGGGGCGGGGCTCGTCCTCCAGGGCGGCCAGCATGATGAGCATGCCCAGGCGCTTGCGGGGGGCGTCGAGGTGCAGTGGGGTCAGCTCGCCCATCTTGCGCAGCCGGTTGCGCACGGTATTCGGGTGCACCTCCAGCCGTTCGGCGGCCAGGGCGAGGTCGCCCTGGCTCTCCAGCCAGGCGCGCAACGTGGCCACGAAGCGGGTGCCGTGCCGGGCGTCGTGCCGCAGCAGCGTGGAGACGGGACCGCGGGCCGGGGTCCGCCCGGCCCGCGCGGCGGTGCGCAGCCGCCGCAGCAGGATGTCGTCCCAGGACTCGTCGTAGGCGGGCGGCGGGGCGCCGGGCCCGGCGCTCTCGTGCAGCGCCAGGCACTCGTCGGCCTCCTGGCGGCCCGCGGGCAGCTCGGTGACCTCGGCCGGCGCGCCGATCCCGGCCGTCACGCCGACCTGGGCGGGCAGTTCGGCGCGCAGCGCGGCGATCCACTGGCGGGCCGCCTGCGCCCCCTCGGCCGGCAGGATCGTGTACAGCGTGTCGCCGAGCAGCGCGCTGCGTCCGGGCCTGGACCAGCCGAACCCGGTGGTGGCCTGCTCGAAGGCCAGCAGCAGCGCGGCGTGACGCTCCCCGTCGGTGCGCGTGCGCACCGCGATGACCCGCATCTCCCGCGGCGACAGCCCCAGCCGGCTGATCATCGTCGTGGCGTCCGCGCTGCCCTCCAGGAGCCGGATGACGAGATCGGACTCCACCTGACGCTCCAGGTCGGCGCTGGCCCGCGAGCGCAGCAGGTGCAGCGCCACCGTGCGGGCGCCGTCGGCCAGCGCGCGGCGGTGCGCGCCCGTGAGCGGCCGGTCGCAGCTCACCCAGACCGAGCCGAGCAGCTCGTGACCGGCTCGCGCCCCGACCGCCATGCGCCCGGTCAGGCCGTGCTCGGGGTCGGCGGGGACGAAGACCGGCTCGTCCGTCGCCGCCAGGTGGGCGAAGACCTCCTGCCGCTGGAACAGCTCGCGCAGGCGGTCGGGGACCCGGCGCACGAGGATCGTCTCCAGGCGGGCCGGGTCGCCCGCCTGCTGGGAGCGGGAGTAGGCGAGCACCCGGGAGTGCCGGTCCTCGATGGTCACCGCGCCGCCGATGACGTCGGCCAGGCTGTCGGCCAGCGCGAACAGGTCGGTCGGGCCGCGTCCCGAGGCGGTCTCGCGGCTCTCCATCACCAGCCCGTACACCAGGCCGGCGAGCTGGCTCCACGAGACGGCGGGGTCGGCCAGCAGCACGGCCACCCCGTGCCGGTCACCGATCTCGGCGGCGTCCCGCTCGACGTCCGCCCCGCTCCCCGCCCTGCTCCCGGCCCCGGCACCGCCGCCCGGGCCCGGGCCGCTCCCGGCCTCGGGGGCGTTGCCGGGGCCGGGGCCGGGTTCGGGTTCGGGGAGGCGGACCAGGACCGCGGTGGCGCGGGCCGCTTCGGCCCAGCGCACCGCCTCGGCGACCGAGCCGGCGCCCATGGCCAGGAGCAGGTCGCCCGCGACGTGCCGGTCGGTGGCGTCCGGCACCGCCACGCTGCGCAGCCACGCCGAGCGCGGCGCGGAGCGGCCGCACAGCCGCACGCCGTAGCCGCCGAGCACGTTCACCAGGCGGTCCAATGTGATCATGGTCAGTCTCCGGTCGCGGAGGGGGCGGGACGAGGCCCGCCCCCTCACGGTGTCACGCGGCTTCGTGCCGCCGCTGGCAGTCGATGCAGGTGCGCGCCAGCGGCCGGACCTTGAGCCGTTCGAACGGGATCGCCGCCGAGCAGTGGGCGCACCGGCCGTACGTGCCGTCCACCAGTCTGTCGAAGGCCTGGGACAGCTCGGCGACGGCGCGCTCGGCGGTGGTGATCGAGACGAGCAGCTCCTGCCAGGTGCCGTCGGCGCCGCTGCTCTCCTGCTCCTGGACGCGCAGGCCCTCCAGGTGCCGCCGGCGCTGGTCGAGCTGCTCCTGGAGGTCCTGCCGCAGCGACTGGAGCTGCACGGTGCTGAGGTGCGAGGTGGTGCGGTCGTTCATGGTCTTGAAGCCCTTTCTGTATGACGGGACGTCCCTGTGGTGAGCGCGGGCCGTGGCCGGCGCGGACTGTGGTCAGTGCGACTGAGGTCAGCGCGACTGAGATGAGCGCCGGCTGTGCGTGAGCGCTGGCTGTGCGTGAGCGCTGGCGTGGTGAGCGGCTGTGGTGAGCGCCGGTCCGGTGAGCACCGGGGCGTCAGCGGGCGGACGGGACGAGGCCGGCGGCCAGGGCCGGACTCAGGCACAGCCGCATGAGGCCGCGTACGGTGGCGTGCTGCGGCTGGGGCGCGGCGCCGGCCGGCAGCCGCAGCGCGGCGCGCAGCCGGTGCAGGAGGAGTTCCTGGTGGGCGCCGCCGCCGGTGACGACCAGCCCCCGGGCGTCGGGCAGGCGGCGGGCCAGCCCCGCCGTCATGTCCACGACGCCCTCCAGCGCGTACGAGACCAGCCCCGTGCCGGTGGTCGCGCTGAGCCGGAGCGCGGCCGCGTCGACGACGGCGCCGTCACGTACGGCGACGGCCTCGACGATGCCCGCCCCGACGTCCAGCACCAGGCACGGCCGGGAGTCGAGGACGTTCAGCCCGACGCCGACGGCGGCGGCCAGCGGCTCGTCCACCAGCGTCACCTCGCACCCGGCGACCTCGGAGACCGCGGCGCGCACCGCTTTGCGGTCGCTCGGCGACGCCGAGAACGGCACCCCGGCCAGCACCCGCTCCGGTGGCCGGTCCTGGTACAGGCGGGTGTCCCGCAGCACCAGGCGCACCAGCCGCAGGCAGGCGCCCGGGTCGGCCACCATGCCGTGCCGGATGGGCCGCACCGGGTCCGCCCGGTCGGAGCCCCCGGCCGGCCGCCCGGCGACGGCCGAGGGCCGGTCGGCGATGGCGTGACCGCCCGTGGCCAGCGACCGGGTACGCGCGGTGCCCAGGTCGAGCGCCACGAAGCGCGGCCCGGCGCTCATCCCTCGCCTCCGCGCGCCGTGCGGCGGCCTCGGACGGGGCCGCGCGGGAGCGCGGACCGCGGATGGGCGCGAACTGTTCTGACAACGACCATGACGATGATCGGCTCCTAGCTGACGTCAAGGAAGGGCGGCATGGAGGACCACGCCAGGTAGCCGGCCCTCCTGCCACGGAAGACGGCGATCAGGGCCGCGCGGGCACGGCGGCCGGACCCGCGTCCGGGCCGGAGCCGGGACGCGGGCCGGTACGCGTGATCACGGAGCCCGGGTACGCCGTCAGGTCCCACGGCACGACCGGCCGCGGAACCCTGGGAGAGGACCCGCATAGGGGAACCCGCGAGGGCACCCCGGAACGGGCACATGAGCCGGGAGACCCCCGGAAGAGGCGGGACCCGAGAGCAGGTGCCCGGAAAGAACCCTCCGCGAAGAAGGTCCCCGGAAAGGGGGGAACGCGAAGAGGGAGGACGTCGGCTAGGCGAGCGGCGGGCTCCGCGAGCCCGCGGTGCGGTGGCCGAGCTGCTGCGGGTCGCGGAACGCGTCGGCGTCGGAACCCGGCGCGGCCGGCAGCGCGGGATGGGCGTGCTCGCTCTGGCGCTCACCGCGCAGCGGCGGCCACAACGACAGCACGTGGTGCTCGCGGGCGCTGTTGGCCTGGGGCGGCAGGCCGGACTGGTCGCCGTCTGACCCGCCCAGGCTCCAGACCGGGACGGAGGACGAGTCGTGGGGGAAGGTCTGCCCGCCGCCGCTCGCGCTCCCGGTGGCCCCGGTCAGCATCAGGGACAGCAGGACCAGGCCCATCACGCCGATGAACGTGATGGACCTGCGTGGTGTCGTCCACGGTCCCCTCATAGGGCCGACCATAGCCCAGACCGCAGGAAAAGGCATGCCCAGAGCGCCGCGCGCCGCCGCCGGGCGAGTCGCCGCCGGGCCGAATCCCGTTCACGGCGGGGTCATTGTCGGCTCACAACAGGCCAGCCCGTAAAGTGAGGACGCTTCTACTGTGACCTGGGAGAGTACGTCTTGCACGAGAAACTGTCGTCGATCTACGACAACGTCCTTCGCCGCAACCCCGGTGAGATCGAGTTCCACCAGGCGGTGCGCGAGGTTCTCGAAAGCATCGGCCCGGTTCTCGGCAAACACCCCGAATACGCCGAGTCGAAGATCATCGAGCGGGTCTGCGAGCCCGAGCGGCAGATCATCTTCCGGGTGCCGTGGGTGGACGACCAGGGGCAGGTGCAGATCAACCGGGGCTTCCGGGTCGAGTTCAACAGCGCGCTGGGCCCGTACAAGGGGGGTCTGCGCTTCCACCCGTCGGTCTATCTGGGGATCGTCAAGTTCCTGGGCTTCGAGCAGATCTTCAAGAACGGCCTGACGGGTCTGCCCATCGGCGGCGGCAAGGGCGGCTCCGACTTCGACCCCAAGGGCCGCTCCGACCGCGAGGTGATGAGCTTCTGCCAGAGCTTCATGACCGAGCTCTACCGGCACATCGGCGAGTACACCGACGTGCCGGCCGGTGACATCGGCGTCGGCGGGCGGGAGATCGGCTACCTGTTCGGCCAGTACAAGCGCATCACCAACCGCTACGAGTCGGGCGTGATCACCGGCAAGGGCCTGGCGTACGGCGGCGCGCAGGTGCGCACGGAGGCCACCGGCTACGGGTGCGCGTTCTTCGTGGAGGAGATGCTGAAGGCGCGCGGCACGTCGTTCGACGGCAAGCGCGTGGTCGTGTCCGGCTCGGGCAACGTGGCGATCTACACCATCGAGAAGATCGAGCAGCTCGGCGGCACCGTCGTGGCGTGCTCCGACTCCTCGGGCTACGTGCTCGACGAGAAGGGCATCGACCTGGCGCTGCTCAAGCAGGTCAAGCAGGACGAGCGCGGCCGGCTGGCCACGTACGCCGAGCGGCGGGGCGGGCACGCCTCCTTCGTGGCGGAGCGCAGCGTGTGGGAGGTCCCCTGCCAGGTGGCGATGCCGTCCGCCACGCAGAACGAGATCACCGGCCGCGACGCCGCGACCCTGGTCGAGAACGGCTGCGTCGCGGTGGGCGAGGGCGCCAACATGCCGACCACCCCCGAGGGCATCAAGGTGTTCCTCGACGCGGGCGTCGCGTTCGGGCCGGGCAAGGCGGCCAACGCGGGCGGCGTGGCGACCAGCGCGCTGGAGATGCAGCAGAACGCCAGCCGCGACTCGTGGACGTTCGAGTTCTCCGAGCGCCGGCTGCAGGACATCATGAGCGACATCCACGGCCGCTGCCTGCAGACCGCCGACGAGTACGGCATGCCGGGCAACTACGTGGCGGGCGCCAACATCGACGGCTTCCGCCGCGTGGCCGACGCGATGCTGGCCCTGGGCCTGATCTGACCGACGACCCCGATCCCTGCGACGGGCCCGTTCCGGAGTGACCGGGCCCGATCCAGGGGTGACGGACCCCGCCCAGGGCGGACCGAGCCCTTCGGGCAGGTGACGCCGGCGCTACGGCTACGGCCGCGGCCGCGGCGCGGTTCAGGCTGTGGGCTATGAGGCGGTTCAGGCTATGAGCAGGCGGAGACCGAGATCGGCCGCGTCGAGGCCGGCGAGGTCGCCGTTGCGCTCGGCCCACCGGCCGGAGTCGAGGTCGGCGCCGAGGCTGCGCACCGCCCGCCGCTCGGCCTCCGGCCCGACCCTCGTCCATACCGACATCGCACGGCGCACGCGATCCTCCAGGTACGCCGCCGGCCGCCGCCAGTACGCCTCGAACAGGCCGTCGGCGCAGTCCCACGGGATGGGCACCGGCTCGGCGCGGCCCCCGATCGCGTCGGCCATCCCGGCGAGCGAGGGAAACCCCGCCAGGACGGCGGCGAACTCCGGCAGGTAGTCGCGGGTGAGCCAGAACCGCTCCTGCCAGCCGGGCTCGTCGGTGTCGAACGTGAGCACCACCACGCGGCGGGCCACGCGCCGCATCTCGCGCAGCCCCGCCATCGGGTCCTCCCAGTGGTGGACGGTGGAGACGGCCATCGCGACGTCGAAGGACCGGTCCTCGAACGGCAGGCTCTCCGCGGCGGCGGCCAGGCACGGGGCCGCCCCGGCGGGCCGCTGCCTCCGCATCACCGCCGACGGCTCCACCGCGATCACGTCGCGATCGGCGGGCTCGTAGGAGCCCGTGCCGGCTCCGACGTTCAGCACCGTCCGCGCGTCCCCGAGCGCGTCCCAGATCTGGGCGGCGATGCGCGGCTCGGTACGCCGCGTCGCGGGGTAGGCGCTGCCGATCGCGTCGTACAGCCGTGCGCCGAGCATCTCCAGTTGCTCCTCAGGCGTCACCTTCAGTCCCTTCGCCCGTGCCTTGAGTTCCCTGTCGATGGCCGCCACCATGGCGTCGGCGCGATCGCGCCGCTCCAGCAGCAGGCCGCGCAGCCGGCGCAGGTGCGCGACCGCGTCGGTGGACGGGTCGCCGACCAGCTCCGCGACCTCCCGCAGCCCGAAGCCCAGCCGCCGGTAGGCCAGCACCTCCCGCAGCCGCTCCACGTCGCCCGCCGAATAGGCGCGGTATCCGGCCGAGGTCCGCGCCGACGGCCGGACGAGCCCGATCTCGTCATAGTGATGCAGCGTGCGGACGCTCACCCCGGCCATCCCGGCCACGCGTCCCACGGTCCAGCGATCCTCCACGCCAGGGACTATGCCGCCTGACGCCACGTGAGGGTCAAGCACCCCACTCGCAGCGAGTGACGAGTGCGGGCGACGAGTGCGGGCGACGAGTGCGGGCGACGAGTGCGGGCGACGAGGGTGGAAGGCGAGGGTGGACGGCATGCTTGTGGTCGTCGGTGGGGGGCAGGGGGGCGGGATGCAGGCTCCACCGTCACCCCATGTCGCCCTGCCCGTGATGCACCACCAGTGGACGCGGATGACGTTCATCCACTGGCGCTACCCCCCGGAGCAGGTGCAGGCGCTGCTTCCGGCCCGGCTCCAGGTCGAGACCTTCGACGGTTCGGCCTGGGTGGGGCTCACGCCGTTCCTCATGCGCGGCGTGCGGCTGCCCGGCGTGCCCGCGCTGCCGTGGCTGTCCACGTTCCCCGAGACGAACCTGCGGACGTACGTGCGGGACGCGCGCGGGCGTACCGGCATCTGGTTCCTGTCCCTGGACGCGGGACGGCTGCCCGCGGCGCTCGGCGGCCGAGGGGGCTACTGGCTGCCCTACTTCTGGTCGGACATGTCCGTGCACGTCAGGAACGGCCGCACCCGCTACCGGTCCCGCCGCCGCCTGCCGGGGCCGGCCGGGGCGCGGTGTGACGTGGACGTGGAGGCCGGGGTGCCGCTGCTGGAGCGCGAGCGCGACGAGCTGGCGCACTTCCTGACCGCCCGGTTCCGGCTGTTCAGCCTGGTGGCCGGCCGGCTGGCCGCCGCGATGGTGGAGCATCCGCCGTGGCCGCTGCACCACGCCCACCTCAACAGCCTGGACCAGGACGTGGTCCAGGCCGCCGGGCTGCCCGCCCCCGAGGGCCCGCCCGTCGTGCACGCCTCCCCGGGGGTGCCGGTGCGGGTCGGGATGTGGAGCTGGTGACGGCGGCCGGCGGGGGACGCCGGATGAGGGCGGGGAAGCGGGCGCTCAGTCGGCGCCGAAGGAGCCTTCGAGCCGGTGCCGGGAGCCCGGGTGCAGGAGGCGGGCCACGCTCACCAGGACGTCGCGGGACCAGGTGCGGCGGCGGACGAGCAGGCACGGCTCGTGGCGGCCGATGCGCAGCAGCCGGCGCTCGGCCGAGTCGGCGAGCACCGCCTCGACGACGTGCTCGCCGCGCGTGAGCGGCGCCACCTCGTTGAGGTAGGCGTGCGGGGTCTGCCGGGTGAAGTCGCGCTCCAGGTAGCGGGGCGCGGCGGCGGGGTTGACCAGGCGGTCTTCGAGCTGGATCGGGGTGTCGTCCTCGAAGTGCACGATGAGCGAGCGGAAGACGGTCGGCCCCGCCGCCGCGCGCAGCGCCGGGTCGGCGGCGTCGGAGGGCTCCTCGCGGACGTGGACGACCTCGGTGCGGTGGCGGTGCCCGTGCCGCCGCACGTCGTCGGCGATGTTCCTGACCTGCAGCAGGGCGGAGGCGGCCTTGGGGGCGGCGACGAACGTGCCCACGCCGGCCCGCCGCTCGATCAGGCCCTCGTGGGTCAGCTCGCGCAGCGCCCGGTTGATCGTCATGCGGGACAGGCCGAGCGCGCCGACGAGCTGGTGCTCCGACGGGAGCTGCTGGCCGTGCGCCCACCGCCCGGAGCGCACGCCGGCCGCGATGAGGATCTTGACCCGTTCGTACGCCGGCGCGGAGGCGGGGCCGACCTGCTGGAACTGGGCGGCGAGCTCGGACTCGACCACCGTGATGGGCACCATGGCCTGGCGATCCTCGGGGGTTGGGGGACGGCGGGACGGGGCGGGGGCCTCCGGAAGGGATGGCCCGAAGTTTATCTTCCTTCCCAGGGTAGCGAGCTGTATATACAGGACTGTACATTTCCCCCAACCCCTAATCCCCCGGAGCGCCTGACGCGCGAGAGGCGGACGCCATGCACCACGACCAACCCCCGGGCGCGGCCCCCGCCGTGGAGCGCCGGACGATCGACGTGATCCCCGACGCCGAGCGGCACGGCACGCCGCGCAGCCAGTTCACCCTCTGGTTCGGCGCCAACATGCAGATCACCGCGATCGTGGACGGCGCGCTCGCCGTCGTCTTCGGCGCCGACGCCCTCTGGGCGATCATCGCCCTGCTCATCGGCAACGTGCTGGGCGGCGTCGTGATGGCGCTGCACTCCGCGCAGGGCCCGCGGCTCGGCCTGCCCCAGATGATCTCCAGCCGGGCGCAGTTCGGCGTCTACGGCGCGGTCGTGCCGCTCGTGCTGGTCGTGCTGATGTACCTGGGCTTCGCCGCCACCGGCAGCGTGCTGGCCGGCCAGGCGCTCGGCCGCATCCTGCACGTGCCCGCGACCGCCGGCATCCTGATCTTCGGCCTGCTGACGGTGATCGTCGCGGTGACCGGCTACCGGCTCATCCACACCGTCGGCAGGATCGCGACCGTCGTCGGCGTGTGCGGCCTGGGCTACCTGCTGGTCGCCGTCTTCACCACGTACGACGTCGGCGCGGTCGTCGGCGTCAAGCCGTTCGAGGCGCCCACGTTCCTGCTGGCCGTGGGGCTCGGCGCGGCCTGGCAGCTCACGTTCGGCCCGTACGTCGCCGACTACTCCCGCTACCTGCCCCGCGGCACCAGCGAGCGCGCCACGTTCTGGAGCACGTTCGCGGGCAGCGTGATCGGCTCGCAGTGGGCGATGACGCTCGGCGCGCTCATCGCGGCCGTCTCCGGCGACGTGTTCGTCGGCGACCAGGTCGGCTTCGTCGGCGCGCTGGCCGGGCCCGCGGCCGTCGCCCTGCTGATCTACATCGTGATCGTGGTCGGCAAGCTGACCGTCAACACGCTCAACGCCTACGGCGGCTTCATGTGCCTGCTGACGACCGTGACCGCGTTCGACGGCCGCTCGCGCGTCTCGCCGGTGGCCCGCGCGCTCTACATCGTCGGCTTCACCGCCGTGTCGGTCGCGGTGGCGATGCTGGCCAGCGCCGACTTCCTGAACAACTTCAAGAACTTCGTGCTCGTGCTGCTCATGGTGTTCACGCCGTGGAGCGCCATCAACCTCACCGACTACTACCTGGTCTCCAAGGAGCGGGTGGACATCCCCGCCCTGTACGACCCGGCCGGCCGCTACGGCCGCTGGAACGCGCCCGCCCTGGTCTGCTACGCCTTCGGCGTGGTGGTCCAGATCCCGTTCCTGGCGCAGAAGCTCTACACCGGGCCGATCACCGAGCTGCTCGGCGGCGCCGACATCTCGTGGATCGTCGGCCTGCTGGCCACTGCCGCGCTCTACTACCCATGGGCCCGGCGCACCGCGAACCCGCCCGCCGAGATGATCTACCCCTCCACCGCGCTCTCACCGACCCGCTGATCGAAAGGAACCGACATCATGGAAGGCGCACGCCCCGTACGGGCCGCCCGCGGCAACGAGCTGACCGCCCTGGGCTGGCAGCAGGAGGCCGCGCTGCGGATGCTGCAGAACAACCTCGACCCCGAGGTGGCCGAGCATCCCGACGAGCTCGTGGTCTACGGCGGCACCGGCCGCGCCGCCCGCGACTGGCGCTCCTTCGACGCGATCGAGCGCACGCTGCGCACCCTCAAGGCCGACGAGACGATGCTCGTGCAGTCGGGCAGGCCGGTCGGCGTCATGACCACCCACGAGTGGGCGCCGCGCGTGCTGATCGCCAACTCCAACCTGGTCGGCGACTGGGCCACCTGGGAGGAGTTCCGGCGGCTGGAGGCGGCCGGGCTCACCATGTACGGCCAGATGACGGCCGGCTCGTGGATCTACATCGGCACGCAGGGCATCCTCCAGGGCACGTACGAGACCTTCGCCGCGGTCGCCGCCAAGCGGTTCGGCGGCTCGCTGGCCGGGACGATCACGCTCACCGCGGGCCTCGGCGGCATGGGCGGCGCCCAGCCGCTGGCCGTCACCATGAACGGCGGCGTGGCCATCTGCGTCGAGTGCGACCCGTCGCGCATCCGGCGCCGCCTGGAGCACGGCTACCTCGACGTGCAGGCCGACGACCCGGCGCACGCGCTGCGGCTGGCCACCGAGGCCAGGGACGCCCGCCGCCCGCTGTCGATCGGGCTGCTCGGCAACGCCGCCGAGGTGCTGCCCCGGCTGCTCGCCGAGGGCGCCCCGATCGACGTCGTGACCGACCAGACCAGCGCGCACGACCCGCTGGCGTACCTGCCGGCCGGGATGGCGTTCGAGGACATGGCGGCCGAGCGGGCCAAGGACCCGGCCGGCTTCACCGAGCGGGCGCGCGCGTCGATGGCGCGGCACGTCGAGGCGATGGTCGGGTTCATGGACGCCGGGGCGGAGGTGTTCGACTACGGCAACTCCATCAGGGGCGAGGCCAAGCTGGCCGGATACGCCAGGGCCTTCGACTTCCCCGGGTTCGTGCCGGCGTACATCAGGCCGCTGTTCTGCGAGGGCAAGGGCCCGTTCCGATGGGCGGCCCTGTCGGGCGACCCGGCCGACATCGCGGCCACCGACCGCGCGATCCTGGAGCTGTTCCCCGACAACGAGCCGCTGGCCCGCTGGATCCGCCTGGCCGGCGAGAAGGTGCACTTCCAGGGCCTGCCGGCGCGGATCTGCTGGCTGGGCTACGGCGAGCGCGACCGGGCGGGCGAGCGCTTCAACGACATGGTGGCCGCCGGTGAGCTGCGCGCCCCGATCGTGATCGGCCGCGACCACCTGGACTGCGGGTCGGTGGCCTCGCCGTACCGCGAGACCGAGGGCATGCTCGACGGCTCCGACGCGATCGCCGACTGGCCGCTGCTCAACGCCATGGTCAACGTGGCCTCGGGGGCCTCCTGGGTGTCGATCCACCACGGCGGCGGGGTCGGCATCGGCCGCTCGCTGCACGCCGGGCAGGTGACGGTGGCCGACGGCACGGCGCTGGCCGGGGAGAAGATCCGCCGGGTGCTCACCAACGACCCCGGCATGGGGGTCATCCGGCACGTCGACGCCGGGTACGAGCAGGCCGAGGAGGTCGCGCTGCGCAGCGGCGTGCGCGTGCCGATGAAGGAGGTCTGATGCCGTCGTCGTTCCAGGAGATGTGGGCGGAGCTGCTGCCGGTCGGCCGGCACGCCGGCTCCGGCGGCTACCGGCGCTTCGCCTGGACCGGGGCCGACGCCGAGTGCCGCGCCTGGTTCCGCGAGCAGGCGGCGGCGCGCGGCCTGACGTGCGAGACCGACCGCAACGGCAACCAGTGGGCCTGGCTCGGCGACCCGGCGGCGGGCGACGCGGTCGTGACCGGCTCGCACCTGGACTCGGTGCCGGACGGCGGCGCGTTCGACGGGCCGCTGGGCGTGGTGTCGGCGTTCGCCGCGCTCGACGGGCTGGCGGCGCGCGGCGCGCGGCCGTCCCGGCCGATCGCGGTGGTGAACTTCGGCGACGAGGAGGGCGCCCGCTTCGGGCTGGCCTGCGCCGGCTCCCGGCTGACCGCGGGCGTGCTCACCCCCGAGCGCGCCGCCGGGCTGCGGGACGCCGACGGGATCTCGCTGCCGGAGGCGATGGAGCGGGCCGGGCACGACCCGGGGGCGATCGGGCCGGACGACGAGCGGCTCGCGCGGGTCGGCGTCTTCGTCGAGCTCCACGTCGAGCAGGGGCGCCACCTGGCGGACACGGCCTCCCCGGTGGGCGTCGCGTCGTCGATCTGGCCGCACGGGCGCTGGCGGTTCGACTTCCGCGGCGTGGCCGACCACGCCGGCACCACCCGCATGGAGGACCGGCACGACCCGATGCCCGCCTACGCCGCCACCGTCCTGGCGGCGCGGGCGCGGGCCGCCGCGGCGGGCGCGCGGGCCACGTTCGGCAAGCTCAGCGTGGAGCCGAACGGCGTCAACGCCATCCCGAGCCTGGTGCGCGCCTGGCTGGACGCGCGCGCCGCCGGCCAGGACGTGCTCGACCGGCTCGTCGGCGAGATCGAGGGTGAGGCCCGCGAGCACGCCGCGCGCGACGGCGTGCGGGTGGAGCTCACCCGCGAGTCCTTCACGCCGGTCGTGGACTTCGCGCCGGCGCTGCGCGACGAGCTGGCCGGGCTGCTGGCCGCGCGCCGGCCGTACGAGGTGCCGGTGCTGCCGACGGGCGCCGGGCACGACGCCGGCATCCTGGCCGCGAAAGTGCCCACCGCCATGCTGTTCGTCCGCAACCCCACCGGCGTGTCCCACTCCCCCGCCGAGCACGCCCGCGAGGACGACTGCGTGGCGGGGGTCGAGGCGCTCACCGACGTCCTGGAGGAGCTGGCATGCCGGTGACGCCCACCGCCTACCACGCCGACACCGCCTACCACGCCGACACCGTCTACTACGCCGAGCACGCCTGGACGGGCGGCGCGGTGGCCTCCGGCGTCGTGATCGAGGTCGCCGGAGGCCGGGTCGCCGGCGTCCGCGCGGGAGCCGCCGCGCCCCCGCCCGGGGCGACGGTGCTGCCGGGGCTGACCCTCCCGGGGCTGGCCAACGCGCACTCGCACGCCTTCCACCGGGCCCTGCGCGGCAGCGCGCAGCGCGGCTCCGGCACGTTCTGGACCTGGCGCGACAGCATGTACGACGTGGCCGCCCGGCTCGACCCCGACACCTACCTGGAGCTGGCGCGGGCGGTCTACGCGGAGATGGCGCTGGCCGGGATCACCTGCGTCGGCGAGTTCCACTACCTGCACCACGCGCCGGGCGGGACCCCGTACGCCGGCCCGAACGCCATGGGCGAGGCCCTCGTCGAGGCGGCGGCCCAGGCCGGGATCAGGATCACGCTGCTGGACACGTGCTACCTGTCCGCCGGCTTCGGCGCGCCGCCGGAGCGGCACCAGCTCCGCTTCACCGACGGCGACGCGGACGCCTGGGCCGCGCGGGCCTCGGCGCTGAAGGAGCGCGGGCACGCCAGGATCGGCGCGGCCGTCCACTCGGTGCGCGCCGTGCCCGCCGGCCAGCTCGCCACCGTCGCGCGGTGGGCCGCCGAGCGGGAGGCGCCGCTGCACGTGCACCTGTCGGAGCAGCCCGCCGAGAACGAGGCGTGCCTGGCCGCCCACGGGTGCACGCCCACCCGGCTGCTGGCCGACCGGGGCGTGCTCGGCCCGCGCACCTCCGCCGTGCACGCCACCCACCTCACCGGCGACGACATCGGCCTGCTCGGCGGCTCGGCCACGACGATCTGCATGTGCCCGACCACCGAACGGGACCTGGCCGACGGCATCGGCCCGGCCTCCGCCCTGGCCGCCGCCGGGTCGCCGATCAGCCTGGGCAGCGACAGCCACGCCGTGATCGACCTGTTCGAGGAGGCGCGGGCGGTGGAGCTGGACGAGCGGCTGCGGACCCTGCGGCGCGGCCACTGGAGCGCCGCCGCGCTGCTGCGCGCCGCGACCTCCGACGGGCACGCCTCGCTCGGCTGGCCGGAGGCGGGCCGGATCGAGCCGGGCGCGCCGGCCGATCTCGTCACGGTCGCGCTCGACTCGGTCCGCACGGCCGGCCCGCCGGCCGCGCTCGGCGCGGAGACCGCGGTGTTCGCCGCCACGGCCGCCGACGTGCGGCACGTCGTGGTGGGCGGCCGGCCGGTGGTCCGCGACGGCGTCCATCTCCTGGTACGGGACGTGCCCGCGGCCCTGACCCGGGCCATCGCCCGCGTCACGGCCCTGTGACCGGGCGGCCCCCCTTCGAAGAAGCGGCCCGGTTGACGGGTGGCCCTGCTGACGGGCGGCCGTTGAAGAGGTGACCCCGCTGACGGGCCGCCTTGCGGAAAGACGGCCCCGTGGAAAGGAAGTGTTGTGTCCGTCGCCATCACCGGCATCGGCAGCCTGCTCACCAACGACCCCGAGCTGGGCACGATCGCCGACGCCGCGATCGTCTTCGAGCAGGGCCGGGTCGCCTGGGCCGGGCCCGCCTCCCGGGTCCCCGACGCCGACGAGCGCGTGGACGCGGGCGGGCGGGCCGCGATCCCCGGTTTCGTCGACTCCCACGCGCACCTGGTGTTCGCCGGGGACCGCACGGCGGAGTTCGACGCCCGCATGTCGGGCCTGCCGTACACGGCGGGCGGCATCCGCACCACCGTGGCCGCCACCCGCGCCGCCTCCGACGCCGAGCTGGAGGCGAACGTCGCACGGTACGTGGCCGAGGCGCTGCGCCAGGGGACGACGACGATCGAGTGCAAGTCCGGCTACGGGCTCACCGTCGCCGACGAGGCCCGCTCGCTGCGCATCGCGGCCGGCCACACCGACGAGGTGACCTACCTGGGGGCGCACGTGGCGCCGCCGGAGTACGCGGCGGACCCGGACGCGTACGTGGAGCTCGTGACCGGGCCCATGCTCGACGCCTGCGCGCCGCACGCGCGGTGGGTGGACGTCTTCTGCGAGCGGGGCGCCTTCGACGGCGACCAGGCCCGCGCGGTGCTCACGGCGGGGATGCGGGCGGGTTTGGCGCCCCGGGTGCACGCCAACCAGCTCGGCCACGGGCCGGGCGTGCGGCTGGCCGTGGAGCTGGGGGCCGCCTCGGCCGACCACTGCACGCATCTCGACGACGCCGACGTGGACGCGCTGGCCGGCGGTACGACGGTGGCGACGCTGCTGCCGGGGGCCGAGTTCTCCACGCGCGGCCCGTACCCGGACGCGCGCCGGCTGCTGGACGCCGGGGTGACGGTGGCGCTGTCCACCGACTGCAACCCGGGGTCGAGCTTCACCAGCTCGATGCCGTTCTGCGTGGCGCTCGCGGTGCGGGAGATGGGCATGACGCCGGAGGAGGCGGTGGTCGCCGCCACGCTGGGCGGGGCCAGGGCGCTGCGCCGCGAGGACGTGGGCCGCCTGTCCCCCGGCGCCCGCGCCGACCTGGTCCTGCTCGACGCGCCGAGCCACGTCCACCTGGCCTACCGCCCGGGCGTCCCCCTGGTCGCGGCCGTCTGGCGGAACGGCCTGCGCGCGACCCCGTGACCCCGGTTCAGCGGAACGCCCTCCGCGCGACCCCGTGACCCCGGGCTCAGCCGAAGGTGCTGAACGTCACCTCGGGGCGGTCGCGCTTGGTGAACAGCTCCCAGGCGGTGTCGGCGATCGCGTCCGGGTCGAGGGTGTGGTCGCCGACGCCGGCGGCGCGGGCCGGGTCGGAGGTGACGTACCGGTGGATGTCGCCCCGTTCGATCAGCCCGCCGATGGTCAGGGTGCCGGCGTAGACGCCCTGGCCGGACAGGGCGGCGTTCAGCGTCAGGGCGTAGTTGCGCAGGGCCGCCGAGGAGAGGGCCAGCGCGCCGAGCGGCGGCATCGGCATGACGGAGCTGAGCCCGCCGGCGAACAGCAGCCCGCCCTCGCCCCGCTCGATCATGCCGGGCAGCACCCTGCCGACGACCTCGACCGCCGAGTACGCCACCTCCATGGCCTCCATGACGTCCGCCGCGGTGGTCTCGGTGATGTCCTTGAGCGGGGCGGTCACGTCGGCGGCCCCGGGGCCGTAGTAGACGACGTCGATCGTGCCGAACCGCCCGGCGATCTCGTCGAGGGCGGCGCCGACGCCGTCGTCGTCGTGCACGTCGGCGGCGAGCGCGACGGCCTCGACCCCCGCCGCGGCCAGGGACGCCACGTAGCCGGCGTGGCGCTCGGCGGTACGGGACACCAGCGCCACGGCGTACCCCTCCCGTCCGAACCGGTGGGCGATGGACATGCCGAGGCCGGGTCCTGCGCCCAGGACGACGGCGGTCTTACGGGTGGTTGCGGGCATGGCGGCACCTTTCTAAATCGAGGGCTCCCTCAACTTGTCGGCTCGACTGTAACACGAACTTGAGGCATCCCTCGATTTCGTATGATGGAAGGCATGGCAGCCGGACCCAAGCCGCTGCGGGCGGATGCCGCGCGCAATCGTGACAAGCTCCTGATCGCGGCCACCGAGATCTTCGCCGAACGCGGCCTCGACGCCCCGCTCGAACACATCGCGCGCCGGGCCGGGGTCAGCATCGGCACCCTCTACAACCACTTCCCGACCCGCGAGGCGCTCCTCGCCGCGATCCTCCCCGAGCGGCTGGCCGCCCTCGACCGGATCTGCGCGGCGGCCCTGGCCGACCCCGACCCGTGGGCCGGGTTCGCCGGGTTCCTGGAGGGGCTGTTCACCTTGCAGGCCCAGGACCAGGCGCTCAACGACGCCCTGGTGCAGGGCTTCACCCTGGCGACCGACGTGAGCCAGGCCTGCCACGCCGGCTTCGTCCAGGCCGAGCGCGTGATCGAACGGGCCAAGGCCGCCGGCCGGCTGCGCGCCGACTTCAGCGCCCAGGACCTGGTCACCCTGGTGTGGGCGATGTCCCAGGTCATCCGCGAGGGCATGGACACCGCGCCGGACGCGTGGCGCCGCTGCCTGTCCTTCTTCCTCGACGGACTGCACGCCGGCGCGCCCCACTCCCTCCCCGGCGCCTTCCCCGCCCCGAGCTGAAGGCCCGGGGTCCGGCGGGGCCCACCGCGGACGGCCGCCACCGGGCTCGGGCCCCGACGGCCCAGCCGCACGCCCGATGAAACGTTCACCGCCCGACGTCCCGGAGCCCGAACATCGCCGCACGGATCACGCGGGCGCGCCCAGCCCTCAGGCCGGACCGTACGAGCAGCGGGAAACACACGGTCCCGGCCCGCCGTCGCCCGCTCCGCCGCCCGGACCGGGCCCCGGGCGGCGGGCGCCACGGCCGCTGACCGGCCTCCTGACGGCCGGCGACGATCCTTGACAGGACCGGGGACCGCCCTGACACTCGTCTGCGCTTTCCCCGCCGGACCGCCCTCGGCGCGGTTCCGCGGTGTTAGCGCTAACAGAATCACGATCTCCGGAGAACCGCAATGAGACGACTGACCTCGGCGTTCCTGGGCGTGCTCACCGCCATCGGGATCTTCCTCCTCCCCTCCGCCCCGGCCGCGGCGGCGGAGGTCAACCTGGCCCCGTCGGCCACCGCCTCCGCCTCCTACACCTCGCCCTGGGAGAGCGTCGCCGCGATCAACGACGGCATCGACCCGCCCCGCTCCAACGACACCGTCAACCGCCGCTGGGGCACCTGGCCGCAGACCGGCGCCCAGTGGGCCGAGCTGACCTGGGCCTCGGCGCAGACCCTGCGTTCGGCGCAGGTGTACTTCTTCGACGACGGCGGCGGCGTGCGCGTCCCCGCCTCCTGGCGGCTCCAGCGCTGGACCGGCAGCGCGTACGCCGACCTGCCGGGCACGTACCCCGTCGCCGCCGACGCCTACAACACGGTCACCTTCGCGCAGGTCAGCACCACCCGGCTGCGCGTGGTGCTGCAGAGCGGGCAGGCGTCCGTCGGCCTGCTGGAGGTCAAGGCCATCGGCGAGAACGGCCGGCAGAGCGGCTGGAACCCGCCGGGCAACCTGGTCACCCCGCTGAACGAGGTGTGGCAGCACCAGGAGAGCACCTACCCCAACCTGTACGGCTTCCGCAACTACGGCTGGGACCAGATCATGGCCAACCGGGGCTCGATCAACTACTGCGTGCGCTGGGACTCCGGCGCGACCGTGTCGGCCGCGCTGCGCGACCAGATCCACGCCGCCCTGGCCCGCCAGTTCAAGAAGTGGATGGACGTCATGAGGGGCCACAACAACTGGCCGTACGCGGACGTGCCGCTGAAGGTCGTGGGCTGGGCCGTGCGCGACCGCGCCCAGCTCCAGTGGAACGACAACTCGGTCGACATCTACGTCGGCGACATCCGGGAGAACGCGCCCCAGTGCGCCCAGGCGTGCGGCCGCTTCTTCAACCAGGGCGGCACCTACCCGAACTGCCCCGGCGGCGCCTCGCACCACTACGACATGTCGTTGTGGCTGACCGCCGGCATGGGCGGCGGCGCGGGCGGCGACTGGGGCCAGCGCCTGGGCAGCGAGTACTTCGTCAACTCGCTCAACGCCGACGACATCCACATCCTGCTGCACGAGATAGGGCACAGCTTCGGCCTGGACGACTTCTACGACTGGACGCCGACCGGGGTGTGCTGCTTCCTGATGAAGGCGGGCAGCGCCGCGCAGATCACGGAGTTCGACGCGTGGATGTTCCGCGACTGGTGGCGTCACCTGAAGAGCCGCTACGGCTACTAGGAGTGTCATGAAGAGCAGCCTGCTCGCCGCCGGCGCCGCCGTGCCGACGCTTCAGGGACGGCGAGGCGGAGACCAGACCCTCGTGGCCGAGGGCGCGCCGGCGCGGCATCGGCTGCCTGACCTGGTTTTGGAACGGCGCCAACGGCGCCCCCGTCCCGTCCTGCACCGCCGCCTGAGGAAGGGCCGGATGAAAGTTTCAGAGCGCACTGCAACTCCTGCCGCCTCGCGCCGGCCGGCCTGACCTGCGCGTACGGCCTCCCTCCTGGAGAGGCGCGCAGCCGGGGCTTCTCTTTCTCCGCCACCGTGTGCTTCACTCCAAGCGCACTTCGGGAAAGCGCTTACCGCTTTGCGGCAAGCGCTTTCCCCTCAGCGTTTCCGCAGGCCGGCCCGCGTGAACCGCACGGAGAAGAACGCGTTCCGCGTCCGAGACGAAGGTGAGACAGCATGAGACGAGCAGTGGCACTGCGGCTCTGGGCCGCGGCGGCCATCGCGGCCGCGGCCGGTGTGGCGTTGCCGCAGATGCAGGCGTCGGCGGCGGCCGGGAGCGCCACCGGCTACGCGACCGGCAACGGCGGGACCACCGGCGGCGCGGGCGGGCAGACGGTGCGGGCCACCACGGGCACCGCGATCCACGCGGCGCTGTGCAACCGGGCCGACAGCAGCACGCCGATCACCATCCAGGTCGAGGGGACCATCAACCACGGCAACACCGCCAAGGTGTCGGGCGAGAGCTGCAACACCGCCGCCGGCGTGATCGAGCTCAAGCAGATCAGCAACGTCACGATCATCGGGGTCGGCGGCGGCGCCGTCTTCGACCAGGTGGGCATCCACATCCGCGAGTCCAGCAACATCATCATCCAGAACGTCACCGTCAGGAACGTCAAGAAGTCGGGCTCGCCCACGTCGAACGGCGGCGACGCCATCTCGATGGAGAGCGACGTGCGCAACGTCTGGGTCGACCACGTGACGCTGGAGGCCTCGGGCGGGGAGTCGGAGGGCTTCGACGGGCTGTTCGACATGAAGGACAACACCCAGTACGTGACCCTGTCCTACAGCATCCTGCGCAACTCCGGCCGGGGCGGGCTCATCGGCTCCAGCGAGAGCGACCGCTCCAACGGCTTCATCACCTTCCACCACAACCTGTACGAGAACATCGACTCCCGCACGCCCCTGCTGCGCGGCGGCATCGCGCACATCTTCAACAACTCCTACGTCAGCCTCAACGAGTCCGGCATCAACTCCCGCGCCGGGGCCCGCGCCAAGGTGGAGAACAACCACTTCAGGAACTCCAAGGACGTCCTGGGCACCTTCTACACCAGCGAGGCCGGCTACTGGCAGGTCAGCGGCAACGTCTTCGACAACGTGACCTGGTCCCAGCCCGGCGAGGACAACAACCCGGCCGGCCCGAACCCGCAGTCCAACACCTCCGTCAGCATCCCGTACTCCTACCGTCTCGACGGGGCCTCCTGCGTGCCGGACATCGTGCGGCAGACGGCCGGCGCCAACAAGGGCATGCAGGTGTCGAACGGCAGCTGCTCGCCCCAGACGCCGACGCCCTCCCCCACGCCGACCGTCACCCCCACCCCGACGGTGAGCCCCACCCCGACGGTCACCCCCACGCCCGGCGGGAACAACCTCAGCCTCGGCGCCGGCTCCGACGGCTCCAGCAAGGCCGGTGGGACGAGCTACGGCAACGTGCGCGACGGCGACCTGAGCACGTACTGGTCGCCGGCCGGCTCGACCGGTGACATCTCGATCAAGTGGGGCTCGGCCACGACGGTGTCCAGGGTCGTCATCCGCGAGGCGGCGGGCTCGGCCGGCGCCATCGGCTCCTGGCAGGTCGTCAACGCCGGCACCGGCGCCGTCCTGGCCTCCGGCACCGGGGCGGGCGCGATCTCCTTCTCCCCGGTCGCGCTGAGCAAGGTCACCTTCCGGATCACCGGTTCGAGCGGCACCCCGAAGGTCGCCGAGTTCGAGACCTACGCCGGATAGCTCCGTCGCCCGCAAGCCCACCCGCCGCGAAAGGTCGCCGGCCTCTTCTCATGAGCGGGTGGGCTCAGGCGTCTCCGGGGCCGGCGCGACCTGCCTCCGGGTCGGCTCGCGGGCAGCCGCGGTCAGGTCGCGGGCCCGGGAACGGCGGTCCTGGTGTCGAGGCCCCTGGCGATCAGGCGCACGGCCAGGGCCAGGCTCTGCAGGGCCAGGGGCGCGTTCATGGCCAGGTAGAGCGGCGCGACGACCTCGGTCAGGCGGAACAGCACCAGGAGGCTCGCCGCCAGGGCCGACCCGGCCCCGAGCAGCCCCCACACCGACAGCCAGCGGGGCACGAGCCGCGAGCGGTGCAGGATCGCGAAGAGCAGGAGGTCGCCGAGGCTCAGCGAGATGATCAGCGCGGCGTGGTTGACCAGGTCGCGCGCCGCCCGCACCACCTCGCCCAGCACCTCGATCCGGGCCGCCTCCGCCGCGCCGGCCCGGGCGAACTCCTCGCCCAGCACCAGGAACAGCGGCAGCAGGATCACCCCGGCGAGATGGAAGGCCACCGCGATCAGCCTGAACCCGAGGAACCCCAGGCTGAGCGGCTCGCTCACCGCTTTCAACGCCGGATACAGGCACAGCGCGAAGCCCGCGTAGGCGGGGATCATGAGGAGCTGGGCCGCCGCGCCGATGATGACCTGGCCCGCGTGGGCGGGGACGAGGCCGAGGTAGTGCGGCTGTTCGAGGACGGGGACCACGCTCAGGACGCCGGCGAGCATCCCCACGATGACCAAGACGCCGGCGACCGAGGCCGCCCGCCTGGTTGCGTTCATGACCGTTTCCCCCTGGATGCCGGCGCGGCCCGGCCGCGCGTTGCCTTACACCTGTAAGGAGGAGGCTATCCTTACGGGCGTAAGGCCGCAAGAGCGACGCCAGAGGGGGAGGTCACGGCCCAGCCCGCGCCTCGGAGGAAGCCCGGCCGCCCTCCGGACCGGGCCGTGCCGCGGCGGCAGGCCGGCCGCCTTCGGGTCAGGCGGTGATCCGGGCCAGCACGATGCCGCCGACGATCAGGGCGAGCGCCGCCAGCCTGCCCACCGAGACGGGGTCGTCGTTGACGACGATCCCCAGGGTGATCGCGCCGGCGGCGCCGATGCCGGTGAAGACGGCGTACGCCGTGCCGACCGGCAGCGTGTTCATGGCCCGCGACAGCAGCCAGACCGCGACGCCCATCAGGACCAGGCAGACCAGCGTGGGCAGCGGCCTGGTGAAGTTCTGCGTCGGCTTGATGCTCTGCGACCAGGCCACCTCGACCAGCCCGGCCAGCAGCAGGATCAGCCAGCTCATCGGGCCGCCTCCTTCAGCGCCGCCGCCAGGGACTCCTCGTGCGCCTGGCGCAGGTGCGCCAGCGCCGGGTCGAGGCGGGCGTTGGCCAGCTCGGCGTGGATGAACGTGACGTCCTCGACCTGGAAGTGACCCTTGAAGAAGTCGCGCAGGTAGCGCTCCTGGTGGTCGTACGGCTCGCGCGGCGTGCCGGGGCCGTACGCGCCGCCGCGCGCGCCGGTCACCACGAACGAGCGCCCCCGCAGCGACATCTTGGGAAAGGTGATCTGGTCGAGCCAGGCCTTGAGCGACGAGGGGATCGAGTAGTTGTACATCGGCGCCCCGATGAGGATCACCTCGGCCGCGACCACCTCGTCGAGCAGCGGCTCCACCACGGCCCACGCCTCCCGCTGGGCGGGGGTGCGCACGGCCTCCCGGTAGCGGCCGATGTCGGTGATCCCGTGCTCCAGGACGTGGTCGCACAGCTCGGTCCAGGCCTCGCCGATGTGCGGCACGGGCTGCGCGGCCAGGTCGCGGTAGACGTAGCCGGCCCGGGGGTGGGCGGCCCGCCAGGTGTCGGCGTACAGGCGGGACAGCCTGCGCGAGAACGACGCCCGGCGGGCGCTGGAGTCAAGGTGCAGCAGCATGATCTCTCCTCAGCGAGATAAATGGACACAACGTCCGCTTCACTATAAGCGGACGAGATGTCCACATACAATGGGCGCATGGAGAGAGCCGACGCCGCGCGCAACCGCGCCCGCATCCTGGAGGCGGCAGCGCGGCTGTTCGCCGAGCGGTCCCCGCAGGACGTGACGATGGACGACATCGCCAGGGCGGCCGGGGTGGGCCGGGGCACGCTCTACCGCCGCTACCCCGACCGGGCCGCCATCGCCGTGGCGCTGCTCGACGAGCACGAGCGGGAGCTGCAGGAGCGCCTGCTGCGCGGCGAGCCGCCCCTGGGGCCGGGAGCGCCGCCCGCCGAGCGGCTGGCCGCCTTCTACGCCGCCATGGTGCGGCTGCTGGAGGATCACTCCCACCTGGTGCTCGGCTCGGAGGTGGGCCGCACCCGCTTCGAGACCGGCGCGTACGGCTTCTGGCGCGCCCACGTGCGCGTGCTGCTGGACGCCGCGGGCACGCCCGGCCCCGACGCGCTGGTCGACGTGCTGCTCGCGCCGCTGGCCCCCGAGGTCTACCGCTACCAGCGCACGGTGCTCGGCCTCACCCCCGCGCAGATCGCCGGGGCGCTGGCCGGGCTCACCAAGGTCCTGGGCTCCTGACCGGTGGCGGGAGCTGGGGCGTCGCGGGCATAGCATGGCCTGGTGGGATCGTTGTGGCCGGTGTGCCGTCCGGCTCGGGCTCGCGCGAGCGGCCCGCCCGCCCCGGCGGCACCGCCGCCCGGCGACGGGCGTCGTCACCGTTGACCGCCCGTCCGGCCGCCGCCAGGCGTCCCGCTCTCGTCCTTGATCCACCGCTGTGCCAGGAGTGCGCATGAGCGACCACCTCACCGCCGCCATGATCAGCCAGGCGGCCGACCGGTTGCGGCCGGTGGTCCGCCGCACCGCGCTGGAGCCCAACGAGCGGCTGTCCGGCCTGCTCGGCGGCGACGTGCTGCTCAAGCGCGAGGACGCGCAGGTCTGCCGCTCCTACAAGGTGCGCGGGGCGTTCAACCTCATCGCCTCCCTCACCGACGACGAGCGGCGGCGCGGCGTGGTCTGCGCCAGCGCCGGCAACCACGGCCAGGGCGTCGCGTTCGCCTGCGCGCGGCTGGGCATCAGCGGCCGCGTCTACGTCCCCTCCGCCACGCCGCGGCAGAAGCGCGAGCGCATCGCGGCGCTCGGCGGCGACCGGGTGGAGATCGTGGTCGCCGGCGGCACCTACGACGAGGCGAGCGGCGCCGCGCACCTCGACAGCGAGCGCACCGGCGCGGTCTACGTGCATCCGTTCGACGACGTCAGGACGATGGCGGGGCAGGGCACGGTCGGCCTGGAGATCCTGGCGCAGTGCGATCGGCCGCCGGGCACGGTGGTCGTCCCGGTCGGCGGCGGCGGCCTGATCAGCGGCATCGCCGTCTGGCTGCGCGAGCACTCCCCCGCCACCCGCATCGTCGGCGCCGAGCCCGCGGGCGCGGCCAGCATGGGCGCCGCCCTCGGCCACGGCGGGCCCCTCGCCCTGCCCGAGCTGGACACCTTCGTCGACGGCGCCGCCGTCGGGCGGGTGGGAGAGGCCACGTTCCCCCTGGTCAAGGAGCTGGTGGACGAGGTCGTCGCGGTCGACGAGGGCGCGGTGTGCACCGAGATGCTCGACCTCTACCAGACCGACGGCATCATCGCCGAGCCCGCGGGCGCACTCGCGGGCGCCGCCGCCCGCGAGTTCCTGCCCCACGCCTCCGCCGGGCCGGTGGTGTGCGTCGTGTCGGGCGGCAACAACGACGTCAGCCGCTACAACGAGGTGCTCGAACGCTCCCTGGTGCACATCGGGCTGCGGCACTACTTCCTGGTGACGTTCCCGCAGCGCCCCGGCGCGCTGCGCCACTTCCTCGACGAGGTGCTGGGCGAGGGCGAGGACATCATCGCCTTCGAGTACGTGAAGAAGAACAACCGCGAGACCGGCCCCGCGCTCGTCGGCATCGAGCTGGAGCGGGCCGGCGACCTCGACGACCTCCTGGTCCGGATGAAGGCCGGCCCGCTCACGGTCGAGCGCATCCCGCCGGGCTCGCCGCTGTTCACGTTCATCCTGTGACACCGGGCATCCTGTGACACCGGGCATCGCGTGACACCGGGCAGCCCGTGACACCGGGCATCGCGTGACACCGGGCAGCCCGTGACACCGGGCAGCCCGTGACGCCGGGGTGCGGCCGGGCCGCCGGCGGTGGTCAGTAGGTGGCGCGCCCGCCGCTGATGTCGTAGACGGCGCCGGTGGAGAAGCTGACCTTGTCGGAGGCGAGCCAGGCGATCAGCTCGGCCACCTCCTCGGGCTTCCCGACGCGGCGCATCGGGATGAGGCCGGTGATGTGGGCCAGCGCCTCGGGGCCGGTGTCGGCGTTCATCGGCGTCTCGATCACGGCGGGCGCGACGGCGTTGACCAGCACGCCGCTGGTGGCCAGCTCCTTGCCGAGCGATTTCGTCAGGCCGATGACGGCGGCCTTGCTGGCGGAGTACGGGGCCATGTTGGGGTTGCCGTCCTTGCCGGCCATGCTGGCGAGGTTGACGACGCGGCCCCAGCCGCGCTCGCGCATGCCGGGGACGAACGCGCGGCAGGTGTGGAAGGTGCCGTTGACGTTGACGTCGAAGGTGCGCCGCCAGCCGTCGAGCGGGATCTCCCACAGAGGCGCGTTGGGGCCGACGATGCCGGCGGAGTTGATCAGGATGTCCACGGGGCCGGCCTCGTCGGCGGCGGCCTGGACGGCGGCCGGGTCGGTGACGTCCACGACCAGGTCGGCGCCGTCGGCGATGTCGAGGGTGATCACCCTGACGCCGTCTGCCTCCAGGCGGATGGCGGCGGCCCTGCCCAGGCCGCTGACGCCGCCGGTGATGAGCGCGGTGCGGGACATGCGGGGTCCTTTCAGTGGGATTCGCGGGCTACCTGGTCGCCGCTGGAGCCGATGAGGAAGTCGAGGTCGGCGCCGGTGTCGGCCTGCCGCACGGTCTCGACGTAGAGGCGCTGCCAGCCGCGTGACGGGCGGGCGAACGCCGCGGTCATCTCCGGCGACGGCTCGCGGGCGGCCAGCTCGCCGGCGGGCACGTCGAGGTCGAGCCGCCTGGCCGGCACGTCGAGGACGACCCTGTCGCCGGTGCGCACCAGGCCGAGCGGCCCGCCGGCGGCGGCCTCGGGCGCGACGTGCAGCACGACGGTGCCGTACGCGGTGCCGCTCATGCGGCCGTCGCAGATGCGCACCATGTCGCGCACGCCCTGGGCGAGCAGCTTGGGCGGCAGCGGCAGGTTGGACACCTCCGGCATGCCGGGGTAGCCCTTGGGGCCGCAGCCGCGCAGGATGAGCACCGAGTCGGCGGTGACCTCCAGGTCGGGGTCGTCGAGGCGGGCGTGCAGGTCCTCGACCGAGTCGAACACGACGGCCGGGCCGCGGTGCCGGAGCAGGTGGGGCGAGGCGGCGGCGGGCTTGATGACGGCGCCGTCCGGGGCGAGGTTGCCGTACAGGACGGCGATGCCGGCGTCGCGCCGCAGCGGCTCGTCGCGGGTGCGGATGACCTCGGGGTCGTGGATCGCGGTCTCTTCCAGGTGGTCCACGAGCGGCCGGCCGGTGACGGTGAGCGCGGCCGGGTCGAGCAGGTCGCGCACCTGGTGCAGCACGGCGTGCAGGCCGCCGGCGCGGTGGAGGTCGTCCATCAGGTGGCGGCCGGCCGGCTGCAGGTCGGCCAGCAGGGGCACGCCGGAGCCGGTGCGGTCGAAGTCGTCCTGGGTCAGCTCGACGCCGAGCCGGCCGGCGATGGCCAGCAGGTGCACGACGGCGTTGGTGGAGCCGCCGAGCGCGGCCAGCGCGACGATGGCGTTGAGGAAGGAGCCGCGCGTCATGACGTCCGAGGGGCGGCGCCCGCCGGCGATCATCTCGACGACGAGGCGGCCGGTCTCGTGCGCGCCCTCCAGCAGGCGGCTGTCGGGGGCGGGGGTGCCGGCCAGGCCGGGCAGGGTCATGCCGAGCACCTCGGCCAGCAGGCCCATGGTGGAGGCGGTGCCCATCGTGTTGCAGTGGCCCTTGCTGCGGATCATCGACGACTCCGAGCGCAGGAACGCCTCGCCGCTGAGGGTGCCGGCGCGTACCTCCTCGCTGAGCTTCCACACGTCGGTGCCGCAGCCCAGCGGCACGCCGCGGAAGTGGCCGGTGAGCATCGGCCCGCCGGGCACCACCACGGCGGGCAGGTTCACCGAGGAGGCGGCCATGAGCAGCGCCGGGATGGTCTTGTCGCAGCCGCCCAGCAGCACCACGCCGTCGATCGGGTTGGCGCGCAGCATCTCCTCGATCGCCATCGCGGCCATGTTGCGCCAGAGCATCGCGGTGGGGCGCACGTTCGTCTCGCCGAGGGAGACCACCGGCAGGTTGAGCGGCACGCCGCCCGCCTCCCACACGCCGTGCTTGACGTGCTCGGCCACCTCGTTCAGGTGCAGGTTGCAGGGGGTCAGGTCGGAGGCGGTGTTGGCGATCGCGATGTGCGGGCGGCCGTCGAAGGCGCCGGACGGCAGGCCGCGGCGCATCCAGGCCCGGTGGATGTAGGCGTTGCGGTCGCTGCCGGCGTACCACTGAGCGCTCCGGCTCCTCGCCATGAGGCCACCACTCTTTCCAACTATTGGAACTTTGATTCGTCCTGCGAAACTCAGGGGAAGATTAGCTCATAAGCTTCCCCACGGGAATGGCCTCGGTCAGCAACTTCCGTTTTGCGGAACGGTGGTCTAACGTTCGGAACATGTCCGAGCTGACCGAGGAGCCGAGGCTCGTCGGGTCCGACCGCGTGCTGGCGGTGCTGGCCGAGCTGGCCCGCCACCCCGACGGGATCGGGCTGGAGGAGATGGCGCGCGCGGTGGCCAGCCCGAAGCCGACCGTGCACCGGGCGCTGGCCGCGCTGCGCCGCGCCGGCTTCGCCACGCAGCACGGCCATGGCCGCTACGTGCTGGGCGACGAGTTCCTGCGGATGGCCTTCGCCCACCACGAGGCCCGGCCGGACCACGTCCGGGTCGCCCCGGTGCTGAAGGCGCTGTGCGACCGGTACGGCGAGACCGTGCACTACGCCGTGCTGGACGGCCCCTCGGTCGTCTACCGCTCCAAGCTCGACCCGGCCGCCGGCGCGGTGCGGCTCACCTCGGTCGTCGGGGGCCGCAACCCGGCCCACTGCACCGCGGTCGGCAAGCTCCTGCTGGCCCACACCCTGCCCGACGAGGCGGCGGTGCGCGCGTGGGTGGGCGGCCGGGAGCTGGAACGTCCCACCGAACGCTCCATCACGACCGCCGAGGGCCTGCACGCAGAGCTGGCGCGCATCCGCGAGCGGGGCTACGCCCTCGACGACCAGGAGAACGAGCCGGGCGTCAACTGCCTGGCGGTCCCGGCCTACCTCAACTCGCCCACCACGCCCAGCGGCGCGATCAGCGTCAGCGGCCTGGCCTACCGCACCCCGCTGCGGGCGCTCATCGACGACGTGTCCGCCATCCACGCCATCGTCGCCGGGGAGGACCCTCCCTGACGCATGCCGTGGCCCGCCCTCCCCCGCCCTGACCGACCCCCTTGCGACCTTCCGGAGAGACACCCGTGCACCTCATGCGCATCGGCGCGCCCGGCGCCGAGAAGCCCGTCGTCCGCGTCGACGACAACCACTACATCGACGTCTCCGACGTCACCCCCGACTTCGACGAGCGGTTCTTCGCCGCCGGCGGCGTCTCGCTGCTCGCCGGGAAGGTCGCCACCGGCCGGCCCCGCGAGTTCGCCGGTGAGCGGATCGGCGCGCCGATCGCCCGGCCGCACCAGATCCTGTGCATCGGCCTGAACTACAGCGACCACGCCGCCGAGACCGGCCAGGCCGTGCCGGACGAGCCGATCCTGTTCACCAAGTCGCCCAACACGCTCGTCGGCCCGTACGACGACGTGCGCATCCCGCGCGGCGCCACCAAGACCGACTGGGAGGTGGAGCTGGGCATCGTCATCGGCCGCCGCACCTCCTACCTCGACTCGGTCGAGGAGGCCCGGGACGCGATCGCCGGCTACTGCGTGGTCAACGACGTCAGCGAGCGCGCCTTCCAGATGGAGCGCGGCGGCCAGTGGAGCAAGGGCAAGTCGGCCGAGACGTTCAACCCGGCCGGGCCCTGGCTGGTCACCCCCGACGAGATCGCCGACGTCAAGGACCTCGGCATGTGGCTGAACGTCAACGGCGTGCGCCGCCAGACCGGCACCACCAAGACGATGATCTTCGACCCGTACGTCATCGTGCGCCACCTGAGCCAGTTCATGGTCCTGGAGCCCGGCGACCTGATCAACACCGGCACCCCGCCCGGCGTCGGCATGGGCCACGACCCGCAGCTCTGGCTCCAGCCGGGCGACGTCGTGGAGCTGGGCATCGACGGCCTGGGCAGCCAGCGCCAGACCGTCGTCGGGCCCCGGTAGATGCGCGCCCTGGTCCTGACCGGCCCGGGCGCGGCCGAAGTCCAGGAGGTCGAGCCGCCCGCCGCCGGGCCCGGCGAGGTCGTGGTGGACGTCGAGCGGGTCGGCGTGTGCGGCACCGACGTGGAGCTGTTCACCGGCGAGATGAGCTACCTGCGCACCGGCCGCTCCCGGTACCCGCTGCGGCCCGGCCACGAGTGGTGCGGCCGCGTCACCGCGCTCGGCTCCGGCGTGCCGGGGGAATGGCTGGGGCGGCGCGTCACGGGCGACACCATGCTCGGCTGCGGCCGCTGCGACCGCTGCCGGGCCGGCCGCCACCACGTGTGCGCCGACCTGGCCGAGATCGGCATCAGCCGGGGCCGCCCCGGCGCGCTCGCCGAACGGCTCGCCGTGCCGGTGGCCGCCCTGCACGCGCTGCCCGGCGGCGTGGACCCCGCGCTCGGCGCGCTGGTGGAGCCCGGGGGCAACGCGCTGCGGGCCGTGCGGGCCGGCGGCGGGCGGACGGCTGCTGGTTCTGGGCACCGGCACGATCGGCCTGCTGGCGGCGCTGTTCGCCCGGGCCGCCGGCGCCGAGGTGCACGTGCTGGGCCGGGACGACGACGGGCTGCGCCTGGCCGGGCAACTTGGCCTCACCGACGCCTGGACCAGGGAGTCGCTGCCGTCCCTGCCGTGGGACGCCGTCATCGACGCCTCCAACGCGCCCGGGCTGCCCGCTCTCGCCCTCGACCTCGTCGAGCCCGGCGGGCGCGTGGTCTACATCGGGCTGGCCGGCACCCCGTCCACGATCGACACCCGCGAGCTGGTGCTCAAGGACGTCACGGCGGTCGGCGTGCTGGGCGGCTCGGCCGGCCTGGCGGGGGCCATCGCCGCGTACGCCGACGGCTCGGTGGACGCCCGGCCGCTGGTGGCGGCCACGATCGGGCTCGCCGAGACGGCCGGCGTGCTGGCCGGACGCCGCCCGGCGGGCGCGGGACCGGGCCCGAAGATCCACATCGACCCGTCCGTGTGATCCCGGGCCGGGCTCTGACGCCGCGCCGGGTGGGGTCGGCGTGGTGCCACGTCTCGTAGTCGCCCGCCGGTCCCGGCGAGGGATCAGACGCGTACGACCGCGGCGCGGGTGTGGCCGCGGCTCCCGCCGACCTCCACCTTGATCGCCTTCTTGGCCCTGCGCACGCCCCGGTCGCGTTCCCTGACCGACTTCACCGCCCAGGGCAGCCTGATCTTCACCTCGTCGGCGCTCCTGGACGGGTCGGAGACCGCGAGCCGCACCTGCCGGCCGTCGCGCCGCGCGAGCAGCGCGCACGGCCCGTCGGCGGTGAGCGGCCCGTGCGGGGTCTTGACCGTGCCCGCGCGCCAGAAGACGGCGGCGAGCAGGTCGCCGCGGGCGACGGCCTGGGCCGTGCCGGAGTTGGCGAGGATCTCGATCCCCTGGCCGTAGGCGGCGGTCTGCGCGGCGGAGGCGCCAGGCAGCACGGCGTAGGCGTAGCAGGCCTTGCGCGGGTCGACGCCGTGGTCGATCAGGATCGTTGTGTAGTGCCGGGTGACGGGGGTCTTGTCGCCTCCGGTGGTGGCGCCCTGGTCGATGTCGTGCCAGCGGCCGGTGCGCCGCTCGCGGATCACCTTCGCCTCGGCGCCGTCGAGCAGCGCGTACCCGGCGACCCCGCTCAGGTGGACCCACCCGTCACCCTGGCACAGCGGCGGGTGCGTGTCGTGGGTGTTGCGGTTCTCCACGATGGTCTCGATGCGGCGGCCGTCGGAGGCGGTGATGCCGGCGCCGAGGGCGATCACGGCGTCGTCGAGGAGGAACCACGCCTTCTTGGCCCGCAGCGAGGAGCCGCCGGCGACCAGCTTCATGGCCGCCGCGCCGTACTCGCCGTCGAGCGCGACCCCGCCGGCCCACGGGGTGGGCGGCATGCGGCGCCCGCCGCGCAGGTCGGCGCGCCTGCGGGTGTCCACCGTGGTGCCCGGCAGCCGGTACGGGTCGATCGTCGGCCACAGCTCGTCGTTCCAGTGGGTGAGGTCGTCGGTGTAGAGGTAGGTCATGCCGTCGCCGGTGTACCAGCCGTGCAGGTTCTCCCGGTTCATGGCCTCGGCCGCGCCGATCCGCTCAGAGCTCATCGCGATCGCGAAGGCCCAGGAGGGGCGGCGGTGCACGACCCGGTCCATGTCGGCGAAGACGTACGTGCCCGTGGTGCGCGGCCCGACCGGCACCGACGGGTCCGCCAGCAGGGCCCTGGCCTTGGCGATGCTCGCCAGCGGGGCGAGCGTCTCGTAGGGGACGGCCTGGTTGCGGGTGAGCCAGCCCTTCACCAGCGGCCGCCAGCGCCGGGCGTGCCGCTCGGGCGCGGCCTCGAGCAGGGTGAGGACGGCCTCGACGGTCTTCTGCCCGGCGTGGTGGTCGCGGTGGCCCTGCCGGGAGATGGCCCGGCCGCGCACGCAGTCCATCATCAGCCCGTCGAAGACGAACGGCACGAAGGAGCGATCCACGATGTCGTAGATCCGGCCGATGTCGCGGATCTCCCACGGCGACCCGGCGAGCATGGCGATCAGCTTGGCCACGCTCTCCAGGTAGTCCACGCCGTAGCTGCCGGTGTAGGGGAACACGTCGTGCTGGATGAACGACCCGTCGCGGTAGAAGCCGTCGCCGGGGCCGGAGGTGCGCCGCAGCAGGTCGGCGACCGCGTCCTTGGCCCGCCTGACCAGGCGCGCGTCGTGGGTGAGCAGCCCGCGCATGGCCACCGCCATGGCCTTGCCGGCCCGGTTGGCGCCGGTCTCGACCACGCCGGGGTGGCTGACGCGGCGCTCGGGGTCGGGGCACCAGCGGCGCAGCGGGCGCAGCCAGCGCCTGAGCCGGTCCCCGGGCAGGCCGTCGTAGAGCAGCGCGCAGGTGTCGGTCAGCGCGCGGGGCACGCCGATCTCCCACCAGAACCAGTTGCTGCCCCGCCGGTCGAGGTCCTCGTGGTAGGCGTGCTCGTACAGGAAGTCCAGCGCCCTGACCGCGGTCTCGGCGACCCGGTCGTCGCGGTGCATGGCGGTGCCGGGCGTGGCCCAGCCCAGCGCCAGCGTGCGCATGCGGTTGTAGGCGCGGTTGAAGTTGCCGGTGGTGGGGTCGTCCAGCGGCAGGTCGGGCCAGAGGCCGGGGCGGGCGGGGTCGGGGCTGAGCTTGCGCAGCACCGCGTGGGCCGAGCCCTCGATCGCCCGCGTCTTGTCGGCGTGGGCGGCGTCGTACGACGTGCCGGCCAGCAGGCTCACCCACCGTTCACGCGCCGCGTCGAAGGCGGCCTTGCCGACCGCCTCGGCCGGTCTTTCCCAGAGCGTGAGTCCGGCCACGGCCGCGGAGCCCAGCAGGGCGGTCCGCCGGCTGAGGGGGTGGGTCATGAACGCCTTTCCCGACAATCCTGCACCTATCAAACGAAACGATCATATGGCTACCCACAGATCCCCGCCTTCGTCCATCAATCAGGACTCCTGCCCCAAATGGCGCGGACCGCGGCCTCCCGGCGGCGTCACGAGCTGGTTTCGGAGGTTGACCCGGCCCGATCGCCCGCTTGCCGCCCTGCGCACCTCAGGTATCCGTACTGACCTCGGGCGGACGGCGTAACCCCACCCCTGTCATAGGAGGGCCCGCCCCCCGGGGGGGGGGGGCGGCCGCCCCCCCGCGCCGGCTCGCGCTGATCGGCCGGGGCGGGGGCGTCGTCAGGCGAGGCCGGCCTGCGTGAGGTGGAGCCGGGCGTAGCGGCCGTCGGCGGCCAGGAGCTCGTCGTGCGTGCCCTGCTCGACGACCCGGCCGCGGTCGAACACGACGATCCTGTCGGCCTGGCGCACCGTGGACAGCCGGTGGGCGACGACGAGCGTCGTACGCCCCCGCATGAGGCGGGCCAGCGCCTCCCTGACCAGCTCCTCCGACTCCGAATCGAGCGCGGAGGTGGCCTCGTCCAGCAGCAGGATGCGCGGGTCGCGGACGAGCGCGCGGGCGATGGCCAGGCGTTGCCGCTGCCCGCCGGACAGGCGCGCGCCCCGCTCCCCCACCACCGTGTCCCAGCCCTGCGGCTGCTCCTGCACGAACGCCCACGCGTTCGCGTCGCGCAACGCCTGCGCGATGCGCTCGTCGGGGACCTCCGGCAGGCCGTAGGCGATGTTCTCGCGGATGGTGCCCTCGAACAGCACCGACTCCTGCGGCACCACGGAGACGAAGCGGCGCGCGGTGCGCAGGTCCAGCTCCTGGATGTCGGCGCCGTCGAGCAGGATGCGCCCGCCGGTCGGGCGCAGGAAGCCGAGGACCAGGTTGAGCAGGGTCGACTTGCCCGAGCCGGACGAGCCGACGAACGCGACGGTCGTGCCCGGCGGGATGTCGAGGTCGATGCCGTGCAGGGCGGGCTCGTCCGCGCCCGGGTAGCGGTAGGACACGTTCTCCAGCCGGATGCCGCCGTCCACGGCGCCGACGACCCGCTTGCCCTCGTTCTGCTCCAGGTCGGGCTCCTCGATCACCTCGGCGACCGAGCGGACCGACTCCAGGCCGCGCGCGCCGACCGGGATGAGCATGAGCAACTGGGTGAGCCCGCCGGTGAGCAGCGCGAAGTAGCTCGACAGCAGCACCACCTCGCCCGGGGTGATCGGCAGCAGCCCGGTCAGGGAGAACATCGCGGCCAGCACCAGGCAGCAGACCCCCAGCAGTTGCATCGTCACCCAGGACAGGGAGGCGACGTGGCCGTTGAGCATGTCCAGGTGCAGGCCGGCCCGGCGCACGCCGTCGGCGCCGTAGGCGACCCGCGTGACCGCGGTCTCCTCCAGGCCGTGCGCGCGGGTGACGGGGATCAGCGAGGCCATCTCGCCGACCCGGGCGGCGAAGCCCTCCATCTCGCGCCGCAGGGCCTCGTTGCGGCGGCGCGACCGCCGGCCGAGCGCGGTGCGCAGCACGAGCGCGATCGGGACGGTGAGCGCGTACACGGGCAGGAACTGCGGCACGGCGATCGCGGTCATCGAGACCGCGCCGATCAGCACCATCGTGGACGACAGCAGCGGATGGGTCACCTGCTGGAGCATGAGCTCCACGTTCTCGACGTCGCGCACGACCTTGTTCTGCACGATCGAGGAGCTCATGCGGGTGTGGTAGCCGATCGACAGGCTCTGCAGCCGCGCGGCCAGCGCGTTGCGCAGGTCCGCGCCGATGTCGCGGACGACCGTCATGAAGTTGCGCGTGTAGAGGAGGTGGTTGGGATAGTTCTGCAACAGCAGGACGCCCGCCAGCGCGAACCACCACAGGACGGCGGTCGGCGACCCGCGCTCGGCGACGACGTCGATGATCGCCGCCGTGATGACGGGCAGGAACCAGAGCGGGATCTCCTTCAGCGCGAAGGCCAGCAGAGCCAGTGACATCCGGCCGGGCCGGCGGGCCAGCAGCCGGAGCACCGAGCGGGCCGGGTGGGCGCCGTCGATCAGAACAGAGACGTAGGACGGGGACTTCACCAGCGACGTGTCCTTTCTCGCCGTCACGTTCGGTCATGGGGTTGGACGTTCCGGCGGGATCATGCAACCACACCCCCTTCCGCCGCCCCGCGCGTGGGGCGGCCCCACGCGCGGGACGGCCCCGCGAACGATTTACATCGAAGTTTGATATAACTCTCGCGTGGCGTCTCACCCTGACGACCTCGATCTCGCCGGGCTCACCAGCGCGATCGAGGGCTTCAACGCGTACTTCATCCGGCTGCCGTCCGTCCGGCGGCTCAGCTTCTCGACGCTGTCGGTGCTGCACACCCTGCACCACCACGGCCCGATGCGGCTGACCGCCCTGACCGCGACGGAGCAGCTCAAGCAGCCCGCGCTGACCAGCCTGGTCGCCAAGCTGGAGCGGGAAGGGCTGGTCACGCGCCGCCCCGACCCGCGCGACGGGCGGGCCGTGCTGCTGTCGCTCACGCCGGAGGGCGAGCACATCGTGCGCTCCCGGCACGCCGACCGGACGGCGCGGCTGGCGCGGCTGGTCGAGCACCTCAGCGAGGAGGAGCGGGCGCAGCTCGCCGGATACACGCGGCTGCTGAACCGTCTGACCGAGATCGCCGCACATGTCGAAGGCTAGGAGGACGATCATGCCGACCCGCCCGTTCCCGCTCCAACCGGTGCCGCTGCACGTGCCCGACGAGGTGCTGGACGACCTGCGCCGCAGGCTGCGCGCCACGCGGTGGCCGCTGGACGTGGGCAACGACGACGGCCGCTACGGGGTGCGCCGCGCCTACCTGGAGGAGCTGGTCGCGTACTGGGCCGACGGGTTCGACTGGCGCGCCGCCGAGCGGGCGATCAACGCCTACGAGCACTACCGCGTGGACGTCGGCGGCGTGCCCGTGCACTTCATGCGCCGGCCGGGCGCCGGCCCCGACCCGGTGCCGCTGATCCTCAGCCACGGCTGGCCGTGGACGTTCTGGCACTGGTCCAAGGTGATCGACCCGCTCGCCGACCCGGCCGCGCACGGAGGCGACCCGGCCGAGTCGTTCGACGTGATCGTGCCCTCGCTGCCGGGCTTCGGGTTCTCCACGCCGCTGGCGCACCACCCGGACATGAACTTCTGGAAGATCGCCGACGTCTGGCACGAGCTGATGACCGGCGTGCTCGGCCACGACCGGTACGCCGCCGCGGGCTGCGACGTCGGCGCGCTGATCACGGGGCAGCTCGGCCACAAGTACGCCGACGAGCTGTACGCCCTGCACATCGGCTCGGCGCAGAAGCTGACCATGTTCAACGGCGACCGGGCGTGGGACTTCAGCGGCGGCGCGCCCATCCCGCCCGATCTGCCCGCCGACGTGCACGCCCGGTTCGTCGAGCTGGACCGGCGCTTCGCCGTGCACCTGGCCGCGCACATGCTGGCCCCGTCCACGCTCGGCTTCGGCCTGGCCGACTCGCCCGCCGGCATGCTGGCCTGGATCCTGGAGCGCTGGATGAAGTGGTCCGACAACGGCGGGGACATCGAGAGCGTCTTCACCAAGGACGACCTGCTCACCCACGCCACGATCTACTGGGCGGGCGGCGGCATCGACACCTCGATCCGCACCTACGCCAACAACAACCGCTACCCGTGGACGCCCTCGCACGACCGGTGGCCGGTGGTGGAGGCGCCCACGGGCATCACGTTCGTCGGCTACGAGAACCCGCCGGGCGTGACGACGGGCGAGCAGCGGGTGCGCGGCTTCCTGGAAGGTGACCGGGCCGCCTGGTACAACCACGTCAACATCACCGTCCACGACCGGGGCGGGCACTTCATCCCGTGGGAGATCCCCGGCGAATGGGTCGACGACCTGCGCCGCACCTTCAAGGGCCGCCGCTGAGCGGCCGCGAGCCGCTCACCGTCCGGGCGCGGGCGGGCCGGGCGCGGGCGGGCCGGGCGCGGGCGGGCCGGGCGCGGGCGGGCGTGGCGGTCGGCGGCAGGAGGTCGGGCATGCGGCTCCCTGTTCTCGCGACGAAAGGTGACGAACGGCCCGTCCACCTTAGGACGGCGCATTACGATCATCGAATGGATTTCCGCCTGCTGTGCGTGCACGCCCATCCGGACGACGAGGCGATCTGGACGGGCGGCACCCTGGCCAAGTACGCCGACCAGGGCGCCACGACCGCCGTGGTGACGTGCACCTGGGCGGCGGGCACGCGGCGTGCCGCCGAGCTGGAGCGTTCCCTGGACATCCTCGGCGCGGGCGCGCCCCGGCTGCTCGGTTACGCCGACGCGCGCAACGCCGCCTCCGCCCCCGGCGCGCCGCGTTTCGTGGACGCGCCGCTGGAGGAGACGGTGGGGCGGCTGGTCGCCCAGCTCAGACAGTTCCGGCCGGACGTCGTGCTCACCTACGACGCGTACGGCGGTTACGGCCACCCCGACCACGTCCACGCCCACCGGGTCACGCTGGCCGCGGTGGAGGCGTCCGGGTACGACCAGCTCTACCCCGAGGCGGGCGAGCCGTGGTGGCCGCGCGCCGTCTACCTGGCCACGTTCCCGCGCGAGCTGGTCGAGCAGCACTATGAGAGCCTCTTCGGCGCCCCTCCCGGGCCCGGGCAGGCGCTGATGGGCGTGCCCGCCGGCCGGATCGCCGTGCACCTGGACGTGGCGGCCTGGAAGGAGCGCAAGTGGGCGGCGATGCACGCGCACGAGTCGGAGGTCGGGCGCGGCGCCTCGATGACCCTGCTGACCTCACTCCCGGAGCCGGCCCGCACCCAGCTGCTGAGCAACGAGTGGTACCGCCGCCTGCCCTTCACCGAGGAGCGGCCGCTGTCCACGACCCTGGAGCCCTGACCTCATCGCGCGCCGCCGGGGGTCACGTGGCGGGAGAGGGCTCGGCGGGGCGGCGGGGGGCGGCGAGCCAGTCGGCCGCCTGCCGGAGGTGGCGTTCGGTCAGGCCCTTGCGCGGGCCGATGTCGATGATGCGGAACCGGTCGACGTTCTCGTGGGTCTTCAGGTAGAGCCGGTCGGCGCGTCCCAGGCCGTCGTCGAACCAGACGAACGGCCGCCGGTTCACCCAGTCGGCGACGGGCGGCGTCTTCGGGTGGACGAGGAGGGCGCCGGCTCCCGAGCCGACCGGGATCACGGGCAGCTCGGGCAGGCCGATCAGCGGGCCGATCGCCCGGTTGGCGTCGTCCTGCCAGGTGGTGGCCCACACCAGCTCCGCGCCCGTCTCGCGGGCGAGACGCAGCAGCATCGGCCCGTGCTCGGGGTTGAGCAGCACCGGGTAGGTGACGCCGTCGCAGACGGCGTCGACGCTCAGCCAGGACGGCCCCTGCCGGTGCCAGGGGTTGAGGACGCCGTCCACGTCCAGCAGGATCAGCGGGCGGAGGTCGTCGTCCACGTCGTTCACCCAACGTCGTATCGGCGGGCGTGCCGCGTCACCGCCCGGAGGGGCCCGGCGGTGCCATCGGCACGAGCATACGGGTGAGCACCGGCAGCGCTCAGCTCTTCACCTCGGTACGGCCGGGCCGGCGGGGCTAGTTTCGCGGGGCGTACATGATGACCGCGACGCCGGCCAGGCAGATCAGCGCGCCGATCACGTCCCACCGGTCGGGGCGGAAGCCGTCCACCACCATGCCCCAGGCCAGCGAGCCGGCCACGAAGACGCCACCGTAGGCCGCCAGGATGCGGCCGAAGTCGGGGTCGGGCTGGAAGGTGGCGACGAAGCCGTACGCGCCCAGCGCCACCACTCCCGCCCCGATCCACAACACGCCGCGCTGCTCGCGCCAGCCCTGCCAGACCAGCCAGGCGCCGCCGATCTCGGCGACGGCGGCCAGGACGAACAGGGCGATGGAGCGCAGCACGGTCATGCGGATCACCCTAGCCACCGGCGCACCGCTCCCCCGCGGCGTCATGTGGCCGATCAGGCCGGTCATCCCCGGCAGGTGAGGATCACCAGGGTCAGGATCGCGCTGACCAGCAGCACCATCGCCAGGACGGCGGCCACCTCCCAGCGGCTGACGGGCGCGGCGAAGCGCTGCGGGCCCTCCTGCGCGGCCCTGGCGTTGAAGTCCTCGAGCCGGTCGGCCAGGCGGGCCCCGCTGTCGCGCAGCTCCATCTCGATCGCCGCCAGGATGAGCCGTTCCTGCGGGGACAGGCCCTCCATGCCCCTCACCTCGCCTCCGGCCGGCCCTCGCGCGAGGACTTCACCGGCGTCAGGGCGGACGTCGTCTGTGCGTCGGTACGCGGTTCGTCAATGGTCACCGGAGTTCCCCCATTTGCCCCGTGGTGCTGGCGACGCTGCCGCTTGACGGTGTTTTCGCAGGTCAGCACCGTACGACGGACTTACCCTCTTCGCCGGGGCCTATGCTCTGCGTCACACTCCATCACCATAGGTATTCGCCCGTTTTACGACTAAAGGGAAGAACGTCCACCGGGGTGGCGCGGAGTGACGGCGGGAACCGGCGGCTGCTGCCGCGAAGTCCTCAGATAACCTCCTGAACGTCCAGTTTGGGAGGGAATGGGTTGTCGGGGGTTGTCGCGGCGTTCGCCGCTCTGGTGTCCGTCGCCGTGCTCGGCTACGTCATCGGCGTCATCGGCCTGCTGCGGGCCAGCGACGAGCTGGTGCTGTCGCGGCTGGCGTTCTTCGTGGCGACCCCGGCGCTGATGTTCGCCACCGTGTCGCGGGCCGACCTCGGGGCGCTGCTCTCGCCGGTGCTGCTGACCGAGGTGGTCGCGGTGGCGGTCACGCAGCTCGTGTTCGTGCTGGTGGCGAAGCTGGCCTGGCGGCGCGACACGCGGCAGGTCACGATCGGCGCGCTGGCCTCGTCCTACGTCAACGCCGGCAACCTCGGCGTGCCCATCTCGCTCTACGTGCTCGGCGACGCCGCGCTCGTCGCCCCCATCCTGCTCTTCCAGCTCCTGGTGCTGACCCCGGCCTCGTTCCTCATCCTCGACAAGGGCTCCCGCTCGCCGCGGGCGGCGCTGCTGCTGCCGCTGCGCAACCCGCTCACGGTCGCCTCGCTGCTCGGCCTCGCGCTCGCGCTCAGCGGCTTCTCGCTGCCGGTCGCGGTCATGCGCCCGATCGACCTGCTCGGCGGTGCGGCCGTGCCCGTCGCGCTGCTGGCGTACGGGCTGAGCCTGTACGGCTCGCGCCGCACGGCCCCCAGCCCCGAGGAGGACGGCATGCGCAAGGACATCTTCCTGGCCGTGGCGCTCAAGGCGTTCGTCCAGCCCGCGCTCGCGTACGTGGTCGCCCGCTTCCCCCTGGGCCTGGACGGCACCCAGCTCCTGGCGGCCACCCTGTTCGCCGCGCTGCCGACCGCCCAGAACATCTACGTCTACGCCGTCACCTACGACACCGGCAGGCGCCTGGCCCGCGGCACGATCCTGCTGACCACGGGGCTGTCCATCCCGATCATGACCGCCATCGGGGCCACGCTGGGGTGACGGCGCGGCCCATCAGGCGACTTTCCGGAACACGACGACCGCGCGGTAGCGGCTGTGATGCTCCCCCTCCGGCTCGGCCTCGGCGCTGATGACGTCCAGCTCGGTGCTCGCCCCGAAGAACGCCAGGGCCTGCGCCACGGCCGCCTCCCTGATCTCGTCCGGGGTCGCCCCGGTCACGGCGACACGCAGAGTCAGCGGGAACCTTCGCACGCTCATGATGATCTTCTCTCGCAGAAGGGGTGATCAATTCGAGCGTAACACCGGGGGCCGGAGCACGACCTGAATGACGGATCCGGACGGCAGGGGCCCGAAGCTCGCGCCGGCGCGAATGCCGCCCGCCGTTCAGTCGATGACCGCGATGGCCTCCACCTCGACCAGGTGGTCGGGGACGTCCAGCGCCGCGACGCCGATCAGCGTGGCCGGCGGCACCGGCGTGCCGCCCAGCTTCGCCGCCGCCCTGGCGATCCCCTCCAGGAACAGCGGCATCTTGTCGGCGGTCCAGTCCACGACGTACGCCGTCAGCTTCGCCACGTCGTCGAAGGAGGCGCCCGCCCCGGCCAGGGCGGTGGCCACGTTCAGGTAGCACCGCTCGACCTGGGCCGCGAGGTCGCCCGCGCCGACCGTGGCGCCGCCGGCGTCCCACGCGACCTGCCCGGCGACGAAGACCAGCTTCGACCCGGACGCGATCGCCACCTGCCGGTACACGTCGACCTCGGGCAGCCCGCCGGGGTTCACCAGGGTGATGGCCATGTCGATCATCCCTTTCGTCACACTCTCTGATGGTTACTCGGGAACTGTAGGAGAGTGTGCGCCGGCAGGGAAGAACGCACTTTTCCGTGACCGGGGAACCCGATGGTGACCGAGCAGCTCAACGGCACGGTCGCGCGACTTGAGGTCAAGTCGGCTTGAGGTTCTAGCGTGGCCGTACCGAATGATCCGTACCTTTTGCGAGGAGCACCGCGATGCGCCTGTCCACCAGCCTGCCCACCGACCACAGGGGCGTGCCCGACGCCGCCAAGGCCCGCCACCTGGAGCAGCTCGGCTACGACGCCGCCGGCATGCCCGACGTGATCATCGGGAACGGCGCCCCGGGCGCGGACCCCGCCCTCGTCCTGGCCGCCGCCGCGGCCGTGACCGAGCGGATCGGGCTGGAGTTCGGCGTGCTCACCCTGCCGCTGCGGCCCGTGGCACAGGTGGCGGCGATGGTGCAGACGTTGCAGCACCTGTCGGACGGCCGGGTGGTGCTCGGCGTGGGGATCGGCGGCTTCCCCGGCTCGCCGTACTGGCAGGCGGTCGGCGCGCCCGTGACCGGCCGGGGCGGCCACGCCGACGCGGCCCTGCGGGTGCTGCCGGGCCTCATCGCCGGCGAGCCCACCCGCGTGGGCGAGACCGAGGTCACTCTCGCGCCCGCCGCCGCCGTGCCGCCGATCCTGGTGGGCGGGAACTCCGAGGCGGCCATGCGCCGCGCGATCCGGTACGGGGACGGCTGGGCCCCCTCCCTCATCAGCCCCGCCGGGCTGGCGGCCAAGGTGGCACGGCTGCGCGAGCTGGCCGACGAGCTGGGCCGGCCGGCGCCCTCGGTGTCGGTGGGCGGCCACGCCATCCTCTCCGGTGACCGTGCCGCCCTCGACGCCTTCCTGTCCGCCCTGACCGGGATGCACGGCATGAGCGAGGAGGAGGCGCGCGAGATCCCGGTGACCGGCGGGGTGGAGCAGGTGGCCGAACGGCTGGCGGCGTACGCCGAGGCCGGGGCGGACGCGGTCGGGCTGGGCCTGGACGGCGCCGGCTGGATGGAACAGGCCGAGACCCTCGCCCTGGCCCACGCCCGGCTGGCCGGTTAGCCGAAGCGGCCCGTCAGGCCGGTGCGCCGAAGCGGCCCGTCAGGCCGGTGCGCCGAAGCGGCCCGTCAGGCCGCGCCCGACGCGGCGTCGCGAAGTCGGGAGGCGCTCCGCCACGGGCCGCCGGAAGGGCCCTCCACCTCGCGCAGGAAGTCGCGTACGGCGCCGGCGAAGGCGTCCGGGTCGTCGTCGTGCGCCCAGTGACCGCACCCCGGCAGCTCGCGCAGCACCGTGCCGGGCCTGCCGGCGGCCATCCGCCTGGCCATGGCCGTGGGCAGGACGGAGCTGTCCAGGCCGTGCACCAGCAGGGCCGGGCAGCGGGAGCCGAGCCAGTCGTCCCACCAGTCGCCGACGAGCGCCCGCTGGGAGGCCACCATGTCGTCGTAGCCGAACAGCAGCCCCCAGCCGTCGGGATGCTCGACGGCGCTCTCCAGGAAGTAGCCCGCGTCGGGTATGCCCTGCGCCTCGATCGCCCGGCGCAGCCCGGCGAGGGTGGCGGCGCGGCGGGGCCAGCCGCGCACGTCGAGAACGGGGTGCTCGATGTCGGGCGGCCGGTTGAGCGCGCCGCCCTCCTCGACGATCAGGGCGCGCACCAGGTCGGGGTGGCGGGCGGCGAGCCGGAAGGCGACGACCCCGCCCATCGAGTGCCCCAGCACGACGACCGGCCCCAGGTTCAGCCCGCGCAGGAACGCCGCCGCGTCGGCCACGTACGCGTCGGGACTGAAGTCGCCGTCACCGCGATCGCTGTGCCCGTGGCCGCGCTGCTCCAGGGCGATCAGCCGGTGGCGGGGAGCCAGCGCGGCGGCGAGCGGCGCGAAGGCCCTGGCCCGCCCGAAATGCCCGTGCAACGCCAGCACCGTCGTGCCGCCGCCGGGATCGCCGGCCCCTTGCGTCCCGGAGTCGAGCCAGGCCAGGCGCAGCCCCCGTACCGTCGTGAACCTTTCCGTCATCATCGTCATTCTCATAAGCATAACGATCGTCATGGAAACGGCGCGCGACAGTCGCACAGGTCTTCGAGGAGGCCGAGCGCTGGAATCAGCGGGAGCGACCTGGGGCTTCTTCGCCCGCCAGTGATCCGTGACGGCCCGGAACTCCTGTAGCCCGGCAAGCCGCCAACCAGTTGATCAGTGCGTACGGCGGCGGGCGCCAGGACTTCGGTGACCTTCGCGATGGCCTCAGCGCCGAGTTCATCGCGGCCGGGAGGATGCTTTGCCGCCCAGCCTGCTTGGAGTCCTGGGTGAGGTCGGCGCGGTGGTCGGTGGCCCGCTGGGCGAGGGTGCGGCGGGGGTTGCCGAGGACGCGTCCGACGTCGGGCAGCACTTTCGCGGTGATCTCCTGTTCTGGGCCCCGCCTCCACGTCACAGGCGTCGGCCGACAGTGAGGACGGCCGACCAATGGCGGGTGAGTCGTCCATCCGGGCGTGCGGCGAGGTGGCGGCGTATCTCCCGGTAGAGGTGTTCACGCTTGGCCGGCTCCATGGCGATGTGGCCGGAGAACGTGTTGAGCAGGGCGATGTATTCGTCTGCTGTGTAGCGCAGCGCCCATACGTAGAGCTGCGTTGCGGCCACGGTGAAGTGCCCGGAGGCCTCGAACTCGGCGGCCATGGGGTCGGGTTGGTCCTCAGGTGGTGGCGGGGGCCACGGACCGTCATGGCCTTCGCCGATCTCTTCATAGACCTTCTGGATCTCGGTGAAGAACGGGTCGAAGCCTGCCGGCATCGCGTGGTCGGCGTTCCATACGGCCAAGTGACCATCCGGGGCGAGCAGAGCCGCCGCCTTCGCGTACTTGACCTCCGGGTCCATCCATTTCCACGCCGTGGCCGCGTAGAGGAGGTCGAAGCAGGCTTCAGCCGGTGGCTGCCAGCCTTCGAATGACGACGTGATCACGGAAACACCGGAGAACTCGGTGAGGCGCTGCCGTGCTTCCATGGCCAGGGCATCGCCGAGTTCGACCGCGGTGATCTGGAAGCCCATCCGTGCCAAGGGCAGCGTGGCCTTCCCCGGGCCGCATCCGACTTCCAGCAGGTGCGCGGAGGGCGTGACCCCGGTGATCGCCAGCAGGTCGGAATACAACTCGTCCGGGTAGTTGGGGCGCGCGTCCTGATAGGAGGCAGCCGCTTTGTCGAAGGTGGCTCGAAGCCGAAGGTCGGGGGACATGATCCAATCCTGGCGGTGGCGCAACGCCACTGTCACCTGGATATCCTGCTCCCGACCCTGGGGGCTCCGCCGAGTCGGGGATTGAACTGGTTCGTGGCCCGCGCGACCCGCTGAAGGGTGGTTCAGCCGTGGGCGAGCCGCTCGAATCGCACACCGGTCAGCTCGGCCGACACCTCCCAGAGCTGGGCCGCGACCTCCTGCGAGCGGGCCGTCGCCGAGGGCGTGAGCCGCTGGAGGCGGGGCCCGATGAACTCGCCTCCCCGCACCTCGGGGGAGGTCGCGGCGTACAGCGAGGAGACCGCGCCGCGCTCTGGCGGCTTGAGGAACAGGCCCGCCAGTGGCCGCAACGGCCCCAGCTCGATGATGCCGGTGGCGGTGGAGCCCGGGTGGGTGGCCACGCTGATCAGGCCGGCCCCGGCCCGTTCCGCGCGCCGCTGCAGCTCGAAGGTGAAGAGCAGGTTGGCCAGCTTCGAGCGGGCGTACGCGCTCATCCGCCCGTAACCCCGATCGAGCCCGAGGTCGTCGAAGTCGATCCGGCCCGCCGCCTGCGCGTCGCTGGAGACGTTCACGACCCGGGCGCCGGGGGCCGCCAGCAGCAGCGGCAGCAGCAGCCCGGTGAGCGCGAAGTGTCCCAGGTGGTTGGTGCCGAACTGCAGCTCGAAGCCGTCCTTGGTCTGCTGCTTGGGGACCATGGCGACGCCGGCGTTGTTGACCAGCAGGTCCACCTTCTCGACGCCGGCGGCGAACTCCCGTACGGAGGCCAGGTCGGCCAGGTCGAGCCGCCCGTACTCGACCCGCGCGCCCGGCACCGCCCGCAGGACGTCCTCCACCGCGGCCGCGCCCTTGCCCGGGTTCCTGGCCGCTACGATGACGTGCGCGCCGTGCCGGGCCAGCTCGAGCGCGGTGGGCCGGCCGATGCCGGTGTTGGCGCCGGTCACGACCGCCGTCCGGCCCGTGAGGTCCGGCATCGAGGCGGGGGTCCAGGCCATCATCACTCCCAGGTACCGTTTCGTACGCGACGGGAACCCACTGTCCCAGGTTTTCGTACGCGACGGTAACTCACCTGTCCAGGCGCCGCCGGGCGTGCCCGTGCCGTTCCTCCCCGCGCGCCACCTTGAGCCGCTGCCGACCACGGGGGAGCCTCCTACGCGCCACCAGGCACGCCACAAGATCAACGCCGCTGGTGGGGCCTGGTGGCAACTTTCTTACCGGCGCCCGGGAAGGCTGCAGCCGCACAAGCGTAACCAGCCCGAACGGGCGCCGTCACCGAACCGGCACGAAGATCAACTCCGTACCGCCAATTTTCTGCACTCAGCCTCCTCGAAGGCCCATAGGGTGGACTCCCGGTGCGCGGGGCAGGCGGCCGGTTCCCGCTCGGAGCGCGGGCGGCCCCGGCGGCCGGGCAGGACCTCCGCAGCGAAAGGACCCACCGTGGCCAGGCAGCGCGACCCGCAGCGCCGTACCGAACTGCTCGACGCGATCGTCGCCTACCTGGCCGAGCACGGCATCGCCCAGCTCTCCCTGCGTCCCCTGGCCAAGGCGCTCGGCCACAGCACGTACGTGCTCACCCACCACTTCGCCGGCAAGGACGAGCTGATCGACGCCGTCCTCGCCCACCTCGACCGGCGGCAGAAGGAGCGCCTGGCCGCCCTGCCCGGCCCCGCCGAGGCGGGCGGCGGCCTCGGCGACGTGGTGCGCGCCTCCTGGGCCTGGCACATGAACGAGGACCTGCCCATGGTCCGGCTGCTGCACGAGATCGAGGGCCTGTCCGCCGCGGGCCGCCTGACCGGTCCGTACGTGCCCAAGATGCTCGGCGACCGCGCCGGGTTCGTGGCCGGCGTGCTGCGTGCCCACGGCGTGCCCGAGGAGGCGGCGCTGCGCAAGGCGACCCTGCTCAACGCCGCGTACGCGGGCCTGCAGATCGACTATCTGACCACAGGTGACAGGGAACGGGTCGAGGCCGCGCTGGACGAGCTGGCCGACACCGCCGACTCCTGGACCACCGCCCCCTGACCCGCCCCGCTGACCCGCCCCTGGTCGCGAGCGCGGACGGGGCGTCCCTCAGGTGAGCGGGGAGCCGACGCGGTGCAGGGTGCCGTCGGGATCGACGTAGGCGAACTCGCGCAGGCCGTACTCGGTGTCGGAGGGCTGCCCGAGCCGGCCCGTGACGCCGGCCGCCGCCCATTCGGCGTGCAGGGCGTCGGCGTCCGATACGTACAGGTAGACCGCCGCGGCCGTGCGGGCCGGATCGTGCTCGTCCCACTCGGTCAGGTGCAGCGACACGCTGCCCCGCTCGACGAAGCCGTAACGCGCCTCGCCCTCATAGGCCCGCACGGCGAAGCCGAGGCGGCGGTACCGGGCGAGCGCGGCCTGCAGGTCGCGCACCGGCACCACGGGCGCCACGTCCTCGAACACCACGTCATCAGCCATCATCAGCTCCTTCGCTCTCGTCCTACCACGGCGGTGGCGTGCGCGGGGGCGATCACGGCCGTGCGCCGGTCGTGCCGACGAGGTGGGCCAGCCGCCGGGCCTCCTGCACGAGCCGGCTCGACCCCTTGCGCGCCGCGACCGCCGCCACCTCGGGCAGCTCCGCCCGTACGCCGGCGATCCTGGCCGCCCGCGCCCCGGCCGCCAGCAGGTCGGCCATCCCGGCGCGGGGGCGTTCGCCCTCCTTCGGCAGCAGGCCGGGCAGCACCCGCGAGATCACCTCCCACACCGCCTCGTGCGCTCCGGCCTGGGTGGCGTCGTCGAGGACCCCGACCACCCGGTTCAGCTTGAGGAACTCGGCCGCGACCAGGCCCGAGATCACCTTCCCCAGCTGCTGCGCCGGCAGCTCGCCGCGCGCCGCCAGGACGAGGAAGGCGTCGGTGGCGGCGCCGCGCTCCAGCGGGTCGGCGTGCCCCATGCCGCAGGCCAGGACGCAGGCCGTGGCGGGGCCGAGCGGGCCGTCGCCGTGGGCCAGGGCCGTCAGCGCCCGTGTCTGCCCGTCCTTGGACTCCATCGCGGACGGCAGGTAGCCGACCAGGTGCGCCGCGGCCAGCTCGCGATGGGCCGGCAGGGCGAGCGGCCACCAGGTCAGCAGGTACGCGTGCCCGGCGCTCAGCTCGAACAGCGCCCGGATCTCCTCCGGCAGAGCGGAGCCGGGCGTGGGGATGGAGCCGGGCGCAGGAGTGGAGCCGGGCGCAGGAGTGGAGCCGGGCGCAGGCGGGGTGAGTTCGGCGTCGAGGCTGTGCCATGCGTCGTACCCGTAGCCGCGGTGGCGCTTGAGTGACACGCTCACCGCGGGATCGCCCATCCCGCCGTCACGCATCCACGCGGCGCACCTGCGACCCCCCTGCGACGTCAGCCGGCCCGCGCGCTCGACGTCGGACGGGGAGAAGCGGCGGGGCAGCCGGAGCAGGGCCTGGGCCAGGTCGGCGGGCAGCGCCGCGACGCCCTGCGACTCCAGCAGTTCGAGCCGGTCGAGCAGCACGGACGGGTCGAGCGCGCCGGTGCCGCAGGTGGGCGTGGCCAGCAGCACCGGACAGCCGCCGCCCGTCTCGTAGCGGGCCACCAGCTCTATCGCCCGGAGCTGGTAGAGGCGCTCGATCGCGCCCGCGGACCAGCGGCTCGGCCGCTCGGGCGCCTCCTGGGCCAGCCGCCTGCTGTCCTCGGGCGAGGCGAAGGCGATGAAGGCGCGGTGGACGGCGGTCACGAGATCCCAGTCGTCGGGGTGGGCGAGGTGGCCGTAGGTCCACGGGTCGAGCGTGGGCCGCCAGGCCCGCAGCACCTGGCGCAGGCGTTCGGGCTCCCGGTGCGACCAGGTGGCCAGGCCCGCCAGGAGGAGCTCGTAGGCGTGGGCGTCGAGCGGCCGGCGGAAGGCCGCGAGCGCCTTGGGCAGCTCTTCCGGCGAGGCGATGGGCGGCGGCATCGCCGGGCGCTCCCCCGCCGACAGGACGGGCACGGGGGGCGGCTCGGCCGCGGCGATGTCGCCGCCGTAGGCCGCCGCCACCTTCTCCCGCAGCTCCTCGGGCAGCTCCGCGGCCGCCTCCCGGACCGCCGCGCGGCCGGCGGGCCCCGCCTGCGGCGCGAGCTTGACGGCCAGCCGGACCGCCCGCTCCTGCAGCGCCAGCGTGTCCTGGGTGAGGATCGGCGACAACGACTCCAGCACGACGTCGGTGCGGGCCGCGTCGCGCAGCACCGCGTCGCCCGCCCACGACACGGCCGCGCGCAGCAGCTTCTTCTCCGGCCGGAACGTCAGCGCCGCGAGCGCCTCGGCGAACAGCTCCTCCTCCAGCCGGCCCGCCTCCTCCAGGCGGCGCAGCTGGGCCAGCGCCACGTCGGCCACCGCCACCGGGCCGGCGGCCAGCAGCGCGGTGTAGTCCTTGGCGTGCCCGGCCGACTCGTCGATGTCGGGGCCGAGCCGGTCGTGCAGGCCCGCCAGCTCGACCGGCGCGCCGGGGCCGTCGCGCAGCAGCCGCCGCACCAGGGAGCCGATGACGGCCGCCCGGTCGATCAGCCCCTCGTCGACCAGCCGCACCACCTTCTCGACGACCTGCCAGAGAGGGGCCTCGGCCAGTCCGTCGATGTCGAAGATGCGGGGGGCGTACGCGGCGAACAGCGGGTCGGCCGGGTCGGGGTGGTAGGGCAGGCGCTGCAGCCAGCCGATCCTGAACGCGTCGTCGCCGGGCGGCTCGATGCCGTTCTCGCGCACCAGCCGGGCCGCGACGTCCCAGTATCTCAGCTCGGGCAGGCGGGTCCTGGCGGCGATGCGGCGGGCCACGTCGGCCTGCCACTCCACCGGCCGCAGGCGCAGCAGCCCGACGATCCGGCCGGCATCGACCGACCAGGCGCTGCGCCAGGCGAACTCGCGCCTGAACAGCCACGCCGTCACGGCGGCCGCACCACCCAGGCAGGCCACGCCGGCCAGCAGCGGCGGCCGCACCTGCCGGGACCAGTCTCCCCAGCCGGGCTTTCGCGCCTCCTGCGCGAGGTGGCCGGGCAGGCGCGCCGCGACCTCCTTGCGCCCCTCCGCGTCGAGTTCGGTGAGGAAGCGGATCACGCCGCTCTCGTCGCCCGTGCCGAACAGCTTGAGCAAGTCGTCCCATGCGCTCACTTCGCCACCTCCGGCAGGACGGTGCGCGCCCGCGTGCGGGAGGGACGGGGAGATCGGGCGCGCGCACGCGCCGCCGCTGCGTTGATCATGGCGGGGACAGTAACGGGCCGCCACGACAATTCCCGGCCATCCCGTCACCGGGCAGGATCGGCTCGCCGCCAACCGTCATCTGCAGAGCTTCGGCCTGCCCATCGAGGCCCGCCCGCGCCACGCGTACGTCGCGGGCGACATCGCGCTGCTCATCGTGGACTGGTCGATGCGCGGCACCGCCCGCGACGGCAGCCGGGTGGACCTGAGCGGGACCGCCACCGACGTCGTACGGCGTGGCACGGACGGCCGCTGGCGCTACGTCATCGACAACCCGCACGGAACCGCCTGACCAGCGGCGGGGCGCGCCGGCGGCCTCGTCACGCCTGGTGGTGAACGGCCGCCGCCGCGCGTCCGCGTGGCCTGTCCGGGGGCCGGCGCCTACGGTGGAGTGAGGACGACGTCTGCGAGCGGGAAGGGACGACATGGTCTCCGCAACGGACCCGCCTGAGGCCGCCGCGCCCGCTCCGGCGGCGTGCCCGGTCATCGCGCTCGTGTCCTCGGCGGGCGGGCTCGCCGCGACCGGCCTGGTCCTGGAGGCGATGCCGCCCGACCTGGCCGCCGCGGTCATCGTGCTGCAGCACATCTCGCCCGACTACAGGAGCGTGCTGCCGGACATCCTGGCCAAGCGGACCGGGCTGCGGGTGACGGCGGCGCACGACGGGCAGCCGCTCCTCGCCGGGCAGGTGGCGGTCGCGCCGCCGGGGCGGCACCTGCTGGTGACCGGGGAACGCCTGCTGGCGCTGATCCCCTCCGGCCCGTTCCCGCCCTCGCGCCCGTCGGCGGACCTGCTGCTGGTCACCCTGGCCGTGGCGGCGGGACGCGACGTGGTGGCGGTCATCCTGTCCGGCCGGGGCAACGACGGCGCGACGGGGGCCGCGGCCGTCCACCGCTTCGGCGGCACCGTCGTCGCCACCGACGCCGACACCAGCAACCACTTCGACATGCCGCACGCCGCCATCATGCGCGACTCGGTCGTCGACCACGTCGTGCCCCTGAGCCGCGTGGGCCCCCTCCTCCTCGACCTCGTACACCCACGCCCGTCCAGCCCCGGCCGCCTCCACCACGAAACCCCCTGACCGCCTCCCGCCCGGCCGGCGGGGTGGCCGCCGCACTGCTCGGTCTCGGCCTCGCCGAGGCGGCCCGGCCGGTGGCGGCTCCCGGCGAGGACCAGGGCCGCCTCCAGGAACGGGAAGGCGGCCACGGCCATGGCGGCGTGTCCTTGTGCCGGCGGCCACACCTCTCAGGACCGGGCAGCCCGGCCGGCCGTGACGGGCCCCGCTCCATCCCCATCTTTAATGGCATCTTTGTGCCGTTAGTATGCTATGTTCTTAACGGGAAACCCGAACCATTAAGGACTGGTGTGATCATGGAATATCGGCAGTTGGGCGCGTCCGGCCTGAAGGTCCCCGCACTGAGCTTCGGCGCCGGCACCTTCGGCGGCAGGGGCGAGCTGTTCGGCGCGTGGGGTGACACCGGCGTGGCGGAGGCCAGGCGGCTCGTGGACGTGGCACTGGAGGCCGGCGTCACGATGTTCGACACCGCCGACGTCTACTCCGACGGCGCCTCCGAAGAGGTGCTCGGCCAGGCCGTCAAGGGCCGGCGTGACCAGGTGCTCCTGTCGACCAAGGCCGGGCTGCCCGTGGACGACGGCCCCAACGGCGCCGGCACCTCACGACCCCGCCTGATCAAAGCGGTGGACGACGCGCTGCGCCGCCTGGGCACCGACTACATCGACCTGTTCCAGCTGCACGCCTTCGACGCCGCCACCCCGGTCGAGGAGGTGCTGTCCACCCTCGGCGACCTGGTCACGGCCGGCAAGCTCCGGTACGTCGGTGTCTCCAACTTCTCCGGCTGGCAGCTCATGAAGTCCCTCGCCGCCGCCGACCGGCACGGCCACCCGCGCTACGTCGCCCACCAGGTCTACTACTCACTCGTCGGCCGCGACTACGAGTGGGAGCTGATGCCCCTCGGACTCGACCAGGGCGTCGGCGCGCTGGTGTGGAGCCCCCTCGGCTGGGGCCGCCTGACCGGCCGCATCCGGCGCGGCGTCCCCCTCCCCGAGGGCAGCCGCCTGCACCGCACCGCCGCCTACGGCCCGCCCGTCGACGACGAACGCCTCTACACCGTGGTCGACGTCCTCGACGAACTCGCCGAGGAGACCGGCAGGAGCGTCCCCCAGATCGCGCTCAACTGGCTGCTGCGCCGGCCCACCGTGGCCTCGGTCATCGTCGGGGCGCGCGACGAGCGGCAACTGCGCGAGAACCTGGGCGCCGTCGGCTGGTCCCTCACCGCCGGCCAGGTGGCCAGACTCGACGCCGCCAGCACCGTGACGGCCGCCTACCCCTACTACCCGTACCGGAGCCAGGAGGGCTTCGCCCGCGTCAACCCGCCCATCGAGCGCCTCGTCCACCAGAGCTGACCCGCCACGGCCGCACCTCCGGGACGGGCCCCGGTCCCGGAGGCGCAGCCGGCACGCAGCTAGGGCCGCCGGGCGGCCGTCTCGCGGACCCAGGGCAGCAACAACCGCTCGGCCAGCACCAGCGCGTAGAACAACCCGACACTCATCACCCCGAGCAACACGATCGCGGCGAACGCCAGCGCCGTGTCCGCGCTCCCTCCCTGCACGATCACGAACCCCAGCCCCGCGTCACCGGCACTGAACTCCCCGATCACCGCCCCCACCGAAGCCAGCGGCGCCGAGCGGATCGCCGACGCGATCACCGGCCGTACCGCGGCGGTGGCGTTCAGCCTGGTGCAGTCGGCCGACGGTCAGGTGGCGCCGCCGGCGGACATCGTGGCCGCCGCCCGCGACCACGACGCGCTGGTCATCGCCGACGGCTCCCAGGCGTGCGGGTGGCTGCCGGTCGACGTCTCGGGCATGGACGCGCTGGTCTGCGCGGCGTACAAGTGGCTGATGGCGCCGCGCGGAGCCGCGTTCGGCTACCTGTCGCCGCGCCTGCGCGAGCGCATGCGCCCGCTGGCCGCCAACTGGTACGCCGGCGCCGACGAGGGCGGCTCCTTCTACGGGCCGCCGCTGCGCCTGGCCGGCGACGCGCGCAGGTTCGACCTGTCGCCGGCCTGGTTCTCGTACGTCGGCGCCGCCCCCGCCATCGAGCTGCTGAACGAGATCGGCGTCGAGCGCGTCAGGGACCACGACGTCGCCCTCGCCAACCGCTTCAGGGCGGGCCTGGGGCTGGAGCCGTCCGACTCGGCGATCGTCGCGGTGGACGCGCCAGGCGAACGGCTGGCGGCGGCGGGGATCAGGGCGGCCGTACGGGCGGGCCGGGTGCGCGCCGCCTTCCACGTCTACACCACCGAAGACGACGTCGACCGCGCCCTCGACGCCTTGACCCGGCCCCGTTGACCCGGCCCCGTTGACCCAGCCCTGTTGACCTGGCCCCGTGGACCTGGCCCCGGGCTTGATCCCGGTCCTCGCCGTGGCCTCGCCATGGCCTCGCCGGAGCTCGCCGAGCAGGCGCGCGGACGCGGCGCCTCCCGCTGAGAGGAGGTCGGGGTCACGGGTTTGACAGCAGCTCGTCACCTCCCGTCACGTTCCGTAGTCACTCTGAACGGCGAAACACAACACGGAAACCATTGGCCCCCTCCGCAACCCGAAAGGTTGTCCCATGCGTCACTCGACCCGCATCACCGCCATCGCCCTCGCAGGCGCGTTCGCCCTCGCCACCCTCGCCGCCCCGGCGTCGGCGACGATCCTCCCGGCCGGCGTCGACACGGACGTCAGCGCGTTCAACGGCAACCGCTTCCCCGTCTGCGTGCCCGGCCTCAAGGCGGCCGGCGTCGGCGTGGCGGTGCCGATCGGCTCGTCGGAGCAGTCGGGCTGCATCCAGCGCTGACGCCCGCCACGCTCCCGGACCGTAAGCCGACGGCCCCGAACGTCGGCGGCCCCACGGCCCACGGTCCGCACGCGGCCCTCGTCTGAGGGCCGCCGGTGAAACCCCGCAGCGCGGCGTCCACCCGGCGCCAGGACCGGCGTGCAGTCCGGCACCCACGGCCGCCGCGCTGCGGTCATTCTCCCCTCCCGGGCCGCCTCCGGTCCCGCCCGCGTTTCGCCCGGGGCCCGGGACGGGCGCGGGCCATACTCGGAGGATGGAGCCGCTGACGGAGATCCTCCACCTGCCGCCCGGTTACCGGCACGCGGAGCAGACCGCCACGCTGGAGTGGGGCGAGGTGCGGGCGAGGCTGGCCGCCGCACCGCACTACTGGCTGGCCACCGTACGCGCCGACGGGCGCCCGCACGTCGTGCCCGTGGACGGCGTCTGGCTGGACGAGGCGCTCCACTTCGGCGGCAGCCTCGAGACCGTGCACGAGCGCAACCTGCGCCGGTCCGGCCTGGTCTCGGTGCACCTGGAGGACGCGGAATCGGCCGTCATCGCCGAGGGCCGGGCCGTACGCGTCCATCCCTCCCCCGAGCAGGCCCGCCACCTGGCGGAGGCGACCCGCGCCAAGTACGGCCACGGCCCCGACCCGGACGCCTACGCCTCCGGGTCGGGGCCCTGGCGCCGTCGCGGGTCTACGCCTGGAACGCCCTGCCCGAGGACGCCACCCGCTTCACCTGGCAGCGGCCTCGGACCCGATGACCCGGCCCGGCGCACCGCGGGCGGCCCGGATTGTCGGGGCGGCCGCGTAGGGTTCCCGCATGGCGATGCTCATCGGGCGGGAGCGACCTGCCGCGATCCTGCGCGGCGAGGTGGAGCGTGCGCTGATCAGCCATGGGTCGCTGGTGCTGGTGACGGGCGAGGCGGGCATCGGCAAGAGCACGCTGGTGGCGGATGCGGCGGAAGAGGCCGTCCGAGGGGGCGCCCGGCTGCTCGGCGGAGCCTGCTGGGAGGGCGAGGGCGCGCCGGGCTACTGGCCGTGGGTCCAGGTGGTGCGGCAGCTCTGCCCCGGGGCGACGCCGCAGAGCCTGGCGGGGGCGGACGCGGAGGCGTTCGAGCTCTACGACGCGGTGACGGGCCTGCTGGTGGCGGCCTCGCGGGAGCGTCCGGTGGTGGTCGTGCTCGAAGACCTGCACTGGGCCGACGCGGCGTCGCTGCGGCTGCTGGAGTTCGTGGTGCGGCACGCCTGGTTCGAGCGGCTGCTCGTGATCGGCACCTACCGCGACGCCGAGATCGACGGGCCCCTCAGCCTGCCCCTGGAGGCCAGGGCCGTCACGCTGACGCTGACCGGCCTCGACCGCGAGGGCGTGGGGCGGCTGGTGGCGCTCACGACGGGGATGACTCCCGGCGACGAGCTGGTCACGGAGATCCACCGGCGCACCGGCGGCAACCCGTTCTTCGTCGAGCAGACCGCCCGCCTGTGGCAGGGTGGCAGCCCCCTCGCCACGATCCCGCCGGGAGTGGGCGCGGCGGTCCACCGCCGGTTGTCCCGGCTGGGCGACGACGTTCTCGGCGTGCTGCGGATGGCCGCGGTGCTGGGCCGCGAGTTCACCGGGCGCTCCCTCATCACCGCCATGGACGCCCTCGCGCCCGGTCAGGCGGGGTGGGCCGAGGCGGTGCGCAAGGCTCTTGAGCAGGCGGCGTCGGCCAAGCTCGTCGTGTCGCGCGGGCCCGGGCGGCACGCGTTCGTGCACGACCTGGTGCGCGAGACCCTCTACGCCGAGCTGTCCGGGCCGCGCCGCGCCGCCCTGCACGCCGCCGCCCTCTCGGCCCTGGACACGGCCCTGCCCGCCACCCGCGCCCGTCACGCCTACCTCGCCGCCGTGCCCGAAGCCGCCGACCTGCTGGTCAGCGCCGCCAGGGACGCCGAGGGCCGGATGGCGGACGAGGAGGCCGCCGGGCACTACCGCCGCGCCCTGGAGCTCATCCCCGGCACCGACCCGCGCCGGCGGGCCTCGATCGGGCTCGACCTCGGCGTGGCGCAGCACCGCGCCGGCGACACCGCCGCCGGGGCGCGCACCCTGGACACGGCGATCGCGATCATCCGCCGGCTCGACGCCCCCGACCTGCTCGCGATCGCGGCGCTGAAGCTGCACGACCTCTCCCTCATCGCGCAGGGCCGCTGGACCGACTTCGTCCACGACGCCCACCGGCGCCTGATGCGCCGAGCCGCCCCGCCCTCCGGCCGGAAGGACGACGACCAGAGGCCGGACGAGCGAGGAGACAGCGGCCGGGAAGACCGCGCTCACGAAGACAGCGCTCACGAAGGCAGCGCTCATGAAGACAGCGCTCATGAAGACAGCGCCCATGAAGACAGCGCCCACGAAGGCAGCGGTCCACGAGACCGCGAGGACCACCGCTGGCGGGAAGACGGCGAGGGCCGGCCGGACGCCGTGGGGCGCGAGCTGAGTGAGGTGGCGGCCGACCTGGCCAGGCAGGGGGAGGACGACGAGGCGCTGGGATACAGCCTCATGTCCAGGCTGGGCACCATCTGGGGGCCGGACACCACCCGCGAGCGCCTGGCGATCATCAGCGAGCTGCAGGCGGTGGCGCGGCGCACCCGGGACGAGCAGCTCGATCTGACCGCCCGCACCTGGCGCATCGGCACCCTGCTGGAGCTGGGCGACCCCCGTTGCCGGGCCGAGCAGCGCGCGTTCGCCGAGCGGGCCGGGGAGTCGGAGCTGACCCTGTTCAGGCACGAGGCTGCCGTGCTGGAGGCCATGTTCGCCACCCTCACCGGCCGTTTCGACGAGGCCGACGCCGCCATCGAGGCCGCCTATGAGCTGGGCGAGCAGCCGGGCCTCGGCAGGGACGACCTGCGCTGGATGCAGCGCTGGTCGGCCGCGCTGCTGCGGGGCCGCTTCGACGTCGCCGACACCGTGCTCGCGGAGATGGAACACGCGGGCAGCCGGCACTTCCCGCTCTACCGGGCCGTGACGGAGGTGCGGCGCGGCGACGGGAGCGAGGCCGCCCTGCGTCACCTGGCGCACACCATGGCGGCGGGCGAGCGGTATCTGCGCTGGATGGCGCCGCTGTGGCTGAGATTCCAGGCGCAGGTGGCGGCCCGTACCAAGGACCCGGTGCTGTGCGAGCGCGCCCGTGCCGCGATCGCCCCGTACACCGGGCAGTGGGGCGTGACGGCCACCGTCGCCGTCGAGGGCCCGTACACCTACTGGACGGCGCTGCTGGACGCCGCGCAGGAGCGCTGGGACGCCGCGATCGACGGCTTCGCCTCGGCCTGCCGGTCGGCCGACCTCCTGGGCGCGCGGCCGTGGTCGGTCGAGTCCCGCGCCCGGCTGGCGGAGGCGCTGCAGGCCCGCGGCGACGACGCCTCCGAGCTGATCGAGCAGGTGGAGCGGGAGGCCGCGGAGCTCGGCATGCTGGTACGCCTGCCGCGCCCCGGCGCCAACGCCTTCCGCTTCGACGGCGAGGTCTGGACACTGACCTTCGCCGGCCGGACCGTGCACCTGCCCGACGCCAAGGGGCTGGCCGACCTGCACGTGCTGATCGGCCGGCCGGGGGCCGACGTGCCGGCGGTCGCGCTGCTCGACCCGGCGGGCGGCGAGGTCGTGCGGGCGGCGCGCGGCCTGGGCGGCGACGACGTGCTCGACGAGGAGGCCAGGGTGCGTTACCGGCGGCGGCTGGAGCTGCTCGACGAGGAGATCGACCGGGCGGTGGAGCTGGGCGACGACCGGCGGGCGGCCGGGTTCGACGCCGAGCGGCAGGCGCTGCTGGACGAGCTGCGCACGGCCACCGGGCTGGGCGGCCGGCCACGCCGCCTCGGAGACGAGGCCGAACGCGCCCGCAAGGCCGTCACCAACCGCATCCGCAACACGCTGCGCCAGCTCGACCAGCGCCACCCCGAACTGGCCGCCCACCTGCGCGCCTCGGTCTCCACCGGCACGACGTGCCGCTACCACCCGGCCACGGAGGTGCGCTGGTCCACCCACCCGTGACCCTGCGCCCGCCCCCCGCGACCGGGCCGGGCGGGTGAGGCGTCAGGGAGGGTGAGGGTTGTCAGCGGAGCTTGGCGAAGAAGGCGCAACCTGGCAAAGGGTGTGATGGTTCAGGGCTGTTCGAAGGCCGTGGCGTGTTCGGCGGCCCACTGGGCGAAGGTGCGGGCCGGGCGGCCCGTGACCCGTTCCACGGTCGGCCGCACGACGGCGCCGGCCTCCGGCGGGCGGGCGCCGAGCTGCACCCCGAACTCGATCAGGTCGTCGCTCACGCCGGCCGCCCGCATCAAGGCGCGGTATCCGGCCTCGTCCAGCTCCTCGAACCGCAGCTCCCGCCCGATCGCCGCCCCGAGCAGCCGCGTCCGCTGCTCGGGGGTGAGCGACTCGGGGCCGGTCAGCGCGTACGATCTCCCCGCGTGCCCCTCCCCGACCAGCGCCGCCACGGCCACGGCGGCGATGTCGGCCTCGTGCACCACGGCGCTGGGATGGTTGCCGAAGACGCGCACCACGCCCTCGTCCCTGATCGACTCCAGCCAGTCGTAGGCGTTGGCCATGAACTCGGCGCACCACACCTGCGTCCAGGCCGCGTTGGCCTCGCGCAGCGCCCGCTCGACCGAGGTCTCCTCCCACCCGGTCAGGACGCTGATGCGGGCGACGCCCGCCCGGGCCGCCAGCTCGACGATCTCGGGCCCGGTCTCCAGGTCGGCGCCGTCGTCGCCCCCGAACGTGATCAGGTGCAGGCCCGCCACGCCCTCCAGCGCCGGGACCAGGGTCCGGGGCGAGGTGAGGTCGCCGCAGGCCACCTCGACGCCGTCGGGCAGGCGGGCCGCCGCCGGGTTCCTGGTCAGCGCGCGTACGGGCAGGCCCCGTTCGACGAGTTGCGCCACGATCTGCCGCCCGACGGTCCCGGTGGCGCCGGTCACGAGAAACGTCATTCTTCTCTCCTTCGAGTACGTGTTCTCCGTCGTCTCGAAGAGGAGGCGCTACACGCGGAATAGCGCCCGCTATCCCGCGGGGTCTCAGGTGCGGTCGCCGCCGGTCAGGTAGTGCTGCACGGCGGGCCCGAGGTCCCGCACCAGGGTCTCCACGTCGGCGTCGGCCATCGGCGGGAAACGCAGGACGTAGCGGGTCAGCGCCAGGCCCAGGAGCTGGGTGGAGACGAGCCCGGCGCGGTAGGCGGCGTCGTCCGCCCCGGTGAGGCGGGCGACGAACGCGGCGATCTGCGTCTCGAAGACCTCCCGCATCCGCTCGGCGGCCATCGGGTTGGTGCTCGCGGAGCGGAGCAGCATGATCAGCACGTCGTCCGACAGTTCGCCTTCCCAGCGCGCCAGGAAGTGCCGCACGAGCAGCTCGCCCAGCCGGTCCGCCGGTGGCCGGTCGACCTCGGCGAGCCGCAGGTCCACGTCGACGGCGGCGCTGAACAGCCCGGCCTTGCTGCCGTAGTAGCGCATGACCATGGAGGGGTCGACGCCGACCAGGGAGGCGACCGCCCGGATCGTCATCGCCTCGTAGCCGCGCTCGATGAGCAGTTTCCTGGCGGCCGAGAGGATGGCGGTCCGGGTGGCTGCCGATCTCTCGGTGAAAGCCATGACAACGAGTGTAGGCCAACAGGCGTAGGAATATCACGGACACGCGGCCGTAACAACCCGGTAACGGCCTCTTCCCCTCCCTCATGTGACCGTTCACACTCAAGCAGATACTGTGACCGGTCACATCGAAGGGTCGAACCGCTATGAGGAGGACGAATGCCTGGTCAGCCGTGCTGGTGGCGGCTCTGGTCGCGGGCGTCGTGACGAGCCCGCCGGCCGCGGCTCCCGCCCGCGCCGCCGCCGCGTCGCGGCTCGTCGTGGATCTCGGGACGCCGACCGGCGCGCTCCGTTACGGCGCCACCGGCTTCCTGTACGGGCTCGGTGACGAGGGCATCCCCGACGAGACCATGCTGGCGGCGCTGAAACCCCAGGTCACGGCGCAGAAGGCGCCCGACGGCCGGCAACATCCGAACGGCGACGCGCTGAAGGTCGCGCCCATGTTCAAGCGGGCCGGCGGCCGCGACATCCAGATCTACATGCAGGACATCTACCGGCAGTGGCCGTACGAGAACCTCGGCCTGGCCGACTACCTGGCCAAGGTGGAGACGATGACACGCAAGGTGGTCGCGGACCCGTACCGCGCCTCCTACGTCTACGTGCCCTTCAACGAGCCCGACCAGATCTGGTACGCGGGGAACCTGCCCGCCTTCCTCGACGCGTACAAGACCGTCTACCAGCGCATCCGCTCGATCGATCCGGGCGCGCGCATCGCGGGCCCGAACTTCGCCTCCTACCGCTCGGCCGACCTGCGGGCGTTCCTGACCTTCGCCCGCGACAACCGCGTGCTGCCCGACGTCACCACCTGGCACGAGCTCGGCGACGACTTCTACACGAGCTGGCACACGCACTACGCCGACTACCGGGCCATGGAGGCGAGCCTCGGCGTCTCCCCGCGCCCGATCACGATCAACGAGTACGGCCGCGCCTCCGGCGACCTGGGCGTGCCGGGCAACCTGGTGCAGTTCGTGGCCAAGTTCGAGAACAGCAAGGTCGACGGCTGCCTGGCGTACTGGACGACGGCCGGCGGCCTCAACGACCTGGTGACCAGGAACAACCAGGCGACCGGCGGGTGGTGGCTCTACAAGTGGTACGGCGAGCTGACCGGCACCACGGTGGCCGTCACCCCGCCCGCGCCGGGCGGCTCCCTCCAGGGCCTGGCCGCCTACGACCCGGCCAAGAAGCAGGCCAGGGTGATCTTCGGCGGGAACAACCCGGCGTCCGGCACGTACGACACGGAGGTGGTCGTCACGGGCATCCCGGCCGCGCTGAGCGGCGCTGGAGGCACGGTGCACGCCACGGTGTGGGGCGTGGACGACTCGGGGCTGAACCCCTCCCCCGGCCCGTACCGGGTGGCCGAGGCGGACTTCCCGGTCTCGGGCGGGCAGATCACGATCCCGCTGGCCGGGCTGAAGGGATCGTCGGCGTACCACGTGATCGTGACCCCGGACAAGGACACCTCGCCCGCCGGCTCGCGGTACGAGGCGGAGTACGCGGCGCTGTCCGGCTCGGCCCGCGTCACGTACGGGCAGAACACCGGCTATTCGGGCACGTCCTTCACCGAGGGGTACGGCGGCAGCACCACCGCGGGCACGGCGTTCGTGGTGACGGCGGCCGGTGACGGCTACCACGACCTGGCGCTGCGTTACTCGGCGGGCCCGTTCGCGGGCGCGCCGGCCGGCCGGTCGGTGCGGCTGCGCCTCAACGGCTCCGACCTCACCGACCTCGCGCTGCCGGGGACCGCGGACTGGAACACGTGGAACACGGTGACCGCCCGGGTGTTCCTGACCGCCGGGATCAATCGGGTGGAGGTCAACGCGTACGCGGCCGACGACCGGGACGCGGTCAACCTGGACTATCTCGCCGTCACTCCGGCGTCCGGGGTGGTCACCGCGTACCAGGCCGAATCGCCCGCGAACACGCTGGGCGGCGCGGCCCGGGTCGGCGCCAACGCCGCGGCCTCCGGCGGGCAGTACGTGGGGTTCATCGGCGCGGGCGCGGCCAACACGCTGCGCTTCAACGGGGTGACGGTCCCGGCCGCGGGCCGCTACCGCATGGTCGTCACGTACGCCAACGGCGAGCTGGGCGAGGGCGCGGACAACTACAACACCAACATCGTGGACCGGTACGCCGACATCTCCGTCAACGGGGGCGCGGCCCGGCGTCACTACTTCCGCAACACGCTGGGCTGGTCGAACTTCCGTACGACGGTGGGGGACGTGGTGCTGGCGGCCGGGGCGAACACGATCACGTTCGCCAACGCCTCCACCGGCTACGCGCCGGACATCGACCGCATCCAGATCGCCGCCCCGCTCGCCTGAGCCACTCGCACGGACACGTGGACTCAAGCCCGCCCGCACGCGGCAGGGTGACTTTGAGCCACCAGGGGGCACGCCCGGCCGCTGGGCGTGCCCCCTGCGTTCCTGTCACCGGAAGCGGCCGGTCACCCCTCCTGCCCGGCCTCACACGATTGAGCAGTGCGGCCGGTCTTCCCCTCCCGGCCGGCCGCCCGCGATAACCAGTGGTGCACCGAGAGTAACCGTTCGTACACTGCGAATCACGGATCGGGTTCTAGAGGGCGAACGGCTTCTGGCGGGAGAGGGCAGGGTCGGGCGATGAGCGTAGTTCCGGAAGAGGCCGAGGGTGTCCGGGTGGCCGAGGGCGGCCGGGCCCCCGGAGGAGGGGCCGGTCGCTGCCTGGAGGCGGTGACCCGGCACGAGGAGCTGGTGCGGCTGCTGGCCGAGCAGTTCGCGCGGGCCGACGCGTCGCTGCGGGAGTTGCAGGCGCGGGCCGACAGGGCGGGCGGGGCGCGGCTGCCCCGGGCGACGTGCGCCGACATGCTGGCGGGGCGGCGCTTTCCGAAGAAGGCGGTGATGGTGGCGTTCCTGCGGGCGTCCCGCCACCCCGCCCCGGCCGGACACGACCGGACGGGCGCACGGGGCGGACGGGGCGGACGGCCCGGGCGAGATCCGGGGAACCGGCGGGCCGCTCACGGGGGACGACCCCGGATGGGCCGGCGGCGCGGCCACGCGGAACGAGCCCGGCTGGGCGGGCACACCGCGGGGACCCGGCGGAGCCGGATGGGCGGGCGCACCGGAACAGGCCGGCGGAACCGGATGGGCCGGCACACCGGAACAGGCCGGAACCGGATGGGCGGGCGTACCGGAGCCGGCCGGCGGGGCGGGTGAGGGCAGGGGCCCCGACGGGATGGGGTTCGGCGCCTCAGACCGCCGGGACGGCAGGGGGCGGCGGGCCGGCGCGAGGAGCGCGGGCCGGGGGCGGGCGGTCGCGGCCGCCGCGTTCGGCTCGCTCGCCGCGGGGGTGGCGCTCGGCGCGCTGGGCACCGTGGCGGCGCTGGGCGTGCTCGCCGGCGCGTGGGTGCCGGAGACGGCCAACCCCGCCGTCTCCCCCGCCCGGGCTCTCGTGGACGACGGGCGGGCGTTCGGGCCGGGCGGTTCGAGCCGGTTCACGGTCACCGTCGATCCGGACAACACCGGCGTACGCCTGATCCGCCGCCTCGACGCCGGCATCGGCATGCAGCGCGCCACCATCACGGTGAACGGCACCCCGGCGGGCGCGTGGCAACCGCTGCACACCGAGCACGTCTACCGGTGGAAGGACCAGAGCGTGGACATCCCGCCGTCCTTGAGCGCGGGCAAGCACTCGCTCACGATCGTGAACACGTTCGTCTCCTCCGACCAGGACTTCAACGAGTTCCTGTACGTCGTCCAGCACCAGGTCAACGGCGTCTGGTCCACCGCCGACACCCTCGACGTGGGCCCCGGGCACCCGGCCAGCGAGGCCGCGCACGGCTACCGCATCATCGGCCCGGAGACCTTCACCGGCGCGCAGACGTTCTCCTACCCGCCCTCCACCCCCTCCATCACGACAGACGGCGGCGACCGGCGCGGCATCTGACCCCGGCGCCATCCGGGTGAAACCTCCGGCCTCAGGGCAGCAGCAGTCCCCAGTACAGCGCCCACGGCACGAACACCGCGCCGCCCGCGATCAGCAGCCCGAGGCGGGTGCGCTCGCCGCGCGGGAGGGCCGCCCGCCGCCGGCGCAGCGCCGTCAGCACGGTGGCCACGACGGTCGTGACCGCCAGCGCCTGGAGCGCGAGCCAGATGAGCGGCCGGTCGCCTGCCAGCGGGCCGGGCGAGGCCAGCTTGCCGCCCGACATGACCACGGCGAACAGGTACGCGAACCCGCCTGCCGTCACCGCGAGCCCGCCCGCGCTGACCAGCCGGGCCGCCTTCACCACCGGCCCGGCCGGGCGCCGCCTGAGCCGCCGGACCAGGGCCGTCACCGGATACCCGGCGAACGCCACCAGGAACAGCACCAGCACCGCCAGCTGCGCTCCGGCCGACTCCCACCACGCGGTCGGCGGCACCCCGAAGGTGTCGCTCGCCTGCTCCGGGGCCGGCCCGGACACCTGCGCCACCGGCGCGCGCCCGGAGGTCGCCTGGCCCACCCACGTCCCGACCAGCTCCGCGTAGCCGGGAGCCAGGTCGGGCAGCCGGGTGACGCCGCCGTCGGGCGTCAGGTGGGCGGCGTGGTCGGCGCCGGGGAAGAACCGGAACGCGTACCGGCGGTTGCCGCCCTTCTCCAGGGCCTCGGCGAGGATGGGGGGCGTCTCCCTGGGCGGGGTGAGCAGGTCGTGCACGCCCCAGATGCCGAGCACCGGCTGCCGCACCCGCGCGAGGACCGGCTCCGGGTCGAAGAAGGGCTCGGGGAACAGCCCGCCGTCCGCGATCACCCGGTAGAGGTTGGGCTCGGCCCGCTCCACCAGCGACCCGCCCACGCCGGCCCTGCGCAGCCCGGCCGCCACGGCCCAGGCCTGCTGCCGCAGCGGGCTCAGCGCGTTGGCGCCGACGAGGACGACGAAGGCGATGTCACGGGAGCGGGAGGCGGCGATCGGCGCCACCCACCCGCCCTCGCTGAGCCCCCAGACGCCGACCTTGCCGGGGTCGACCCCGGCCTGCCGCCGCAGCGTCGCGACGGCTCCCAGGGCGTCCTCGGCGAGGGTCGCGTACGACCGCTCGAACATCGAGTACCCCTCGGAGCGCTTGTCGTAGACGAGCACGGACAACCCCTGCCGGGCGAAGGCCACGGCCTCGGCCAGCAGCTTCTGCCGGGGCGTGCCGGTGCCCGCGCCGTGCACCAGCACGATGCCCGGCCGTCCGGCGGGGGCGTCCGGCCGGCTGATCACGCTGCCGTGCAGGGTGAGGCCGCCCGCGCCGCGGAAGCTCACCTCGGTGGAGGCCAGGTCCCCGGGCAGCCCGGGCGGCCCGGGCGGCCCGGGCGGCCCGGGCTGCCCGGCAGTCCGGGTGAACGCGGCCGGCGCGACAGGCCGTACGGACCCGGCGGACACGGGCCAGGCCGACGCGGGCGGCGTGGCCGGCGCGGAGGACGCGGCCGACGCGGGGGGCGGGGCCGGCGCGATCAGCACGGCCAGCGCGGCCGACGCGGCGGCGAGGGCCGGGAGGATTCTCTTCATGATGCCGACAGTAGTCTGCAGAGAAACCTCGGCAAAGCGTTGTCTGCAGATGTCGTTCTGGAGGACTAGCCTGCTCCTCATGAAGGATGACGAGCCGTACGTACTCGACGACCCCGACCGGCTCAAGGCACTGGCCCACCCCATGCGCCGCCGCATGCTGACCCACCTCAACCTGCACGGCCCGGCCACCTCGACCACCCTGGGCGAGCTGTTCGGCGCCAAGACCGGCACGACCAGCTACCACCTGCGCCAGCTGGAGAAGTACGGCTTCATCGAGGAGATCCCCGAGCGGTCGTCGGGCCGCGAGCGCTGGTGGCGGCGCGCCGAGGTGCCCAGGGACGTCCGCCTGCCCACCCCCGACCAGCTCGCGCCGGGCGACCGGGCGGTGCTGGAGGAGTTCCACCGGGTCGGCTACGAGGAGGACCGCGCCCTGTTCGAGCGCTTCCCCGCCGCCTACCGGGCCGACCCGGGCTGGGCGAAGGGGTCGCGCGGGCTGGCCCGCATGACCAGGCAGGACCTGGACGCCTTCTACGAGGAGTACATCGCGCTGCTCCTGCGTTACAGCCGCCCTGCGGAGGAGGCCCCGCCGGACGCCCGCCCCGTCTACGTCCGCCTCTTCACCCTGCCCGCGGACGAGGGCTGAGGCCCGGGCGCCCGGCCGGACGTCACCGGCGTCTCCGCGAGCGCCCGGGCGCCGGGCGCGGGGGTCACCCCGGGGCCCGCGACCGCCCGGGCGTCGGGCGCGGGGGTCACCCCGGGGCGGGCGGCGCGCCGGCGCCCGGGCGCGGGGGCGTGGCGCAGGAGCGTAACGTTCGCACGGTGGCCGAACTGGCCGCCAGCAGGAGCCTCGCCCGGTCCTGCGGCAGCTCGTACCGCACGTCCAGCCACGACGCGAACCGGTAGGGCCGCTGCTCGAAGAGGTCGCCCAGCCGCTGCCGCAGCCGGGACAGCTCGGCGCGCACGGTGACCTTGCGCCGCCGGTCGCCGAACAGGTCCTCGGCCAGCTCCGCGGCGCTGAGCCCGGCCGGGTTCAGCGCCAGCAGGAGCAGGATCTCCGCGTGGCGCGGCGTCAGCCGGTGCTGCCAGGACCCGCTCGGGGCGACGACGGTGATCGTGGGGATGTCTCCGCTCAGGTTGAGCCGCACCGTCGTCGGCCGGTCCGGCTCGGGAGGGCCGACGCGGATGAGCCAGCCCTCGAACAACGGCTCCACCCTGCACAGGCCGAACGGCGCGATCCGCGCGTCCCCGCCGCTCAGCTCCTCGGGCAGGAGGACGCGGTCTCCCGGCCACATGCCCGTCACCGCGGCCACCCACCCGTGGCGGTCGGTCACCAGGGCGCATCCGCCCACCCGTGCGAGCACCGGTGCGGCGGCGGCGCGCAGGCGGGCCAGCCGGGACTGGTGCTCCTCCTTGAACGAGGCATTGGCCAGACTCGTCACGGCGTGGACGAGGGCGAGCGTGGACGGGTGCGCCGTCGCGGCAGGGCCGCTGACGTCCACGACGCCGAGGAACTGTCCGCTGACGGGGTCGTGCAGCGGAGCGGCGGTGCAGATCCACGGGTCGTGCCCCCGGACGAAGTGCTCGGCGGCGAAGATCTGGACGGGACGCTGCACGACCAGGCCGGTCCCGATCCCGTTCGTGCCGACGGCCGCCTCGTCCCAGACGGCCCCCTCGGCGAACCCCAGCGACTCGGCCTCTCTCCGGACGGCCGGGCTGCCCTCCTGCCACAACAGGCAGCCGTCCGCGTCGGTGATCACCATGATGTGCACACCGTCGTCGGAGATCGAGGTCAGGCCACCTCGCAGGACGTCCAGGACCTGGCCGATGCGGGACTGCCTGCGGCGCCACTCGACCTCTTCGCGGGGGGCGATCGGCAGGTCTCGCCCCCGCTCCGGATCGACGCCCAACCGGCGTACCCGGTTCCAGGATTCGGCGATGAGCGGACGGGGCGAGGCCACCGGCCGGTCGCCGGCGAGCACCGCGTCCCTGATCCGGCTCAGAAGGTGTGCGTGACGGCGATGGTCCGAGCCGACCGGAAGTGCACTTTCGAGTTCCATTCACTGCTCCCAACGGGATGACTCGATCGCGACGGAGTGCGACGTTCCTCTTGCGGTTCACGCTGGGCCTTGCAACGTTCTGCAACCCTTCCCAGCCACATGATAAATGACCCAGAATGATTCCCGATAAATGAAAGAGGGAATGCGCGGGGAAGGCCCGTGGTGATGTTCGACCAATCTCACTGGCTGCCTGGAGGCTGCTGTGCGAGTACTCGCGGTAGAAAGTGATGCCGAAGCCGCGGCGTCACTGGCTGATGGACTACGACGACATGGACACACCGTGGCCTGCGTGACCACGGGAGCGGCGGCACTGCGCGCAGCTCATGGCGCTGACCTGGTGCTGCTCGGCATCGAACTGTCCGATCTGGACGGCCTGAAGGTCTGCCACGACATCCGGGCCGGCGGCGACACGCCGATCATCGCCATCACGAATAACGACACCGAGTTGAATCGGGTGCTGTGCCTCCAATCCGGCTCGGACGATTGCCTGGCCAAGCCGTATCGTTTCCACGAGCTGCTGGCCCGTATCGAGGCGGTGATGCGGCGTTTCCGCCCGGGACGGCACACGACCACGGGCCGGGTCATCTCACGCGGATCCCTGCGCATTGATCCGGGGGCCCGGGAGATTTATCTGGACAATCGTCCGGTCCGGGTCACGCGCAAGGAGTTCGACCTCCTTCATCACCTGGCCGCCCGGCCCAGGACGGTGGTGTCCCGCAAGGAGATCATGTCGCAGGTGTGGAACGACCCGGCGACGACGTCGAGCCGTACCGTCGACACGCACGTCAGCAGCCTTCGCAACAAGCTCGGCCAGAAGAACTGGATCCGCACCGTGCGCGGCGTCGGTTTCCGATTCGAATATGAATAGCGAGTTTCCAGAGAGAAATCGCGCCGAATGGCCCGCGAGCAGGCGAGCTCGTGGGCCATTCGGGTGCCGGGAAGGGAATTGATGACCAGCAGGCGGATTTTCCCGGTTCCGGCTCCGCCCGAGCGGCCGGCCCTCCCGCCGGCCGCGGCGCGGCACTACCCCGCGGCGGAGGCGGCGCCGCCGGCCGCGCCCGAGGCGTGCGAGACGGCGGCGTCACCGCCGGTCGTGCCGGCGGCGTCACCGCCCATGGTGCCGGCGGCGGTGCGCAGGGGTTGCAGGGCGACACCCCACTCGATCATCTCGTCGAGCATCTCGTGCAGCGTCGGCTCCTGATGCTCACCCGGCGCGCACAACCCCGGCGCGGCCGGATCCTCCGGATCGACGATCTCGAAGTCGGTGAACGCCGACAGCGCCACCTGCGAACGCACGTTGGCCACCCGCAGCTCCACCAGAGCCAGCCGCAGATGCTCCACCGCCCGCGTCCCCGCATGCACCCCGTAACTGACGAACCCCGCCACCTTGTGATGCCACTCGGCGAACAGGAAGTCCACCGCGTTCTTCAACGCCCCCGGAACACTGTGGTTGTACTCCGGCGTCACGAACACGAACCCGTCGAACGACCCCACCACCGACGCCCACCGGCGCGTGTGCTCATGCTCATACGCCCCGAACAACGGCGGCACCGCCTCATCCAGCAGCGGCAGACCGAAATCCGCCAGATCCACCGCCTCGACCAGCACCTCCCCCGACTTCACCGCCGGATGCCGACCCGCCGCACCCACGACCCACTCCACCACCGACCCACTCTGCCGGCGCGGCCGCGTACTCCCATTGACCACTGCCAACCGGAGCATCACACACCTCCCATCACCTCGATTGCCCGAACCTTCCACACCCGCTAAAGTACAACGATCATAGTAACAAGTAAAGTGTATATTTTAACTGGAGGCGAGTGATGCAGAACCAGACCAGCACCGGCGACACAGTGACCACCCGCGCCCGCGGCGGGCGGGCCGACAAGCGGCAGGCGATCCTCGCGGGAGCGCTGACCGTCTTCGCCCGCGACGGCTACAGCCGCGCGAGCATCGACGCCATCTCGGCGTCGGCGGGCGTGTCCACCCGCACCATCTACAACCATTTCGAGGACAAGGCGCAGTTGTTCGAGGCCGTCATCCAGGACAGCGCGGCACGCGCGGCGGAGGCGCAGATCGCGCTCATCGAACGGCATCTGAACAAGATCATCGACTTGGAGACCGACCTCATCGAGTTCGGCAGAGACTGGACGGCGCCGATGCCCGCGTACGCCGACCACTTCGCGCTCGTCCGGCAGATCAACGCCGAGCTCGGGCACATCCCCCGCGCCGCCATCGACGCCTGGCAGGCCACCGGCCCGCTGCGGGTGCGCCACGAGCTGGCCCTGCGCATCGCGAAGTTCGCCGACCGGGGGCTGCTGCGGGTCGCCGACCCCGAGCGGGCGGCGCTCCACCTGCTGCTGCTGATCTCCAGCGACGTGCCCGCCTACGAAGGCGACGTGCTGACCGAGGAGCAGGCCGACGAGATGGTCACCTCCGGCGTCCGCGCCTTCCTGCACGGCTACGGCACGGCCGCGTAAGGCCCCCGCGGGCGGCACCGCCCGCGGGGGCCCGCGCCCGGCGGCCTCAGCCCAGCAGGCCGCCGCCGGTGGCGTCGACGAACGCGCCGGTGATCCAGCGCGCCTCCTCGGAGGCGAGGAAGGCGACGACGTCGGCGATGTCCCGCGTCTGACCGACCCGGTTGAACGCCGACTGCCTGGCCATCACCGCCACCGTCTCGGGGTCGGCGTAGGTCGGCCCGCCGTTGTCCGTGACGCCTGGCGCCACGGTGTTGATCGTGATGCCGCGCGGCGCGAGGTGCCGCGCGAGATGCCGGGCGAGCTGTTCGAGCGCGCCCTTGGTCATCGCGTACGGGACCACCGCCGGATTCCCGATGCGGGTCAGCCCCGACGAGATGTTGATGATCCGGCCGCCCTCGGCGAGGATCCGCAGCGCGCGCTGGACGATGAGGAAGGGCGCGGTGCTGTTGACCGCGAAGAGGTGCTCGAGCTGCGCGCGCGTGACCTCCTCCGGCTCGCCGGCGGCCAGCACCCCGGCGTTGTTCACCAGGATGTCGAGCGTCACCGAGCCGTGGTGCGCCCGCAACCCCGCCTCCAGCCCTTCGAAGAGCTCCTCGACGTCCCCGGGCATGCCCAGTTCCGCCCTGACCGCGAACGCGCTGCCGCCCGCCCGCTCGATCGAGGCGAGGGTCTGCTCGGCCGCCTCCTTGTTGCTCGCGTAGTGCACGGCGACCAGAGCGCCCTCACCCGCCAGCCGCAGGGCCGTCGCACGGCCGATGCCCCGGCTCGACCCGGTGACCAGTGCCGTCCTGCCGGCGAACCTGCCCCCGGTCATGGTGCTCCCCGTGAATGTGCTCATCGCGCTCCTCCCTGCGCCGATGCCCGTCGTGCCTGCGGGCCGGGGCCCTTCGGCCCTTCGCCCGCGCTCCACACCAGGTCGAAGGCGAAACGGCGGATGCGCCAGCCGCGCGTGGTGCGCACCGCCTCGGCCTCGTAGTGGCCGCCGATGTCGAAGTGGCCGCCCGGCTCCGCGCCCCGCCGCACGTGCACGGCGGTCAGGTGCGCCCGTACGCGGGCCCGGTCCCCGTCGATCTCGATGGCGTAGTTGCCGCTCATGTGGTGGGTCCGCTCGAACGTGCCGCGCGCCATCTCCTGGAACCGGGCGAGCCCGGCCATCCCCTTGTACTCGCCCATGGGGAAGACGAGCTGGACGTCCTCGGTGAAGACGGCGTCGAACCACGTGTCGTCGTCGCGGTCCCGGTCGAGGTGCGTGACGTAGCGGTCGCACAACGCGGCCAGCTCCGCCCGGTCACCGAGCTCCCGGACGCGGGCGCGCAGCGCCTCGACCTCGTCAAGGGTGATCGTGGACATTGCCTGATCCTTTCTGGCGGTCTTTCCTGGGCCTGCGGGGAACTCAGCGGGCGAGACGGCGGCGCGACCGGCCGTGCCGCCGTCGCCGTCTCGCCCCGTGCGGGTCAGCGCTCGCCGTTGCGCCAGGTGCGCGGGCCGGCGAAGCGCGGCGCGCGGTCCGGGCCGTGCCAGCGGGCCATGGCCCGGGCGGGGGTGCGCGGCCCGTCCGGCTCCGCGCGGGCCGCCCTGGCGAGCAGGACCGCGACGAGGGCCGCCAGGTCGTCCGCGCTGGGGTTGCCCTTCTCGACGCGCAGCAGCGGCGGCGTGTCCGGCCCGGTCATTGCGGCGGGTTGCCGTGCTTGCGGCGCGGCAGGTCGGCGTCCTTGGCGTGCAGCATGTCGAGCCCGCGGATCAGCACGGACCGCGTCTCGCGCGGGTCGATGACGTCGTCGACCAGCCCTCGCTCGGCGGCGTAGTACGGATGCACGAGCTCCCGCCGATACTCGTCGATCTTCCTGCGGCGCGTCTCCTCGGGGTCCTCGGCCCCCGCGATCTCCCGCCGGAAGACCACGGCCGCCGCGCCCTCCGCGCCCATCACGGCGATCTCGTTGGCGGGCCAGGCGAAGGCGAGGTCCGCGCCGATCGACCGGGAGTCCATCACGATGTACGCACCCCCGTACGCCTTGCGCAGCACCAGCGAGATCCGGGGCACGGTGGCGGCGCAGTAGGCGTACAGGAGCTTGGCGCCGTGCCGGATGATGCCGCCGTGCTCCTGCTCGACGCCGGGCAGGAAGCCGGGCACGTCGACCAGCGTGATCAGCGGGATGTTGAACGCGTCGCAGAACCGCACGAAGCGCGCCCCCTTCTCGCTGGCCTTGATGTCCAGCACGCCGGCCATGACGGCGGGCTGGTTGGCGACGACGCCCACGACCTGGCCGCCGAGCCTGGCCAGAGTGCAGACGATGTTGGGGGCCCAGGCGGCGTGCACCTCCATGTGCTCGCCGTCGTCCACGACCTCGCCGATCACCGCGCGGATGTCGTAGGCCCGGTTGACGTCGGCGGGCACGAGGTTCAGCAGGGCGTCGCCGGGCCGGTCCGCGGGGTCGTGGCCGGGCGCCGCCGGCGGCAGCTCGCGGTTGTTGGCGGGCAGCAGCGACAGCAGGTAGCGAACCTCGGCGAGGCAGGTCTCCTCGTCGTCGTACACGAAATGGGCCACGCCGGAGACCTCGGCGTGCACGTCGGCGCCGCCGAGCTCGTCGTGCGTGACGCGTTCGCCGGTGACCTGCCGCACCACGTCGGGGCCGGTGACGAAGGTCTGGGAGATGCCCCGGACGGCGAAGACGAAGTCGGTGAGCGCGGGCGAGTAGGCGGCGCCGCCGGCGCAGGGGCCGAGCATGACGCTGATCTGCGGGATCACGCCCGAGGCCCGGGTGTTGCGGTGGAAGATGCCGCCGTAACCCGCGAGCGCGCCGACCCCCTCCTGGATGCGGGCCCCGGCTCCGTCGTTGAGCGAGACGAGCGGGGCGCCCGCCGCCAGGGCCATGTCCATGAGTTTGTGGATCTTCTGGGCGTGCGCCTCGCCGAGCGCCCCGCCGAAGATCCGGAAGTCGTGGGCGTACACGAAGACGGTGCGCCCTTCGACGGTGCCCCACCCGGTGACCACCCCGTCGGTGTGGGGGCGCCTGGCCTCCAGGCCGAAGCCGCGGGCCTGGTGCCGCCGCAGCGGCTCGACCTCGGTGAAGCTCGCCTTGTCGAGGAGGAGTTCGATGCGTTCGCGGGCGGTCAGTTTGCCCTTGGCGTGCTGGCGCCCGGTGGCCTCGGGGTCGGGCCCTCGGCGGGCGAGCTCCTTCAGTTCGTTCAGCCGGTCCAGATGATCGATCATCTCGGTGGACGGCCCAGCGGCCGGCATGGCCCACTCCTTTCGTGTGTGCGGAGACCCGGCCATGCCGTGCCGGCGAGCACCGGGTCAGCCTCCGGTCTGTTCCTTGTCGGGGGTGGTGGTCACCGCCTCGGGGAGGTCGTCGGCGAGCTGTCCGTCGAGCGTCTCCCCGCGCAGGCGTACGGCCGCCATGACGGCGAGGCCGAGCAGGACGGCCACGCCGATCCCGGTGCTGATCCGCATCCCGGTCGTGAACGCCTGGCGGGCGGTGTCGAGCAGTTCGGCGCCGGTGGCGCCGGGCAGGTGCGCCGCGGCCGCGACCGCGCCGCCGAGCGTGCCCTGCGCGGAGTGCAGCAGGTCCGCGGGCAGGCCCTCGGGGAGCGCGCCGCCGACGCCACCGCGGTAGACGGCGGTGCCGATGCTGCCCAGCACCGCGATGCCGAGCGCGGCACCCATCTCGGCGCTGGTCTCCTGCACGCCGGACGCCGCGCCGGCCTTCTCCGCGGGGACGGAGTTGAGGATCATGGTGGTGCACAGCGACAGCGTGATGCCGAGCCCGATGAAGAGCAGCACGCCGCCTATGACGAGGAAGGCGATCCCGCCCCCGGCGTTGACCAGGGTGATGACCACCATCCCGAGGGCCGCCACCACCAGTCCGCCGACCATGACGCGGGCGGGCCTGAACCATCTGGTCAGCAGCGGCAGGAGCGCGATGCCGCCGACGCTGCCGAGCGTGATGGGGATGGTCGCCAGCCCCGCCTGGAACGGCGACAGGCCGGCGACGAGCTGCAGGTACTGGGCCATGAAGTAGTACGCGCCGAACATCGCGCCGAGGCCCAGCGTGATCACGACCGCCCCGACGGTGAACGAGCGGTTGGCGAACAGCCGCAGGTCCAGCAGCGGGTCGGCGAGCCTGCGCTGCCGCCGGACGAACACCACGCCCAGGCCGAGCCCGATCACCAGGACGACGGGCGACAGGGGGTCGAGGCCGGCCTCGCCGAGGTGCTGCAGCGAGAACACCACCGCCAGCATGGTCGCCACCAGCAGGGCGGCGCTGGTGAGGTCGAGCCTGCCGGGCGCGGGGTCGCGGTATTCCGGCAGCAGCGCCGGCCCGAGAGCGATCACCAGCAGCATGACCGGCACGCCCAGCAGGAACACCGAGCCCCACCAGAAGTACTCCAGCAGCACGCCGCCGACCGCCGGGCCGATGGCGTCGCCGACCATGATGCCGGACATGAAGACGCTGATGGCCAGCGTGCGCTGCTTGGGGTCGCGGAACATGTTGCGGATCAGCGACAGGGTGGACGGCATCACGGTGGAGCCGGCGACCCCCAGCAGGCCCCTGGCCACGATCAGCATCTCGGCGTTGGCCGAGAACGCGGCGAACACCGAGGCCGCCCCGAAGGCGGCGGCGCCGACGAGCAGCAGCCTGCGGCGGCCGATCCGGTCGCCCAGGGCCCCCATGGGGATGAGGAGCCCGGCCAGGACGAGCGGATAGATGTCGAGGATCCACAGCAGCTGGGCGCCGGTGGGTCTCAGCTCCGCGGTCAGCTTGGGGATCGCCAGGTTGAGAACGGTCAGGTCGAGGCTGAGCAGCAGCGCGGGCAGCACCAGGACGGCGAGCCCTAGCCAGGTTCTTCCGTCTGCTCGGGGAGGGATTGTCGACGCCATGTCACCGGCCTTCCTTCAGCGGGGCCCGCCGCCGGCACTCCGGCGGCGCACCCTAAAAGTACAACGCTCACTGCATCTTGTAAAGCGTTCATTGTATTTTTGGGGCATGACCCTGTCCGGCGGCATGTGCGGCTCACCCCAGGTGGACGGCGCCGGCGTTGAGACAGGAGAGCAGGGTCCTCGCCTGCACGTTGACGTAGTGCCCATGGGCCGTCAGCGAGTTGAGCTGGCCTTGCGTGACCCACTGGTAGCCCGGTGGCGGGACGAGCGGCGCCTCCCGCTCGCCGGCCTCGACGAACAGGTAACGGCTCTCGGCGTTCAGGAACCGGCCGCCCTCCTCCGAGTGCACCGCCTCGTAGCGGACGCGGTCCGGCCCGGCGGCCAGCACCACGTCGAGGAACGGCGGCCTGGCCCGGGCCGGCAGGTGCACCCAGTTCCCCGGCGTGCACTGCACTGTGGGGCCCAACTCCACCGCGTCCAGGAAGCCGGCCTCCGCCTTGGCGTTCACCAGGAGGTGCGGGACCCCGCCGATGCGCCGGAACACGAACGCGGCGACCGCCGTGCCGGTCGGCTCGATCAGCGGCTGCGACCACCCCCTCACCTCGCGGTTGCCGGCCTCCACGGAGACCGCCACGACCCGGAAGTAGCGGCCGTCCGGCCTGCCGAGCGAGAACGCGTCGTTGTCCCAGCCGTCCACGTCCCGCAGCGGGATGAGCCTGGCGTCGATCTCGCGGCGGGCCCGCTCGGCGGTGAACCACGACAACATCTGGGTGTCGGAGTGCAGCGCCCTGGAGTCGTTGACGGCCGTGGGAAAGCAGGCGATGACCGTACGGGCGTCCATGTTGACCACGTTGTCCCGGCGCAGCAACTCGCCGATCTTCGAAGACCGTGGGCAGCCTGATCGAGGCGGCGCGCAGCACGCCCTCGACGCCGGCGGCCAGCAGCAATGCCGGAAGCTGTGCCGGATGCTGTGCGGGAAAGTCGTGCCGGAAGAGGCCCTCCTCCGGCCATGGGGGTGGAGCCGGCGGAGGGCCTCGGTTCAGGACGCCCGCCGGAGGGTCCGGACGACCAGGGCGGAGTTGAAACCGCCGTGGCCGCGGGCGAGGACCAGCGCCGTGCGCACCCGGGCCGTACGGGGCCGGGAAGCGACCAGGTCCAGGCCGTAGCCGGGGTCGGGTTCGACGTTCACGGTGGGCGGGATCAGGCCGTCGCGCATGGCCAGGAAGGCGGCGGCGAGGTCCAGCGGGGCCGCGCCCGAGTACAGCCGCCCGGTCATCGTCTTGGGGGCGGTGACCGGGACGCCCCGGGCCCCGAACACCTCGCTGATCGCCGTGGCCTCCACCCGGTCGAGCTCGGGGATCGCCGCGGCGTCGGCGAAGACCACGTCCACGTCGCGCGGGTCGGCCCCCGCCTGGCCCAGGGCCAGCTCGATGGCCTTGCGCAGCCCGGGGGCGCGTCCCGTGCCGGGCTTGGAGTCGAACGTGGCCCCGTACCCGGCGATCTCGCCGTAGATCCGGGCGCCGCGCTCGCGCGCCGCCCGCTCGGCCTCCACGATGAGCAGCGCCCCGCCCTCGCCCGGCACGTGGCCGCGCGCCCGCGCGTCGAAGGGCAGGTACGCCCCGGCCGGCTCGTCGCTGGTGCTGAGCCGGCCGCCCGCCATCTGCGCCACCCAGCCCCACGGGCAGATCGAGGCGTCCACCGCGCCCGTGACGACGAGGCTGGTGCCCTTCCTGATCTGCCTGCTCGCCTGCGCCACCGCGTCGAGGCCGCCGGCCTGGTCGCTGACGACCACCCCGCTGGGCCCCTTCATGGCGTTGCGGATGGAGATCTGGCCGCTGTTGACGGCGTAGAACCAGGCGAAGGACTGGTACGCGCTGACGTACTGGCCGCCCTGGCTCCAGAGCTTGCGCAGCTCGCCCTGGCCGAACTCGAAGCCGCCCGACGAGGCGGCGGTGACCACGCCCATGTCGAACGCGGGCAGCTCCGCCGGGCGCACCGCGGCATCGGCCAGCGCCCAGTCCGCGGCGGCCAGCGCCGAGCAAGGGCGGGAGGGACACCTCCAAGCGCTTGCCGCACACCTCGACGACGATCGTCTCGTGGTCCGGCGCGGCCTCCGGCTGCACCACGGTGGTGAACGGCGCGATGTCGTTGACGAACTCCGTCTCTATCCAGCGGGTGTGGACCGTGAACGGACCGGGCGCGCCCGCCCGCTCCGGCGCGAAGGCCGGATCACCGACCACCTTCCGGTGAAACGGCAGGACCGTGGCCACGCCGCCGACCCGGAACTCCGCCAGGGCCCGCGCCGCCCGCCGCAGGGCCTGCTCGCGGGTGGCGCCGGTGACGATCAGCTTGGCCAGCAGGGAGTCCCAGGCGGGACCGATCGTGCTCCCGCTCTCCACTCCCGCGTCCAGCCGGACCCCGGGCCCCGCCGGCGGCGCGAACTCCGTCACGGTGCCGGGCATGGGGAGGAAGCCGCGGCCGGGGTCCTCGGCGTTGATCCGGAACTCGATGGAGTGGCCGCGCGGGCTCGGATCGCCGTAGCCCAGTTCCTCGCCCGCGGCGATGCGGAACTGCTCGCGGACCAGGTCGATGCCGGTGACCTCCTCGGTGACCGGATGCTCGACCTGCAGCCGCAGGTGAGGTGAATGTCAGAGGAGTGCAAAGTCCGGCGATTGCCGTCGATCCGCCGGCGCCTGTCCCGCGGCCGGGCGGGCCCGCCCGCGCCGCGCCGGCGCGGGCTCTCCGGGCGAACGGACCCACTGTTCACGGCGCTCCGGCCGGCGGCATCGGGGCCAGCCCTCCAGGCGTCCGGGCGCCGCCCGGCGGCGATGGCCGGCGGACGGGCGGCCGTCGCAGGGCGATCGCCGTGAGGCGTCACCGGTGGGCGCGGCAGTCAGGAGGCGGTCACCCGCGGAAGCCCTCGCCCCCGTCGCCGAGACGGTAGCCGACGCCGCGGACGGTGATGATCCAGTCGCCGCCGAGTTTGGCGCGCAGGCTGTAGACGTGCGTGTCGATGGTGCGCCCCGGTTGCGTCGACGGCTCGTCCCAGACCGCCGACATGAGCTCTTCCCTGGACACGACGCCGTCACCCCGGGACGCCAGGGCCCACAGCAGGTCGAACTCCTTGCGTGTCAGGCTGACGGGCTCGCCGCCGACGCGGACCTCCCGGGTCTCGGGATCGATGCGCAGCCCGGCACGGGTGAGCGCCGCCGGCGGCCGGGGGCGCGGCCTTGCCCGGCGCATCACGGCTTCGATGCGAGCGATGAGCTCCCGGAACCCGTACGGCTTCACCAGGCAGTCGTCCGACCCCGCCTTCAGCCCGAGCACGCACTCCAGCTCGTCGCGCTGGTCCGTGAACGCGATGATCGGCACGTCGCAGCGGGCGCGGATCTCGCGGCACACCGCCAGGGCGTCGCATCCGGAGAGACCGAGGTCGAGCAGCACCAGGTCAGCCCGATCACACGATCGCAGAGCGGCCTCACGCGTCTCCACGTGGTCGACGGCGTAGCCGACCCGCCGCAGGTCCCGCAGAACGGATTCGGCCGCGACCGCGTTGTCGTCAACCACCAGCACCCGCATAACTTTCCCCGTCGATGACGATCACCAGCACTGTCGTCAAGGCGGGGTGCGTCCACGACGGCCATTACCGCAGGAATCACGCGGCAAGGCGCCCGCACCGCCACTAACCGTTGCTCGGTCCCGGAAGTGAGAATAATGCGGCCCCGGGCCTTGCCACCCCATTCTGCCATCGGACGGCGATTTGCGGGCCGCGATATTGGCGGTGAATTATCCCGGCCGGAAGCAGGCGCGCGGGCGCGCTCCGCCCGCCGGTCAGCCGGGGCTGGAGCGGCCGTGCCGCCAGTAGCCGATGAAGGCGATCTGCTTCTTGTCGAGGTGGCGTTCGCCGACCAGGTGGCGGCGCACGCCGGTGGCCAGCCGCGACTCGCCGGCGATCCAGGCGTAGTCGGGGGCGCCCAGGCCGGGGGCCTGCCGGACGGCCTCCAGGGCGAGGGCTCCGGGGATGGTGCCGGAGCCGTCGCGCGGCAGCCACGTCACCCGCACGCCCTCGGGGCGGTCGACGTGCTCGCGGATGTCGGCGCTCTCCGGCACCTCCAGGAAGGCGTGCCCGGTGAGGCCGGCCGGGGCGGAGGACAGGATGGACAGGATCGCCGGCAGCGCGCTCTCGTCCCCCACCAGCAGCTGCCGGTCGGCGCCGTCCGGCGGCAGGTAGCTGTAGCCCTCCGCGAAGATGCCGGCCGGGTCGCCGGGGCGGGCCCGGGCGGCCCAGGCGGAGGCGGGCCCGTGGTCGCCGTGCAGGGCGAACTCGATGTCCAGCTCCTGCTCGTCCGGACGGTACGCGTACACCGTGTAGTTGCGCACCCACGGGCGCCGGGAGACGGGCTGAAGCATCGTCTGGGCCATCCAGGCGTCGTTGTTCAGGCTCGGGAGCCACAGCCGGTCCTGGCCGGCGCGGGGGAAGAAGAGCCGCACGCTGTGGTCGAGGCCGATGCCGGTGAACCCGGCCAGGGCCGGGCCGCCGAAGGTGAGCCGGCTGAACGACGGGCTGACCCGGACGTTGGCGCGGACCTCCAGCGGGATCACGCGCCGGTCGCCGGGCCGCTTGACCTTGGGGATCATGGCCGCGCCTCCAGCGGGATCACGCGCCGGTCGCCCGGCCGCTTGACCTTCGGGATCATGGCCGCGCCTCCGCGAGCCGCAGGCGCACGCCGTCGAGGAAGAGCTCCAGGCCGTAGGCGAAGCGCTCCTCGGGGTCGGCCCCGATCGTGCTGCTCACCGCGCGCGTCAGGTCCTCGTCCGCCAGTGTCGCCACGCGCCGCTCCCAGTCGCCGGCCGCCCGCTGCGCCTGCTCCTCGATCGTGTGGCCGAGCACGTAGTACAGAACCGCGAAGACGACCCAGCCGACCCGGTCGATCGGGAAGCCCGCGTCGGCCAGGATGCGCACGGCATGCTCGCCGCCGCGCACCGTGTTCGGCTCGGGCACGTGGGTGCCGGCGACCACGCGGGCGCCGTCCCGGTGGGCGAGCAGGGCGCGGCGCAGGCGGTGCGCCAGCTCCGTCAGTTGCGCGTCCCAGGGGCCGGGAGCCAGGGGGGTCTGGGTGAGCCCGCCGACGATCCGGTCGGCCATCGCGTCGAGCAGGGCCTCCTTGTTCTTGAAGTGCCAGTAGATGCCGCCGGCCTGAACCCCGAGCCGGGCGCCGAGCTTGCGCATGGTCAGCCCGTCGAGGCCGTCGGTGTCGAGCAGGTCCAGCGCTCCGGTCACCACGTCCGCACGTTTCAACTGCATGCGTGGAGTGTGACAGCCCACTTGAACACCGTTCAAGCCTGAACGGTGTTCAAGTGGTGCGAATCACAGCGGCGGCGTCACGGCCGGGCGGGCAGGGGCCGGGCAGGGGCCTGGCAGGGGCCCGGCAGAGGCCGGGCGTCACGGCCGGGCGGGCAGTACGGTGCGGGGCATCGGGACCAGGGTGACCGAACGCAGCTCCAGGACCTCACCGTCCGGGTAGGCGGCCGGCCGGACGTGCGGGGAGACGTAGACGGGCGCGTGCTCGCGCAGCGGCAGCAGCCTCAGCTCCAGCCCGTGCTCCAGGATCTCCTCGCGGAACCTGCGCAGCCCGATCTCCCAGACCTGGCCGTGCCAGAACTGGTCGGCCACGAGCCGGCCGCCGAGGTGGGCGCGGCCCACGTCGCCGGTCCAGTCCAGCCGCAGCAGCACCTCCCCGTCCCCCGCGAACGCCTCTTCCCCGACCGTGATCCGGTAGACGGCGGCGTGGTCGAAGTCGGCGTCCGTGGGCGCGGAGGCCCGCCCGGAGGCGGGGTCGATCACCGGCGGCCGGGCCGGCCCGGCCGCTTTGACGGCCTCGACCCGCACCCGCGGCGGCGGGCCCGCCGGGGCGGGCGGCTCGACCACGCCGAACACGCCGTCCACCCGCCCGCCGCGCGAAGCCCGCCCGAGCTCCTGGACGGCCGGCATGGGATCCACGGCAGTCGGACCGTGCCCCGGGTCGGCCGGCACGGGGTTCGAGGCGGCGGGCACGGGATCCGGGACGGCCGTCACGGGGTCCGGAGCGACGGGCATGGGGTCCGGGGCCGGGAAGATCCGTACGGCGGGGCTCTCGCCGTACACGATCAGGCGGTCGTCGTCGATGACGGCGGGCCCGTCGCTGAGCACGAGCCGGTCGGCGCCCCAGAGCCGCCCCCGGGTCGCGGTGAGCGCGCTGTCGTGGTCGAGCACCAGGACGGCGGCGCGCCCGCCGGACGGCCCGGTCACCCGGAGCAGGCAGCCCGTGCCCGGCGCCAGCCCGCTCACCACGACCTCGCCCCCGTCGCGCCGCACCGACGCGGGCCCCTCGACGTCCGCGACGGTCGCGGCGTCGAAGACCAGCTCGACGGGGATGCCGGCGGTCTGCGTGAACACGTGCACGGGCTCGCCGGCGTCGATCACGCACACCGGCTGCGCGGTCGCGGTCAGCAGCACGCTCTCCCCCACCGCGCGGGCGAGCGGCCAGACGAAGTACGCCCCCGAAGGCACGGTCACCGGCTCGCGTGGCACGACCAGCTCCCGCCCGCCCAGTTCGACGGCGAAGCGCACCCCCTCGTGGGCGGGCAGCGGCTCGGCGGGCTGGTGGTTGTTGACGAACAGGAACCCCGACCGCCCGTCGGAGCGCACCGCCCAGCGCAGCACCTCCCGGTCGGCGGTGTCCCGCGGCGCGTCCGGCGGGACGAACGGCGTCATGGTGGCCAGGTCCGGCCCATCGCAGGCCAGCCAGAGGTGCTGCAGGCGCAGGTGCCGGTAGGAGTCGCGGAACTGGCCGTACGCGCCGAGCGGGGCCTGGAAGTCGTAGTCGATCACCGGGCAGTCGTTGGGGTAGCCGGTGGCGTGCGACTCCTGCAGCGTGGACAGCTCGCCGATCCGCTGCGAGCCGCCGTGGTACATGTAGTAGCCCTGCCACACCGACCCGCTGCCCAGCTTCACCAGCGCCAGCGCGGCCACGTCGGCGGCCGTCACGACGGGCCGGCGGTGGTAGGAGGTGTACATCCCGCCGCCCAGCTCGCACGTGGCGAACGGGTAAAGCGCCAGCCGGCTCTCGTCGTCGTCGGCGGCGGCGTCCCCGGCGGGGCGCAGGTCCGCGCCGATCGAGTCGTCGTCCCTGCCCGGCCCGAAGAAGTAGTGGGTGCGGCTCTGCGCCGGCCGGCCGTCGTGCGCGGTGTCCCAGGCGGCCTCCGGGTAGCCGCCGAACAGCGGGATCAGCTCGCCGGGCGGAAGCCGGACGTGCCCCCAGCCGGTGGCGGTCCACAGCGGCGCGTCGATGCCGCACTCCTGCGCCATCCGCTTGAGGGTGAGGAGGTGGCCGGGCTGGTCCGGCAGCTCGTTCTCCACCTGCACGGCCACGACCGGCCCGCCGGCGGCGCGGGTGAGCCCGCGCAGCCGGGCACCGATCTGCGCGAACCACGGCCGGACGAGCCGCAGGTAGCGCGGGTCGTCGGTGCGGGGCACGCAGTCCTCGACCACCACCCAGTCGGGGAAGCCGCCGTTGCGGGACTCGCCGTGCGCCCACGGACCGATCCGCGCCACCACGTCCAGGCCCAGCCCGGCGCACGTCGTCACGAACCGCCGCAGGTCCCGGTCGCCGCTCCAGTCGAAGACGCCGCGCCGCTCCTCGTGCAGGTTCCAGAAGAGGTACGTGGCCACGACCGTCACTCCTCCGGCGCGCATCTTGAGCAGCTCTTCATGCCACTCCTCCGCCGGGTGACGGGCGTAGTGGAACTCCCCCGACACCGGGAACCAGGGCCTGCCCGCGCGGGACAGGTGACGCGAGTTGACCGTGATGGCGGCCGGTTCATCGGGCGGGTCGCCGAGCCGCAGATGCCCGTGAACGGGTGGAGGGATCACGCCCGGCACGCTCAGTCGCCGCACATCAGGACCTTTCTCTCGTCCGTCGCCTTCACCGCGCGATTGCCGCGATCAGCGTCAGGGCGGTACGCTACCGGCCGGCTTTCGACACGGCTCCGGTCGCCTCCCACGTACCGCGGTTGATGGTCAGCGGGCATGTGGTCGGGAGGGGGCGGTGCTGGTGGCGGGCAGGATTCCCTCGGCGCCCATCCGGCTGAGCGCCTCGTAGGCCAGGCCCAGCTGCTCCCGGGCGTCGGTCCGGGGGTTCTCCCTGCGCAGCCACTCGCCGTAGACCAGCCGCGCGCGGGCGAGCACGAGCCTGGCCTCGGTACGCCCGAGCCGCTCGATCGCCTCCCGATACCGGATCTCGGCGCGCTCGCCGAACGCGCCCGCCGCGCGGTGCAGGCCACCGGCAGCTCTTCATCAGCCCGCACACCGTGGAGTGGCACCTGCGCAAGGTCTTCGCCAAGCTCGGCATCGCCTCGCGCAGGCAGATCCGCCCCGCCCTCTCCGAGGACGGCACGCAGGCCACCGCCTGAGACCTGCCGCATTCCGGCTGCCCTTTGAGCTCCCGCGCGGGTTCGGGCGGATCACCGCCTGAGACATCCGCATCGTGGCCTATCATCGCCTTGTGACGATTGATTCTGGCGGGGGCCCGTGTGTCAGTGCGGACGTCGCCGCCGGCGTGCCCCCGGCGGCGGCGTTGTTCCACTCCCTGGCCGACGAGACGCGGCTGCGCATCGTGCAGCGCCTGGCGCGCGGCGAGGCCCGCGTGGTGGACCTGACCACCGAGCTCGGGCTGGCGCAGTCCACGGTCTCCAAGCACCTGGCCTGCCTGCGTGACTGCGGCCTGGTCGACTACCGCGCCGAAGGCCGCCAGTCCTTCTACAGCCTGACCCGGCCCGAGCTGATGGACCTGCTCACGTCCGCCGAGCACCTGCTGGCCGCCACCGGCCACGCCGTGGCGCTGCGCCCCCGGCCCGCTCCCGCGCCGCCCGGCCCGCCGGACCTGTCACAGGCCGCGCCGGGCGAGGTGGAAGCGGTGTCCTGAGCGCCGGCGGCGGCCCGGCCCGGTGCGGCGGCGGCCCCGTGCGGCGGCGGCCCGGTGCGGCGGCGGCCCGGTGCGGCGGCGTTTCAGCCGACGTGGACGATGGGGCGCCGGTCGGGGTCGGGCTCGGCCTGGCGGAGCACCTCCCTGGTCAGCGGCGGCACGTCACCGCCACCGAAGATCAGGTAGCGCAGCAGGGCGCCGATGGGGTTGCCCTCCGCCGCCCAGTGGAAGTAGACGTGCGGCGTCTTGCCGGTCTGGTCGCGCAGGTGCAGCAGCAGGGCGGCGATGGCGTTGGCGACCGTGGTGCTCTGCATGCGCAGGACGCGGAAGCCGTGGCGCTCTTCGCCCGTGACCCGCAGCTCGCCGGCGAACTCGGAGGCGTCGGGGATGGTGACCTCCAGGAAGATCGGCCCCTCGCTGGTGCGCAGCCGGTGCAGCTCCCACGCCTCGCGGGCCTTGTCGATGTACTCGCGGGGGTCGCGGGCGTGGGGTTCGTTGGCGATGAGGTAGATCTCGCCGGACTCGTTGATGAAGCGGCGGGCGCAGTCGTCGAGGCTGATGTGGGTCACGCGCAGCTCGGTGGAGCGGGTGGCCCGGGAGATGAGCGAGATCGCCACGATGGCCAGCACGAACAGCAGGGCGATCACCAGGCCGTCGGGCCGTTCGATGATGTTGGCGACGGTGGCGTAGGCGAAGATCAGGGTGACGACGCCGAAGAAGGCGGCGGCCCAGGTCTGGCGCCTGGTCCAGGCCGACAGCGTGACCGCGACGGCGGCCGACAGGATCAGGGCCAGGACGCCGGTGGCGTAGGCGCCGCCCTGGGCGTCCACCTCGGCGTCGAAGATCACGGTGATGAGGAACGCGATGCCGGTGAAGACCAGCACCATGGGGCGGACGGCGCGGGTCCAGTCGGGCGCCATGCCGTAGCGGGGCAGGTAGCGCGGCACGATGTTGAGCAGCCCGGCCAGGGCGGAGGCGCCGGCGAACCACAGGATGGCGATGGTCGACAGGTCGTAGGCGGTGCCGAACCAGTCGCCCAGGTAGAGGTGGGCGAGGTAGGCCAGGGCGCGGCCGTTGGCCGCGCCGCCCTCGGCGAACTCCGCGGCGGGGATGAGCACGGTGGTGGCGAAGCTGGAGGTGACCAGGAAGACGCTCATGATGAGCGCGGCGGTGGTCAGCAGCTTGCGCGCGCCCTTGATCCGCTCGGCGAGGTCGCCCTTGACCAGGGGCATCACGGCCACGCCGGTCTCGAAGCCGGACAGGCCCAGGGCCAGTTTCGGCATCACGTACAGCGAGACAGCGATCATCGCGATGGGGCTGGAGTGGTCGGCGCTGAGCGCGTTCTGCCAGCCGGTCACCTGCTCGGGGTGGGTGAGCACCCGCTGGACGGCGGTGGCCACGACGACCACGTTCAGCAGGAGGTAGACGGCGACCAGGACGACGGCCAGGGAGATGGCCTCGCTGAAGCCCGCCAGGAACACCCCGCCCAGCGCGGCGATGAGCGCCAGCGTGACCGGCACCTGCCAGCTCTCCCACGCCTTCGGGACGAACGGGTTGTGCAGGAGGTGCGCGGTGGCGTCGGCCGCCGACAGGGTGATGGTGACGATGAAGGCGGTGGCGACGAAGCCGAGCAGGAAGAGCACCAGGAGCTTGCCGCCCCAGCCGGGCAGCAGCCGCTCCAGCATCGACAGCGAGCCCAGCCCGTTGGGGCTCTGCCCGGCCACCGCCCGGTACGTCGGCAGCGCCCCCGCCAGGGTCAGCGCCACCAGCAGGAGCGTGGCCACCGGGCTGAGCGTGCCGGCGGCCAGGGCGGCGATGCCGGGCTGGTAGCCGAGGGTGGAGAAGTAGTCCACGCCCGTCAGGCACATCACCTGCCACCACGTGTGCCGGTGGCCCTGGTCCTCCTGCGCCGGGCGGGCCGCGGATCCTTCGGGGCTCTGCAGGCCCTTCAGCAGCCACCGCCGCAACGCCGTCGCCGGCATGGCCGCACGCTGGTCCACCTCGGTCACCGGGTCCCCTCCATCAAGAAACGTCAAAGACAAAGGGCACCCTAGTGAGGACGCACACCATATCCCCATGATCAGGGCGTCAAGAAAACGTCAATATTCCCGGCCCGCCCTTCGTCGCATCGTCCCCGGTCAGGCCACGCGGGCGCGGCCGTGCACCGGTGATACCGCTGCGACGGGAGGTGCCGCAGGGGCCGGGAGGGGCGCGCTGTCGCGGCTGGTCGTCCCGGTTCGGCACAATTGCTCCTGTGCGAGTGGGATTGCTGGGGCCGTTCGAGGTCCGGAACCGTGAGGGTGATGTCGTAGAGGTTCCGGGGGCCCGGCTGCGCGCGCTGCTCGCCGCCCTGGCCCTCGAACCCGGCCGGGTCGTCACCCGTTCGAGGCTGGTGGACTGGATCTGGGGGCACCAGCCCCCCGCGGACGAGGTGAACGCCCTTCAGGCGCTGGTGTCGCGGCTGCGCAGGGTGCTGCCGGACGGGGTGATCGAGGCCGACTCGGGCGGATACCGGCTGGCCGTGCCGCCCGACGCGGTGGACGTGCACCGGTTCGAGCAGGCGTTCACCCGGGCCCGCACCGCCGAGCCCGTCGAGCGGGCGGAGCTGCTGCGCTCGGCCCTGGTGTTGTGGCGCGGCACGCCCATGGAGGACATCGCGCTGCAGGACAGCGACGCGTTCGACGCCGCGATCGCGCGGCTGGAGGCCCTCCACGTCGCCGCGCTCGGCGACCGGGTGGACACCGACCTCGGTCTCGGCCGCGGTTCGGAGCTGATCCCCGAGCTGACCGAGCTCGTCGCCGCGTATCCGCTGCGCGAGGGGTTCGTGGCGGCCCTGATGCGGGCGCTGGCCGAGGCGGGGCGGGGCAACGAGGCGCTGACGGTGTTCCAGCGCACGCGCGAGCGGCTCGCCGAGGAACTGGGCGCCGATCCGTCGGCCGAGCTGTCCGCGCTGCACACCGCGCTGTTGCGGGGCGAGCTGGGCGAGCGGGCGGAGCACCGCAGGACGAACCTGCGCAGCGAGCTGACGAGCTTCGTCGGCGACGACGACGACATCGACGCGGTCGCCGGCCTGGCCATCAAGCACCGGCTGGTCACCATGACGGGCCCCGGCGGCTCCGGCAAGACGCGGCTGGCCACGGAGACCGCGCGCAGGATGCTCGCCGAGCTGCCGGACGGGGCGTGGCTGGTCGAGCTGGCCTCGATGCCGGCCGGCGGCGATCCCGCGCAGGCCGCGCTGACCGTGCTCGGCCTGCGCGACCAGGCCCTGCTCGACGGCGGCGGCGGGCGCGGCGGGGAGCCGATGGACCGGCTGGTCACCGCCCTGCGCGAGCGGGCGATCCTGCTGATCCTGGACAACTGCGAGCACGTGATCGAGGCGGCCGCGGCCTTCGCCGACCGGCTGCTGGGCGAGTGCCGCAGGCTGCGCGTGCTGGCCACGAGCAGGGAGCCGCTCGGCATCACCGGCGAGGTGTTGTGGCAGGTCGAGCCGCTCGCGCTGCCCCCGAGGGAGGCGGACCCGGCCCGGGCCGCGGCCTCCCCCGCGGTGCGGCTGCTGCGCGAGCGCGCCGCCCTGGTGCGCAAGGACCTCGGCTCCGACCCGCAGACGCTGTCCGCCATGGCGGGGATCTGCCGGGCCCTCGACGGGATACCGCTGGCGATCGAGCTGGCCGCGGCCCGGCTGCGCACGATGTCCGTCGATCAGCTCGCGCGCCGGCTCGACGACCGGTTCCGGCTGCTGACCAGCGGCAGCCGTACGGCGCTGCCCCGGCACAAGACGCTGCGCGCGGTCGTGGACTGGAGCTGGGACCTGCTGAGCGAGGCCGAACGCGGCGTGCTGCGGCGGTTCTCGGTGTTCTCCGGCGGGGCGAGCCTGGAGGCGGCGGAACGGGTCTGCGGCGACGACGGGACCGGCGGCGGCACGGGCGGCGGGATGTTCGCCGGGGAGCCGGTGCTCGACCTGCTCACGGCGTTGCTGGAGAAGTCGCTGCTGGTCGCCGACGGCGAGGAGGCGCCGCGTTACCGGATGCTCGACACGATCAGGGAGTACGCGGCGCACCGGCTCGCCGAGGCCGGGGAGACCGAGCGGGCGCGCCGGGCGCACCTGGCCTACTTCACCGAGCTGGCCGAGACGGCCGACCCGCACCTGCGCGGGGCCGGGCAGCTGGAGTGGCTGGCCACGCTCCGGGCCGAGCACGACAACATCGGCGCGGCCGTACGCGGGGCGATCGCCGAGGGGTGGGCCGAGGAGGCGATGCGGCTGGTCGGCGGCGCGGGCTGGTACTGGTACCTCAGCGGGCACCGCACCGAGGGCGCCGAGCTGAGCGTCGCGGCGACCTCGCTGCCCGGCGAGGTGTCCGACGAGGTGCGGGCGATGGCGTACGCCATCGTGAGCGTGTTCATGGTCTCGGGGCCGGGGCGCGACCAGCACCAGGCGCGGGAGTGGATCCACGAGGCGCACCGGCTCGCCGAGAGCGGCTACCGCAACCCGCTGCTCGGGCTCGTCAGGCCGCTGGAGGCGATGCTGCGGGACCCGACGGACTTCCTGTCCGCGTTCGAGCCGCTGCTCGCCGACGACGACCTGTGGGTACGCGCGCAGGCCAGGCTCACGCGGGGCCGCCTGCGGCTCACGCTCGGCGGCGACGAGACCGGCGTGGACGGCGACGCCGAGACGGCGCTGGCCGAGTTCCGCGAGCTGGGCGACCGGTGGGGGATGTCGATGGCGCTGACCTTCCTGGCCGACCGGCGCGCCATGCGCGGCGAGCTGGCCCGCGCGTGCGAGCACTACGAAGAGGCGGCCGTGGCGATGAGCGAGGTGGGCGCGACCGAGGACGCGGTCCTCGTGCGGGCCCGGCAGTCCCAGCTCTACTGGCTGCTCGGCGACGAGCGGGCCAGCACGTCCGCCATGGCCGAGGCCCAGCGGTACGCGGGCGCCGTCGCCTGGCCGGACACGGTGGCCGAGCTGGAGCTGTCGAAGGCGCAGCTGGCGCGCTGGCGCGGCGAGCCCGACCGGGCCCACCGGTACCTGGCCGCCGCCCGGGCGATCCTGGACACCGGGGAGCTGAGCGACATGGTCCTGGCCAGGGCCATGAACCTGAGCGGCTACCTCGCCGAGGATGTCGACCAGGCCCGCGCGGATCGCGCCGAGGCGCTCCGCGCGGCGGCGAAGACCATGTACCCGCCGCTGATCGCCGAGGTGCTGATCGGCGTCGCGGATCTCGCGCTGCGCCAGGGGCGCTTCGAGCAGGCCGTGCGGCTGCTCGCGGTGAGCGACGACGTGCGGGGCACGCCGGACCGCGCGCAGCCGGACGCCTCCGGGATCGCCGCCGAGGCACGCGATCGCCTCGGCGAGGCCGCGTTCGCCGAGGCGGCCCGCGCCGGCGGGCGGCACGACTGGCAGGAGCTGGCCGAGGCCGCCCTGACCCCCTGACCGCACCCACCCCGTGACCACACCCACTCCGTGATCACGACCGGCACGCCCCCCAGCGGGCGTGCCGGTCGCTCCCCATGACCACGGCAGCCGCTCGCGTCGCGGGCGTGCCGGCCGTTCTCGCATGTCCGCGCCGGCTGCTGCCGCCGCGAGCGCGGCAGGCCGGTCCTGACGCGTTCCCGAGGGCTCCGGCGCGCGACGCCCGAGCCCTTTTCGCGCGCTGACCGCCCGCTCCGGCGCCCCGCGCCGCGCCCTTTCCCGCCCCGGCGTACAGAGGTCGTCAATATTCACGCCGGGGCCGCATGAACCCCGTCAAGAACGACAAAACCCATCAAATCTGGGCGTTTGCTAGTGACGCAGGCGCCCGGCACGGGCGGCTGCGAACGTTCCGACGAATTGAGGAGTGGGGATGGCAGACGTCATCTTCGTCGCCCTGACGATCGCGATCTTCGTGGTCTTCGGGCTGGTCGTGAAGGCGGTGGAGCGGCTATGAGCGAGCCGACGACGGGGCCCGCCCGCCCGGTGCCCGCGGCCACGGCTACGGCTACGGCTACGGCTACGGTTGCGGCTGCGGCGGGCCGATGAGCGCCGTCAACGCCACCGGCCTCGTCCTGGTGGCCGGTCTTGTGATCTTCATGGTCGTGGCCCTGCTGTTCCCGGAGCGCTTCTGATGAGCACCACCGTCGCGGGGATGATCTTCATCGTCTCCCTGATCGCCGTGCTGGCCCTGGTGCACAAGCCGCTCGGCGACCACATGTACCGCGTCTACTCCGGCACCCGGCACAACCCCGTGGAGCGCGCCGTCTACCGGCTGCTCGGCGTGCGCGCCGACGCCGAGCAGAGCTGGGGCGTCTACGCGCGCAGCGTGCTGGCGTTCTCGGTGATCTCGCTCCTGGCCGTGTACGGCCTCCAGCGCGTGCAGGACAAGCTGCCGCTGAGCCTGGGCATGGAGCCGGTCACCGACCACATCGCCTGGAACACCGCGGTCAGCTTCGTCACCAACACCAACTGGCAGGCCTACCCGGGCGAGTCCACGATGGGCCACCTGGTCCAGATGGCCGCGCTGGCGGTGCAGAACTTCGTCTCGGCCGCGGCCGGCATGGCGGTGGCCGTCGCGCTGGTGCGCGGGTTCGCCAGGAGCAGGTCCGGCACGATCGGCAACTTCTGGGTGGACCTGGTCCGCGGCACCCTGCGCATCCTGCTGCCGCTCGCGTTCGCCGGCGCGCTCGTGCTGGTTGCGGGCGGGCTGGTGCAGAACTTCTCGGGCGTGCACGAGGTCACCACGCTGACCGGCGGCACCCAGTCGATCACCGGCGGGCCGGTCGCCTCCCAGGAGGCGATCAAGGAGCTGGGCACGAACGGCGGCGGCTTCTACAACGCCAACTCCTCCCACCCCTTCGAGAACGCCACGAGCTGGACGAACTGGTTCGAGATCCTCCTCATCCTGCTGATCCCGTTCGCGCTGCCGCGCACCTTCGGCCGGCTCGTCGGCCAGGTCCGGCAGGGCTACGCGATCCTCGCCGTGATGGGCGTGATCGCGCTGGCGAGCGTGCTGCTCACCAACGTCTTCGAGCTGTCGGGGGACGCGACCGTGCCGCAGGCGGCGGGCGCGGCCATGGAGGGCAAGGAGGTGCGCTTCGGCATCTCGAACTCGGCCACCTTCGCCGCCGCGACCACGCTGACCAGCACCGGCGCGGTCAACTCCGTCCACGACTCCTACACGCCGCTGGGCGGCATGATGACGCTGTTCAACATGATGCTCGGCGAGGTCGCCCCCGGCGGCGTCGGCGCGGGCCTGTACGGCATGCTGGTCCTCGCCGTCATCACCGTCTTCGTGGCGGGCCTGATGGTCGGCCGCACCCCCGAGTACCTGGGCAAGAAGATCGGCGCCCGCGAGATCAAGCTGGCCTCGCTGTACTTCCTGGTCACCCCGGCGCTGGTGCTGGCCGGCACCGCGGTCGCGATGGGCTCGCAGGAGCGGCGCGCCGCCATGCTGAACGCCGGCCCGCACGGCCTGTCGGAGATCCTGTACGCCTTCACCAGCGCCTCCAACAACAACGGCTCGGCCTTCGCCGGCCTCACCGTCAACACCCCCTGGTACGACGTGGCGCTCGGCCTGTGCATGATCCTCGGCCGGTTCCTGCCGATCATCCTGGTGCTGGCCCTGGCCGGATCGCTGGCCGGGCAGGCGCCGGTGCCCGAGGGCGCGGGCACGCTGCCGACCCACCGGCCGCAGTTCGTCGGCATGGTGGTCGGCGTCACGATCATCCTGGTCGCCCTGACCTTCCTCCCGGCCCTCGCGCTCGGCCCCATCGCAGAAGGACTGTCCTGACATGTCAACCCCCGTACTGGAGAAACCCGCGCCGCGGAAGGCGGACGGCCGGGTGGGCGGCGGCCTGCTCGACCCGAGGCAGCTGGCCGCCTCGTTCCCCGGCGCGCTGCGCAAGCTCAACCCGGCGACGCTGTGGCGCAACCCGGTGATGTTCGTCGTGGAGATCGGCGCGGTGTTCACGACCGTGCTGGCCGTCCTGGACCCGTCGTTCTTCGCCTGGGCCATCGTGGTCTGGCTGTGGCTGACCGTGATCTTCGCCAACCTGGCCGAGGCCGTGGCCGAGGGCCGCGGCAAGGCGCAGGCCGCCACGCTGCGCAAGGCCAAGACCGACACCCGGGCCCGCCGGCTCAGGAGCCGGCACGACCCCGATGGCTGGGACGTCGTCGGCGCCCCCGAGCTGTGCCAGGGCGACATCGTGATCGTCGAGGCCGGGGAGGTGATCCCGGGTGACGGCGACGTGGTCGAGGGCATCGCGAGCGTGGACGAGTCGGCCATCACCGGCGAGTCCGCCCCCGTCATCCGCGAGTCCGGCGGCGACCGCAGCGCCGTCACCGGCGGCACCAGGGTGCTGTCCGACCGGATCATCGTCAAGATCACGCAGAAGCCCGGGGAGAGCTTCGTCGACCGGATGATCGCCCTGGTCGAGGGCGCGAACCGGCAGAAGACGCCGAACGAGATCGCGCTCAACATCCTGCTGGCGGCGCTGACGGTCATCTTCCTGGTCGCCACCGTGACCATGCAGCCGCTGGCGATCTACGCCAAGCTCGTCAACCCGGGCGTGCCCGACTCCCCCGCGCTGGACGCCGACGGCGTCACCGGCGTCGTGCTGGTGTCCCTGCTGGTCTGCCTGATCCCCACCACGATCGGCGCGCTGCTGTCGGCGATCGGCATCGCCGGCATGGACCGCCTGGTGCAGCGCAACGTCCTGGCGATGTCCGGCAGGGCGGTCGAGGCGGCCGGCGACGTGTCCACGCTGCTGCTGGACAAGACCGGCACGATCACGCTGGGCAGCCGGCAGGCGGCGGAGTTCGTCCCGGTCGCCGGAGTGGGCGAGCGGGAGCTGGCCGAGGCGGCGCAGCTGTCCAGCCTGGCCGACGAGACGCCCGAGGGCCGCTCGATCGTGGTGTTCGCCAAGGAGCGCCACGGCCTGCGCGAGCGGGAGATCCACGGCGCGCGATGGGTGCCGTTCACCGCGCAGACCCGCATGTCCGGGGTCGACTTCGAGGGGCGGCAGGTGCGCAAGGGCGCCGCCACCGCCGTCATGAAGTGGGTGCGCGACGCGGGCGGCCACCCCACCGACGAGGTGGGCCACATCGTGGACGGCATCTCGGCCTCGGGCGGCACGCCGCTCGTCGTCGCCGAGAAGGGCCGCGTGCTGGGCGTGATCCACCTCAAGGACGTGGTCAAGGAGGGCATGCGGGAGCGCTTCGACGAGATGCGCCGCATGGGCATCCGCACCGTGATGATCACCGGCGACAACCCGCTGACCGCCAAGGCCATCGCGGACGAGGCCGGCGTGGACGACTTCCTGGCCGAGGCCACCCCCGAGGACAAGCTCGCCCTGATCAAGAGGGAGCAGGAGGGCGGCCGGCTGGTCGCGATGACCGGCGACGGCACCAACGACGCCCCCGCCCTGGCCCAGTCGGACGTGGGCGTGGCCATGAACACCGGCACCTCGGCCGCCAAGGAGGCCGGGAACATGGTGGACCTGGACTCCAACCCGACCAAGCTCATCGAGATCGTCGAGATCGGCAAGCAGCTCCTCATCACGCGCGGCGCGCTGACCACGTTCTCGATCGCCAACGACATCGCGAAATACTTCGCGATCATCCCGGCCCTGTTCGCCGCGGTCTACCCGGGCCTGGACGCGCTCAACGTCATGCGCCTGGCCGGCCCGCAGTCCGCGATCCTGGCAGCGGTGATCTTCAACGCGCTGGTCATCGTCGCGCTGATCCCGCTCGCGCTCAGGGGCGTCAGGTACCGGCCGTCCAGCGCCTCCAAGCTGCTCTCCCGCAACCTGTACGTCTACGGCCTGGGCGGCATCGCCGCCCCGTTCATCGGCATCAAGGTCATCGACCTGCTGATCCAGTTTCTTCCGGGGATGAGCTGAATGGAACGCCTGCCCAGCCGGCTGCGCCGGCACCTGGCCGCTCTCCGGGCGGTCGCCGTCCTGACCGTGCTGCTCGGCCTCGTCTACCCGCTGGCCGCCACCGGCGTCGCCCAGGCCCTGTTCGGCGAGCGCGCCGACGGCTCGGTCGTCGAGCGGGACGGCAGGGCCGTCGGCAGCTCGCTCATCGGCCAGTCCTTCACCGACGCCGACGGCGACCCGATCAGGAAGTACTTCCAGTCCCGCCCGTCCGCCGCCGGCGACGGTTACGACCCGACCTCCACCGGCGCGAGCAACCTCGGCCCCGAGGACGTCATCGACGTCCTGCCCGCAGGCTCGGACGAGGGCAGGCTGTCGCTGCTCACCCAGGTCTGCGCCCGCTCCAAGGCGGCCGGCGAGCTGGAGGGCGTCAGCGGCGCCCGCCCGTACTGCACCCCCGACGGGGTCGGCGCGGTGCTCAAGGTCTTCCCCGACCGCGCCGTCAGCGTCAACCAGGCCTGCCCCGCCGCCCCCTTCATCGCCTCCTACCAAGGGCTGAAGGTCGAATGCGCTCGGCCCGGCGAGGACTACGCGGCCGGCCGCACCGTCCCCGTCCGCGGCGACGTGACCACCGTGCCGGTGCCCGCCGACGCGGTAACGGCCGGCGGCTCCGGCCTCGACCCGCACATCTCCGTCGCCTACGCCGAGCTGCAGGCGCCCCGCGTCGCCAAGGAGCGCGGCCTGGCCCTTGACCGGGTGAAGGCCCTGATCGATGAGCACACCACGGGCCGCGCGCTCGGTTTCATGGGCGAGCCCGCCGTCAACGTGCTCGAACTCAACCTGGCACTCGACGGGAGGTGACGTGAGAGGGCGGCTACGGGTCTACCTCGGGGCGGCGCCCGGGGTGGGCAAGACGTACGCGATGCTCGGCGAGGGCCGGCGCGCCCGGGAGCGCGGCCGGGACGTGGTCGTGGGCTTCGTCGAGACCCACGGCCGCCCCCGCACCGCCGCCCTGCTGGAGGGCATGGAGGTCCTCCCGCGCAGGACGATCGTCTACCGGGGGGCCACCTTCACCGAACTCGACGTGGACGCGGTCATCGAGCGCGCGCCCAAGGTGGCGTTGATCGACGAGCTGGCCCACACCAACGTGCCCGGCTCGAAGAACGCCAAGCGCTGGCAGGACATCGACGAGATCCTGGATGCCGGCATCGACGTCATCTCCACGGTCAACATCCAGCACCTGGAGTCCGTCAACGACGTCGTCCAGGAGATCACCGGGGTGCCGCAGCGGGAGACCGTGCCCGACGAGGTGGTGCGGCGGGCCGGCCAGATCGAGCTGGTCGACATGTCGCCGGAGGCGCTGCGCCGCCGCCTGGCCCACGGCAACGTGTACGCGCCGGAGAAGGTCAGCGCGGCCCTGTCGAACTACTTCCGGGTCGGCAACCTCACCGCGCTGCGCGAGCTGGCCCTGCTCTGGGTGGCCGGCAAGGTGGACGACCAGCTCGACCGCTACCGGGCCGAGCACGGCATCGCCACGACGTGGGAGGCGCGCGAGCGGGTGGTGGTCGCGCTGACCGGCGGCCCCGAGGGCGAGACCCTGGTACGCCGGGCCGCCCGCATCGCGGCCCGGACCAAGGGCGCCGACCTGCTGGCCGTCCACGTCACCAGTTCCGACGGGCTGACCGGCGGCGACCCGGCCCGCCTGGCCCGCCAGCGCACGCTGGTGGAGAGCATGGGCGGCACCTACCACCAGGTGGTCGGCGACGACATCCCGCGCGCGCTGCTCGACTTCGCCCGCGGCGTCAACGCCACCCAGCTCGTGCTCGGCGCCTCCCGGCGCGGCAGGTTCGCGCAGATCCTCTCGCGCGGCGTCGGTGTGGAGACCACCTCCCGCTCCGGCTCCATCGACGTGCACCTGGTCACCCACGAGGAGGCCAAGCGGGGCCGCCGGCGGCCGGAGCGCGCCGGGGCCGCGCTGACCCGGGAGCGGCGGCTGGCCGGGTGGGCGGTGGCGGTGGCCGGCATGCCGGCGCTGACCGGCGTGCTGGCGCCGTTCCGCGACGTGATCTCGCTGCCCAGCGAGATCCTGCTGTTCCTGTGCCTGGTCGTCGGGGTGGCGCTGGTCGGCGGCATGTGGCCGGCGATCGTCGCGGCGGTGGGCGGGTCGCTGCTGCTCAACTGGTTCTTCACCCCGCCCCTCGGGCGGCTCACCATCGCCGACCCGGAGAACCTGCTCGCGCTGATCGTGTTCATCCTGGTCGCGGCGGCGGTGAGCACGATCGTGGACCTGGCGGCCCGGCGCACCCGCCAGGCGGCGCACGCCGGGGCGGAGGCCGAGGTGCTGTCCACGCTGGCCGGGCACGTGCTGCGCGGCGAGGCCGCGCTGCCCTCGCTGCTGGGCCGGCTGCGCGAGACGTTCGGCCTCGACGCGGTCACCCTGCTCGAACGTGCCGGCGAGCCCACCCCGGACGACCAGGCCGAGCCGGAGTCCTGGCGGATCATCGCCACCTCCGGCGCCGCCCCCTGCACCGCCCCCGCGGCCGGGGACACCGACGTCGTGATCGGCGACGGCCTGGTGCTCGCCGCCCGGGGACGGCTGCTGGACGCCGGCGACCGGCGGGTGCTGGAGGCGTTCGCCGCCGAGGCGGCCGTCGCGCTGCGCCAGCAGCGGCTGCAGGAGGAGGCCGAGCTGGCCAGGCCGCTGGCCGAGGCCGACCGGATGCGCACCGCGCTGCTCGCCGCCGTCAGCCACGACCTGCGCACGCCCCTGTCGGCCGCCAAGGCCGCCGTGGAGAGCCTGCGCAACCACGACATCACCTGGTCCGACGGGGACCGCGCCGAGCTGCTGGCCACCGCCGACGAGTCCCTGGCCAGGCTGGACCGCCTGGTGGAGAACCTGCTCGACATGAGCCGGCTGCAGGCCGGCGTGCTCGGCCTGGCGCTCCAGCCCGTCGCTCTGGAGGAGGTCGTGCCCCGCGCGATCGACGACCTCGGCGCTCTGCGGGAGCGCGTCGAGGGCGACATCTCCATCGAGCTGCCCGAGATCGTCGCCGACCCGGCCCTGCTGGAGCGCGTGCTGGTCAACCTGATGGCCAACGCCGTGCGCCACAGCCCGCCCGGCCGCACGGTGGTGATCACCGGCACCTGGCACGACGACGTGGTCGAGATCCGGGTGATCGACCGTGGTCCCGGCATCCCGCCGCAGGACCACGAGCGGGTCTTCCTGCCGTTCCAGCGGCTCGGCGACCGCGACAACGGCACCGGCGTGGGGCTGGGCCTGGCGCTCTCGCGCGGCCTGACCGAGGCGATGGGCGGCACGCTCACGCCCGAGGAGACACCTGGAGGAGGTCTCACGATGATCGTCAGCATGCCGGTCCGCACCAGGACGGCGGCGTCATGACCAAGATCCTCGTCGTGGACGACGAGCCGCAGATCCTGCGCGCGCTGCGCATCAACCTGGCCGCCCGCCACTACGAGGTCGCCGTGGCGCCCCACGCCCCGGACCCGCGCGCCGGGCCGGGCCCGTGGAGGTCGTGGAATGGTCAGGGCTCCGGGGGCACGCGGAGCGCTATCACGGCGATGTCGTCCAGGCCGCTGATCGGCAGGCCACTGACCATCTGGTCGCAGAACCGGTCCACCGGCTCGTCGGCGGCCGACTCCGCCAGGCGGCGCAGCCGTTCCAGGCCCTCGTCGAGGTGCTCGCCCGGCCGCTCGACGAGCCCGTCGGTGTAGAGCAGAACCGTGCTGCCCGGCGGCAGCGGCGCCACCTCCGACACGCGCGTCCCGGCGTACGGCAGGCCGAGCAGCGGGCTGAGGGCGCCGGTCAGGAAGCGGCCCCCGCCCTCGGGGGTGACCAGCAGGGGCGGCGGATGGCCGGCCACCGCGTACCGCAGCCGGTGGCCGGCGCCGAGCTGCTCCACCCGGGCGTACACGCAGGTGGCGGTGACGTCGCCGGACAGCGACTCCATCGCGACGTTGAGCCGGGCGAGGATCTCGCCCGGCGGTTCGCGGCGGTCCATCGCCAGCGCGCGCAGCATGTTGCGCAGCTGGCTCATCGCGACGGCGGCGCTCAGGTCGTGCCCGGACACGTCGCCGATCACCAGCACGGGGACGCCGTCGGGCAGGACGAAGGAGTCGTACCAGTCGCCGCCCACCTCCGCCGCGGCCGGGCTGGCGCGGTAGCGGGCGACGATCCGCAGGCCGGGCAGCCGGGGCGGCTCGGCCAGCAGGCTGTACTGCAGGGCGAGCGCGATCTGCTGGGTGCGCTGGTAGCGGATGGCCCTGCTGAGGGCGTCGTGCGCGTGGTCGAACATGCGGTTGAGCAGGGAGATGTCGGCCCGGCTGATCGCCGGGCGGTCCCCGCACGTCACCACGCAGACCACGGCGGGCACGGCCCCGTCGACCACGACCGGCAGGATCAGCGCGCTGTTGGCGTCGTTGCCCGTCAGCCACGGGCGGGTGCCGGCGGGCACCAGCTCCGGCGGCGGCGACCCGGCGGGGAACGTCTTCAGCAGGGGCCGGCGGCGGCGCACGGCCTTGACGAAGGCGTTGCCGGCGGAGAGCTGCTCCTCGCTGTAGGGCGGGAGCCGCCGCAGGCCGGGCCGCGCGGCGGTGGCCAGCCGTTCGATGATGAACGGGGCGCCGCCGTGCCGCTCGTCGGTCAGGTCGGTGACCAGATAGACGCCGCAGCCGTCGGCCAGTTCCGGCACGATCACGTCGGCCAGCGCGCCGAGCATCTCCTCCAGGCTCCTGAGCTGGGCGGTGGCGGTGGCGGCGCGGTCCAGCAGGCGCTGGCAGCGCTGCTCCTGCCACTGCCGCTCGATGTCGCTGGACAGGCCCACCCACTCCAGCACCTGGCCGTTCTCACAGATGGGCACCGCGCGGAGCTGGAAGTGCCGGTAGCCGCCGTCGACGGTGCGCAGCCGGTAGACGTGCTCCCACACCTCGCTGACCTCGGTGACCGCCCGCGACCAGGACTCGATCGTGCCCGGGCGGTCATCGGGGTGGACCATCCGCAACCAGCCCTGCCCCCGGCACTCCTCCCACGGCTGCCCGGTCACCCGCTCCCAGCTGGGGCTGGGCTCGGAGACGTAGCCCTCCCTGCTGGTGACCCAGAAGATGTCGGCGCTGACGCGCATCAGGCTCTCGTAGCGCCGCAGGATGCGGCGGCGCTGCTCGGACAGGGCCGCCACCCGGCGCGCGGCGGTGGTCTGCTCGGTCACCTCGACCACCACGACGAGCACGCCGTAGTCGCCGGGGCCGAAGACGATCCGCGACAGGCTGGAGGTGAAGTAGCGCTCCCGCGTGTCCGCGCCCCCTGCCAGGGGCACCGCCGGCTCGGCGGTGCCGGTCACCGGCTCGCCCGTGGCGTGCACCCGGTCGAAGTGCGCCCGGTGGTGCCGGCGCGCGAAGTCGGCGAACGCCTCCTCGATCGGCACCTCGCCCCGGGGGTCGCCGAACAGCGAGCGGTAGACGGCGTTGGTGTAGACCAGCCGGTGCTCCGGCCCCCGCGTCACCGCCACCCCGACCGGCGCCGGGTCGAGCACCTCGAACGCCAGTCCGCCGTCCCCCTGATCGCCGGCGTCCATCGTGACCTCCCCCCGATGGTCACAGTCATCGACAGGCTTACCCAGGCAGGCCGGGCGACAACACGACGACGGCCGCCGAATCCCCGCAGGTGGCCGGGGCCGGCGGGAGAAATTCCTTCAAAACCAGTAGGGAATATTGACTTTGGCCGGGCGCGGATCGTACGTTCTGGAGCAGGAGGTCACCCGGACCCGTGCCCCGCGGCGCCGCTTCCCCGATGGAGGACCACGTGACGAAGACCCTGCACCTCAACGCCTTCCTCATGGGCGTCGGACACCACGAGGCCGCCTGGCGCCATCCGCGCAGCGACCCGGCCAGGATCGCCGACATCCGCCACTACCAGGAGCTGGCCAGGATCGCCGAGCGCGGCAGGCTCGACTCGGTCTTCCTCGCCGACAGCGTGGCGCTGCCCGGCAAGGTGCGCCACAACGCGCTCGGCGGCCTCGAACCGCTGACGCTGCTGGCTGCCCTGGCCACGGTCACCGAGCGCATCGGGCTCATCGCCACGGTCTCGACGACGTACAACGAGCCCTTCCACGTGGCGCGCAAGTTCGCCTCGCTCGACCACATCAGCGGCGGCCGGGCGGGCTGGAACATCGTCACCTCCGCCGGCGAGGCCGAGGCCCGCAACTTCGGCGTCGAACGCCCCGCGCACGCCGACCGGTACGCCCGCGCCGCCGAGTTCCTGGACGTGGTCACCAAGCTCTGGGACAGCTGGGAGGACGACGCGATCCTGGCCGACAGCGCCGCCGGCCTGTACGCCGACACCGGCAGGATCCACGACATCGACCACGCCGGGCCGCACTTCTCCGTCAAGGGGCCGCTCAACACCTCGCGCCCGCCGCAGGGGCACCCGCTGCTGGTGCAGGCCGGGTCGTCGGAGGACGGCAAGGAGTTCGCCGCCCGTCACGCCGAGGCCGTCTTCACCGCCCAGCAGACGCTGGGCGAGGCCAGGGAGTTCTACGCCGACCTCAAACGGCGGCTGCCCGCGCACGGGCGGCGGCCGGAGGACCTGCTCGTCCTGCCCGGCATCTCCCCCGTCATCGGCTCGACCGAGCGGGAGGCGCGCGCCCTGGAGCGGGAGCTCGAAGAGCTCATCATCCCCGCGTACGGCCTGGCCCAGCTCTCCCACCTGACCGGTGTCGAGCTGACCGAGGAGCATCTGGACGGGCCGCTGCCCGAGGTGCCCGCCGAGACCGAGGGCGCGCAGAGCCGCCGCCGGCTCGTCGTCGACCTGGCCCGGCGCGAGCGGCTCACCGTCAGGGAGCTGCTGGCGCGGCTGGCGGGCGGGCGCGGGCACCGGGTCGTGGCGGGGACGCCCGAGCAGATCGCCGACCAGCTCCAGGAGTGGTTCTTCAACGGGGCCGCGGACGGGTTCAACATCATGCCGCCGCTGCTGCCCAGCGGGCTGGCCGACTTCGTGGACCACGTGGTGCCGGAGCTGCGGGACAGGGGGCTGTTCCGGTACGAGTACGAGGGCCGCACGCTGCGCGCCAACTACGGCCTGCGCCGCCCACCCTCCCGCTACGCCCGCACCGGCCCGGCCGCCCCGGCCCCGGAGCCCGTCGCCGTCCCCTGACCCCACGTCGCGATCGGCGGGTGCGGGTCAGGCGGGCGGGGCGGCGCGGAACGCGCGGCGGTAGCTGTCCGGCGGGACGCCGACGACCCGCCGGAACTGGCGCCGGAGCGTCGTGGCCGTGCCCATCCCGGTGGCCACGGCCACCGACTCGACGCTCTCGTCGGTGCTCTCCAGCAGCTCCTGCGCCCGGCGTACGCGCTGGATCAGCAGCCACTGCAGCGGCGTCTGACCGGTCACCTCCCGGAAGCGCCGCCCCAGGTGGCGCGGGCTCAGGTTCGCCCGCCGGGCCAGGTCGGCCACCGTCAGCGGCCGGTCCAGCCGCTCCCGGGCCCAGTCGAGCAGACCGGCGAGCAGGTGGTCGCCCGTGGCCTGCAGCGGCGTGGCCACGAACTGGGCCTGGCCGCCGGGCCGGTGCGGCGGCATGACGAGGCGGCGGGCGACCGCGTTGGCGACGGTGGCGCCGTGGTCGAGGTGGACCAGATGGAGGCAGAGGTCGACGGCGGCGGCCTTGCCCGCGGCGGTGAGCACGCTGCCGTTGTCGGTGTAGAGCACGTCCGGATCGACGATGGCCCGGGGGTGGCGGGCGCTCAGCTCCGCGGCGTGCGCCCAGTGGGTGGTGGCCCGCCGGCCGTCCAGCAGGCCCGCCGCGCCGAGGGCGAACGCCCCCGTGCACAGGGAGGCGACGCGGGCGCCGGCCTCGTGCGCCACCCGGACGGCCGCGATCAGCTCCGGGGGCGGCGGCTCGTCGACGTCCGCGCACGCGGGCACGATCACGGTGTCGGCGTCTGCCAGGCGCTCCAGGCCGTGCTCCGGTTCGAGGGTGAACGGGCCGACGCGCACGGGCCCCGGCCCGCAGAGCAGGATCTCGTACCAGTCTTCCGGACCGTCGGGCAGGGGGTTGCCGAAGATCTCGTACGCGACCGCCAGCTCGAAGTGCAGGAGATGGCCGGCGGCCGCCAGTGCCACGGTGTGCATGTCCGAAAGTGTATGGATGATGGCGTTCCAGACTCTCACGGCGGGGTGGCCCGCTCCGCCACAGTGGACACCGCGACACTTCGAGATCAGGAGCATCATGAGCACATCCCAGGCCGGGCCGGACAACGCGCCGGTTCAGGTGGCGGTTTACGGGGCCACGGGGCACACCGGGCGTTTCGTCGTCGCCGAGCTGCTCCGGCGTGGCTTCACCCCCATCGTCTCGGGCCGTGACGCGGCCCGGCTGGAGGCGCTGGCCAAGGAATGGGGCGAGGTCGTGGTGCGCCCCGCCACGGTGGACGACCCCGCCGCCCTGGACCGGGCGCTGGAGGGGGCGGCGGCGGTGATCAACGCCGCGGGGCCGTTCGCGGTGACGGCCGGCCCGGTGGTCGAGGCGGCCCTGCGGGCGGCGATCCCGTACGTGGACGTCGCGGCGGAGATCGAGGCCAACGCCGCGATGTTCGCCGGCTACGGGGAGGCGGCCAGGAAGGCGGGCACGCCCGTGGTGCCGGCGATGGCGTTCTACGGCGGGCTGGGCGACCTGCTGGTGACCGCGGCGCTGGGCGACCAGGCGGGCGGACCGGCCGCGGCGGACGTGGTGCACGTGGCGTACGGGCTGAGCGGCTGGCACCCCACGGCGGGCACCAGGACGGCCGGCCAGGTCTCCCACCAGCGCCGCTCCGGCCGCCGGGTCCGCTTCGCCAACGGCGCGCTGGAGTACCACGACGACCAGGTGCGGGAGCAGGACTGGCTCTTCCCCGAGCCGCTCGGCCGGCGCAGGGTGATCGCGGAGTTCACCATGGCGGACGTCGTCACCGTGCCCAGCCACGTGGCCGTGCCGGAGGTGCGCACCTACATGACCGTCGAGGCCGCCAGGGACCTGGCCGCGAGCGACACCCCGCCACCGGAGGCCGCCGACGCGTCGGGGCTCTCGGACCAGACGTTCGTCGTCGACGTCGTGGTCAGCGCGGGCGGCGCCGAGCGCCGGGCCACGGCACGCGGCCGCGACATCTACGCGATCAGCGCGCCCCTGGCGGTCGAGGCCGTGCAGCGCCTCCTGGACGGCCGGACCCGCGAGGCGGCCCCGGCCGGCGTGATCTCGGCGGGCGCCCTGTTCGACGCGGCGGACTTCCTCGCCTCCCTGGCCCCGCACCTCACGGTCGACCTCCCCGCCTGACCACACCGGCACAACCCGGGAACGACCACCGGCACAACCCGGGAGCGCCGGCACAGCCCGTGGGGTGGCCACGTCGGCACACCCCGGGGACGACCTCGATGGCACGGCCCGTGGCGTGACCCGGGCCGGCACGAGCCGAGCCTAGCCGGGCCGCGACTCAGCGGCCGCGACCGCGCCGAGTGCCGTCTCGATGCCGGGGACGCGCTCGTGCAGCCAGTCGCCGCCGCACTCGTACTCCCAGATCAGGGCCAGCAGCAGGTGGAGCAGCCGGTGCTCGGCCAGGCGGCGCGGCGCGTCGGCCGGGACGCCCGCCGGGAAGTACGCCTCCAGCATGGCGCGCCGCAGGCGGGCCGCGCCGAACTCCGCTCTGGCCAAATCGAGCCACGGCCCGGCCGCGCCGCAGTCGGCCCAGTCGATGACGCCCGCGATGCGGGACCCGGCCGACAGGACGTGCCGCGGATGCAGGTCGCCGTGCACGAACACGCAGGGCTGGCCCCAGCGGGCGCGGTCCAGCAGGACCTCCCGGCACCGGGACAGCAGCGGCGGGGTCAGGACGCCGGCGACCTGGAGCAGCCGATCGGCCGTCGCGGCGACCAGCCCGGCCCAGCTCCCCTCGCCGGCGTACGGGGGCGGGCCGGCCGACTCCTTGAAGAAGCCGGCCCCCTGGACGGGCAGGGCGTGCACGCCGCGCAGCAGCCGCCCCAGCCCGGCCGCCGCCTCGGCCGTGGTGACCCCCGCCCCGGCCGGCACGAACCGCGTCAGCAGGTACGGGACCTGCGCGTCCGCCTCCCCCGCGATCACCTCGGGCACCGGGACGCCCCGCGCCGCCATGGACCGCAGAGCCCACAGCTCCACCTCGACCTCGCGCGCGCCGGCGGCCTTGAAGACGGCGCGGACGCCGGGCTCCAGGGTCACCAGGGCGACGGTGTTGGCGGCGAAGCCGGGCAGCGGCTCGTACCCCGTCACGCGCCGCGACAGCAGGCGCCCGACCGTCTCGCCGTCGATCCGCGCGGCCTCGCTCATGCCCGCCGATCTCCTCTCGTACGGCACGGCCCGTTGGCGCGACCCGGGCCGACACGACCCAGACGGCCCGCACGGCCCGCACGGCCCGCACGGCCCGCACGCCGGCCTCCATGATCGGCCATGCGCGCCGCCGCGACCGTCACCACGGGGACTTCCCGGCGGGGCCGGGGAGCACGCTGATCTGCGGCACGCCGGTGCGGGGGTGGGGGCTCACCTCGGCGTCCACCTCGTACACCTCGGCGAGCAGGGCGGCGGTCAGCACCTGGGCGGGCGGCCCGTCGGCGACGACGCGGCCGGCGGCCATGACGCAGATGCGGTCGCAGAAGACGGCGGCCACGTTGAGGTCGTGCAGCGCGACCACGGCGGTCACGCCCAGGCCGCGCACCAGGCCGAGGACGTCGAGCTGGTGGCGCAGGTCGAGGTGGTTGGTGGGCTCGTCGAGCACCATCGTCCCAGCCTGCTGGGCCAGCGCGCGGGCGATCAGCACCCGCTGCTTCTCGCCCCCGGACAGCCGGTCGAACGGCGCCCGTTCCAGCGCGGTGACGTCGAGGGCGGTCAGCGCGGCCGTGACGATCCCGCGGTCCTCGGCGTCGTCGCCCTGGAAGGCCCGCTTGTACGGGCTGCGCCCCATGGCCACGACCTCGTACACGCTCAGGTCGAACTCCCCCGGCGTCTCCTGCATGACGGCGGCCAGCCGGCGCGCCAGCCGCCTGCCGCCCATCCGCCAGACGTCCTCGCCGTCCAGCAGCACCCGCCCCGAGGTGGGACGCCGGGCGCGGTAGAGGGTGCGGAGCAGGGTGGACTTGCCGGCGCCGTTGGGGCCGCAGAGCGCGACGACCTCACCGGGGGCCACCTCCAGGCTCACCTCGCGCACCAGGTCACGCCCACCGGCCCTGACTCCCACCCCTTCGAGACGGATCCTGCCGGGCATCATCGGCCTCCCCTGCGTCCTCGGGCTCCCCGCGTCACCGTGCGGTCCTGCGTCATCGGGCCTCCTCGCCCCGTAGGCCGGTCCTGCGTCATCGGGACGCCTCGCCCCGTCGGCCGGTCCTGCGTCATCGGGACGCCTTCCGGCGCATCAGCCACAGGAAGAACGGGCCGCCGACGAGCGCGGTCAGCACGCCGATCGGCACCTCCTCCGGCGCGATCACGGTGCGCGCGGCCAGGTCGGCGGCGATCAGGAAGGCCGCGCCCAGCAGGGCGACGACCGGGAGGGCGCGGCGGTGGTCGGCGCCGGCCAGCAGGCGCGCCACGTGCGGCAGCATCAGGCCGACGAACCCGATCGAGCCGCTGACCGCGACGATGGCGCCGATCACCAGCGCGACGAGCACGAACGACCAGGCGCGGAAGCGGTGCGCGTTCAGCCCCATCGAGGCGGCCGCCTCCTCCCCCGCCAGCAGCAGGTTGAGCGGGCGGGCGACGCCGAGCAGCGCCACCGTGCCGAGCAGCACCGCCGCCGCCGGGATCGGCACCAGCTCCCAGGTCGTGCCGCCGAACCCGCCCAGCATCCAGCGCATCGCCGACTCCGCCTTGCGCGGCTCGCCGGAGGTGACGATGAGGTAGCTGGCGACCGCCGAGAGCACCTCGGCGGTGGCCACCCCGGCCAGGACCAGCCGTACGGTGGTCATCCGCCCGCCCGAGCGAGCCAGGAAGTAGACCGTCGACAGGGCCGCGAGCGCCCCGGCGAAGGCCGCCAGGGGCAGCGAGAACGCGCCGAACAGCGACACGTGCAGGACCAGGACGAGCACCGCGCCGACGCTCGCCCCGGAGGAGACGCCGAGCAGCATCGGGTCGGCCAGCGGGTTGCGCACGAGCGCCTGCAGGGCCATCCCGCACACCGACAGCCCGGCCCCGACGATCCCGCACAGCAGCACGCGCGGCACGCGCACGTCCATCACGATCGTCTCCCTGACCGGCGGCCAGGTGGGCTCGACCAGGGCGGGGACGATCCGGTGCAGCACGATCCGCCACACGTCGCCCGCCGCCAGCCCGACGGAACCGGCGGCGATCCCGGCCGTGGCCGCCGCCAGCAGCGCGGCCCCGAGCAGGGCCAGCAACACCCCGTACGGCAGGCGCGTCCGGCGGGTCCGGCGTGCCTCTCGCGGCCGGCGCGCGTTGAGTGGCAGGCGGGCGTTGAGTGGCAGGCGGGCGTTGAATGGCAGGCGGGCGCGGCGGCGCGCCGCCGTGGCCCGGGCGCGCAGCCCGGTCACGAGAAGAGCTCGGGACGGAGCTGGCGGGCCAGCGACTCGACGCCTTCCGGCGCCCTGACGCCCAGCACGGTGGCCGACAGGGGCAGCACCGCGAACCGCTGCTCCTTGATCGCGGGCACGTCCTTGAGCGCGGGGTTGGCCAGCAGGAAGCGCTTCTTGTCCGCCGCCGTCCGGTCGCCGTAGTCGTAGATGACGATCACCTCCGGCGCGCGCTCGGCGACCTGCTCGAACGACACGTCGCCGAACGCCTTGTCCAGGTCGGCGAAGAGGTTGACGCCGCCGGCCCTGGTGATCATGTCGTTGCCGATGCCGGCGCCGCCGGCGGTGAAGGCGGTCTTGTCGCCGCTGTCGTAGACGAACACCTTGACCGGCCCCGCCTCGCCGCCCTCCCCGGCGCCGCCGCCCTCCCCGGCGCCGTCGAGCCGCCGCCGTACGCCGTCCAGCACGGCGCGCATCTCGGCGACGCGCGTCTCGGCCCGGCCGTTCACCCCGAAGATGCGGCCGATGGTGCGGATCTCCTCCTCCAGCAGGTCCATGGTCACCGGCCCCGACGGGCAGGCCTCCAGGTTGAGGTAGGTCTGGATGCCGGCCCTGGCCAGCGTCTCCCGCCCGCGCCCCTCCTTGGCGTCGAAGGCGCTGTCGAACCCGCCGTAGACGAAGTCGGGCTCGGCCGACAGCAGCGCCTCGTACGAGGGGTACTCCTCGGCCAGCACCTTGACGCTCTTGTACGCGGCCTCGTACCGGGCCGGGACACGGTCGTCGAGGAAGGCGGTGCCGGCCATCGACTTCTCCAGCCCGAGCGCCAGCATGATCTCGGTGACGTGCTGGTTCATGGTGACCGCCCGGCGCGGCGGCTGCCGGTAGGTGGTGGTCACCCCGCAGTTGACCACCGTGACGGGGAACCCCGCGACGGCGGCCGGCGGCGGCCCCTCCGCCGGGGCGCCCGGCGGGCCGCCTGGCGGGGCGGTGCCGCATCCGGCCGCCAGGAGCAGGACGGATGCCAAGAGCGGGAGGGTGCGCGAGCGTCGGCGCGTCATGAGCGGGACCTTTCCTGACCGGTACGACCAGGGCGGGATCACAGGAGAAGGCCCGCGTGCCGGGCAGCGGAAAGGGGTCACGCCGAACTGGCGGCATGGCCGTCGTCACCGTCCTCTCTTGGGGAGATCCGCCCCAATTCCCTGAGGAGGCGACCGCGTGAGTCTCCTGGCTCTCGGGTCGTCGCTCACCCCGGCCTTCCCGCCCGGGGGCAGTGGCCATGCGTTCGGGGCTCGCTCACCGATCACAGTGGCGGGACCGCGCCGGATTCACACCGGCTTCCTCGTTCCGCCGTCGCCTTCGTCCGGCATCGTCTCATACCCGGCCGGCGCGGAAGGCCGCCGGAAGCGGGGCTCCCGGCTCCGAGATCGCCCGCGCGGCTACCGGTCGGCCCAGCGCGATCCCGTTCGGCACAGCAACCACCGCACCGGCGGGTACGGTGGCTCCTTCGAGGGCCGGGCCCGGTTCGCCCTGGAGGTCGGCACGCAGTCCGGCAGCCCGGCAGCTCGGCCACGAGGTCGCCGCCCCGATCCAGTACCACCACGCCTGACCTTCTCGGGTTCCGGGCCCGCCGGCCGCGTGGGCGCGGGTCCGGAGCCCTCGGGGAGGTTTCGGCTTCGTCGGTCCTCAGGGTCCGGGCCGATAGCCGTCATCCGTGACGGCGGCGCGGGCGAATCAGCGGGCGGGTCCCGTACCGTGGGCCCGTCAGCGCACCACGTCATTCGCCTCCGTCCCCCGACAAGGAGACAGACATGCGCACGTCACCGAGAGGCCCCCGCCGGTTCGCCCTGCCCGTCGCGCTCGCGGCCGGCCTGCTCGCCGCCCCGGCCGCCCTCCCCTCCCCCGCGTCCGCGACCGCGACCGCGAACACCTCCGCGTCGATCTCCGCGTCGATGTCCGCCTCCGCGGCGTCGGCCGTGAGCGGGTCCACGGCGTCGGCCGCGAGCGGGTCCACGGCGGCCGCCATGAGCCTGACGCTGACCAGCCGCAGTTGCGAGCCGCTGGCCCGGCGCTTCCTCTGCTCCGTCTCCTTCACCGGCGGCGTCGCCCCGATCGCCATCCGCTGGTACGTCAACGGCGGCCTCGTGGCGGCGTTCAACGACCGGACCTTCGTCGGCATCGGCTGCCAGCCCGGCTTCAGCGTCGACATCCGGGCGGTGATCTCCGACGCGACCGGCGCCTCGGTCGAGTACCACACCTCGCCCATCTGCCGCTCCGGCACCCCCTGACGCCGGCACCGGGGCCGGCTCCCGCGTCAGGCCCAGCCGTGATGGCGGGCGTGCCCCGCCCGGCCCGCTCCTGAGCCGTCCCCGCGCGGGACGGGGTGGTCAGGCCAGGACGGGGAAGTTGGCGCGCAGCACGCCGCGCGGGTCGCGGGCCCGCTTGATCTCGCGCAGCCGGGCGAGATCCTGCTCGGAGAAGGCCGCCGCGGCCCGCTCCCCGCCGCCCAGCATCGTGTACGGCTTGCGCCCGCTGACCGCTCCGCCGAGCTCCTCGGCCAGGCGCCGCTGCCGGTCGCCCGCGGCCGCGCCCGCCTCCGGGGTGGGCGCGAAGCCCAGCAGGTAGAGCAGGTACGGCTCGGTCACGGGACCGCTCGGACCGGCGTCCGGCCGGGCGGCGGCCAGCGCCCCGCCCAGGTGCCTGACCTGCAGCCCGACCACGGGCTCCAGCGGCGAGTCGAGCAGCGTGCCGATGGCCGCCTCGTCGAGGCGGGTGAGCAGCTCGGCGCGGGAGCGGCCGGGCGACGGGTCGGTGGGCTCGGCGGTGATGCCGCCCAGCTCGGCCACGGGCACCGGCCCGCGCTTGTCGGCCATCACGTCGTCGATCTTGTCGAGCGCCGCGAGCAGGGCGCGCCCGTCGCCCTCCTCGCCGAGGAAGGCGACGTCCACGCCGACCATGGGCGGGGCCTGCGGGAACTGCATCCGGTTGAACCAGACGGCCAGCTCGTCCGGCGCCTCGGCGGTGATCTCCAGGAAGGCCTCGAACACCTCGCGGGTGCGGTGGCCGGGCCACAGCATGCGCCCCCCGTACAGGGCGGGCGCCGGGTACAGGTCGAACTCCATGGCGGTGACCAGCGCGAAGTCACCGCCGCCGCCGCGCAGCGCCCAGAACAGGTCGGGGTCGGACCCGGCGGTCACGGTGGCGGTCTCGCCATCGGCGCGCACCACCTCGAAGGAGCGCACGCTGTCGGCGGCGAACCCGTGCTTGCGGCCGAACCAGCTCAGGCCGCCGCCGAGGGTGTAGCCGGTCACGCTCACGACGGGGCTGCTGCCCGCCAGGCCGGTCAGCCCGAGCGGCCCGGCCTCGGCCAGCACCTCGCCCCACGTGACGCCGGCCCCCACCCGGGCCGTGCGCTCCTCGCGGCGCACCTCCACGCCGCCCAGCCGCCGGGTGCGCAGCAGGATGACGCCCTCGGTGTCGCCGGTGGCGCCGTGCCCGCTGGGCTGCGCGGCCACGGTCAGCCCCCGGGCGGACGCGAAGCGCGCCACGGCCGCCACGTCGCCGGCGTCGGCGGCCTCCACGACGGCGGCCACGGGCTGGCGCACCGACAGGTTCCACGGCTTGGCCGCCTGCTCGAACCCTTCGTCGCCGGGCAGCAGCACCCGGCCCGCCACCGCGCCGCGCAGGTCGGTGTTCGTCATGTCTGGTCAGCTCCTGTCATGTCAGCGACCCCCCTTTCGTGCGGGGTCACCGCTATGACGGATGCGCCGGAGAAGATGTGACCGGATCGCGGGAAATTTCTCCCACGTACGTCCGGCGGCCTTCCTGCGGGCGGTGGCCGGACGAGGCGTCACCAGGTGACGTGCAGGGCGGCGGGCCCCAGGTCCACCCCGTCGCGCACCCATTCCACCTTGTCGGCCGGGTCCGCGAGACGCAGGCCGGGCAGCCGCCGGGCCAGCGCGCCCAGCGCGGCCCCCACCTCCAGCCGGGCCAGCGGCGCGCCGAGGCAGTAGTGCACGCCGTGGCCGAACGCCAGGGACGGGCTGGAGCGCCGGCCCGGCAGGAGCGCGCCGGGGTCGGGGAAGTGCGCCGGGTCGTGGTGCGCGGCCTCCAGCCTGACCAGCACGAGGTCGCCCGCGCCGATCGGGGTCCCGGCCAGGTCGAGGCCGGTCTGGGCGTACCGGGGGAAGGGCTCGCCGGTCACCCCGGCCTGCAGCCGCAGCACCTCTTCGACGAGGGCGGCCCGCCCCGCGCCGTCCTCCCGTGCCAGAGCCGCCCAGGCGCCCCGCGCGCCGCCGGGGGCGCCGTCCGTCCCGGACAGCAGCCGGAGCACGGCGGCGGAGATGGCGTTGCGGGCCGAGAGGTGCCCGGCGGAGACGATGGTGGCGGCCATGGCGACGAGCTCCCCGTCGGAGAGCCGGCCGTCGCCGGCGTCCCGTACCGCGATCAGGGAGCTGAGCAGGTCGTCGCGGGGAGCCGCCCGCCTGGCCGCGACCAGCGTGGCGGCGTACGCGGTGAGGTCCTCCCACGCCCGGGCCGCCGCGGCCAGTTCGGCCTCGTCTCCGAACACGAAGTCCGCGCCGCCGCCGGAGCCCGCCAGGGCGCCGAAGCGCTCGCGGTCGCAGGCGTCCACGCCGAGCAGCTCGCCGATCACCGTGACCGACAGCGGCGCGGCCAGCCCGGCCACCACGTCGGCGGGCGGACCCGAGCGGGCGAGCGCGGCGGCGTGCTCGTCGGCGAGCCGCTCGACGCGCCCGCGCATCCCCTCCACCGCGCGCGGCCCGAACGCCTTCGACACCAGCCGCCGCAACCGGGCGTGCGCCTCGCCGTCCTGGAACAGGGTCTCGTTCCCCGGGTACGACGCGCCGGGCGGGACCAGGCCGAAACGGCGGTCGGACAGGACGGTCGCGACGGCGTCGTAGGAGGTGACGAGCCAGGCTGGGCGGCCGTCGGGCAGGCGCACCCGGGCGACGGGCGCTTCGGCGCGCAGCCGGGCGTACTGGGGCGGGGGCGTGAGCGGGTCGGGCCGGTCGAACGGCAGAGTCATCGGTTTCGGCACCTCTCGGGGTCGTTTCCGGTGGCGGTCGCCCACCTGCCGCCCAGTCAAGACGCTGACGTCGCGTCAAGGTCAAGCGGCGCGAAACCCGTTTGCGGCACCGGCCCTCCGCCCGGAAGGATCATGTCTTTGTGAGCAGTTCCGTCGATTCCGAGGTCCCCGCCGGTCCCGTCGCCGTCCCGGAGGTCGTCGCCGCGCTGGCGCGGGGCGAGCAGATCACGCCTGTGTGGCGCAACGAGCTGGGCGGGCTGACGTTCCGGCTCGGCGCGGCCCGTTACGCCAAGTGGGTCGCGGCGGGCACGCCCGAGATCGATCTGATCGCCGAGGCCGAGCGGCTGGCCTGGGCCGCGCGGTGGGCGAGCGTGCCGCCCGTGCTGGAGCACGGCGAGGACGCCGGCGGGGCGTGGCTGGTGACCCGGGCGGTGCCGGGCGTGTCCGCGGTGGACCCGCGCTGGGCCGCCGAGCCGGCCGTCGCGGCGCGGGCGATCGGCCGGGGGCTGCGCCTGCTGCACGAGGCCCTGCCCGTGGCGGAGTGCCCGTTCGAGTGGAGCGTGGCGCGGCGGCTGCGGCGCGCCGACGAGCGCATCGCCGCCGGCGAGGGGCCGGCCGACTGGGCGCCCGAGCACCGGCGCCTGGGTCTCGCCGAGGCCCGGGCGCGCATCGGCGCGCCGCCGCCGATCGACCGGGCGGTGGTCTGCCACGGCGACGCGTCCGTGCCGAACACGCTGCTGCACGACGACGGCACGTTCGCCGCGCACGTCGATCTCGGCTCGCTCGGCGTCGCCGACCGCTGGGCCGACCTCGCCGTCGCGGCGTGGAGCACGGTGGACGACTACGGGCCCGGCTACGACGGCCACGTGTACGAGGGGTACGGGATCGAGCCCGACGAGGAGCGCATCGCCTACTACCGGCTGCTCTGGGACCTGGCGTGAGCCCTCGCGCCACCCTCTCCCGGCCGGCCGCGCCCGGGTCGCTCCGGGGCCCGGTGCGGCGCGGCGCGGCCGGGGATCGGGTCAGGGGTCCGACGGGGTGATGTTGAAGTTGTCGCGGAAGACGTTGTCCGGGTCGTAGCGGCGCTTCAGCGCCCGCAGCCGCCGCAGCGTGGGACCGGGGTAGGCGTCGTGCACCCGTTCGGGGCGCAGGTCGGTCTCGAAGTTGATGTACGTGCCGTTGAAGTGCGGCAGCAGCTCGTCCCAGGCCGCGTCCAGCCCCCGCCGGCTGGAGCCGAAGGCGACGAGGCTGAAGTTCGCCGACCGGCCCGCGTACGCGGTGGCGTCGGGCGGGACGTCGGAGGCGACGCCGCCCACGGCCCTGACCTGGAAGAAGTACGTCAGCCCGGTGCCGATCAGCCGCCCGGCCGCCGCGGCCAGCTCCGGCGTGAGGTGGTCGGCCAGCGCCGCCCTGGTGACGGGCTCACCCTGCCCGTCGTGCGGGCGGTGCGGGACGTGCATGACCGACGCGTACGGCTGGACCTGGATGGAGTGGTCCAGGAGCGGGGCCGTCGCGGCGATCGGCTGCAGCCGGTCGATGATCGTCCGGGCGTCGCCGGAGTTGACGACGGCCATGATCTGGCCGATGAGCGGCCGGCCGGGGCTGGGCCGGCCGATGATGACGGAGCTGGTCAGGTCGCGGGGCGCGGCCTCCATGGCGGCGCCCCAGCGTTCGAGGAAGCCGGCCGTGTCGGTGACGTCCAGGACGAGCTGGGCGAACCCCACGTCCCCCACCTCGTCCACCTCGAACTCGAACGACGTGACGATGCCGAAGTTGGCCCCCGCCCCGCGCACGCCCCAGAACAGCTCGGCGTGCTCGGTCTCGTCGGCGCGCACGCGGGTGCCGTCGGCCAGCACCAGGTCCACGGCGCGGAGGCGGTCGATGGTCAGGCCGTGCTGGCGGACGAGCCAGCCGATGCCGCCCGCCGTGGCCAGGCCGCCGACGCCCACGCCGCCGTAGTCGCCGGAGCTGAGCGCCCAGCCGTGCGGGGCCAGCGCGGCGGCGACGTCGCTCCAGCGCGCGCCCGGCTCCACCCGCACGCGGCGGGCCGCCTTGTCGAGGATCTCGATGGCGTGCAGGCGTGACAGGTCGATGACGATGCCGCCGTGGTTGGTCGAACGGCCGCTGATGCCGTGCCCGCCGCTGCGGACCGACAGCTTCACCGGCTGCGTACGCGCGAAGCGCACGGCCTGCCCCACCTCCTCCGGCGTGCCGGGGCGCAGCACCAGCCCGGGGGATCCGCCGCGCATGTACGTGGAGCGCACGCGGGCGAACCCCGCGTCCCCGGGTTCGATCGCGGTGCCGGCGAGCGCGGCGGGGACGGCGTCGTAGTCGATGCCCTCCCGGCGGTGGCGGCGGACGAACAGGCTGGCCGGGGTCCGCTCCGCCACCTCTCCCCTGGCCGCCCGCAGCGCCGGGACCACCTCGACGGCGAAGCGCCGCAACGTCCCGGGGTCGTCCGTGGCCAGGATGAACGTGCTGAGGCCGTGGTCGCGGATCAGCGGGAGCAGGTCGTCGGCCCACCGCCGGGGCGGGCCGGTCAGGAAGCCTTCGGACTCGGGCGTGAAACGGCCGGTGATGCGCGCGGCGCGGCGGATCTCGCGCGGGTCGCGTCCCGCCGCCGTGGCCGCCTCGTCGATGAGCGCGGCGGCCCGCGCGAGCCCGTCCCCGGTGCCCGGGCCGGCCGGCACCCCGCCGGGGTCCGGGGCGAGGAGCACGCCGCCGGGGTCCGGGGCGAGCGGCGCGTCCCCGGTCGCCGGGACGAGGAGCACGCCGTCGGCCTTGCGTCCGGCCACGCGCAGGGCCTGCGCCCCGCCCGTGGTGGCGGTGATCCAGAGCGGGAGGTTGTGCGCCGGGGCCGGGCCGCGTTCCGCGCCGGTCAGGCGGTGGTGCTCGCCGTCGAAGCGCAGGGGCGAGCGTTCGGCCGCGGCCCAGACGCCGCGGATGACGTCGACGGTCTCGCTCAGCGTGCCGTCCGCCCCGTCGAGGACCAGCTCGACGCGGCCATCGGTGAGCAGGTCGAGGCTCGCCGCGGCCCGCGCCGTGACGGCCGGGTGGTCCGCCCCGGCCCCGTGGGCGCGGGCGTGGGTGGTGAGGCGGACGCGGGCGGTGCGGGCGGCGGCCCAGCTCAGGAGCGTCCACGGGTCGAGACCGCCGGGCACGTCCCGGAAGGAGACGAGGTCGTACCCGAGCTCCTCGCTCATCCGGGCCCGCTCGGCCAGCGCCCCGGCCCGCTCGCCGTCACGCGGCGTGAGCAGCACGCCGAACCGCAGCGGATGGCCGTGCTCCACGCTCATCGCCCCGCCCCGGAGACGCGCGCCGCGCGCTCCCGCGCCACCAGCTCCCGCACCCCGGGCGCGACCTGCTCGCCGAACGTGCGGATGGTGGCCGCGTCGTCGGCCATGAGGATGTAGCCGGAGAAGCCGTACTCCAGGGTCAGCGCCGCGAGCTGCTCGGCCCACTGCTCGGGCGGCCCGTCCAGGAACCGGTCGCCGCCCTGGCCGAACCGGCCGGTGACGTTGAACAGCCGGCGGATCGCGGCGGGCTCGCGCCCGGCCTCGACGGCCGCCGCGTCGATGGTGGCGTTGGCCTCGGCGATCTCGTCGAGGCTCTGGATGTACGGCAGCGAGGGCAGCCACCCGTCGGCCTTGGCCCCGGTCAGGCGGAGCATCTTCGGCTTGTACGCCCCCAGCCAGATGCCGATGTCGTGCGCCGGGGCGGGGCCGCGCTTGGCCCCCTCGACCCGGTAGTACGTCCCGTCCACCCGGAACCGCGACCGCTCGCCGGCGTCCCAGATGCCGCGGATGATGTCGATGGCCTCGCCGAGCGCGTCCACGGCCTGCCCGGGGGTCAGCCGCCTGCCGCCCATCGCCTCGATCGCGTCCCAGAAGCCGCCCGCGCCGAGCCCCAGCTCGAACCGGCCGCCGCTGAGCAGGTCGAGGCTGGCCGCCGCCCTGGCGAGCACGGCCGGCGGGCGCAGCGGGAGGTTGATGACGTTGCCGGACAGGCGGATGCGCTCGGTCCTGGCGGCGACGTAGGACAGCAGCGTCCACGTGTCCAGGAAGGCCGACTGGTAGGGGTGGTCCTGGAAGGTCGCCAGGTCCAGCCCTGCGGCCTCGGACTCCTGCGCCAGCGCGACGACCTCGTGGGGCGCGGCGTTGGCGGGGATGATGAAGGATCCGAAGATCAGGTCGTGCCCGTAGTCAGGCATCGTGCGCTCCTCTTCCGCCGGCAAGGCGATACGTTGTCCGGCAGACTATCTCCATGCCAGACGAGTTGCACAACAGCGCTTTGCGTCCGGGCATTCCCCGCGCATGCAAACGCTTGGGTCTCCCCTGAGGAGGCCGGGAGATGGCTCCGGAACGGAGGACGACGGCTCCGGGAGCGCGAGAGGCCGTCCTCTCCGGGCCACGGGAAGCCGTCCTCCGGTGAAGGGCGGGAAGGCGGTCCCTCTCGGAACGCGGGAAGGGCTGAGCCTCAGGCCCCGTCCGCGAGCAGTTCCTCGGCCACCTCGCACGGGTCCTTGGCGGGTTCGATGTCGCGCACGTCGCAGGCCACCCGCCACAACAGGGTCCGGAACGTCTCGCGCTCGCCCGCGTCGAGCGCCCCGAGCAGGCCGTCCTCCGCCTCGCGGACGCGCCGTTCGAGGTCGCGGAACGTGCGCAGCCCCTTGGCGGTGGCCACGATCCGGCGCTGGCGGCGGTCGGCCGGGTTGAGGCGGCGCTCGACCAGCCCGGCCTTGACCAGGTCGTCGATGAGGTAGGTCATGACGGTCCGGTCGATGCCCAGGTGCGCGGCCAGCGCGAGCTGCGTGGGATGGGCGCCGCCCGCCACCGCGGCGAGGGTCTGATAACCGCGCGGGCCGTGCGGCAGATCACCGATCACGGTGACGACGGACCCCTGGTAGGCCCGCAGCAGCACCCCGAGTGTCCACCCGAGATTTTCACCAAGCGCCCCACCGGCGCCGCCAGGCCCACCGGAGCCACCGGGACCGTCCGGCCTGCCTGAGCCGCCAGAGCGACCGGCGCCGCCAGGCCCACCGGACCCAACGGACCCACCGGATCGGCCGGAACCACCAGATCGGCCGGGCCGGCCCGAGCCGCCTGGGTCGCCGGGCCGCTCGGTGGTGCTCATGCACGCATCCTATCGCCGCCGGTGCCGGCGATCAGGTCGCGCCGTCGCCGCCGGGGATGACGAGCCGGTCGCCGCTGGGGGGTGACCAGGCCCGTCTCGTACGCCGGCACGACCGCCAGGTGAGGAGCATCGCCGTCCAGAGCGCCGGCACCGACGACCTGGCCGAGCTCTGGAAACGCGACCACCACTGACCGGCACGCCCCGGTCCGCTTTCCGGGACCGCCGTCTCCCGCGACCGCCCGCCTCTGCCCGGCCGCCGGCGCCCGTTTCCGTCCCGGCCCCGCCATCGAGTGGCGGGGCTATGACGCCAGGGTGGAGGTCGGGAAGCTGGTGAGGAGCTTCGTGCCGTCGGTGAGCACGATCGCGGGGGCGTCGTCGTCGCCGGCGGCGAGGACGAGTTCGTCGTCCCCGTCGCCGTCGTAGTCCCCCGCCGCCAGCGGCGCCACCTTGCCCGGCCCTTCGACGTGCCGCCCGGCGCCGAGACCGCCGGGGCCGCCCCGGAAGACCTTCGGCGCGCTGTACGCCCGCGGCGGCCCCTGCCGGCCCGCCCCGCCGAAGGCGAGGTCGTCGCGGCCGTCCCCGTCGAAGTCCCCGGCGACGGCCGCGCCCGCGGTGCCCCTGAACGCCGCCTGCCGGCCGTTGCGGTGGTAGACGGTGACCGTCTTGTCGACCGAGGGCGGTTCGGTCTCGTAGCCGGGCTCGTTGTTGCGGCTGCCGTCGTCGCCGACCGCGACGTCCCTGGCCCCGTCGCCGTCGAAGTCGCCGAACGCCGCCGACATGCCCGCGTTCAGCTTCCTGCCCGTCTTCGCCAGGCCGCCGGGGCCGGCCGCGAGCAGCCAGGGGGAGGTCTGCTCGCCGTCGTCGCCCTCGTGCACGAGCAGGCCGCCCCCGCGCCGCCCGCCGAGGTCGTCGGAGGTCATCCGCCAGAACTCCGACCCGGTCGGCGACGGCTGGACGGTGCGGCGGGCGGGGACGCCCTGGCGGGTGAAGGGGCCGTACAGGACCGTGAGATCCGCGGCGCTCGCGTCCGCCTGCGGCGGGCCGGACAGCGCCAGGTCGGCGTGGCCGTCGGTGTCGAAGTCGCCCGCGACCGCTCTGGAGTGCGCCGGTTCGCTCCCGGCGGCCGGACGTACGGGAGTCGGAGGCGTGCGCGCGGCGATGCCGGCCGGGCCGCCCCAGAGGAGGTGCGGGCCCTGTGGCGCGTCGTCCCCCGCCCGCGCGCCGTGGGCGACGACGTCGCCGAAGCCGTCACCGTCGAAGTCGCCCCTGATGCCGCCGCCGACCAGCCAGGAGGAGAACGTGCCGGGCGGCACCACCGTCCGCCTGCCGGGATCGAGCCCGCGGGACGAGCCGTACAGCACGGCGAGCTGCCGGCGCTCGGAGACGCCGACCTCGATGACCAGGTCCGCGTACCCGTCCGCGTTGACGTCGTCGATTCCCCGGCCGCCGCCCCGAGGTCCGGAGGACGGGGTGCGCCCCGGGGTGGAGGCGGCTGTGGAGGCGGGCTGCGACCCGGACGCGGACGGCTCGGGACCGCGCGACGGCCCCTCCTGGCCCGGCCCGCCGCCGCAGCCCGCGAGCATCAGGACCGGCAACGACCAGATCATCACCTTACGCCGCACCCCCAAAGCCTAGACCGGCACCCCGCCAGCCGGGACGGGCCGGGCAGGCGCGACGGCGGCAAGGACGGGGCCGGGCGGGCGCGGAGGCCGGGCGGAGGTGGAGGCCGGGCTGGAGGCGGGCGTGTTCGGCTGGCGGCGGCCGGGCTGGCAGAGCTGCTGCCGCACCACATCGGCAGGGCCGACTTCCGCGGCCCCGAGGGCAGCGGCGTGTACGCCCGCCATCCGCTGCGCGAACGCACCGGGCTGTTCCGGCCGGTCGGGCACCACATGCCGGTGGCCGAGGTGGTGCTGCCCGGCGGCCCGGCCGTCGAGGTGGTGGTCGTGCACCCGGTCGCGCCCGTGCCCCGGACGGTGCCGCGGTGGGAGGCGGGGATCGCCGCCCTGCCGCCCGCTTCCGGCGCGGGCCCGCCGCGGGTTCTGGCGGGTGACTTCAACGCCACCCTCGACCACGCGGTCTTCCGCCGCCTGCTCGACACGGGGTACACCGACGCGGCGGCCTCCACCGGGCAGGGCCTGACCCCGACGTGGCCGTACGGCCGCGCGCTGCCGCCGCTGGTGGCCATCGACCACGTGCTGACGGACGCCCGCGGCACGGCGGTCGGGGTGCGGGTGTTCGACGTGCCCGGCTCCGACCATCGGGCCCTCTTCGCCGACCTCCGCGTCAGGCCCTGACCCCTCGCCCCCGATCCAACGGCACGGCGACTTCCCCCCATGTGGCGACCACCCTTCAATTCTCGCCGCCGCATGCGCCACAACCATTTCCGCGAGAAGAGATAATCGCGTCATGTCCCCTTTGATGCTCCCATGACGCGAATATGAGACTCCTGCAAAAGTTTGTTTAAGCGGGACCGGGAATTTATGGTCTACGTGCTGACGGACACATTCTCACCAGGCGACGGGGGGTGGGCGGGAATTGTCGGTTTTGTTGCGAATGGCCACAGCGCGGAGAATCGCGGTCGGAGTGGTGATCGGGTGGGTGGCCCTGGCCGTGGCGGCCGTGCTCACCAGCGGCCCGCTCGACGACGTCCGCATCACCAGCGGCACCTCCATGCTGGCCAGAGGCGTCGAGTCCGCCCGCGTCCTCGACCTGCTGGCCAAGCAGGACGGCCGGGTGGTGCCGGCCCTGGTGATCTACGAACGGCCCGGGGGGCTGCTGCGGAAGGACCTGCGGGCGGCGCGGCGCGATCTGCGGCAGTTCGCCACCGTGCCCGACGTGCTCGGCACCGCCTCCGACCCGGTGCCCAGCGCCGACGGGGAGGCGCTGCAGGTCACCGTGCTGGTGTCCGGCAGGCCGGGCGTGATGGTCAGCCCGCTGGTCGAGCGGCTGCGCCAGATCGCCACCGAGGACAGGCCGCCCGGCCTGGTGAGCCACGTGAGCGGCGCCGGCGGGGCCGCGGCCGACTACGTCGACTCCTTCCGCCGGGTCGACGGCACCCTGCTGGCGCTGAGCGTGGGCGTGGTGCTGCTGGTCCTGCTCGCCGTCTACCGCAGCCCCGTGCTGTGGGTGATCCCCATGCTCGCCGTGGTGGTGGCCTACCTGTGCTCGGCCGCGGCGGTCTACGCGCTGGCCCGGTCCGGGCTGATGACGCTGCGCGCGGCCACGCCCGAGGTGTTCACCGTGCTGGTGTTCGGGGTGGCCACCGACTACGCGCTCCTGCTCGTGGCCCGCTACCGCGAGCGGCTGCGCGTGACGGCCGACGAGACGGCGGCGCTGAAGGGCGCGCTGTCGGGCGGGGTCCGCACGGTCGTCGCCTCGTCGCTCACGGTGGCGGGCGGCGTCGGCTGCCTCGTCGTGGCCGACACCAACGCGCTGCGCTCGATCGGCGCGGCGGCGGCCATCGGCATCCTGGTCACGATGGTGGTCATGGTGACGCTGCTGCCCGCGCTGATGCTGCTGGGCGGGCGGCGCGCGTTCTGGCCGAGCCTGCCGCGCCCGGGGCAGGAGGCGCGCGACGGGGTGTGGCGCGGCGTGGCGGGCTTCGTCGGCCAGCGGCCCCGCCTGGCCTGGGCCGGCTCGGCGCTGCTCCTGACCGTCCTGTGCATGGGGCTGACCACGCTCGACGCCTCGGGCATCCCGCCGTCGTCGCTGTTCACGATGCGCACGGACTCCGTGGCCGGCTACGACGCCCTGCGCCGGCACTACCCCGCCAGCGCCCCCGTGGTGGTCCTGGCCAGGCCCGACAGGAGCGCCGCCGTGGCCGAGGCCGTGCGCGGGGCCGAAGGGGTGGTGTCGGTGCGCTCGGGGCCGCCCGCGCCGTGGCGCACGTTCGACGTGGTCCTGGCCGCCGAGCCGAACACGCCGGAGGCCCAGCGCCTGGTGGAGCTGCTGCGCGGCACCGTGCGCGCCGTGGCCGGCGACGCGGCGCTGATCGGCGGGTTCACCTCCGAGCTGCTCGACGCCAAGGACGCCGCGCTCGACGACGCCTTCCTCGTCGTGCCGCTGATCCTGGCGGTCGTGGCGCTGATCCTGATCGTCCTGCTGCGCTCGCTGGTGGCGCCGCTGCTGCTGATGGGCACGGTGGTGCTGTCGTTCGCCGCCACGCTGGGGCTCTGCTCGGCGCTGTTCACCCAGTTCCTGGGCTATCCGGTGATGGACGTCTCCTTCGCCCTGTACGCGTTCGTCTTCCTCATCGCCTTCGGCATCGACTACAACATCTTCCTGATGGCCCGCGTCCGCGAGGAGGCGCTGCGCCTCGACACCCGTGAGGCGACCCTGCACGCGCTGCGCGCCACCGGCGGCGTGATCACGGCGGCGGGGGTGGTGCTGGCGGCGGCGTTCTTCGTGCTGACCGTGCTGCCGCTGGTCCCGATCGTCCAGCTCGGGCTGCTGGTGGCGATCGGGGTCGTCATCGACACGGTGATCGTGCGCTCGTTCCTCGTGCCGGCCCTCGCCCACCACATGGGGCGGTTCATCTGGTGGCCAGCGCGTGCAGCTGGGTGAGCTCCCGCCGCAGGAGGCCGAGCAGTTCCTCCGGGCGCGACACCCGGGGGTCGAACACCCCGGAGAAGGTCACGCTCTCCCCGACCGGCAGGATCACCACGATTCCGGCGAGCCCCGGCACCAGCCCCGGCACGATGAACACCTCGCCCTGGGCCCCGAGCTCCTTGGGCAGCGGCACGGTGGTCACGCTGAGCCTGCGGGGTGAGCCCTTCCCGAACAGCGGTGACATCAGCCGCAGCAGCGGCACGGCGAGCGCCGCCGGCAGGCCGTACAACTCGCGGCCGGACTGGCGGGCCTGCCCGATCCGCCCGATCGTGGTCTGCTCGGCGATCCGCGCCAGCCGGTCCAGGGCGGCGGGTTCGCCGCAGGGGAGGGTGACGGGCAGCAGGGCGGTGTGGTTGCCCAGCCCGGTGTGCCGGCGGTGCCCGTACAGCCCGACCGGCAACGCCACGACCAGCTCCCCCCGCCCCTTGCCCCGCCCTCTTCCCCGCCTCTTGTCCCGTTCCCCGCCGCGGGCGCGCCCGGCCGCGCCCAACCGCGGGTCCGCATCACCCTCCCGGTCGCCGGCGTCCGGGGCGGGCCAGGCGGACGGGTTCCAGGCGCGCAGGGCGCCGGTGACGAGGGTGAGGCCGATCTGGGCGATGCTGGCGCCCGTCGTACGCGCGATGTCGTGGAAGAGCGCCCGCTCCAGGTGGACCACCTGCAGCCGGAGATCCGGCGGGCCGCCGGGCCGGGCGGTGAACCAGCGGGGCGGCGCGGAGACCATCCGCCGCAGGTCGCCCAGCGCCCGCCGGGCGGGCCCCGGCGGCCCCAGGTACGCCCCGCCCGTCCCGGGCGCCGCGAGCGTGCCGGTGCCCAGCAGGGCGCGGGTGGCCATGACGAGCCCCATGCCGTCCTGGAACAGGTGGTGCGAGCGGTAGCAGAGCACGTGCTCCGCCCCGTCGTTGCCCTGCAGCACCATCAGGCTCCACAGGGGCCGCTCCCGCGAGAGCGGCCGCATGCGCATGGCGTCCATGACGGCCTGGTGGACGCCCACCCCGGCCGGCAGCCGGTGGAACTCGACGTGGTGGGCGGGGTCGAACCCGGGATCGGGCTCCCACCGCATCCGCAGCCCCTTCCCGGCCAGCCGGTAGGCCAGGGCGGGTGCGCGTACGCGCACCGCCTCCGCGACCATCCCGCACAGCGAGCCGGGGTCGGGGGCGGGCCCCGGCCGGCGGACGGCGACGCCGTTGTGCAGGCGGGAATCGCAGACCGCGCCCGCGCCGGCCCGGATCACATAATGGTCGCCGAATGTCAGGGGAACCGCATCGTCCTCGAATTCGCCATTCACGGACGGCCACGTTATCTTCCGGACTCCGCCGCTCGCAGGAATTCTCGCCGGGCGGGCCGCTATATTGGGGCGCCGGCGAAACATACGGAGTTCGGGGGGCGACGTGGAAATTCGACCGGTCGAGGCGCTGTTGTTGGGCTATTTCGGGCTCATGGCGCTCATCTCAGCCTTTTTCCACGAGCGCGTTCCGGAGGGCGCGACGCCGCCGCTCGCGTACGCGCCGGCCGCCCTCTTCCTGCTCGCCATGGCCTACGCCGGGCAGCGGCTCCCGGACCGCCGGGCCGTGTCGTTCGCCCGGTTCGCCGCGCCGCTGCTCGTGCTCCCCTTCGCCTACGGCGCGGCCGGCAGCCTGTCCCGCGTCCTGCACGGGCGGTTCCTGGACGACGACCTGCGCGCGTGGGAGCTGGGCCTGTTCGGGGTCTCGCCCAACGCCGCCGCCAACACGTTCGCCGTCCCGCCGCTGACCGAGCTGCTGACGCTCTGCTACTTCTCCTACTACGGCTGCTTCCTGCTGCCCGTGATCCTGTACGCGCGCGGCCGGGGGCCCCTGGCGGAGCGTTACCTGTTCACCACGATGACCGGGCTGCTCATCTGCTACCTCGGGTTCATCTCCCTGCCGGTGGTGGGCCCGGCGTCCGGGCCGTTCGCCGGCCACCGCCCCGACGGCTACCTGATCACGGCGCTGCAGAACCACATCATGGTCACCTTCGACCCGCCGGGCGCCTGTTTCCCCTCACCGCACGTGGCGGGCGCCTGGATCACCGTCTTGTGCCTGCGCCGCCACGTCTCCAGGAAAGCCGCCCGCCTGCTGACGGCGCTGGCCACGGGGCTGACGGTGGCCGTGGTGTACGACTGGTACCACTACCTCGTCGACGTCGCAGGCGGGCTGCTGGTGGCGCTGGCCGTGCACGCCGTCACGGAGCGGTGGGCGGCGCGGCGGGCGCGAACGGCGCGGACGGCGCGGCTGGCGCGGACGGCTCTGCCAGCGCGGCCTCGAACCCTCGTCTGAGCGTGGTGGCGGGCGCGAAGCCCAGCTCGCGCGCGGCGGCGTCGGGCGCGCAGGTCCAGTCCGGGCGGCGCAGCTCGCGGGCCTTGTCCCGGTTGAGCACCGGCACGCCGCCCCGCGCGACCAGCTCGGCCAGGGCCGCCACGGCGTGCACGGCCGTCACGGGCAGCGGCAGCACGAGCGGGTCCCGGCACCCGGCCGCCCTGGCCAGGGCGCGGCAGATGTCACCCCAGGCATAGGCGTTGCCGTCACTGATCGGGTAGACACCGGCCTGATCACGACCACCGGCCGCGGACAGGACGGGGCCGCGCCCGGCGACGGGGGGCGAGACGCCGCCGCGCTCGCCGGCAACGGGCAGGATGCCGCCGTGCTCGCCGGCGGGAGGCAGGACGGGGCCGCGTTCGGCGGCGGCGAGCAGGGCGGCGCACAGGTCGTCCACGTAGACCATGCCGTAGCGGCGGTGCCCGTAGCCGGGCTTGACGACCAGGCCGCGCCGGACCATCGGCAGGAGCGCCGGCAGCAGCGCGGCCTCGCCGGGGCCGTAGACGATGGCGGGCCGCAGGACGGCCGTGGGCACGAGGTGGGCGTGGCGCCGGGCGGCCTGCTCGCCGGCCCGTTTGCTGGCGCCGTACAGGGAGATCGCGGGGCCGGCCGCCAGGGAGGAGCACAGCACCAGGCGCGGCGGGCGGCGCAGGGCCGCCAGGGCGCCCGCCAGCCGGGCGACGCCGTCGCGGTTGACGGCCAGGAAGCCGGCGGCGGTGCGCGCCCGGAGCGTGGCGGCCAGGTGGATCACCCGGTCGGCGCCGCGCACCGCCTCCGTGATGCCCCGGCCGGTGGCCAGGTCGCCGTGCACCACCTCGACGCCCAGCTCGCGCAGCTCACGGGCGCGCGGGGAAGGCCGCGCCAGCGCGGTGACGGCGTCACCGCGCGCCAGGATCATGCGGGTCAGCCGCGCGCCGACGAACCCGGTCGCACCGGTGACCAGATAACGCGCCGTCACAGCGTCATCCCGTAGATGCGGTAGGTCTTGTCGTGGCTGCAGCCGATCCTGGCCAGGTAGCGGTTGATGTCGTGGTTGTCCTCCAGGGTCCAGCCGAGCTCCACCCCGCCGTGATATCCCCCGGCCACGAACGCCTCGAGGGCGCGGGAGAACAGGACGGCCTCGATGCCCTGCCTGCGCAGCTGGGGCACCACCCCGAACAGCACGCCGCGCGCCCGGTCGATGCGCCGGGCCGCCAGAGCCAGCCGGACCAGCCCGATCGGCAGGCCGAAGCGGGACAGGCGGCCGCGCGCGGCGGGCAGGGCCTGGTTGAGATCGGGCAGCGCGAAGGCGACCCCGACCGCCTCGCCCCCCACCTCGGCGATCTGGACGAGCCTGGGATCGAGGACCTTGCGCAGCCGGCGCGTGACGGCGGTGTATTCCGCCTCGGTCATCGGGGTGAACCCCCAGTTGCCCTGCCAGGCCAGGTCGAAGACGTGCTTGACCCGGCCGAGGTCGGCGTCGAGGCGGGCGGGGTCGAGGGGCCGCACGGTGAGCCGCGCGTGCCGCTCGGCCCGCCGCGCCACGCGCAGCAGGCGCTCCCCCGGCCCGGCGCCGCTCATCTGCCAGGCCCACAGGTCCTTGGCCTTGCCCAGCCCGTATGTCTCCAGCAGCGCCGGATAGTAGGCCGGGTTGTACGGCATCAGCACGCTCGGCGGCGTCCCGAACCCGTCGACCTGCACCCCGCACTCGTCGTTGGTGGTGAAGTTGACCGGCCCGAGCATGGTCTCCAGGCCGCGCCCGCGCAGCCACCGGGCGGCGGCGTCGAGCAGCTCGCGCGCGACCGAGGCGTCGTCGGCGCAGGCGAACTGGCCGAAGAACCCGTCGCGCGTCCCGTGGGCGGCGTTGTGACGCGGGTTGTGCACGGCGGCGACCCGGCCCATGACGCGCCCGCCCCGGCGCACGGTGAACAGCTCGGCCGCGCCGTAGGCGAAGAACGGGTTGCGCCGCCGGTCGAGCAGCCACCGGCACTCGCCGCGCAGCGGCGGCACGAAGTGGGGGTCGCGGCCGTGCAGCCGGTAGGGCAGCTCGACGAACTCGCGCAGCCCGCGCCGCCCCTCGGCGATCTCAGCCGTCGTAGGAGGTGAGGACGAGGCTCGCATTGTGCCCCCCGAAGGCGAAGGAGTTGGAGACGACGGCCCCGGGCGCGAGCGGGCGCGGGGCGCGCACCACGTCGATCTCGCACGCCGGGTCCTGCGCGTCGAGGTTGATGGTGGGGTGGATCAGGCGGTGGTGCAGGGTCAGCACCCCGGCCACGGCCTCGATCGCGCCGGCCGCGCCGATCGCGTGGCCGAGCACGCTCTTGGTCGAGGTCACCGGCACCCGGACGGGGCCGAACAGCCGGGTGATCACCTGGGCCTCGGTGACGTCGTTGAGCGGGGTGCCGCTGCCGTGGGCGTTGACGTGCGCGACATCACCGGTGGACACGCCCGCGTCGGCCAGCGCCTGCAGCATGCACCGCTCGGCGCCCGCGCCCTTGGGGTCGGGCGAGGTCAGGTGGTGGGCGTCGGAGGTGCGGCCGTAGCCGGCCAGCTCGGCGTAGACGCGGGCGCCGCGCCGCACGGCGTCCTCGAGGCGTTCGAGCACCACGAACGCGGCGCCCTCGGCCAGCACGAACCCGTCGCGGCCGGCGTCGAACGGGCGCGAGGCGCGCTCGGGGTCGGCGCGGCGCTGGGACAGCGCGCCGCAGCGGTGGAAGGCGAGCAGGATCGTGCGCGTGACGCAGGCCTCCGTGCCGCCGGCCACCACCAGGTCGGCGGAGCCGTCGCGGAGCAGCCGCAGCCCCTCTCCGATGGTGTGGCCGCCGGAGGCGCAGGCCGTGGAGACGGTCATGCTGGGGCCGAGGATCTGGTGGCGCATGCTGACGAACGCGGCGGCGGCGTTGGGCATCGTCCGCGGGATGTAGAGCGCGCCCGGCTGCTCGCCGCCCAGCAGGGTGGCCTCGCTGGTCTCCGAGCCGCTCAGCGCGGTGCCCGTGACGACCGCGCGGCGCTCGGGCGGGACCGGCGGCTCTCCCGCCCCGGCCGCCGCGTCGGCCAGCGCGTCGTCGGCCGCGCACACGGCCAGCAGCGTCGCGCGGTCCATCCGGCGCGCCTGCTTGCCCGTCACGTAGGGGGCGGTGTCGAAGCCGGGGACCTGGCAGGCGAAGCCGACCGGCAGGTCGGCGGCGTCGAAGGAGGTGATCGGGCGGGCGGTGGAGCGACCGGTGACCAGGGTGCGCCAGAACGTCTCGAGATCATTGCCGGCCGGGGTGCGCACGCCCAGGCCGGTGACGGCGACGCGGACCCGTCCGCGCATCAGCCGGCCCGGGGCCCGGCCAGGACCAGGGTGGCCACGTCGGCCAGGGTGCGGGCCTGCTTGGCGGTGTCGAGGTCGACGGCGAGCTGGAAGCGGTCCTCGCTGGCGGCGGCCAGCTCGGCCATGTCGAGGCTGTCGGCCTCCAGCTCCTCGCGCAGGTCGGTGTCGGGGGCGATGAGCGCCGGATCCACCGAGAGGATCCTGGCGCAGATGGCGCGCAGCTGGTGGAAGATCTCGTCTTCGGTCATGCGTACGTCCTCGTCTGCTGCTTGTCGGACTGCGGGGCTGGGGGGCACGAGTGTGCTCGATCCGGACCAGCGGCGATTACTCTACTATTACGATCAAGTACTGTCAGCTACGATCACCCGATGCGGAGTGAGTCGCCGGAATGCTTCGGACAGAGCCGGAAAGTGAGTGCCGCGCCGTGACGGACCCGTTCAGCAAGTGCCGGCTGCCAGAGGAGTTCGAGGCGCCGGCCAGGGCCGGCTGCTACCCCTTCTACCTGCCGGTGGAGGAGCGGCCGGGCGGGGGCGAGGTGGTGGTGGGGGGCCGTCGCGTGCTCATGGCGGGCTCCAACGACTACCTGGCCCTGTCCGGCGATCCCCGGGTGACCGAGGCCGCCGCGGAGGCGCTGCGCCGGCTGGGCGCGGGCAACTCGGGGTCACGCGCCCTCAACGGCACCCTGGAGCTGCACCGCACCCTGGAGGCGGAGCTGGCGGCGTTCCTCGGTCACGAGGCGGCGATGGTCGTCTCCACCGGCTACCAGGCCAACCTCACGCTCAGCGCGCTGTTCGGGCCGCGCGACGTCCTGTTCGCCGACCGGCACATCCACGCCTCGCTCATCGACGCCGCCCGGCTGGGGCAGGCTCCGATGCGGCGCTACCGGCACAACGACATGGGCCAGCTCGCCCGGCTGCTGGAGGAGGCCGACCCGGAGGCGGGGGCGATGGTGCTGACCGAGGGCATGTTCTCGGTCGGGGGCGACCTCAGCGACCTGCCGGGCATCGTCAAGCTCGCGGCGCGGCACGGGGCGCGGGTGGTGCTGGACAGCGCGCACGACGCCGGCCTGCTGGGGCCCGGGGGCCGGGGCGCGGCCGAGCACCACGGCCTGCAGCCGGCGGTCGACGTGCAGACGGTGACGTTCTCCAAGTGTTTCGGCACGCTGGGCGGGGCCGTCGCCGGGCCCCGGCACGTCGTGGAATACCTGCGCCACAGCGCGCGGCCGGCGCTGTTCTCGGCGTCGCTGCCGCCGTCGTGCACGGCCGCGGCACTGGCCGCCCTCGGCATCATCCGCGCCGAGCCGGAGCGCCGCCGCGCGGTCATGTCCGCCGCGGAGCGCCTGCGCTCGGGGCTGGTCGCGCTCGGGTTCGCGATCCCGCCCGGCGGCACGCCCACCGTCTCGCTGCGCATGGGGAACGCGCTGGCGTGCTGCCGGTTCTGGGCGGGGCTGCTGGAGGAGGGGGTGCTGGCCAACGTGATGCTGCCGCCGAGCGTGCCCGGGGAGTCGGCGCTGATCCGGCTGAGCGTCACGGCGGCGCACACGGGCGGGCAGGTGGACCGCATCCTGGGCGCGGTCGCGTCCGTCGCCGACCGCCTGGGCGCGGCCGAGGGCCGCTGAGTCCCGGCCGGGGAGCCGCCCGGCCGGGTCGTGGCACGGACCGCCGGGTGCGGCACCGCGCTGTGGCGGAGGCGGGCGGTCAGGTGCGGCGGCGGGCGCGGTAGGCGCTGGCCTTGGCGCGGTTCTGGCACGACAGGCCGCAGAAGCGCCGTGAGGCGTTCCTGGTGACGTCGAAGAAGACCAGCTCGCATCCCTCCGCCTCGCACGAGCGCAACCGCCGCCCCTGCCCGACCCCGATCACCATGGCCAGCGCCGTGCCGGCGTCGGCGGCCCAGGCGTCGGGCAGGTCCGCGCCGGGGGCGTGGAAGGCCAGGACCGGCGGATCGCCGTGCAGGTTCGGGACGGCGGCGTGGCGTACGAGCGCCCGGTTGAGCGCCGTGACGTCGCCGCCGGTGAAGGCGGGATGCAGCTCCGCGGCCACCTCGGCGAGCCGGTCGGCGTCGTCCCCGCTCAGGACGGGCCCGCCGGCGGCACCGGCCGGGGCGGGGGTGGGGGCGGGGGTGGGGGTCCAGCCGTGGGCGGTGATCGCCTGGTTCAGGGCGGCGCGGCGGTCGGCGGGCGGGGTGACCGGGCGGCCCCGGGCCTGGGTGACGTGCAGCTCGTTCACGAGCAGGACGGCAAGCTCCGCCCACCTCCCGACATAACTGTCTATTTGCGATTGACCAGTGATGCGCCATGCCTCTATCGTCACTGGCATAATTTATCTAGACAGTGAGGGGATTGCCATGAGCACACCGTCCAGGCTCGCCCGCCGCATGTGGCACCAGCTTGAGCCGATCCACGCCGTGCTGTATTTCTCGCCGCAGGCCTTCGCGGCGGCCGGCGCCCTGGGATACGACGTGGAGTCCCGCTGGCCCAGCTATTTCGCCTATCGCACGGCGCCGCTGGGGCGGGCGGGCGCCCGGCTGGCCACCGCCGTCTACTACAGCTTCAGCCCGGCCACGATCGCCGCGCACGTGCCGGGCGTGTGGGAGGTCGCAGCGCCGGAGCAGGTGCTGGCCACCCGCCTGGAGGCGATCGACCGGACCTACCGCGACCTGCTCGGCGACCGGCTGGCCGGGCCCGGCGTGGCCGAGGCGGCGGAGCTGGCCAGGGCGGCGGCCGAGAGCGTGACGGTGGGCGGCAGGCCGTTCGCGGCGGCCAACCTGGACCTGCCGTGGCCGGACGAGCCGCACCTGGTGTTGTGGCAGGCCGCCACGGTGCTGCGCGAGCACCGCGGCGACGGCCACGTGGCGGCGCTGGTGGCGGCGGAGCTGGACCCGTGCGAGGCGCTGGTGTCGTTCGCGGCGATCGGGGCCGCCCCGGTGGAGAACTTCGCCGGGCGCGGCTGGAGCGACCAGGAGTGGGCCGAGGCCAGGGAGCGGCTGGCCGCGCGCGGGCTGGTGGACGCCGACGGGCAGGCGACGGAGCGCGGGCGGGCGCTGCGCGACCAGGTGGAGCGGATGACCGACGACCTGGCCTTCGAGCCCTGGCGCCGGCTCGGCGATGAGCGGGCGGCGCGGCTGGGGCAGCTCGCGGCGCCGTTCCTGGGCGCGGTCTTCGAGGCCGGGCTGCTGCCGATGACCAGCACGCTGGGCATCACGACGGTGCAGCTCCCCGACTGAGCCCCGCATCCCGCCGTACCGGGCGGTGCGCGGCCCGGCGGCGGGCCGGCCGGCGGCGGGCCGGCCGGCGGCGGGCCGGCCGGCGGCGGGCTAGCGGCGGCCGTACTTCTTGTGGACCGCCTGCTTGCTGACCCCGATCGCGTCGGCGATCTGGGCCCAGGCGAGCCCGGCCACCCGGGCCCGCCGCACCTGGACCGCCTCCAGGCGCTCGATCTCACGGCGCAGCGCGGTGGCGGCGCGCAGTGCCAGCAGCGGATCGTCGTCCTGCGCCTGCCTCATGAGGGTCGCCAGGTCGTTCGTCATGGACTAAAGGTAATCCAGCAGCAGCGCGTCGATCTCCGCGGGACGTTCGAGCGCCGGAAGGTGCCCGGCCCATTCCAGCTCCAGCAGCCGCGCCTCGGGCAGCTCGTCGGCCAGGTGGCGGGCGCTGGCCCGGAAGTACGGCAGGTCGTGCCCGCCTGCCACGATCAGCGCCGGCACGTCGATGCCCTTGAGCGTGATCTCCCGCTCGATCTGCTCGGGCTCGGGGTCGGCGGCGAGCTGCACCTCGAAGGCGTGCCGCTGCATCGCGACCAGGCGCCGCCACGCCTCGTCCGTGGCCTCCGGGCCGAGCAGCGTGCGCGCGTTCAGCTCGGCGGCCCCCTGCACGTCGCCCGCCTCCAGCAGGCGCCCCTCCTCCTGCCAGTACGCCCGCACGTCCGGCGTGGGCTCCAGCGTGGAGACCGGGTTGAGCAGCACCAGCTTGCCCGCCAGCCCGGCGGCGGCCAGGTGCAGCGCCGCCGGCGTGCCGCCCGACGACGCGACGATCGCGGCCCGGCCGACGCCCAGCGCGGCCAGCACCTCGGCCACGTCGTCCCCGTCGCTGTAGGGCGCGTCGGCCTGGTACGGGGTGCGCCCGTACCCGCGGAAGTCCACCTTGATCACCCGGAACCGCCCGGACAGCGCCTCCCACTGCGCGTCCCACATGCCGGAGTCGGCCGCCGTCGAGTGCAGCAGCACCACGGGCTCGCCGGTGCCGCGCTCGTCGTACCAGATCGTCATCGGGCGTCCACCACCATGCGCACGCCCAGCCCGATGAGCACCACGCCGGAGATCTGCTCCAGCCGCCGCTTGACGGCCGGCCGGCCGAGCCACGCCTTGGCCTTGGCGACCGCCCAGATGAGCAGCCCGTACCAGAGCAGGTCCACCATCACCCACACCAGGGCCAGCGTCACGAGCGTCAGCGGCACGTTCTGGCCCGCGGGGACGAACTGCGGCAGGAACGACATCGCGAACACCGCCGCCTTGGGGTTGGCCAGGCAGGTGCCCAGCCCGGCCAGGTACGGCGCGCGCCGGCCGGGCACCACCTCCCCTTCCGGCAGGTCCGGGGCGCCCTTGCGGGCCTGCCACAACGCCTGGGCGCCCATCGCGAGCAGCAGCACGGCGCCGGTCACGCGCATGACGTCGTAGGCGACCTGGGAGGCGACCAGCAGGGCCGACAGGCCGAACGCGGCGGCCAGGCCCCACACCAGGATGCCGGTCTCGTTGCCCAGGGTGGCGGCCATCCCCGAGCCCCGGCCGGCGCGCAGGGTCTGGCGCAAGATGATGGCGGTGCTGACGCCTGGCACCATGGCCACCGCGATGCACGCGCCGATGAATCCGATGAGGTACATGCCGGGCATACTCCCAGATCACCCCGCATATCTCTCCTGGTTTTCACCCCGTGGGCGAGAGAGGGGATGTCAGCCGTACAGCTTGGCCAGCTCGGCGACCGCCTCGGCCATCATCGTGCGCAGCTCGGCCGGTTCGAGCACCTCGACGTCGGCGCCCATGCGCAGCAGCAGCCAGCGCGCGTGCGTGAGCGACTCCACCGGCAGCGTGAGCGTGAGCCAGCCCTCCGGATCGGGCTCGCCCGCGGCGGCCAGCGCGGCGCCGACGACGTCGGAGCCCATCGTGTACGCCAGCAGGTCGCCCCGCCCGGGCGCGAGCCTGATGACGACCTCGGCGGTGTACATCCGCTCGCGGAACTCCCGGGCGTACTGCCGCCAGAAGGCGCCCAGGTCGAACCCGTCGGGCGGGGAGAAGCTCCCGGGCAGGGTCTCCAGCGTCAGGATCCGCGCCACCCGGTACGTGCGCGGCGATCCGCCCGGCGGCGCCGCCACCAGGTACCAGGAGCCGCCCTTGAGCACCAGCCCATAGGGATGGATGACCCGGTCCACCTCCTGCTGCCCCCATCGCCGGTAGGTCATGTGCAGCGGCCGCCGGTCCCACACCGCCTCGGCCACCTCGCTCAGGTGCGGCACGTCGTCGCCCGAGCGGTACCAGCCCGGCACGTCGAGCAGGAAGCGCTCGCGCATGCGGGAGGCGTGCGAGCGCGGCTCGGGTGGCAGCGCGGCCAGCAGCTTCAGCTCCGCGGCGGCCGCCACCTCGGCCAGCCCCAGCTCGGCGGCGGGCCCCGGCAGCCCGGCCAGGAAGAGCCCGGACGCCTCCTCGGCCGTCAGCCCGTTGAGCCGGGTGCGGTAGCCGTCGAGGAGCTGGTATCCGCCCGCCGGCCCGCGGTCGGCGTAGACCGGCACCCCGGCCGCCGACAGGGCCTCGACGTCGCGGTAGACGGTGCGTACCGACACCTCCAGCTCGGCCGCCAGCTCGGGCGCTGTCATGCGGCCGCGCGTCTGCAGGAGCAGGAGCAGCGAGAGCAGGCGGCTGGCACGCATGTTCTTCATTGTATTGCGGACATATGTCGTGTTTGTATGAACACATGGAGCGTTTGCGGGCCATCATCGACACCTTGCGCAAACAGGACAGCGTGTCGGTCGCCGAGCTGGCCGCCGAGCACGGCGTCTCGGAGATGACGATCAGGCGCGACCTCGACGAGCTGGCCCAGCAGGGCGTGGTGCGCCGGGTCAGGGGCGGCGCGCTGTCGCTGCTGCTGCGCGGCGAGGAGCCGCCGTTCGGGGTGCGCGAACGGGAGGCGGTGGAGGCCAAGCGGCGCATCGGCGCGGAGGCCGCCGCCCTCATCGCCGACGGGGAGGCGGTGGTGCTCGACGGCGGCACGACCGCGCTGGAGGTGGCCCGCGCGCTGCTCGACCGGCGGGTGACCGTGCTGCCGCTGGCGCTGCAGGCGATGACGCTGCTGGCGGGCGCGCCGCGCGTCCGGCTGGTGCTGCCCGGCGGCGAGGTGCGCAAGGGCGAGCTGAACGTCATGGGCCCCCTCGCCGAGAACTCGATCAGGGCGCTGCGCTTCGACACGGCCGTGATCGGCTGCTGCGGCCTGTCCGCCGAGCACGGGCTGACCGCGCACGACCTGCCCGAGGTGGCGGTCAAGCAGGCGGCCATCGCCGCGGCGCGGCGGGTGGTCGTGGTGTGCGACTCGGGCAAGTTCTCCCATACGGCCTTCGGCGCGGTCTGCCCGATCACCCGCCTGGACGTGGTGGTGACCGACCCCGGCATCCCGCCGGAGGAGCGCGACGCCCTGGCGGCCGCCGAGGTGGCGGTCAGGGTGGCTGGGTGAGACGCGCACGGGTGGCCGTCCGCCTGCTGTTCTTCCTGTCCGGCGCGGCGATCGGCACCTGGACGGCGCGCATCCCCGCCATCAAGGAGCGCCTGGGACTCGGTGACGGCCTGCTCAGCCTCGCGCTGCTCGCGGTGGCGGCGGGGGCGGTCATCGGCATGGCGGCGGTGGGCAGGCTGGTCGACCGGTACGGCAGCGGCCGGGCCGTGGTCCCGGCGGCCCTGGCGCAGGGGGTGGCGCTGGTGCCGCCCGCGTACGCAAGGGCGGGAGTGGGAGCGGGGGCGGGGGTGGGGTGCAGGGTCCAGCGGGCCGCCCACGCCGCCAGCACCACGATCAGCGCGCCCACCGTCCAGAACGTGGCCGCCGCCGTCAGCTCGCGATGCGCGAACAGCTCGCCGGCCGCGGCCCCGGCGAACCCGCCCAGGCTGTAGACCGCGTGGAACGACGACATGATCGGCCGCCCGTACGCCCGTTCCACCTGCACGGCGCCGGCGTTCATGGCCACGTCGAGCACCCCGTGCACGGCGCCGAAGAGCAGCAGCGCCGCCGACAGCGTGACCAGGTCGGGCGTGCTGTCGGGGCCGGTGTTCATCGGGGCGATCGCCGAGCTGCCCGGCGCGCTGGCCATCCCGGCGCTGCTGGCCGCCTTCGTCGCCCTGACGGCGACGGCACTCCGCGTACGTTCCCCGGAACCCCTCCCCGGCTGAGCCTCCGGCCGCCGGGGGTGGGGGCGTCGTGGTCAGCCGAACTGCTGCCAGCCCAGCCTGATCACCATCGCCGCCACCACGACCAGCAGCACGATGCGGACGAAGGCCGCGCCGCGCTTGAGCGCCATCCGCGCCCCGAACTGGGCGCCGGCCACGTTGCACACCGCCATGCCCAGGCCCAGGGCCCAGTTCACGTGCCCCTGGAGACCGAACACCACCAGCGCGCCGACGTTCGTCCCGATGTTGATGAGCTTCGCCGAGGCCGAGGCGGAGACGAAGTCCAGCCCGAGGATGGTGGTGAAGGCGATGATGAGGAAGGTTCCCGTGCCCGGCCCCATGATGCCGTCGTAGAACGCGATCACGACGCCCGCCGTCGCCACGGCCGCGACCACCCGCCGCCGGGTGCGCAGGTGCGGCACGGGCATGGCGCCCATGTTCGGCCGCAGCGTCACGAACGCGGCCACGGCCAGCAGCACCACCATCACGGCCGGCCGCAACACCTCGGCCGAGATCGACGCGGCGGCCCACGCGCCCAGCCCGGCGCTCATCACGGCCAGCCCGGCGCCGGGCAGCGCCACCTGCTTGTCCAGCTTGGTGGAGCGCGCGTAGGCGACGGCGGCCGAGGTGGTGCCGAACACCGACGACAGCTTGTTGGTCGCCATCGCCTCGACCGTCGGGATGCCGGTCATGAGGATGGCCGGCAGTTGCAGCAGCCCGCCGCCGCCCACGACGGCGTCCACCCACCCGGCGCCGACCGCCGCGACGAGCAACACCAGGATGTGTTCCAGCGGCACAGCGCCACTCCCCCGATTCCCCCGATAACCGCCCAGAGTGTACAGGTCGGGATTTAGTCCCCTCCCGACCCCCCAACCCCATCAACCGTCACGGTGCCGGGGATGGCGGCGACGGCCAGGGGCGTCCCGGCAGCCGGGGACGGTCAGGAGGTCCGGGGAAGACGGGGACGGTCAGGGATGTCCGGGGAGGGTGGTGGGGGCGGTGGTCACGCGTTCTGCAGGACGTACTCGGCGACCTGGGCGTGGGTGGCGTACCAGACGCCTTCGTGCGCGTCGATGTGCTCGACCGGCTCGCTCAGCGCGGCCATGCGGGAGCGGTGGCCGATGACCTGCGCGTGCAGGAGTCGAAGGACAGGGCGACCGCGACCCGCGCGCCACCCGGCCAGGTCAAGGGGCGAAGGCTCCGGCCCGCGCGCACCCGCGCCACGTGACCTCGCCACGTCTGCTCGTCCCACTGCCAGGGCTGCTGTTCCGCCATGATGCGACGTCCTTTCATCCCGGGGTCAGCGGGCCGGGGTCAGGGTGCGTTTGCGGGAGGCGTAGATGTCGTCGATCAGGTGGTAGGTGCGCGCCTGCTCGGCCGTGAAGATGCGGTCGCGCTCGATGTCCTTCCTGATCTCCAGCACCCCCCGGCCGGTGTGCCGGGCCAGGATCTCCTCCTGCTGGTCGCGCATCCGCAGGATCTCCCTGGCGTGGATCTCCAGGTCGCTGCCCTGGCCGCGGCCGCCCTCGGCGTGCGGCTGGTGCAGCAGCACCCGCGCGTGCGGCAGCGCGGCGCGCTTGCCCTCGGCGCCGGCCGCGAGCAGCACCGCCGCCGCCGAGGCCGCCTCCCCGATGCAGACCGTGTGGATCTCCGGCCGCACGAACCGCATCGTGTCGTAGATGGCCGCCATCGCGGTGAACGAGCCGCCGGGCGAGTTGATGTAGAGGTGGATGTCCTGGTCGGGGTCGATCGACTCCAGCGTCAGCAGCTGCGCCATCACGTCGTTGGCCAGCGTGTCGTCGATCGGCGCCGCCAGGAAGACCACGCGGTCCTCGAACAGCTTGTTGTACGGGTTCATCTCCTTGATCCCGTAGGAGGTGCGCTCGGTGAACGAGGGCAGCACGTAACGGCCGCTCATGTCAGTTCATCCCCTCTGCGATGTGGTCGACGATGCCGTAGTCGAGCGCCTCCTGGGCCGTGAACCAGCGGTCACGGTCGGAGTCGGCCTGGATGCGCTCCAGCGGCTGCCCCGTGTGGTGGGCGATGATCTCGGCCAGCCGCCGCTTGGTGTAGATCATGTTCTCGGCCTGGATCTGGATGTCGGTGGCCGAGCCGCCGATGCCGCCCAGCGGCTGGTGCATCACGACGCGCGCGTTGGGCAGCGCGTAACGCTTGCCCTTCGTCCCGGCCGTCAGCAGCACCTGGCCCATCGAGGCGGCGAGCCCCATCGCCACCGTCTGCACGTCGCACGGAATGAACTGCATCATGTCGTAGAGCGCCATCCCGGCCTGCACGGAGCCGCCCGGGGAATTGATGTAAAGCGTTATGTCGCGCTTGGGGTCTTCGGCCGCGAGCAAAAGCAGCTCACCGCAGAGCCGGTTGCAAATCTCGTCGTCGACCTCCTGGCCGAGGACCACGATGCGCTCCTTGAGCAGCCGCCGGCCGAGCTGGTCGGGCCAGGCCGCGCGCTGTGTCTCCGTCATGGCGGCGCCTTTCTACGCGGGTATTGCCGCGAAAAACGCTAGTCCCGGGGGGCGGCGATCAGGGAATCTTTTCGCTGGGGGCACATTTCTCGTAAAGCGCATTACTCCGATAGCGAATTTTCATCGACATACAATCGCGGATGTGAGAAGGAACCTCCCCCGCCGGTGGGCGTGCCTCGTCCTGGGCGGGGCGCTGCTGATGCCGTACATGATGGTCGGGGTGCTCGTGTCGGGCCTGCTGCACGGCGAGTCGGCCAACCTGCTGCTGCCCGCCCAGGTCGGCGTGTTCGCGGCGGTGCTGCCCGTGGTGGCCGTGACCGGGCTGTTCCTGCCCGTGCGCGGGCTGGCGGTGAGCGCGGCGCAGGGGCTGCTCGGCGCGCGGGTGGAGACCCCGCCGCGGCAGGCGGGCCGGTCCTGGCAGGAGAGGCGGCGCACCGCCGCGTGGTTCACGCTGCACCTGGCCGTCGGCGGCGTCGTCAGCGGCTGCACGCTGGCGATCGTGCCGTTCACGCTGTTCACGCTGGCGCTGCCGGTGACCGGGCAGACCACGCCGGTGCTCGGCTTCGTCGTCACGCCCGGCTGGAACGCCGTGGCGTGGGCGGCATGCGGGCTGGTGCTGCTGGCGGCGCTGGTCGTCCTGGCGGCCGGGGCGGGCGCGCTGCTGGCCCGGCTGGCCCCCGTCCTGCTCGGCCCCACCCCCGCCGAGCGGCTGGCCGCCGCCGAGGAGCACGCCCGTACGCTGGCCGAGCGCAACCGCCTGGCCCGCGAGCTGCACGACTCGGTCGGCCACGCGCTCAGCGTCGTCACCCTTCAGGCCGCCGCCGCGGGCCGGGTGCTCGACCGCGACCCCGGCACGGCCAGGACCGCGCTGGCCGCCATCGAGCAGTCGGCCCGCTCCGCCCTCGACGACCTCGACCACGTCCTGGGCGTCCTGCGCGACGGCGAGGGCGGCGGCACGCGTCCCCAGGCGACGCTGGCCGATCTCGGGGAGCTGGTCGCCGCCTCGGGCGCGCAGGTGCGGCAGGAGGTGGGCGACCTGTCCGGGGTGCCCGCCGTGGTCTCCCGGGAGGCGTACCGCATCCTGCAGGAGGCCCTCACCAACGCCATCAGGCACGGCCGCGGCCCCATCCGCCTGGCCGCCGCCGTCGAGGGGGACGACCTGCGCCTGGAGGTCACCAGCGCCGGCCCGCCGGGCGGGCGCGCGGACGCCAGGGGCGGGGCGCGCGGGCGTAGTCACGGCGGCGGCCGGGGCGTGGCCGGGATGCGGGAGCGGGCCCGGCTGCTCCGCGGCGACCTGGAGGCCGGCCCCGCCGGGACCGGATGGCGGGTCGCGGCGCGCCTGCCGCTACGGTCGGGGTCATGACGCTGCGAGTCGTGATCGCCGACGACGAGGACCTCATCCGTACCGGCCTGCGCATCATCCTCGACGCCGAGCCGGACCTGACCGTCGTCGGCGAGGCCGCCGACGGCGCCGCGGTCGTGCCCGTGGTGCGCAGGGAGCGGCCCGACGTCGTGCTCATGGACGTACGCATGCCCGCGCTCGACGGCATCCGCGCCACCGAGCTGCTGCTCACCCTGGACGACCCGCCCAAGGTGCTGGTGGTGACCACGTTCGAGAACGACGACCACGTCTACGACGCGCTGCGCGCCGGGGCCAGCGGCTTCCTGCTCAAGCGGGCCAGGCCGGACGACCTGGTCAGGGCCGTCCGGCTGGTCGCGGCGGGCGAGTCGCTGCTGTTCCCCGCCGCGATCCGGACGCTGGCCGGCCGCCGGCCGCGCGGCGACGCCGCCCCCGTGCCCGGCATCGACCGGCTGACCGGGCGCGAGGGCGACGTGCTGCGGCTGATGACCCGGGGTCTGTCCAACCAGGAGATCGCCGCCGAGCTGGTCGTCAGCCAGGAGACGGTCAAGACGCACGTGGGCAACGTGCTGGCCAAGCTGGGAGCGCGTGACCGCACCCAGGCGGTGATCGCCGCGTACGAGTCGGGCTTCGTCTCCCCCCGGTAGCGCGGGCGTCCCCGTGGCGCGAACGCTCACGCGGCGGACGCCCGGGGCCGGGGCACCGGCCTCGGACCTCCGTCCGCCGGGCCTCGGAACGCCGGGCCTCGGGACGCCGGGCCCCGGGGTCGCGGGTCACGGGCGCAGGCCCGCCCGGGACAGGAGCTCGGCGGCCGGCAGCAGGGTGGCCTCCGTGGCGGTCAGCCCGGTGGCGGCCAGGGCCCGGTCCACCAGGTTCAGCCCCACCGCGTATCCCGCCATGTCCGGGATGCCGCGCGGCTCCTGCCCGAAGTTGCGCATCGCCCCGTCCCCCAGCACGTACGCCGAGGTGTGCCGCATCCCGGCCAGGTCGAAATCGGCCATGATCAGCTCGTGGGCCCGCTCGTACGCCTCCCCGGTCACCATCGACGACCACGGCCCCATCGCCGCCGGCCCCGACAGCTCCCGGACGAACGCCTCGGCCAGCCCCTCGGCGACCACGTGCTCGCCCACCGTCACGGTGACCGGGTTCCACTCGACGTTGGAGAAGCGCACGTGGTGGTGGAACTCGTGCACCGCCAGGTGCGCGATCCGCCCGATCACCTCCTCCGACGGCCAGGCCAGCAGGTACAGCCAGCCCGAGCCGCCGCCCATGCCGTAGTAGCCGCCGACCGTGCTCATCAGGTGCTCGTCGTCGGGGTTGCCCAGCACGAACATGACCTCCAGCCGGTCGGGCTGCCGGGCGCCGCTCAGCCGCTCGGAGGCGCGGGCCAGCTCGCGCCGCACCTGGCCGAGCACGTCCTGCTCGATCATGCGGCGGACGGCGGGCAGGTAGCGCGGGTCGTCGGCGTCGACGCGGAAGCCGCCGCCCCGGTGGTGGATGTCGGCGAGGTCGCCGGGCATCGGGATCGCCGCCCTCATCGGCGCCAGCATCTCCCGCAGCGCCTCGGCGCGCCGCTCGAGCGGCCGCTCCAGCAGGCCGGCCATGGCCGTCAGTGTGTCGTGAACGATGAATTCCATGCCGCGGACGCTAAAGCCTCACGTTACGTGAGGCTCAACCCGAATTACCCCGCCTCTCGCGCCCGACGCTCAGAGCTGCGGGCCGTCGCCCGGGTCCTCGCCCGGCGAGCGGCCCGGCGTGCTCTGCCCGCTGTCCGACGGCGACGGGGACTGCGAGGGCGAGGGCTGCGGGACCGGCGTCTCGGGCGTCGGCGGCGGCGTCGGCACGAACACCGTCGGCGGCAACTGCCGCGGCTGCGGCTCGCTGTCCTGCCGCCCGAACAGCAGCAGCAACAGGATCGCCGTCACCAGGACCAGCAGCAGCACCAGCGCCAGCGCCGCCAGCAGCACCCGCTTGCGCGTCTCGGTCGGCGGCAGCCGCCGCCGCGCGGGCCCCGGCAACGCCGGCGCCCGGTCCGTCAGCCAGTACGGCACGAAGTCCGGCCCGTGCGCCTCCCCGATGAACGTCCCGCCCACCATGACCGGGTCCAGGAAGCGCTCCGCCCCCGGCCGCCCCGGCGCGTACGGCACCGCCACCCACGGCGCCCGTCCCGCTTCGAAGGCCAGCACCTCGGGCGCGCCCTCCAGCAGCGCGCCCCGCGGCCTGCCGGGAAGCCCCAGCCAGCCGCGCACCCCGGCCCGCATCCCGGTCTCCCGCCCGCCGGCCTCCCGCACCGCCGAGACGAACCGGTCACGCGCCGCCGCGTCGTAGGCGGCGCCGCGCGTGAGCACCGCCAGCGACACGGCACGGCCGTCCGGCGCCTGGCCGAGGTAGACGAACCCGGCCGGCGCGGTGTGCAGGCGGGCCTGCACCAGGTAGGGCCCCAGCCGGGGCGGATCGCCGTACTGCAAGGGACTTGCCACGTTTGCCATGAAAGCACAGACGTGGCGTCGTGCACGTTTGCGGCGCGTTTGGTGGAATGGCGTCATGAGCGTCGCCGAAGAGTTGCCGGGCGGAAACGACGCGGCACTGCTGCGTCAGAGTCTCGACGAGGTCCGGCGTGTCATCGTCGGGCAGGACCACATGGTCGAAAGACTCCTGGTGGCCCTGCTCGCACGCGGGCACTGCCTGCTCGAAGGCGTCCCGGGCGTCGCCAAGACCCTCGCCGCCGCCACCCTGGCCACCGTCGTGGGCGGCACGTTCGCCCGCATCCAGTTCACCCCCGACCTCGTGCCGAGCGACATCGTCGGCACCCGCGTCTACCACCCCTCCAACGAGAAGTTCGACGTCGAGCTCGGCCCCGTGTTCGTCAACTTCCTGCTGGCCGACGAGATCAACCGCGCCCCCGCCAAGGTCCAGTCCGCGCTGCTGGAGGTCATGGCCGAACGCCAGGTCACCCTCGCCGGCGTCACCCACCCGCTGCCCAGGCCGTTCATCGTGCTGGCCACCCAGAACCCCATCGAGTCCGAGGGCGTCTACCCGCTGCCCGAGGTGCAGCGCGACCGCTTCCTGTTCCGCGTCCGCGTCCCCCACCCCAGCGCCCAGGAGGAGCTGGAGATCCTGCACCGCATGAGCGTCACCCCGCCCGTCCCCGAGCGGGTCCTCGACCCGGACAGACTGCTCGCCCTCCAGCAGCAGGCCGAGCAGGTCTCGGTGCACCAGCTCGTCGCCGACTACGTCGTACGCCTCGTCATGGCCACCCGCGCCCCCGCCGAGTACGGCCTGGCCGACCTCACCGACACCATCGAGATCGGCGTCAGCCCCCGCGCCACCCTCGGCCTGGTCGCGGCCGGCCGCGCCCTGGCCCTGCTGCGCGGCCGCGACTACCTGCTGCCCGACGACGTGCGCGACGTCGCCGTCGACGTCATGGGCCACCGCCTCATGCTCACCTTCGACGCCCTGGCCGACGGCGTCGACCCCGAGAACGTCGTCAAGCAGATCCTGCACGCCGTGCCCCCGCCCCTCGTCGTCTGGAACCAGAACCGTTGAGCCCCACCACCGCCGAACAGGCCCTGCGCCGGCTGGAGCTGACCGTCACCCGGCGGCTCGACGGCCTCCTGCACGGCGCCCACCGCGGCCTGCTGCCCGGCACCGGCAGCGAGGCCGGCGACAGCCGCCTCTACGTCCCCGGCGAGGACGACGTGCGCCGCATGGACTGGAACGTCACCGCCCGCACCACCGTCCCGCACGTCCGCGACCTCATCGCCGACCGCGAGCTGGAGACCTGGGCCCTGGCCGACCTGTCGCCCAGCATGGACTTCGGCACCGCCGACACCGACAAACGCGACCTCGTCGTGGCCGCCGTCGGGGCCATCGGCTTCCTGTCCAGCCGCATGGGCGACCGCTTCGGCGCCCTGGTCATCCACGACGAGTTCGTGCACCGCATGCCCGCCCGCACCGGCCGCCCCGCCCTGTACGGGCTGCTGCACTCCCTCATGGACGCCCCGCGCGGCAGCGTCGTGGACGACCCGCCCGACCTGGCCGAAGGCATCGAGATCCTCGCGGCCACCCGCAGGCGCCGCGGCGTCCGGCTCGTCGTCTCCGACTTCCTCGACGCCCGGCCCGACCTCGACCCCGACGCCGAACGCCCCTGGGAGCGCCCCATCAGGCGCCTGGCCGCCCGCCACCAGGTCCTGGCCGTCGAGATCATCGACCCCCGCGAGCTCGAACTGCCCGACGTGGGCCGCGTCGCGTTCGCCGACCCCGAGACCGGGAACGTACGCGAAGTGCACCTTTCGCCGAAAATCCGGCGCGCCTACGCGGAGGCGGCCGCCCTGCAGCGCGAGGGCACCCGCCAGGCCCTGCGCCGCGCCGGCATCGCCCACCTCGTCCTGCGCACCGACCGCGACTGGGTCTTCGACGTGGCACAGTTCGTGCTGCGCCAGCGCCGCATGAGCCACCTCGCCCACCGGAGGCCCACATGACCGAGCACGGCCCGGCGACCCCTCCCGGGGAGGATTCGTGACCTTTCTCGCCCCGGGCTGGCTGTGGCTGTTCGTGCTGGTGCTGCTCCTCGTGGCCGGCTACGTCGCGGCCATGTTCGCCCGCCGCCGCTACACGGTGCGCTTCACCAACCTCGCCCTGCTCGACCTCGTCGCCCCCGCCGGCCCCGGCTGGCGCCGCCACGTGGCCCCCGCCCTGTTCCTCGTCATGATGTCGTTCCTGGTCATCGGCGCCGCCAAGCCCGCCGACCAGGTGCGCGTCCCCCGCGACCGCGCCACCATCATGATCGCCCTGGACGTCTCGCTGTCCATGGACGCCGACGACGTCCAGCCCAACCGCATCACCGCCGCCAAGGCCGCCGCCCAGGCCTTCGCCACGGAGCTGCCCGACCGCTTCAACGTCGGCGTCGTCTCCTTCGCCCGTTCGGCCAACGTCGTGGTCTCCCCCACCACCGACCACCAGGCCGTCGTCACCGCCATCGGCAACCTCACCACCCGCCCCGGCACCGCGATCGGCGAGGCCGTCTTCAACGCCCTGGAATCGGTGCGCTCCTTCGACCAGCAGGCCGCCACCGACCCGCCGCCCGCCGCCATCGTCCTGCTCTCCGACGGCGACAACACCTCCGGCCGCTCCGTCAACGAGGCCATCGAGGCCGCCCAGCAGGCCCGCATACCGGTCTCCACCATCGCCTACGGCACCCAGGAAGGCACCGTCGACATCGACGGCCGGCCCGTGAACGTCCCGGTCAACAAGCAGACCCTGCAGTCCCTGTCCGACGGCACCAGCGGCCGCGCCTACAGCGCCGAGTCCGGCAGCGAGCTGCGCGAGGTCTACGAGCAGATCGGCACCTCACTCGGCTACAAGCTGGTCAACCAGGAGATCACCCAGTGGTTCATCGTGGCCGCCATCCTGGCCGGCCTGCTGGTGGCGGGCGCCGCGGTCCTGTTCGGTTCCCGGATCCCGTAACGTTTGGCGACGTGGCGCACTACTTCTCCGAGCGGCCGACGGCCGCCGGCCGGCCCGGCTCGGTCGATCTGGTCCTGCCCGACCTGCACCTGCGGCTGGAGACCGACAGCGGGGTGTTCTCGCCCGAGCGGGTCGACGTCGGCACGCGCGTGCTGCTGGAGAGCGTGCCGCCGCCGCCCCAGGAGGGCGACCTGCTCGACCTGGGCTGCGGGTACGGCCCGATCGCGCTGACCATGGCCTCCCGGGCGCCGGAGGCGACGGTGTGGGCCGTGGACGTGAACCGGCGCAGCCTGGAGCTGACCGAGCGGAACGCCCAGGCCGCCGGCCTTTACAAAGTAAGATCCGTACATGTCGATGAAGTGCCAGATGAAGTGAAATTTCGGGCCATCTGGTCGAATCCTGCGATCCGGATTGGGAAGCAGGCCCTGCACGAGATGCTCACCAGGTGGCTCACCCGGCTGACGCCCGACGGCGTGGCCTACCTGGTCGTCCAGAAACACCTCGGCTCCGACTCCCTGCAGCGCTGGCTCGGCGAGCAGGGCTGGCAGGCCTCCCGCGAGGCCAGCCGGGCCGCCTACCGCATCCTTAAGGTGACCCCATGAGAAGGCAACTGCGCCCCACCGACGTCAAACGGCTCAACCGCACCTGGCGCAGGAACACCGGCAACCGCCTCGGCCTGATCATCGAGTCGGTCACGGGGCCGTTCAACATCGGCTCGATCTTCCGCAGCGCCGCCGCGTTCGGGGTGGACCAGATCTGGCTGGCGGGCAACGCCACCCCGCCCACCAACCCCAAGGCGGGCAAGACCGCGCTGGGCACCGAGCGGCTGGTCACCTGGCACGAGGCGGTGCCGGCCACCGAGGCGGTCAAGGCGGCCAGGGAGGACGGCTACGCGGTGCTGGCCATCGAGCTGACCGCGGAGGCGGTGCCGCTGCACCGCGCCGGCCTCGACCGCGACGTGTGCCTGGTGGTCGGCAGCGAGGACCACGGCTGCTCCCCCGCGCTGCTCGACGCCGTGGACGGCGCCTGTTACATCCCGCAGGTCGGCCGGGTGGGCTCGTTCAACGTGGCGGTGGCCGCGGCCATCGCGCTGTCGGAGGCGCGCCGCCAGGAGTGGCAGAATCTCCCCGATTCGTAACCGAAGCGTTCACCTGGGAAGGGCATACTTCAGGACGTGCTGAGCCGTCGTTTCGCCTTCCTCGACCATCCGGGCCCGCTGGCCTTCGCACACCGCGGAGGAGCCGCGGAGGGCGCGGAGAACTCCGCCGCCGCGTTCGAGCGGGCGGTCGCGCTCGGCTACACCTATCTGGAGACCGACGCGCACGCCACCGCCGACGGCGTGCTGGTGGCCTTCCACGACCACACGCTCGACCGCGTGACCGACCGGCGGGGCCGCATCTCCGAACTGCCCTACGCGGAGGTCAGGCGGGCCCGCATCGGCGGGGTCCACGAGATCCCGCTGCTGGAGGACCTGCTCGGCACCTGGCCGGAGACGCGCTTCAACATCGACGTCAAGGAGTCGGCGGCCATCGCCCCGCTGGCCGAGGCGATCAGGCGGACCAACGCCTACGACCGCGTCTGCCTGACCTCCTTCTCCGACGAGCGCCTGATGCTGGCCAGGGCGGCGCTGGGCCGGGAGGTGTGCTCGGCGCTCGGCCCGCGCGGCGTGGCCGCGCTGCGGGCCGCCGCGGCGACCTCCGGTTACGGCCGGCTGCTGGCGCGCCTGTCGCGCGCCGGGGTGCCGTGCGCGCAGGTGCCGGTGGGCTTCCGCGGGCTGCGGGTGACCACACGGCACCTGGTCCGTACGGCGCACGCGATCGGCATGCAGGTGCACGTGTGGACGATCAACGATCCCGTGCGCATGGAGCAGCTGCTCGACCTGGGCGTGGACGGCATCATGACCGACAACGTCACCGGGCTGCGCGATGTGCTGCGCCGCCGCGGCCTGTGGCATCCGGACCGCCTGGCGGCGTGACGGCGTACGTTCCCGACGATTCCCCCGAGCCCCCGGGTTCCGCCCCAAGAGGAGCGATTCGACACCATGCCCGTACCCGCACCCCCCGCGGCCCTGGACGAGTCGCCGGCAGCGCGCCGGCGCGAGCAGCGCGGCTGGTACCTCTACGACTGGGCCAACTCCGCCTTCTACACCACGGTCATCTCCGTCTTCCTGGGCCCCTACCTCATCCCGGTCGCCAAGACCGCGGCCTGCGCGCGGGACTTCCCCTCGGTGGCCTCGGCCACCTGCGTGGACACCTTCGACGACCTGGCCGCCGCCAACCCCGGCCTGGGATACGTGGACGTGCTGGGGGCCGACATCAGGCCCGCCGCGTTCTTCGGCCTGATCACCACGGTCGCGGTGCTGCTGCAGATCGTGTTCCTGCCGATCGTGGGCGCGCTGGCCGACCACACCGGCCGCAAGAAGGAGCTGCTCGGCGGCTTCGCCTACGCCGGGGCGCTGGCCGCGATGGGGCTGTTCTTCGTGGAGGGCGACCGTTACCTGCTGGGCGGCGTGCTGTTCGTCGTGGCGAACCTGGCCTACGGCTCGGCCACCGTGGTCTATGACTCGTTCCTGCCGCAGATCTCCACCGCCGAGGAGCGCGACCGGGTCTCCTCGCGCGGCTGGGCCATCGGCTATCTGGGCGGCGGCCTGCTGCTGGCCCTCAACCTGGTGCTCTACCTGCAGCACGAGAGCCTGGGCATGAGCGAGGGCATGGCGGTGCGGGTGTGCATGATGTCGGCGGGCCTGTGGTGGGCCACGTTCACGATCTTCCCGCTGCTGCGGCTGCGCAACCGGCCGGTGCCCGCGCACGAGAGCACGGCGCTGCGCTCGGTCGGCGGCAGCTTCCGCCAGCTCGGCCGTACGCTGGCCGAGCTGCGGCTCTATCCGCTGACGCTGCTGTTCCTGGTGGCCTACCTGATCTACAACGACGGGGTGCAGACGGTCATCGGCAACAGCGCGGCGTTCGCCTCCGAGGCACTCAAGCTGGAGCAGACCGTGCAGATCACGGCGATCCTGATGGTGCAGTTCGTGGCGTTCTTCGGGGCGCTGGGGCTGGGCCGGCTCGCGCAGGTCTTCGGCACCAAGCGCACGGTGCTGGCCAGCCTGGTGGTGTGGACGGCGATCGTGACCATGGCCATGTTCGTGGCCGAGGGGCAGGCGCTGCAGTTCTACCTGATGGCCTTCGCGATCGCGATCGTGCTGGGCGGCACGCAGGCGTTGTCGCGCTCGCTGTTCTCGCTGGTGATCCCGCCGGGGCGGGAGGCGGAGTACTTCAGCCTGCTGCAGATCAGCGACAAGGGGTCGGCGTTCATCGGCTCGCTGACCATCACGATCGCGCTGCAGCTCACCAACAGTTACCGCATCGCCATCCTGTCCATGATCATCTTCTTTGTGATCGGGTTCGTGCTGCTCGCGCTGACGAACCTGCGCAAGGCCATCGCCGCGGCCGGGAACGAGGTCCCCGAGCGGGTCTGACCCCGCCCCGCCCCCACCACGCCGTGACCCCGCCCGGCCGGGGTCACGGGCGCAGGCGGGCCGCCCTGGACTCCAGGTAGCGCTGCTCGGCGATGCTGGCGGTGGCCTTCGCGGCCCGCCGGTAGTGCTCGTACGCCCCCGCCGTGTCGCCGGTCCGCTCCAGCAGATGCGCGCGTACGGACAGCAGCCGGTGATGCCCGGCCATCCGCTCGTCGCCGTCGAGGGTGGCCAGCAGGGCCAGCCCGGCCGGCGGCCCCTCGGTCTCGGCCAGCGCGATCGCCCGGTTGAGGGTGACCATCGGGTTGGGCGCGATCCGCTCCAGGATCAGGTAGAGCGCGTGGACCTGCGCCCAGTCGGTCTCCCCGGCCGTCGCCGCGTCGGCGTGGGTGGCGGCGATGGCGGCCTGCAGCTGGTACGGCCCCAGCTCCGGGCCGGCCAGCGACGCCTTGACCAGCGCGGTGCCCTCGTCGATGAGCGCGCGGTCCCACTTCGTGCGGTCCTGCTCGTCCAGCGGCACCAGGTCGCCGGTCTCCGTCGTGCGGGCGTCTCTGCGGGCGTCGGTCAGCAGCATCAGCGCGAGCAGCCCGGTCACCTCGCCGTCTTCGGGCAGTTGCGCGTGCACCATCCTGGCCAGCCGGATCGCCTCATGGGCCAGGTCGGGGCGGTGCAGCTCGCTGCCGGAGGAGGCGGTGTAGCCCTCGTTGAAGATCAGGTAGAGGACGTGCAGGACGACCCGCAGCCGCTCCTCGCGCTCGGCGCCCTCCGGCAGGCCGAACGAGCTGCCCGCGGCCTTGATGCGCTGCTTGGCCCGGCTGATCCTGGCCGCCATCGTGGCCTCGGGCACCAGGAACGCGCGGGCGATCTCGGCGGTGGTCAGGCCGCCGACCGCGCGCAGCGTCAGGGCGGTCTGGGAGGCCGCGGTCAGCGTCGGATGGCAGCACAGGAAGAGCAGGACGAGCGTGTCGTCGGTGTCGGGCACGTCCTCGGGCACCACGTCGGCGGCCGTGGCCGTCTCGCGCTCGCGGCGCGCGTGGTCGCTGCGCATCTGGTCGATGAGCCGCCGGGACGCGACGGTCATCAGCCAGCCGCGCGGGTTGTCCGGCACCCCCTCGGCCGGCCACTGCACGGCGGCGGCGAGCACGGCCTCCTGCACGGCGTCCTCGCACCCCTCGAACTGCCCGTGCCGGCGCACCAGCGCGCCGAGGACCTGCGGCGTGAGCTCACGCAGCAGGCCCTCGATGGATGGTGGCGCCGTCATGCCTCCAATTGTCCCTCAGAGAACATCACCTGCCGCACCTCGATCCCGAGGCCCTCGATCGCGCTGTCCGGGATCTGCGCCGCCAGCTCGATCGCCCGCTCCTTGCTCTCGCAGTCGACCAGGTAGAAGCCGCCCAGGTACTCCTTCGACTCCAGGAACGGGCCGTCGGTCACCACGGGCTGGCCGTTGCGCACGGCCACCACGGCCGCCTGCGACGGGTCGGCGAGCGCCTGCGTGAGGATGAACTCGCCGGACTCCTTGAGCGCCTCCATGAACCTGCCGTGGCCCTCGCCGATCGCGGCCCGCTCCTCGTCGGTGAGCGCGTCCAGGACGGCGGGGTTGATGTGCATGCTGATCAGGAACTTCATCTCGTACTCCTCGTGCTCGGCGGGCCCCGGCCGGGCCCTTCGACCGGTTGGTCGGAGCCGCCTTCACCGTCTTGACATGCCCGCCGGAAAAACTTTCGCACGCGTTCCGGCCGCCGCCGCTTTCGCGGCTCCCCGCGCGGTTGCGTCCCCGCCCATGTCAAGAATCCGGGGGCCGCTCCGACCAACCGGCAAAACCTCTGCCGTACAGGGAGTCTTCCGAAAATGCGTGTCAACCGGGCCTGGCTGGGACTGGCCGTCCTCGTCCTGCCGACCCTGCTCGTCGCGATGGACATCACGGCGTTGTTCCTCGCGCTCCCCCAGCTCAGCGCCGACCTGGGCGCCACCAACGTGCAGCAGTTGTGGATCAGTGACGGCTACGGCTTCATGGTGGCCGGGCTGGTCATCACGATGGGCACGCTGGGCGACCGGATCGGCCGCCGGCGGCTGCTGCTGATCGGCGGGGCGGCGTTCGCGGTGGTGTCGGTCCGTGGCCGCCTTCGCGACCGGGGCTCGGTGCCGCCGGAGCGGGCCGGGTCGGCGGCGTCGATGTCGGAGACCGGCAACTACCTGGGCGGCTCGCTCGGCGCCGCGCTGCTCGGCGTCGTGGCCGCGGTGGTCTACCAGAGCCGGATGTCCGCCTTCACCGGCTCGCCCGCCGCCGCGTCCGGCTCATCGGCCGTCGTCTCCGGCCCGCCGCCCGCCGGGACCGGTTCCCTGATCGGCTCCTCCGGCGCGCCGGCCGACCCCTCCGGCGCGCTGGCCGGGGTCTCCGACTCGCTGGCCGGTGCGATCGCCGCCGCCCCGGGCCTGCCCGCCGGCCAGGCGGCCACGCTGCTGCACGCCGCGAGGGAGGCGTTCACCGCCGGGGTGCACGTCACCGGCGCCGTCTCCACGGTCGTCTTCGCCGGGCTGGCCGTGCTGATCGTGGCCATGCGCCCGGCAGCCCCGCCCGCCCCCGCCGCCCGCCCTGACCACGAGGCCACGACCCGCCCCTGAGGCGGGGCGGTCAGCGGCCGGCTCGGATGCCCCAGCGGGCCACGCCGGGGCGTGGTAAGACCTCCGGCGCCCGCAGGGCACAGACAGCGCGTGCACGGTCGGCTACGGTGCGGGCATGCCGAAGGATGACGAAGCTCCCCCGGTGTGCGGCGCCTGCCTCGGGGAAGGCGGGCAGTGGATGGAGCTGAACGGGACGAAGGACAAGGAACGCACGTGGCTGCCGTGCCGCCCCTGCGACGGGACCGGCCGGGCGTGACCGACCCCATCACGTGCCCCGAATGCGAGGGCCTGCGCGGGCAGCGCTTCGGGCCGCTGTTCCTGGCGTGCACGTTCTGCCAAGGGCTCGGATGGGTGGGCGGCGGCAACGAGCCCGCCGGGCGCCGCCATCGGCCGCCCCCGCCGGCGCCGACCGCGTCGAACCATCCGGTGTGGGCCGATCCGGCGACGGCGAAGGCGTTCCCGTGCCGTCTGTGCCTGGGGTCGCGCCAGGTGGTGCACGTCGACGAGGAGGCGGGCACCCTGGAGGCGGCGCCGTGCGTCTGCGCCGACGAGCGGGACGACCCGTGACGCCGGCCGCCGGGCGCCCTCCATGTGCCGCGGCCCGGGCAGGCGCCGTTCCTAGTCCAGGCAGAACTCGTTGCCCTCCGGGTCGGTCATCACGATGAAGCCGGTGCTCAGCGGTGGTTCGGGCTCGTGGCGGCGCACCCTCTTGGCCCCGAGTGCGACGAGACGGTCGCACTCGGCCTCCAGCGCCGCCATCCGCTCCTCCCCCCGCAGCCCGGGAGCCGCGCGCACGTCGAGGTGGACGCGGTTCTTGGCGACCTTGTCCTCCGGCACCTGCTGGAAGAACAGCCGGGGGCCCTGCCCGTCCGGGTCCTCGATGGCCGACCTGGTGTTGCGCTGGTCCGCCGGCACGCCCGCCCGCGCGAGGAAGTCGTCCCAGGCGGCCAGCGGGTCGGCGCCCTCGGGCAGGTCGGCCCCCGGCGGGCCCGGATGCACGTAGCCCAGGACCTCGCGCCAGAAGGACGACAGCGCCCGCGGGTCGTGGGCGTCGAAGGTGATCTGAATGTGCCGGCTCATCGGGCGGCTCCGTTCGGTGCGGCGTGCGCGTGCAGGTAGAGGTCGCGCAGCAGGAAGACCTCGGACAGATGATGGATCAGCTCGCGGTGGATGTGCAGCACCAGGTCCGCCATCGGCGCGTCAGGGTAGGGCTCCTTCTCCCCGACCGGGACACGCAGCCCGGCCTCGCCGAGACCGGCCACCCCGGCCAGCCAGACGTCGACCTGGGTGTGGAGCTGGTCGAGTGCTCCGGCCGCGCTGCCGGCGTACTCCCAGGACTCGTACGACGCCGGCGGCGCGCCGAAGTGGGCCGCGTTGCGCGCGGCGAGCACGCCGACGATGACGTGGCCGAGCCGCCAGGCGATCGTGGTGAAGGGCGCGGGGACCGGCTCGGGGAAGGCGAAGTCGATCGTGTAGTCCCCGGAGCCGCCCTGAATCGGCGCCGTCGAGCTGCCGCGCGGCCGTACGCTCCAGGCGTCCGGCACCAGCGACCAGAAGTACTCCTCGTCGGTCAGGTCGGCCAGCCGGCCCCGGAGCACGTTCCAGTGGAACGCCCATTGCTCGCGCAGGGTGCGGTTCCAGTCGAATGCGTTTTCGTTCATGCGGCTACGCTGTCATGTCCTGCGGACAGGATCGGTCCGCTATCGGCGGCGGGATGGGGGCATGGGAGCGGCGAGCGGCGACGAGCGCGGCACGACGGAGCGGGTGCTCACCCTGCTCGGGCTGTTGCAGCAGCGGCGGGTCTGGACGGGGCCGGAGCTGGCCGACCGGCTCAAGGTCACCTCGCGCACGGTGCGGCGCGACGTCGAGCGGCTGCGTACGCTCGGCTACCCCGTGCACGCCGTCCAGGGCGTCGGCGGCGGCTACCAGCTCGGCCCGGGGCGGGACCTGCCGCCGCTGCTCCTCGACGACGAGGAGGCCATCGCCACCGCGGTCTCGCTGCTGGCCGGGGCGGGCGGCGCGGTGGCGGGCGCGGGCGACGCCGCGCTGCGGGCGCTGACCAAGCTCGACCGGGTGCTGCCCACCCGGCTGCGGCACGAGGTGCGGGCACTGTCCGGCTCGGTGGAGTCGTTCGGCGGTGGCCGCACGCCGGTCGACGCCGAGGTGCTCATGACGCTGGCCAGGGCGTGCCGCGACGAGGTCGAGGCCGGTTTCGGCTACCCGTCGGGGGGCGAGGTGCGGCGGCGCCGGGTGGAGCCGTACCGGCTGGTCGCCTCCGACCGGCGCTGGTACCTGTTCGCCTATGACCTCGACCGCGACGACTGGCGCACCTTCCGGGTGGACCGGATGACCGGGGTGTCCGCCCGGACCTGGCGCTTCCGGCCGCGGCCGGCGCCGGACGCGGCGGCGTACGTGCAGGAGAGCGTGGCGAGCCGGGTCTACCCGCACCAGGCGCGCTTCCTCGTGCACGCGCCGGCCGGGACCGTGCGGGCGCAGATCCCGGCGTCGGCGGCCGTCGTGCACGGGCGCGGGGAGGGGCGGTGCGAGGTGGTCAGCGGCGGCGGCGACCTCGACGTGGTGCTCGTGCACGTGCTGCTGCTGGGGCACGAGTTCGAGGTGCTCGACCCGCCCTGGCTGGGCGAGCGGTGCCGGGTGCTGGCGGCCCGGCTCCTGGCGGCCGGCGCGGCGGCCCCGCCGGGAGACGGCGGAGCGACCCGCGCGGCGGCCCCGCCGGACGCGGCGGACTGACCCGCGCGGCGGCCCGGCCGGCGGTGGCGGGGTGAGCGGGCGGCCGGGCGGTCAGAGGTCGGCGAGGAAGTCCAGGGCGATCGCCCAGGCGCGCTCGGCGGCCTCGGCGTCGTGGTCCGGCAGCTCGGGGTCGGTGAACAGGTGGCCCACGCCCGGATACCGGAAGACCTCCACGTCGGCCCGGGCCCGGCGCATCCGCAGGTACCAGGTGTTCAGCCAGTCGGCGGGCTCGTAGGTGTCGGGGTCGGCGACGTGCAGCTGGACGGGCAGGTCGTCGGCGGCCACGCCGTCGGCCATGTCGGACGTGCCGTGCATCAGCAGCAGCCCCCGGGACCGCTCGTCGCCGAGGGCGAGGTTCTGCGCGATCGCCGCGCCGAGGGAGAAGCCGGCGTAGACGAGGCGGTCCTCGGAGAGCGGGGCCGCCGCGGCCACGGCCCGCTTCAGCAGCTCGTCCCGGCCGATCTCCTCCTTGATCGCGATGCCCTCCTCGGGCGTGTCGACGACCCGGCCGTCGTACAGGTCGGGGACGTGCACGTCGTGCCCGGCCGCCCGCAGCCTGTCGGCGGCCTGGTGGACGGCGGGCCGCAGGCCGTACATGGAGTGCAAGAGGAGAATCCGCGCCATGCGCGCAGCTTAGCCACCCTGCGGGCGGGAGGCGTCACGCGGGCGGCGCGCCGTCCAGCGGCGCGCCTTCCAGCGGGCGGATCTCGCTGAACAGGGTGACCGTCACCCGGCGCGGCCACAACCGCGGCAGGCCGGGCAGGCGCAGCCGCCGCGAGGAGAACTCCGTCTCCAGGACGATCTTCAGGTACGGGTGCTCGCCCGGGATCTCGGCGTCCAGGACGGACACGGCCGAGCGCGTCTCCTGCTCGCCGAACCGCAACCACGCCTGCCCCTCGCGGTCCAGGTCCGCCGCCTCCCATCGCAGCTCGGGCGCGCCACCGGGCCGGGCGGACGACCCGTCAGGCCGCGCGGGCGAACCGCCGGTCCGCTCGGGCGGGCCGCCGGGATGTCCGGGCGGTGACAGCAGGAGCGTGAATCCCGCCAGCGCGCCGCTCGGGCGCAGGTAGAAGGCGCCGGTGACGTCGAGCGGCAGGCCGCGCTCCCGGCGCCTGCCGATGGACATCCTGGCCTCGGTGGCCTCCGTGGCGATCCGCCACGAACCAGGCTCGATGTGGGAGTGAATCGTCATGGCTCACCTCGCGGTGCGGAAGCTCGAAATGCGATCGGACATCCCTTATGACGGAATTCGCGGCCCGAATGTGACACCTCGGCGCGACGCCGTACGTGAAAACGCCGCCCCCGGGCCGGGAGCGGCGGTTCACGCGCGGGCCGGCGGCGGCGCGGTGGCGGACGGCGGAGCGGTGGCAGGCGCCTCCTGGCGGCGCGCGACCGGCAGCGCCGCAAGAGCCTGGTTCTGGTGGATCAGCGGCGCCGCAGGCAGCGCGATCCGCGCGAGCACCCGGGCGATCAGCCAGGTCTTGGCGGAGGCGCGCCTGCGGGGAGCCGGCGGTGGCTCCGGGGCCGGCCCATGGGCTCGGAGCGCCCGCCGCCGCCCGCGGCTCGCGCCGCCCGGCGGAAAGGGCCCTGCCGCGGGAACCGCGCCGGAACGCGACGCGGGCCCGCCCCCATGAAGGGGGCGGGCCCGGACATCACGACCGTGTCAGGTCAGGCGGCGACGATGTTCTCCGCCTGCGGACCCTTCTGACCCTGGACGATGTCGAACGACACCTTCTGGCCCTCGGTCAGCTCACGGTAGCCGCCGTTGGCGACGATGTTGGAGTAGTGGGCGAAGACGTCGGCGCCGCCGCCGTCCTGCGCGATGAAGCCGAAGCCCTTTTCAGAGTTGAACCACTTCACGGTTCCGGATGCCATGGCGATCTCCTTCGTAATACAGGGGAGCAATCCGCACCTCGCGGATTGCGTGTCGCCGCGATGAAAGCCCATCCGGAAATGACCGGAAACAAAACCGCACCTGGGAGTGAACTCTGCCCAGGTGCGCACAAAGTTTTATGGGTACAACAACTGCAACGTCATTCAGCCTACCACGTCCGCCCGGTGCACTGAACCGTCCGCCACCGGCGAGCACGTCAGGTGGTGAAATCTTGGCTCCGCGTTGGCTTCCGAGGCCCCCACATGAGAAATCGGTGGCCGGGCTCACCTTTTTCGGGTGGTTTCCGCCCTTTTCGCCGCCGCCCGTGACGCGGAGCCGAAAATCGGGGAGCGAATACCGGAATATCCGCAGGGACACCCCCGGAACGCCCAGCGCCGGAGACCGTGCCGGGCCGGTGGGCCCGTACGGTCTCCGGCGGTCCTGTCCGGTGACGCTGCCGAGGGTCAGAGCGCCAGGAGGTCGAACCCGCCGTTGGCGAGGTGCCCGGTGTTGGTGTCGTAGACGTGGACGGTGATGGTGTTGTGCCGCGAGCACGTCGAGGACGGGTTGCGGTAGGCGATGTGCGGCAGGCGGCGCGCGTCACGCGGCGTGAGCTGGATGAGCGCGTAGGGCGCGCTCACCGAGGAGTCGAGCTGGACGCAGTACCGGCCGGTGCTCGCCCGCCAGGACTTGACGACGTTCACGCCGTTGTTCAGGCTGCCGTCGGCATTGATGATGGCCGCGGCGCTGTCGTAGTACGTCGCCGCGCGCGTCTGCGCGGCACGGGATTCGGCGTGTGCGGGAGAGGCCGCTGCCGTGATGAGACCGGCGACCGTCAGCGCGAACGCGCCTGACACCGTACGACGGAGCATGAGGTTTTCCTTTCGATCGCATCCCGATAGGAAGCAAGACCGAAAGTAAGTCCGCATCTGCCGCGATGGCGCGCGCCACCCCGTCAAGAATGATCAAGAAAACTTGGCGGTTCCGAAGTGAACCCGTGACCGCCGCAGAATGTCCCCGGGCCCCGGCCCAGAACCGGGACCCGGTATCGCGGCCGGCCCCCGGTTCAGGGGTGGAACACGGCGCGGACGCAGCCCTCCCGCTTCTCCTTGAACAGCTCGTAGCCCTTCGGGCCGTCCTCCAGGCTCATGGGGTGGGTGAGCAGCGGTGAGGCGTCGATCTCGCCCCTGCTCATCCGGTCGAGGATCATCGGGATGTAGCGGTGGCCGTGCTGCTGGGCCCCGCGCAACGTGAGCCCCTTGTTCATCACCGCGCCCATCGGGAACTTGTCGACCAGGCCGAGATAGACGCCCAGGACGGAGACGGTGCCGCCCTTGCGGCAGGCGTGCACGGCCTGGCGCAGCGACAGGCCGCGGTCGGTCTGCAGCCGCAGGGCCTGCTTGGCGCGGTCGTAGGCGTACTGCGCGCCGGTGCCGTGGCTCTCCATGCCGACCGCCTCGATGCACACGTCCGGCCCGCGCCCGCCGGTCAGCTCCTTCAGCGCGTCCAGCACGTCCACCTCGCGGTAGTCGAGGGTCTCGGCGCCGAGCGCGGCGGTCATGGCCAGCCGTTCGGGGAACCGGTCGATGGCGATCACCCGGTCGGCGCCCAGGCGCAGCGAGGCCAGGGCGGCCATCTGGCCGACCCCGCCGCAGCCCCACACGGCCACCACGTCGCCCGGTCCGACCCCGCCCAGGTCCGCGCCCATCCAGCCGGTCGGCACGGCGTCGGAGGCGAAGACCGCGCTGGAGTCGGGGACGCCGTCGGGCACGGGGAAGGCGTTCACGTCCGCGTACGGGACCCGGACGTACTCGGCGTGGCTGCCCGCGAAGCCGCCCATGGCGTGCGAGTAGCCGAAGATGCCCGCGGTGGCGTGCCCGATGAGCGTCTCCAGGAAGCCGGGGTTGGGGTTGGTGTTGTCGCACAGCGACCACAGCCCCTCCCGGCAGTAGTGGCAGCGCCCGCAGCCGATGATCGAGCACACCGTCACCCGCTCGCCGGCCCGCCGTTCCCGCACGTCGGGGCCGACCTCGACGATCTCGCCCACGAACTCGTGGCCGAGCACGTCCCCGGCCATCATGGTGGGGACGTAGCCGTCCAGCAGGTGCAGGTCCGACCCGCACACCGAGCTGGCGGTGACCTTGACCAGGGCGTCCTGGCGGTTGAGCAGCCGCGGCTCGGGGACGTCCTCGACCGCGAGCTCGTTCACCCCGGTCCAGCACAGCGCCCTCATCGTGGTCCTCTCCTCGTCAGGTGCCGGAACGCCGGCGTGGCGGCCCGGCCGAGCATCGTGCGGTGGCCCTCCGGCTGCCCTTCCACGACGAGCACCTCGCCGGTCTCCACCAGTTGCTTGACCGCCCGTACCTCCTGCCTGGTCCTGCCGTCGGCGGCGCGGACCGCGATCTCGCTGCCCCGGCCGCCGGGGGCGCGGGTGACGCGCACCTCGTGCGTCTCGGCCAGCCGCGCCAGGGCGTCGGGCCGGTCCGGGCCGGTCAGCTCGCCGGGCTCGGCCTGGACGGTGACGGCGAACCAGGTGGCCGGTCCCGGCCGGGCGGCCCGCGCCTTCCTGACCGCCGCCGCCACGCCCGCCGCCACGCCCGCGGCTCCGGCGGCCAGCAGGAGCAGCCGCGTGCGCGTGCGCCGGCGCGAGGACGAGCGCGGGGACGAGCGCGGGGACGGTCGAGATGCCTTGCTGCATGTGGCTCGCATGCCTTCTGCGGCTGCCCGCGCCCGGCGCCGGCAAACGGCGCGACCGTCCGTACGGGGATCGGGCCACCCGTCCCCGCCCCCTCGCCATTGAAAATCTTTACGTGGAGAAGACCGATTTCGGGGGAGTAGTGAGGCCTGCGTACCGATGAGCTGGAGGTGCATGGTCGTGGAGGCGCATGTGGGCACGATCCGGGTGGGCGTGGAGGAGGAGTTCCATGTGGTCGAGCTCGGCACGCGGCGGCTGGCCGCCCGCGCCGACCTGGTGCTGGAGGCGCTGCCGCCGGCCAGCTTCACGCACGAGTTGCAACGCTCCATGGTGGAGTCCAACAGCGAGCCCTTCCTGGAGCTGGAGGAGCTGGCCAGGAACGTGTGCGGGCTGCGCCGGCGGCTGATCCGGCAGGCCGACGAGGTGGGGCTGGGCATCAACGCGGCGGGCAGCGCCCCGCTGGTCGAGATGGACGAGGTGAAGGTCTCCCCCGATCCCCGCTACGAGCAGATGCTCAGCGACTATCAGCAGCTCACGCGGGAGCAGCTCATCTGCGGGACGCACGTGCACGCGGAGGTGCGCGACCCCGACCTGGCCGTGGTGGTGGCGCACCGGCTGACGCCCTGGCTGCCGCCGCTGCTGGCGCTGTCGGTCAGCTCGCCGTACTGGGACGGCGAGGACACGGGGTACGCCAGCTTCCGCAGCCTGGTGTGGCAACGCTGGCCGACGGCGGGCCCCCTGGCGAGGTACGCCTCGGCCGCCGAGTACAAGGAGATGCTCGGCGAGCTCATCCGGTCGCAGGTGATCACCGACGCGGGCATGCTCTACTTCGACATCCGCCCCTCCCAGCACGTGCCCACGATCGAGCTGCGCATCTGCGACTCGTGCCCGCGCGTGGAGAGCGTCGTGCTGATCGCCGGGCTGTTCCGCGCCCTGGTGGCCAGGGAGATCGAGGCCGTGCGCCAGGGGGTGGAGCGCGAGGTGCACCTGGAGGCCGTGCGCGCGGCGACCTGGCAGGCGGCCCGCGCCGGGCTGGAGGGTGAGCTGATCGACCCGGTGAGCGGGGTGCCGCGGCCGGCGGCCGTGGTGGTCGGGCGGCTGGTGGAGGGCCTGCGCCCGCAGCTGGAGGAGTCGTCGGACTGGCCGCTCGTCTCCGCGCTGGCCGAGGAGGCGCTGGCCAGGGGCAGCTCGGCCGAGCGCCAGCGGCGCGCGTTCGCCCGCCGGGGCCGGCTGACCGACGTGGTGGACCTGCTGCTCGCCGAGACCCGGGCCTGCGAGTGGGACCGGCCCGCGGGCAGCTCCCCGTCCTGCCGCTCCGCGGCCTCCTGAGGGGGCGGCGACGATGTGCGGATTGAGCGGTGAGCTGCGTTTCGACGGCCGGGAGGCCGACCTCGGGGCCGTGGGCCGGATGACGGAGACGATGCACGACCGCGGGCCGGACGGCTCGGGCCTGTGGTCGCGGGGGCCGGTCGCGCTCGGCCACCGCCGCCTGAAGATCATCGACCTGTCGGAGAAGGCCGCGCAGCCGATGGTGGACACCGAGCTGGGCCTGGCGGTGGTGTTCAACGGCTGCCTCTACAACTACGGCGAGCTGCGGGAGGAGCTGCGCGGCGCGGGCTACCGGTTCTTCTCGGCCTCCGACACCGAGGTGCTGCTGAAGGCGTTCCACCGGTGGGGGCCGCGCTGCGTGGAGCGGTTCAAGGGCATGTTCGCCTTCGCCGTGTCCGAACGCGACACGGGCCGGCTCGTCCTGGGCCGCGACCGGCTCGGCATCAAGCCGATGTACCTGGCCGGGGACTCCCGCCGGCTGCGCTTCGCCTCGACGCTGCCCGCCCTGCTGGCCGGCGGCGAGGTGGACACCGGCATCGACCCGGTGGCGCTGCACCACTACATGACCTTCCACTCGCTGGTCCCCGGCGAGCGCACGATCCTGTCGGGAGTGCGCAAGCTGCCCCCGGCCACCGTACGGGTGATCGAGGCGGACGGCCGGAGCACCGAGCGCCGCTACTGGGACCCGCCGCACACCGAGCGCCCCGGCCTGGCCGCCGGCGAGTGGCGCGACGCCGTCCTGGACGCGCTGCGCACGGCGGTGCGCCGCCGGATGGTGGCGGACGTGCCGGTGGGCGTGCTGCTGTCGGGCGGGCTGGACTCCAGCCTGATCGTGGCGCTGCTGGCCGAGCAGGGGCAGGAGGGGCTGGCGACGTTCAGCATCGGCTTCGAGGCGGCCGGCGGCGAGCAGGGCGACGAGTTCGCCTACTCCGACCTGGTGGCCCGGCACTTCGGCACCGACCACCACCGCATCCGCATCCCGGACGCCCGCCTGCTGGAGGGGCTGGAGGACGCGGTGCGGGCGATGAGCGAGCCGATGGTCAGCCATGACTGCGTCGCCTTCTACCTGCTGTCGCAGGAGGTGGCCAGGCACGTCAAGGTGGTGCAGTCGGGCCAGGGGGCCGACGAGGTGTTCGCCGGCTACGGCTGGTTCCCGCCGCTGGCCGGGGTGGCGCGCGAGCGGGCCGCCGGCGTCTACGCCCGCGCGTTCTTCGACCGGCCCCACGAGGGGCTGGCCGCGATCGTCTCGCCCGGCCTGCTGCCCGGGCACGACGCCAGCGGCGACTTCGTCCGCGCCCACCTGGCCCGGCCGGGGGCGGGCACCGCGCTGGACGCCGTGCTGCGGCTGGAGACCACCGCCATGCTGGCCGACGACCCGGTCAAGCGGGTGGACAACATGACGATGGCGCACGGGCTGGAGGCGCGCACGCCCTTCCTCGACCACGAGCTGGTCGAGCTGGCCGCGACCTGCCCGGCGGAGCTGAAGCTGGCCCACGGCGGCAAGGGCGTGCTCAAGGACGCCGCCCGCCGCCTGCTGCCCGCCCGGGTCATCGACCGGCCCAAGGGCTATTTCCCGGTGCCCGCCGTCCGGCACGTGCACGGGGCCCTGCTCGATCTCGTACGCGACGCGCTGACCGGCCGCGCCGCCCGGGAGCGCGGCCTGTTCCGCCCGGAGTACGTGGACCGCCTGCTCGCCGACCCCGAGCGGGACAGGACGACGACCGGGGTGAACACGCTGTGGCAACTCGGGCTGCTGGAGCTGTGGCTGCAGGCCCACCGCGTATGACCGCCCCGATCATCGGCGGCCCGTCGCACCTGCCCGCCGCCGCGAGCCTGACCGCCTGGAGCTGCCTGGCCCCCGCCCTGGCCCCGGACAACGGCGCGGTGGCCTACGTCAGCGACCAGGACGGCTCGCCCCGGGTCTGGGTCCGGCCGCTGCGCGGCGCCGGCGGGGCGTGGGCGGCGGAGACCGGGGCGTGGGCGGCGGACTCCGGGGCATGGGTGGTGGACACCGGGCCGCAGCCCGCCGTCGACGTGAGCTGGGCGCCGACCGGGACGCGGCTGGCCGCGCTCGTCGCCCCCGGCGGCGGCGAGCACACGCAGGTGTGGACGGTCCAGCCGCACGGCGGCGACCTGCGGCTGCTGGCCGCGCCCGAGGGCGGCTCGGCCGCGCTGGTCCGCTGGACGGGCCGGGGCGAGACGCTCCTGGCGGCCGAGACGTCGCCGGACGGCGTCACCAGGGCCGTGCTCATCGACGCCGCCACCGGCGGGCGGCAGGTCATCGCGGCGGGCCGGCTGCTGCGGCCGGCCGCCGTCAGCAGGGACCACGCGTGGATGCTGCTGCGGCGCGGGCCGCGCGGCCACCGCCGGATGTACGAGGTCGAGCTGATCGCCGAGGCGCTGGGCGCGCACCTGCCGAGCGGGGAACGGCCGCTGCTGCCCGACCTGCCCGGCTCCACCGACGACGGCGCCCTCTCCCCCGACGGCCGGATCGCCTACCTGGTCTCCGACGCCGGCCGGGACCGGGCTGTGCTGCTGGCCGTACGGCAGGGCGCGGGGGCGGTCGTGCTGGCCGCGCGGCCGGACGCGGAGCTGGACCGGTTCGCGCTCAGCGTGGACGGCCGCCGCGGGCTGCTGGTGTGGAACGTGCACGGCCGCTCGGAGCTGGAGGTGATCGAGACCGGGTCCGGGGAGCTGCGGCCGCTCCCGCCGCCGCCCGCCGACGTGGTCACCTCGGCCCGGATCGGCTGGGACGGCACCATGGCCGCGCTGGCCGCCGAGAGCCCGGAGGAGCCCTCCCACGTGCTGCTGTGCGACCTGGACCGGGGCGGCTACCGGCACGCCGCGGGCATGGGCCGGCTCGACGGGGCGGCCGGGGCCGAGCTGGTGCGCTTCCCGGCCCGGGACGGCCTGGAGCTGGCGGCCTGGTTGTACCGCCCGCCGCACACGCAGGGGCCGGCGCCGTTCGTCGTCTACCTGCACGGCGGGCCGGAGGACCAGGAGCGCCCCACCTTCAACCCCCTCTTCCAGAACCTGCTGGCGGCCGGGATCGGGGTGTTCGCCCCGAACGTGCGCGGCTCCGGCGGGTACGGCCGCGCCTTCCGCCAGGCCGACGACCACGCGCTGCGCTTCCGCGCGGTGGACGACGTGGCCGACTGCGTGGCGGAGCTGGTCCGCCTCCGGGCGGCCGACCCGGGCCGGATCGCCTGCATGGGCTGGTCGTACGGCGGCTACCTCACCCTGGCCGCGCTCGTCACGTTCCCGCGCCTGTTCCGGGCCGGGGTGGTGGTGAGCGGCATCGCCGACTTCGAGACGTTCTTCGCGCGTACGGAGCCGTGGATCGCGGCGGCGGCGGTCGGCGAGTACGGCCATCCGGAGGCCGACAGGGAGCTGCTGCGCGCGCTGTCGCCGCTGCGCGCGTTCGACCGGCTGGCCGTGCCCCTCCTGGTGGTGCACGGGGCCCGCGACACCAACGTCCCGCTGTACGAGGCCGAGCAGATGGTGGACGCCGCCCGGGCCCGCGGCGTCCCCTGCGACCGTCTCGTCTTCCACGACGAGGGCCACGAGATCCGGCGCGTCGCGAACCGGATCAGCTTCGTGACCAAGGTCGTGGACTGGCTGGCCGCCGGCCCGCACTTCGCCACCCCCTGAGCGGCCCCGCGCCCTGAACCGCCCCGGGCGGGCCCCGTTCGGGTGGGCGCCGGCCGTTACGCGGGGAGCCTGGCCTTGAGCGCCGCGGACAGCACCGCCCGGCGCTCGGCGGCCGTCATCAGCCCCGCGCGCACCCACTCGTCCGCCGTGCGGGCCACCGCCGCCACGAACGCGCCCCGCCCGCGGAAGGGCGCCCGGGCCCAGAGCGCGTCCAGGAACGTCACCCCGTCCGCCCGCGCGCGGTTCGGCACGCCGGAGTCCGCCGTCCCGAAGGCGATCACCGGTTCGGCCCGGTGGAAGTAGGCGTGGTACCGGTCGGTGTCGCCGAGGTAGAACGGCACCAGCGGCAGCCCGTGCGTGGTGAAGGCCATCGGCCCGGTGGCGGTCATGGCCTTCGCGAGGTCGCCGGACAGGGGGAGGTCGCGGGAGAAGGAGAACTCCCGGTAGGTGGTCTCGTCGCTCTTGGCGACCATCGGCACCGGGCCGTAGGCGATGCTCTGGGTGGTGGGGACGTCCAGCGCCTTCTCCACCCGCAGGGAGTAGGGCATCGAGATGCTGATCCGGTCGCCGCGCCGCCAGTGCCGGTCGATCGTCACGTACTCGCCGGGGGTGGCGCGCACGCGCTGGTCGGTCCCGTTGACCAGCACCTTGAAGCCCTTCTCCGCCCAGTACGGCACGCGCAGCCGCACCGCCAGCCGGCCGGCGCCCTCGACGGTGAGCGTGGTCAGGCCGCGGGGGTCGGCGGGCGCGCCGGTCGCCTGCCTGATCGTGAAGCCCCGCTCCGGCCAGCGCAGCTCCGAGGCCAGGTAGAGGTTGACGTAGAGCGTGCGGTCGTCGGCGGACCTGAAGTAGATCGAGTCCTGGAACTTGGCGTGGCTCTCCAGCCCGGTGCCGCCGCAGCAGGTGCCCAGGTTGCCGTAGCTGCGGGCGGAGCCGGGGCGCATCGGGATGAAGTAGGTCAGCAGCGGGTCGGTGGCGCTGTCGGCGTCGCGGCGCGAGGCGAGGATCTGCCCGTGCAGGGCCCGCTCGTAGTACTGCATGTACTTGGGGTCGGCGGTGTGGAAGAACAGCGCCCTGCTCAGCTTCAGCAGGTTGTAGACAGGGCACGTCTCGGCGTTGTTGACGCCCAGGGTGCCGACGATGACGCCGCGGGCGCCGAAGAGCTCGCCGTTGTCGGCCGGCCCGGCGATGCCGCCGTCGGTGAAGACGCGGTGCGGCACGACCATGTCCCAGAAGTTCACGGCGGCGTCGTAGTAGCGGCGGTCCTGGCCGCGCTCGTAGAGGGACAGGTAGCCGAGGAACTGCGGGATGTGCTGGTTGGCGTGTTTCCTGTCGAGCGTGTCCTCGCCGCGGGCGGTGGCCGCGAGCAGCTCGGTGTTGTCGAAGCACTTGGCCGTCACCAGGTACTCCTCCTTGCCGCTGAGGGCGTAGAGGTCGGTCATGACGGCGTTCATGGCGTTGTACTCGCCCGCGATGTAGCTGCTCCACATGCGGTCGAGCTGCTGCCTGGGCAGGTGGCCGAGCCGGCTGTGGACCCAGTCGCCCATCTTCAGGACGATGTCGAGGGCCTGCCGGTTGCCGGTGTGCTCGTGGGCGTCGAGCAGGCCGCGCATGATCATGTGGCAGGTGTAGTAGGGGGCCCAGATCGCCGGGTACGTGGCGTACTGCTCCAGCAGGATGAACTGCGTCTCGGGGTAGGCGGCCAGGAAGCCGGGGTGGCTCGGGCCGGGGTGGCCGGTGGGTTCGGAGACCAGCCGCGCGTCCCGCCCCCGGCCGGAGGAGTCGGCCGCGCGGTCGCCGCTCTCCTCGTCGAAGCGGTACCACGCCACGTCGGCCGCGCCGGGGTCGCCGTCCGTGCCGCTCGCGAGGGCCGCGACCTCGGCCCCGCTCAGCGCGCGGCCGTAGATCCGGAACTCGTCCACCGAGGCCCTCAGGTACGCGTCGCCGTACTGCGACTTCCCGATCCAGTTGGCGTCGGTCGGGCCGAGGCTGGACGGTTTGAGGGTCATGGCGGTGTTGGCGCCCACCGGCGCGCCGTTCACGTAGAGGGTGCCGGTGCCTCCGGCCAGGGTGACCGCGACGTGCGTCCACTGCCCGGCGGGCAGCCGGCCGTCGCCGTCGATGCGCTGCTCGCCGCCGCCGCCGCTGGTGGTGATGGCGAACCTGGGCCCGGAGCCGGCGCTCACGGTCAGGAACATGGTGCGGCTCGTGCCGGTGCCGAAGTCGAAGATCCGGGACCAGGTGGTGATCGCGGCGGGGTTCAGCCAGACGGCGACGGTGAAGTCGTCCAGGCCGCTCACGATGCCGGCGGGCAGGGCGACGTACTGGGGGCCGTCGAGTCTCACCGCCCTGCCGGACCTTCCCGCCACCCTGGCGACCGGGACCGGCGGTGGCGCGGGCTCCCCGACCCTGGCGGCCAGCGCGTCCTGGCATTCGCCGAGCGCCTTGACCAGGTAGTCGGCCTTGTCCTTGAAGAAGGGGTCGCCGGATTCCGCGTACGCCAGGGCCAGCGCGCTGAGGAAGTGCCCGCTGAAGTGGCCGCGCAGGTTGCCCGTGGCGTCGTCCCATCCGCCGGGCGGCTGGGCCCCCAGCGTGTCCAGCCCGGCGTTGGCGCGGAAGTTGGCCAGGACGCGATCGGCGGGGAAGGCCCTGAGGAACGCCAGGATCCGGTCGCGCTTGGCGCTGAACAGGCTCTCGCCCAGGGTGACCTGGCTGTTGGCGAACGGCTTGACGATCCAGCTCTCGGGCTCCGGCGGCTGGTGCCGCGCCGGCGGCGGCGCTCCTTCGTGCCCGGTGCCGCCGGGCTCCGCCGCCCGGGCGGCCCCGGGCGGTAAGGAGAGAAGTGCGGACGGGGTCGCGACCGCCATCGCCGCCAACCGCAGCGCCTCGCGCCTGGGCATCATGTTCGGCATCCCACTGTCCTGTCCTGCTCGGGGCCGCCGGATGATAGCGCTAACATTCCGTACCGAGCCCTCCGGCGCTATGTGCTCGGTGACATTTCGCGAGTGTCGACGATCCCCTCCGACCCGTCAAGACCGCTTCCGCACGGGAGCCACCGGCGGCACGGAGCCGGTCGAGACGAGGACGCCGGCGGCCGTCGCGTACGTCGAGACGCGTGCCCCGATCGGGCGTCGAGGCGGACGACCGGCCGGGAGCCCGGCTCCTAGCGTGGGCCGGGTCCGTCGCGGTTGGCGGGCCGAGCTGGCCAGACAGGCCCACGCCGCGCGGCTGGAGCGCGAGCGGGAGGCGGCGCGGCGGGTGGAGCAGGAGCGCCTGCGCATCGCCAGGGATCTGCACGACCTGATGGCGCACACCGTCTCGGTGATCTCGCTGCACCCGGACGTGGCCAGGGAGTCGCTGCGCGACGCCCCCGAGGTGGCCGAGCGTTCGCTGGCGCCGTGCGCGGCGCGTGCAGCGACGTGGGCCGCCTGCTGACCAAGCTGGGCGCCCGCGACCGCTCCCAGCTCGTCGTCCTGGCCTACGAGACCGGCCTCCTCGTCCCCGGCTCCGGCGAGCCCCGCCTCCTCTGAGCCCCGTACCGGGAAGCCGGGCGCACCTCCCCACGGGACCGATCCGGGGAGCCGGAGGTGGGTCAGTGGGCGCCGGCGGCGCGCAGGAGGCCGGCGACCTCGGCCTGACCCTTGGCGATGGCGTGGGCGAGCGGGGTGACGCCGTCGCGGTCGGCGAGGTCGACGTCGGCCCCCGCGTCGATGAGCAGCCGGACGATCTCCTGGTACGGCCGGCCGCCGTCCCCGAGGATGACGGCCTCCAGCAGCCCGGTCCAGCCGAGGTCGTTGACGTGGTCGACGTCGATGCCGGTCTTCAGCACCTCGCGGACGTAGTCCACGTGGCCGCGCTCGCAGGCCGGGATGAGGGAGACGCCTCCGTACCGGTTGCGCAGGGTCAGGTCGGGCCCGGCGGGCAGGAGGGCCCTGAGCATCTCGACGCTCCCCGTGACCCCGGTCACCAGCCAGGGGGTGTCCCGCCGGGTGTCCTGGGCGTTGACGTCCGCCCCGGCCGCGACCAGCACCCTGGCGACCTCGACATGGTCGGCCGCCGCGGCGAGCAGCAGAGCGGTACGCCGTTGCCCGTCACGGGCCTCGACGTCCGCCCCCGCGCCGAGCGCGTCCCTGACGGCGGCGGCGTCACCTCGCGCGGCGCTCGCCAGCAGCTCTTCGTTGAGCACAGCCTCTCCTCTCACCCTCGGGCCGCCACAGGCGGCGAGCACCGAGCCGGCCACCGTCCCGGCGACCGATCCGGCCACCGGGCGCAGCACGGATCCGCCCGCCGCACGCAGCACGGCGCCGGCCACCGAGCCGAACACGGCGCCCAGGACGGCCCGGCGCCTCGGCCGCTCGGTCATCGGAGCCGGCCGGCGACCGCCTTGAGGCCGGCCTGGGCGATGGCCTCGTCGATGTCGCCGCTGGGCGCCCCGCCGACGCCGATGCCCGCGATCGGGGCGCCACCGGAGGCGACGGGAACCCCGCCGCCGAGGAAGAGGGTACCCGGGATGTCGGCGATGGTCGGACCGTCACCCGTCAGGCCCTTGCCCAGCTCGCCGGTCGTTCTGCCGAAGGAGACGGCGGTGAACGCCTTGCGCCTGGCCGACTCCTCGGTCTGCGGGCCCGCGCCGTCGCCCTTCACCACCAGCCTGGTCGCCCCGGACCGGTCGACGATCACGACGGTGACGCGCTGCTTCCGCTTGCCGGCCTCGCGCATCGCGGCGTCGGCGATCCGCAGGGCGGCGTCGGCGGAGAGCACCCCGGTCTGCACGACCGCCTCCCCGTCCTGAACCGCCGCACCCCTGACGGACGCGGGAGCCGGCACGGACCCGGCCGACGCGGCGGACACAGCAGCCGGGGCGGACAGCCGGGCGGGCGCGGCCTGGGCGGCGGTGGCGCCGAAGGCCGCGCCGAGGGTGGTGGCCACGATGGCGAGGCCGGAGCCGGCCGCGATCAGGCGGGCACGGGCGCGAGAGGTACGGGCACGAGAGGTACGGGGGGCACGGGTACGGGCGGGGCCGTTCATTGTCTCTCCAGGTCGTCAGGGGCGAATCGGGCTTTCGAAGCCTCTCAGCCACGCCGCGCCCCGCCATCGCGCACACGAACGATCCCCCGCCGTCAAGAGGTTGAGCCTGCGATCAACCGATCGGTTGACGCGCGGCCGCCCGAGCCCGTCGCTCTCCCACCAGCGCATAAAGTCGGGACAGAAACGGACAGGGAGGACGATGAGGGAGCGCATCTGGCTCAACTGGGCCATGCACGTGGGGTTCTACGTCCTGCTCGCCGCCTCGGCCCTGAGACTGGTGTCCCGGCACGGCATGGGGCCGCAGACGGTGACGTCCCTGGCCGTCTGCGGCCTGCTCGCCACGGTGTACGCGGCCGGCATCGTCTTCTGGGACCGCCTCGGGGACGGACGGCCCGGGCACGGGCGACTCCCCCGGACAGGACACGGGCGACCCGGAGACGGGCGACCCGGAGACGGGCGGCCCAGGGAGGGGCGGCTTGCCCGGCCCGGAGACGGACGACTCGGGCGCGGGCGGCCCAGGGAGGGGCGGCTTGCCCGGCCCGGAGACGGACGACTCGGGCGCGGGCGGCCCATCCGGCCCGGGCGCGGGCGGGTCGTCTGGCTCGGCTGTGTGGTGGCGATCTGGCTCGGGCTGGTGGTGCTCGCGCCGTCGTTCAGCTGGTGCGCGGTCCCCCTGCTCTTCCTGTGCCTGCGGCTGCTGGACGCGCGCGGCGTCGCCGTGGCCGCCGCCGCGCTCACCCTGGTCGTGATCGCGGCCCAGCTCAAGATCGCCCAGGAGATCGACCTCAGCCTGATCCTCGCGCCGATCGGCATCGCCTCCATGACGGCCGTGGTCTTCGGCGAGCTCCAGCGCGAGAGCGCCGCCCGGCAACTGCTCATCGACGACCTGATCAACGCCAGGGAGACGCTGGCGGAGTCGCGGCACCGTACCGGGGTCCTGGAGGAGCGGGAGCGGCTGGCCAGGGAGATCCACGACACGCTGGCGCAGGGGCTGACCAGCATGGGCATCCTCCTCCAGGCCGCCGGCCGGGGATGGGACTCCGACCCCGCGCTCGCCCGCTCCCACGTGCGGCGGGCCGCCGCGGCGGCCGCGGAGAACCTCGACGAGGCCCGCCGGTTCGTCCGCGGCCTCCAGCCTCCCGGCCTGGTGGACGCCTCCCTCCCCGAGGCACTGTCCCGCCTCTGCGCGGACGCGAACACGCACACGGGCGCGAACACGCACACGGACACGCACACGGGCGCGAACACGGGCGCGAACACGGGCGCGGGCGGCGACGGCGGGCCCCGGGTGCGCTTCAGGGCGGTGGGCGAGGCGTACCCGCTGGCGGCGGACGTGCAGGCGGCGCTGCTCCGGGTCGCCCAGGGGGCGCTGGCCAACGTACGCGACCACGCCGGCCCCGCGACCGCCACCGTGACGCTGTCCTATCTGGACGACGAGGTCACGCTGGACGTCTTCGACGACGGCGCGGGGTTCGACCGCCCCTCCCCCGCCCCCGGACGCGGGTACGGGCTGCGGGCGATGCGCGACCGGCTGGCCGCGGTGGGCGGCGTCCTGGTGGTGGAGAGCGCGCTCGGCGAGGGCACGGCCGTCGCGGCCAGGGTCCCCACGGGACCGCGCCACGAGCGGTCTCCCGCCCCGCGGGAGCGGAACGAGGTGGGCACGCGATGAGGCTGTTCCTGGTGGACGACCATCCGGTGGTCCGGGCGGGCCTGGTGGCGCTGCTCGGCGGCGAGGACGACATGGAGATCGTCGGCGAGGCCGCCGGCGGGGAGGAGGCGCTGCGCGCGATCGCGGCGTGCGAGCCGGACGTCGTGCTCATGGATCTGCAGCTCGGCGACGGCATGGACGGCGTGGAGGCCACCCGGCGCGTCCGGGGGCTGCCGGCGCCGCCCCAGGTCCTGGTGCTGACGACGTACGAGAGCGACGCCGACGTCATGCGCGCCATCGACGCCGGGGCCATCGGCTACCTGCTCAAGGTGTGCCCGCCGGAGGAGCTGTTCCAGGGCATCCGCACCGCGGCGGCGGGCCAGACCGTGCTGTCGGCCAGTGTGGCGACCAGGATGGTGCGGCGGCTGCGCGACCCCGGCCCGGCGCTGAGCGCGCGCGAGGTGGAGATCCTGGAGCTGCTGGCGAGCGGCGCGGGCAACCGGGAGATCGCCAAGCGGCTCTTCATCACGGAGGCGACGGTGAAGACCCATCTGGTGCACATCTACGGCAAACTCGGCGTGGACACGCGCACCGCCGCCGTCACCGCGGCCGTCGAACGCCGCCTCATCAGGCTCCCCTGAGCAGCGCCGGCCGATCTTCGCGTGGCCGGGTTGCTCTCCGGCTCCGGCGTAACCGCAGTACGGACGCCTGATCGACGATCATATGAAGAACCGAGGCCTCCAGCGCGATTGGATCACCCCGCGACTGGGAATCCCATCACGGTACCAAGCGTTAGACACCGTGGGAGACAGACCCCCCACGCAAGGGGGCCCTGTAGGAGGCATTTAAACATGGGCGAGCGCGCGCTTCGTGGCACCCGGCTCGGGGCAACCAGCTACGAGAACGACCGTAACACGGATCTGGCCCCACGCCAGGAGGTGTCCTACACCTGTCCCAAGGGCCATCGCTTCGAGGTTCCGCTTGCCGCCGAGGCTGAAATCCCCGCGACCTGGGAGTGCCGCATGTGCGGTGCTACGGCGGTGCGCGTGGACGGCGAGCAGCCGGAGTCGAAGAAGACCAAGCCCCCACGGACACACTGGGACATGCTTCTGGAGCGGCGGTCCATAGAGGATCTTGAGGAGGTGCTCAACGAGCGGCTCGCGGTACTGCGGGCACAGCGTCGTAAGAGCGCCTGACCTCCTCTCACGGTGGAACCCCCCGGGCCGAGCGCCCGGGGGGTTCTTCTTGCTGTGACCACACCGCCTGCTGCTGCTGCACCACGCCGGCCGGCCGCTGCGGGCTCGCGACAGGCGGGCCGCCAGGAGCCGGCGTGGCAGGCGCGCCACCACCGGTCGCGGTGGCGGGCGGGCCCGGTCAGGAGGGGTCGCGGTCCTCCCTGATGACCTCGCCGTGCACCACCTTGCCGCCCTGCGGCGCCTCCGCCCGGCCGCCGCCGTACGCCGCGTCCGTGCCGGGGAAGCCGCCGGCCGCCGGCGGGAAGAGGTTCGCGTACGGCGAGGCGGCGGCCATCTTCTTGATCCGCCGCTCGAAGATCCACGCGCCCAGCCGGCGCATCATCGGCCGGGTGAACGGCAGCAGGCACAGGAACCCGAAGATGTCGGAGAAGAACCCCGGCGTCAGCAACAGGGTGCCGCCCACCAGGATGATGCCGCCGTCGGCCAGCTCCCGCTCGGGCATGCGGCCCGACTGCAACGCCCCCTGCAACGCCCGCCAGGCCCGGCGCCCCTCGCGGCGCACCAGCCAGGCGCCCAGCAGGCTGTCGGCGATGAGCAGGGCGACGGTGGCGGGCCCGCCGATCACCGACCCGACCTGGATGAGCAGCCAGATCTCCAGGACGGGGATGAGCAGGAAGGCCAGGAACAGCAGCAGCCGCATCGTTTCCTCGATTCGCACACGCGCGTTACAGCAGACATAACGCCCGGAACCCGCCCCGCGTTCCGCCCCGGCGGCAAATCAGGGACACCCCTGACCCCGCCCGAACGGCCCTGCCGCCCGCCCGCACCGCCCCCGCATCGGCGGGCGCGGGCCCCTGGCGGTACGCGGTCAGTGGCGGTCCGGGCCCCTGAGGCGCTTGGGCAGCCCTGTGACGCCCCACAGCCCGATCCGCCACAGCGCCTCGGACATCACCTTGCCGCTCATCTTGCTCTTGCCCACCGTCCGCTCCACGAACGTGATGGGCACCTCCACCACCCGAAGCCCGTGCCGGGCGGTGCGCAGGGTCAGGTCGACCTGGAAGCAGTAGCCCTGCGACTCCACCCCGGACAGGCCCACCTTCTCCAGCGTGGCGGCCCGGTAGGCGCGGAAGCCGGCGGTGGCGTCGCGTACGGGCAGGCCCAGCATCACCCGCGTGTAGACGTTGGCGCCCTTGGACAGCAGCTCGCGCCGCTGCGGCCAGTTGACGACCTTGCCGCCGGGCACGTAGCGCGAGCCGATCGCCAGGTCGGCGCCGTCGGCCAGCGCCTCCAGCAGCTTGGGCAGCTCCTCGGGCTGGTGGGAGCCGTCGGCGTCCATCTCGACCAGGACGTCGTAGCCCGCGTCGAGCCCCCAGCGGAACCCGGCGATGTAGGCGGCGCCGAGCCCCTGCTTGCCCGGCCGGTGCAGCACGTGCACGTGGTCGTCGCCGGCGGCGAGCCCGTCGGCGACCTCGCCGGTGCCGTCGGGGCTGTTGTCGTCGGCCACCAGCACGTGCGCGTCCGGCACGGCCGCGCGCACCCGCTCGACGATCGCCGCCAGGTTGTCACGCTCGTTGTAGGTCGGTACGACGACGAGCACCCGGCCGAGAGTCTCCATCATCCGTCGTTCCTCATCCGATCGCCGCGCCGCCTGCCACGCCATGCGGCGACTCCGGCGGCCGCCGCTCCCATCACCATCAATGCCCATTCGGGAATCGCGCCCACCTTGGTGGCGATCGTCTCCTTCGTGCGTACGGGCACCTTGACCACGTTCATGTCAGCGACAAGCTCGCGGGTCTGCCAGGAGACCTTACCGTCAGGTGTGACATATGCGGAGATCCCGGTCGTAGCGGCGGTGACGACGGCCCTGTTGTGCTCGACGGCGCGCAGCTTCGACATGGCCAGCTGCTGGGACGGGAGGTTGGACAGGGCGTAGGAGGCGTTGTTGGTCTGCACGACCAGCGGCGTGCCGCCGGCGCGCACGGTCTCGCGCACGGTGTCGTCGTAGGCGACCTCGTAGCAGTTGACCGCGCCGACGGTGACCGGGCCCATCTTGAGGTCGCCGGGCTTGTCGCCCGGCACGGACTGCCTGCCGACCAGGCCGGCCCGCTCCCACAGCGCCAGCACGATCTCCTTGAACGGGGTGTACTCCCCGAACGGCACCAGCCGCTGCTTGTCGTAGTAGTCGCCGGCCCCGGTGACCGGGTCCCACACGAGGCTGCGGGTGGCGCGCTCCTCGGCGCCGATCGCGACCACGGCCCCGACCAGGGTGGGCACCCCGACGTCCTGCACGGAGTCGTGGATGATCCGGCGGGCGTACTCGTCGCGGTAGGGGTCGATGTCGGTGGAGTTCTCCGGCAGGACGACGATGTCGGGCTTGGGGAGCTTGCCGTCGCGTACGGCCTGGGCCAGCCGTTTGGTCTCGTTGGCGTGGTTGCGCAGGACGACGGCGGGCTCGTCGCCGAGGGCGTACATGCCCCGGCCGGGCACGTTGCCCTGCACGATGCCGACGTTGACCGTGCGGCCCTCGTCGCCCTGCCCGGGCACGGCCGACCCCAGCAGCGGCACGGCCAGCGCCACCGCCGCCGGCACGGCCCTGGCCACGACGGCGGCCCGCCCGGCCGCCACCCCGGCCCGCCCGGCCCGCCCGCCGGCCCGCCTGGTCAGCACGGTCAGCACCGCCTGGGCCAGCGACGCGCCGGACAGCACGACGGCGAACGACACCAGCGGCGCGCCGCCCAGCGCGGCGTACGGCGTGAAGAGCGACTCGCCCTGGCTGAAGGCGGCGCGCGCCCAGGGGAACCCGCCGATGGGCACCAGGCTGCGGGCCCACTCCATGAGCACCCACAGCCCGCCGAACCACAGGGGCCAGAGCGGCAGCCGGAACACGAGCGCGGCCAGGGCGGCCATGGCGGCGTAGAAGAGGCTCTCGGTGACGACCAGCATGGCCCAGACGTCGTCGCCGATGGTGCGGACCCAGGCGAGGGTGGGCACCAGGAACACCACGGCGGACAGGAACCCGAGCCAGGCGGCCCGCCTGGGGCGGGTGCCGTGCAGCGACCCGGCGATGAGCCCGATGCCCAGCGGCGCGCACCACCACCAGTCGAGCGGCGGGAACGCGGTGTAGAGCGCCAGCCCGCCGAGCACGCCCGCGACGGCCCGCGCCACGAGCGCCCATCGCCCGCCGCGCCCCGCCGCACCGGTCACGCCCGCGACCTGCGGCGGCTCGGACCCCTCGGACCTCACCTCCGGCCGCTCCGGCCCCTGCGGCTGCGGCGGCACGGCGGCCCCGGCCGCCGGCCGCGCGGCCCTCTCGGGCCCGGCCTCCGGCGGCTCGACGTCCTCGGCCACCGGTCCCTGCGGCTGCGGCGGCGCCGCGACCCCGGCGGAGACAGCGGGGGACGCCTCGGGTGCGGCGGCGCCGCTCTGCGGTGGGCCGCCGCCGTCGGACGGCGGCTCACCGGGCACGCCTGCCCCGCCCGACCGGCCCGCATCGGGCCCGGGCGCGGACGCCAGGCCCGTTTTGTCGTGAACCACTCCGGGGTCTCCTCGCCACTTCGCAACGCATTGCTTGCGAAAACGCTACCGCCCCCCGGCCGCGCTCAGGTCGGCACACCGCCCGAAGATCGAAACTTGGGAAGAGGCGGCAGGGTGATCCCGTAGACGGAACGGGACCACCCGGCGCGATGGCGGTCCTGAAAGCACGGGAGCGGGAAGAGGGCCCGGAAACCCTTCGGACCGGACCCGTCTCGTCGGCGGCGAGCGCGGAATTCCGTTGTCTACTGGGCTCCCGGACCCGTCCCGGGTCCAACCCCCCGCCCGGTTGGGGTGCCCCGACTCGACGGACCGACGGCCCTGCACCTGGCTGTGTGGACGAAGTCACGCTCCGTCACGGACGCAGGATCCGGCGATGTCAGAGACGGCCAACCGGCCAAGTCCCGTGCTGGACTGCGCAGCAAACTACCGACTCCACCTCAGATGTCAACCGTGTCCCGATCGGCGGCGACCTCAAGTCTCCGCAGGCAGGCCCGGTGGGGCGGGTGGCCGCGAAGCAGGTCAGAGCCCGCCCGCGGGCGCCGGAGAGCGCCTCGGCAGGCCCTGCAGCGCCTGCGAAAGAGGCCGCTCGTGGACGACCCCGAGCCGCTGTGTCGCACGCGTGAGAGCAACATACAGGTCGCTCGGCCCTCGTGGCGACTGGGCGGCGATGAGGTCGGGCTCGGCGACGATGACCGAGTCGAACTCCAGGCCCTTGGCGTCGGCCACGCCCATGACGGCCACGGGCGCGTCGAGGGCTTCGGCCCCCTTGGCCCGGCCGGCCCCGGGCGAGACGACCGCGGCGCCGGGGACGGCGGCGGCCACCTCCGCCCCGAGGCCGGGCAGCAGCGCGTCGGGCACGACCACGGCGACCTTGCCGCCCTCGCCGGCCTCGGCCCTGGCCAGCCCGGGCAGCGCCGACAGCGGCGCGGCCCACGGCCGCGCGCCCAGCTCGCGGACCGAGGTGGGGGCCTGCAGCGCGGGGTCGATGGTGGCCAGGACGCGGGCGGCCACCGCCATCAGCTCGACCGGCGTGCGGTAGTTGACGGTCAGCCGCTCCTGGCGCCAGCGCCCGGCCACGTACGGGTCGAGCACCTCCTCCCAGGAGCGCGCGCCCGCCGCCGAGCCGGTCTGGGCGATGTCGCCGACGATCGTCATCGACCGGGTCGGGCAGCGCCGCATGACGGCCCGCCAGGCCATCGGCGACAGCTCCTGGGCCTCGTCCACGATCACGTGCCCGTAGGCCCAGGTGCGGTCGGCGGCGGCGCGCTCGGCGGTGGTGAGGTAGGGGCCCTCGCCGCGCTGGCGTTCGGCCAGCCGCTCGGCCTCCATGACGTCGGACAGGCCGGTCAGCTCCAGCACCTCGCGGGCGTAGGCCAGCTCGGCCTCGCGCCGGCTCTCCTCGGACTGGCGGGCCGCGGCCAGCTCCTCCTCGGCCTGCAGCGCGCTGGCGCGCAGCACCTGCTCGTCGATGTCGCCGAGCAGCTCGGCGGCCTCGTCGAGGAGCGGCACGTCGGACTCGGTCCACTCCCCGCCCTCCCGCCTGAGCAGGGCGCGCTCCTGCGGGGTCAGGGCGGAGGCGGCGTAGCCGAGGCGTTCGGCGGAGCCGTACAGGCCGAGCAGGAGGCGCTGGGGCGTCAGGTAGGGCCACAGCCGGTTGAGCGCGGCCTTGACGACCGGCTCGGTGCGCAGATCCTCGCGCAGGTCGGCCAGCTCCTCATCGTCGATCAGCCCCTTGCCGATCTTGCGGGCCTGCTGCCTGGCCAGTGCGGTCAGCAGCGACCGCACGAACACCGCGCGGGCCTGGTTGTGCGGGCGGCGCGAGCGGGTGGCCTTGTTCCTGGCCGACTCCAGCATGTTGCGGTCGATGGTGAGCGTCAGGCGCCCGACGGTCAGGTCGATGGGCTTGCGCGGCACGCGCTGCCGGTCGCGCACGGCCTTGGCGATCACCTCGGCCATGCGCGCGTCGCCCTTGATCGCGGCCACCTCGGGCCTGTCCCTGGCGGTGGCCGTCACGCCGGGGTAGAGCTCGCCGACCGTGGACAGCAGCACGTCGGTCTCGCCGAGCGAGGGCAGGACCTGCTCGATGTAGCGCAGGAAGGTGAGGTTGGGGCCGAGGATGAGCACGCCGCGGCGTTCGAGGCGCTCGCGGTGGGTGTAGAGCAGGTAGGCGGCCCGGTGCAGCGCGACGACGGTCTTGCCGGTGCCGGGGCCGCCCTGGACGACCAGCACGCCGTTGAGGTCGCTGCGGATGACGCGGTCCTGCTCGGACTGGATGGTGGCGACGATGTCGCGCATGCGGCCGGTGCGCTTCTCGTCGAGCGCGGCCAGCAGCGCGGCCTCGCCGTTGAGCGTGGCGCGGTCGTCGTCGGTGAGCGAGTCGAGGTCGAGCAGGTCGTCGTCGACGCCCACCACCGTGCGGCCCTTGGTCTGCAGGTGACGGCGCCGGGTGACGCCCATGGGGGCGGTGGGGGTGGCGCGGTAGAACGGCTGGGCCACCGGCGCCCGCCAGTCGATGAGCAGGCGGAGCTGCTCGTCGTCGGTCAGGCCGAGCTTGCCGATGTACAGCCGGCCCTCCTCGACGTGATCCAGCCGTCCGAAAACCAGGCCGCGCTCGACCGCCCAGAGCCGCGCGAGGCGGGTGGCGTACATCTCGGCGAACGTGTCGCGCTCGGACCTGTTCTGCATCGTGCCGACGGCGCCCGTGGCCAGCACCTCCTTGAGCTGCCGCTGGGTGCGCTCGCGCAGCGTGTCGAGGCGGTCGTAGAGGCGGGTGACGTACGCCTGCTCCTTGGCGAGCTCGGTTTGACGAGTTGCCGCCTGACCATTAATGTGGTTAATGGGACACTCCGGGCCATTCTGCTTGTTGTTACGACAAACGACGACATTAGCATGCCTGTCGAGGCACTCCCATCACTTTCCCCCTTCGCGTCGGATCACGTCTTCGCCGCGCCCCTTGACCCTCGCCGCGGCCTCTCCTATCGTCATCTTTAGTTAGGAAAGTTTCCTAACTAGGACGGAGAAGACACCGTGCGCGGTCCGGTACCGGGGACGCCCAGTCTGCTACGCGCCATCAACGATCGCGCCGCCCTGCGGGTCCTGCTGGAGCGGGGCCCGCTGACCCGCCCCCAGATCGGCGCGCTCACCGGGCTGTCCAAGCCTACGGCCTCCCAGCTCCTCGTCCGGCTCCAGCAGGCGGGCCTGGTCGTGCTGGACGGCGTCAGGGAGGGGCTGCCGGGGCGCACGGCGGAGGTCTACCGGATCAACCCGGCCGCCGCGTACGTCGCCGCGATCGACGTCACACCCGCCAGGATCGAGGTCAAGGTGGCCGACCTCACCGGCACGGTCGTGGGCGAGCACGCGCTGGCCACCCCGCGACGGCCGCGCGGCGGCCTGGTGGACCGGCTGGCCGCCGCGCTGCGCGGCGCGGAGCCGCCGGCCGGCCTGCGCCGGGTCGTCATCGGCGTGCAGGCGGCGATCGACCCCGCCACCGGCAGGCTCGGGTACGCCGCCGCCGACGACGTGCCCGGCTGGCAGATCCCCGACCTGGTGCCCGCGCTCAGCGACGGCCTGGGCGTGCCCGTGGACGTGGAGAACAACGTCAACCTGGTCGCCGTGGCCGAGCGGGCGCACGGCGCGGCGCGCGGCTGCGAGGACTTCGTGCTGCTCTGGGCCGACCAGGGCATCGGCTCGGCCATCGTGCTGGGCGGGCGCATGCACCGGGGGGCCACGGGCGGGGCGGGCGAGGTGGGGTACATGCCCACGCCCGGCGCGCCGACGGCCCGCGACATGGGCTGGGACATGGGCTGGGACGTGGGCCGCGACATCGGTCACGACATCGGCCGCGACACGGCTCGCGGGCCCGGCCGGGACGCTGCGGGCGACACAGCCCGCGGCTCCGGCCGTGACACGGATCACGGCTCCGGCCGGGATTCCGACCGCGGCTCGGGACGGGATTCCGATCTCGACTCGGGCCGCTACGCGGGCGGCCACGGCTATCAGGCGCTGACCGGCGGGCAGGCGGTGCTGGGCGTGCTGCGCTCGTACGGCGTGCGCGGGGCCGACTTCCGGCGGGCCGTCGCCAACGCCGTGCGGGCGGCGGCGGGCGACGGGCGGAAGGCCGACGACGCCCGCGCGGGGCTGCGCGAGGTCGCCGCCCGGCTGGCCGTGGGACTGGCCGCGATCACCTCTGTCGTGGACCCCGCGCTGATCGTGCTGACCGGCGGCGTCGCGCTGGCGGGCGGCGAGACTTTGCGCGCGCTGGTCGAGCGGGAGTTGCACGAGCTGACCATCCCCCGGCCGCCGGTGCGGCTGTCGAGCGTCGGGGGCAACCCCGTCCTGGCCGGCGGCCTCGACCTCGCGCTCACGACCGTCCGCGAGGAGGTCTTCGGTTCCACCGTGCCGTCATGACCGGCTTGGCAGGACCGGTGGCGGGACCGGGTGGCGGGGCGGATCGTCAGGCGGCGGGCCCTCGGAGCCGGTGGCGGTGTCGGGGGCGGGGCGGATCGTCAGGCGGCGGGGCCGTCGGAGCCGGCGGCGGTGTCGGTGGCGGCGTCCAGGTCGGGGGCGACGGCGGGCGGACGGTGCTCGTAGGGGGTGCTCAGCACGACCGTGGTGCGGGTCGAGACGTTCGCCGAGGCCCTGATCTGCTGCAGCAGGTCTTCCAGCGCCACCGGCGAGGCCACCCGCACCTTGAGGATGTAGCTCTCGTCGCCGGCCACGCTGTGGCACGCCTCGATGGCCGCCAGGTGGGCCAGCCGCTCGGGCGCGTCGTCGGGCGCGGCCGGGTCGATCGGCTTGATCGACACGAACGCGGTCAGCGGCAGGCCCACCGCGTCATGGTCGATGATCGCGGCGTAGCCGCGCACGACCCCCCGTTTCTCCAGCCGGCGCACGCGCTGGTGCACGGCGGAGACGGAGAGCCCGGTCTCCCTGGCCAGGTCCGTGAAGCTCATGCGGCCGTCGCGGGCCAGCAGCGTGACGATACGGCGGTCGATCTCCTCCATCGGTCAAAGGTAGCCGGTCGTGGTCACGACATGGTCCCGACCGGGGAGGCGCCCCTGCGCATCGCGTGCTCGACCAGGGTGATGAGCACCTCCCTGCCGGAGTCCTTGCGGCGGGCGTCGCAGCGCACGATCGGGATGTCCGGCTCCAGGCCGATCGCCGAGCGCACCTCGCCGACGGTGAAGGGCGAGACGCCGTCGAAGCAGTTGAGCGCCACGATGAACGGCTGCTCCCGCTTCTCGAAGTAGTCGACCGAGGGGAAGCAGTCGTCCAGGCGGCGCGTGTCGGCCAGCACCACCGCGCCCAGCGCGCCCATGGCCAGCTCGTCCCAGACGAACCAGAACCGCTCCTGGCCCGGGGTGCCGAACAGGTAGAGCATGTAGTCGTTGCGGATCGTGATGCGGCCGAAGTCCATCGCGACGGTGGTGGTGAGCTTGCGCTCGACGCCGGACAGGTCGTCGACGTAGGTGCCCGCCTGGGTGAGCGCCTCTTCCGTGCGCAGGGGCCGGGTCTCCGACACGGCGCCGACCATGGTGGTCTTGCCCGCGCCGAATCCTCCGGCGATAAGGATCTTGATCGCTGTCGGCAGCCGCCAGCGGTCTATACGACCGAATTCCATCCAGCACCGCCCGTACCTATCCCGCGCATGCGCGACCCCGCCCCTGAGGTGCCGTGGTCAGTGGCACCTGTCAAGGTCGACCCGAGGAGGTTGATCCACATGCCTGGCATCGAGACACCCTAGCAACGCCACATTTTCCACTCAAGCCGCAAACTTTTACAAGAAACAAAATGTCACGGTTTGTCGCTTGAAGCCACGTTTTTCGCGGGCCTAACAGGGCAAGAGTCAAGATTGTCTGTCATGGATTCAGACGAACCCGTTACGCGACCGGCCCGCAGTCCGAAATGCCGGCGAAACCGGCGCTGAAACCGAGTTGTCTGTGCAGGTAAACGGCCGTGCGCGGACTGTGCTCGCGTACGGGATCGATGAGGGACACGGCCTCGCGCGCCAGCGCCTCCATCGTCGCGGTCACCTCGGCGCGCTCCACGCCCAGGCCCAGCACGTTCAGGTCGCCCCAGCTCATGTCCCGGCGGTAGGAGGCCACGTCGCCGAGCAGGTGCAGGTAGCGCTGCACCTGCCGGCTGACGGCGCGCAGCTCCCCCAGGTGGGCCTTGGTCCAGTCGTCGGCACTGTAGATCCAGTGCGACAGGTCCACGAAGCACGAGCCGCGGCTGTCGGCGTTGCCGACGTAGCGCGAGAGCGTGGGCGAGGCGTGCGTGTCGCGCCACACCCAGGCCGTGGCCATGCCCTCCAGCGTGGCGGCGAGCTGGTCGAGCCAGATCTCCCGCAGGTCCTCGAACTCCCGCACGGTGTCCAGCTCGTCGCGCAGGTCGGCCAGGAAGCGGGTCGCCGCCGTGCGCGGCACGGCTCCCTCGGCGACGGACACGCACTCCCGCGCCAGCCGGTCCACCTGCTCGCGGCTGGTGACGGCCCGCTCGACCAGCCTCTCCACGGCCAGCACCCACAGGGCGGCCCGGTTGCCCACCTTGAGCCGGTCGGCGCGCGCCCAGGGGGCGCTGAAGGCGGTGGTGAGGGTCAGCGCGCCGAACAGGTCGGCGCCGAAGGCCGTGGCGGGGAACAGGCCGGTGTACATCTGCGCGCACAACCGCAGGTCCCTGCCGCACTCGGCGGCCAGCGCGCACGTCCTGCCGAGCTCGAACGCCTCGTCCAGCTCGCCGCCGGGCATCCTAGGGCCGCTCGATCGGCTCGCGGACCATCGGCGACGACCCCCCAAACCCGGAGATAGACCTATGGGGGAATTGTTTCATGATCAAGTACTCCCGATCAAGGTATCGGCAGCGTGACCGATCGGCCTGTCTCCGCTGGCCATCGACGACACCTCCGCGCCTCCTCCGTGCCTCCTCCGTGCCTCCTCCGTGCCTCCTCCGTGCCTCAGACGGGACGCCCGGCGAGCTTGGCGGCCAGCGCCACCCGGGAGCTGATGCCGAGCTTGGTGTAGATCTTCCCGATGTGGTACTCGACGGTCTTGACGCTGATGAGCAGCTCCCTGGCGATCTGCCGGTTCGTCAGGCCGCCGGCCACCAGCGTGGCCGTGCTGAGCTCCTGCGGGGTGAGGCCGAGCCGCACGGTCGCGGGCGGCTCCAGCCCGCACGCCTCCAGCTCGCGGGCGCACCGCTCCACCAGCGGGCGCGCCCCCAGCCGCTCGAAGATCACGCGGGCCGCGCCGAGCCGTTCGGCCGCCGCCCTGCGCCGCCCCGTACGCCGCAGCAGCCGGCCCAGGTCCAGCAGCACCCGCGCCTCCTCCAGCGGGCACACACCGCCCTCGACCAGCGCCAGCGCGTGCCGGAACCGCTCCTCGGCCCCGGCCTGCACGTTCCTGGCCGCCAGCAGCAGCCCGCCCAGCCTGATCCGCTCCGCCGTGCGCCACGCCCCGCCGGCCGCCGCCCCGCCCCTGGCATGGCCGGCCAGGGTGCGCTCGGCCTCCTCCAGCCGCCCGTCGGCGACCAGCGCCTCGATGCGGACGGGCCGCGGGTCGGGCACGAAGCCCTCCCACGCCTCGCCCGCACCGTCCGGCAGGTCGCCCGCGCCGAGCAGCGCCAGCGCCAGGTCCGCCTGCCGCTCCCCCATCGCGTGCCGCATGCCGCGAGCCAGCGTGCCCGCCGCCGTGGCGTGGGCGAGGGCCCGCTCGTGGTCCCCCCTGGCGGCCAGCGGCGCCACGCACGCGGCCGCCAGGAACGGCAGCAGCCACCGCTGCCCGAGCGCCGTCGCCTCGGCCAGGGCCCGCTCCGCGGTGGCGGCGGCCTCGTCCCAGCGGGCCAGGCCGTGCCCGGCGACGGCCAGCAGCGCGGTGGCCAGCAGCCGGTGGTGCGGCAGCCCCGCCGTCTCCGCGGCGCTCACCGCCCGCCTGAGCACGGCGCACGCCCGGCCCGCCTCGTCGCGCGCCAGGAGCGTCACGGCCTCGGCGAGGCCGCCGGGCGGCGCGCCGGGGTCGGGCTCCCCGCCCAGCGCCAGCACGTCGTACGGCCTGGCGACCGGCCCCCGGATGGGCTGCCCGATCGCCAGCCGCGCCCAGCTCGCCGCCTCCTCGCAGTCCCCCGTGACCAGGCACAGCCAGGCCAGCTGCTCCGCCACGTCGGCGGCGAACCCGGGCTCGTGGTGCCGCCACGCCTCGGTCAGCAGCTCGGACGCCTCGTCGAAGCGGCCGGCGGCCAGCGCGAGCCGTCCCAGCACGTACCGGCGGACCGGGCGCGGGTCGGCGTTGCGCGCGGTGGCGAGCTCGGCCGCCCGAAGCACGTCGCCCCCGATGAGGACGTGCTCCAGGACGGCCGTGCGCAGCTCGTCGCGGCGCGCCGCCGACTCGGTGAGCCCGGCGGCCTGCTCCAGGTGGGCGGCGGCCTCCCGCCACAGCCCGTGTTGCGCGGCCTTGGCGGCGAACCCGGCCAGCTCCTCGGCCAGCGCCTCGTCCGGCCCGCTCGCCGCGGCGGCACGGTGCCGCAGCGCCGCGCCGCCGTCCTCGCTCAGCCGCGCCGCGGCCAGGTGCAGCCGCGCCCGCGTGCCCGCGCCGATGCCGTCGTAGGCGGCGGCCCTGGCCAGCGGGTCGGGGAAGCCGACCAGCCGGCCGGGCAGCTCGCGCGGCGCAGGCCGCGACGAGCCGCCGCGTCTCGGGAGCGCAGCCGCTCAGCCGGCGGGCGAAGGGCCGCGCGTACGTGGCCGGCGCGGGCAGGCGCATGCCGGGGTCGTCCAGGACCTCGGCGGGCAGCGCGGCGAGGAGGGCGCGGGCGTGCAGCGGGTTCCCCTGGGTGTGCTCCCACAACCGCACGGCCCCCGCCCCGCTGAGCCCGCCCCCGGCCCCGGCCAGGGCCCCCCGGCCCGCCCCGCGCGGGGGGGCCGGCCCCCCCCCGCCACAGCCCGTGTTGCGCGGCCTTGGCGGCGAACCCGGCCAGCTCCTCGGCCAGCGCCTCGTCCGGCCCGCTCGC
>NZ_JOAG01000019.1 GCF_000725485.1 Nonomuraea candida | reverse complement strand
ACTCGGCTACCTCAGCCCCATCGACTACGAGCAGCAGACCACCGATAAGGTACTGCTCGCCGCATAACGCCCGGTGTCCACACTCCGGGGTGAGCCCCCATACGCGGGATGGAGCCGGCAGTGTTATACCAGGTCGCAGCTCATGATCTGGAGCATGCGCGGGGTGACGTCGCCCTGTACCGCCGAAAAGCCCCGGGGCAGCCGGTGCCGAATAGCGCTTGTGAGGGTCAAGGCGGCGGGACACCGGGCCGCACGCCCGCACCACCGCACGGACCGGGGGCCCGACCAGAGTTGCCACGCCGCCGTACAGACGCAGCCCTTACGATCAGCCACGGCATGGTCGGCCAGCGAACGTGGCAGGGGCGATCGAAGGTCCAGGGCTTCGTACCTCGGCTCCGGCCCACCGCGCCACGTGGTGATCGCCGCACTTGCCGTCCGAACCGGCGGGTGGCACGGTGGCGAACCATGAGCAGGAGACGCTACGTCGCCAGAGGCGTCCCCGGCCGCTACCGGATCTGGGACGACAAGGCGCGCCGCTGGTCGGGTGACCTCTACGAGTTGTGTCCTGATGGCCTGCTCGGCGAACTGAACGGCGCACGTGACCACCACAGAATCACAGCGCTCCTCAAGCGCTACAGGGCCGAGAAGCGGTAGCTGCAAGATGATGAGCAGTATGGAAGGTGTCGAGTTCGGCACCGATTACATCAATTCGTGGCTGGCGGCATGGCAGCGCAATCTGCTCTACGCGCAGGATCCTGGCAAGGGGGAGGCGCGGCGGATCTGGGCCAGGGTCGCCTTCGCGGCCCTCGACGGCGCGGAGCGGGCCGGCTACCTCACGCGGAAGGCGAACGTGAGCCGTTTCAACCTTCGAGCGCTGTTGATCGCCGATCTCGGCCCCGGCGATGACCCGCTGTGGGATCCGGATCGACTGGCCTCGGACGTCCTCGCGGTTCTGCCGTTGGACCTGGAGCAGGCGGTCGACTGGGCGGTGGGCTGGCGAACGCGTCCTCGCGATGAGATCTTGGCATTGCGTATCTGCAAGAACCTCCTCGCGCCCATGAAATTGACCGCGGATCAGCTGGCGGAGGGACCGGTGAGAGCGCGGATCGATCGGTGGCTGAACCTCTGGCCGCAGCTCCCGTGACGTGCTACGCACGGGGATGATCGTCCTTCGAGCTGCAGATGCGGTTCGATTCCCTTGTGGGGCCTGCTACGGCGGTGTCAGGCATCTTTCGCACGTACGTACGATCGCCTAATGTGTCGCGGGCACAGAAGTCCAGCGATCAAGGCCGGAGGGTCCGATGGGGGTTTCCTACGACTACTACCGGGCGGCGAACAGGCAGGCCGCCGCCGATGAGCCTGATAGTCCCCGTGCTGTCGAGAAGCCCATGCCGGGTGTACCGGCGTTCGATGCGGTGGATGCCAAGGGGATCGATCCCGGCGTGATACTCGGGCAGCTCGTAGCCCTCGTCAGGGACGTTCCGTACAGCTTGGACCTGGTACGGACGGTCACCGTCTACCCGCCGCCCGAGGATGCTCCGGCGACGACGGAGGAGTGGGAGGCCCTGCCGGAGGACTCCCCTTACAAGGAGGGGCCGGGGATCGAAGAGCTTCCCGCGGACGTGCGCGACACGCTCGCCGGAATCCCGGACGGCAGGTTGGACGAACTCGCTGAGCGCTGGGAGCGGATCGAGGAGTTCGCCGACGTGCCACCGGCGGGTGGATACCTCCGGGAGGTCATCACAGGGCTGCGAGGTCTCGCTCAACGGGCACAGCAGGAAGATCAGATGCCTCTATTGCTGGATCTGCGTCTAGGGTCCCTTCCCGTGCCAGGTGCGAGCTCTCGATGCCTGTCTCAGCGGTTGCGGTGCGATATGGGCAAGGAACGTGAGCCCGGTGGTTGTGGTGCAGGTAGAAGACCGTCTGGCCTCGTAGTCGGTTACGCGCTCGTCAACGGTCAGGGGAGATGGCAGGGGCCGATTCCCTCGCCCGTTCACTTGGGTGCTCTGGGGTTACTCGGGGGATGCAGGGGTCAGTAGCCACCGGGCGAAGCAGTTCTCTTCGTCCAGTTGGGTGAACCAGCGCACCTTGAACGCGAACATCGTGTGCGCCGTCGTCATCAGCAGGCCCGGATCGCCGCCGTGCGGCGGTCGGCCGTGCACCGGTGGCAGCGGTCCTGGGCGGGCCGGTACCAAGGGTTGTGAGTGTGGTCCGGTCCCGTCGCAGGCGGCGCTGAACAGGGCGAGTTCGCCGCTGTGCACCACGAGAGGGTCACCGTCGTCATCGTCTGTCGTCGGGTGGCGGAGGGCCTCGGTCAGGACCCGCGGGTAGTCCGGGCCGGACGCCTGTACGACGGCGATGCCGCCGTCCTCTCCCTCGAAGACCTCCAGCCAGCTGTCATCGCGGACGACTCCGTCGGTGCCGACGAGGGCTGCCCGGCCGGCGCCGACCGGGATGCCGGTGGTCTCCGGGCCGAGATCCACGATGTCGTCGTACCGGCTGTCGCTGAATCCACGCCACGCGCCGCGCAGTGCGGCGTCGACGACGAGGAACGGATCGCCGTTCGTCCAGAGCCGGCCTGCATGCACCCATGGTCCTCGCACTGCTCCATTCTGGATGAAACCTCGGCGGAAGCCGCACGGAGCTGACGCCGCGGGGCCGGGGCATGGCCTCACGGGTGGCTGTCGGTGTCCTGGAATGGCTGCGTCCCCGCCTGGGGCGGGGAGGTGCCGGTCATTCGGGGATGCTGTCCTCGGTGTACGAGGTGCCGACCCCGGTGTAGGCCAAGTGCATGATCATGCCCTGCGAGCCGTGTTCGAAGTTGTGGCAGTGGTCCATCCAGACGCCCGGGTTGTCGGCGGTGAAGTCGATCTCGAAGATCTCGCCGGGGGCGACGTTGAGCGTGTCGGTCCACCAGGTGCTGCCGGTGGCCGGCACGCCGTTGCGGGACAGGACGCGGACGCGGTGGCCGTGCAGGTGCATCGGGTGGTCGATGATGCTCCGGTTGACGATGCGCATCTTGACCCGGTCCCCCTCGGTGACCATGAGCGTGGGCACCGCGGGGTAGAGGCGGCCGTTGATGGAGCTGCTCACGTAGGTGAACGAGCCGAGCGCGAACCCGAAGCCGTCGTCCAGCGTGAGGTCGAAGGTGCGGTCGTAGGTCTCGTCGGCGATGGGCGTCGTCGTTCCGTACGTCAGGGGGTCGAAGAGCGGGCCGGTCGCCGAGGGCTCGGGTGGCGCCGTGCCGTCGGGGCTGAGGGCCAGGGCGGCGGTGTTCGGGATCTCGTTGACGTCGATGGACAGGCTGACGGTGCCGGGCGGCATGGTGAAGGCGACGTCGAAGCGCCCGCCCGCGGCCAGCAGCAGGTCGGTGCCCCGGGGCAGCGGCGTCGCCCCCTGGACCTGGTTCCCGTCGATGGCGGTCACGGTGTACGGGGTGCCGTCGATGTGCAGGCGGTGCGGCTCCTCCGAGCTGTTGATCAGGCGGAGCAGCACCGGCTCGCCCGCCGCGACGGCCTGCCTGACCGGCTGGTCGGCGGTGTCGAAGGCGGCGATCGGGTCGTCGGCGCCCGGCCACAGGTGGGTGAAGACGGTCTTCTCCACGCCCCGCTGGCCGTCCTCGACGATCAGCGAGCCGAACAGGCCGCGCTCGACCGTCAGGGAGGAGACGCGATGGGTGTGGTACCAGAACGTGCCGGCCCGGTCGGGCACGAATCGGTAGACATGTCTCCCGCCGGGCATGACGGCATCCTGGGTGACGCCGGGGACGCCGTCTTCGGCGTTGGGCACGTCCACGCCGTGCCAGTGCAGCGTCACGCCCTCTTCGACGTCGGTGTTGAGGAGCGTGACCTCGAGCAGCTGGCCCTTCTTCACCCGGATCTGCGGACCGGGGGCCTGGCCGTTGAAGGTCAGCGCGTCGATCTCGCGGCCCGAGGCCAGCTTGACCTTGCCGTGCGCGGCGGTCAGGGTGACCCGCACATCGGGCGTCCTGTCCCTGGGGCCGGTCAGGTCGGCGACGCTCGTGCCCGTGCCGGGCTGGTGTCCGGTTGTCGTGCTCGTGTGGTGTTGGTGTCCGGCTGCCGTGCCCGTGCCGGGCTGGTGTCCGGCCGTTGTGCCCGTGTGGTGCTGGTGTCCGGCTGCCGTGCCTGTGTGGTGCTGGTGTCCGGTGGTCGTGTCCATGTGGTGGTCGTGGCCGGCCATCGCGCCCGACGCGGCCACGTTGCCCTGGTAGGCAAGGGCGAGGACGACGGTGGGCGCGATCAGGAAGCCGAGCGTCGCCCAGGGGCCGCGCCGGCGGCTCAGCAGGTACGTCAGCCCCATCGCCGCCAGGGAGACGGCCAGCGCGACGTGCGTCTCCTGCTGGGCGTACGGGAGGAACAGCCATAGAGCGGACAGTCCCACGCCCACCGCGGCGGGGCGCTGGGCCTCAGGCCGGAAGAAGGCCAGGGCCAGGGGGACCACCGCGAGGGGCACCTGGAGGAGAAGCCGGGTGTCGGCCAGCGGCAGCCCGCCGGTGAGCAGCAGGCCCGCCACGACGAGCCGGGCCAGGACGAGGGCCGCCGTGCCGTACAGGATCCAGCGGGGCCGCCGGTCCCTGCGGCCCAGGGCCGCGGCGGCGGTCATGACCGCGAAGGCCAGCAGCATGTCCGTGAGGAAGAGAGGCTCGAACATCGCGCGTCAGTCCCACAGAGCGATCGCAGCGAGCATGGCGGCCGTGGGGAGCAGCAGCCACGGCTCGGCCAGCACAAGCGCGGCCGTGAAGAGCAGCGCCGACCACGCCAGCCCCTTCGCCAGGCGCCGCTTGGCCCTCCTCTTCTTCTTCTGCGGTGCGCCGACTTCGGGCGTGGGGTTCTCGGGCATGGAGTTCTCGGGCTCCCCGGCGGGGGCCGTGTACGGGGTTTCGTCGATCGTTGTCACGACGCTCACTCTGAGGGCCGGGCCTGTCTCCTCGCGTCGGTGATGACTGCCTACGCCCGGGACATAGGCAGTCATCGCCGACGCCGTCGCGATCCCCCCGGCGGCACGGTGAGCTCATGGAGAATCTCGAGCAGGCAGAGGAGATCGTGATGCGCGTGCGGCACGCGGACGGAAGGTGGTCGGCCAGGCCGATCTGGGTGGTGGTGATCGACGGCGCCGCGTATGTCCGCTCCGCCTTCGGTCACCGGAGCGGGTGGTACCGCAGGGTGCTGGCGAAGGCGGCGACGGAGATCGAGCTGGGCGGGGCGGTCGTGCCCGTACGGCTCGTGCCGGTGGACGAGCCCGCGCTGGTCGACCGGGTCTCCGAGGGTTACCGGGCGAAGTACGTGCTGAGCTGGCCCGGCCCCGTGCAGACGATCACGGGGCCGGAGGCGGCAGCGACCACCATGCGGCTAGCGAATGTCGGGGAGGTCTCTTAGCTGTTTGCGTGAGGTGAGGCCGAGCTTGCGGAAGATGTTGCGCAGATGCGCGTCGACCGTGCGCGGGCTGAGGAACAGCTTGGCCGCCACCTCCTTGGAGGTGGTGCCGTCGGCGACCAGCCGGGCGATGTGCAGCTCCTGCAGCGTGAGCTGGTCCGACGCCTGCGACGAACGGCTCCTGGCGTGCTCGCCGGTGGCCCGGAGCTCGCCGGCCGCGCGGTCGGCGAATGCCTGCGCGCCGAGGTCGGACAGCAGTTCGTGCGCCGTGCGCAGCCGCTCGCGGGCCTCGCGCCGCCGTCCCCGGCGCCGTAGCGACTCCCCGTACAGCAGGTGGGCGCGGGCGCGGTGGATCGCCATCCGGCTGCCGTCGAGGCGTTCGACGGCTTCGCGGTAGGCGTCCTCGTCCTCGGTCACCAGGGCACGGGAGTAGGCCTCGACCCCCAGTCCCCACGCGTGCTGACCGGCCTGGGTGCGCTCGGACAGCGTACGCAGCGCCGAGGCGGCCAGCTCGGTCTCGCCGCAGCGGACGGCCGCCTCGACCAGCTCGGGCAGCGCCAGCCCGGACAGGCCGAGATCGCCGTGTGCGACGGCCTGCCGGGCGGCCTCCAGCGCGGCCCGGTAGTCGGCCAGGCCGTTGTTGAGCACGGCCGTCGCCCACTGGACGCTGAGGCTCATCCGCTGGCTCGCCGCGAGCACGTTGTCGAACAGCTCGGTGGCCTCCTCCCGGCGCCCGCGCATGGCGGCCAGGTGGATCCGCGGGTAGACCAGCGGCGCGGCGCCGGTGGCCGCGGCGATGGCCTCCTCCTCGGAGATCATTTCCGTCGCGGCGCCGAAGTCGCCCGCGTGGACGGCGGCCGTGGCCAGCATGGCCAGGCCCACCGGCAGCAGGTGGAACGAGCCTGACTCGCGGCCCGCCGCGACGACGCGGGTGGCGATGCCGTGGAGGGCGTCGTGGTCCCACAGCTCCACGGCCAGCATGAAGCCCATGGACGGCCAGCGGGCCCACACCTCGTCGCCGACGTTCCCGACGATCGGCCGCAGGACGGGGGACGCGGCCAGGTGCCCGTCGGTGACCAGCGTGAGCAGGCCGTCCAGCAGGGTGTCGGCGCTGGAGGGCGGCTGCGGAGCGGGCGGCGCCTGGCGTGCCGCCTCCGCCACCGGTCCCAGGCCGCCGATCAGCATGCCCGTCTCCATCGCGTCCAGGTAGCAGGCCCGCGACCAGGCGGGGTCGAGATCGGCCAGGCGGGCGGCCGCTCTCAGCAGATGGGTCGTCGGCCCCTCACCGCCCCGGCGGCGGACGAACGAGAGCTTCCCGCGCAGCAGATCGACCCTGGCCCGTTGCCGCTGGTCGAGCGCGGCGGTCTCGGCGCTGGTGAGGAGCTCGGCCGCCACGTCGTACGCGCCGACCGAGAGCTTGGCCTGAACCGCGGCGAGCACGCGTTCGGTCCGGAGGCCGGGGGAGAGGGTGAGCGCCGCGGACCGTTCGAGGAAGGCCGCGGCCGCGGCCACGCCTCCCCTGGCCTGGGCGCGGGCGGCGGACCGCTCCAGCTCGGCCGCGACCATCTCGTCGGGCCCCGTGCTGGCCTCCGCGAGATGCCAGGCCCGCCGGTCGGGGTCCGCGACGGGGTCGGTCACCGCGGCCAGCGCCTCGTGCGCCCGCTGCCGATCGGCCGAGGAGGCGGCGCGGTAGGCCGCCGACCGGGCGAGGGGGTGGCTGAAGCGGATCCTGGTGCCGAACTCGACCAGCGCGGCGGCCTCGGTGGCCGCCGACGGCTCGATGCCCAGCAGTTCGGCCGCCCGCCACAACAGCCCGGGGTCGCCGACCGGGTCGGCCGCCGCGACGGTGAGCAGCAGCCGGGCCTGCGGCGACAACAGCTCCAGCCGGGTGCGGAAGCTCTGCTCGATCACGCTCGCCGCCGAGGAGGGCAGGGCGAAGCCGCCGGCCATGCCGGCCAGACCCGCGCTCCTGGGCAACTCCAGCAGCGCCAGCGGGTTGCCGCGGGCCTCGGCCAGGATGCGGTCGCGTACGCGCTCGTCCAGCGGGGCGCGGATCGCGGCGGTCAGCAGCGCGCGGGCGTCGGTCTCCCCGAGGCCCTTGAGCGCCAGGCTCGGCAGCTCCTCGAACTCGGGAACCCGGTGCGGCTCGCGGACGGCGAGCACCAGGGCGACCCGCTCCGCGGCGACCCTGCGGGCCAGGAAGGCCAGCGCCCTCGCCGAGGCGTGGTCGAGCCACTGCGCGTCGTCGACCAGGCACAACAGCGGGCGCTCCGCCTCGACCAGCAGGCCCAGGGTCGCGACGCCGACCAGGAAAGGATCGGGCGTGCCGGTGTCCAGGCCGAAGGCGATCTCCAGCGCCTTGCGGTGCGGGGCGGGCAGCGCCGTCACGTCACCCAGGACCGGCGCGCAGAGCTGGTGCAGGACCGCGAACGGCAGCTCCGTCTCGAACTCCGCACCGGAGGCCCGCAGGACCAGGAAGTCGCCCGCCGTCTCCGCCGCATGACTCAGCAGCGAGGTCTTCCCGATGCCCGGCTCACCGCGCAGGACCAGGGCACCGCCCTGCCCCTGCCGGGCCGCGTCGATCAGCCCGCCCAGGCGTCCGATCTCTACGTCTCGTCCCACCAGCGATATGTCCATAGCTGCGACAACCATGTCACTATGCAGCAGATCACACGTAGTCAGGGTGACGCCGGCGGATAGGTAGCGACTACCGACGCGAGCGTTCGTGAGCCGCTGCGACTGTGATGGCCATGAGCAGTTCCTCCGTCCCCCCGGCCACCACGACCTCCCCGGCCACCACGACCTCCCCGGCCACCACGACATGGATGCCGCTGGCGGTTCTGGGCACGGCCCAGTTCCTCGTGGTGCTGAGCACCTCGATCGTGAACGTCGCACTGCCGGAGATCCGCGCCGGACTCGGGCTCGGTCCCGCCGGGCTGTCGTGGGTGGTCAACGCCTACGTGCTGGCCTTCGGCGCGCTGCTGCTGCTGGGCGGCCGCTCCGGGGACGTGTACGGCCTGCGCCGCGTCTTCCTGATCGGCACCGCCCTGTTCGCCGCCTCCTCGCTCGGCGCGGCACTGGCGTACGACGTCGTCACGCTCATCGTGGCCAGAGCCGTGCAGGGCGTCGGCGCGGCGCTGCTGGCGCCCACCGCGCTGGCCCTGGTGCTGAACCTCTTCCCCGACGGGCCGCGACGCGGCACCGCGCTCGGCGTGTGGGGCGCGGTCTCCGGCGTGGGCGGAGCGGCGGGGGTGCTGCTCGGCGGCCTGCTCAGCGAGGTCTACGGCTGGCGGTCGGTGTTCCTGCTCATGGTTCCCTTCGCCGTGGCGGTCCTGGTGGCCACCTGGCGGTTGCTGCCCGCCGACCGGCCGCGCGGCGGCCGGCTCGACCTGCCCGGCGCGCTCGCCGTCACGCTGGGCCTGACCGCCCTCACGTACGGGGTGTCCAGCAGCTTCTGGCCCGCCATGGCCGCGGGGGCGCTGCTCCTCAACCTCTTCCTCTATCTGCAACGCCGATCGGCCGACCCCCTGGTCCCCGCGCGGATCTTCAAGGTCGGCTCGGTCACCGCGGCCAACGTGCTGATGGCGCTGCTCGGCGCGGTCTGGCTCGGCCTGTTCTTCTTCCTGCCGCTCCACCAGCAGCGTGTCCTCGGCTACACGCCGATGGAGGCGGGGCTGACCCAGCTCCCGCTCGCGCTCACGATCACCCTGGCCTCCTGGGCGACTCCCCGGCTGACCCGGCGGCTGTCCGGCCGGGCCGTGCTGACCGGCGGGCTGCTGCTGCTCACCGCCGGGCTCGTCTGGCTGGCGCGGGCTCCTTCCGGCGGAACCTTCCTGAACGACCTGCTCGGCCCCTCGGTGCTGATCGGCGCCGGGCTGGGGGCGGCGTTCGTCCAGCTCACCGCCCTGTCGGCGGCGGGTGTGCCGGCCGCCGACAGCGGTCTCGCCGGTGGGCTGATCAACGCCACCCGGCAGATCGGCGGCGCGATCGGCCTGGCCACCCTGACCATCCTCTCGCTCACCGGCGGCTACCGCGGCACGTTCGTGGCCGCCGCCCTCATCACCCTGTTGACCGCCTTGATCGCCCTGATCACCATCCGAAAGGACGCACTCCGATGACCGAACTGCCCAAGCCGTACGTCACCGGCCACTTCACCCCGGTCGCCGATGAGATCACCGCTCACGAGCTGACCGTCCACGGCACGCTCCCGCCGGAGCTGAACGGCCGCTACTTCCGCAACGGCCACAACCCCAAGCCGGGCATCACGCCCAGCCACTGGTTCAAGGGCGAGGGCATGATCCACGGTGTGCGGCTGTCCGGCGGCCGCGCCGAGTGGTACCGCAACCGCTGGGTACGCACCCCGTTCCTGGACGGCGTGCCGTTCACGGGCACCGAGCTGGAGGTCAGCGCCGCCGCCACCAACATCATCTTCCACGGCGGCCGCTATCTCGCCCTCCAGGAGGCGAACCTGCCCTGGGAGGTCACCGCCGAGCTCGACACCGTCGGCGTGTACGACTTCGGCGGCAAGCTCACCAGCGCGATGACCGCCCACCCGAAGGAGGACCCGGTCACCGGCGAGCTGCACTTCTACAGCTACAGCCCGTTCCCGCCCTACCTGACCTACTACGTCGCCTCCGCCTCAGGGGAGATCATCCGCTCGGAGGTCATCGACGGGTCGGGCCCGTCGCTCATGCACGACTTCGCCATCACCCGCGAGCATGTCGTGTTCCTCAACTCCCCCGTGGTCTTCGACCACTCCGAGCACTCCGGCATCCCGTACCGGTGGCACGATGACGTGCCCTTCCGGATCGGCGTCATGCCGCGCACCGGGCCGTCCCGGGTGACCTGGTTCGAGGTCGAGCAGGGCGCACTGCTGCACGTCACCAACGCGTACGTGGACCAGCACGGGCGCGTCGTCGTCGAAGGTCCCCGCTACGACCGGGCGGCCTGGGAGAACTCCTGGAAGTGGTGGGTCGGCGCCCCCGGGTACGGCACCAGCCCCGACGCGGGATCGATCCTCCACCGCTGGATCCTGGACCCCGCCACGGGCAAGGCCACCGACGAGCCCCTGGACAACCTGGCCACCGAGTTCCCCTCCATCAACGACGCGCTCACCGGCACGGCGAACCGCTACAGCTACGCCATCGCCTTCCCCGGCGCGGGCCTGTCCGGCTACCACACCATCAAGTTCGACACCGTCACCGGCCGCCGGCAGCTGCTGTCCCACGGCGAGCACCGCATGCCGGGCGAGGCCGTGTTCGTCCCCGCCGAAGGCGGGACCAACGAGGACGACGGCTACCTGCTCACCATCGTCAGCGACCTCAAGGCGAACGCCTCCCAGCTGCTCGTGCTCGACGCCACCGACATCGGCAACGACCCCATCGCCACCGTAGAACTGCCCCGCAGGGTGCCCGCCGGCATCCACGGCCACTGGATCGAGGACAACAAGTGATCACCGGGATCGACACCTCCGCCGCCGTCATCGCCCGCCACTCCATCAGCATCGACGCGCCCCTGCAGCGGGTCTGGGACCTGCACCTCGACGTGTCCGGCTGGCCCTCCTGGCAGACCGACATCACCGCCGCCTCGGCCGAGGGTCCGCTGGTCCCCGGCTCGGTCTTCCGCTGGACCACGTTCGGGATGGAGATCGCCTCCACCGTGTACGCGGTCCAGGCGCCGTACCGCATCCTCTGGGGCGGCCCGGCGCACGGCATCGACGGCATCCACCAGTGGACGTTCACCGAGAAGGACGGCACGGTGCACGTGCACACCGAAGAGTCCTGGGACGGCGAGCCCGTCCGCGCGGACGTCCAGGGCATGGGCGCCGCACTCGACGCCTCACTGACGGCCTGGCTCGAGCGCCTGAAGCAGACGGCCGAGAACGCCTGAAGGCGACAACCCCCGCCCCTGCTTCGAGGACCCGGAGGCTCGCGAATCGGCGGGCCTCCGGCCCTGTGTCGGGACGGCGCGGCGGTCGGGGAGCGGGGGTCAGGGGGTGGCGTGGCGGCGCTCGGGCTTGTGGGTGGTACGGCGGTTCGGCGGGGTGGCCGGGGCGGGGCGAGTGTGGTAGTGCAGCCTGAGGAGCGATCCCAGGCCGGTCTGCTCCAGGGTGACCTGATCGCAGAGATGCTGGATGATCCACAGGCCGAATCCGCTCGCACCGGCCGGATCGACGCGGGCGGCCCTCAGGTGTTCGGAGGTCAGCCGGCCACCGATGTCGAGGACCTCCACGCTCACGCCCTGCTCGTGGGCGCGGGCGGTGACCAGGCCTGCCCGGCCGCCGTGGTCGAGCACATTGGTGACCGCCTCGTTGACCGCGGTCACCAGGTCGTCAAGCCGCTCGCCGGACAGTCCGTGGTGCCGCCCGTGGAGGCGTACCAGGCCGCGGATGTAGCCGAGGTCGGGGCTGATGGGGCAGCGTAGTTCGAACTCCGCACTCATGGTGGTCGGGCCCGCGCGGGTCGGGGATGGAAAGGGAGGAACCGCGGGCTTCCCCTGAGCCACTTTCCGGACGGCCGATCGTTAAACGGGACGGGTGCCGGCCCGGCCGGCGTGGCCGTCGCCGCCTGTGAGAAGGCGCAGGTAGGGGGCGGGGAAGCCGGGGGTTGCGGTCGGTTGTCCGCATAATTCCGGCCATGCTGGGCAGCATGGATGACTGACCCTCGTCAGCGAGCTGCGCCGGGCGCAACGGACCGACCTTCGGAGCGGGCCGTCGGCGCCTGACAGGAAGGCGGAACGGCGACCGTACTGCTTCGTCAGTGCTTGTCCCCGCACCGTAGTGCCGCGCGGCGTCGTAGCGGCCCCTGCCGGAGCGTTCCAGCGCAACCCCGGCCATCGCAGCGCTGACGGATCGTTCCCGAGCACGTGGGAGGACCGATGACGTCCGAAACCGGCGCCAGCCATGCCTCCATCAGCCCCGTCGTGGATCCGCACGGCCTGCGCATCAGTGGCGAGCTCGATCGCGACACCGCGCCCGTGCTGGCCCGCGCGCTGGCCTGGGCGGTCCGGTCCGGCACCGCGGACATCCATCTCGACCTCGGCGAGGTGACCTTCATCGACGTGGGCGCCGTCCGGCTGATCACCCGCACCGCCACCGAGCTTCCCGCGCCCCGCAGGCTGATCCTCGATCCGATCCCGCCCATGATGGGCAGGCTGCTGCACCTGCTGGGCTGGCGGCTCGGCCCGGGCAAGAACTTATACGTTCCCGTCAACGGCGAGGGCCCACCCAGCCTCGATCTGTACGGCGGGCAGCCGATCGTCCCCAGCGACCCGGCCCCGTGAGCCGTAAAGTGTCCCGCGTTCCATGAGAGTCCAACCGATGGGCGGCGCACCATGCCGGACATACCCGCACTGATCGCCGGGCGCTATCAGCTGATCGAACTGATCGGCCGGGGCGGCATGGCCGAAGTCTGGCGCGGCTTCGACCAGCGGCTGGACACGCCGGTCGCGGTCAAGCTGCTCAACCCGCTCACCGGCGACGTGGCCGCGGGCGAGCGCTTCGCCCGCGAGGCCCGCGCCGCCGCCCAGATCATCCATCGCAACGTGGTCACCGTGCTGGACGTCGGCAACGACGCCCGGCATCGGTATCTGGTGATGGAGCTGCTGACCGGGCGCAGCCTGGCCGGCGAACTGGCCGCCCGCGGCCCGCTGCCCGTCGGCGAGGCGTGCGCCCTGCTGGCCCAGGCCGCCGCCGGGCTGGCCGCCGCCCACCGGGCGGGCGTGGTGCACCGCGACATCAAACCCGCCAACCTGCACCTGACCGCCGGCGGCGCGCTCAAGGTGGTCGACTTCGGCCTGGCCCACCTGGCGAGCGAGGCCGGCCGGTTGACCACCGTCGGCACCATCGTCGGCACCGCCGCCTACCTGGCTCCCGAGCAGATCGACGGCTCCGGCGGTGAAGCGGCCGGCGACCTGTACGCCCTCGGCTGCGTCGCCTACGAGACGATGTGCGGCCGGCCCCCGTTCACCGGCACCCCACCCGAACTGATCTACCAGCACCTCCACCACGCCCCGGAGCCGCCCCGCCGCCATCGCCCCGACTTGCCGCCGGCCCTCGAACAGCTCATCATGAGCCTGCTCGCCAAGGACCCCGCTCAGCGGCCCGGCGGCGCCGAGCACGTGCAGCGCGTCCTCCTCGGCCTGGCCGGCCCGCCACACCTCCGCGGCCGGCACCCCGCCCCCACTCCGCCACCCGCACCGCACCCTCCGGTAGCCGCACCAGGCCGTCCGGTAGCCGCATCGCACGATCGGGTGGCCGCACCGCATCCTGCGGTAGCCGCACCGCATCCTGCGGTAGCCGCACCGCATCCTGCGGTAGCCGCACCGCATCCTGCGGTAGCCGCAGCGCACTCTCCGGTAGCCGCAGCGCGGGCCGGCGACACCGCCCTGCTGGACGCTCCGCCCCCGGCTCCCGCGGCCTTACCGCTGTGGCGGCGCCTTTCCTTCCAGGTGGCCGCCGGGGTCGCGGCCATCGTCGTCGTCACGGCGATCGCGATCGCGGTGTCCCCGAGTTCCGGGCAGGTCGCGGCTCCACCGCAGAACGGCGCCACCACGGCACCGCCGACCTCACCTCGGCCCAGCGCCTCGACCCCCGCATCCCGTGCCTCCGCCCCGGCCACTCCCAGCCCCAGCCCCAGCTCCAGCGCCAAGCCCACCCGGCGTGCCGTCACCACGCCTTCCCCGACCCGGGCGGCCCGCCAGGACTCGCGTTCGTGGCTGGCAGCTCTCGACAACGCTGTGACCGCGCAGCAGCGGCGCGGCGGCATCAGCCCCGACGTGGCCGCCAAGGCGCACAAGAAGATCCGGGACGCCGCCGGCAAGCTCGCCGAAGGAAAGGTCGGGGAAGCCCGCGGGAAGCTTTGGGAACTCGGCAAGGATCTCGCCAAGGCCCGCCGGAAGGGCAAGCTCGCCGACGGCCCGCTGACCGCGTTCCTGGCCGGCGCGGGCTTCCGGTAGGGATATCTCCGGCCCCACCGACATCACGATGCGGCTCGCCCGGCGACGGACGTGGTTCCCCGGCTGACGGGAGAACGTGGGCGAGCACCCTGACGGAGGTCGGGGCGGCCGAGCCGGCTCCGGCAGCCCTTGCGAGCGCGCTGGGCAGCGACTACGGTCTCCGGATGGTCACGCTGCAGGACATCCTCGCCGCTGCGGCCGACGGACAGGTGCCCCGGCCCGGAGCCGGCCCCACGATCGTTCCGCAGCCGTCTCCGCGTGACGCGGGAGTGATCGCCTTCACCGCCCACAACGTGATCTACGCCGACGTGGGCGAGGCCTGGATCAGAGCCCGGCTTCCCGCCGGAGATCTGTCGGCGCCGCTCAATCCGCCTTTCCTCAGGGAACTGGAGGAACGCATGGGGCGCAGGGTCGGCAACATCGACATGCTCGCTCTGGCCGCCCCCTGCGCCGGTCCTCCGCCGATCGAACTGGTCGAGATCACGGCCGCGGCCCATCCTCGTGTCCGGCGCGCGCACCGCTATCGAGACGACGTACGCGTCTGGACCTGCCCAGGAGGTCTGCTGGTCATCGGACGAGGCGTCGCCGGTCGGCGGGAGGTCGCGATCGAGGTCGACCCGGCCGGCCGGGGGAGCGGTCTGGGCCGCACCCTCGCCCGCGCCGCCAGGCATCTCACCACGCACCCTCTCTGGGCTCAGATCGCGCCTGGGAACGCGGCGAGCGTCCGAACGTTCCTCGCCGCCGGCTACGTCCCGATCGGCGCGGAGGCGCTTCTCGTCCCACCCTCCCCGCCCGACAGCGCGCCGCTGTAGACAGCTGATGAGCGGCCGTCGTTGATCTGGCCCTCAAACGGCAGGTCCTTGCTCTCAGGAGAGAGCGCGTACGTGCGCGAGGCCGTTCTCGGCTGTTCGACGTCAGGACGTCCTGGGCGAGTGCGGGTGCTCCCATCGGCTGTGGACTCGAGGCAAGCCACCACGCGTGACCGGTCGGGAGACAGGAAGAGCTGGAAGCGGCGGGCAGGCTCGGTGCTTTTGACCATGCCGAGGATGAGGTGCTGAAGGTCGCAGGTGCTGAGCTGCGTGACCGCCTCGTCAAAGCCTGGGGATGCGGCGTTCCTTCGGCGGGTGAGACGTGCTCGACGCTGATAAGTCCTGCTCAGGCTGATCGTCTCGACCGGCTCCGGCCAAATCTCGAAGGGCGCGCCGGCCGCGAGCGCATGACGGCAGGCATGGCCGGCTTCCCCGTGGTGGCGAGGAGCTGAACGAGCGTCTCTCTGTCCATGGCGGCAGCGTACGCACGGAGCACCGCCCTGTACGAGGGTCCTTCTGGGAAGCCTTGGGGGTGATCGGAGGGAGTCAGGCGTCGGCGGGGTCGCGTAGGGCGAGTGCTTCGGTGTCGGTCAGGCCCTTGCGGGCTGCGACCCTGCGCCGTGCCCGCACCTGGGCGCTCGTGCGGGGGCGATATTTCGGGTCCTGGCCGCAGCCGCAGGGTTCGAAGCCTTCGTACCGCAGCCCCGCTCCCAGCACGGCCGCGACGGCCGCCCACTCGCGGTCCTTGGTCCTGCGCGGTGCGGCGAAGTCGTGGCCGGCGAGGAGCATCGGCCGCCGGCAGCGCGTGCACCGGTGCTCTGCGCCGTCCCAGGGCAGTTTGCGGCTCTGCCGGCAGGAGACGCATACGTAGTGGACCTTGTAGGTGACCATCGCGTACGTGCACACGGGGACAGAGTACTCGGAAGATCAGGGAAGATCGTTCAGCTGGGGCGAGTGGTGAAGGTCCTCGGGCTCGCCCGGGTCGGTACGGCCTGGGCGAGGCGGGCCGCGAAAGGGGCTTCGATGTACGTACGGTTCCAGAGTCCGACACCGAACGCGAGGGGAACCCATCCCGGTCACGGGCGGCGCCTGTTCTAGGGGGCTTCTGGGGTCCGGGGTGAGTGCGGCTTTGGGGGATGACAGTTGTCATGTCGGGCTCATGACTGTGACGTCTACGCCGCCTGCACGCTCCCGCGCGAAGATCTAACCATGACGAACAGCAAGAACTCCCCCAAGTGGAACAGCAAGAACTCCCCCAACTGGAACGGCATGTGGCCGGGCATCGCGATCGGCATGGGGCTGGGTGTCACCCTGGGTGACCTCCTTCTGGGCGTCTCCCTGGCGATGTGCTTCGGAATCGCCCTCTCGTACGCGCTGGGAGCCAACCGTAAGACCGCGGACGAGCGGGACCCGGCGGCAGGCAAGGCGTGACAAGGCATCGGCCTGGGACAAGCCGAGCAGGCGAGTCGATGGCGGACGCAGTGATGAGGCGGGGCCGAAGCGGGCGCGGCCGTTTGAGCGATCTGGCGAGTGGCGCCCCGCCATCCTGAGAACGATCCGGTATCCCGCCGGCCGCCACTTGACCGGCGGCGACCGCAACGACGTCACCACGTCGATGGCCCGGTGGCCGGCCTCAGGCCGGCTTGCGCCATACGGAGACGTGCTTCGCGGAGTCCTGGGTGAACGGAGACCCGTCCCAGTCCGCAACGCGACGTTCCAGCTCGAGCCCGGCGATCCGAGCCATCAGGTCGAGCTCCGCCGGCCAGGCGTACCGGTGCCGGGAGTTTTCGCGGCGGTAGTGGTCATCGTCGCCGTCGCGGGTGAAGTGGTGCGAGACGAGGATCTGCTCAACCAGGTCGAAGGTGTCGAAGCCGAGATGCTGCGGGGAGACGTCGAACGGCACCGCGACCTGACCGGGCGGCAGGAGCCGCAGCGGCGGCACACCCAGCTCGATGACGAATCGGCCGCCGGGCTCCAGATGCCGTGCGGCGTTGCGGAAGCACTCGACCTGCTCGTCCTGCGTAAGCAGGTTCGTCATGGTGTTGTAGACGAGATAGACCAGGGTGAACCCGCCCGGAACGACAGTTGTGGCCATGTCCCCGATGACTACCGGGAGGGTGTCCTCGTCGACCTTGCGCCGCAGCACCGCCGCCATGTGCTCGGACAGCTCGATGCCTACGACCGGCACGCCGCGTTCGCGGAGCGGAACGCCGACGCGTCCGGTCCCGATGGCGAACTCCAGCGCCCGGCCGTCTCCGGCCAGCTCGGCGAGGAAGTCGAGGGTCGGTCCGAGAACTGCGGGCGAGGACGCTTCGGCCTCCTCTGCGTCATAGCGGTCGGCGGTCGCGCGGGTCCACAGTTCACTGCTCGTCACGGGTGGCCACTTTGCCGGATGCCGAGGGGCGCTGTCGACGCATATAAGCGTGCACCGCGGCGCGGCGTGCACCGCCGGCAACTCGCCGTCGCCTTGAGCACGGTCCTCGCCGATGACCTATGTCGAGATGAACGGCGAGTGGCGGCCCGGCGGTGGCTGGTAGCCGCCGGTGAAATCTCGTCCGTGGCGGTGAAGTCCGGCTCGGGCGGCCTTTGAGATTTATCGCCGCGGGCGAATTCCGGGCGGCGGCCGTACAGGACCTGACAATTCATCGTTAGTATCGTCGGATGCCCGCGATGCGAAAGGCGTCCGCGCCGGCCGGGAAGCGTATGGCCTGGCTGGACGCCCTGCGCGGGGTCGCGGCCATGACGGTGGTGGTCGAGCATTCCTTCACGTTCCTGCTGCCCGAGGTGAAGTCGCCGGTCAAGGCGGTTTTCGAGCCCGGCTGGTACGGGGTGTTCGTTTTCTTCCTGGTCAGCGGATACATTGTGCCCGCGTCACTGGAACGGACCGGCAGCGTACGGGCCTTTTGGCTCTCCCGATTATTTCGGCTCTACCCGTTGCTTGGCGTTTGTGCGGCGGGGGTGCTCCTGCTGATGGCGGCGGGCTGGAAGGCGCACACGTGGTGGGACGAGCGCCCGATCTCCATGCTGGTGGGGCATCTGACGATGCTGCAGAACCTGCTGCAGGTCCCGAACCTGGTCAACGTCCTGTGGACGCTCTCCTACGAGATGGGCTTCTACCTGCTGGTGACCGCGCTGTTCACGCTGGGCCTGCATCGGGGGAGCGCCGGGATCTCGCTCGGGTTCGCCGGGGCGGCGGTCGCGGGCGCGGGCGTGCTTCCGGTGGCGATGCTGTCGGCCGGCGGGCCGGGTCGTATGCTCACCGTCGTCCTGGTGGCCACCGGGCTGGTGGGGGCCGGCCTCGCGGGGGTCCTCGCGGGGTCGAGGCCGGTACGGAGGGCGGGCGCGATCGTCATCGGGGCGACCGTGTCGGGCCTGCTGGCGGTCAACCAGGTCTGGCCGGCGCCCGGCGAGGGGCTGCTGATCCTGGCCACCATGTTCGCCGGCACGGCGTTGTACCGGGCCGAGCGGGGCGAGCTGCCCTGGCGGCGGGCCGGCTGGGTGGCGCTGGTGCCGTTGGCCGGGATCTGGCTGGAACGCGGCGAGCCCGGCGCCCAGGCCGCGGTCGCCGCCGCATGGGTCACCTTCGGCGCCGGGATGGCCCTGCGCCGCCGCACGGTGCCGCCGCCCCTGGCCTGGCTGGGGCTGACCAGTTACTCCATCTACCTGCTGCATCCGCTGCTCCTGGAGGGAGTCGAACGGTTCTGGCCCGACCCGCCGGCCGTGCCGCTGGGCCTGCGGCTGGCGGCGCTGGCCGGGGTCTTCGGGCTGCTGATCGGCCTCAGCTCGCTGACCTGGCGCTTCGTCGAAGGCCCCGCGCAGCGGCTGGCGAAACGGCTCATCGCCAGAACCCGGTCGGAGCGGGTGGAGTAGGGCTTGACCGGGCGGGTCAGGCGGTTCAGGCGGGATCGGGCGTCGGGTCCTGCGATCCGGCCGGCTTCGGCAGGGGCTCGTCTTCGAGCTGTTCGGTGAGGCGCTCCAGGCCGCTCCTGATGAGCTGCCCGTACTCGTCGTCGCCCAGTGCGCCGATCGTGTCCTGGGCCTGCCGGAGGTGCTCGCGGGCGCGGTCGAGATCGCCCAGCTTGCGGTAGCACTCGGTCAGGTTGAGGTGCAACGACGGGTACAGGCCGGCCGGGGAGAGCGTCACCCCGGCTTCCGCCACCCGCTCTTCGGTGATCAGGTCGGCGGCGGCCAGTGCCCGCAGATCCCACATCAGCTCCTGCCGCACGTCGTCCTGTACGTCGGCCATCGCGTGGGCGAGGACGCAGATGTACAGGGGATCGCCCTGCTCGCCGCCGATGTCGTCCCAGATCTGCGTGAACAGGTCGCGAGCGGCCTCCCGCCGGCCCTGGCGGTGGTGCAGCTCCACCCCCTCACCGATCCTGGTGATCACGGGGTCGGTGATCATCGGCGGCTCCTTCCCGGTTCCGGTTCGTTTGCGCAGGGGTGCCAGTATCGCGGCTTTCGCGGGCGGTCGCGGGTGTTCCGGGGCGTCCAGGAGGGTGGATGACCCCGGTGCCGGGCCCGAAGGCCGCGCCGACGAGGCGCTGGGTGGCCTGCCGGAAGGCGGCGCTCATGGGGAGGGCGGCGTCGTCGATGTAGTCGCGCGCAGAGCCGCGGCGGTCCAGGACAGGAACGCCGGGTCCTCCTCGACCGTGCCGTACGGCGTGCCGTTGATCACCGACACCAGGGACAGGTACCTGTCGTGCGCGTCCTCCTCCCGGGAGCCGGCGCGCAGCGTCTCCTCGGCGACCAGGAAGGCCGTGGCCAGCCGCTCGCGGGACCCGGCCGTGGACGGTGCGCGGGCGAAGGCGCCGGCGGCCGCGTCGGCCAGGCGGACGGCCAGCTCCCGCGCCCGGGCAGAGTCCGCCGGCAGCCCGGAGCGGTACGCCTCGGCGATCTCCTTCCCGATCGCCGCGCCCTCCTCGTGGATGAAGTCCCACACGGGCGCGGCGGCCAGGCTCCGGCCCGGGAACGTGCCGTAGACCTTCTGGAGGTGGGCGCGGACCGCGGCGCGGAACTCCTCGCCCCGGAGCAGGTCCGCCAGCTCGATCCAGGCTTCGAGCTGGGCGGCCGTGGGGTCCTCCGGCAGGCGCGGCCGCATCGTCCGCAGCCGCGCCACGAAGCCGGCGGGCACGTCGAGGCCCGCGCCGACCTCGTTCCAGAAGTCGTCCACCAGCCGCTCGCGCTCCTCGTCGGGCATCGAGACGAGCTTGTGCATCAGGGCCACCTGCGCGGCCGTGGCGCCCTGCCTGACCAGCGTCCTCAGCACCGCCCGCCGGGCGCGCAGGGCGCGCTCCTGGCGTTCGACGAGCTCCAGGTGGGCGGTGAGGAGGTCGTGCAGCGTCCGCTCGCCGTCGAGCAGCCGGCGGATGTCGTCCAGGCCGGCGTCCAGGTCGCGGAGGGTGCGTACGAGCTCCAGCCGGGCGACGGCCCGCACGTCGTACAGGCGGTAGCCCGTCTCCGTCACCCGGGTGGGGGTGACGATCCCGGCGTCGGAGTAGAAGCGGATGGCGCTGACGCTCAGGCCCGTGCGGTGGGCCACGTCTCCGATGGGGTACAGCTCGTTGTCGTCCATGCCCGTCACTATGGAGTCTCAAGCCGCTTGAGACTCAAGCCCCGGGCCCGGCCGCCACCGCGACGGGCGCTCAGTCCGTGTTCGCCCGGGCGCGGTCGCGGCGCTGGACGTACAGGCGGTTGCCCTGCGGGCCGGTCCACTCCACCCGCACGATGCCGGCCACGGCCGCGTCGCCGACGCGCGAAGGGTCGGACCAGTAGCCGAAGTTCGGGTTGCGGAAGAACGTGGCCCACACCTGGCCGGCGCGGTCCACGAAGAAGTTGTTGTGCCCGGCCCCGACCCCGGCGGTCCACCGCTGCGAGTACGGCCCCTCGAACGTGTCCGAGACGGCCACGACCGCGTCGTACTGGTACTGCGTCCGGCCGGGGCCCGGCGGGTCGTAGGCGTAGCGGGTGGTGCCGTCGGGGTTGGCGGAGGAGCGGTTTGCTTTTTCCGGATAAAAGCGCAGGTCGCAGGGGTGCGATTTAGCGTGCGCCCCGATCGGGGCCGTCAACGTTCCCGTAACGGGCCGGACGTCCGGGCGGCGGGTTCGGCCACAGCGGCGGCGGGCCGCAGGTGGCCGGTGGCCCGGAGTCGGTGGCCGGGGGTCAGTGGCCGGGGGGATCAGTGGCCGGTGGCGCCGTCGGTGCGCTCGCGCAGCAGGTCGGCGTGGCCGTTGTGGCGGGAGTACTCCTGCACCATGGCCATGTGCACCCAGCGCAGCGACATGACGATCCCGCGTCTCGGGTCGAGGAAGGTCTCGTCGAAGGGCCGGTTCGCCACCGTCTCGCGTACGGCGTCCAGCTCGCGCAGGTAGGTCGCGTAGTCGGCCTCGGCGTCCGCCTCGTCCACGTCGTCGAACTCCGCGTTGAGGCGGTCGTCGGAGCAGTAGAGGTACGCCACCCGCTCGCCGGCGAACCTCGTGCGGAACCAGTCGCGCTCCACCTCGGCCATGTGGCGGAGCAGGCCGAGGAGCGACAGGTTCGACGGCTCCACACAGCGTGACTTGAGCTGCTCGGCGCTCAGGCCCCCGCATTTCCACAGCAGGGTCTCGCGGTGGAGCTCCAGCCAGAGATCCGCCACGGCGCGCTCGTCCGCCGCCACCACGCTCAACGGGTCGATCCGCCTGGTGATCTCCGGCGCGTGCCAGGTCATGCAACCATCATGCCCGGCCCGGCGCGTGTCGGCGGGATGAGATCCCCGTGGCCCGCACCGGTTGGTGTGCCCTCGCGGGCGCTCAGAGGATGAGCACCTTGCGGGGGTTGCCGTCCGACTCGACGATCGCCAGCTCGTGTCCCTGGGAGAGCTGGTCCTCGACGAATTTCCAGATCGTGATGGCTCTGCGGATCGCCTCGGTGAAAGACAGGCCCTTGCGCTCGGCCAGCGTCTTGAAGGTGTCGGCAGTTTCGTGGCTCAGATTCACGGATAGTCGGACAAAATTGGAACTGTTACCCTTTTCTTCCCTCGAAGGGTTGTCGATCCTGTTGTCCTTGGTCATGGACTCACGGGACATGAATTCCTCTCCTGCCCCTTGGTGATGGGCACGCCGAGTGTGGAGGGGACGCTCCGACGTTTCGACTACGACACGGCTTTCATCGTAGGTGGATGGGACCATACACCGAGGTGTTTCCCCAGCCTGTTGGGCTAGTCCATACGCTGGCCGCACAGTTACACCCCGACGTATATCTGTTACACCCGTGCGGAGAGATTCACTCCCGCTGGACATTTCGGACAAGCTGCGCAAATTGCGCAGGAGAATTTTCACCACCAGATGTGCGCCATTGGTGAGTGGAAATCACACGAGCCTCATAGGATGTGCGTTGTTCGAGGGCTGCGGTGGTTAGCGGCCTTCTTGTGCATGCCAATCCGGATTTATGGGATATGTCGCGCTTTGGCGCTCCGCGGGGTGACCGGGCGGGGCCCGCTACGCCCTTTCCGCGGGCCCCGCGGGCGGGGCCCGGTACGCCCTTTCCCGCAGGACCAGGCCGACCAGGAGGAGAACATGAAGAGAATCACTCAACCGCCGGGGCCGGACGGCCGCCAGGAGGAGGGGGCGGGGGAGGAGGACGGCGGCGCCGAACCGGACGGCGAGCTGGTCGACGACTCGCCGCCGCCGCCCGACACGCCGATCGTGCGGCTGGAGGACAGGAGCGCGGGCCGGCAGCGCGGCTGGTTCATCGGCGTCTATCTGGCGGTGCTCGTCACGCTCATTCTGGCGAGCCTGCTGGGGCCGGCGTCCCTGCCCGAGCCCGTCTGGCTGCGGGTGCGGCCGGAGGTGGCCGAAGCCCGGTTCTGGACCTTCCAGGTGGGCGTGCTGATCGCCGGCTACCTCTTCTTCGACAGGCGCCGCCGGTGAACCCGCCCCACCTGCCCGGAACGAGACGTCCGAAGGCCGCCAGCGCCCGCGTGGACCAGCCGCGACAGTGGATGGTCATGAGCACCGTCACGCGGACTTCGCACACCTCCATCGAGCCGAACATCCTCTACTTCGGCACCCCCGTGGTCCTGATCTCCACCTCGAACGAGGACGGCACACCGAATCTGGCCCCCATGTCGTCGGCGTTCTGGCTGGGCTGGCGGGGCATGCTGGGGCTGGGCCGCCGCTCCAAGACGGCCCAGAACCTGCTCAGGACCGGCGAATGCGTGCTCAACCTGCCCTCCGACGCGCTCGCCGACGCGGTGGACCGGCTCGCGCTCACCACCGGGGCCGACCCCGTGCCGCCGGGCAAGGAGGAGCGGGGCTACCGGTTCGTACGTGACAAGTTCGGGCGCGCGGGCTTCACCGCCGTGCCGTCCGAGACGGTGGCGCCGCCGCGCGTGGCCGAGTGCCCGGTCGCCATGGAGGCGGTCCTCGAACGCCACCACCCGGTCGGGGACGGCGGGGTCCTGGCCTTCGAGGTGCGGGTGCGGCGCGTCTGGGTCCATGACGAGATCAGGAAGCCGGGCACCGACGACCACATCGACCCCGACGCCTGGCGTCCGTTGATCATGAGCTTCCAGCACCTGTACGGCCTCGGCCCCCGCCTGCGCCCGTCCACGCTGGCCACCATCCCCGAGCACGCCTACCGCACCACGGACCTGGAACGCGCCAGAGAGGAGTGATCCGCCCCCGGCACCCGATCCGCCCCCGGCACCCGATCCGGGCCCGGCACCCGATCCGGGCCCGGGAGCCGGACCCGAGACCGGGAGCCCGACCGGGGAGCCCGACCGGGAGCGAGGCTCGGGCTGCGTCCGACGGGGGCGGGGGCTGGAGGTCTACGCCGGGGCCGGGCCGTCCAGGAGGTCCAGCCAGGTGTTCCCCGCGCACAGGCGCTCGATCTCCGCCCGCGCGAGCCACGCCGCCCGGGTGCTCTCCGACCCGGCCGGCGGCGTCGTGGGCGCGCCGGGGCCCGGCACCACGGCGCGGAACATCGCCAGGTACGTCAGCGCCGGGTACCGGTAGCCGGCGGGCGGCGGCTCCAGCAGCTCGATGCGCTGCCAGGCGAAGATCGACAGGGCCGAGGGCGGCAGGCGCAGGCCGGTCTCCTCGTACAGCTCGCGGGCGGCCGCCTCGGCGGGCCCCTCGCCCGGCTCCAGGTGGCCGCCCGGGATGTCCCAGCCGCGCCCCTCCCGGTCGACGCACGTCATGAGCGTCCGGCCGAGGCCGTCCGACACGAACGCGAACGCCGAGGTGATCCCCTCGGCCGGCGGAAGGTCCTCGGAGAGGATCACGTCCAGCCGGTGCGCCACCGGAATCCAGGGCACCGTCATGGTCGCGACCACCCGAGCAGCCTCACGGGCCGCCGCCTGAGCCTCCATCCGAGCCGCCGCCCGAGCCTCCATCCGAGCCGCCCCCGGAGCCGCCGTCGCATCAGTCATCGCCTCACCGTCGCGGGGCCGGGGGCCGGTGTCAAACGGCCGGTCACAGGCCCCGGCGCAGGCAGCGGTTGCCCCAGAGGAGGCCGATCGCGGCGACGGCGCAGGCGGCGAGGGTGCCGTACAGCACGGAGGGGGCGGTCAGGTCGCCGGCGAACAGCGCCCGCTGGGCGTCCACGATGTACGTGACCGGGTTGACCTGCCCGAGCATCCGCAACCACGCCGGCGCCGTCTCCAGCGGCAGCAGCACCCCCGACAGCAGCAGGAGCGGGAAGAGCACGGACTGGCTGACGACGTAGAACAGGGTGCCGCCGGGGGCCGACTTGATGGCCAGGACGAACGACAGCGCCCCCAGCCCCACGCCGAAGACCACGAGCTGGACCAGGCCCGCCAGCACGCCCACCGCGTGCAGCTCGAAGCCCAGGGGCAGCGCCAGCACGATGATCAGCACCGCCTGCACGAGCAGGGTGAGCATCGCCTTGGCGGTCTTGCCGACCAGCATCGCCGTACGGTTGAGCGGCGTGACCATCAGGCGCTCCAGCGCGCCCCCGATCAGCTCGACCAGCAGGGTGTAGCCGGCGCTCATGGGCCCGGTCAGGCACATCATGACCAGGATGCCGGGCACGAACCACTGCCAGGACGAGCCGACCGCCCCGTCCAGCAGCGACCCGAACAGGAACAGGAACAACAGCGGCTGTCCCATGTCGAACAGCAGCCCGACGGGGTTGCGCAGGCTGGGCCTGAACTCGCGGTTGAAGATCGTGGCGGTGTCATGCAGGAACGTCGTCATGGGCGAGGCTTCTCCCGGTGAGAGTGAGGAACACGTCGTCGAGGGTGGGGCGGACGGTCTCGGCGGTGCGGACCTTGATGCCGGCGGCGTCCAGGGTGCGCAGGTGGCCGGGCAGCGCGGCGGTCGCCTGGGCGACGCGCACCCGCACGGTGGCGCCCTCGGCGGTGCCGCCGCCGAGGCGGGCGGCGGCCTCCGCCTCCTGCGCGGTGCCGGTGGTGATCACGATGTGGTCGCCGGCCAGGTCGTTCTTGAGCTGTTCCGCGGTGCCGTCCGCGATGATCCGGCCGCCGTCGATGATCACCACCCGCTCGGCCATGTTGTCGGCCTCCTCCAGGTAGTGGGTGGTCAGGAAGAGCGTCGTGCCGTACGTCGTGCGCAGGCGCAGGATGTGCTCCCAGATCTCCGCGCGGCTCTTGGGGTCGAGCCCGGTGGAGGGCTCGTCGAGGAAGAGCAGGTCGGGGCGGTGGATGAGGCCGAGCGCGATGTCCAGGCGGCGGCGCTGGCCGCCCGACAGCGTGCCGGGCAGCCGCTTGGCCAGCGGCGCCAGGTCCAGCAGGTCGAGTAGCTCGTCGGCGCGGGCGGCGGCCTCCCGGGTGCGCAGGCCGTAGCAGCGGCCCTGGGTGACGAGCTCGTCCCGGACGAGGAAGTCCTCGCCCGCGCTGTTGCGCTGCCCCACGTAGCCGATGCGGGCGCGGACGGCCGCCGGCTCCCTGGCCACGTCGTGGCCGGCCACCGTGGCGGTGCCGGAGGTGGGCGGCAGGAGCGTGGTGAGCATGCGCAGGGTGGTGGACTTGCCGGCGCCGTTCGGGCCCAGGAACGCGACGAGCTGGCCGGCCTCCACGTCGAGGTCGATACCGCGGACGGCCTGGACGCTCTCCTTCTTCACTTTGAACTCTCGGGTCAGTCCCCGGGCATGGATCATGGTCGGTCGCCTCCGGGCATGGCAAAGGAACCCCTGGTCAGGAGCGGTTTTGGGAATCTCGCCCAGTTTGCGCAGGCCGGAAGCGGTTTGGCAAACGCGAACATCACCTTCATATACGGCTCTGACCTGCGGAAACGCCGTCACGAGAGGTTGTCGATACGTGCCGGATTTCCGCCCCCTGAAGTGCGGTTTCCGCCCCGGCCGCAAGATTGTCGGAAGGATTCCCCGCACGCGGGCGGAACCAGGGGGACGGACGCCGCCGCGTCGGGCAGGGGCCCGCTCTTGCCGGCGGGGCGGAAGGCGCGGGGCCGGAGGGCCGAAATCTCTGTCGCGGCGAAAAGCGATATTCCCGGGCTTGCGGTATTGTGTGCGGCTCCGCAATGATCTGCCGCGTGAAACGTCTCTTGTTAATGGTGGCAATTGCTACGGTCGGCATGACCGGGGTCGCCCACGCGGCCGACGGAGTGCCCGGTGTGGATGTCAGCAACTGGACGGGCGACATCGACTGGGCAAGCGTTGCCGCCGGAGGCGGGAAGTTCGCGTTCGTGCAGGCCACCGAGGGCACCGCCTACACCAACCCGCGTTTCGGCGCCCAGTACGACGGCGCGGCGGCGGCCGGGCTCATTCGCGGCGCATATCACTTTGCGCAACCGCACGAATCCGATGGGACAGCGCAGGCCGACTATTTCCTGCAGAACGGCGGCACCTGGATCAGCGACGGCCGGACTCTTCCCGGGGTGCTCGATATCGAGGACAACCCGTACAAGGACAGGAACGGCAAGAACAACTGTTACGACCTGTCCGTGGAGGACATGGTGAAGTGGCTGAAGGACTTCACCAAGAAGTACCACGAGGCCACCGGCCGGCACGCGATCATCTACACCACCACGAGCTGGTGGCAGACGTGCACGGGCGACTCGACGAAGTTCAGGTCCAACCCCCTGTGGCTGGCCCGCTGGGGCACCGAGCCCGGCGACCTGCCGAAGAGCTGGAAGAAGCACACGTTCTGGCAGTCGGCCGACAAGGGGCCGCTGGTCGGCGGCGGGAACTCCTACAACGGCTCGGAGTCGCAGCTCGCCGAGCTGGCCAACCCGCCTGCCGAGGTGAAGGTGTCGGGGCAGGCCAGGAACCGGAAGACGTACACGGTCACGCTGTCCAACACCGGCCCGCACCCGCTGAAGGACATCCAGATCTCGGGGCGGGCGTTCGGCGGGCAGCGCGTGGTGCGGGCGCCGGGGTGCAAGTTCAGCGGCACGGCGGTGTCGTGCCGGGTCGCGGAGCTGCCGCGCGGCCAGAAGAAGACGTTCACGTTCACCACCAAGCCCAGGAAGACGAAGGGCACGGTGGGGATGAACGTGACGGTCGGCTCGGTAAAGCTCACCCTCAAAGCGCGATAAGGCAGGATAAAAACCAAGGCGTGGGCTTTGGGGGTGCGCATGAGACGGCGGTCGGCCCTGGTGGCGATGGTGCTGCTCCTGCTGACCGCCACGGCCTCCGTGCCGCTGGGGCTGTCGATGCCGCCGCTGATCGTGCGGCTGGCGTACCAGATCGAGCAGCGCGGCATCGTGTACTCGTGGGGCGGCGGCCACGCCGCCGCCCCCGGCCCGTCCAAGGGGACCTGCAGGGGGTACAAGGGCCGGATCAAGCCCTGCCCGGCGGCCCGGACGCGCGGTCTCGACTGCTCGGGGTTCGCCCGGTGGGTGTACGCGCTGGCGCACGGCGAGGACGTGCTGGGGCCGGGGAACACCGACGACCACGTACGGAAGATGCGCCGGGTCTCCTCGGCGCGGCCCGGGGACCTGGTGTTCTTCGGCAAGGTCGGCAAGAGGTCCGTCAGGACCCACCACGTCGGCATCTACCTGGGCGACGGGAAGATGATGAACGCGCCCGAGACCGGGGCCGTGGTGCGCGTGGACCGGATCCGCGGCAAGAAGGACTTCGCGGGGTTCTACCGCCTCTGAGGGGCTCCTGTGCCGGTTCGGTATGCCCGTAACGCCTGTGGCGCGGCAAAAATGAGAGACCGCGTGGCTAGTGTGTGCCGCTATGGACAGGCGTTGGGTCGGGCTCGACGGTTACGAGGTCGTATGCGCGGTGCGCGCGGGGCGGCAGGTGCTGCGGGTGCGCAGGAACGGCTGGCTGGTCGCCGACTGCACCTCGGTCGCCGAGGTGGCCAGGCACGTCGACCTGGCCGATCTGTGCGAGGTGATCGAGCTGCCGGCGCGGCGCGGGGCGGAAACTCCGGCGGGAAGTGTCCCGGGGGCCTGAACGAGTTCGCATCATCGCTGAGTGCCGTGTATGGTTACACCTGTCCGCAGCGCCGGACAGGCCCCTATAGCTCAGTCGGCAGAGCGTCTCCATGGTAAGGAGAAGGTCAACGGTTCGATTCCGTTTGGGGGCTCGCAATCTGAGGTGAGACGCCCGGTCCAAGATTTCTTGGAGCCGGGCGTTCCTGCGTTTCCAGGGGTCCCTATGGTGAGGGCCGCTCCGTCCCGGGCTTTCCGCGCCTCCCCGGCGATCGGAGCCGCCGCCCGGCCACGGCGTTCCCGGAGCGGGAAGGGGTCTTCCGGGAGGTTCGCGGGTGTTGGCGGGCGCTGCTACGCTGGCACCCTCGCGCCCGGGATCTCCCTCGCGCAGGGGCGGCAGACGGGGCTGTCGTTAATGGATTTCGATTGTCGGGGGTTCCTGAGGCATACTGGGAGCACCCCACCTGATCGGGTGAGTTACGAATGTGCTCCCCTCGTCAGGTATCCTCTACGGGCCGGGTCGTTCCGGCTCAAAGGCGGAGTAGCTCAGTCAGGCAGAGCAAACGGCTCATAATCGTTGTGTCGCCGGTTCAAGTCCGGCCTCCGCTACTGCCCTATCCCAGGTCGTCCGGCCTGGGTACGGGCGTGTCCATGTCCCGAACGTAGAAAGGCACTCCCAAGTGGCTGCCACCGACGTTAGGCCGAAGATCACGCTGGCCTGCCAGGAGTGCAAGCACCGCAACTACATCACGCGGAAGAACCGGCGCAACGACCCGGACAGGCTTGAGCTGAAGAAATACTGCCCCAACTGCCGCTGCCACCGCGCGCACCGCGAGACCCGCTAGGTTCTCCGGGCAGGGCTTCGCCCCTCCTTTTGGCATATCGCACAACCGGCGTCCCCTCATAGGGCGCCGGTTTGTCGTGTTACGGGGCGTTCCGCGCGCCGTTTCGCTCTCCCTCGTACGCCTGGCAAAAAGCAGGCCATGACCAGCGACAGCCGAACCTTGTTCTGTTAGCGTCGGCCCCATCAGCGCTGGGACGGAGACATGCGAGGGAGCAGCGATGGCCTTGAACCGTGACTTCGTGGGCAGAACCTATCCGCCGAGTGCCCCGTACGAGGTCAGCCGGGTGAAGATCAGGGAGTTCGCGGCCGCGATCGGCGACAACAACCCGCTCTACCGCGACCAGGAGGCCGCCAGGGCCGCCGGATACCCTGACGTGATCGCGCCGCCCACGTTCCCCATCGTGTTCAGCCTGCAGAGTGGCGGCGAGGCGCTGGTGGACCCCGACCTGGGGCTCAACTTCGCCATGGTGGTCCACGGCGAGCAGCGCTTCGAGTACGTGCGCCCCGTCTGCGCCGGCGACGAGCTGGTCATGACGGCCACGATCACCGACATCCGCAGCGCCGGCCGCAACGAGCTGCTGACGCTCAGGAGCGACGTGCGCACGGTCCAGGGCGAGCCGGTCTGCGTGACGTACAACACGATCGTCGAGCGCGGAGGGGCCGCCTGAGATGAGCGCCGTGGTGAAGTACGACGAGATCGAGGTCGGGCAGGAGATCCCGGCCGTGGACTACACCGTGCGCCGGGTCGACCTGGTGATGTACGCCGGGGCCTCCGGCGACTTCAACCAGATCCACTGGAACGAGCGCTTCGCCAAGATGGTCGGGCTGCCGGACGTGATCGCGCACGGCATGTACACGATGGCGCAGGCCGGGCGGTTCGTCACCGACTGGGCGGGCGATCCCGGCGCGGTGGTCGACTTCGGGGTGCGCTTCTCGTCGATGGTGGTCGTGCCGGACGACGACCGGGGGGCCACGATCTCGGTCAGCGGGGTGGTGGAGGAGAAGCTCGAGGACAAGCGGGTGGTCGTCGGGCTCACCGCGAAGTCGGGCGACACCCGGGTGCTGTCCAAGGCCAGAGCGGTGGTCCAGCTCGCCTGACCGGCCGGCGCCGCCCGAGCTGACAGGCGCTGCTCTCCGGCCCGTGCGGCCTGCGCCGACAGGCAGGGGTGCGGCTCGCCTGACCGGCCCGCCGCCCGCGCTGACAGGCGGTGCTCTCCGGTCCGTGCGGCCTGCGCCCACAGGCAGGGGTGCGGCTCGCCTTTCCGGCCCGCGCGGCCCGCGCTGATAGGGCGGGCGGGTCTCGGGTAGCGCGTGTGCCTATGAGTGATGTGGTGCGAGAGGTTTGGCCGACGGTTCGATCGATTCCCGTCTCGGCGGTGACCGACGCCGGGCAACCCGGCGGTCTGGGCCCGGCGCGGGCCGAGCCCGCGCGGGCCGAGCAGGTGGCGGGCGGCACGGGTACCGGCCGCGACACGGCGGGCGGCGCGTCGAAGGGCCTTTCGGGCGGCGGGCGGGCGCCCGGGGTCGGCACGGCGGGCAGCCGGGACGGCGGCGCGCACGCGAGGCTCAACCCCGCCGCCGAGCTGGGCTTCTCCGGCGACCCCGGCCAGCACGGCGACCCGGGTGACGACATGCTGCACGCCCAGCGGACCTGGGACGGCACGCTGGCCACCAACCGCCTCGACGACCTGGGCGTCAACACCGAGCGGCAGCGCGTGGAGACCCAGGACGTGACGGTGGGCGTGGGCCTGCTCGTGGACGGCTGGCCGCAGGACGTCCGCCGGTGCGTGCAGTCCCTGATCGACCACACGCGGGCGCGGGTGCTCGCGCTCGACCTGGGCGACGTGGACGGCGCCGGCGACGTGCTGGACGAGCTGGCCGCACGCCATCCGGAGCGGATCGCCGTCTGGCACGTCGCCGAGCGGCCCCACTGGCTGGGCGGCACGGCGACCTGGGGCGAGGGCCGGGCCAAGCTGCTGCGGCTGGACGAGTCCGAGGTGCACGTGCTGATGGAGACCCACCTCGTGCTGCGCGGCGACGCGCTGACCCCGCTGCTCGCGGCGATCGCGGAGGGCGCGGTGGCCGCCGGCTGGAAGGGGCTGAACCTGGTGGACGGCGACCCGGCCGCCGAACGGCGTACGGGCGGGCCGGACTGGCGGGACACGGGCGGGCCGGACTGGCAGGACGCGGAGGTCGGCGGGATGCCGGGCGGGGCGGAGTGGAAGGAGGCGGAGCCCGGGGAGGTGCGGGCGCTGACCGGGGAGCTGATCGCCGTGCGCAGGGCGCAGGCGCTCGGGGCGCTGCCCGAGGACGCCCGTTACGGCAGGTACGCCGATCTGGAGCTGTCGCTGGCCCTGCCCGGCGGCCTGGTCGTCCCCGGCGGGCACGTGCCCGTGGAGTCGATGGGACGGCACGAGGCGCCCGCCGGATACCTGGAGCGGGAGTCCCGGCGCAACTACGACGGGGTGCTGCGGAGGCTGCGCGCCTCATAAGCTTGTTGCCCATGGAGATGCTCGCGCCGTACACCACGCTGCGCCTGGGCGGGCCCGCCCGCGACTTCGCCGAGGCGACCTCGGCGGAGCAACTGGTCTCGCTGGTCGCCGAGGCCGACCGGAACGCGGTCCCCACGCTGGTGCTCGGCGGGGGCAGCAACCTGGTGGTGGGCGACGAGGGGTTCGACGGGCTGGTCATCAGGGTCGCCACCGAGGGCGTGAAGTTCTCGCGCGACGGCGAGCAGGCCATGGTGACGGCCCAGGCGGGTGAAGACTGGGACCGGCTGGTGGTCCGGGCGGTGGCCGAGGGCTGGTCGGGCATCGAGTGCCTGTCCGGCGTGCCGGGGCTGGTGGGCTCGACGCCGATCCAGAACGTGGGGGCGTACGGGCAGGAGGTCTCCCAGACGGTCAGGTGCGTGCGGGCCTACGACCGGCGCACCCGGCAGGTGGTCGACCTGGAGGCGCGGCAGTGCGGGTTCGCCTATCGCGACAGCGTCTTCAAGCGCGACCTGTCGCGCTACGTGGTACTGGCGGTGACGTACGCGCTGGAGATGTCCCCGTTGTCCGGGCCTGTGGCATACGAGGAGCTGGCCAGGAGGCTGGGCACGGAGGTCGGTGGCCGGGTGCCGCTCGAACGCGCCCGAGAGGCCGTGCTGGGGCTGCGGCGGGGCAAGGGCATGGTGCTCGACCCGGCCGATCCCGACACGCGCAGCGCCGGCTCGTTCTTCACCAACCCGGTGCTCACGCCGGAGCAGGCGGAGGCGCTGGCCGTGCGCGCCCCGGGGCATCCGCGCTGGGAGCTGCCCGGCGGGATGGTCAAGGTGCCGGCGGCGTGGCTGATCGAGCACGCGGGCTACCCGAAGGGCTACGCGCGCGGTCCCGTGCGCATCTCCACCAAGCACACGCTCGCGCTCACCAACCCCGACGGCGCCGCCACCACCGCCGACCTGCTGGCCCTGGCCAGGGAGGTGCGTGACGGCGTGCGGGAGAAGTTCGGGGTCACGCTGGTCAACGAGCCGGTGATGGTGGGCTGCTCCCTGGGGGAATAGCGGCCGGTCCCGGGCTGTTATAGTGCGTTGGAATTACCGAAGGGGAGTAGTCCCAATCGCGTGATCGACACACTGGCGCCTTCGCGGCGCCCGGTCACGCGGGCCTCATCACGGGCGGACGAGACCTTCGGCCTGGCAGTCATGTTCGATACGAAGACGCTGCCGGGCCGAAGTCGTGCCCGAAAACTCCCTGGGTTCCTGCTTCTGGCTCGGTCGCGCGGAAGAGGACCGTTGGAAGCGTTCTGGATCAGTCTCGTCGCCATCTTCGTGGCGGAGCTGGGCGACAAGAGCCAGCTCATGGCGATGACGTTCGCGACCCGTTTCAAGGCCTGGATCGTGATCCTGGGCATCACGGTCGCCACCACCGTCGTGCACCTGCTCAGCGTCGCCGTGGGCGGGCTGGTCGGCGACGTGCTGCCGACGACGGCGATCTCCGTCGTGGCGGGCCTGGCCTTTCTCGGCTTCGCGCTCTGGACGCTGCGCGGCGACGAGCTGACCGAGGAGGAGTCGAAGAAGGCCCAGCGGACGACCAGGAACGCCCTGATCGCGGTGACGGTGGCGTTCTTCCTGAGCGAGCTGGGCGACAAGACGATGCTGGCCACCATCACGCTGGCCACGCGCTACGACTGGGTGGGCACCTGGATCGGCTCGACGGTCGGCATGGTCGCGGCCGACGCGCTGGCCATCCTGGTCGGCCGGCTGCTCGGCAAGCACCTCCCCGAGAAGGTCATCCGGTACGGCGCCGCCGCCGCGTTCGCGGTCTTCGGCGTGGTGCTCCTGGTGGAGGCGCTCCTGTAGGCGAATCCCCGGACGCCCCGGCTCGGGAAGCGAGGCGGGGCGGCGGCCAGGGGTGGGTTAGGGTGGCTCGGCATGACCGGACCTTCCTCCCATCTCCGCGTGACCGCGGAAGCCTATGACGCCGTTGTCGCCCTCTACGCCGACCTCGCCAAGGACGCGCTCGACGACCAGCCGCTGGACCGCGCGGCGCTGGACGTGTTCGCCGAGGTGGTGCGGACCGCCGGGGGCGGGCCCGTGGCCGAGCTGGGGTGCGGCCCCGGCTACACGACGGCGTACCTGCGGGGGCTGGGGCTGGACGTCTTCGGTCTCGACCTGGCGCCGGCGATGATCGAGCGGGCCCGGGAGACCTTTCCCGACCTGCGCTTCGAGGTCGGCTCGATGGACGCGCTGGACCTGGCCGACGGGGCGTTGCGGGGCATCGTGTCCTGGTACTCGCTGATCCACGTGCCGCCGGAGGAGGTGCCGGCCTACCTCGGCGAGTTCGGCCGGGTCCTGGCCCCGGGCGGCCATCTCCTGCTGGGCTTCTTCGAGTCGGAGGACGAGCCGGTGACGCCGTTCGACCACAAGGTGACGACGGCGTACCGGTGGCCGATCGACGAGCTGGCCGCGCTGGCCCGCGCGGCCGGCTTCGCCGAGGTCGGCCGGGTGCTCCGCAAGCCGCACGAGGGCGAGCGGCAGCACCGCCGGGGCAGCCTGCTGATGCGCCGCCGCTGAGCCGGAAAGCCCGCCCCCGCACCCGGCCCGCACACCGCGGGCCCCGGGCGGCGGGTCGTGGGTAGCGGATGGCGGGGTTACGACAGGAGTGACAGGCGGTGGGCGGCGGCGGCCGCCTCGCCGCGCGTGGTGACGCCGAGCTTGCCCAGGATGTTGGAGACGTGCACGCTCACCGTCTTCGCCGAGATGAACAGCTCCGCCGCGATGTCCCGGTTGGTACGCCCCTGAGTCACCAGGCGCAGCACCTCCAGCTCCCGCGGCGTCAGCAGCTCCGACGGCTCCTGGGCCTGCTGGAGCCCGCCCACCCGGCGCGACAGCGCCTCGATCTCCTCGACCAGCGGGGTCGCGCGCAGCGCCCTGGCCAGCGGCAGCGCCGCCTTGAGCCGGACGGCCGCGCCCTCCCGGTCGCCGTCCCTGGCGGCCTGGCGGGCGGACCGGGTCAGGGCCTTGGACTGGTTGTGCGGGCGCCCGAGCCGTTCCCAGGCCGCCGCCGCGCCGTCGAAGTCGCCGGCGTACGACATCCGGTACGCCTCCACGACCGGCCCGCTGACCCGCAGCTCGGCGGCCACCTCGGCGGCCTGGCGGCGTACCGCGGCGGCGCGGTCGCGTTCGGTGTCCTGGGCGGCGTCGCAGACCGCGCGCACCGAGGAGAGCATCCGCCAGCCGAGCATGGCCTTGCTCGGCTGCCAGTGCGTGAGCACCTGCTCCGCCTCGGCCAGCGCGCCGTCGGGCCGGCCGGTGACCAGGTGGTAGGTCATGCGCAGGCGGGCGTTGTTGATGATGTCCTGGACGAACTCCTCCGAGCGGTCCTTGAACGCGCCCACCTCCGACATCAGGGCCTCGACGAGCTGCAGCTCGCCCCTGGCCATGGCGATGTCGGCGCGCACGCGCAGCAGCGCGAACCGGGTGCGCAGGACGGGGCCGTGGCTGAGCGCGTTCTCGACCACCTCGATGGCCTCGTCCCAGCGGCCCAGCACCTCCAGCGCCTCGGCCCAGTTGTTGGCGATGAACGTGCCGCTGCCGCGCAGCCGGCCGTACTTCTTGGCGATGCGCCAGCCGTCCTCCGACAGGCGCAGCGCCTCGTCCTCGCGGCCCAGGTCGAGCAGGGCGTCGATGCTGTTGCCGAGCGCCCGGGTGATCAGCTCGCCGGCGTTCTCCTCGCGGCCGATCCGCAGCGCCTGGCCGTTGATGGCGATCGAGGTCTCGGCGTCGCCGTTCAGCGAGTGGCCGAGGGCCTGGTTGATCAGCAGGCTGGCTTCGAGGCCGCGGTCGCCGTAGTGCCTGGTCAGGCGGAGGCCCTCGGCGATGAGCCGGCCGGCCTCCTCGATCTTGCCGCGCAGCATCAGGTGGCGGCTCAGCGACGTGACGACCTCGGCCCGGTCGTGGCTCTCCTCGGGGACGAGCCGCAGCGCGTGCCGCAGGTCGTCGATGACGCCGGGCTGGTTCTTGTTGTTCTTGAGCCCCGCCCGGCGCACGAGGAGCTGGGCCACCCGGACGGGCTCGCCGGTCTCGTCCAGCTCCGACAGCGCGCCCTTGACGAACCGCAGCCCTTTGTCGGCGTCACCGCCGGCGCCGGCGGCCGAGGCGGCGCGCTCCAGCACGGCGGTGTGGTCGGCGCCGATCAGCTCGGCCGCGTCCGGCACCCGGTCCCAGAGCATCAGCACCCGCTCCAGCAGCGGGACGGCCTCGGTGTAGGCGTAGGCCTTGAACGACTTGCGCGCCGCCTCCCAGGCCGAGATCAGGGCCCAGCGGTCGTCGCGGGCGCCGTACCAGTGGTGGGCCAGCTCGACGGCGGCGCGGCCGGGCGGGACGAGCGAGCGGTCCTTGGAGATCTCCTCGGCGAACCTGACGTGCAGGCGCTGGCGCTCGCCGGGCAGCAGCTCGTCGTGCACGGCCTCGCGGATGAGGGAGTGGCGGAAGACGTAGGCGCGGTTGTCGGCGATCTGCAGCACGTTGCGGGCGATGGCCGGGCGCAGCGCGGTCTCCAGCTCGATGTCGGACAGGCCGCTGACGGCCGCCAGCAGCGCGTGGCCGACCCGGTTGCCGCCGGCGGCGGCCACCCGCAGCACGCGCTGGGTCTCCTCGGGCAGGCGCTCGACGGAGCTGAGGATGAGGTCCTGCATGGATTCGGGGAACGTGCACTCCTCGCCGCTCTCCAGCATGGCCTCGACGAACAGCGGGATGCCCTCGCTGCGCTCGTAGACCTTCTCGACCTTCGTGTACTCGGGGGTCTTGCCGAGGATCGCGGTCATCTGCTGGGCGACCTCGTCGCGCGACAGGCGGGGCAGGTCGAGCCGGTGCACGCCGTGCACCCGGCCCAGCTCGGCCAGGACCGGCCGCAGCGGATGCTGGCGGTGCAGGTCGTCGGAGCGGTAGGTCATCAGGATCAGCGCCTGCGGGGTGTGCAGGTTGCGGCTGAGGAAGGCGATGAGGTCGCGGCTGGAGCGGTCGGCCCAGTGGATGTCCTCGATGACGAGGATCGTGGGACGGCTGTCGGCGAGGCGTTCCAGCAGGGTGAGGAACTGCTCGAAGAGCCGGGCGCGGCCGGTGTCGGTCTCGCCGTCGCCGTTGGGCTCGCCGAACTCGGGCAGCAGCCGGGCCAGGTCGCGCTCGGCCCCGTCGGGCAGCAGCCCGGCCACGGCGGCCGGGCCCTGCTCGCGGACGAGCTGCCGGAGCGCGGCGGTGAAGGGCGCGTAGGCCAGGCCCTCGGTGGACAGCTCCACGCAGCCCCCGAAGAGCACGTGGGCGCCGCCGGCGGCACTCTGCTCGGCGAACCGCTGGACGAGCCGGGTCTTGCCGACGCCGGCCTCGCCTCCCAGCAGGACCGCCGTCACCGTGCCTTTCCTGGCCTCGTCGAAGCTTTCGGACAGAGCCGCCAGCTCCTCTTCCCGCCCGACGAAGACGGGACTTACAGAACGTCCCCGCATGTCATCCAGCATTTCATGCAACATCCGATGCTCTCGACGGATTTATGGCTGTTTGAGCACGTTCGTCCTACGGATGTCCTTCATGCGACATCCGTCTTTCGCGAGGCGCCGAGCCCGCCGGCCGCCGCCGGCGTTACGGGGGGATCGAGACCCGGCCGCGAGCGAGGATGCGGCCGGGCTCTCGTGGGGCGGTCATGAGGAGCGGCGCTTGCCGAAGAACGAGCGGCGCTCGCTCTTGTTGCCACGCTCGGCCTCGCGTACGCGGCGGTGCTCGGCGGCGGCCCTGCGCAGCTCGCTGGCCTGACTCTTCATGAGCTCGAACTCGATCTCGGGGTTCATCTTCTCTCCTGTTGTCTCGTGTCGTTTCCCGACACCTTCAAGACTCGGGCTAAGGCCCGCCCCGGCACATCGGGTGGATGCCTTATCTCCGGCGCGCGAAAGGCCCCGGCATACCTAGGACCTGCGCCTCAGGTGCCCTAAGGTGGTCCGGTTTGGAGGTAGAGGCCCTGGTCGGCGATGCTGTCTAGGTGTCAACTCTGACTACCTCGCTCGCGGACGTCGCTTCGTCCGACGCGGCGCTGCGAGCATTTCTGCACGGCCTGCCCGGGGTCGACCGGGTCGGCGCGGACCAGCGGGCGGCGATGCTGGGCACCCGTTCGATCAAGACCTCGGCCAAGGCGCAGGCGATCGACCTGGCCATCTCCATGGTCGACCTGACCACTCTCGAAGGCGCCGACACGGCGGGCAAGGTGCGGGCCATGTGCGCCAAGGCCGTGCGGCCGGGCGGTGACGCGCCCTCGGTGGCGGCCGTCTGCGTCTATCCCGACCTCGTCTCCGTCGCGGCCGACGCGCTCAAGGGCACCGGCATCAAGATCGCCTCCGTGGCCACCGCGTTCCCCAGCGGGCGCACCTCGCTGGAGGTCAAGGTCAGCGACACCTCGCTGGCGGTCGCGGCGGGCGCCGACGAGATCGACATGGTGATCGACCGGGGCGCGTTCCTGTCCGGGCACTACATGAAAGTCTACGAGGAGATCGTCGCGGTGAAGGCGGCCTGCGGGGCCGCCCACCTGAAGGTGATCCTGGAGACCGGCGAGCTGTCCACCTACGACAACGTGCGGCGGGCGTCCTGGCTGGCCATGCTGGCCGGCGCCGACTTCATCAAGACCTCCACGGGCAAGGTGTCGCCGGCCGCCACGCCGCCGGTGACGCTGATCATGCTGGAGGCGGTGCGCGACTTCCGCGACGCGACGGGCCGGCAGGTCGGCGTGAAGCCGGCGGGCGGCATCCGCACCACGAAAGACGCGATCAAGAACCTGGTGCTGGTCAACGAGACCGCGGGCGACGACTGGCTGACCCCCGAGTGGTTCCGGCTGGGCGCCTCCTCGCTCCTCAACGACCTGCTGATGCAGCGCCAGAAGCTGGCCACCGGCCGGTACGCGGGCCCCGACTACTTCACCCAGGACTAGCCGATGTTCGAATACGCACCCGCGCCCGAGTCGCGCGACGTCGTGGACCTGAGGTCGTCCTACGGGCTGTTCATCAACGGCGAGTTCGTCGAGGGCTCGGGCCCCTCCTTCAAGACCGTCAACCCGGCCACCGAGGAGACGCTGGCGGAGGTGGCCACCGCCTCCTCCGACGACGTCGACCGCGCCGTGCAGGCGGCGCGCAAGGCGTTCGGCGCCTGGAGCGCGCTGCCCGGCAGCGAGCGGGCCAAATACCTCTTCCGCATCGCGCGGCTGATCCAGGAGCGCGCCAGGGAGCTGGCCGTGCTGGAGTCGCTCGACAACGGCAAGCCCATCCGCGAGTCGCGCGACGTGGACCTGCCGCTGGTCGCCGCGCACTTCTTCTACTACGCGGGCTGGGCCGACAAGCTGGCGTACGCCGGGTTCGGCACGAAGCCGCTCGGCGTGGCCGGGCAGGTCATCCCGTGGAACTTCCCGCTGCTCATGCTGGCCTGGAAGATCGCTCCCGCGCTGGCCTGCGGCAACACGGTGGTGCTCAAGCCGGCCGAGACGACCCCGCTGACCGCGCTGCTGTTCGCCGACATCTGCCGCCAGGCCGACCTGCCGCCCGGCGTGGTCAACATCGTCACCGGCGCGGGCGAGACCGGCGCCGCCGTGGTGGCCCACCCCGACGTCAACAAGGTGGCCTTCACCGGCTCCACCGAAGTCGGCCGGATCATCGCCAGGGCGGTGGCCGGCACGAACAAGAAGCTCACCCTGGAGCTGGGCGGCAAGGCCGCGAACATCGTCTTCGACGACGCGGCCGTCGACCAGGCCGTGGAGGGGATCGTCAACGGGATCTTCTTCAACCAGGGCCACGTGTGCTGCGCCGGGTCGCGGCTGCTGGTGCAGGAGTCCATCCAGGAGGAGCTGCTGGCCGCGCTCAAGCGCCGGCTCGGCACGCTGCGGCTGGGCGACCCGCTGGACAAGAACACCGACATCGGCGCGATCAACTCGGCCGAGCAGCTCGCCAAGATCCGCCGGCTGAGCGACCTCGGCGAGTCGGAGGGGGCCGAGCGCTGGTCGCCCGCGTGCGAGCTGCCCGGCAGGGGCTTCTGGTTCCCGCCGACGCTGTTCACCGGGGTGGCGCAGTCGCACAGCATCGCCAGGGAGGAGATCTTCGGCCCCGTCCTGTCGGTGCTGACCTTCCGCACCCCGGCCGAGGCCGTGGAGAAGGCCAACAACACGCCGTACGGGCTGTCGGCGGGCGTGTGGACCGAGAAGGGCTCGCGCATCCTGTGGATGGCCGACCGGCTGCGGGCCGGCGTGGTGTGGGCCAACACGTTCAACAAGTTCGACCCGACGTCCCCCTTCGGGGGCTACAAGGAGTCCGGGTACGGCCGCGAGGGCGGGCTGCACGGTCTGGAGGCCTACCTTGATGTGTGAGCACCGCCGGTCCCGCCGCGGGCAGCGGCGGGCCCAGGCCACCAGGGGGCACGCCTTCGCCAGGGCCGGCCGCCCCGTCCGCACCGGCTGGTACGCCCACCGCTGCGGCGTGAGCCGCTGCCACCAGGTCTTCGTGCCGGTGCAGATGTCGCAGGAGTCCACGTGGAGGGGTCGGGGCGATGAGTAGGTTGTCCGTCAAGAAGACCTACAAGCTGTACATCGGAGGGGCGTTCCCGCGCTCGGAGAGTGGAAGGTCCTACCCCGTGACCTCGGCCAAGGGCGAGTTCGTCGCCAACGCCTCACGGGCCTCGCGCAAGGACGCCCGTGACGCCGTGGTGGCCGCGCGCAAGGCGTTCCCCGGCTGGTCGGGCGCGACGCCGTACAACAGGGGGCAGATCCTCTACCGCGTCGCCGAGATGCTGGAGGGGCGGCGCGCGCAGTTCGCCGACGAGCTGGGCGGCGGCAAGCGCGCCGCGCTGGAGCAGGTGGACGCGACGGTGGACCGGCTGGTCTGGTACGCCGGCTGGTCCGACAAGATCACCGCCGTGCGCGGCGCGGCCAACCCGGTGGCCGGGCCCTACTTCAACCTGTCCACCCCCGAGCCGACCGGCGTGGTGGCCGTGGTGGCGCCCGCCGACCCGCTGCTCGGGCTGGTCTCGGTGGTCGCGCCGGTGATCGTGACCGGCAACACCTGCGTCGTGGTGGCCTCCGAGCCGGCGCCGCTGGCCGCGATCACCCTGGCCGAGGTGCTGGCCACGTCCGACCTGCCCGGCGGGGTCGTCAACATCCTCACCGGTCAGCAGGCCGAGCTGGCCCCCTGGCTGGCGGCGCACATGGACGTCAACGGCCTCGACCTGACCGGCGTCACCGACGCCGACCTGGCGCTGCGCTGCGAGCAGGAGGCGGCCGAGAACCTCAAGCGGGTCCTGCGGCCCGCCAAGGAGGACTGGGCGGCCGATCCGGGGACCGGCCGCATGACGCGCTTCCTGGAGACCAAGACCGTCTGGCACCCGGTCGGCCACTGAGCGCGGGGCCCGGAGCCTCACCACTGGGTGAACAGGCTCCGGGCCTTCAGGTCCGCGACGAGGTCGCGCGGCAGGGCGGGGCAGGCGTTCACGCAGACCTCCTTGAGCGAGGGGAACGTGAGCGCCGCGCCCAGGTCGCTCAGTTCGCGGCAGTCGTAGAACTCCAGCTTGCGCAGGGCGGGCAGCCGGTCGAGGTCGCCGAAGGCGCGCAGATCGGTGCAGGCGATGTGGAGCTCCTCCAGGTGGAGCAGCCCCGAGAACGGGGTGAGGTCGGCGAGCCGGTCCATTCCCTGGAGGGTCAGCACGCGCAGGGCGGGCATGCGGGCGAGCGCGGAGAAGTCACGCAGGTCCTCCGCGTAGACCAGCTCGACCTCCCGCAGCGACGGGTGCCCTTCGAGCCCGTCGAGCGAGGTGAGCCGCTGGTCCCTGTCGATGGTCAGCCGTTCCAGCGCGGGCAGCCGCGACAGCGGGCGCAGGTCGGGGAGCCCGGCGGGCGGCAGGCCGAGAGACGTGAGGCGGGGGTGGTGGCCCAGGCCGTCGAGGCTCTTCACCTTCGTGCTGCCGCCGAGCCAGAGCGTCTCCAGCGCCGTCATGACGCCGATGCCGTCGAGACCGGTCAGGCGGGTGCTGTGCAGGCTCAGCTTGGTGACCGCGCCGAGGTCGTGCAGCCCCTCCAGGCTGGTGATCTTGGTACGGCTCAGGTCCAGCTCTCTCAGCCGGCGCAGCCCGGACAGGCCGCGTACGTCCTCGACGAACCGGCAGCCGCTCAGGTCGAGCTCTTCGAGGGCGGGGAACGCGTCGCCGAACCCCGCGACGCTCGCCACCGCCGAGCCGCGCAGGTCGAGCCGGCGCAGGCGGTGCAGGGCGAGGAGCGGGGAGACGTCGCTCACCTGGCGGCAGTTGGGCAGGAGCAGCGCCGTGAGCCCGGTGAGCGCGGCCAGCGGCGTCAGGTCGGTGAGGGCCGCGCAGCCGTCCAGGTTCAGCACGCGCAGCCCGGTCAGCGCGGACAGCTCCGACAGGTCCGTCAGGCTCCTGCAGCGGTCGAGGGTCAGGCTTTCGAGCATCGTCAGGTGCCGCAGCCCCGTGAGCGAGCCCTGCTTGCGCAGCTCCAGCTCGGTACGCCCCTCCGCGGCGAACGCCGGCGCCAGCACGCGCTCCGCGAAGCCGTCGCGGTCGAGCGCCTCGGACCAGAGCTTGACCAGCTTGTCCGTGCCGGGCCGGGCGATCTCGGCGTAGTCGGCGGCCAGGGTGAGCACGTCGTCGCCCCGGCCGCCCAGCGCGAGCCGCCGGACGGCCTTCCAGGCGTTGGCCGGGGACGCGGCCGGCAGCTTGGCGCGCAGGGCGGTCAGGTCTGAGGGTTGGATCATGGCACGAGACCTTAGGGGGCCCGGCCGACAAACCCCAGGGCCAGTGCTCCCGATCACTGCTCCGAATCGGTGCTCGGGGTCGGTGGCCTAGAAGGAGAAGCCGGGTGGCCGGAGCGGCGGGTGGGCGGCCTGGAGCTGCGCCGCCAGGCCCAGCAGGTGGGGCTCGCCGCCGGGCGGGGCGATGAGCTGCACGCCGATCGGCAGCGCGGTGGAGTGGGTGGCCATGGGGACGGTCATCGCGGGCCAGCCGCACATGTTCCAGGCGCCGGTGGCGGGGGCGTAGCCGACGTTCGTCCAGGCGTTGCGCAGGAAGCCGCGCTCGCCCCAGCGGTCGGCGCGCGGCGGGATCGCGGCCAGCGCGGGCATGACGAGCGCGTCGGCCCGGCCGAACCACTGGTCGGCGCCGTAGCCGCGCCAGCGCTCCCGGCCGCGCGCGCCGTCCAGGCTGAGCGCGCGCAGCACCCGGCCGGCGCGCGCCAGCGCCCTGGTGCGCCGCTCCAGCCCGCCACCCACGCCCGCGCCACGCCCGCGCCCGGGCGGGTTCGTGCCGGGTCCGGGCGGTGGGATCGGGCCGTCCGCAGGGGTTCCCGGGCCGGGGCGGGGCCGGCCGAGGGTGTCGGCGGAGGTGGCGGCGCGGGTCAGCCAGGTCGCGATCGTGGACAGGCCGAGCCAGGCGGGCAGCCGGCGCTCGTGCTCCACCACCGTGTGCCCGGCCACGCGCAGCGTCTCGGCCGCGGCGCGTACCGCGGCCCTGAACTCCCTGTCCATCCGCAGCCCCGCCGGCAGCGGTTGTGGTGCGAAGGCCACCCGCAGGTCGAACGGCTCCGGGCTGACGGTCGGCGGCTGCGGCTCCCACACCTGGTCGTCGTCCGCCCACACCGAGCGCAGCATGCGCGGCGGCGGCTCGACGCGCCGCCCGCCGCGCCACGACTCGGCCAGCGTCGGGTCGGCGGCCAGCACGGACAGCGCGAGCGCGAGGTCGGCGACGGTCGTGGCCAGCGGGCCGTTCTCGGTGAGCCCGTCCCAGTCGTCCGCCGGCGGGGGCACCAGGCCGAGGCCCGGCTTGATGGCGAGCACGCCGCAGCACGCCCCCGGGATGCGCAGGGAGCCCATGCCGTCGTTGCCGAGCGCCAGCGGCACCATGCCCGCCGCCACGGCCGCCGCGCTGCCCGCCGACGAGCCGCCGGAGGTGCGCGAGAGGTCCCAGGGGTTGCGTACGGTGCCGTACGGGCTGTCGCCGAAGGCCACCAGCCCCAGCTCCGGCAGGTTCGTCAGCCCGACGACCACCGCCCCCGCCGCCCGCAGCCGCGCCACCGTCACGTGGTCCTCGGCCGCCGGCGCGCCGGAGGTGGCCGCCGAGCCGCCGCGCGTGGCCTCGCCGGCCACCTCGAGGTTGTCCTTGACCGCCACCGGCACGCCGGCCAGGGGCAGCTCGGCCAGGTCGCGCCGCCGCTGCAGCAGCCGCGCCTCGTCCACGGCCTGCTCCCTGACCCGCCTGAAGGCCCCGATCCCGGGATCCCGCGCCGAGATGACGTGGAGGTGCTCCTCGACGACGGTCGTGGCCTTGACCTCGCCGTTCCGCACGGCCGTCGCGATCTCGATGGCGGACCTGCCTGCCCACACCATGACTAGAGTGTGCAGGTTTTCACTCATCGTTGCGAGGTCGCTAGGGTCGATTCACGTGAACGGACCTTCGCTTGCCCTCCGCCAGCGCTCCCTGGGCGACCCCTCGGCCGAGTTCCCCTTGTTCCCGCCGCTGACGCGGGGCTGCCCCAAGACCAGCACCGACGAGATCGCCTACCCCTTGGAGGTGGTCTACGACTACGCGAAGGTGGACCGGGAGCTGTTCGCCCAGGAGCCCGGGCCGGACCTGGCGCGGTGGTCGCCGCTGCTGCCGCCGCTCGACGCGCCCACGCTGGGCGAGGGCGGCACCCCGCTGGTGCGGGTCGGCGACGTCTACGTCAAGGACGAGTCGCGCAACCCGACCTGGTCGCACAAGGACCGGCTCAACCGCGTCGCCGTGAGCGCCGCCGTCGCCGCCGGCGCGCCCGGCGTGGTCGTGGCCTCCTCGGGCAACCACGGCGCCTCGGCCGCCGCCTACGCCGCCCGCGCCGGGCTGCGGGCGATCGTGCTGACCTCGGCGCAGTCGCCGCCCGCGGTGCAGGCGTTCGTGCGGGCGTACGGCGCCAAGGTCGTCTCCATGCCCGGCGAGAAGCGCTGGCCGCTGCTGCGGGAGGTGGTGGAGCGGCTCGGCTACCACCCGGTCAGCAACCAGACCGTCACGCACACCGGGCACCCGTTCGGGCCCGAGGGGTACAAGACGATCGCGTACGAGGTGTTCCTGCAGCTCGGCGAGGTGCCCGCGGCCGTCTTCGTGCCCACCGGCTACGCCGAGCTGCTCTACGGGGTGTGGAAGGGGTTCGCGGAGCTGCGGCTGCTCGGGCTGACGGAGAAGGCTCCGCGGATGTTCTCCTGCGAGACGGCCGCCGGCGGGCCGCACGCCAAGGCGCTGGCCGCCGGCGCGCCCGCCGCGATCGTCGAGCTGGGGCCCACGGACGCGTACTCGCTGGCCGGGACGGTCGGCGGGCACCGGGGGGTCGCCGCCGTGCGCGACAGCGGCGGCGAGGCGGTGCTCGTGACCGACGAGGAGATGCGGCGGGCGCAGCGGGAGCTGGGCAGGGCGGGGCTGTGGCAGGAGCTGTCGGGGGCGGCCGGGCTGGCCGGGCACCGCAGGCTGCGGCGCGACTTCGACGGGCCCGTCGTCTGCATCGCCACCTCCAGCGGGTTCAAGGACGCGGGGGTGGGGGGCGAGCGCCATCCCGTCATCGAGAACCCGACCCTGGACGACCTCACGTCCTGAGCCCGAGCCCGAGCCCCGGTGCGCTGAACGGGGGGTGGCACTGGCCGACCTCAGCGCTTGAGCCGGGACGCCAGCTCTTGAGCCGGGCGACGTCAGCGCTTGAGCCGGGACGTCAGCGCTTGAGCCGGGCGACGTCAGCTCTTGAGCCGGGACCTCAGCTCTTGAGCCAGACGCGCAGCGGGCCCGTGGTCGTGAAGCCGTGGCGGAGCGCGGGCTCGGGGTCGCTCTCGTAGCCGACCAGGGGGCGGCCGGGGAACAACTCGGCCGCCATCGCCAGCACCCCCGGCCAGGCGACGTCGGGGTCGCCGAACACGTTGGACACGCCCACCGCCGGGCCCGTCGCCGTCAGGACCGCGCCGCAGCCCTCGGCCGGCGCGTGCACGACCGTGACCTCCTCGAGGAGCGCCGGGCGGAACAGGTCGGCCACGCCGCACGCCGCCTCCCAGCGGGCGAGCGCGGCCTCGTCCCTGACCACCTCCCACGTGGCCTCCGCCCGCTCCGGGGCGTCGCGGTGCAGCCACCACGCCTCGAACAGCACCTCGAAGCCCGGCAGGTCGAGCGTGGCGAAGCTGTCCTTCACCGAGGCGCCCGGGCCCGCGTCGATGTGGTCGAGGACGTCGGCCGCCGTCGCCGCCGGCGAGAGCGTGACGGCGTCGGGGTAGAGGGGCGGGGTCCTGACGGGGTTGGTCCAGGCGCGGTCGGTGAACGTGCCCGGCCTGCCGTGGGCGCGGCACATCGCGTCGCACCACTGCGCGTTGTCGTGGGCGGCCACGGCCTGCCAGTCGCTCATCGTCTTCCTTTCGTACGGCGGGTGGGCGGCGCGGTGAGCGGGTCCTCCGGCCAGGGATGCCGGGGGTAGCGGCCACGCATCTCCGCGCGTACGGAACGGTAGCCGTCCCGCCAGAACGAGGCCAGGTCCGCCGTCACCGCCAGCGGCCGGCCCGCCGGGGAGAGCAGGTGCACCAGCACCGGCACGCCCGCGATGCGCGGCGTCTCCTGCCAGCCGAACAGCTCCTGCAGCTTCACCGCCAGCACCGGCTGCCCGCTCTCGTCGGAGTAGTCCAGCCGGACGCTGGAGCCGCTGGGCACCTCGATGCGCTCGGGAGCCGTCACGTCGAGGCGCTCGCTCCACGGGATCAGCCGTCGCAGCGCGGTCGCGACGTCGATGCGTTCCAGGTCGGCGCGGCGGCGGGCCCTGGACAGCTCCGGCTCCAGCCACTGGTCGGCCAGGCCGGCGAGGTCGTCCATCGGCGGCCAGGGGGCGCCGATCGCGCGGTGGCAGAAGGCCAGGCGGTCACGCAGCTCCCTGGCGGGTCTCGTCCAGGTCAGGACGTCTTCCGTGCGCAGGCCGTACAGGATGGCCGGGCGGACGTCGGCGTCCTTGAGCGGGGCGGACGACAGCTCGATCGCGCCCAGGCGCTCCACCCTGCGGGCCGACACGTCGCCGCGGCGCTCGCCCGGCGGGACCCGCCAGGTGACCTCGTCCTCGGTCGTGGTGCCCGCCGCCGCCCGCGCGGTGGCCTCGTCGATGACGACGGCCTGCCTGACGCGGGCCGAGGCCGAGCCGGTGGGACGGTCGGCGATCGCGACGGCCAGCCATTCGGCGGTACGGAGCTTGGAGTTCTCGGCGAGCTGGGCCTGGGTGCCCGAGGCCATGAGGTAGCCGCCGCCGCGCCTGCGCGCCACCCGCTCGGGGAACGCCAGCGCCACCGCCATCCCCGCCAGCGCGTCACCGGACAGACGCCGGTCACCGGGCGGGTGCCGGTCACCGGGCGGCCCGGGGTCGCCCGGTTCCGTGCCGCCGGGGCGCTGGGTGCCGGTGGCGGGCGGTTTCCGCTCGGCGGGGCCGGCCTGGGCCGCCGTACGGCGCAGGCGGGCGGCCTCCTGGCGCCAGCGGGCGGCGAAGCCGGTGCCGCCGCGGCGGGCCGCGCGCCAGACCTCCACCAGGTCGTCGGGCGACTCGCGGGGCAGCTGCTCCGACAGCAACGCCACCACGTCGGCCGCCTCGGGCCCGAGGTCCAGCAGGACCCTGGCCAGGCGCGGGTGCACCCCGGCCAGTGCCATCCGCCGCCCGCGCCCGGTCACCCTGCCGCCGTCGAGCGCGCCGAGGAGCTCCAGGGTGCGGGTGGCGGCCGACATCGCGGCCGGCGGCGGCGGGTCCAGCAGGGCCAGGCCCGCGGCGTCCGGGACGCCCCAGCAGGCGGCCTGCAGCGCGAAGCCCGTCAGGTCGGCGAGCGCGATCTCCGGGCGGGCGTGCTCGGCCAGCCGCTCGTGGTCGGCCGCCGCCCAGCAGCGGTAGACGGTGCCGGGGGCCTCGCGGCCCGCCCGGCCGGCGCGCTGGGCGGCCGACGCCTTCGAGACCCTGACCGTGGTGAGGGAGCCGAGGCCGCGGGCGTGGTCGGTACGCGGCTCGCGGGCCAGCCCGGCGTCCACCACCACGCGCACGCCGGGCACGGTCAGGCTCGACTCGGCGACCGACGTGGCCAGCACCACCCGGCGGGCCGCGCCCGGGGTCAGCACGGCGTCCTGGACGTGCGGCGGGGCCTGGCCGTGCACCTGGAGCACGTGCGCCACGTCGCCCGCCAGCATCGCGGCCACCCGGCCGATCTCGGCCACGCCGGGCAGGAAGCAGAGCACGTCGCCGTCCCGTTCGGCGAGCGCCCTGCGCACCACCGAGGCCACATGCGACAGCAGGGCGGGATCGACGCGCAGGCCGTGCGGCGGGGCGACCGGGCGCGGCGGCGGGGCCCAGATCGTCTCCACCGGGTGGGTGGCGCCGGTGGCCGCGACGACGGGGCCGCCGATCAGCGCGGACCACGGGCCCGCGTCGGCGGTGGCGGAGGTGGCCAGCAGGCGCAGGTCGGGGCGGAGCGTGTCGCGTACGTCGAGCAGGAAGGCCAGGGCCGTGTCGGCGTCGAGGTGGCGTTCGTGGCACTCGTCGAGCACGACCGCGTCGACCCCGGCCAGCTCCTGGTCGCGCTGGAGCCGCTGGAGCAGCACGCCGGTCGTGACGACCTCGACCATGGGGTTCGCGCCGGTGTGGCGTTCGCCCCTGATCGTGTAGCTGACGCCCATGCGGCGGGCCGCCGCGCGCACGGCCAGGCGGCGCGGCTCGGCCACCAGCACCCGCAGGCCCGCCTCGGCCAGGGCCAGGGGGACCACCGTGGTCTTGCCGGTGCCGGGCGGCGCGGTCAGGACCGCGCTGCCGTGGCGGTCGAGGGTGGCGAGCAGGCCGGGCAGGACGTGCCTGATGGGCAGCCCGTCGTCAGACCGGGGCATGGGCTTCGACACCGCTCGGCCGCCCGGCCGGGGCGTCCGCGGCGACTCGCTGGTCGCGGGCGGCCTGGGCCTCGTGGAGGGCCGCGGCGGACAGGACCGCGTCGAGCAGCCCCGGGAAGCGGGTCTCCAGGTCGGCGCGGCGCAGGCTCATGTACTTCAGCCTGCCCTCCTGCTTGGTGAGGACCACGCCGGCCTCGCGCAGCGTGCGGTAGTGGTGCGAGGCGGTCGACTTGTGCACGCCGAGGTCGTCGCCCGCGGTGGTGCAGTTCATCTCGCCGGCGACGGACAGGCGGAGGGCGATCTGCAGGCGCACGGGGTCGGACAGCGCGCGCAGGACCTCGGTGAGCTCGATGTCCTCCGTGGCGGGGTGCGGCAGCAGACGCATGGTCAAACCCTACCTCCGGCTAATTGTTTGACATCGGTCCAACTATACGTCAGTTTGATGGGCATCAAACATTCTGGCTGGAGGGCTGCATTGAGTTCACGGCTGTATCCGATGGCCGCCGGGAATTTCGCGATCGGCACGGGCATGTTCGTGACCGCGGGGCTGCTGCCGCCCATCTCCGCCGACCTGGGGGTCTCCCGGTCGGCGGCGGGGCAGCTCATGACGGTGTTCGCGCTGGCGTACGCGGTGTTGTCGCCGCTGCTGGCCGCGCTGACCGTGCGCATGTCGCGCAGGACGCTGTTGCTGGTGGCCATGGGCGTGTTCGTGACGGGGAACGTGCTGACCGCGCTGGCGCCGACGTACGCGCTGGTCCTCGTCACCCGGGTGGTCGCGGCGGCGGGGGCGGCCATGTTCACGCCCACCTCGTCGGCCGTGGCGAACGCGCTGACCCCGCCCGAGCGGCGCGGGCGCGCGCTGGCGCTGGTCATGGGCGGGCTGAGCGTGGCCTCGGCCGTCGGGGTGCCGCTCGGGACCTGGCTGGGCGAGGCCGCCGGGTGGCGGGCCACGTTGTGGATGGTCACCGGGCTCGGCGTGGTCGGGCTCGTCGGCGTGGCGGCCCTGGTGCCCGAGGTGCGGATCGCGGCCTCGGGACGGCTGCGGGAGAGGTTCGAGCCGTTGCGCGAGCGGCGGGTGCTGGCGGTGATGGTCACGCAACTGCTGTTCTTCGCGGCCGGGTTCAGCGCCTACACCTACATCGGGTCGCTGTTCGACCTGCCGCTGCCGGCGCTGCTGTGGGCCTGGGGGCTCGGCGGCATCGTGGGGAACGCGGTGGGCGGGCGGCTCACCGACGCGTACGGGCCGCGCCGGATGATCCTCATCGGGCTGGCCGCGGGTGTCGTCTTCCTCGCGCTGATCCCCGTGGCGAACCTGGCGCTGCCCGTCGCGCTCGTGTGGGGCTTCCTGTGGGGCGCGGTCGGTTGGCTGGTCGCGCCCGCCCAGCAGTTCAGGACCGTCACCGCCGTGCCGGGCAACGTGTCGATCGGGCTGGGGCTGCTGTCGTCGGCCCAGTACGCCGGGCTGTTCGTGGCGGGGGTGGCCGGCGGGGCGGCGCTGGAGGCGTACGGCCGGACGGGGGTGGTCGTGCTCTCCGCCGGCCTCGGCCTGATCGGCCTGCTGTTCACCCTGGCCACCTACCGCCCGGCGGCCACCGCCCCCTCCTCCGGCCCGCTCGAGAACCGCGCCCCGGCCTGACCCCTTCGAAGCCGGCTCTCGGCTGGTCGGGCTGTGGGGTGTGAATTAGTGGGAAATTTCGGGAGTCGTCGTGCGGAGTCGTTGCCAGAATGGCGGATGTGTTGAATGACCCCGACGCCCGAGACGAGCCCGCGCCCCCGGAGAGCGACCCGCGTGACGAGCCGGCGCCCTTCGGCACCGTCGTCGCGCTGACGGCCGCCTCGGCGGTGGCGGTCATGGTGCTGGCCGCCCTGCTGTCCCATCCGCCGAACCTGAAGTTCCTGCTGTTCGGCCCGATCGTCCTCGTGGTGTTCGAGGTGGCCGTCCACGAGGTGTGGTGGAAACGGTGGTGGGGCGCGATCCCGGGCGCGGTGATCGGCCTGGCCGCCTACTTCGAGGGCCGGGCCGCGCTGGCCGACATCGTGGGGGACGGATGGGCGCATCCCCTCGCGTACGTCACCGCCTGGGCCCTCTTCGCCGTCGTCTTCGCCTGGTGCAGCCGCTACCCCCGCCGCTTCTGAGGGGAGCGAGGGGGCCGTCGCCGGTCGCGTTGAGCACCGGCCGGGCGGCGGCTCCGTAAGTGGTGACGCGCCCTCAGGCATGGAGCGGGTGACTCGGTCGTCGTTTGGGCGCAAAGCCGTGAAAGGCTCATATCCATGGATCGGCGACGCGGCATCCCGCAACTACTAAGCTACTTGTCGGGAATGACGTGGCACTCGACGCAGGCCGCAAGAGAGACGATGATTGATGATAACGCATCTCAGACTCGAGAATTTCAAGGCTTGGGAAGACAGCGGTAATGTCGAGTTCGGTCCGATAACAGCCCTCTTCGGCAGCAACTCTTCGGGAAAGACCAGTTTTCTGCAGAGCCTGCTCCTGCTCAAGCAGACCGCCGAGTCGTCGGACAGAGGCCGCGTCTTCGATCTGGGTGGCGGGCCGGCTTCACTCGTGAGCCTGGGAACCTTCAACGACATCACGTTCCAGCACGATTCCGAGCGCACGGTCGGCATCGAGATCGGGTGGCGCGAGAGCCGGGTGTTCGAGATCCAGAACACCGAGACGAAAAAGAGAAGCCCGATCGCGGCGAGCCGGGACCTCAGTCTGCACGCGCGGGTCCGGGAGGTGCGATCATTTCCGGTGGTGCAGCAGATCGAGTACGGCATGGGCCGGCTGAGTTTTTCTCTGACACGCAGCAGGAGTGGCAAAGACGAATACGTGCTCAGCTCCAACGACTACCACTTCAAGCGCGTCACGGGCAGGCCGTGGCCATTGCCCGCGCCGGGGAAGTTCTACAGTTTCCCTGACCAGGTGCGGGCGTACTTCCAGAACGCGGCCTTCCTGTCCGACCTGGAGCTGCAGTTCGAGAAGCTGTGCGGCCGCATTTATTATCTGGGCCCCCTGCGGCAGGATCCGGCGCGTCAATACATCTGGTCGGGTGGGCGACCTGTCGATGTCGGGAGGAGGGGCGAACTGGCGGTGGAGGCGCTGATCGCCTCGCAGGCCGACGGAAGGACCAACGCACGCGGTTTCGCGGTCCGGAAGGACGGTCTGCGCCGTACCAGGCTGATCAGCGTGGAGGAGCACGTCGCAGCCTGGCTGCAGGAACTCGGGCTGATTCACTCCTTCGCCGTCGAGCCGGTCGACGACAGGGGGACCCTGTACCGCGTGCAGGTGAGGCGCTCGCCTGCCAGCACGCCGGTCCTGCTCACGGATGTCGGCTTCGGAGTCAGCCAGGTGCTGCCGGTGCTGGTCCTGCTGGCGTACGCGCCTGAGGGGTCGACGGTGCTCCTTGAGCAACCGGAGATTCATCTGCACCCCGCCGTGCAGAGTGGATTGGCGGACGTGGTCATCGAGGCAGCGAAAGTCCGCAACATCCAGGTCGTGGTCGAAAGCCATTCCGAGCATTTCCTCATGCGCTTGCAGCGCCGTATCGCCGAGCGGGAGATCGGCAGAGGGGTGACCTTGGAGCCGGATGACTGCCTGCTCTACTTCTGCCGGACGGAAGGCGCCGCCTCCAGGGTGGACAGGCTGGTGCTGGACCCCTTCGGAAACATCACCAACTGGCCGGATGATTTCTTCGGCAACCAGTTCGAGGAGGCTTCTGCCATGAACCGGGCGGCACGCAGGCGAGCGATTGACGAGAAGTCGGATTGAACCATCCCGCGCGTGTCGTGATCGACACCAACGTACTGATCGTGGCGAACGGGAAAGCCCATCACGTGGGTTCCGCCTGTGTGGAGTCGGCCATCGCGCTGCTGGAGCACACGGAGAGCCGCGGGATCGTCGTGCTCGACAGCTCCTGGCTCATCTTCGAGGAGTACGAGAGATACTGCTCCTTCAAAGGACAGCCGGGGGTCGGAGACCGCTTCTTCCTTCATCTGCATCATCGGCAGGCAGACCGCCGTCACGTGCACAGGGTTGACATAACTCCGGACGGTCGCGGCTCGTTCGAGGAGGTCCCGGAGGGCTTGCGGGCGTTCGACCCGTCTGATCACAAGTTCGTGGCGACGGTCGTGGCAGACGGGCGTCAGGCGGTCGTGGTGAACTGCGCGGACTCGGACTGGCGTGAAGCGGAACAGGAGCTGAAGCAGAACGGGATCACCGTGGTCGAGTTATGCGGTGACTGCCGAGCCTCCCGGGACCGGTGATGCCTCAGCGATGGCGAGGGCGGAGCCTGCGCCATCGCTGTCTGCTGAGCCTTCGGCGCAGGCGCATGGCCCGGTGATGAGGCCGGTGGCGGCCGGCCGAGCGGATGTGGCGAGGATCTCGACGAGCCGTCCGCGCCTTCCGGGGTCAGGCCGAGCCGGCTGGTGCTGCTGAAGGGATTGAGCGGCCGGCACGTCGCAGCCGGGTGGCGGTCAGGCAGAGCAGGGTGACGGCGGCGAGGGCGAAGGCGGCGTTGCCGGCCAGGTCGATCTCCGGCGCGACCGGTACGGCCGGCGGTTGCGGGAAGCCGTGCCAGGCGTACGTGAGCACCCCGCCCGCCGCCAGCGCGAAGCGTTGCCCCGGGCCCCAGCCCGGCCGGCGGGACCAGCGGGTGACGAGCACGGCGGCGACGGCGTACACGGCGAGGTAGATCGCCAGGACGAGCCAGGCGCCGAGCGCGTCGAGGGCCAGCGTGGCCGCCCAGAAGGCGCCCGCCGCCACCAGCGAGAACCCGAGCGTCACCCACGGCCCCGGCGCCCGCCCCGGGGACTCGGCGAGGCTGCCGGAGGCCGGAAGCGGCGATCCGCCAGGGGCGGAGGCCGGAAGCGGCGATCCGTCAGGGGCGGAGGCCGGAAGCGGCGACCTGCTGTCAAAGGCGGATGCCGGGAGGGACGGTCTGGTGGCCGGGGGGCGGATGCGCAGGGCGAGGAGGATCAGCAGGGCGGCCGGAAGAAGCACGGCGGCGAGCTGGATGGCGAGCTGGGTGACGGAGGGCTGGTGCGCGGCCGGGTCCACCAGGGCGCTGCCCACGGCTCCCAGCACGAACAGCACCCCGGCCACCACCAGGCCGGGCAGGCGCAGCCACGGCTCGGTGGCCCTGGCCGGCGTCGTCGCCTCCATGACGGCGATGGGCACGCAGATGCTGCCCACGGCGTGTACGCCGCCCAGCACGAAGGCCGTCCACCAGGCGCTGACGCCGATCCCGGGGAGCCAGGCGTACTGGGTCAGGTCCATCCCGGCGTACCCCGGGTTGAAGAGGGAGCGGGTCACCAGGCCCTCCTCCAGCAGGGCGTAGGCGACGGCGAGCAGCACGATGCCCGGCCAGCCCACGCCCCGGCGCCGGGCCAGCTCGCGGATGAGCAGCGCGCCGCCGCCGTACAGCGGGGCCAGGGTGATGAGCGCGAACAGCATGGTGACGGGCAGGTTGCCCAGCAGGAACTCACCGATCAGCGGTGACAGCAGGAAGAGCCCGATCGCGGGCGCGATGCGTTTTCCCATGTCCCCAGCCTCGTGGCGAGGTGACGGCGCCGGTAGTGACGTTCGTCAGAGCCAGCCCTTGCTCTCGGCGGTGCGGGCGGCCTCGGCGCGGTTGCGGGCGCCGAGCTTGCCGATGGCGGAGGAGAGATAGTTGCGTACGGTGCCGTCCGACAGGTAGAGGCGGCGGGCGATGTCGGCGATGGTGCCGCCCTCGGTGGCGGCGCGCAGCACGTCGCGTTCGCGGCTCGTGAGCGGGTTCGTCCCGGCGGAGAGGCTGGCGGCGGCCAGCTTGCGGTCGAAGACCCGCCCTCCGGCGTGCACCCGCCGCACGGCGTCGGCCAGCTCGCCGGCCCTGGCGTCCTTGACCACGTAACCGGCGACGCCGGCGTCCATGGCGCGCCGCAGGTACCCGGGGCGGCCGAACGTGGTCAGGATGATCACCCGTACGCCCGGCAGCCCGGCCGCCACCGTGAGGCCGTCGCGGCCGGGCATCTCGATGTCGAGCAGCACGACGTCCGGCCGCAGCGCGGAGACCGCGCCGGCCACCTCGTCGCCGCGGCTCACCTGGCCGACGACCTCGAGGTCCGGCTCCAGGGCGAGCAGCGCCGCCAGCGCCTCGCGCACGAGATGCTGGTCGTCGGCCAGCAGGACCCGGATCACGCCGCACCCGCCGCCAGGTGGCTCCGGATGCTCAGGGGGAGTCGGTTCATGTCTCACCTGCTGTCGGCGGGGTACGCGGGTGTTCAGGGGGGAGCCGGTTCATGGCTCGCCTGTCACGGGTACGCGGGCGCGGAGCAGGAAGCCGCCGTCGCCGGTGGGGCCGGCGTGGAGGGCGCCGCCGGCGAGGCGGACGCGTTCTTCGAGGCCGCGCAGGCCGTTCCCGCCCGTGGCGGTCGCCGCCGCGCCGCGTCCGTCGTCGCGCACCTCGGCGTACGCGTGCCCGTCCGCCACCCCCAGCCGGATGCGGCAGTGGCGGGCGCCGCTGTGCCGTACGACGTTCGTCGCCCCTTCGCGCACCACCCACGCCAGCACCGGTTCGAGGTCGGCGGGCAGCGGCGCGGCCGTCACCTCCAGCCGCACGCCCGCCGCGGACAGGGCGCGCCGCGCGCCGTCCAGCTCGCCGGGCAGCGACAGGTCGCGGTAGCCCGCGATGGCCTCCCGCACGTCGGACAGCGCCTGCCGGGACAGCTCCTCCACCTCGTCCATCTCGGCTCTGGCCCGGTCGGGGTCGGCGGTGACGAGCCGGCCGGCGAGCTGGCTCTTCACCGTCATCACGGCCAGGCTGTGGCCGAGGATGTCGTGCAGGTCGCGGGCGAAGCGCAGCCGCTCGTTGTCCACGGCCAGCCGCTCCACCTCGGCGTTGGCCCGGCTCAGGGCCGCGTTGGCGGCGTTCAGCCGGAGGAAGGCGCGGATGGCGGCGGTGAACACGGCGGTCTGCAGGGGGATCCACCACACCTCGGCGAGCGGGCTGCCGAGCAGGGGCAGCGCGAGCGCGATGCCGCCGATGGTGAGCGCGGCCGTGCCGAGCAGCGCCCGGTCGGGCAGCGCCGTGGCGGCCGCGGTGATGAGGAAGTACGACGTCGCGAACACCCACATCTCGCCCAGGAGCGGCGCCATGGCGGCCGTGACGGCGTAGAGCGCGGCCAGGGCGAAGGGGGTGGCGTTGCGGTGCGGCGGGTCCAGGGCCGTCCACACGACCCGCAGGTAGAGCAGGGCGAAACAGGCCACCCCGGCGACCACGAGCACCGCCGGGACGACGGGAGGGGACTCGGCCAGGAACTCGGCCACCGGCCACACCAGGACGACGAGATAGACGGAGGTCCGCAGCCGGCCCTTCATGTGCGTCACCTTATCCGGGCGCTCACCGGCTGAACCCTGACGAATGTCACGACTCAGGGCGGCAGCCGTGGACGAGCCGGCGTCTCGTGATCACGCGCCGCGCGAGCCGGCGTCGTGACCGCGCGCCGCACAGGACGGAGTCGTTGACGTCATCCGGGCAGGGGACGGCCGGTCGGCCCGCAGGCGGACGACGTGCGGCGGCGCGGCGGCCTACGGTCGGCCGCATGCTGAACGACCAGGTGACCTTCCGCCGCCTCACAGCGGGCACGCTGCTGATCGTGGCCCCCCTCCTCCAGGCCGTCGCCGTGGTCGTCGACCCCGGCACCTGGGGCGACGACCGGGAGGCGGTCAGCTTCGGCGCCGATCCGGCGCTCGCCCAGACCCAGTCCGTGCTCTACCACTGGAGCTGGATGCTGATGGCCGTGGCGGTCATCGGCCTGATGCACCTGACCAGGCGCCGGGCCACCGTGCTCGGCCACGTGTCGGGCGTGCTCACGGTGATCGGCTACCTCCAGCTCTCCGGGCTGCTGCTGACCGACCCGGTGGAGTGGTGGCTGGGCCAGCGCTACGCGCCGGAGGAGGCGCAGCGCATCCTCGACGAGATGATGAACCTGCCCGGGGTGGTCTTCGGGTTCCAGCTCCCGTGGATGTTCCTCGGCTTCATCGGGCTGCCGCTGCTGACGGTGGCGGTGTGGCGGGCGGGGTTCGTCGGGTGGTGGGTGCCGCTGCTGGTGGCGGCCGGCTATCTGGGCGGGTTCCTGGTGCCGTACGGGCCGGGCACGGTGCCGTTCTGGACCGCGCCCGTCGCCGCCCTGGGCTGGACCGGGCTGAAGATCCTGCGCATGGGCGACGACGCGTGGGCGTCCTGTTACCGGGCCGCCGCCGTCAGCCCTGTGCCGGAATCCAGCCCGCGGTGACCGCGAGGATGATGAAGAGGCCGAGGATGATCCGGTAGACGACGAAGATCGTGAACCGGTGGGTGCTGATGTAACGCAGGAACCAGGCCACCGCCGCGTAGCCGACGACGAACGAGATCACCGTGGCCAGGATCGTCGGGCCCCAGTCGGGCGCGCGGCCCTCGCCGATCTCGAAGATCTCCAGCAGGCCCGAGGCCAGGACGGCCGGGATGGCCAGCAGGAACGAGTATTTCGCGGCGTCCTCGCGGCGGTAGTCGAGCAGCAGGCCGGCGGTCACGGTGCCGCCCGAGCGGGACACGCCGGGGACCAGGGCCAGCGACTGGGCGAAGCCGTAGACGATGGCGTGGGTGAAGCTGAGGTGCTTCTCCAGGGTGAGCTTGTTGCGGGCGGTGTGGTCGGCGTACCAGAGGATGAGCGCGAAGACGATCAGCGTGGTGCCCACCAGGCGCAGGTCGCGGAAGGGCGACTCGATCTGCTCCTTCAGCGCCAGGCCGAGCACGCCGATGGGGAGCGTGCCGACGATGATGTACCACCCCATGCGGGCCGCCCAGTGGCCGCGCAGCTCCTTGACGAACAGGGAGCGGGTCCAGGTCGAAAGGATCTCCCAGAGCTCCTTGCGGAAGTAGATGAGCACGGCCGTCTCGGTGCCGAGCTGGATCACGGCCGTGAACGCCGCCCCCGGGTCCGGCCAGCCGACCAGGGCGGGGATCACCCGGATGTGGGCGCTGGAGGAGATCGGCAGGAACTCCGTGAGCCCCTGGATCAACCCCAGAACCACCGCTTCTAGCCAGCCGATCACGACTACACCTCTCGAGCACGCGCGGGAGTGACGAGGGTGAGGCTAGCGGAAAACGCGGGCCCGGCAGGTGTCGTCGCAATGCGGTGAGCTGGGCAAGTGCCCCGGCGGGCGGCATGTCGGGCGTTTCGGGCGCGGCTCTGAGCTGCCCGGTTGGGCCGGCCGTAACCCGTGGTACACCTCCCGGCCATCCGGCGCGAGCCGGCTTTCTACTGGCCCTTCCAGACGTGGGCGTTGGCGCGGGCGAAGCCGGCGAAGTCGCGGGCCGGGCGGCCGAGCGCCTGCCGCACGCCGTCCGCCAGGCGGGCGTTGCGGCCGTCCAGGACCTCGCCGAACAGCGCCACCAGGCCGTGCGCCTCCTCCTCGGTCACGCCCGCCGCGACCGCGCCGGCCACGTACTCCTCGGGCGTCACCCGCACGAACGAGATCGGCCGGCCGGTCGCCTCCGACAGCTCCGCCGCCACGTCGGCGAAGGTCAGCAGCCGCGGCCCGGTCAGCTCGTACACCTTGCCGGTGTGCCCCTCCTCGGTCAGGGCCGCCACGGCGATCTCGGCGATGTCCTCCACGTCCACGAACGGCTCGGGCATGTCGGCGACGGGCAGCGCGATGACGCCCTCGACCACGGGGCCGAGCAGGAAGTCCTCGCTGAAGTTCTGCATGAAGAAGGCGCAGCGCACGACGGTCCACTCGGCGCCCGACTCCTGGACGGTGCGCTCGCCGGCCTCCGCCTCCGGCTCGCCCCTGCCGGACAGCAGGACCAGCCGGCGCACGCCCTTGCGCACGGCCAGCTCGGTGAACGCCTTGACGTCGTCGTACGCGCCGGGGAAGGCGAGGTCGGGGTAGTAGGACACGTACGCGGCCGTGACGCCATCGAGGGCGGCCTCCCAGGTCGCGCGGTCCTTCCAGTCGAAGGCGGGGGAGGCGGAGCGGGACCCGACGCGCACGGGCAGGCCGAGAGTGGTGAGCCGGTCGGCGATGCGGCGGCCGGTCTTGCCCGTGCCGCCCAGGATCAGAATCGTCATGCGTCTAGTAAGCCTCCTGACCGGTAAGACTCTCCATGGTTGAGAAGCGCAATCCCATATGCGATCGTCTAGCCATGGACCAGCTCGCGGCGCTACTCGACGGCCCGAGGGCGCGTGGCGCCTTCCTGCTCCGCTCGATCCTGGATCCGCCCTGGTCGCTGCGCGTCCAGGACGAGGCGCCGCTGTCGGTGATCGCGCAGGTGCGGGGCCACTCGTGGATCGTCTACGACGGGGCCGAGCCCGTACGCCTGGAGCCCGGGCAGGTGGGCATCGCCCGGGGGCCGGAGCCGTACGTGATGGCCGACGACCCCGCCACCGAGCCGCAGATCGTCATCCACCCCGGCCAGCTCTGCACCACGCTCGACGGCGAGTCGGTCTACGAGGCGATGGACCTGGGCATCCGCACCTGGGGCAACGACCGCGACGGTGAGACCGTGCTGCTCACCGGGACGTACAACATGGAGGGCGAGGTCAGCCGGCGGCTGCTCGAAGCGCTGCCGAGGCTGATCGTGCAGCCGGGCGGGCCGATCATCACGCTGCTCGGCGCGGAGATCGTCAAGGACGAGCCCGGCCAGGAGGCGGTTCTCGACCGCCTGCTCGACCTGCTGCTCATCGCGGTGCTGCGGGCCCACTTCGCCACCGGCGAGGCGCCCGCCTGGTACCGCGCGATGAGCGACCCCGTGGTGGGCAAGGCCATGCGCATGATGCACAACAACCCCGCCCACCCGTGGACGGTCGCCGCCCTGGCCGCCGAGGTGGGCGTCTCCAGGGCCGCGCTGGCCAGGCGCTTCACCGAGCTGGTCGGCGAGCCGCCGATGGCCTTCCTCACCGACTGGCGCCTGGCCCTGGCCGCCGACCTGCTGCGCGAGCCCGACGCCACGGTCGGCTCGGTGGCCAGGAAGGTCGGCTACGGCAGCCCGTTCGCGCTCAGCGCCGCGTTCAAGCGGGTGCGCGGCATCAGCCCGCAGGAGCATCGGGCGGCCGTTCATTGAGACCCCTGCTCCTGCTCGACGTGGACGGCGTGCTCAACCCGATGGGCCGCCCCACGCCCGACTTCCGGCGCTACCGCTGCACGATCGGCGCCGAGGTCTACACCGTGCACCTCAACCCCCGGCACGGCCGCCGCCTGCTCGACCTGGCCATCACCACCGGCTCCGAGCTGGTCTGGGCCACCACCTGGGAGCACCACGCCAACGAGTGGATCGCTCCCAGGATCGGGCTGCCCGCGCTGCCCGTCATCACGATGGGTCCCGTCGTGTCGAGCGAGCACGGGGAGATGTTCAAGACGCCGCACGTGGCGGCGTACGCGGGGCGGCGGCCGTTCGTCTGGTTCGACGACCAGGTGTGGGCGGAGGACGAGGAGTATCTCAGGGTGCGTCAGGGTCTGAGCGATTTCCTGCTCGTCCACGTCGACCCGGTGCGGGGACTGACCAGCCGACATCTGGGCATGGCACATGAATGGCTGACCCTTACAGGGTTTTCTCAGGGTTCCTGACGGGAGTCTTGCGGCCACGCTGTCCGTTTCCCTCATAGGTCGCGAAAACCACACGGAGGAACAGCATGTACCGCTCTCGTGAGCACCGGATCATCGCAGGCGTCTGCGGCGGTCTCGCCGACAAGATGGGCCTGCCGCCCACCCTCGTACGGATCCTCTGGCTGCTGCTGTCGCTCATCCCGGGACCGCTCTGGATCGTCTACGTCGTGATGTGGATCATCATCCCCACCCAGCCCAAGGGCTACCCCACCGCGTAACCGCGGGTGGGCCGGAACGCCGGCCCCTGCCCGTCTCCGGGGTGGGCCGTGCACGCCCACCCTCCCGAGGGCTCCTGTCCGAAGGCCCGGACGCGGGCAGCTAACCCCTCGACGCCCCGGGCCCCCGAATGACGTCACGGCCTGACGATCCCGAGAGCCTTGAGGATGAGGTGGACATCGGTGGACGGGTCGCGCAGAAGGACGTCGCAGTTGGCCGCATGGCCGGAGACGCCCTGGTCGGCCGCCGGGGCGCAGCGGCCGCTCGGGCAGGCTGCGACGAGACGCTGAGCCAGGCTGACCGCCCGTTCCTGCCTGCCCTCCTTGATCAACTCCTCGAAATGGCGGGGCTCGACGAGCTTTCCGAAGTCCCCGAACTCCTTCACCCGTCGCAGTTTCGCCGGGATCACCGTACGGTCGCCACCGAGCGGGCCGGGCGGTCCTGACGCGAAGTGCAGCCAGAGCCACAACTCGAAATGCGGATGGGAGAAGGCGACGTTGACACCGCTCTGCCGGGCGAGGCGGAACGCCTCGTAGACGTCCTCGTTCTCGTCGCGGTCGAAGACCACCCAGAACTCGGTGTTCCTGATCCCCTTCGTGGTCTTCTTGAAGCGCAGGGCCTCGCGCACAGCCGGAACGGGCTTGTAGCCGTTGAACTGCTGCCCCTCGGTGACCTTGCGCGGAGTGAGCTGGATCTGGAAGTCGTGCTCGGCTCCGTAGCGGTGATTGAGGTGGTGAAAGTAGCTGCGTTCTGTCTGTCCTTCGCAGACGATGAACATAACCTTGTTCTTTCTGCGCTCGCCCGGCCCTGGACGCGGGGCCGAGGTTCCGCCGGGTGCACCGCGCTTGGGCATCAGGCGTGCCCCTCCGTCCCGTATTCGATGAGCGTCTCGGCGATCTCGCCGACGGTCAGGGTCGGGACGCCTCCGTAGGCGCCCGCGAGGTAGTTGCGGTCGAGGGCTTCGGTCTTGCGGGGACGGGCATCGGTCAAGGGGTAGATTCTGGAGATCCCGGCCGGACTCTTGACGGTGATGCGCACCTGATCGCGTTCGAGGGGCTGGATGATGTGCGCACGACCCAGCAGGCTCACGTCATGGAGCGTGCATACGAGTTGGGCGTTGTGCGCGTTGGCCACCGGGTCGGCGAACAACCGGAGGACATCCGCGGCGAACAGCGGGTGCAGGCTGGTGTCGAGTTCGTCGACCAGGAGGACCGCCCCCCGGTCGAGAGCGGTGAGGACGGGGCCCACGAACGCGAACCAGGAGCGTGTCCCCATGGACTCCTGCCGCTCGTAGCTCAACGGGACCGGCCCCGCAGGGCCGTTGTGGAGGAGCCGGAGCTCGCCGGACAGGCTGTCGACCTCGGTCCCGACGATGCCGAGATCGGCGACCTTGAGCAGGTCGATGATCCGGGCGCGCTGTCGCGGGTCGTCCAGCATCTTGCGCGTGAAGCTCTGACGTTCCTCGAAGTCCCGGCCGGGGCTGATCCACCAGAGGTTGTGCCTGAACCAGTCATGGATCGGCTTGAGGTGCGGATGGTTGAAAGCGGCGGCCACCGTGAGGAACAGGGCGTTGGGGCGGGTCTGGGAGACCAGGCTCTCCTTCGGCCCTTTCAGCCCTTCGCCCGGGAAGGAGAACGGATCGCCGGAATCGGCGTCGCGTTCGAACCAGACCTGCCGGCGGGCCTGGCCGCCAGGGTAGGCGTGCAACCATTCGGCCTCTACCTGCTCGTCGGACAATTCGAAGCCGTAGACATAGCGGTCACCGTCCAGAACGATGTCCACCTCGAAGAGAGAGGCGTCCGCGCGGGCCGCCGCGTCGAGCTCGTACGGCTCACGGGGGATCTTGTCGAGGGCGGACCAGCCGTGCACGCTGTGCAACACGGCCTGCCGCATCCAGCGGACGGCATGCAGGACGTTCGACTTCCCCGACGCGTTCGACCCGTAGATCGCGGTGGTCGGCAGGTAGGCCAGCTCGGGGTCCTCGGCCAGGCCGGCGGGACGACGCGTTCCCTGGTTGAACTTGCTCGCGGCCAGCCAGACCTCGAACTCGTCACGGAACGACCTGTGGTTGGATCCTCTGAACCGAAGTAGCACGACGAGCCCCCAGACTGATCGACCAATCCATCTTAAGGCCAACTGTGCAGATTTTCTACGCGTATGAGCTTCTGGCGGATGCCAGGTGATCGCCTTGGCCTTGTCGTCGGTGCGGGCGGCCGGGGTGGGGGGACGCCCCGGACGGGTGGGTGGATAAGGCGGCATATCCTCGAAGCATGAGGGCAAGGCCGCTGACGCTCATCCAGGATGAGCTCGTCGACTACGACAAGGCGATGGAGCGCATGACCGACCTGGTCGGGCAGCGCCAACGGGACGAGCGGCCGGACACGCTCTGGCTGCTCAGCCACCCGTCCGTCTACACCATCGGGCGCCGCACCCCGCTCTCCCACCTGCCCGACCCCACGCGTGGCATCCCCGTCGTCGAGACGGGCCGGGGTGGCCAGCTCACCTACCACGGTCCCGGCCAGCTCGTCGGCTACCTGATCGTCAAGCTGGACGAGGGCGAGGGGATCGTCGACTACGTGCGCGAGGTGGAGCTGCGGCTGGTGGAGGCGCTGGGCAAGCTGGGGCTGCCGGCCGAGCGGCGCGACACGCCGCCCGGGTCCGAGCTGCTCACCGGGGTCTGGACCGCCGAGACCGGGCGCAAGATCATCTCCATCGGGATGCGGCAGAGCCGGGGGGTGACCAGCCACGGGTTCGCGCTCAACGTCGACGGTGACCTGACGCCGTGGAACTGGGCCGTGGCCTGCGGGATGCCCGACGTGGACATGACCTCGCTCAAGCGCGAGCTGGGAGACGCCTCGATGGCGGAGGTGCGCGAGGTGGTCGCGGAGGCGTTCGAAGCGGCGCCCTGACGGTCGGCGTGGTGTTCGAAGCGGTGCCCTGGCGGTCGGCGTGGTGTTCGAAGCGGCGCCCTGACGGTCGGCGTGGTGTTCGACGTGGTGCCCTGGCGGTCGACGTGGTGCCCTGACGTTCGCAGTCATTGACGGGATGGAATCTTGTGGTTTCGGCCCGTTCGTTGGGTTGGATAGGCAATGATCCGATCTGGTCGCACGCCCCACGGGGGGATCGACTGAAGATTGGAGCATTGTGCGAAGGAAGTTCTCTTTGCTCGCCGCCGCCTTAGTGGCGATGGCGACACTGTCGTCCGTCTCGACGGCCAACGCGGAGACGCGGGAGGCCGTCACGGGCGGCATCGCATGGGCGCCCTGTGAAGAGGAGCCCAGCGCCGAGTGCGGCAAGCTGACCGTGCCGATCGACTGGTCCAAGCCCGACGGGCCCACCGTCGACATCGCCGTGGCCCGGCGCAAGGCCACCGACCCCGCGGCGCGGATCGGCTCCCTGGTGATCAACCCGGGCGGTCCCGGCGGGTCGGGGGTCGAGGCCGTCTACGGGGCGCCCGGCTCGTACACCGAGGAGCTGCAGCGGCGGTTCGACATCGTCGGCTTCGACCCTCGGGGTGTGGGTCGCAGCAACCCGCTGATCTGCTCGGCCTCGGTCTACAACCAGATGCCGCACACCGTGATGAGGAGCCAGGCCGACTTCGACGCCTGGAACGCCTTCACCAAGAAGCTGCACCAGGACTGCCGGGAGCGCACCGGCCCGCTGTACGACCACGTCGACTCCGTGGACGTCGCCAGGGACATGGACGCCCTGCGCGCCGCGCTCGGTGAGGAGAAGCTCACCTACTACGGCATCTCGTACGGCACCCTGATGGGCCAGATGTACGCCGAGCTGTTCCCGGACCGCGTCAGGGCCCTGGCCCTCGACAGCAACATGGACCACAGCCTCGGCGTCGCGGGCTTCCTCACCACCGAGGCGATCGCCGTCGAGGACGCGTTCGACCAGTTCGTCGGCTGGTGCGAGCAGGACCCGAGCTGCGTCCTGCACGGCAAGGACATCCGCGCGATCTGGAAGGACCTGCTGGCCAAGGCGCGGCGCGGCGAGCTCGTCTACCCGAGCACCGGCCAGAAGATGACCGAGCTGCAGGTCATCTACAACGCCGCGCTGGGCAACGAGGGGCCCGACTGGCGCACGCTCAGCCAGACGATCAACTGGCTGGCCGGCGGGGAGCCGCCGGACTGGGTGCCGCCGCTGCCCGGCCGCGGGCCCGTGGAGGGTGACGTCGCCTACCTGCCGACGGCCATCCTCTGCCAGGACTACAACCTCAAGGTGCGCAACTACGCCGAGTACGCCGCGCTGATGGCCGTCAACAGCAAGTTGGCGCCGGACACGCGGTATCACCCGTACCCGACGGACGATATGCCCATCTGCATGAACTACCCGACCACCAACCCGCCGCACCGGCTCAAGTACACCGGCGACGCCCCGCTGCTGCTCGGCAACTCGCTGCACGACCCGGCCACGCCGTGGATCTGGTCGGCGAACGCCGCCCGCCAGCTCGGGCCGAAGGCCGTGCTGCTCACGTACGAGGGCTGGGGCCACCGCATCTACGGCAAGGACAAGTGCCAGACGGACATCATCGACGAGTACCTGATCTCGGTGAAGGTTCCGCCGCACGGCACCCGCTGCGCCGTGGGCACGCCCGAGGAGAACACGCTCAAGCGTGACTCCCAGTCGCACAAGTGGCCGACGGACCGCCTCAGCTGGGGCGGCCCGGTGACCGCGCTGCGCTGAGGCCGGACCATCGGGTACGGGCCCCGCGCCGGGACCCGTACCCGTGACGGTCAGGCGGCCGGGACCTCGTCGATCGTGCGGCGGGGCCCGGTGAACCAGTGCCGGGCCGACAGGACCCACCACAGGGCGATCCCGATCAGCACCACGCCCACCGCGATGGGCGCGTAGTTGACCGACGTCCAGGTGAAGTCCTCGTTGCCCGGCACGCCGGCCGGCGAGAACGGCATCACGAAGTAGACCGAGACGATGACGATCTCGACGCAGGCGATCCAGCACAGCGCCTTGTACTTCCGGCCCAGCGTCCAGGGGCCGGGCACGAACGCGTCGCCCATCCGCAGCCGGAGCCAGATGGGGATGAGGAAGGCCAGGTAGAGGCCGATGACCGCGATCGAGACGACGGCGTAGAAGGCGACCGGCGTGGTCAGGCCGGCGGGGGCGTAGAGGGCCGGCAGGGTGATCAGCGCGGCCGCGACGCAGCCGGCGATGATCGCGTTGACCGGGGTGCGGTTGCGGTCCACCTTCGACCACAGCCGCCAGCCGGGCACCGCCCCGTCACGCGAGAACGCGTACGTCATCCGCGACATCGACGTCACGCAGCTCATGCCGCAGAAGAACTGGCCGATCGTGGAGATCGCGAAGATGGCGGTGGCGAGCGGGGAGGACAGCGCGGTCTCGAAGATCGCGCCGACGAAGCCGCCCTGCTTGTTGATCTCGTCCACGTTCGTGGCGGCGAACAGGAACGACAGCAGCAGGATCCAGCCGCCGATGGCCGAGTAGAAGATCGACTGCCACAGGCCGCGCGCCGCGCTCCTGGCCGCGCCCTGGGTCTCCTCCGAGACGTGCGCGCAGGCGTCGAAGCCGGTGATCGTGTACTGGGTGAGCAGGAAGCCGAGCGGGAGCACGTACAGCCAGAAGGGCAGCCCGTCGGAGCCGTCGCCGAAGCCCGAGTTGTTGTTCGTGCCGCCGAAGACGAAGCCGAGCGACTGGTGCTCGGACGGGGCGAAGACCAGGATGGCGACCACGATCGCGGCGCCCGCCACGTGCCACCAGACCGAGACGTTCTGCAGCAGCGAGATCAGCCGGTGGCTGTAGACGTTGATCAGGGCGTGCAGCGCCAGCACGATCACGAACAGCAGGAACGCCTGCGGGAGCGTGCCCTCCCAGGCGCCGCCGGTCAGCCGGTTGAGGGTGATGTTGAGGAACGTCGCGCAGCCGTAGTCGACGGACGCGGTGACGGCGATGAGGCCGATCAGGTTGAGCCAGCCGGTGAACCAGCCGTGGATCGGCTTGCCCAGCTTGGCGGCCCACCAGTAGATGCCGCCCGCCGTCGGGTACGCGGAGACCAGCTCCGACATGCAGAACCCGATGATCAGGATGAACACGGAGATCAGCGGCCAGCCCCAGGAGATGGCGATGGGGCCGCCGTTGTTCCAGGCCTGTCCGAAGGTGGTGAAGCAGCCGGCGAGGATGGAGATGATCGAGAAGGAGATGGCGAAGTTGGAGAAGCCGCTCCAGGTGCGGGCCAGCTCCTGCTTGTAACCGAGCTCGGCGAGTCGTTTGGAATCCTCTTCGGGTCCAGCGGTCATTGAGGTCTCCCTGGGGGGCGCGGAGGACGCTCTCTCTTTTGGTCTACGTCTAGACCATTTCTGCCCAGGGGACAAGGCGTTACCGGCGGGTTTCGATGCCGTCAGGCGGGAGGGTGGTCCCCACCGGGACGGAGGAGACCACCGTGAACGCGAGGGACCGCCGCGCCGACCGCCGACCGCCGGACCGCCGGACCGCCGCGCCGGCCGCCGGACCGCCGGACCGCCGGACCGGCGGTCGCCGCAGGCGCATGCTGCCGGGTCGGTGGGGGCCGGCGGCGCCGGTGGCCGGGTCAGTTGCCGAAGGCGTCCATGGCGGCCTGGCAGAACGCCTTGAGGTCGTCCGGCTTGCGGCTGGTGACCAGCGTGTTCGGGCCTTCGGTGTCGACCACGACCTCCTTGTCCACCCAGGTCGCGCCGGCGTTGCGCAGGTCGGTCTGGAGGCTGGGCCAGGACGTCAGCGTACGTCCGCGTACGACGTCCGCCTCGACCAGCGTCCACGGCGCGTGGCAGATGGCGGCCACCGGCTTGCCCGAGTCGAAGAAGGCGCGGGCGAAGCGCACGGCCTGCGGCACCGTACGCAGGAAGTCGGGGTTGGCCACGCCGCCGGGCAGGACGAGGCCGTCGAAGGAGGCCGGGTCGGCGTCGTCCACCGTGTCGTCGACGGCGAACCGGTCCGCCTTGTCCAGGTGGTTGAACCCCTGGACCTGGCCGGGGGCGGTCGAGACCAGCCGGGGCGTGCCGCCCGCCTGCTTGACCGCCTTCCACGGCTCCGTGAGCTCCACCTGCTCGACTCCTTCTGGAGCGACCAGGAAAGCGATGGTCTTGCCGTCCAGCATGGGAACTCTCCCCCTTGGTCCGCGTTTTCCACCCCTCTAACCGCTGGGTGCCGATGTATGCGCGTTTACCCCTGGGGGGTATATAGTGCAGATGGAAGGATCAAGAGTGAGGAGTGAGCCGATGACTGTCGCGACGTATCAGGTCGAGGGCATGACCTGCGGTCACTGCGTCAGCGCCGTGACCGCCGAGGTGGGCAAGGTCGCCGGGGTGAGCGGGGTCGAGGTCGATCTGGCGGCCGGGGCCGTGACCGTGACGAGCGCGGCGCCGATCGACGCCGCGCTGATCGACGCCGCCGTGGTCGAGGCCGGATATGAGCCGGTGGGCCGGGTCACGCCGGCCGGTGAGGCCGCCCCGGCCGGGGGGATCGGGCCGGCCGACGGGATCGAGTTGTTGCCGCAGGCGGGCGGGTCGTCCTGCTGCGGCTCGGGCGCCTGCCACTGACAGCGGCGGCGGCCGCCTTCCGCAGGCGGCGGCAGCCGCCTTCCGCGCCCGCCGCCCGGGCGCCGGGGAGGGCCGCCGCCCGGGCGCCGGGGAGGGCCGCCGCCCGGGCGCCGGGGAGGGCCGCCGCCCGGGCGCCGGGGAGGGCCGCCGGCGGAGGTGTCAGAGGGGGTTGAGGCGGGCCCTGAGCAGGCAGAACTCGTTGCCTTCCGGGTCGACGAGCACGTGCCAGGGCTCCTGCCCGGTCTGGCCGACGTCGGCGGGCCTGGCCCCGATGGACAGGAGGCGTTCGAGCTCGGCGGCCTGGTCGCGGTCGGTGGGGTTGACGTCGATGTGCAGCCGGAGGTTGCCGGTCCTCGGCTCGTCGCTGCGGCTGAGGATGATCGTCGGCTGCGGGCCGCCGAACCCCTCGCGGGGGCCGATCTCGATGCCGTCCTCTTCGCGGTCGAGCTCGACGAAGTCCAGGACCTCGCACCAGAACCGCGCCAGCGCCTCGGGGTCCCGGCACTGGAGCACCAGCTCACTGATACGGCATGCCATCGATGAAACCTACTCTCCGCGTGAGGACCTGCCGGGGGCGCACGGATCTCGCGGGCTCCCGGCAGTGAGAACACTTTCGCGACCGTACCGGGCGGGGCGAGCGGAGGGCGAATCAGTTCCCCGCCCCCCCCCCCCCGCCCCGCCGGCCCCGCCGACCCCACCGGCCGGGGTGGCCGGGGCGGAAGGCCGCTGGTCACCAGGGCAGGGGGCCGTGGGCGGCGAAGTAGCCGCCGGTGGGGCCGTCGGGGCCGACCTGTGCCATCCGTACGATGATCTCCGCGCCCTCCTCGACCGTCTGCGTGCCGGTGTGGTGGTTCAGGTCCGTCGCCGTGTAGCCGGGCTCCACCGCGTTGATCCGCATCTCGGGGAACGCCTTGGCGTACTGCACGGTGATCATGTTCACCGCCGCCTTGGAGGCCGGATAGGCCACCCCGGGGTAGGCGTACGCCGGCGTGCCCTCGGTGGTGGCGACGGTCAGGGAGGCCAGCCCGCTGCTGACGTTCACCACGACGGGCGCGGCCGAGCGCCGCAGCAGCGGCAGGAACGCGTGCGTGACGCGGACCAGGCCGAACACGTTCGTCTCGAAGATCGTGCGCAGGTCGTCGGCGGTCACGTCGGCCGCGCCGATCACGCCGCCGCCGGCCGTGCGTCCCTCGACGCCGGCGTTGTTGACCAGCACGTCCAGCCCGCCGTCCGCCTCGACGGCCTTCGCCGCGGCGGCCACGGAGGCGTCGTCGGTCACGTCGAGGAGGAGCAGCCGCGCGCCCAGCCGCTCGGCGGCGGCCCGGCCGCGGCCTTCGTCGCGGCTGCCGAGGTAGACGGTGTGGCCCGCCGCGATGAGCCGGCGGGCGGTCTCGAAGCCGAGGCCCTTGTTCGCCCCGGTGATCAGTGTCGTCGTCATGACCCCAGCCTGCGGCGACCCGGCGGGCTCAGCCATTCGTCCCGTCTTCCTGGGACCACCAGTGCCAGGTAGGTTCCGGGCGGGAGAGGCACACTGGAGGCATGCGAGAGTTCGGGCAGGCGGTGCGGCGGTTCCGCGACCGCGCGCGGCCGGAGGCGGCCGGGCTGCCCGCCGGCGGGCACCGGCGCGCGGCCGGGCTGCGCCGCGAGGAGCTGGCGATGCTGGCCGGGATCTCGGTCGACTACGTCACCAGGCTCGAACAGGGCCGGGCCACCAACCCGTCGCCCCAGATCGTCGAGGCGCTGGCGCGGGCGTTGCGGCTGGCGCCGGAGGAGCGGGCCTACCTGTTCCGGCTGGCCGGGCTGGTGCCGCCGGGGCCGGAGACGGTGCCGGCGTACATCACGCCGAGCGTGCAGCGGCTGCTCGACCGGCTGACCGGCGCGGCCGTCGGCGTCTATGACGCGGCCTGGACGCTGCTGCTGGCCAACCCGCTCTACGCGGCGCTGCAGGGCGACCCGTCGGGCTGGCGCGGCAACGAGCGCAACGGCGTGTGGCGCAACTTCGTCGGCCCCTGCGGCCGGGTCAGACAGACGCCGGAGGAGCGGCGCAGGTTCGAGGCCTCGCTGGTCTCCGACCTGCGCGCGACCGCCGGGCGCTATCCCGACGACCCGCGGCTGCGGCGGCTGATCGAGGAGCTGCGGGCCGCGAGCGAGCGGTTCGCCGAGTTGTGGGACGCCGGCGCCGTCGGGCAGCAGGAGGCCGGCCGCAAGACCATCGACCATCCGGTGGTGGGGCCTGTGACGCTCGACTGCGACGTGCTCAGCGTGGCGGGCAGCGACCTGCGCATCATGATCTACACGGCCGAGCCCGGCACGGAGGACGCCGAACGGCTAGCCCTGCTCGGCGTCCTCGGCACGCAGGCGATGGCGGGATGACAGCCACGCGGCGTGGGCGGCCAGGCAGGCGACGGCGCCCACGGCGTACCAGAGCAGGTCGGGCGGGTTGAACGTGCTGCCCAGCACCGGCCGCAGGACCTCGGGGATGGTGCCGAGCTGGGCGAACTCGATGATCCAGCTCAGCCCGCACGACACCGCCGCGGCGGCCCGGGGCCGCAGCCTCGGTAGCGCGAACACCGCCACGGCGTAGATCATGGCGGTGTAGAGCGCGTCGCCCGCGTATTTCGGCACGGGGCCGTCCCACAGGGCCCGCACCCCGAGCCCGCACACGACGATGACGACGGCGGTGAGAGCGGTGAGCGTACGGGGCACCAGGTCACCGTAGTGCCATAAGCGCTGAAAATTTACACCGCCTCAGGAAACGAAGATGAAACAATTTTCCGCCACTCGTTGACATGCGGACTCCGTATGGTGTGCCTTTCTCTACACAGGAACCCCCCGCCTGAAGGTGAGGCACTTATGAGGAGATGGTTCGCACGCCTGGCTGCGCTGGGCGTCGCGCTATTAGTGGCCGGTCAAGGCACCACGGCCGCCCTGGCGCAGGACCCCGCGGCGGGGAAGAAGATCATGCGCATCGGTGCGACGCAGGCCATGGACTCGATGAACCCCTTCCTCGCGGTCCGCGTGGTCTCCACGTCGATCCACCGCTGGATGTACGGCTTCCTCACGGTCCCCGACTCCAAGACGCTGCAGCCCAGCCCCGACCTGGCCGAGTCGTGGACCACGTCCGAGGACGGCCTCACGTGGACCTTCAAGATCCGCGCCGCCAAGTGGTCCGACGGCAAGCCGATCACGGCCGAGGACGCGGCCTGGACGTTCAACAAGATCATGACCGACGAGGCCGCCAAGACCGCCAACGGCCCCGCGGTGGAGAACTTCGAGAGCGTCACCGCCAACGGCCAGGACCTGGTGATCAAGCTCAAGTCGCCGCAGGCGTCGATGCTGGAGAACCCGATCCCGATCATGCCCAAGCACGCTTGGGAGTCGGTCACCGACATGACCAACTACGACGCCGAGAAGTACCCGACGGTCAGCAGCGGCCCGTACTTCGCCGTCGAGCACAAGAAGGACCAGTACGTCAAGCTGCAGGCCAACCCCGGCTACTGGCGGGGCAAGCCCAAGGTCGACGAGCTGCAGGTCATCTTCTACGACAACCCGCAGGCCGCGATCGCCGGACTGAAGAAGGGTGACATCGACCTGCTGGGCCGGATGACCCCGCAGGAGTTCGAGGCCATCCAGAACGACCCGAACATCGAGGCGTGGAACACCCAGGGCCGCCGGGCGGCGTACCTGCAGATCAACCACGGCGCCACCACCACCGACGACAAGCCCACCGGCGACGGCCACCCGGCGCTGAAGGACCTCAAGGTGCGCCAGGCCCTGCACCACGCCATCGACAAGCAGAAGCTCGTCGACGAGGTGCAGAACGGCCTGGCCAAGCCCGCCGACGGCTCGATCGTGCCGCCGATGTACAAGGACTTCTTCTGGGAGGCCACCGGCGAGGAGAAGGTCACCTACGACCCGGCCAAGGCCAACCAGATCCTCGACGACGCGGGCTACAAGAAGGGCTCCGACGGCGTCCGTACGATGCCCGACGGCGACCGCAAGCTGGAGTTCCGCTTCACCATCCACACCGAGACGCCGATCGAGGACAAGCTCGCCGAGTACCTGACCGCCTTCTTCAAGGAGGTCGGCATCACGCTGACCACGGTCAAGCTGGACTCCAGCAAGTTCACCGAGGAGACCGGCATCACCGGCAACTTCGACATCGCCATCAGCGGCTGGTCGGTCAACCCCGACCCTGAGGAGGTCATGGCGACCCACCTGTGCAGCCGCAGGCCGGCGCCGGGCGGCGAGGGCGGCGGCACCGAGTCGTTCTTCTGCGACGACACCTTCGAGAAGCTCTACCAGGAGCAGCTCAAGGAGCTCGACCGGCCCAAGCGCATCGACCTGCTCAAGCAGATGCAGGAGCGCCTCTACACGCAGGCCCCGATCATCGCGATCTACTACACCAACGACCTTGAGGGCTACCGCAAGGACCGGATCACCAGCATCACCCCGATCCCCGAGGACAAGGGCCTGCTCTACGGCGGCAGCAGCTACTGGCCGTTCTACACCGTGGACGTCAAGGCCACGGCGGCCAGTGGCGGCGGCGCCGGCGGCGGCTCCAACACCGGCCTCATCGCCGGCGTCGTGGGCGGCGTGGTGGTCATCGGACTGGCGGCCTTCCTCCTGACCAGGCGGCGCAAGAGCACCGCAGACGAACGCGAATGACGACTCCGCTCGAAGCAGCAGAGCCCGCCGCCGCCCAGGCGGCGGGCCCTGGTGAGGAGCGCCCCACCGGTCGCGGCGTGCTGCGGTACGCGCTGTCGAAGCTCGGTGGGGCGCTGTTCGGCATCGCCATGGTGCTCGTCGGCACGTTCTTCGTGTTCCGGCTGCTGCCCGGCGACCCGGTGCGGAACATGGCCCAGGGCCGCAACATGACCCCGGACCAGCTCGACGCCGAGCGCCGGCGGCTCGGCCTGGACAAGCCGCTGATCGACCAGTTCATCGACTTCGTCGGTGACACGCTCAGGCTCGACCTCGGCATGTCGTACGAGTACAAGCGCCCCGTCATCGACCTCATCGGCGAGCGGCTGGGGCCGACGCTGCTGCTGGCCGGCACCGGCCTGGTGATCGCGGTCAGCCTCGGCATCTGGCAGGGCACGCGGGCCGGGTGGCGGCACGGCAGCCGGTTCGACCGGTTCTCCACCGGGGCGTCCCTGCTGCTCTGGTCGGTGCCGACGTTCTGGCTCGGGCTGCTGCTCATGATGGTGTTCGGCGTCGGCATCGGGCCGATCCCGGGCATCCTGCCGTTCCGGGGCATCGAGAGCGTCGACGCGCCCGACGGCTTCGCGTACGTGCTGGACGTGGCCTCCCACATGGTGCTGCCCTGCCTGACGCTGGTGGCCGTGGTCTACGCGCAGTACCTCCTGGTCATGCGCTCGTCGCTGATCGAGGAGGTCAGCCAGGACTACGTCACGGTGGCCCGCGCCAAGGGGCTGCGCGACGACGAGGTGCGCCGCCGCCACGCCGTGCCCAACGCCCTGCTGCCCACGGTGACGCTGGTCTTCATGCGCGTCGGCTTCGTGGTCGGCGGCGCGGTCACCGTCGAGACGATCTACACCTGGCCCGGGCTGGGGCAGTTGTTCTACGCGGCGATCAGCGTGCCGGACTTCACGCTCATGCAGGGCACCTTCCTGCTGATCACGGTGGCCGTGATCGTCATGAACACGCTGGCCGACGTGGTCTACCACATACTCGACCCGAGGGTGAGGTCGGCGTGACCAGTGTCTCCACGGCCCGCAGGCGGCTGGCGCTGAGCCGCTTCTGGGCCGAGTTCCGTCACCACCGCGGCGGCGTGATCGGCCTGGTCGTGCTCGTCGCCGCGGTGCTGCTCGCGCTGGTGGCGCCGCTGTTCATCAGCGAGAACGTGACCAGCGTCATCGAGGGCGTCGGGGAGAAATGGGCGCCGCCGAGCCTGAGCGAGCCGTTCGGCACCGACGAGTCGGGCCGCTCGATCCTGCTGATGGTCTGGTGGGGCTCGCGCACGTCGCTGCTCATCGGCTTCCTCGCCGCGCTGCTCAGCATCGTCATCGGCCTGGTGGTCGGCGTGGCCGCCGGGCACTTCCGCGGCTGGCCGGGCGCCGCCCTGATGCGGGTCACCGACTGGTTCCTGGTGCTGCCCTCGCTGGTCACGGCGCTGGTGCTGGCGGCCGTGCTGGGCGGCAGCACGTTCACGATCATCATGGCCATCGGCATCACGACCTGGCCGGCCACCGCCCGCCTGATCAGGGCCCAGACACTGGCCGTCGAGGCCAGGCCCTACATCGAGCGCTCCAAGGCGCTCGGGGCCGGGCACTGGCACATCACCACCCGGCACGTGCTGCCGAACGTGGCGCCGCTGCTGCTGGCCAGCACCACGCTGGAGGTGGCCAGCGCGATCGTCACCGAGTCCACGCTGGCCTTCCTCGGGGCCAGCTCGAACAAGACCTCGTGGGGGACCATGCTGCGCGCCTCCTACGACTTCGGCGCCGCCAACGAGGGCGCCTGGTGGTACATCCTCATCCCCGGCCTGGCCATCCTCGTCGTCGTCATGGCGTTCACCCTCGTCGGACGCGCCCTGGAGGCCGTGCTCAACCCCCGGCTGAGGAGGGCCGCGTGAGCGAGACGACACAGCAGGCACGGCAGCCCGGGACTCCCGGCGCGGGGCTGCTCGAACTCGACGACGTGTCCGTGACGTACCGCATCGCGGCGGGCGAGGTGCCCGCCGTGCGCGGGGTGTCGCTGACGCTCGGCTCCGGATCGGCGCTCGGCATCGCCGGCGAGTCGGGGTCGGGCAAGTCGACGCTGGCCATGGCGCTCCTGCGGCTGCTGCCGAAGGACGCCCGCATCGGCGGCCGCATCCTGCTCGACGGCGAGGACGTGCTCGCCATGAAGTGGGGCCGCCTGCGCGCCGTGCGCTGGGCCGGGGCCTCGATCGTCTTCCAGGGCGCGCAGCACGGGCTCAACCCCGTGCGCAGGATCGGCGACCAGATCGCCGAGCCGCTGCTCGTGCACGACCTGGCCAGGCCCGAGGCCGCCCGCAAGCGCGTCGCCGAACTGCTCGACCAGGTCGGCCTGCCCGCCTGGCGGGCCCGCAGCTACCCGCACGAGCTATCCGGCGGGCAGCGGCAGCGCGTGATGATCGCGATGGCGCTGGCCTGCGCGCCCAAGCTGATCATCGCCGACGAGCCGACCACCGCGCTCGACGTGATGGTGCAGGCCCAGGTGCTGACCCTGATCAAGGAGCTGGTGGCCGAGCACGGCATCTCGCTGATCATGATCTCGCACGACCTGTCGGTGCTCGCCGACGTCTGCGACCGGCTCGCCGTCATGTACGCCGGCCGCGTCATCGAGCACGGCCCGTCAGCCGAGGTGTTCCACGCCGCCCGCCACCCCTACAGCCGGGCGCTGGCCGCGGCGTTCCCCACCGTGGGCGACCCGGCCTCGCGGATGGCGCCCAGGGGCCTGGGCGGCGACCCGCCCGACCCGATGCGGCTGCCCGGCGGCTGCTCGTTCCACCCGCGCTGCCCCGTCGCCCTCGACGGCTGCGCGTCGCTGGACGTCGAGCTGTGGCCGGCCGGGCCGGACCGTACGGCGGCCTGCGTGCACGTCAGGGAGAAGGAGGAAGCCTCGTGACCGAGACGCAGACCACCGCCGAGGCGGTCGCGACCACCGGGCGCGCCCTGCTGGAGGCCCGCGACCTGCACGTCCAGTTCTCCTCCCGGGGGCGGCGCGCCCGCGCCGTGGACGGCGTGAACCTGGCCGTCGGCGCGGGCGAGATCGTCGCCCTGGTCGGCGAGTCCGGCTGCGGCAAGACCACCCTCGCCCGCACGCTGCTCGGCCTCGAACGCCCCACCTCCGGCGAGGTGCGCTACGGCGGCGCGCCCCTGAGCTACTCCTCCCGGGCGCTGAAGGACTACCGCAGGCAGGTGCAGCTCGTCCTCCAGGACCCGATGGGCTCGCTCAACCCCCGGCACACCGTGTACGAGGCCGTCGCCGAGGGGCCCCGCATCCACGGCCTGCCCGACGAGCGCGAGATCGTGACCACCGCCCTGTCCCGGGCCGGGCTGCGGCCGCCCGACCGGTTCTTCCTGCGTTACCCGCACGAGCTGTCCGGCGGGCAGCGGCAGCGCGTGGTGATCGCGGGCGCGCTGGCGCTCGACCCGAAGGTGCTGATCGCCGACGAGCCGGTGGCCTCGCTGGACGCCTCCGTACGCGGCGAGATCCTGGCCCTGCTGTTGCGGCTGCGCTCGGAGCTGGGGCTGTCGGCGCTGGTCGTCACCCACGACCTGGGCCTGGCCTGGAACATCGCCGACCGGGTGGCCGTGATGTACCTGGGCAGGATCGTCGAGTCGGGGCCGGTGGAGCAGGTGCTGACGGCGCCGCGCCATCCGTACACGCAGGCCCTGATGTCGGTGCTGCCCGAGTCGCCCGAGCGGGTGGTGCTGACCGGCGAGCCGCCGGACCCGACCAGGATCCCCGGCGGGTGCCGCTTCCACGCCCGCTGCCAGGTGCTCGCCTCGGGGCAGGCGGCCGAGGCCGGGGTGGACGCGCGGTGCCGGGGCGAGCTGCTCGACATCCTGCCCGCCGTGCCCGAGGCGCAGACCGCCTGCCACTACGCCGCGACCACCACCTGACGCGCGCCGGCCGCCCGGCTCGTGGCGGCTCCCGGCTCGTGGTGGCCCGCGCGCGCGGCGGTCGTGGGGTGCGGCGGTCCTACGGCGTGGCGGTCGTGGGGTGCGGCGGTCAGCCGAGGTCGGCGTCGTGGACCAGGATGGCCGCCTGGACCCGGTTGGCCAGGCCCAGCTTGGCCAGCACCCGGCTGACGTGCGCCTTCACCGTCGCCTCCGTGAGGCGCAGCTCGCGGCCGATCTCGGCGTTGGACAGGCCGCGGGCCAGCGCCCTGATCACGTCCTCCTCCCGGTCGGTGAGCGCGGTGAGCTGCTTGCGGGCCAGGTCCGCGCGGGAGGGGGCGCGGTGGGCGTAGGAGGCGATCAGGCGCCTGGTGACGGACGGGGAGAGCATGGCCTGGCCGCCCGCGACCGTGCGGACGGCCGCGGCCAGCTCTCTCGGCGGGGTGTCCTTGAGCAGGAAGCCGACCGCGCCCATGCGCAGGGCCTCGTGGACGTACTCGTCCAGGTCGAACGTGGTCAGCATGATCAGCTTGGGCGCGTCCGGCGCCGCCAGGATGCGGGCGGCGGCGGCCAGGCCGTCGGTGCCCGGCATGCGGACGTCCATCAGCACGACCTCGGGCCGCAGCCGCCGCACCGCCGCCACGGCCTCCTCGCCGTCACGGGCCTCCCCGGCGATCGCGATGTCGCCGGCCGCCTCCAGGATCAGCCGCAGCCCGGAGCGTACGAGCTCCTCGTCGTCCACGACGAGCACCCTGATCACGCCGCAACCCCGGCGACCACGCGGAACCCGATCATGCGGAACCCGATCACGCGGGGCCTCCTGACGTTCGTGATGAATCCGGTCATGCGGGGATCCTGGCGCTGACGACGAAGCCGCCGCTCTCGTCGGCCGTGGTGCGCAGCGTGCCGCCGAGCAGCTCCACCCGCTCCCGCAGTCCCACCAGGCCCCAGCCCGCGCCGGGCAGCGCCTCGCGCGCCGCGTGCGGTGCCTCGCGCGGCCCGTGGGGCGCCTGGTTGCGCACCTCCACCTCCAGCTCGCCGTCGCCGTAGCGCAGGCGCACGTCGGTGCCGGCGTCTCCCGCGTGCTTGTGCACGTTGGTGAGCGCCTCCTGGATCACCCGGTACGCCGTCCGCTCCACGGTCTCCTCCACCGGCCGCGGCTCGCCCTCGTCGTGCCTGGTCACCGCGATGCCCAGGGCGCGGGTCTGGTCGAGCAGCCGGTCGAGGTCGCCGAGCGTGGGCTGCGGCCGGTGGCCGGCGTCGATCCCCCCGGGACGGGGCGCGCGCAGCACACCGAGCACGTCGCGCAGGTTGGCCAGCGCCTCCCTGCCGATCTCGCCGATCATGGCGGCGGCCCGCGCGCTCTCCTCGTCGGCCGTGCGCACCTCCAGCGCCCCCGCGTGCAGCACCATGAGCGAGACCCGGTGGGCGACGACGTCGTGCATCTCCCGGGCGATCCTGGCCCGCTCCTGGATCCTGGCCTGCTCGGCCCGCATGACCTGCTCGCGTTCGAGCCGCTCCGCGCGCTCCCTGGCCGCCGCCAGCACCTCGCTCCTGGCCCGCGTCCACAACCCGACGGCCACCGGCAGCCCGATCACACCCAGCGCCATGAACAGCGCGTTGCCCAGGGTCGCGGTCAGCATCTCCTGGAGGCCGTCGCGCGCCTCGCCGATCACCGCGGAGAGCCCGCACACCGCCAGGCAGCCGCCGAGGTAGGCGGCCAGGCCACGGGTCCTGTCGAGGGTGCGGCCCGCGAAGTAGGAGGCCACCATCAGCGGCGGCCACATCACCAGCCAGGCGTAGGCGATCGCGGCGACGGCGGCCAGCGGCCACCAGGAGCGCCGCGCGTGCCAGGCGGCCACCCCCGCCGCGGCGGCGATGGCGAGCATCAACGGCAGCGGCAGGCCCGACGGCACCCCCATCTGCCCGGTCAGGACGAACAGCGACACCGCGAAGACGCCCGCGCCGAGCAGGACGAAACGCATGGCCACAGCCTATGGGGGCGGGCCGGGAGGGCTTTACGACGAAAGTAGGGGGAGCCGGTCGACGATCGCCGCGTACGCTCCCCGGCCCGGGACCGGCAGCGTGGTCCCCATGCAGACAACCAACCGCCGGGCCCCGCACAAGACCGCCCGGGTGACCTTCGCAGGGACCTCGGCCGTCGCGGCCCTCGCCGCCGTGTCCACGGCCCTGACCACCCTGGCCGCCGCCCCGGCCCAGGCGTCCGCCCCGGCCCAGGTCTCCGCCCCCGCCCAGGCGCAGCGGGGCGAGCTGCCCGCGCCGACCGGGTCCCGGCCCGTCGGCTTCGCGAGCCTCCACCTGGTGGACGAGGACCGCCGCGACCCGTGGAACCCGGAGGCGGACCGGCGGGAGCTCATGGTCTCGCTCTGGTACCCGGCCGAGAAGGCGACCGGCCGGGCGGCGCCGTACCTCACCGAGGAGGAGTCCCGGGCGGTGCTCAAGAACTACGAGGTGGACCCGGAGGCGCTCGTGGGGGTCAGGACGCACGCCCGCGCCGGCGCCCCCGCCGCCGCCGGCCGGCGGCCCCTGGTCGTCATGTCGCCGGGGTTCAGCTTCCCGCGCCACACGCTGACCTCGCTGGCCGAGGACTTCGCGAGCAGGGGCTACCTGGTCGCGGCCGTGGAGCACACGTACGAGTCGGTCGCCACCACCTTCCCCGACGGCCGCACCACCTCCTGCCTGGCCTGCGTGAAGGGCCAGGACCACGCGAAGGTCGCCGGGAGCCGGGTCAAGGACGTGAGCTTCGTGCTCGACGAGCTGCTCGGCGGCCGGTGGGGCGAGCGGATCGACCGGTCGCGCATCGCCATGGTCGGCCACTCGATCGGCGGGTACGCCGCCTCCCAGGCCGTGATCGCCGACCGCCGGATCAAAGCCGGCGCCAACCTGGACGGCACCTACCGGCTCACCAAGCCGGTCAAGCGGCCGTTCCTGCTGATCGGCGCGGCCGACTCGCACACCCCCGGCGGCACCGACGAGAGCTGGAAGGCGGCCTGGCGGAAGCTGACCGGCTGGAAGCGGTGGGTCACCGTGAAGGGCGCGGACCACTCGTCGTTCGTCGACTACGCCGTGCTCAGGTCGCAGCTCGGCCTGCCCTCGCAGAAGCTGGACGGCGCCCGCGCCCTGGAGATCACCCGGGCCCACCTGGCGGGCTTCCTCGACCGGCACCTGCTGGGCAAGCACACCGAGGTCAAGGACTATCCCGAGGTCAGCGTGCACGACCCGGGAAAGTGACGCCGCCCGGCGGCACGGCCCGCCCCTGGAAAGCCGAGCCGCGCCTGCCGTGCGGCTCGGCCCCCGGGAAGACCTGAGCCGCGCCTGCCGTGCGGTCCGGCCCGCCCTGTGAAGACCTGAGCCGCGCCCTGCGGGCTCAGAACGCGCTGATGGTGGCCGGGGCGCGCTCGGTCCTGCTCAGCGTGCGGATGACCGCCGTGGGCCCGTGGCGGTGCACGGCCAGGCGGGCCAGCAGCTCGACCACCGGATCGATCACGCACGCGGGCAGCTCGGGCGTCCCCACGCCCACGCTGGCCGCCAGGTCGTCGGAGTGCACGACCAACTCCACGAGTCTGGTGAGCAGGAAGTCGTCCAGCCGCAGCGACCAGCCGGCCCACGGCAGGTGCACAACCCGGTCGGCGGGCTCGGAGGCCAGCGCCGCGTTCTGCATCTCCAGCAGTGCCTGAGCCCGCTCGACCAGCACCGCGGGGCCGGCCGCCGCGGCCGCCTCGCCGCCGCGCCGCACGCTGAGGTTGCTCTCGTGGTCGAGGCCCGCCTGCACCCAAGGCGAGCGCGAGTAGTGCTCAAGAAGCGTGACCGGCTCTCCGACCTGACCGTTCGGCGCGAGCACGTCACCGACCCTGACGAGCTGGTGCGCCAGGTGCCCGGCCAGCCCCGCGACGCTGAACTCCATCAGAGCGCTCGGCTTGTCCCACGACGCCGCCACGGCCGGGTCGTTCAGGAGCGACACCGCCGATGCCGCCGCCAGCAGATAGGACCGCCTGCTTTCCCCCATGTGTCGCCCTTTCCCGGGTTCAGGTGATGGTGATTCGCGAATTCTCCATGCAGGTAACAGTCCTCATCCGCATTGTCATCCTGCCCGGCGGAAACGGATGCGTCAGGCCAGCGCCCGCCTGATCGCCGTCCGCACGAACGCCCGGGCCAGCCGGCCCCGCCTGAACCGGCTCAGCACCGGCGCCGGGGTGTCGTACCGGCGGGCGCGGATGTCGGCCACCACCGTCTCCGGCGCGTCCAGCTCGGCCAGCACGTCCAGCGCCTCCCGCTTGCTGATCAGCCGCCCGTCCCGCAGGGTGACCGTGGCCCTGGCGACCGTCAGCATGCCCAGGTCCACCCAGACGTCCTGCAGCCAGCGCCGCCGCCCCTGGGCCTTGACCAGCCAGTAGTCACGCAGGTCCGTGCGGACGAACCGGGTCAGCTCCGCGTCGGACACCGGCGGCAGCAGCCCGGCGGGCGGCGGGCCGTACAGCACGCGGGGCTTGTCGTGCAGCTCGCGCCGGGTGACCGCGGTGACGGGGCGGCGGAAGATGTGCCCGTGCGCCCAGGTGATGTGCTCGGCCGCGAGGTCGTCGAGCTCCTGCCTGGCCAGGTAGGAGCAGTGCAGCCGCTCGGCCAGCGGCAGCCGGAGCCTGCGGTGCACGGCCTTGATGCGCCGCCAGTGCTCCATGGTCGGGGCGGAGTCGAGCACCGCGATCAGGTCGAGGTCGCTGCGCTCCGGCTGGTAGTCGCCGGCCGCGAGCGAGCCGTGCGCCCAGAGCGCGACGAGGGGAACGGCAGGTTCGACGCCCTCGAGGAAGTGGTCGAGAAGGCGTTCCGTCGCTGCGTGCATGATGAAAACTATGATCGATTCACGCCCGGCTGGAAAGGTAGCGCTGATCACAGCCACCGGTCACGGCGACGGAACCACCAGGGTGCCGGCAGCCGTTCAGGGGGTGCTGAACAGGGCGCTCACCGATTCGCCGTCGTGGATCCGGCGCATGGCCTCGGCCAGCGCGGGCGCGATCGACAACACGGTCAGCTTGTCGCTCGGCTTGGGCGGCGGCACCGTGTTGGTGCAGACGATCTCCTCGACCTCGGGCAGCGCGCTCAGCCGCTCGATCGCGCCCCCGGCGAACAGGCCGTGCGTGCAGGCCACCCGGATCGAGCGCACGTTCCGCTCGCGCAGCCGGTCGAGCAGCTCGATGACCGTGCTGCCCTTGGCGATCTCGTCGTCGAGGACGATCACGTCCTTGCCCGACACCTCGCCGATCACCGAGCTGATCACCACGCGGTCGTCGCTGAAGCGCTGCTTGGCGCCCATGGCCACGCCGGTGCCGAGCATGCGGGCGAAGTGGGCGGCCTCCTTGGCGTTGCCCAGGTCGGGGGAGACGACGACCGTGTTGGACAGGTCGTAGCGGCGGAAGTGCGCGGCCAGCTCGCGCAGCGCGTGCAGGTGGTCCACGGGGACGCTGAAGAAGCCGTGCACCTGCGGCGAGTGCAGCGTCATGGCCAGCACCCTGCTGGCGCCCGCGGCCACCATCAGGTCGGCGACCAGCCGCGCCCCGATCGAGATGCGCGGCGCGTCTTTCTTGTCACTTCGGGCATAGGCGTAATGAGGCATCACCACGGTCGTCCTGGCCGCGGAGGCGCCGCGGGCGGCGTCGAGCATGAGCAGCCGCTCGACCAGGTTCTCCTGGACGGGCGGCACGAGCGGCTGGATGAGGAACACGTCGCGCTCCCGGCAGTTGGCCTGGAGCTGCACTTCGAGCACGTCGTTGGCGAAGCGGTGGACTTGGACGGGGTGCAGGGGAGTGCCCAGGTGGGCGCAGATCTCCTCGGCCAGTTCAGGGTGAGCGCTGCCGCTGAAAACGGTGATGTCTCGCACGATTCCGTAATGGTAGCCAGGAGCGGCGGCGTTCCACGAGAGCGACTCCGGCTCGCCGGGGTCACAAGACAGACTCGGGGGTGAGCGCGTCCAGGCCGGGCAGCACGCGCCAGGCCAGGGCGAGGGCGTCGGGCGCGGGCGGGTAGCGCGGGTGCGGCACGGCGATGACGCGCATGCCCGCCGCGTGCGCCGAGCGCAGCCCGTTGCTGGAGTCCTCGACCGCCACGCAGCCGCGCGGATCGACCTCCATGCGCCGGGCCGCCTCCAGGTAGCCGTCGGGGGCGGGCTTGCCGCGCGCCACCTCCTCGGTGGAGACGGTCGCCGCGAAGCACTCCTCCAGCCCGGCGGCCGCCAGCACCACGTCGATCAGCCGCCGCGGGGAGGAGCTGGCCAGCCCCAGCGTGACCTGCTCCGACAACCGCCGCACCGCCGCCACTGCCCCCGGCATCAGCGGCACCTCCTCCCGGTAGCGCCCGGCCATCCGCTCGACGACCCCGCGGGCGATCTCCTCGGGAGCCAGGCGCACGCCCAGCTCGTGCAGGTACGCGGCCCACTCGCCGGTGCTCATGCCCATCAGCCTGGACTGCGTGTCGGCCTGCCAGGCGCCCCCGTGCTCGGCGACGAACGCCCGGCGCACCTCTTCCCAGACCGGCTCGGAGTCCACCAGCACACCATCGAGGTCGAACACGCACGCTTCCATGAATCCCCCGCGGACGATCGGCGATCAGCTCAGGACCAGCCAACCACATGCACTTGTCAGAGGTTCATCCTATTTAGGGGGTTTATTGGGCTATTTGTCGGAAACTCCGGGCATGCGGCTGAGCATGGCAGACCTTCCGTTTCACGACAGGGACGACTTCGATGACGCCGATCGCGGCTTCATCGCCAAGCTCAGCCCGGCAGTGATCGCGACCCTGGACGGCCGGGTCGTGTGGGACAACGACTCCTACGACTTCCTCCAGGAGGACTGCCCGGACACCGCCCATCCCGGCCTCTGGCGGCAGGGCCAGTTGTGCGCGAAACAGGGCCTGTACGAGGTCACCGACGGCATCTACCAGGTACGCGGCCTGGACCTGTCGAACATGACGCTGGCCGAGGGGGAGCGCGGCGTCGTCGTCATCGACCCGCTGATCTCCACCGAGTGCGCCGCCGCCGCGCTCCGGCTGTACCGCGCCCACCGCGGCGACCGCCCCGTCACCGGCGTGATCTACACCCACGCGCACGCCGACCACTTCGGCGGCGTGCGCGGCGTCACCCGCGGCGACGTGCCGATCCTGGCCCCGGCCGGCTTCATGGAGCACGCGGTCGCCGAGAACGTCTACGCCGGACCTGCCATGGTCCGCCGCGCCGTCTACATGTACGGCCCCGCCCTGCCCCGCTCCGCCGACGGCCAGATCGGCGCCGGACTCGGCATGACCGCCTCCACCGGCACCATGTCGCTCATCCCGCCCACCGCCGAGATCGCCCGCACCGGCCAGGAGGAGACGATCGACGGCGTGCGGATGGTCTTCCAGCTCACGCCGGGCGCCGAGGCCCCCGCCGAGATGAACGTGTTCTTCCCCGGCCACCGGGCCCTGTGCCTGGCCGAGAACGCCACCCACAACCAGCACACGATCCTGCCCCTGCGCGGGTCGGCCGTGCGCGACGCCCGCGCCTGGGCCCGCTACCTGACCGAGGCCATCACCCTGTTCGCCGCGGAGAGCGACGTGGCCTTCGCCTCGCACCACTGGCCCACCTGGGGCCGCGAGCGCATCGAGCACTTCCTGACCCGCCAGCGCGACCTGTACGCCTACCTGCACGACCAGACCGTGCGCCTGCTCAACAAGGGCCTGACGGGGCCCGAGATCGCCGAGATCGTGCGCCTGCCGCCCGACCTGGAGCAGGTCTGGCACACGCACGGCTACTCCGGCTCCATCAGCCACAACGTCAAGGCCATCTACCAGCGCTACCTGGGCTGGTTCGACGGCAACCCCGCCCACCTGTGGGAGCACCCGCCGAGGGAGAGCGCCGTCCGGTACGTCGAGTGCCTCGGCGGCGGCGCGGCCGTGGTCGCCTTCGCCAGGCGCTACATCGACGAGAACGACCTGCGCTTCGCCGCCCAGCTCCTCAACCACGCCGTCTTCGCCGACGAGGGCAACAAGGAGGCCCGCGACCTGCTGGCCGAGGTCTACACCCGGCTCGGGCACGGCGCGGAGAACGCCACCTGGCGCAACTGCTACCTCATGGGGGCGATGGAGCTGGCCGACGGCATCGTGCCCGCCACCGTGGACCCCGCCTCGCGCGACTTCTTCAACGCGCTGACCGTGGAGCAGATCTTCGACTCGATCGCCGTCCGCGTGGACGGGCCGCGCGCCTGGCACGAGCGGCTGGCCATCGACTGGCACCTGACCGACCTGGGGGAGCGTTACCGTACGACGCTGGCCAACGGCGTGTTCGTGCAGCAGCCCGCGCCGCGCGACGGGGCCGCCGCGGACCTGACGCTGCGGCTGACCAAGGCCCAGCTCGTCGGCCTGCTGGCGGGCAGGGGCGTGGAGGGCGTGCAGCGCGAGGGCGACACGACGGTGCTGCAACGGCTGGTGGCGGTGCTGGACCGGCCCGCGCCCGACTTCGCCATCGTGACGGCCTGACCGTACGCCGTCGTGGCGGCCCTGAGCCTCACCGTCCGGGGGCTCACTTCGCGCGGTGCCGCTCGGCCTCGGCGTGCAGCGCCTTGCAGGCCAGCGCCAGCAGCGTCACCACGACCGCCGCGAGCCCCGGCCCGACCAGCAGCGGCACGCTGAGCCCGCCCGCGTGCCAGGCCGCCGCCAGGACCGCCGCCGACGTCAGCACCGCCACCCCGAACATCGCCCCCCACAACGGCAGCACGTGCAGGTAGGCGAAGAGCAGCGGAAAGGCCAGCCACACGAACGACGGCGCCGCCACGGCCGGCACGATCCACGCCACGGTCACCACGCCCAGCCACACCCGCTCCCCGACGGGCCGGCCCAGGAAGACGAGCGGGCCGGCGGCGTACAGCAGGCCGAGCAGCGCGCCCTCCAGGGCCACGGCCGGGCGGCCCTCGCGCAGCGCGCCGGTCACGGCGATCGCGAGCAGCCCGCAGGCCGTGACGTGCACCGCCCACCTCAGCATCCGCAGCGGAACGTCCATGGTCACTCACCGAGCGTAACCTGACGGACACCCCCGCCGCTCAGGTACGCGGCCTCGTGACCGCCGTGATCAGGAAGTACAGCAGCCCGGCCAGCACGAGCGCGATGACCACGCCGATGTTCGCCGACCCGAAGGTGCCGCCCCTCAGCTCCTCGCTCATCAGGAAGCCGACGACCCGGGCGATGTTCTCGTCGGCCGAGGTGATCAGCCCGAGCCCCACGGCCGAGGCCACCACCAGCGACACCAGTCCGGCCCCGTTGACCGCGGGCGCGCCCGCCCGCAGCAGCCGCTCGTCGTACGCCCTGCCGCCGGCCCGCAGCCGCCACATGTCCACCAGGAAGATCGCCACCCAGGCGGCCATCACCACGCCCACGATGGCCAGGAACGCCTGGAAGGTGGCCAGGAAGCTGGTGGAGACGAACAGCAGGTAGTAGCCGCCGAGCACCATGAGCAGCCCGTCGATCAGCACCGCGTGGTGCCGCCTGACCGGCACGCCCAGGGCCAGCATCGACAGCCCGGACGAGTAGATGTCCATGATCGCCCCGGCCAGGAAGCCGCCGATGGCGGTCAGCAGGTACGGCAGCAGGAACCACGTCGGCAGCGCCGCGGCCAGCGCCGCCACCGGGTTGGCGCCCGCCGCCTCGGCCACCTGCGCGTCGCCGCCCGCCAGCAGCACGCCGAACACGAGCAGCACCAGTGGCGGCAGCGCGCCCCCGAGCGTCGTCCACAGGGCCACCGAGCGGGGCCGGGAGCCCGCCGGCAGGTAGCGCGAGTAGTCGGCGCCGCAGTTGACCCAGCCCAGGCCGAGCAGGGTCATGGCGAAGATGACCCCGCCGGCCCAGCCGCCGGGCCCGGCCGTGGTCTCCAGCGAGACGCCGAGCCTGGGGGCCATCAGGACCAGGTAGACGACGGTCAGCACGACGAACACGTACGTCAGGTAGCGCTGCACGACCATGATCATCGCGTGCCCGTACACGCCGACCGCGATCACCGCGACGGCCGCCACCGCGAAGCAGACGGCGGTGGTCGTCGTCGTGGGCACGCCGGGCGCGACCCGCTTGAGGATCTCCGCGCCGGCCTGTGCCGCGAGCGTGACGAGCACGATCTCCCACCCCACGTTCGACACGTAGGAGAAGAGCGTGGGCAGCTTGTTGCCCTGGTAGCCGAAGGGCGCCCGGCCCAGCGTCATCGTCGGCACGCCGGAGCGCGCGCCGCCGATCGCGACCAGGCCCACGAGCAGGAACGACAGCACGTACCCGAGCGCGCCGGTGAGGATGGCGGGCACCACGCCGAGCCCGAGCCCGACGACGTAGACGCCGAAGGCCACGCCGAACAGGGACAGGTTGGCGCCGGCCCAGGGCCAGAACAGGTCTCGCGGCCGGCCGTGCCGCTCGCTTTCGGGAACCGCGTTGATGCCGTTCCGCTCGACCGCCGTCGTGCTCATGATCGGCACGTTACCCGGCTTTTGCCGCGAAACGAAGACTCGCTGGATGGGGGCAAAGAAAGCCTTGACGGGCGATATTTCGTGATCGGCAGGGGAACCAGAAGCCCGTGGAGGGGGCGGCCGGGGAGCACGGCACGCGGCGGCGGGCGCTGGCCGTGTGCCTGGTCGCCGCGTTCATGACGGGGCTCGACGTGAGCATCGTCAACGTCGCCCTGCCCTCGATCCGCGAGGGCCTGCACGCCACGGACGACGGGTTGCAGTGGACGCTGTCCGGCTACGCGCTCACCTTCGGCCTCCTCCTGGTCCCCGCCGGGCGGCTGGGCGACGCCAGGAGCCGCCGGACGGTCTTCCTGTGGGCGGTGGCGCTGTTCACGCTCTCCAGCGCGTTCTGCGGCTTCGCCTGGAACATGCACGTGCTCATCGTGGCCCGCCTGGTCCAGGGCATGGCGGCCGGCATGCTGAACCCGCAGGTCTCGGGCCTGATCCAGCAGATGTTCCAGGGGTACGAGCGGGCCCGCGCCTTCGGCGCGCTCGGCGCCACCATCGGCGTGTCCACGGCCGCCGGGCCGCTCATCGGCGGCGCGCTGGTGACCGTGTTCGGGGCCGATTTCGGCTGGCGGTGGGTGTTCCTGGTGAACCTGCCCATCGGGGCCGTGCTGCTGCCGCTGGCCTGGCGGTTGCTGCCGCGCCCGCAACTCGTCCACCGCAGGCCCCCGAGCATGGACCCGGTGGGCGTGCTGCTGCTCGGGATCGGCGTGGCGGCGCTGCTGCTGCCGTTCATCCAGCGGCACCAGTGGGAGAGCCCGGCCAAGTGGCTGCTCGTGCCGGGCGCGCTGGCGGTGCTGGCGGGGTTCGTGCTCTGGGAGCGGTTCTACCGCCACGAGCCGCTGGTCGACCTGACGTTGTTCCGCAAGCGCTCCTACAGCCTGGGCTCGGCCATCGCGCTGTTCTACTTCGCCGGCTTCACCGGCATCTTCTTCATCTTCACGCTCTACCTCCAGAGCGGCCACGGCTACAGCGCGCTGCTGGCGGGCCTGGCGATCACGCCGTTCGCGCTCGGCTCGGCCTCGGCCGCCCTGCTCGGCGGGCGCCTCGTCTCGCGCATGGGCCGGCGCCTGGTCGCCATCGGGCTGACCATGGTGATCGCCGGGCTGCTGGCCACCATGGGCGCCACCGCGCTCGTGCCCGGACCGGCGGCGGGGCTGGCGACCGCGCTGCCGCTGCTGGTCGCGGGCATGGGCAGCGGCCTGGTCATCGCGCCCAACCAGGCCATCACGCTGTCGGAGGTGCCGCCGGAGGGCGGGGGCAGCGCGGCCGGGGTGCTGCAGACCGGGCAGCGGCTGGGCTCGGCCATCGGCATCGCGGCGGCGGGCACGACCTTCTTCGGCTCGCTGGCCGAGGGCTGGGCGACGGCCTTCGAGCACGGCCTGGTCGTGGTCGTCTCCTCGGTCTGCATCGCCCTGGCCGCCGCCCTGTACGACCTCGTGCGCACCCGCCGCGCCGGCCGGCCGGGACCCGCTCCTCCCGCCCGGGAGTGACGCCCCCGGGCGGCCGCCGGGCGGCCTGCGGGCGGCTCCGGGCGGGCCTAGACTCGGCGGCATGCACCTGCGCGAGCTCTCCGAGGAGATCGAGGCCATCTCGCAGCGCTACGCGGCCTCGGTGGGCATCGAGCGTGACGAGACCTGGTTCCTGCTCAAGCTCCAGGAGGAGGTCGGCGAGCTGACCCAGGCGTTCCTCATGCTCACCGGCAGGGCCAGGAAGAAGGGCCGCACCGAGCAGGAGCTCGACGCGGGCTTCCGCGAAGAGCTGGCCGACGTGGTGTGCCACGTGCTGCTCATGGCCCGCCACCACGGGGTCGACCTGGAGACGGAGATCGCGCGCAAGTGGCTGACCTGGGCCCGCCCCGAGGAGACGGGCCCAGGGCCCGGCTAGGGCGCGACGGTGATGCGGTCGGTGGCCGGCGGCGCGACCGGGCTGTTCCCGCCGAGGTGCGCGGCGAAGGCGTCGATGTCCAGCGGCCCGCTCCACAGGTCCGTGCCGTCCAGGAAGGCGGGGAACGCGTCACCGCCGCCCACCAGGAAGTTGTTGGCCGAGACCCGGATCGCCTGCGTGTCCGTCACCGGCACGCCGTCGATCTTCATGTCGGAGACCTTCGAGCCCCAGGCGGCGCTGCGGCTGTAGGTGTAGGTGAAGTTCGCCGACGGCTGCAGGATCTTGGGGAACGCCTGGTTGTTGGGCCCGCCGGGGAACTGCTGCTCCAGCACCGTCTTGAGCTGGGCGCCGGTCAGCGTGACGACCTGCACCAGGTTGTTGAACGGCTGCACGACGAACGCCTCGCCGTACGTGACGACGCCGTCGCCCTCGTTCGCGGGCGAGGAGGCGTACGTCAGGGAGGCCCGTACACCGCCGGGGTTCATCAGCGCGATCTGCGCGTTGCCGCCGGTCCTGGCGGCGGCGAGCTGGGCGTCGGCGATGAGGTTGCCGAGCGGGGACTCCCCGGAGGGCGCGGCCGTGTTCGTGATGTCGGCGGTGATGGTGCCGATCGCCTTGTTCGCGACGGACGCGACCCGCTCCTTCCACGTCTGCACGAACGCCGAGATCTCGGGGTCGGCGGCGACCGTACGGGTCACGACGTGGTTGTCGGCCACCACGGAGGCGCGGTCGATGTCGCGCGTCCTGACATTGACCCTCATGTCGATCTGCGTGATGACCCGCCCGAACGAGCCGCCCTGCGAGTAGAGGCGGTCGTTGCCCGCCGGGTCCTTGACCTGGCACAGGTACGCCTGGTGCGAGTGGCCGCTCAGCACCATGTCGATCTCGGCGTCCACCTGCGTGGCGATGCGGTTGCCCGCCCCCGGCACGGCGGCGCAGGCGTCGGGCGACTGGCCGGCGTTCACCTGGTCGCCCTCGTGCACGAGCACGACCTGGGCCTTGACGCCCACCAGTTTGAGCAGCTTGGAGGCCACGTTCGCGGCCTTGACCTCGTCGACGAACTTGAGGTCCTTGATGCCCTCGCTGCCGACGATGTTCGGGGTGGTCTTCGTGACCAGCCCGATGAAGCCGATCGGCACGCCGTTCATCCACTTGACGCTGACCGGCGGCAGCGCGGGCACGCCCCAGTCGGCCAGCACCTTCTTGACCTCGGGCGACTTCGAGCCGCCGAGGGCCGCGAGCGCGTCGGTCTTCTCGTGCGGGTTCTTGAACAGCACGTTCGCGCCCACGTAGTCGAACTTCGCGCCCTTCCACGGGCCGGCGGGCGAGCAGCCGTCCACCGGGTGGCAGCCGCCGTCCATGATCCGCCGCAGCTCGGCGTACCCCTCGTCGAACTCGTGGTTGCCCACCGCGGCCACCTTGAGCCCCAGCTTGTCGAGGAACTCGATCGAGGGCTCGTCGTGGTAGGCGGCCGAGATCAGCGGGGTGGCGCCGATGAGGTCGCCCTGGGCCACCGCGATGGTGTTCCCGTCGGTCAGGGCCTTCATGTGCGTGGCCACGTAGGCCGCGCCGCCCGCGTCGACCGTGTGGCCGTGCTCGTCCACCATGCGGCCGGACGAGCCTGTCGGGGGTTCGAGGTTGCCGTGGAAGTCATTGAGCGAGAGCAGCCGGACGGGAACCGTCCTGGCGGCCTTGCTCGCGTCCGCCGGGAGGGTGGCGAGCAGGACCGCGCCCGAGGCGACGGCTCCGGCCAGTGCCACCCGGAGGAAGGAACGAGACGACGTCATGGCCACAGACGTTACGGGTGGAACCTATGCAGTCGATGTCGCAAAGGTAACGAACTGCACGGCTGATCCATGGCGTCTTTTGCCAGGGGGACGCCTAGAGTTCGTTCTGTGAACGCGCGCGTGGAGATCAGGGAACGGCTGGATGACCAGGAGATCACCAAGGTGCTCGCCTTGGTCGAGGCGGCGACGGAGGCCGACGGCGTCCGCCCGCTGAACGAGCACGTGATGCTCCACCTGCGTTACGGCGGCGATCCGCAGGCCCGTTCCCTGCTGCTGTGGTCGGAGACGGACCTGGCGGGCTACGCGCACGTCGATCCCACCGACGAGGTGGAGGGGCCGAGCGTGGAGCTGGTCATCCACCCGGCCTTCCGGCGGCGCGGGCACGGCGCGCGCCTGCTCGGCGCGGTCATGGACCTGACGGACGGCAGGCCGCGCCTGTGGGCCCACGGCGACCACGCGGGCGCGGGCGCGCTGGCGGCCACCTTCGGCTTCGACCGCGTGCGCTCGCTGTGGCAGATGCGCCGCTCGCTGTACGCCCCGCTGGCCGCCTCCACGCTGCCGCCGGGGGTGAGCCTGCGCACGTTCGTGCCCGGGCAGGACGAGGAGGCCTGGCTCAAGGTCAACGCCGCCGCCTTCGCCCACCACCCGGAGCAGGGCGCCTGGACGATGGACGACCTGCGGCGGCGCGAGCAGGAGCCCTGGTTCGACCCGGCCGGCTTCTTCCTGGCCTTCCGCGGCGACCGGCTGGCCGGCTTCCACTGGACGAAGATCCACGGCTCCTCCGAGCACGGCCACGAGCCGCTGGGAGAGGTGTACGTCGTCGGCGTCGACCCCTCCCAGCAGGGCACCGGCCTGGGCAAGGCCCTCACCCTGGCCGGCCTGGGCCACCTGCGCTCCCGCGGCCTCGCCCAGGCGATGCTGTACGTGGACGAGAGCAACACGGCGGCGATCCGGCTGTACGAGTCGCTCGGGTTCAACCGGTGGGACGTGGACGTGATGTACGCCCCCGGCGGCTGACGAGGGGACGGGCCCGGCTCGCTCCACGACGCTGGGGAGACGAGCCGCCGGATCGGCTGCCCTTGATGCCCTTGATGCCCTTGAGGTCGTTCTCTCCTGGAGGCCGGCCTCTCGCGGACGACCGGCCCCTGGGGAACGGCCGCCTTCTCCCGGAGGGCCGGCTTCTTCGATGGCGTGGGCGCGGCCGACGGCGTTGTCGGCCGCGTGCCCTCAGAGGCGCCCCCGGTCAGCTCTCCACGAGGGCGTGCAGGATGAAGTACGACACGGCCGCGACCAGCGCGGCGGCCGGGATGGTGAGGATCCACGCGGTCACGATGTTGCCCGCGACCCCCCACCGCACGGCGCTGAGCCGCTTGGTGGCCCCCACACCCATGATCGCCGAGGTGATCGTGTGCGTGGTGGAGATGGGCGCCCCGAACCCGATGGCGGCCCCGTACAGGACGGTCGCCGCCGCCGACTCCGCGGCGAAGCCCTGGGGCGGGTCCAGGGCGATGATGCGCCGGCCCAGCGTGCGCATGATGCGCCAGCCGCCGGCGTACGTGCCGAGCGAGATCGCCCCGGCGGCGGCCAGGATGACCCACTGCGGGATGGGGTCCGTCGGCTGGGCGAACCCGCCGACCGTGAGCGCCAGGAAGATCACGCCCATCGTCTTCTGCGCGTCCTGCAGCCCGTGCCCGAGCGCCATGGCGGCGGCCGAGACGGTCTGCGCGTAGCGGAAGCCGCGGTTGGTCCGGCCCGGCTGGCTGTTGCGGAAGATCCAATATATTGCGATCATGACCGCCGCGGCGAGGCTGAACCCGACCAGCGGCGACAGGATCATCGGGATGACGACCTTCTCCAGCACGCCGTCCCAGTGCACCACGCTGGCCGAGGCCAGGGCGGAGCCCACCAGGCCGCCGATGAGGGCGTGGCTGGAGGAGGAGGGCAGGCCGAAATACCAGGTGATCATGTTCCAGGTGATCGCGCCGATGAGTCCCGCGGCCACGATGACGAGGCCGTGAGAGCCGTTGGGCGCGTCGATGATGCCCTTGCCGACCGTCTGCGCGACCTGGGTGCCCAGATGGGCGCCGATGAAGTTCATGGCCGCGGCCATGAACAGCGCGGCCCTGGGGGTCAGGGCCCTGGTCGAGACGGAGGTCGCGATGGCGTTCGCCGCGTCGTGGAACCCGTTGGTGTAGTCGAAGACAAGGGCGATGACGACCACGCCGATGACGAGGGCGAGCGTGAGGTCCACAGCTGGGCCTAGCTTTCCTTGACCGCGATCGACTCGACGGTGTTGGCCACGTGCTCGAAGGCGTCGGCCGCCTCTTCGAGCGCGTCGACGACCTCCTTCATCTTCATGACGGTGAGGGCGTCGTACTCACCGCTGAACAGCTTGGCCAGCAGCCTCCTGTAGACCTGGTCGCCCTGGTTCTCCAGGCGGTTGACCTCGATCCAGTACTCGTTGAGGTTCTTCATCGAGCGCAGGCGCGGCATGGCCTCGGCGGTCAGCTCGGCCGCCCGCTCCAGCACCTCCACCTGGCGCACGACGTCCTTGGGGAGGTGGTCGAGCTGGTACAGCACGATGAGGTCGGAGGCCGCCTCCATGGCGTCCATCACGTCGTCGAGGTTCGAGGCCAGCCGGTAGATGTCCTCGCGGTCGAACGGAGTGATGAAGCTCTCATTGAGCCGGTTCATGATCGCATGGGTGCGTTCGTCGCCGGCGTGCTCGCAGGCGCGCATCTTCTCGGCCAGGGCCTCCCTGTCCGAGCCGTCGCTGATGATCTCGACCAGCAGCCGGGATGCCGTGACCAGGTTGTTCGCCGAGTCGGCGAACAGGTCGTAGTAGCTGTCCTCACGTGGCGTGAGACGCAGGCGCACGTCGTTCTCCAGATGTGCGGGGATGGTCCGTGGAAGAGGGTATGGCTTACCAGGCGAAATGCGAACTTCATGTCCCCTTCGCCTTCTCGCTACCCGGCGTATGTTGTGCAACACCGCCGTTCCGCGTAGTTTTAGGCCCTTTTGCAGCTCGCGCCGCGATTCGGGCCGCTCAGAACCCCTCGCGAACGGGCTCCGAACGGGGCACGTTCACCTACATGTTCCCCTGATGTTCATCTGTTGTTCATCTAAGTTAGATCTTGGTGCGGTGGAAGTTCCGGTACGACCGCGACGGCGTGGGCCCGCGCTGCCCCTGGTAGCGGGAGCCGTACTTGGCGGACCCGTACGGGTGCTCGGCCGGCGAGCTGAGCCTGAACACGCACAACTGCCCGATCTTCATCCCCGGCCACAACTTGATCGGCAACGTCGCCACGTTCGACAACTCCAGCGTCACGTGCCCGCTGAACCCCGGATCGATGAACCCGGCCGTCGAATGCGTCAGCAACCCCAGCCGGCCCAGCGAGCTCTTCCCCTCCAACCGCGAGGCCAGGTCGTCGGGCAGGGTGACGACCTCGTACGTGGAGGCCAGCACGAACTCTCCCGGATGCAGGATGAACGGATCGTCACCGCTGGGCTCCACCATCCGCGTCAGATCCGGCTGCTCCTCCGCCGGGTCGATGTGCGGATACCGATGGTTCTCGAAGACCCGGAAGAAACGGTCGAGCCGCACATCGATGCTGGAGGGCTGGATCATGTCCCGGTCGAACGGATCCAGAGCCAGCCGCCCGGCTTCGATCTCGGCGAGGATGTCACGGTCAGATAGCAACACGGTGAGCAACCTACCGGGCGGAAACAAAGAGTGCGGGGCTGGGATTGCTGTTGTGGGCCAAGTTTCCGCTACAGTGGGGGACGCAACCTTCCGGGTGTGCGCGGGTGTAGTTCAATGGCAGAACATCAGCTTCCCAAGCTGACAGCGCGGGTTCGATTCCCGTCACCCGCTCTCATGATGAAAGCCCAGGTGGATCGATGGATTCGGTGCCTGGGCTTTGATCTTGTCTAGAGTTGTTGATCTCCGCGTGCCATTAGCGTGCCATGAGGCGGAGAGGTGTCCTTGGTCGAGCACTGCTGCGAGTCGATGGTTCGCCAGGTGACTTGGAAGTGTGATCAGCATCCGGACCCGTCCGACTGCCCAGACATGCTCATCAGGTTCAACGAGCAGTTCGTCGAGTACGGCTTGCTCATCCACGATGGCGGCAGCTCCTCCATCATCATCTCGTTCTGTCCCTGGTGCGGGACACGCCTTCCCGAATCTCAGCGGGACCGGTGGTTCGATGCGCTGGATGCACTGGGGATCGATCCGGGGGATGACGAGATACCGGTCGAATATCAAGATGGACGCTGGCTGCAGTCCTGATCTCGCACGGCGCGAAGCGGGTCGCATTCACCTTACCGCCGTCAGGGCGGCCGGGCCGTCGTCGTCACAGTGGAGCGTTCCACGTAGGCCAGGCGCACGCGGACCGTGCCCGCGTCGAGGTCGAGGTCCGCTCGGGTCAGTGCGGTGATCCCGCCCCTACAGGAAGCGTACGAGCTGGTGGAGGAACCATCTGACTGCGCCACAGACAGCCCCTCCACCAGCACCAAGACGTGACGCAATGGCAGCCCTGAACTCGCCATCCGCCGCGCCCGCCTACCGAGCCTCACCATTGAGGAGGGCAATCCAGACGTCTTGCGCCTCCTTGGACCGCCAGCGATACGTCTCGTGAATCTGCTGCACCACTCCATCGAGACGCGTAGTCCGACGGATGTAGACAAGGCCACCCTCGCGACACCGTTCGTAGATGACGTCCTCGCACTCGCAGGTGAACTCGATCACGCGCGGCGGACCCTGCTCGCGGACCACCTCCCGCCAGACCAGGCGCATGCAGTTTGGCCGAGGCGGACCCACGTGAGGTGCAGAGCAGCCGACGTAGACGTTCACAGCAGCGCACCCGCCCGTCCGGTCCCGCTGCACCGCCAGCAGTCATCGCGGTGTCGGTCATCAGGAGCGGCATCGCCTGAGTTGTTCTCGGCCACCACCACGGCCCGGCGGAGGCTGATGTACTTCCAGCCTCGTCCTGAGCAGGAGTTACACGGCGCAGTCATGCAACGAGGATCGCCCGAGGACTTGTCACGTCTCGATCGCTCGCGAGTACCGTCTGTAATCGACTCGTCTCTTTTCGTCTCCTCTTAGTCTCGTCCGAGCCCGTCTCTGTCGCTAACCTGGGCCTATATGGCACCCCAGCCCGAGGCGCGGATCATGACGGACCAGCCGATCCTGTTGAAGACTCTTCTGACGCAACGCCATTGGCAGACCTACAGCACGTTCTGTAAGGAGTACGACAAGGCGGCCAAGAAGGTGGACCCGTCGTTGCAGGGCGGTTGGCCGAGCCGGGCACAGCTCCACCGATGGCTGAACGGGGAGCTCAAGGGCTTGCCGTACTCGGGCCACTGCCGCGTCTTGGAAGCGATGTTCCCGGGCAGGTCGGCACATGAGCTGTTCGCCACGACCGCCGTCGAGATCCCCGCACAGAGAACAGATCCGGAGCCAGCCAGAAGCGCCGGCCCCGACACCGCCGCCTGCGCCATGCCGCAGATGGCCGATGTAACCGCGGTCTTCAGTAGCCGCTCGGCCTTCTCCTCCGCATACCCGGCATCATCGATGTTCGACGACGCGAAGGAGATCAACGCAGCAGGCTTGTCGCTCAACATCCTCTGCCAGAGCTATCCCGATCATCAGCTCAAGCGTCTGCTCGACTCAGGCACGCGCATCCGCTGCCTCTTCCTCGACCCGAAGGGCCAGTCGATCCGCGCCCGCGAAGCGGAAGAGGGCTACACCGACAGCACCCTGACGACCCTAACGGCGCTCAACATCAGCATGCTGACCAGGCTGCGCGATCGGCTCGACACCACGTCGGCCCAGCGCCTTGAACTCCACGTCTACGACGAGACGATCCGATTCAACTTGATCATCGTGGACCGGGCGTTGTGCGTGGTCCAGCCGTACCTGCCACAGGCACGCGGAGTCGATTCACCTACGTTTGTGATCACAGACAACACCGCCGCAGAGGGGTGTTCCCCATCTTCGACCAGGTGTTTAGGGACATGTGGGAGCGGAGCAAACCTGTATGACCATCGACGCCCGGACTCTTCTCCCGATCGCCGAGCGCGCCGTGTCGATCGCCAGCGAGATCATCCGTACCAAGGCTCCCGGCGTTGTCACGGCCAAGGGAGACCGGGACATGGCGACGGAGGTGGACTACGCCGTTGAGCATGCTGTTCGGGAGTTCCTGTCCCGTGAGAGTCCTGAGATTGGATTCCTGGGTGAGGAGGGAGGCGTCAGCCACCTGGGCGACGGCCTGATGTGGGCGCTGGACCCCGTGGACGGAACGGCCAACTTCCTGCACGGCATCCCGCTCTGTGGCGTCTCCCTGGGACTGGTCGACAAGGACACACCCACACTCGGCATCATTGACCTGCCGTTCCTCAACCTCCGCTACTCGGCGGCTGAAGGGGCCGGCGCTGCCGTCAACGGTTCGGACATCCGGGTGAGCGATGCCCCCGAGTTGCAGACCGCGATCGTGGCGATCGGCGACTACGCCGTAGGGGAGAACGCCGACGAACGCAACCGGCCACGGATCGCCCTGACCCAAGAACTCGCCGCTCGTGTCCAGCGCATCCGGATGTTCGGCTCAGCCGCGATCGATCTCGCGTGGGTGGCGCACGGCAGGATCGACGCCACCATCATGCTCAGCAACAACCCCTGGGACACCGCAGCAGGAGTCATCATCGCCCGAGAAGCGGGAGCAACCGTGATCGACCTCGACGGCAGCCCGCACAGCATGACCGCCCAAGCGACCATCGCCGCAAGCCCCAAGCTGGTGGCCGACCTCGTGGAACTCATCGCCGAAACCCGCAAGGCCGGGGTGCTCGACCGGAACATTGCCGAATAGCTCTTGTAGGTATCAAGGCGGCGGCGCGGCGCGCCGCCGTACCTCCGGCCCTCCGCCCGCCCGCCGTCCGGGCGTGCGGCCTGGGGGCCGGTCCCGGACGGCGGCGGGACACCGGGCCGGGCGCCGCACGCCGGCCCCGCCGTACCGACCGAACGTTCCGGGCGCGGTTGCCACGCCGCCTCCTGGCATCTTCCGCGACAATCAGCACCGTGATCGATCATTACCGCAACCTCTTCGACCGGCACCAGTGGTTAGAGCACGCGCTCTGCTGGACTGTTGTGCAACCCCTGGACGAAGAGATCACAATGGACGACCTCCTGCGGCTGCTGAACGGAGGCCGCGATCCCCAACAACGCACCATGGAATATCCCACGGAAGAGGCCTATACGGAGGACCAGCCGGTGCTCTTCGCCTTCGAGGGCGAAGGAACCCACGGCTTCCTGGAGTTCAGCTACGGCTACGCCACACCCGATCACATCGTGGCCGAACTCAGCAAGACGTCACGGGTATGGATGACGACCTGGCACACCTTCGGGGGATACACGATCCTCAACGCAGCCGACGGCGAGATCAAGGCACGAATGGGCTACTTCATCTTCGCCGAGCACCGCATCCAGCAGGGCGACCCCAACATCCTGGCCGATTTCCTGCCCATGCTCGACAGCCTCCACTCGGAGGACTACCGCGGCAAGCTCAGCGCGGCATTCGCCTTCATCGAGGCAGCCACCGGCATGCGCCTTGAAAGCGAATGGCTGGAGGTAGAAGAGGCACCCGTCATCATCCTCGACAACTGGAATGAGGAGTCAACTCCGCCGACCGGACATAGCGCCGGTGACCCTTGAACCCATGCCTCCGGCGGGGGCGCTCCGGCTCCGGGATGATCCCCGTGCCGGGGTTGAGGTCCGTAGGTGGCTGAGGTGGGAGCCGGGATGACCAGGCAGGGCTGGTGCACGCAGTGCGGCGACAAAACCGCAGGTCACGGGCTGCTTACCCTGCCATCAGTGATGGCTATAGGGGTGGTTCTGGCACGGCTCCCCAGTAAAAGGTGGAATCTGCCAACAGTTTCTGGGTCAGCGTTATCCCGGTGAGGCGCTCGGCGAGCAGGAAGGCCGGCCCTTCGTAGAGATAGGGTAACCCGGGGTAGAGCCTGTCGATCTCCGCCATGGTGTCCACGAGTTCGTCCGGTGTCTCCATCATGTATCCCTCTTGTGCCCAGAAGCCGAATCTGATCTCTCCGTCCTCGAACCAGTAGAAGTAGTCCAAGCCCTTGATGCTGAGCGCGAACTGGGAGACGAGGCGGGTGCCCTTGGACAGCGAAGGAAGCACGTCTTCTTCGCGGGTGCCAAGCGAGCCAGATTCGACGATGAACGACCATTCGCCGATGGAGGCGATGCCGATCGGGTCGCCGGGGAACGGGAACTTGTCGGGGTTGCCGGGGAATGGGCCGGGCGTGAAGTCCTCCCATCGACCGCCAAGGCGAGCGATTGCCTGCTCGGGTGCGTCACGGACGTAGATGAAGCTGTAGCCATACTCGGTGTACTCTCCGCAGAGCCAGGAGACGTCAAGGGGATGCGTAGTCATGGCGCCATGCTGCCAGCCGCCACCGACAGTCGCAGACTCCCGGCAGTTCGAGGCTGCAGTTGCCCGCTTGGGACGACCCCAGGCATTCGTCGGGCACCGCCTGCGCAAGGCAGCCATGGCATTAACTCCTGGTGATCGTCATGCCATTAGCGTGCCATTAACCCCGGCAACGAGGGGTCAACCACGGACACTCACGACCACACCGGCAACCGTGCTGACCAGGCAATCCGTGGTCAGGGACCGGCGGTCACAGCAATTCCCAAGCTGACAGCGCGGGTTCGATTCTCGTCACCCGCTCCATCATCTCTCAGGTAAGTATCTCGGGCAGCAACCTGAACGCTGACACATGCCGAGGGCGAATGAGCGTGAAGTCCCGTCGGTCTATCGTCGCGATCTGTGTGATGCCCAGACGCTCGGCAATGGCGACCACGGACACGTCAGCAGGGTCGAGTCGAGCATCCTTGTGGAGCCGGACGAGTTCGGCCATCCGCCGCACATCCACAGGAAGCAGCTCAACCAGCTCGAACTCTTCGATCACGAGATCAAGAAACTGGGCGTGTACAGCAGGCCCCATGTGCCTGTTGATCGTCCAGCCGGCTTCAATCAAGATTGTCGATGGAAGGAGCAGCGGCCCCTTCAGACACTCAAGAAGCCGTACACATGAGACATGGTGCCTGTCATCTCGATCGACGACAGCGATCAACGGGCCGGTGTCCAGAAGTGTGGCGGTCACACCGACCGATTGAACCGCTCCGCCAGCAGATCTTCGACCCGTTCTGACAGATCTCCTTCGCCTGATGCGCCGATCCCGGCGATCGACAGCCGACGATGCCGAACCGGCTCAGACGGCTCCTCGTCGGCCGCCTCAGCCAATTCCGGATCCGTCTTGACCAAGCGCAGCAGCCGACGTGCCTGGTCGGGCGACAGCCGGTCCACCAGATGGTGAAGCTCCTCATGCGCATGTTCAGCGCTCATGCCCACGAGTCTACGCAAGCAGTTCCGCTGGCGGCAGCAGCACCACCCCCAAGGGTCGGCGTACGACCGTAATCATCACCTTCAGGCTCGCAGGAGCCTTTCGACATCTAGGTTTCGTGCCAGATGCGTGCCAGAACGGGCGGGAAGCCGCGGTCACTCACGGCTATTCACGAGCAGCAGATACCCTCCGGCCTGCACCATCGTTTCCCAGCTCAGCGCGGCAAGATCAGTAGCCGGTTCCCAAGCTGACAGCGCGGGTTCGATTCCCGTCACCCGCTCTCTCCTCTTTCCCTGCCTCTCACTGCGTGGCCTTCCGCCTCTCTTGGCGCGCTTCGCGCGGTGGTGTGCTCCAGACAGTGCTTCCCACGGGGCTCCGCCCCCTTCGACCTCCGACACCCTGCCTCGCTGCGCTCGCCTTCGTGCCCACCCCTTGCCCATCTACCGGCTGGGCCGTCGATACCCGCCCCCGAGAGGAGCGCCATTCCCGGGACGGGCCACGCCTCCCGCCTACGACGGTGCAGCCGCGTGGTGTCCAGCTCGCTGCGTAAACTGTCGGCTCGTGTCCTGTGTGTGAACGTCATCGTGCACACGGACGGTTTCCCGTTCGACTGAAGGACTGAGCCGTGCCCGACCGACCTGAGATTGTCTGCATCTGCGGCTCTACCCGGTTCGTGGACGAGATGCGTGCGGCCAACCGTGATCTGACCTTCGCCGGTGTCATCGTCGTCGCGCCAGGCGAAGCAGACGAGTCGATCACCAGCGAGCAGAAGAGCGCGCTGGACGCCCTCCACCTGCGCAAGATCGACCTGGCTGACCGGGTTCTGGTCGTCAACCCCGGCGGGTATATCGGCGAATCCACGAGCAGGGAGATCGAATATGCCCGCGCCACCGGCAAGCCGATCTCGTTCACCGATCCCGTCTGACCAGTAGACGCTTCGTGGCAGAGCGGAGTCACGGGGCGAGCCGGCCGCCGTACCGGGCCCTCCACCCCGCCGTCCGGGCGTGCGGCCTGGGCCAGCCCCGACTTGTGATGGGACACTGGCGTGGGCACCGCACCCCGCGCTTACGTACGAACCGAACACGACGGCCGAGGGCGGCGCGTCGCAGATCCGGTGGGCACTGTTCAACGCCGCAGATGCGGATCACGCTCGTGCGGCACCGGTTGTATGGTGGCCGCCACGGACGCGGAGTATGCGGCTGCGGATGCGTCCTTGGCGATCCCCGCGATGCGGCCGACCCCATGCAGGTCTGAGGATCGACGGGTCAGGCCAGGCCAGGCGAGGAGTGGCGTGGCGTGGTGGGTCAGCTTGCGGCGCGGTCGGGGAGGGGGCGGCGGCGTAGGGCCGGGTCGGTGAGGGGGGCGGGGCTCCAGAGGCCGACAGGGTGGTAGACGTTGGTGCCGGGCGGCACGAGCTCGTCGATCCGGTCGAGGACGGTGTCGTCGAGCACCAGCGAGGCGCCGTTCAGCAACCCCTCCAGCTGCTCCATCGTGCGGGGGCCGAGGATGACCGAGGTGACCGCCGGGTGTGCGGCGGCGAAGGCGATGGCCAGTGCCGGCAGGGTGCAGCCGAGCTCGTCCGCGAGCTTCACCAGCTCCTCGACGATGTCCAGCTTGGCGGCGTTGACCGGGATGGACGGGTCGAAGCGTTCCGGCGCCAGCGCGGCGCGGCCCTGCGAGAGGTCGATCTGCTGTCCCTTGCGGTACCGGCCGGTCAGGAAGCCCCAGCCCAGCGGGCTGTAGGTGAGCACGCCCATGCCGAGCCGCTGCGCGGTGGGCAGGACGTCGCCCTCGATGCCTCGGGCCAGGATGTTGTACGGCGGCTGCTCCGTACGGAACCGGTACAGCCCGCGCTGCCGGGCCACATGGTAAGCCTCGACCGTCTCATGCGCAGGGAAGGCGGAGCTGCCGAAGGCGCGGATCTTGCCCTGGCGCACCAGGTCGGTCAGCGCGGAGAGGGTCTCCTCGATGTCGGTCCGGTGGTCGGGGCGGTGGATCTGGTAGAGGTCGATCCAGTCGGTGCGCAGCCGCTTGAGACTCGCCTCGACCGCACGCATGATCCACCGCCGCGAGTTGCCGCCACGGTTGGGCCCCTCACCCATCGGGAAGTGCACCTTGGTCGACAGCACCACGTCGTCCCGCCGGCCCCGCAGCGCCTTGCCGACGATCTCCTCGGACTCGCCCGCCGAGTACATGTCTGCGGTGTCGACGAAGTTGATCCCCCGGTCGAGGGCGGCGTGGATGATGCGGACGCTGTCGTCGTGGTCGGGGTTGCCGGCCGAGCCGAACATCATGGTGCCGAGGCAGTGGGTGCTGACCTCGATGCCGGTGCCGCCGAGGATGCGATATCTCATACCGCGGAACCGTAGAATCTAGAGCCGACTCTAGGTCAAGCTGGCCGCATGTCGGGATTGAGCATCGGCCAGGTCGCCGAACGCACCGGGCTCAGCGTGCACACGCTCCGGTTCTACGAGCGCGAGGGGCTGCTGCCCCAGCCGGTACGCCGGGGCGCCGCCGGGCACCGGATCTACGACGAGGGCGACGTCGACTGGCTCGGCGTGTGCATCCGGCTCCGGGCCTCCGGCATGCCCCTGACCGACATCCGGCGCTACACCGAGCTCGTCAGGGCGGGCCAGGGCAACGAGGCGGAACGGCTGGAGGTGCTGCGCGAACATCGCGAACGGGTGCTCGCCCAGATGCGGGAACTCGACGAGTGCCTCAGCCTGATCACCCACAAGGTGGCCCTCTACGAGAGCCGCCTGGGCCTGCGCGACCACGTCCCGGACTGCACGCCCTGAGCTCGCCGGGCGGCGGGGCGGACGCGCGCAGGGCGGCCGGCGGACGCCGTGCTGCCTCTCATCTCCGTGATCAGGCCAGGGTGACGACGCCTCTCGCCGTCGAGAACTGCGGCCAGGTCACGTCCCACGGTGAAGGGAAACCCTCCGAGCGCTCGCTTCGTGTAACTCTGAGGGCGCTCACAGCTATCTCACCCTGTGTACGGCTCGTCGTGTGCACTTGAGGAGCGCCCATGCCCGAGTTCCGGTTCAACTCTCCTCCTGGCTGGCCGGTTCCGCCCCGCGGATGGAAGCCGCCACAGGGATGGCAGCCCGATCCGTCATGGCCGAAGGCTCCCGCCGGGTGGGAGTTCTGGATTGCTGAGGAAACGCCGGCAGGATCGGCTCCGAATGCGTCACAACTGCCGGAACGCAAGAGCGGCGGGCTGTTCGGGGGAAAGAAGCGGCTCGAAGAGGAGAACGCCCAACTACGCCAATGGGTGGAGCGCCTTGGCGGCATGGATGCCATGCGTATCGCGGCGATGACCGAGGCCCTGCACGTAGAGCACGCAGGGCTGAAAGTCGCCATTGACGACGCCACCCGGCGCCTGCGCGAGACGGAGCGACGGGTCGTGCAGACCGAGGAGACGGTGCTGCTCCAGGAGGTGGGTGTCTACGAGTACCGGCACCCGCTGAACGACGCGGTGACCTACAAAGACCGGCTCGCGAGCGTGAGATACGCGACCTGCTCCAGAAGATCGCCGGCCAGCACCTCCTGGAGTATCGCGACACGGCCGAAGCCCTGGAATGGCGGCAGTCTATTGGAGCGATGCAAACCTCCCCGTGAACGTAGCTCCAGCGGAGCCGTCGTTCGTTCGGCCGGTTCACCGGCGGGATGATCTGGTGGCGAGGGGACGCGTGTCGCTGTTCACGTGCTGATCGATCACGCGTCGTCGGCCGGGCTGAGCCGCACGCTCCCCGCTCGGAGAATGCCGAGGAGGGGCGCTCTGATGCCGATTCTGCTCGCGCCGCTATGAATCGCCTCGCGTAGGAACGGGAACAGCGTTGGAACGCCCACGTTCTCGGCGAAGGATGTCTGGGCGTCTTCGCCGAGCTTCAGATCCGGATGGGCCTCCGCTGCGGAGTTTTGTGCTGCCCCCTTTTCTGGGGTGGCTTCGAAGACGGCTACGGCATCCGCGATGAGCACTCCTTGGGGAGTTTTCACGGTCAGCCGGCCGCGTACCAAGAATCGGTGACCGTTGGTCTGGTGCAGAACGCGGAGGGTGTGGGAGGTCTCCTCCGGCGGGACTTCTTTTTCGCCCGGAACCGAGTTCCATCGCCTGCTGGAGCATTCGTAGAAGAAGACGTTCTTGAGTTGCAGCGCGGCCGTCGGGTCCAGTGGCTCATCGTGCTGCTCAAGGCTCATCGTACGGCGACCCTGTAGTCCGTTGCGGTCGCAGTGTCCCAGGGCGGCGACGCACTTGCGGCCGACTGGATTGCGTCTTCGGCCTCAGTCAGTTCAATGGTGGCCTGGTATGTGGCGACGACGGTGCAGGTTCGGACGCGGCGCCAGCGTAGCTCCGACGATTTGGTCCTGAGGTGCAGGCTGCAGTTCAGAGCGGAGTCGATGTCGGCCATTTCGTTGCGGCTGGGCCGATTGACACCGTCATCCTTGCCCAGCTGTCTGAGCCAGGCGTTCACTTCTGTCCAAAGCCACACCTGGGTGCGTCCGGCTGTTCCCTCTGGAGCCGGGAACGGAGCGGTCTCGCCAGACCGGCGCTGCCCGGTGGCCCATTGATGAGCGTTCTGCCGGGTTGCTCCGGCCCGCTCGGCTATTTCTGTTATTCCCACCAGGTCTCGGTGGAGGTGGAGGAGGCGAATATCGGGCACCCGCTGGTAGACGGCTCGTGCCGCGTTCATCGCCGCGTCGAGAGCGTCTTCTCCCTCGGCGGCGACATCAAGAAGATCTACGCCTCCGCCGCGGAACAGCATGGCATCGAGCTCCTGCTCAAGAACCGTGACGGCCGCGGCATCGTCGACCGACGCCCCCTCGACCACGAAGCGGAACTCGTACTCCATCGCCCCTCCTCCCGGTGCTCCGAGCTTCTCAGTGCTGTTGACGCCCGTCGACAGGCGAGCCCATTATTCCCGATCCATCCCGTCAATGCTCTGCGAGGGCCATCGGAGTCCTTAGGACACAGCTGAGCAGCCGAGTTGATCCTTCGAGCCGCCGTGCCGGCGTTGCGTGGTGTGCTTGCGACAGGGATTGTGGTGCATTTGTTCTCGCATGGGCAGTAGAGCCGAAATCCGTGGCCCTCGTCACGAAGCACCCATCCCATGTCCACCCAGCGCTTGAGGACCTTACGAACATCCTTGTCAGTGTGTTCGGACGGATCAGCCGGCCTTCCCGCCATCACCCGCCTTCTCCGCTCGGAGAGGTCAGTTTGCCACGCCTTTGCCTTCTGGCGGATCCAGGTTTAGTCAGTGCATGCCTTTGGCTATTGCGGGGGTGGTCTTGCCGGGCTGGAGGTGATCGTGGGCTCGCGGTTCCGTTCCTTGACCTGGACCCGCCGAGGTGGAATCAGTGTCGGGGCGGATGAATGGGCGCGGCTGAAGCCGCGCCCATTATTAGTCGGTTTCGCCGGTAAATTGGCGTTTGATGCTGGGGTGTAGTTATTACCGGTCAGTCAGCGGTGCGGGGGCGGCGGTGGCGTTGCTGGCGGAGGGAGATCTGGTTGCCGTCCGGATCCACCGCCTCGATGCGGACGCCGAACGGGTAGTCCTCCGGTTCGGGGCGGTCGAACGTCACGCCTCGCCGGCGGAACACCTCGAAATCCTTCCTCAGGTCATCCGACTCCAGGACGAGCGAGGCGGAGGCGGCGCCCGGCTGCTGCTCGACGGGCTGTCCCTGCGCGTGTGACCAGAGGATGATCTCGACCGGGTCGCCGGGGACGCCCACGGTGAGGAAGCGTCCTTCCGGGCCCGGGTAGTCGATGCGCTTCTCCAGGCCGAGTCCTTCGGCGTAGAACCGCAGCGCGCGGTCCTGGTCGGTGACGGGGATCGTCACGTACATGATGTTCGTCAGCATCCTGGTCTCCCCAATGTTGTCAATGTCGTACGGCCGTGGGCGTTCGTGGCCGTCGCACATATGACGGGTGTGGGTCGCTGGAGGTAACGAGAGGTGAGCGCTGCTCGTTCTGGTCCGCTCATGCCGGATGCCGGATGCCGGATGCCGAGGGCTTGGGGGCGTGGGGTCAGAGTCTGCCGCGAATATACGTGCGGATGAACGAGACGGCGAAGCCGGCGGAGAGCGTGGCCAGGGCCGTCATGATCTCGAGTTCGCCATGAACGCCGCGTAGATCGCCAGCACGAGAGAGACGGCTGCGCCTGCCAGGACGAGGGCGACTCCGGTCGCGGTCCGGTCGCGGTCCGGCGCGAACCGTTGTCTTCCGCGGGGGGAAGGCGCGCGATCGTCGGTCGTGATTCGCTCGCCGGTGGGGGTCAGCTCACCGCGCGCTTCACCAGCGCGCTGATGCGGGCCTCGACCTCGGCCGTCACCTCGGTCAGTGCGAAGGCGGCGGCCCACATCGTGTCGTCGTCGAGGTTCGCCTGGTCGCTGAAGCCCAGCGTGGCGTAGCGCGTCTTGAACTTGGCCGCGCTCTGGAAGTGGCAGACGATCTTGCCGTTCAGTGCGTAGGCGGGCATGCCGTACCAGAGCCTGGGTGCGAGGGTCGGGGCGGTGGCGGTGATGACGGCGTGGACGCGTTCGGCCATGACGCGGTCCGAGTCCTGCATCTCGGCGATCTTGGCGAGGACGTCGCGCAGCTCCTGCGCCGCCTTGTCCGCACGCGAGCCGCGGCGCGCCGCCTTCTTCTGGTCCTGGGCGTGCTCCTTCATCGCGGCGCGCTCCTCGGCCGTGAATCCCTGGTAGGTGTCGCTCATGGTAAGTCTCCTGATGAGATGAACTGCCGGATGAAATGGACTGCTTGAGGATCTCGGGTGGGGTTTCGTGGTCCCCGGGGTCGTTCCGGCGGGTGCCGCCAGTGCCCGGCGAGCGGGCGAGCCGGGGTCAGGCGGACGCGGCTTCCCAGACGAAGCCGTCCGGGTCGGTGAACGGTCCGGCGGCGCCGGCGATCACGATGCGGTGCGAGCCGGCGCCCTCCTGGGGCATGCCGGTGTCCTTGGCGAGGGCACGGCGCGGATAGAGGGCCAGGGTGACGGCCGATGAGGGGGTGTCGAACTCGACGTACTTGCCGCCGAAGCTCTTGGCCACGGCCAGGCCGCGCTCGACGTAGAAGCGCTTGCTGGCCTTGACGTCCGCCACTCCCAGCAGGAGCGCGACCTGGTCGATGCGCGGGGCGGCGGGGCCGGTGTCCTTCTTCCTGGAGGTGGCGATCTTGCAGATGGTCCCGTCCGGGGCGCTTACGACGGCGCCGTAGCCCCAGAACCCCTTCGTGGCCGGCTTCAGCGTCGTGGCGCCGGCGTCGAGGGCGTCCACGTCGCCGGGCTGGGACGCAACGAGTGACAGCGCGAACCCGCGGAAGCCGGTCGCCGGCGCGTCCGAGGCGCGTACGCGCACATAAGGGCCCAGACCGAAGGCGGCGTAGAAGGCGGTCATGGCGGCGGGGTCGGGGGTTTCCAGGGTGACGGAGGCCAGGGAGGTCATGTCAGGTCCTTTCACGTGAGGGGATGGGGGTGGTCAGCGGTCCTGGATGAGCCCGAGGACGTTGCCGTCGGGGTCGGTGACGGTGGCCACCATGCGGCCGCCGCCGACCTCGTGCGCGGCCTCCTTCACGGTGCCGCCGGCGGCGGTGACCTCGGCCACCTTCGCCTCGATGTCCGCCACGTGCCAGTAGGCGACGGGCGAGGTCATGCCCTGCGGCCCGCCGTCCGGCACCAGCCCGATGTGCTGGCCCTCGGCGTCGAAGCCGACGTAGTAGGGCGAGTCGGTCTGCGGCTCCATGCCCAGCAGGGCCGCGTACACGGCCTTGGCCTTGGCCAGGTCGGACACGGGGTGCAGCACGGTCTTGATTCCCTGGGTGGAAGAGCCGGACATCGTCACTCCTGCGGTGGTCGGGGGTCTCGGCGACCCGCTCTTGTTTGATGGGTCAAGCTTCGCGTCCTGCCCCATCGGCCCACATCCGTGGCGACCACGGATTCGCACCACGGATTCGCACCACGGATTCGCACCACGGATTCGCACCACGGATTCGCACCACGGAGCCGCACCACGGACCACCGCCACCGAGATCCGTACGGAGGCCACACCGTGGTCGTTCCGGATGGGGAAACGGAAGGAATGCGGCACACTGTCACAGTGGTGACAGGAGTGGATGTATCGCCTCGGGAAGCCGAGGTGTTGGAGCTGGTCGGCGCCCATCTCAGCAACGCTGAGATCGCCGCGAAGATGTGCATCTCGGTGCGTACCGTGGAAAGTCACGTCTCCTCGCTGCTGCGCAAGCTGGAGGCGCCGGATCGGCGGGCGCTGGCCCAGCGCGCGCCCGCGTCACCCGGCTCCGGCCGCCCGGGCCATCCAGAAAATCCGGCGGATCCCGCAGCTCCGGCTCACCGGGCGCCGCTGCTGCCGGCCCCGCTGACCTCGTTCGTCGGCCGGGCGGGTGAGCGGGCGGAGCTGGCCGCGCTGCTCAAGGAGCACCGCCAGGTCACCGCGGTCGGCCCCGGCGGCGTGGGCAAGACCCGGCTGGCGCTGGCCGTGGCCGCCGACGTGGCGGGCGAGCACGCCGACGGGGTGTGGTTCGTCGACCTGGTCCCGGTCACCGACGACGGCCTGATCGCCACTGCCGTCGCCGGGGCGCTCGGCCTCGGCGAGCAGCCCGGCCGTGACATGACCGAGTCGGTGGCCGTCGCGCTGGCCGACCGGCACGCGCTGCTGGTGCTGGACAACTGCGAGCACGTGGCGGACGGGGTGGCGCTGTTCCTGGAGCGGCTGCTGGCGGCGTGCCCCCGGGTGACGGTGCTGGCGACCAGCCGGGCGCGGCTGATGGTGCCGTTCGAGCGGGTGTATCCGGTGCCGCCGCTGTCGCTGCCCGCCGACGGCGAGTCCGACGCGGTCGCGCTGTTCATGGAACGGGCGGCGGCGGTGGGCCGGACGCCCGAGCCCGCGCTGCGCGACCGGATCGCCTCCATCTGCGAGCGGCTGGACGGGATGGCGCTGGCGATCGAGCTGGCCGCCGCCCGCTATCCCACGCTCGGGCTGGACGGCATCAACGCCGCCCTGTCCCACCCGCTGCGCATGCTGACAGGCGGCTCCCGCGCCGACGAGCGGCACCGTTCGGTGCGCGGGGCGCTGGACTGGAGCCACGCCCTGCTGGAACCGGCCGACCGGGAGCTGCTGCGCCGGGTGTCGGTGTTCGTGGCGCCGTTCACCGCGGCCGCCGCCGCCGAGGTGACCGGGTCGGAGGAGGGCATCGTCACCGAGGGGCTGGCCCGGCTGGCCGAGCAGAGCCTGCTGATGGTGACGGCGTCCGCCGGCGGGACGCGGTACCGGGCGCTGGAGACCATCCGCCAGTACGGCGCCGAGCGGCTGGCCGAGGCCGGCGAGCTGGCCGGCGCCCGCTCGGCTCACCTGCGCTGGTGCCTGGCCAGGGCCGCCGAGCTGACGGCGGTGCGGCAGGACTGGCGGGCCCGGTTCGACGCGGTGGCGGACGACCTGCGTGCCGCCCTGGCGTGGGCGGCCGACCAGCCGGAACGGCGCGCGGACGCGTACCGGCTCGCCCGGCTCATGGCGGAGCTGACCTTCACCCGGCACCTGGTCGGCGAGTCGCAGGGGCGCTACGAGCAGGCCGCCGCGCTCGCCGACGACCCCGCCGCCGGCGCGGAGATGTTGCGGCACGCCGCGGCGGTGGCCGGCTGCCGGATGCAGGGCGATGACATGTACCGACTGCGGCAGGCCGCCGCAGAGGCCGCCCGCCGGGCCGGCGACACCGCCGGCGCCGCCCGTGACCTGGCGACCGCCGCCGCCGACGCCTACCGGTTCTCCGGCAAGTTCGTACGTGACCTGCCGCGCGAGGAGGCGGCCACGCTCATCGCCCGGGCCCGCGAGCTGGCCGGGGACGACCCCGCCGGGCAGGCCGCGGTGACGCTGGCCGAGGCCGGGCGGGCGCTCACCGAGATCGGCGCCGCCCCCGGCGCGGACGGCGCCGCCCCCGGCGCGGACGGCGCCGCGCTCCCGGCGACGATCACCCGCGCCGAGCGTGCGGTGGAGCTCGCCCACCGCACGGGCGACCCGCTCGCCGAGTCCGCCGCGCTCGACATGCTCACCTGCGCCCAGAGCTGGGCCGGCGACGCGTTCGCCGCCGCGGCCACCGCCCGCCGCCGGATCACGCTGCTCTCGGCCGCGCCCGACACCCCCGCCGGCACCCACGAGCTGATCGAGGCGCTGGGCGAGGTCACCGAGGCCGGCCTCGGCACCGGCGACCTGCCCGGCGCGCGCCGGTGGGCCCGGCGGCTGGCGGATCATCCGCTGCTGGCGGAGGTCGGCCACCGCGCCACCGGCTGGCTCCTCGTGGCCGACGCGCTGGCGGGCGACATCGAGGAGACGCTCACCGGCAGCATCCGGTTCCTGGACGCCTGGCAGCGGGCCGACGGCCCCGCCAGGTCCGTCCTCGGCCCGCCGGCCGCCGCGGTGGCGATGATCCACGGGCTGCGCGGCGACGAGGACGCGTGGCGGGAGTGGAGCGCGCTGCTGCGGCAGCTCGACCCCTCGCCCGGCAACACCCGCGGCTACGGGGCGGTCTTCGACGCGATGCTCCTGCTTCATCGCGGGCAGGCGCGGGAGGCGCTGGAACGTACGGCGCCCGAGCCCGGCGAGGTGTGGCAGTGGGTGACCTGGATCTGGCTGCACTGGTACGTGGCCCTGCGCGCCGAGGCCGCCGTGCTCGCCGGAAGCCCCGGCGCCGCCGGCCGCCTGGCCGAGGCCCGGACCGTCGTGGCGGGCAACCCGGTCGCCACCGCCCTGGTCGAGCGGGCCCAGGCGCTGCTCGACGGCGACGGGGAGCGGCTGGTGGCCACGGCCGCCGCGTTCGAGGCGGCCGGCTGCCGCTACCAGGCGGCGCGCACCCTGGTGCTCGCCGGCGGCGAGCACGCCACGCGCGGCACGGTCGCCCTGACCCGTCTCGGCTTCACACCCCTCGGGACGGAGTGATCAGGCGGCCTCGGGAGGCAGCTCGCCCACGCGGGCGACCTGGTGCGCGCCGGCGGCCGAGCAGCGCCAGACGGCGACGCCGCCCAGCAACTCGGCGCGCAGGCCCCGATCGTGGACCGGGCACACGGGCCAGGCCCGCCAGAGCATCTCCACGATCACTTCCTGCGCGGCGTCGGCGACGGTCGCGAGCGCCTCTTGGGCGTCGCGTCCTTCAGCGGGCTCGATGCCGTTGCCCTGGAAGGCGCCCCGGAACTCCACCCGGGCCGGGCCGTCGGGGTCCCAGTCGGGGATGGTCAGGCGGAGCGTGCCGGTGACCTTCGTGGCGCGGGCGTCCCGCTCCACGACGGCGAGCGCCTGCTCCAACGTCGTCCACAGGGCCGGTTCGAGGGCGAAGGCCGGCCTGCCGGGGTGGCGGTCCTGCTCGTGCGTGGGCATGGTGCAGTGTCGCGTGGCGGCCGGATGGCGGGCAACGGGAAATCAGCCGTCCCCGGCGGCGGGCAGGGTCCTGCCCAGGCGGGCGAGCGGGGACAGGGCCATGAACAGGGGTGACAGCGCCAGCGCGACGGCGGCCAGCAGCAGGCCCGTACGCAGCCCCAGCGCCCCCGCGACGTAGCCGCCGAGCAGCGAGCCGAGCGGGGTCAGGCCCATGCCGGCGAAGTTGAGGGTCGCGACGACCCGGCCCTGGATCGGGAGGGGGGTCAGCGCCTGGCGCACGGTCACGACGGTGACGTCGACCACCTGGCTGAAGACGCCGAAGAGGAAGTTGACCGCCATGAGCGCGGCGATCGTGGCCGCCGAGGAGCCGTGCAGGGCGGGCACGCACAGCATCACGCCGTCGGCGAGCACCGCGCCGGACACCAGGACGACGCCGTAGCCGTACCGTCCGGGCAGCCGGGCCGACAGCAGGGAGCCCACCAGCGCGCCCGGGCCCATCGCCGCCAGCACCAGCCCGACCGCCGAACCCGGCAGGCCCAGGGTGCGCGGCAGGAAGAGCAGATAGACCGTCATCAGGGCGGCGAAGGAGAACTGGAAGAGGGCCGAGGAGATCGCCACGGCCCGCAACGAGGAATCGCGGACGACGAAGCGCAGGCCCTCGCCGATCTGCCGCCACATGTGCCTCCGCCCGCCGGCGGCGGGCGCGGGCAGCGGCTCGGTACGGCGGATCCGCCGGATCGACAGGAACGACAGCGTGTAGAAGAGCACGCTCGCCACGACGGCGATCGGGGCGGTGAGCAGCGACACCAGCGAGCCGCCGAGCGCGGGGCCGGCGATCTGCGTGGCGGACCTGCTGCTCTCCAGCGCGCTGTTGCCCCGGACGAGCTGGTCACGCCGGACGAGCCGGACGAGCAGGGCCTGGTAGGCCACGTCGAAGTACACGGTGAGCGACCCGACCAGGAAGGCCACCACGACGAGCAGCGGCATGCCGAGCAGGCCGAGGAGGTAGGCGGCGGGCACGACGGCCAGCGCCGCGGCCCGGCCGAAGTCGGTCGCCACCATCACGTCGCGGGCGCGCCGGCGGTCGACCCAGGCGCCGGCGTACAGGGAGAGCAGCAGGATCGGGGCCTGCTGCACGGCGCGCAGCAGGCCGACCTGCTCGGTGCCGGCGCTGAGCGCCACCACGGCGATGAGCGGCAGGACGACCTGGCCGGCCTGGGCGCCCAGCTGGGAGGCGGTGTGGCCGGCCCAGAGGCGGCGGAAGTCGGGGTCCCGGCGAAGGAGCGGGGCGGGCGCGGTCATCGGCGGCCTCGCTTGGGCGGGCGCACGAACGCGGCAGGGGACGCCGGGGTGTCAGCAGGGGAGGAGGGCGCGGGGCGGGCCGGGGATGCGGCTGGGGGCGCGCACGCGGCGAAGGGAACGAGCGGCACGGGGATGTCCTCGGGGAGGCTGGGAGCGGTGACCGTCCGGCCCGGAAACGGGCAGGACGAAGCGCTGTGCCGCAGTTCTGATGCGGCACGCGATGACAGGTCGCAAGACCTACGGCGTCAGCGCGTGCCGGGTTGCCCGGGCATCCTCAGCTCCCTCTTGGAGATCATCCTCGCGACCGAGGCTAACCGGCGGCCCGGGCGGCGGACAAGGCGATTACCGGCCGCCCGGGCCGGACGCGGGGGCGAGAGGGTGGGAAGGGCGCGTTCTAGCCGAGGAAGGCCACGTGGAAGCTGGTGTTCGACAGCGCCGTGAAGACGCAGGGCTGGGTGCCGAAGACGTTCTGGCAGGGCCCGGAGCCCCAGGACGTGACGTCTCCGTCGGGGGTCAGGCGCACGGTCGATCCGAAGGGCACCGTGAACAGGCAGTGCCAGACGGAGCAGGCGCCGATCGGCCATCCGTTGGCCTGGACGCTCACGGAGCCGTAGAAGCCGCGCAGGTTCAGCTCCACGGCGACGTCCGCGGAGGCGCGCGCCGCGCCGGCGGGGAGCAGGGCTGCGGTGATCGGGGCCGCGGCGATCAGCGCGGATGCGGCGAACGATGCCGCTCGCCGCCGTATCCGCCGTATCCGCCGTATCCGCAGCGTGCGCGGCATTCGCCGCTGGCCGGGCCGGTCGTGAGCGGGAGTCGATGCTGTCATTGGCGTGGACCCTCCGTGCATGACGTGTCGGTGATCAGGGGGGAGGGGGCGGCTCCGGGTGCCGGCCGCCGATACGCCGACGGTGAGGCGTCATGCCCCGGCCCGCAACGGCTGCCGGATCATTCCGTACAAGCCCGTACAGGACGGCTGTAACCAATTGTGATCGATCGGCGACATACAGGTTGCGCCGGTCGACGGCGCGCGTGGCCGTACGACCACAGGGAGGCCGTGTGTCCGAGTCCGCCGACGCCGATCCGGGCCGTCCTGATCCGGGCCGTCCTGATCCGGGCGGGATCGCCACCCGTCAGGAGTTCGCGCGCGAGCTCTCGTCGCTGCGCGAGCGGGCCGGTCTGACCGTGAGGCAGGTGGCGGCCAAGGCCGGCGCGTACGGCGCGCACAGCACCCTCGGCGACTGGTTCGCCGGCCGCGGGCTGCCGTCCACGTCATCGCGTGACCTGCTGTTACGGGTGCTGGACGTGTGCGGGGTGGCCGATGCGGCGGAGGCCGACGCGTGGCTGGCCGCCTGGCGGCGGGTACGGCGGGCTCCCGGCCGCCGCGCCGCCGGCCCCGAGCCGTACCGGGGGCTGGCCGCCTTCCAGCCGGAGGACGCGGGCTGGTTCTTCGGCCGGCGCGCGCTGACCGACCGGCTGCTGGAGCAGGTGGCCGGGATGCGGGCGGCGGGCGGAGGCGTGCGGCTGGTGGTGGGGCCGTCCGGGTCGGGCAAGTCCTCCCTGCTGCGGGCCGGCGTGGTCGCGGCCCTCCGCGACGGCGCGCTGCCCGGTTCCGCGCACTGGCCGGTGGTCGTGACCGTCCCCGGCGCGCGGCCGCTGGCCGAGCTGGCCGCCCGGCTGGCGGCACTGACCGGCGTGCCGGCGGGCGAGATCGCCGCGGCGGTCCGCGAGGATCCCGGGGCCGCCGCCCGGTACGCCGGCGGGGCCGGCGACCGGCCGCTGGTGCTGGTGGTGGACCAGTTCGAGGAGGTGTTCACCGAGTGCGCGGACGAGGCGGAGCGGCGCGCCTTCATCGCCGCCGTGCGTGCCGTGGCGGCGCCGCCCGGGGGCGCGCTCGTGCTGCTGGGGCTGCGTGCCGACTTCTACGCGGCGGCGTTGCGGCATCCTGAGCTGGCCGCGCTCGCCCAGGACGGCCAGCTCACCGTCGGCCCGATGGAGGAGGCCGACCTGCGCGAGGTCATCGTGGAGCCGGCCAGGCGCGCCGGCGTCGAGATCGAGGACGGCCTGGTCGAGCTGCTGCTGCGGCAGGTCGCCCCGCCCGGCGGCGTCGCGGCGGACGGCGGGGCGCACGAGGTCGGCGTGCTCCCGCTGCTGTCGCACGCCCTGTACGCCACCTGGCGCCAGGGCCAGGGCCGGAGCATGACCGTGGCCGCCTACCACGCGGTGGGCGGCATCGAGGGCGCGGTGGCGGCCAGCGCGGACGCCGTCCACGACGGGCTCACCGGCCGCCGCCGCGAGCTGACCCGCCGCCTCTTCCTGCACCTGGTGCACGTCGCGCCCGACGCCGCCGACACCCGGCGCAGGGCCACCGTGGCCGAGCTGCTCGACGGTTGCGACGGCGAGGAGGCGGCCGAGATGGAGGAGGTCCTCGACCGGTTCGTCGCGCGGCGGCTCATCACCGCGGGCGCCGACACCGTCGAGATCAGCCATGAGGCCCTGTTGCGCGCCTGGCCGCTGCTGCGCTCCTGGGTGGACGCCGACCGCGCCGGGCTGGTCGTCGCGCGCCGGCTCGCCGCCGACGCCTCGGCCTGGGTGCGCCTGCACCGCGACCCCGACGCGCTGTATCGCGGCGGGCGCCTGGTCGCGGCGCAGGAGTGGGCCGCCGGCTACGGCGGGCGGCTGCCGGCGGACGCGCGGGAGTTCCTGGAGGCGAGCGTGCGCCAGTCCCGGCGGCGGACCCGCCGGTTGCACCAGGCCGTCGCCACGCTCGCGGCCCTGCTGGTGCTGGCCCTGGTCGCGTCCGTCGTGGCGGTACGCGCGCAGCGGGCCGCCGCCGACGCCGAGCGCACCGCCACGTACCAGCGCGACCAGGCGCTCTCGCGGAAGGCGGCCACGGACTCCGGCGCGCTGCGCGCCACCGACCCGGGCCTGGCCGCGCAGCTCGCCCTGGCCGCCTACCGGTTGTCCCCCACCCCCGAGGCCAGGGGCGGCCTGCTCAGCGCGGTGGCCGGAATGCCGGCGACGCTGCTGACCGGGCATGAGAACGCCGTCTACGGGGCCGCGTTCCAGCGCGGCGGGCGGCTGCTGGCCACGGTGAGCACCGACGGGACGACGCGCCTGTGGGACGTGGGCCGCCCGCACCGTCCGCGGCCGCTGGCGGTGCTCCGCGGCCACCTCGGGCCGGTGCCGGCGGTGGCGCTCGCGCCCGGCGGAGGCGTCCTGGCCACGGCCGGTGACGATCGCACGGCCCGGCTGTGGGACGTGGCCGACCCGCGCGCGCCCCGCCCGCTGGCCGTGCTGACCGGCCACACCCTGGGCATCCGGCACGCGTCGTTCAGCCGGGACGGCCGCACCCTGGTGACGGCGGGCTATGACGGCGTCCCCAGGCTGTGGGACGTGTCCTCCCCCTCGCGCCCGCGCCTGGCCGCCGAGCTGCCCGTCGAGCCCGGCACGATGACCGCGGCGGTCTTCGCGCCCGCCGCGGACGTCCTGGCCACCGCCGGGCCAGGGAGCACCGCGCGGCTGTGGGACGTCGCCGATCCACGCCGCCCCCGGCGCCTGGCGGACCTCGCGGGCCACACGGACGCGATCCTGGCCGCGCGGTTCGGCCCGGACGGCCGCACGCTCGCCACCGCGGGCTTCGACAACACGGTACGGCTGTGGGACGTCACCCGCCCCCGGGAGCCGAAGCCGATCGCCACCCTCACCGGGCACACCAACGGCGTGGCGGCGCTGGCGTTCAGCCCGGACGGCCGGCGGCTCGCCAGCGGCGGCTACGACCTGACCGTGCGGCTGTGGGACCTCCGGCGGCCCGCGAGCACCCCCCTGACCCTGACCGGGCACGCCGACACGGTCCTCGCCACCGAGTTCCGGCCCGACGGGGAGACGCTCGCCACCACCTCCAGAGACGGCAGCATCCGGCTGTGGGACCTGCGGGCGCCGCTGGTCGGGGGACACGACGGCATCGTCTACACGGTCGCCATCAGCCCGGACGGCCGCACCCTGGTCGCGGGGGCCGGCCGGACGGCGCGGCTGTGGAGCCTGGCCCCCGGGCGCCCGCCCGCGCCGGGGCCCGTCCTGGAGGGCCACACCGACGGCGTCGTCCGGGCGGCGTGGCGGCCGGACGGCAAGGTGGTCGCCACCGCCAGCCTCGACTTCACCGTCCGGCTCTGGCAGGCCGGCGACGGCGGGCGCGCCGGCCCGCTCGCCACCATCAAGGCCCACACCGACAACGTGTACTCGGCGGCCTTCGACCCGTCCGGGCGGGTCCTGGCCACCGTGGGCGCCGATCGCGCCCTGCGCACGTGGGACGTCGCCGATCCGCGCCACCCGCGGCCGCTGGCGACGGTCACCGGGCACGACGACACGGTCCTCGCGGTGGCCTTCTCGCCCGACGGCCGCACCCTGGCCACCGGCGGCGCCGACCGCGCCGTACGGCTCTGGAACGTCGCCGACCCCCGCCGGCCGGCCGTCACCGCCGCGCTGACCGGCCACCGCAACACCGTCAACGACGTGTCGTTCAGCCCGGACGGCCGCCGGCTGGCCTCGGCGGGGGCCGACGGCGTGGTCCTGCTCCACGACGTCGCCGCCGGGCCCGCACGGCGGCCGCCCGTGCCGCTGACCGGCCACACCAGCGCCGTCGCCGCCGTGACCTTCCACCCGGAAGGCCGGCTGCTGGCCTCCGCGAGCTTCGACCGCACGGTGCTCCTGTGGGATCTGGCGCGGGCCGGCCGGCCGGACGCCGCGGTCACGCTGAGCGGCCACACCGACCGGGTGCAGGCCGCCGCGTTCGGCCCGGACGGCCGCACGCTGGCCACCGGCGGCGTCGACGCGACCGTCCGGCTCTGGGAGACCGACGCCGGCCGCGCCGCCCGGCAGGCCTGCGCGCTCGCCCACCCGGTGATCAGCCCGGCGGAATGGGCCCGCCGCATGCCCGGCCTGCCCTACCGCCCTCCCTGCCCATGACCGGGGGCCGGCGGTACCCCGCCCGTGACCGGGGCCGGCGGCCCCCGGCCCGCCTCAGGGCTCGACGAGGCCGACCGTGAACGCGTAGTCGTCCAGGGTGAACTGCGTGATGCCCGAGATGCGCAGGGCCTGCACCCGGACCGTGTAGGCGCCGGGGCCCAGGGAGGGCGAGAAACGTTCGAGGGCGTGCGCCTCCTCGGCGCCGTCGGGGCTGTCGAACCTGTAGTCCGTGCCCGCGACCGGGTTCAGCTCGGTGGTCGTCCCGGCGGAGTTGACGACGACGATACGCACGGAACACCAGGCGCCGGCCGAGCCCGCGCAGACGGACTCGGCGGTGAAGCGGGCATCGAGGAACCGGGTCGTCCCCGCGGGCACGGTGACGTTGACCGACGCCGTCGGGATGTTCCCCCAGGAGCCGATGGTCTGGGCGGTCCAGGGGCTGCTCTCGCCGGTGAAGTACTGTGCGCCGGTCTGCGTGCCTGTCTGCGAGGTGGCCACGGCCTGGGCCGCCGTGACCGTCAGCGCGAGAGCTCCGGACAGCGCCGCCGCGGCGGACACGACCTTGACGAGTCTGGACAACGGGTTCCCCTCTCTGCCCGCGAAGCCATGCGCTCCGCGACGGGTGGTTGCCGGAACCACGCTGACGAGACGGGGGTGGCCGGTGAAGCCCTGGCCGGAACATCCGTACAAACCCGTACAGGCGCCGGGGCGTGCCGGGTGGTCAGGGGGACGGGTCGGCGGTGATGCGGGTCCCGATGTCCTCGCCCAGGCAGATCGCCCGCATGACGCCCCTGGCGGCGACGTCGAAGACGTGCATGAGCAGGCCCTGCTCGTTGGCGAGCACGAACGCGCTCTCGTCCATGACCCGGACGCCGGCCGCCAGCGCCTCCCGGTAGGTGAGGTCGGTGTAGCGCTGGGCGCCGGGGTTGCGGTTGGGGTCGCTGTCGTAGACCCCGTCGACGCCGCGCTTGGCCACCAGCAGCGCGTCGGCGTCGAGCTCCAGGGCCCGCTGGACGGCGGGGTAGTCGGTGGTGACGTAGGGCTGGCCGATGCCGCCGGCCAGCAGCACGATCAGGTCGCGGCGCAGGTGGCGGTCGGCGCGGAGCCTGATGAACGGCTCGGCCACGCTCTGGATGGGGAACGCGGTCATGACCCGCACGTCGGCGCCGGAGCGCGCGGTCAGCACGCCGCGCAGCATCAGCGCGTTCATGACCGTGCCCAGCATGCCGATGTTGTCGGCCTCGGCCCGGCCGATGCCCCAGCCCTGCGCCATCGTCCCGCGGAAGTAGTTGCCGCCCCCGATGACGACGGCGATCTGCACGCCCAGCTGGTGGACCGAGAGGATCTCGTCGGCCAGCTGGGCCAGGCTCGCCGGGTCGGTGCCCCACTCGCCGTCGCCCGCCAGCGCCTCGCCGCTGAGCTTGACCACGACCCGTGAGTAACGACGCATCCCGCCCCCTTCCAGCGACCTGCTCAAGGATAGGGGGAGGGACGACGAAGATCCGTCGCCCGCCCTGCCCGCCCGCCCGCCGCCCCTGCTGACCCGCGCGGGCGCCCGCCGCCCGCCCGCCGGCCGCGGGCCGGATCTTGTGTTTCAGGGGAAGTCACGCTGGGTAAGGACGACCTGAATTTCTGAGCTGCCTGGTTTCAGGAGCCACAGATGTCCCGTGTCACGCTCACGCCTGCCGCCCGCCAAGCACTGCGCGCCGGGGAAGTGGTCTTCTTCGACTGGCACGTGACGGGGCTGTGCTGCGCCGACGCGGGGGAGTTCTCGGTGCGGGCGCTGCGCCGCTCCCGGCTGCCCAGGCGCGCGCGCACGCTCGGGCCGACCGGGCTGGTCTACGCCCATCCGACCGCCTGGCTGCACCTCGCCGAGCTGCCCGTCACGATCGACTGCCGCCCGCTGTGGCGCTGGCGGCGCTTCGTCTCCGATCTCCCGCCGGACGCCGGTCTGCGCTGCTGCCTGGGGCGCCCCATCTATGGCCCTTCACATGGAGGTGAGCGGTGAAGCTGCGTTCGATCATCATCTGGACGGCGGTGGCCGTCGTCGGAGCCGTGGGGTGGGGGGTGCTCGCCCTCTCCCGCGGCGAGAACGTCAACGCTGTGTGGCTGCTGTGCGCCGCGCTCGGCTCGTACGCGATCGCCTACCGCTTCTACGCCCGCTTCATCGTGCGCAAGGTGCTGCGCGCCGACGACCGCAGGGCCACCCCGGCCGAGCGGCTCGACAACGGCATCGACTACCAGCCGACCGACCGGCGCATCCTGTTCGGCCACCACTTCGCCGCCATCGCGGGGGCCGGCCCGCTGGTCGGGCCCGTGCTGGCCGCGCAGATGGGCTACCTGCCCGGCACCATCTGGATCATCGCGGGGGTGATCTTCGCCGGGGCCGTGCAGGACATGGTGGTGCTCTTCTTCTCCATGCGGCGCAACGGCAGGAGCCTCGGGCAGATGGCCCGCGAGGAGATCGGCCCCGTCGGCGGCGCGGCGGCGCTCATCGCGGTCTTCGCCATCATGATCATCCTGCTGGCCGTGCTGGCGCTGGTCGTGGTCAACGCCCTGGCGCAGTCGCCGTGGGGCGTCTTCTCGATCGCGATGACGATCCCGATCGCCCTGTTCATGGGGTTCTACCTGCGGGTGATCCGGCCGGGCAGGGTCGTCGAGACGACGGTGATCGGGGTGGCGCTGCTGCTGCTGTCGATCGTGGCGGGCGGCTGGGTGCAGGAGTCGAGCTGGGCGCCGATCTTCACGCTCAGCCCGTCGGCGCTGGCGCTGTGGCTGATCGCGTACGGGTTCGTCGCCGCCGTCCTGCCCGTGTGGATGCTGCTCGCGCCGCGCGACTACCTGTCGACGTTCATGAAGATCGGCACCATCGTGCTGATCGCGGTCGGCATCGCCGTCACCATGCCGCCGCTGCAGACCAGGGCCTTCACCGACTTCGCCTTCAACGGGGAGGGGCCGGTCTTCGCCGGGTCGCTGTTCCCGTTCGTCTTCATCATCATCGCCTGCGGCGCGCTGTCCGGCTTCCACTCGCTGATCTCCTCGGGCACCACCCCCAAGATGATCCAGAAGGAGAGCCAGGTACGCATGATCGGCTACGGCTCCATGCTCATGGAGTCGTTCGTGGCGGTCATGGCCATCACGGCGGCCTGCGTGCTGAGCCCCGGGCTCTACTTCGCGATGAACTCCCCGGCGGGCGTCGTCGGAGCCACCGTGCAGAGCGCCGCCGAGGCGGTCACGAACATGGGCTTCGTCATCACCCCCGAGCAGTTGCAGGCCGCGGCGGCGGCCGTGCAGGAGGAGACGCTCATCGCGCGCACCGGCGGGGCGCCCACGCTGGCCGTGGGCATCTCGCAGATCTTCTCCGGGTTCCTCGGCGGGGCGGGGCTGCAGGCGTTCTGGTACCACTTCGCGATCATGTTCGAGGCGCTGTTCATCCTCACCACGGTCGACGCGGGCACCCGGGTGGGGCGGTTCATGCTCCAGGACACGCTGGGCAACCTGTGGAAGCCGATCTCCCGGGTGAGCTGGTGGCCGGGGCTGTTCGCCACCAGCGCCGTGGTCGTGGCGGCCTGGGGCTACTTCCTCTACCAGGGCGTCAACGACCCGCTCGGCGGCATCAACCAGCTCTTCCCGCTGTTCGGCATCGCCAACCAGCTTTTGGCGGCGGTGGCGCTCACCGTGGCCACGACGCTGCTGATCAAGAGCGGGCGGCTCAAGTGGGCGTGGGTGACGGGCGTGCCGCTGGCCTGGGACGTCGCCGTCACGCTCACGGCCAGCTACCAGAAGGTGTTCTCGCCCGACCCCACGCTCGGCTTCTTCGCCCAGCGCGACCGCTACCAGGCCGCGCTGGACCAGGGGCAGCTGCTGGCGCCGGCCAAGTCGGCCGACGCCATGCGGCAGATCGTGATCAACTCCACCGTCGACGGGATCCTGGCGGCGCTGTTCGCGATCCTGATCATCGTGGTGATCCTCGACGCCGCCCGCGTGTGGATCAAGGCGATCAGGTCGCGCGAGCCGCTGCCCGACACGGAGGCGCCGTTCGTGGAGTCGAAGCTGCACGCCCCCGCCGGGCTCATCGCCACCCGGGAGGAGAAGGAGCTGATGGCCCGGACTTCCTCAGGGGGTTAGCCACTGCTCGGTGGGCCAGCCCTCGCGCCGCCAGGCGCTGTCCCAGAACATCCACTCGTACGCCGCCGCCCTGCCGTACGCCCGGTCCATGGCCTCCCGGGTACCGGCGTCGGCGGCGGCGGCGAGCCGGTCGGCGATGGCCTTGGCCCGCTCGACGGAGGCCGCGAAGTCGGGGTCGGCGTAGGTGGAGATCCACTTGCCGTACGGGTGGCCGTCGGTGCCGCCGGCCCGCTCCAGCAGCGCCGTGCCGACGTCCTGGTAGATCCAGAAGCACGGCAGCACCGCCGCCGCGATCACCGGGTAGGGCGCGCTCAGCGCCGTCGCCTGGAGGAAGGACGAGTACGCCAGGCAGGTCGGCGAGGTGGGCAGGCCGGCCGCGTCGGCGCCGAGCTCCTCGACGTAACCGGCGTGCAGCTGGCGCTCGGCCGCCAGCGCGGTGTGCGCGCTGCTGGCCCAGAACGCCGCCTCGTCCGGGTCGTCGGCCCGGACGGAGGCCGTGGCCAGCGCCTTGGAGAACGCCTCCAGGTAGCGGGCGTCCTGCACCATGTAGAACCCGAACCGGTCGGCGTCGAGGGTGCCGTCGCCGAGGGCCAGGACGAAGGGGTGCTCGTGAATGGCCTTCATCAGGTCGGCCGTGCGCAGCCAAATGTCGTCACAGAACATCGTGCCTCTTTCGGAAGTCGCCGGGGGCGTGGGGTCACCGCGGTGGGTCACCAGGTCGGTCACTGCGGTCGGTCACTGCGGTGGGTCACTGCGGTGGGTCATCGCGATCGGTCACCACGGTCGGTCGTCGAGTCGTGAACCGGGGTCGTGAGCCGAGGTCGTGAGCCGGGGTCGTGAGCCGCTGGGAGGCGGCGGTGGTCACCAGATGGCGTGGAAGTGGTGGACGGGGCCGTGGCCGTGGCCGACGCGCAGGCCGTCGGCCGCGCGCAGCGCCCCCGTCAGGTAGTCCTTGGCCGCGCGCACCGCGCCCGCCCAGTCGTCGTGCCGGGGCCGCAGCGCCGCGATGGCCGACGACAGCGTGCAGCCGGTGCCGTGGGTGTTGCGGGTGTGCACGCGGGGCGCGCTCAGCTCGATCGTGCCCTCGGGCGTGGCCAGGACGTCCACGCTCGTGTCGCCGTTCAGGTGGCCGCCCTTGAGCAGCACCTGCCGCGCGCCCAGCGCCCGCAGCCGCCCGGCCTGCGCGTGCATCTCCGCCAGGCTCGCGGCCGGCTCCTCGCCGAGCAGGTCGGCCGCCTCCGGCAGGTTGGGGGTGATCAGGTCGGCGCGGGGCAGCAGCGTCCGGCGCAGCTCGGCCACGGCGTCGGCGGGCAGCAGGCGGTCGCCGCTCTTGGCCACCATGACGGGGTCGAGCACGACGTAGGGCGGCCGGTAGGTGTCGATCGCCCCGGCCACCACCTTGATCAGCTCCGCGTCGCCCAGCATGCCGATCTTCACGGCGTCGGCGGGCACGTCGGTCAGCAGCGTGTCGAGCTGCTCGGCCACGAACGCGGCGGGCACCTCGTGGATGCCGGTCACCCCCGTCGTGGTCTGCGCGACCAGCGCGGTGATCACCGTCATGCCGTACGCGCCGAGCGCGGAGAAGGTCTTCAGGTCCGCCTGGACGCCGGCGCCGCCGCTGGGGTCGGTGCCCGCGATGGACAGCACCTTGGGAACGCCGGTCGAAGGGGCGGCATGCGAGGAGGCGCCGGTCGAGGAAGCGCCGGTCGAGGAAGCGCCGGTCGAGGAGGCGCCGGTCGAGGGGCCATCGGTCGGCGGGACAGTGGTCGGGGGAACAGCGCTCAAGGCCGTGACGTCCCTTCGCTAGTGCGAACTAGATCAGGTTCGACGGGTGTGATCTCAGCCCGGCCGCCCGGGCACCCCGCGTCACCGGCCACTGTAACAGGCGCCTCAGGCGCGCGGTTCGGCAGGGAAGCCCGTCCAGCGCAGCTCCGGCGGCAGGTGGCTCATGTCGTTGGCGAAGAGCACGGACGGCGGGCGGCCGGGGGCGTACCGGATGGCGGTCAGGGCGGCGTTGGCGAAGTTGAGGCCGAACCAGCGCCAGGCGGGGGCGTGGTGCGCGGCCGCGACGAGCCGGCCGATCAGGAAGTTGTGGGTCACGACCAGCTCGTGCCGGGTCTCCTCCGCCGGTCCGGTGAACAGGTCGAGGGCCTCCTGGGCGAGCTTCGGGCCGCGTTCGAGCTCCTCGCCGGAGCATTCGCCGAGCCAGGCGAGGTAGACGTCGGCGTACTCGGGGGGCAGCTCCTCCCTGGCGGGCACGTACGGCACGTAGTCCCCGGCGGCCTCGCTGACCCGCGGGACGACGCCGTCGAGGCGGCCGGCGACCAGGCGGGCGGTCTCGGCCGCGCGGGGGAGCGGGCCGTGGTGCACGGCCGACAGGGGCACCGCGCGCAGGCGTTCGCCGAGCAGCTCGGCCTGGCGGCGGCCGGCCTCCGTCAGGCCGCTCTCGTCCGGGGTGGCCTCGCCGTGGCGCGCCAGGTACAGGTAACGGATCACGCGGGAGCCCTCCGGTAGTTGACCACACGTTCGAGTGTGGGCATGGTAGGGCAGATGGCCGCTGATGAGACGCGCGACGGGGTCGCCCTGACCAACCTCGACGGGCCGCTGTTCGACGGCGCCGGGGCCACCAAGCGCGACCTGGTCGACTATCTCGACGCCGTGCGCGACCGGATCATCCCCGTGCTGCGCGACCGCCCGCTCTCGGTGCTCCGCGTGCGGCCGGGGCAGCAGCCGTTCATGCAGAAGAACCTGCCGAAATACGCGCCCGGCTGGGTGCGCTCGGTGTCGCTGTGGGCGGAGGCGTCGCGCCGGCAGGTGACGTACGCGCTGTGCGACGACAGGAAGACGCTGTTGTGGTTCGCGAACCAGCGGGCCGTGGAGTACCACCCGGCGCTCTACGCCGGCGACCACCCCACTCACCTGGTCCTCGACCTCGACCCGCCCGAGCACGACGACTCCTTCCCGCTGGCCGTGCGCGGCGCGTTCCTGGTCCGGCAGGCCCTCGCGGAGGCCGGGCTGGCGGGCGCGGTCAAGACCAGCGGGGCCAAGGGCGTGCACGTGTTCGTGCCCGTGGTCCCCGGCACCGCGACGGACGACCTGGCGGCGGCCACCCGGGCGGTGGCCGCCCGCGCGGAGCGGCTGGACCCGGCGCTGGCCACCACGGCGTTCATCCGCGAGGACCGCGCGGGCAAGGTGTTCCTCGACTCCACGCGGGCGGGCGGCGCCACGGTGGTGGCCGCCTACAGCCCGCGCATCCGCCCGGGGGTGCCCGTGTCGTTCCCGGTGGCCTGGGACGACCTCGACCGGGTGTCGCCCGGGGACTTCACCCTGCGTACGGCGCCGGGGCTGCTGGAGGGGGCCGACCCGTGGGCCGCGCACATGCCCGCGCCGCAGCGGCTGCCCGCCGACCTCGTCGAGGAGGGGCACACGATCCCGGTCGCCCGCGTGCAGGCGATGCACGAGGGCAAGAGACGCGCCCGCGCCCGCCGCGAGGAGTGAGCGCGTCCGCGCCCGCCGCGAGGAGTGAGCGCGTCCGCGCCCGCCGCGAGGAGTGACCGCGCCCGCGTGGCGGCTGGTGATAGGGGCGGTCAGGGCGGTCGCCGGGAGATGTCCGGAAATTGCCACCATAGTGGGTCTTCCCGGTGATCCTGTGCCGGGTTACCTTCGGGCAGCGGCGGATCGGGGGTTCGTGACCGCCGCGATGCTCACCGTCCTGGGGGACCTCTATGCGAAGAATCGTCATAGCGCTGATCACCGCACTCGCCTTACCCCTGGCCATGGCCGCGCCGGCCCACGCGGGCGGCCTCGACGACGCGTTCGCCGCGCTGCTCGTCAAGAAGGTCAAGGGGGCCAACGCCAAGAAGCACCTCCAAGCATTCCAGGCCATCGCCGACGCCAACGGCGGCAACCGGGCCGCGGGCACGCCCGGCTACGACGCCTCCGTGGACTATGTCGTGGGCAAGCTGCGCAAGGCCGGGTACCAGGTCACCCGCCAGCCGATCAACTACGTCGAGAGCTGGTCGGAGAACTCGCCGCCGGTCCTCGACGTCACCGCGCCCACGCCGAAGTCGTACGTGGCGGGCGAGGACTTCCTCACCTTCCAGCCCTCCCCGCCCGGTGACGTGACCGCGCAGGTCCAGGGCGTGGACCTGACGCTGCCGCCGGCCCCCGCGCCCAGCTCGACCAGCGGTTGCGAGGCGGCCGACTTCGCCGGGTTCGTGGCCGGCCGGATCGCGCTGATCCAGCGCGGCACCTGCCCCTTCGTGCAGAAGGTGGAGAACGCGGCGGCCGCCGGCGCCTCCGGGCTCATCATCTTCAACGAGGGCCAGCCGGGCCGTACGGACGCCTACCCCCTCGACATCGGCGAGTGGCGGGCCGGCATCCCGATGGTCTTCGCCGACTTCGCCGTGGGCAACGAGCTGGCCGCCACGCCCGGCGCCACCGTCCGGCTCAAGGTCGACGCCAACCTGGTGCTCGGCACCAACGACAACGTGATCGCCGAGTCCCGCTTCGGCGACCCGCGCAACGTCGTCATGGTGGGCGCCCACCTCGACAGCGTCACCGAGGGGCCCGGCATCAACGACAACGGCTCGGGCAGCGCGGCCATCCTGGAGGTCGCCGAGGAGATGGGCGGCTTCTTCCCGGTCAAGAACAAGGTGCGCTTCGCCTTCTGGGCCGCCGAGGAGATCGGCCTGCTCGGCTCCGACCAGTACGTGGCCGCCCTGTCGGAGGCGCAGCGCGACCGCATCAGGGTCTACCTGAACTTCGACATGATCGCCTCGCCGAACTACGCCTACAAGCTCTACGACGGCGACGACTCCGACGCCACCGGCTCGCCCGCCGGCCCGCCCGGCTCGGCGCAGATCGAGAAGCAGTTCGAGCGCTTCTTCGGCGCCCGCTCGCTGCCGACCGTGGGCACCGACTTCGACGGCCGCTCCGACTACGGGCCGTTCATCGAGGTCGGCATCCCGTCGGGCGGCATCTTCACCGGCGCGGAGGGCATCAAGACGCCGGAGGAGGCGGCGCTGTTCGGCGGCACCGCCGGCGTGGCCTACGACCCGTGCTACCACCTGGCGTGCGACACGATGGCCAACATCGACGAGACGGCGCTCGACGTCGACGCCGACGCGATCGCCGACTCCGTCGCCCGCTTCGCCGTCAACCTGCGCGGCATCCCGCCCAGGACGGCGCCGCAGCAGGCCGCCGCGCTGTCGGCGGAGGGCACCGGCTGACGGTTCCCCCTGATCGTCGATCCCCTCCGGCGGGCGGCCCTCCCCGTTCCGCCGGAGCCGGGACCGGCGGCAGGCGGCCGGGTGGACGGCGCGCGTCACGGTACCCGCCGCCCGGCCGCCTCGCTTTCCGTTTCGGCCTCGCTTCGCGTTCAGCTCGCCGGGGTGGGGTAGCTGACCGGGCCGCGGCGGCCCTGCTCGTCCACCGCGCGCACCCCGAACTGGAAGTTGTCCTTCGACAACCCCTCCGCACGGCTCCATGAGGGTGCGCCGGGCCGGCCCCGCTCCGGGACCGGCCCGGGAAGGGTTACCGGGTGATCGTCACGTCGTCGACGCCCGCCTCGACCAGGGAGGCTCCGGAGGCGTCGGCCGCGTCGACGAGGATGCGGACCGTCTGCCCGGCGAACGCGCTCAGGTTCGCGGTGGCGGTGGCCCAGGCGCCGTTGCGGTTGGCGGCGGCGCCCTGCTGGTTCAGCACCGTGAGCGTGGTGGCGCCCACGACGCGGACCCGGAGGTAGTCGGCGCTGGAGGCGTTGGAGCCGTGCGCCAGGTACCACGACAGCGACAGGTTCAGGGTGCCCGCCGGCAGCGTGATCGGCGGCGACTGGATCGAGGTGACGCCGCCGTCGATGTCGTGGTCGCCCGCCGCGGCGCCCGCCAGCCTGCCCGTGACCAGGTCGTTCGTGCCGCTGACCGTGGTGCCGAGCTGCTTGGCCCCGCTGGAGGCCGTGGCCTCGGGGTCGCCCCGCTCCCACAGCCCGGTGGTGGCGGTGTCGGTGCCCGCCGGATCGGCCGTCCAGCCGCCCGCGGCCTCGAACGTGTCCTGCCACACCACGACCGGCGGCGCGGCGGTGCCGATCGTCCACACCGCGTACGCGATGGCGTCGGCGTTCCTGTCCAGCGCCGTGTCGTTGATGTTGGTGGTCGTGTCGCAGGCGCGGTGGTAGCAGACGTCGAACGCCTGCCCGGCGGTGCCGCCCCACAGGGCGGCCTGGGCGGTGCTCTTGATGCCCTCCGCGCCGGTGAACGTGCCGCCCGACGGGATGCCGACGGCGATGAACGGCCCGTAGTCGGAGCGGCCGTCGAAGTCGGTGCCCCGGGTCGGCACGCCGATCGAGGTGAAGTAGTCCTGGAGGGTGCGCTCCAGCGCCGCCGACCCGGCCGGCCCCGGCCCGGCGCCGGTCCCGTCCGAGTTGTCCCCGTCGTAGATGAAATATCCGGCGTTCGGGGAGCCGACCATGTCGAAGTTCAGGTACGCCTTGATCCGCGCCCGCTCGGCGGCCGGCAGGTTGTCGACGTAGTACCGCGACCCGCGCAGCCCCAGCTCCTCCGCGCCCCACCAGGCGAAGCGCAGGTGCTTGGCCGGGCGCAGCGCCTGCCGCGACACCTCCAGCGCGGTCTCCAGGACGGCCGCGCTGCCCGAGCCGTTGTCGTTGATGCCGGGCCCGGCCGCCACGCTGTCGAGGTGCGCCCCGACCATGAGGACGTCGTCGGGGTTCCCGCCCGGCCAGTCCGCGATGACGTTGTAGCCGGTCGCGCCGTTGTAGGTGAACGACTGCAGGGTGGTGGTGAATCCCGCGGCGTCGAGCCGCGATCTGACGTAGTTCGCCGAGGCCAGGTAGCCGGGCCGGCCGTGGGCGCGGTTGCCGCCGTTGGCGTTGGCGATCGACTGGAACTGGGTCAGGTGGGCTTTGACGTTGGCCAGCGGGAGGTCGGGGGCCGCCACGGCGGCGGCCCGGGCGGGCGAGGCCAGGAGGGGCAGGCAGAGTGTGACGATCGCCGCGACGATGGTGGATCTCATGCCGTTTGTCCAGGTCGAACGACTGGATAAGAGCATGGCGGCGCCTCCATCCGAGGTCGAGGGTGGAAGATCCCGAGATGGTGCTCTCTGGAACGTAACCCCACAAATCGCCTTCGCCTAGGGCTCCCCTCCCACCGTTGTGCGGCCGGGCCGAGGGCTCCCTCCTGCCGTCGCCCGGCCGGCCCTTCGCGCGGTGCGGCCCGCTTACGAGAGGGCGGGGGAGTCCTCGTGGCTGCGCAGGGCCGTGACCATCCGCTCCGGCCGGTCGGCGAAGAACCGGATCGAGGTGACCTCGGCGCGGCGGCCCAGCGGGCGGACGACGGTGACCGGCTCGGTCAGCTCGACCGTCACGTTGGTCTGCGAGGAGATCGCCACGGTGAGCCGGCCGTCCTCGACCGCGATCAGGTGCTCCTCGTTGCGGGAGCCACCGGTCCGTACGGCGGCGATGAGGTCGCGGGGCACCCGCAGGTCCAGGTAGACGCCGTACCGGATGCGCAGTTCCTCGCCGGTCACGACGTGGGGCCGGGTGGCGCAGGCCGCCGCCGTCATGGCCACGTACGCCAGGCCGTACAGGTCGGCGACCAGCACCCCGTACCTGAGCCAGCCGGGCACCCCGAGCGCGACCAGCAGCAGGTCCAGGACCACCGTCTCGACCGCCATCGCGAAGGTCATCAGCGTCCACATGAACGTCTGCTCCTTCGTGTACGTCCCGACGGTCGCGCCTGGGGGCACCCCGTGCCTGCGGCGGACGATCCACCGCCCGATGGCCGCCAGCCCCTTGATCTCGAACCCCACGACCCGCAGCGCCACCCTGACCATCGAGACCCCTTCCGTGTCACGTCCGCTCCCATGAGAAACGCTGACGTCGCGTCAAGGTCAAGCCGCTCCCGCCCCGGCCCTCCGGCCGGCCGCGCCATGCCGGTTTCCACCGATGCGGAAATTTCGCGAATTGGAGTGAACCTGCTCCCGGGGTCGGGGCGTACAACCTGTCGGAGAACGGCACGCATCGACACCGAGAAATCCCGCACGACCTGCGCCAAGGCGAGAATCGAGCGTGCCTCGCCGCGCTGACCGGATGCCACGGGGATGGCGATGGAATTTCAGGGACGGAGCGACGGCCTGGCCCTGCGGCCGCGCGATCACCTGGGGGAGGGGCCAGCCGCTCGCCGCCGTCGTCGGGGACTGGGCCGACGTGGCCGTGTTCGCCGCAACCGGCCGAAGCATGATTTACCGGATAAATCTAGCTAGACGGCATAACGGGCAAACTTCCTGCCTGCGGCCCCTGGCGCTGGCTAGAGTGATAATCATCCATATCGGCGAACCGAGCGTGATATTTCCTCATATCCGCAGCGCGAGGAGCCGCATCCTTGTGAATCACCGAGTAACGGACGAGGCCATGGTCCGAGCCCTCTACCGCGAATACGGCGCCCCGCTGATGGCCTTCGCCATCCGGCTGACGGGCGGTGATCGCCGCTGGGCCGAGGACGTCGTGCAGGAGACCCTCGTACGCGCCTGGCGCAACCTCCACGACCTCCGCACCGAGTCCGGCTCGCTGATGCCCTGGCTCGCCACCGTCGCCCGCCGCGTCGTCATCGACAACCGGCGGCGCTCCGGCTCGCGCCCCCTCGACACGGTCGAGGACATCTCCGACCGCGCCCAGCCCGTGGCGGCCGAGGACGAGCGGCTGTTACGGGAGATCGTCGTCACCGACGCGATGATGTCGCTGTCCCCCGCGCACCGGCAGGTGCTCACCGAGACGTTCCTGCTGGACCGCACCGTCCAGCAGGCGGCGGAGACCATCGGCGTGCCCGTCGGCACGGTGAAGTCCCGCGTGTACTACGCCATGCGCGCCTTACGGGTCGCGCTGGAGGAAAGGGGGGTGACGCTGCCGTGACCAAGGTGCGTCACGATGACAGGGGGGTGACGCCATGACAGAGGTACACCACGAAGACGTGGCCGCCTACGCGCTCGGCCTGCTCGGCGAGGACGAGCGGGCCGCTTTCGAGCGCCATCTGGACGGCTGCGAGCTCTGCGCCGCCGAGGTCGGGTCGTTCGCCGCCATGGGCGAGCTGATCAAGGGTGTGCACCCCGACGACCTCCTGCCCAGCCCGCCGGACCCGCAGGTCGAGTCCCTCCTGGTGCGCCGCGCCGCCGCCGAGCGCCGCCGCCGGCGGCTCCATCGCGGCCTCATGTCCGCCGCCGCCTGCCTGGTCGTCGCGGCCGGCGTCTTCCTCGCCGTCAACTCCATGACCGGCGCGCCCAACCCCGACAGCATCCACGGCCCCGCCCGCCACCTGCTCATGACCGGCCGCACCTACTCCGTCACCGACCCCGCCACCGGCGTGACCGGGGTCGTCGGCCTGGAGGACAAGGGCTGGGGCACCCACGTCGCGCTGGAGCTCAAGGGCGTCAAGGGGCCGCTGCAGTGCCGGCTCACCGCCTTCGGCGACGACGGGCGCTCCGAGGTCGTGGCGAGCTGGGGCGTGCCGGAGAAGGGCTACGGCGTGCCCGGCTCCCCCGACCCGCTCGTCCTGCACGGCGGCACCAGCCTGCCCCAGTCCGAGCTGAACCACTTCACCATCCAGACCGTCGACGGCAGGACCCTGGCCACCGTCACGGTCTGACCCCGGCTCACGGAAGGGGCCGCGCCAGGCGCCGATGCGTGCGGCGTCAGACACGCGCGCGCGGTGTCAGACGGTGGTGCGGGAGGGGCCGCGTCGGATGCGCGGCGCGGTGTCAGACGGCGGCGCGCGGACCGGTGAAGTGGGTCGTGAACCAGTCCCTCGCGTGTCCGGCCACGGCGTCCAGCGCGCCGGGCTCCTCGAACAGGTGGGTGGCGCCGGGCACCACCGTGATCCGGCTGTCCGCGCTCAGCCGCCGCTGCGCCTCCTCGTTCAGCTCCACCACCACGGGGTCCCGGCCGCCCACGATGAGCAGGGTCGGCGCGCGCACCGCGGCCAGCCGGGGGCCGGCCAGGTCGGGGCGGCCGCCGCGCGAGACCACCGCGGTGATCTCGTTGTCCGGCTCGGCCGCCGCCCACAGGGCCGCCGCCGCGCCGGTGCTGGCCCCGAAGTACCCGATCGGCAGGCCCTTGGCCGCGGGCTGCCCGCGTACCCACGCGGTGCGTTCGAGCAGCCGCTCGGCCAGGAGCGGGATGTCGAAGACGTTCGCCCGGTCGGCCTCCTCACTCGGGGTGAGCAGGTCGAACAGCAGCGTCCCCAGCCCCGCCTCGTTGAGCGCGCCGGCCACGTAACGGTTGCGCGGGCTGTGCCGGCTGCTGCCGCTGCCGTGCACGAACACCACGAGCCCCTGAGCGGCGTCAGGAACGATCAGATCGCCGGACATACGCCACAGCTACCCCATTGCCGCGGGCTCTATCCGCGGCGCGAATGGGCAGGTCACAGGGGCAGGAAAGAGACGGCACGGGGGCAGGGGCGGTGACCATGGAGACCGAGGGCGGGCGCAGGCCGGCGGCGGCCGGCTCCCCGCTGGAGCGCGTCGTCTCGGGCGGGATGGCGGCGCTCGCGCGGGTGCGGAGCATGGGGGTCGGGCGCTGGCTGCGCATGGAGCGGGAGGCGCTGGCCCAGACGATCAAGGTGACGGGGGCGTGCGCGGTGGGCTGGTGGCTGGCCGCGTACGTGCTCAAGGTGGACCTGCCGGTGCTCGTGCCCATCGGCGTGCTGCTGACGGTCTCCGCGACCGCGTACAGCACCCTGGTGCGGGGCGGGCAGCAGATCCTGGCCGTCGTCGTGGGCGTGGGGGCGGCCACCGCGCTCATCTGGCTGATCGGCGCGAACGCGGCCACGCTGGCCGTGCTGGTGGTGGCGGGCCTGGTCCTGACCCGGCTGCTGAACCTGCCCGAGCAGAACGTGCAGATCCCGATCACGGCGCTGCTGGTGTTCGCTCTGGGCAGCACGTACGGCTTCGCCCGCCTGGCCGACGTGCTCCTCGGCGCGGGCATCGGCATCGCGGCGAACCTGCTGGTCATGCCGCCCCGCTTCGTGGACAAGGCGGGCAGGGAGCTGTGCGGCCTCTGCTCCGAGCTGGCCGACCTGGCCGAGGACATGGCCGAGGGGCTGCGGGGGGAGTGGGACAGGGAGATGGCCGGCGAGTGGCTGGAGCGGGCGCGGGGCCTGTCGCAGCGGCTGGAGGACACCGAGCAGGCCGCCGAGCAGGCGGAGGAGTCCGTACGGCTGTCGCCCCGCCGCCGCCGCTACGACCGCCGCCTGCGCCAGGTCGCCGAGGCCGCGACCTGCCTCGACCATGCCTGCCACCAGCTCAGGAGCATCGCCAGGGGCCTGACGGACCTCATCGCGGGAGCCCGCGGCCTGCCCGGCGAGCGCGGCGCCGACCTGCCGGAACCCCTGGCCGACCAGCTCTCCGCGCTGTCGCGGGTCTTCCGCGACTTCGGCATGCTGCAGGTCGGCCACGGCCGGCGGGAGGACATGGAGGACCTGTGCGCCGCGCTGGACGACGGGGAGCGGCAGCAGCGCCGGCTGGCCTCGGAGTTCTGGCAGACCCGGCACGCGGAGCTGCGGTCGTTGCAGGGCGCGCTGCTGGACGGGTGCGCCCGCATCCGCCACGAGTTCGACCCCGACACCGGCCCCCACCGCGCCGCCTTCCCCCGCCACGAGTGACGCGAGCGGCGACCACGGCCTGTGCGGCTTCCGGAGCGCCACGGCGACCACGGGCAGCCGCGAAAGCGCCTGGGCGAACGACCGCGCCCGATCGGCCCCCTCCCCGAGCTGCGCCCCACCCGAGACGCCAGTATGGCCGCCCGCATGGCACGATCATCGGCATGATCGACGCTGAGACCGGCTGGTACTTCATGCACGCCTCGATCAAGGGCGTGGTGGTCGTCGACGGGACGGTGCTGCTCTGCAGGAACCCCCGGAACAAGTGGGAGCTTCCCGGCGGCTGGCCGGACAAAGAGGACGACACACTGGCCGAGGTGGTGCGCCGCGAGGTCATGGAGGAGAGCGGCCTCGACGTGACCCCCGGCCCGGTCGTGGGCGCGGAGATCTTCCACATCAAGGGCGCGGGCAAGGTGCTCATCGTGGCCCTGCTCGCCACGGTGAACGGCGGGGTGACCGGGGAGGTGTCACTGCGGACCAGCGACGAGCACAGCGATCTGCGCTTCTTCCCCGCGGACCGGCTGCCCGCGGACCTGGAGGAGGGCTACGCGCCGCTGATCGAGGCCGCGGTGGCCGCCGCGCGGGAATGAGTCCTGGCATACTGCACGGATGTCCGATTTCGCGGAGTTCCGGGTGAAGGGCCGGGAGGCGCTGCTGACCGGGCGCGCCACGTACGACAGGGTCATGGTGGAGGGCGCCAGGCGCTGGGGCGCCGCGGCCGTGCTGCGCCCCGAGGGGGAGGTCGTGGAGCGCATGGCGGAGCTGGCGGCCACAGTGCCCGCCGCCGGGCACTGGGTGCACGGCGCGCCGGCCCTGCACGTCACGCTCAGGTCGCTGGAGCCCTACCGGACGCGCATCCCGCCGGACGACCCGCTGCGCCGCTCCTACGGTGACGCGCTGGCCGAGGCGGCCGACGGGCTGCCGCCCGCCCGGGTTCGGCTGTCGGGCGTGAGCCCGCATCACGGCGGCGTGCTGGTGGGGGCCCATCCGGAGGACGACGCCCTGACCGCGCTGCGCAAGCGGTTCGTGCACGGGCTGGAGTCGCGCGGCGTGCGGGACCTGGAGCACGGCCGCGTACGCGACCGCTGGTACGTCAGCCTGGTCCACTTCGCGGCCCCGCTCACGAACCCGGCGGAGATCGTCGAGTGGTGCGACGCCCACGCCGGCGCCGACTTCGGCATGGCCGTGCTGCCCACGGCGGAGATCGTGCAGTTCGTCCACACCGGCACGGGCATCAGAGTCGACTCCCTGGAGATCGCCCCTCTCACGGGCTGAGCCGCCGGAAGGCCGGGCCCGTGACGGGCTCGGCCTCCGGCCCCCGGCAATCCCGGCCCCGGCAATCCCGGCCCCGGCAATCCCGGCCCGTCACGCGGTGTTCAGCTCGTCAGCAGCAGCGCCGTGACGAACTGGAGCAGGTGCCAGGCCACGTAGGCGCTGAGCGAGCAGAACGCCCACTCCTTGCCCCGGTTGATGCGCGCGATCCACCGCAGCTCCTCCGCCGGCTCCCGCCGCGCCCGCAGGCTCCTGCTGACGAAGTACGCCGCCACCAGCCACCCCGCCCCCGAGGCCATGAGCAGCGCGAGCGAGAGCGCGGCCAGCACCGGCGGGTGGACGCCCTCATCGACGGGCGGGAGCTGGCGGACCCAGGCGGCGAGCACGCCGGCGAGCAGGGTGACGGTGATCCGCCGGTCCTTGCGCGCCTGTCGCTTGAGCCACTGAAGGTCTCGACGCAGATGGTTCTTGAGCATCCGGATCACCTCCGTTGATCGAGCTGGTATCACCAGCTAACGGAAAGATCCAGAAAAGATCTGCGACCTCAATCCCGAGAATTCACGACTTTTATCGGCGTTTCAGGTAATACCCGGAGTTCCTCCGCCACCTGCCTGGCCTCGAAAATGTCCCCCACCTCTTCGAGCGTCCGCACGGCCTCCCGCAGATAACCCAGCGCCGCGTTCCGCCGCCCCAATCGGGCCGAGATCAGGCCCAGGGCCCGCAGCGCGCACCCCAGGTCCCGCCGCGTCCCGCAGGCCAGGTGCACGTCCCTGGCCTGCCGGGCGTGCTCCAGCGCCTCCTCGGCCCTGTCCAGGTCCAGCAGCACCATGGCCAGCGTGGTGAGCGCCGCCGCCCACCGGTCGCGGGTGCCGCTCTCGTGCTGCAGCTCGACGGTCTCCCTGGCCGGCCCCACCGCCTGCGCCGACCGGCCCGCCGTGTGCAGCGCCTGCGCCATCGACAGCAGCGCGCTGGCCCGGTTGTCGCGCAGCGCCTCCCTGATCGCCAGCGACGACTTGGCCGCCCGCAGCGCCGGCTCGTGCTGCCCGAGCGACAGGTACGTGTACGCCAGCGTCTCCTGCACGTCCGCCTCGATCCGCCGGTTGCCCAGGCCCTGCACGATGTCCAGGGCTTCGAGCGCGTACACGAAGGCCTCCTGCGGATGCCCCTGGCGCCGCCGCACCCGGGCCAGCCGGTTGAGCATGCGGGCCTCGACGGGCTCGTCGTGGATCACCCGGCTGATGGCCAGCGCCTGGCTCAGGTAGTCGTCGGCGCGCACGTAGTCCGACAGCCGCCAGTGCACCAGCCCGATGTCGCCGAGGGTCTCGGCCTTGCCCTGCTCGTGGTGGAGCTCGACCTGTACGGCGAGAGCCTGCTCGTAGTGGGCCAGGGCGTCGTCGTACCGGGAGCCGTTGCGCGCGATTCGGCCCAGGGCGCACAGGGCCCGGCCGCAGCCGTACTGGTCGCCGGTCGCCGTGTAGCCGGCCAGCGCCCGCTCCGCGTCCCGCTGCGCGTCGTGCGGCAGCCGCAGCAGGTCGTAGATCTCGGCCAGGCACAGCAGCGTCTCGGCCTCGGCGTGCTCGTCGCCCAGCTCGTGGCAGATCGACAGGGCCTCCAGGCCCTCCTCCAGCGCGGCGTTCGGGTCGCCCAGGTTGCGCTGCACGGTGGCCAGGATGATCAGGCTCTGCGCGGTGCCGCGCCGGTCGCCGAGCCGCTCCCGCACGTCCAGGGCCTGCCGGGCGTGCTGCAGCGCCGGCTCGTACCGCTCCTGGGACAGGTGCAGCCGCGCCAGCGTGTGCAGGCAGCTCGCCACCCCGGCCAGGTCGCCGATCTCCTTGTGGACGTCGAGCGCCTCCGCCGCGTAGTGCAGCGCGTCCTCGTTGTTGCCGGCGATGCCGTGCACGCCGGCCAGGTCGTTCAGCGCCCGCGCCCGCCCCACGCGGTCGCCCAGCTCGGCGTAGTCGGCCAGCGCCTCCCCGATGAACCTGGCCGCCAGCGTGGACGGCCCGATGTCGCGGTGGATGGAGCCCAGGCGGCTGCGCATGAGCGCGATGGCCCGCCGGTTGCCGACCTGCATGGCCGAGGTCAGCCCGGCCTGCTGCACCTCCAGGTTGTTCTCGTAGTAGCGCAGCCGCCGGAACGGCTCGAACACCGCCTCCGCCAGCCGCCAGGCCATCCCGTGCGCGCCGCTCTCGCCGGCCAGCCGCACCGCCGAGACCAGCGAGCGCCGCTCGGCCTCGAACCACTCGCGCGGCGTGCCCGGATCGGTGGCCACCGCCAGGTAGTGGTCGAGCAGGCGCGCCCTGGCCTCCCGCACGCCCGCCTCCGCGTGCCTGCCCAGCTCCCTGGCCAGCCGCTTGACCAGGTCGTGCACCCGGTAGCGCGGCCCCGGCAGCGGCTCCACCAGGTACGCCCGGTGCAGCCCCTCCACCGCGACCACCGCCTCGCGCACCGGCACGCCGAGCGCCGCGGCCAGCACCTCGGGCGTGAAGTCCCGGCCAGGCAGCAGCCCGACGTGCCGGAAGGCGCGCCGCTGCGAGGGGCTCAGCGACTCGTACGCCAGGTCCAGCGCCGACCTGAACGCCTCCTCCGGGTCGCCCACCAGCACCCGGTCGGGACGGCGCAGCTCCTGCACCCGCCGCTGCACGCTGAGCCCGGGGTTCTCGGCCAGCTTGGCCGCCGAGATCCGCAGCGCGAACGGATGGTACGAGCACACCCGTGCCAGCTCGGCCAGCGCGTCCCGGTCGGCCGCCCGCGCCGACCCCTCGCCCAGCACCGACACCAGCAGCGCCACCGCGTTGCCCGGGTCGAGCACCGGCAGGTCCATGAGGTCGGCGTGCCCGGTGGCGCGCAGCGGCGCCATCCGCGTCCGGCTGGTGACCAGCACCACGCAGTCCTTGCTGCCGGGCAGCAGCGTGCGCACCTGGGCCGGGTCGGCGGCGTTGTCGAGGATGAGCAGCAGCCGGCGCCCGGCGATCCTGCTGCGGTAGAGCAGCATCAGCTCGGCCTCGTCGGCGGCCGGCATGTGCTCGCGGACGCCCAGCGAGCGCAGGATCTGCCCGAGCGCCTCGGAGGGCGTCATGGGCGGCTGGCTGGGCGACTGGCCGCGCAGGTCGATCACGATCTGCCCGTCGGGGAACCGGCCGGCGTGCAGGTGCGCCCAGCGCGTGACCAGCGTGGTCTTGCCGACGCCCGGCAGCCCCTGCACGACCATCGTGTTCGTCCGCCGGGGCCGCTCCAGCCAGGCGGTGAGCAGGTCGAGGCTGTGCTGCCGCCCGGTGAAGTCCGGCACGTCGGCGGGGAGCTGGCGCGGGATGGGCAGCTCGCCCACGGGCAGGGGCCCGGCCTGCCCGTTCGGCCCGTTCGGGCCGTTCGTCCTGGTGAGGAACGGGGTCACCCGCCCCTTCCACGGGGCCGACAGATGCTCCCAGCTCCCGGCGGCGCCGCGCAGCGCGGACGGGTCGGCGATACGCAGCCGCCGGTACCCGGGACGCACCAGCCAGCCCCGCTGCGTCCACTGCGTGAGCCGGCGCTGCACCACGTCCGGGGAACTGCCCACCAGGTCGGCCAGCGTCTCCATGGACAGCGGCGGCGCGGACTCCGAGCCCAGCCCGTACCGCTCGTCCAGGTGCAGCAGCCAGACGGCCAGCCGGGCGGCGACGGGGGCGCGGGCCAGGGCCTCGTGCCTGCGGGCGGTCACGTTCCTGGCGAACAGCTCCTGCACCAGGGCGGTCGCCACGGCCGGGCCGGCGGCGGCGTGCTCGCGCAGCCGGCCCAGGTCGATGGGCCAGGCCCGCACCTCGGTCAGCGCGTCCACCTTGACCCGGTCGGCGGGGCTCCAGAAGGCCAGCTCGCCCACCAGGTCGCCGCCGCCCCGCAGGTCGTGCACCACCTCGCGCTCCCCGGCGGGCGTGTATTCGCGGGCGTAGCCGTGGTCGATGAGGTAGACGTCGTGGGCGGGCCGCAACGGCGAGCAGATCGTCTCGTTGCGGCGGTAGACGCGCGGGCGGGAGCCCTCGTCCACCAGGGATCTGAACAGACTCAACCCGACACCATCCCTCTAGGACGGCGCTGTCCTCGACATGACAGATTCCGAACAGCTCGCGCGGCGACCTGTCACAACAGTGGACTGCAGGGACAACCCCGCTGTCAATCGCACCAGCCGTCAGTCGGAGCGGCCGCCGGGCGGACAGGCCGCCGGGCGGACGGGCCGGGGGGGTGGGCCGGGGTGGATGGGCCGGGTGGATGGGCCGGGTGGCGCTCAGACGTTGGCGGCGTCGGCGCGGTCGGGCACGAAGCGGTAGCCGACGTTGCGCACGGTGCCGATCAGCGATTCGTACTCGGTGCCCAGCTTGGCGCGCAGCCGGCGGACGTGCACGTCGACCGTGCGGGTGCCGCCGAAGTAGTCGTAGCCCCACACCTCCTGAAGGAGCTGGGCGCGGGTGAAGACCCTGCCGGGGTGCTGGGCGAGGTATTTGAGCAGCTCGAACTCCTTGAACGTGAGGTCGAGCACCCGGCCGCGCAGCCGCGCGGTGTAGGTGGCCTCGTCGATCGACAGGTCGCCGCTGCGGATCTCGTCGGGCACGTCCTCGGTCGCGGCCTGCGAGATGCGGCCCGTGGCCATGCGCAGCCGCGCCTCCACCTCGGCGGGCCCGGCGCTGTCGAGGAGCACGTCGTCCACGCCCCACTCGGCGGTCATCGCGGCCAGCCCGCCCTCGGTCACGATCACCAGCAAAGGGCAGTCGATGCCGGTGGTGCGGATCAGCCGGCACAGGCTCTTGGCCTGGACGAGCTCCTTGCGGGCGTCGACCAGGACCGCGTCGGCGGGTGGCGCGTCGATGAGCGCGGACGCCTCCGCCGGGGCGACACGGACCGAGTGGAGCAGCAACCCCAGCGCCGGAAGCACCTCGGAGGACGGCTCGAGGGCGTTGGTCAGCAGGAGCAGGTTGCTCATTACGGCCTCCTCAAACACGCAAGGACCCGGGGGCTACGTCGCCCAGGTCCTGTGAGTGAGGATATCCCACGAGTAAGTCGCGTCCATTGCGCGTCCACCAGGTGAACTGCGCGTCTCATGGAACAACCTCGTTAAGGGCAACGCACAATAGGGTGAAACGGATTGTGAGGCAAGGCATGGCCACGGGAAAGATACGTTATTGGGCTGCGGCCAAGGCTGCGGCCGGTGTCGCGGAAGAACCGTTCGACGCGGCCACTCTTGGTGAACTAATGACGAAAATCACACAAAACCGCGCGGAACTCGCCCGAGTCGTGCGGCGCTGCTCGTTCCTCGTGGACGGCTCTCCGGTGGGCAAGCGGCCCCATGCCGAGGTGGTGCTCGCCGACGGCGTGGTCGTCGAGGTCCTGCCGCCGTTCGCGGGCGGATGAGCGACCGGCGGGCGGCTCATGAACGCGCGGCGGGCGGCTCGTGGGCGCGCGGCGGGCGGCCGGTCGGCGGCCGATGAGGGCCGGTGGTGGTGGGTGGCGGGCGCGCCGGGTGAATGGCCGCATTGTGGGGGAATGAGTGATGCCAGTCGGTAGTCTCTTGACCCCCGCCTGAGACAGGGAGCTCCATGCGCAAGCTGATCATGTTCCTGATCGTGCTCGTCGTTCTCCTTGTCGCGGTCGACCGCGTCGCGGTGGCCGGCGTGGAGCGGGATCTCGCCAACAGGATCGCGGCGTCGGCCAACCTCTCGGGCACGCCGACGGTGACGATCGAGGGCGTCCCCTTTCTCACTCAGGCCCTCTCCGGCCGGTATCCGGAGGTGCGGTTCGATCTCGGCACGTTCACCTACGGGGACGTGCCGGTCAGGAACCTGCGGGGCGCCGCCTACGACGTGACGGCCCCCCTGGCCGACGTCATCCAGAACCGGCCGAACATCCGGGCCGGCCGGGTCACCGTCCGGGGCACCCTCACCAGGGCGACGATCGACAAATACGCCCCGGACGGCGTCAAGATCGGCGGCAACGGGCGGCGGCTCACGGCGTCGGGCGAGGTCACGATGGGGGTCAACAAGGTGAGGTTCGACGCCGAGCTGCAGGTCGAGATCGCCGACGGCGGGATCAGGATCCGCGCGGAGCGGGTCGAGGGCCTGCCCGACCAGGTGGCCGGGCTGATCTCCTACACCATCCCGTTCCAGGGCAAGCTGCCCTTCGACGTGAAGGTGACCGGCGTCAGGAGCGTGCCCGAAGGGCTGGAGTTCTCCGCCGAAGCGTCTGACGTGCCGCTGCGCGGATGATTCTTCGTGGACGAGTCTGAACCGCCGCGCCCCGCCGTACGTGATGAGGGGCGTGAGAGAGCGGAGCGGGCGGACCCGTCGGCACGGCGGCGCGGCACTCACGGAGCCGGCGAAGGCGGCCCCGTGACGGCAGCGGGCACCGCCGACGAGGAACTCGTGAAGACGCTTTTCGACGAGCACGCCGGGCCGCTCTACGGCTACGTGCTGCGGCTGACCGGCGACTCCGGCAGGGCCGAGGACGTCGTGCAGGAGACGCTGCTGCGGGCCTGGCGTCACCCCGACGCCATGTCCGGCCGGCCCATCCGCGCCTGGCTGTTCACGGTGGCCCGCAATCTCGTCGTCGACCAGCATCGTGCGAAGAAGGCCCGGCCGCCGGAGACCGGCGACGAGGCGCTGGCGGTCCTGCCCGCCGACGACGAGCTGGAGCGGGCGGTCGAGTCGTGGGCCGTCGCCGAGGCGCTGGCCGCGCTGCGGCAGGAGCACCGCGAGGTGCTGCTGGAGGTCTACTACCGGGGGCGATCGGTGAAGGAGGCGTCGGAGACGCTGGGCATACCGCCGGGCACGGTCAAGTCCCGTACGTACTACGCGTTGCGCGCGCTCAAGCTCGCGCTGGAGGAGCGGGGGCTGGCGCCGTGATGACCTGCGAGGAGGTGCGGATCGCGCTGGGCGCGCACGCCCTGGGCGCGCTGGACGAGGAAGAGGCGCTGGAGGTCGACCACCACCTGGCGACCTGCGAGGCGTGCGGCGCCGAGCTGGCCGAGCTGGCGGGCGTGACCGCGTTCCTGGGCAAGGTGTCCGAACGCGACGTGCGGCTGGTGGCCAGCCCGCCGCGCCAGGTCCTCGACCGGCTGCTGAACGAGCGCGTCAAGCGCACCAGGCGGGGCCGCGCCCTGCTGGCGGTGGCCTCGGCGGCGGCGGTCCTGGTGGTGGGCGGCACGGTGTGGACGGCGACGCGGACCGGGGGCGAGACGGCGGCCCAGGCCCCGGCGGCGTCCCAGCAGGACGCGCCCCAGGTGATGCGCGAGCAGGGCGGCGAGTCGGCGGAGCTGACCCGGCCGGAGCCGATGCGCACCGGCCCGGAGGCCAGGGACTTCGCCCCGTCGAAGAGCCCGGCGGCGGAGGGGTCGCCGGCCGAGAGCCCCAGGGCGCAGGCCGAGCCGCCGCCGTCGAAGCGCAAGGCGGCCGAGGGGCGCGAGTTCACCGGCGCGAACAAGGCCGCCGGCTACCGCGCCAGGGTGCTGACCTGGCCCGCCGACCCCGGCACCGAGCTGGGCGTGCGGGTCACGGGCGTGCCGCCGGACACGGCGTGCCGCCTCGTCGTCGTCGGCCGCGACGGGCGCAGGGAGCCCACGGAGAGCTGGGTCGTCAGCCGCGACGACTACCAGGACAAGGCGGTCTTCCGCCGCCGGACGTCGATGCCTTTGGACGAGATCGACCGGTTCGAGATCGTGGACCGGTCGGGCCGCACGCTCGTCAAGGTGCCCGTGGCCGACCGCGGCTGACACGGCGAGCCCCGACGGCCGGCACCGCGAGCCTTCGGCGGCCGGCACCGCGAGCCCCCGCGGCGGGCGCAGGAAGCATTCGGCCGCGGGCGTGGTTGCACCTGGCGACGACGGGTCGGACGAGCGCGACGGAGGGACGGTCGGCGTGGGCGGTGAGCGGTTGTCGGCGGCGGAGCTGGGGGCGGGGCTGGGGGAGCGGGCCACGCTGGTGCAGTTCTCCACCGCGTTCTGCCAGCCGTGCCGGGCCACCCGGCGCGTCCTCGCCGACGTGAGCGCGCTCGTGCCGGGCGTCGGCCACGTGGAGATCGACGCGGAGTCCCGGCTCGACCTCGTCAACAGGCTGGGCATCACCGGCACGCCCACCGTCCTCGTGCTCGACGCGGCGGGGAGCATCGTCAAGAGGGCCACCGGACTGCCGCGCAAGGCCGAGGTGCTGGTCGCCCTGGCGGCGGCCGTACCGCCGTCCTGACTGTGAGCCGTCTCACAAGTCGTCTCACCAACCGGACGAGATGTGACAGACGACGAGACGCCGAGTAGTGTCGTCGCCATGAACCCATCGACAGAGCTGCTGACGAAGCGGCGCGCGGTCGACTTCTGCCGCGTCGCCACTGCGCTCTGTCGCGCTGCCTGAGGACGATCTCGCGCGGATTTCGGATCCGCCCCAATCGACCCTTCAGGAGCATCCCGCGATGCGTGCCGATCCCGGAATGCCGCGTTTCCGCGCGGCCGTCACCTCCCTGGCCCCTGCCTGCGCCCATGCCGCCGTCCCCGTGACGGCCGGCTCGTGGCCGCGTGCCGGCCGGGCGGTGCTCCCCGTGTCCGCAGCGGTCCGGCGCCCGCCGTTCGCGATGCTCTTCAAGGCGCTCGTCACGGGCGGTCGCAAGGAGCTCGCCGTCCTCCTCAACGCAGCCTTCGGATTCTGCCATGGCTGCGCGATGTACCTGCTCATTCGCCGACTACTGCCCGCCGCCAACATGGAGGTATCCCAATGAGCCGCTCCGCCGCCCTGGTGGACGCCGACTGGGTCGAGGCCAACCTCGACACCCCCGGAGTCGTCCTCGTCGAGGTCGACGAAGACGTCAGCGCCTACGACAAGGGCCACATCCGTGGCGCCGTGAAGGTCGACTGGCGCCAGGACCTTCAGGACCCGGTGCGCCGCGACTTCGTGGACAAGACCGGCTTCGAGGCCCTGCTGTCCGACCGAGGCATTTCCAACGATGACACCGTCGTGCTCTACGGCGGCAACAACAACTGGTTCGCGGCCTACGCGTACTGGTACTTCAAGCTTTACGGGCACGACAACGTCAAGCTGCTCGACGGCGGGCGCAAGAAGTGGGAGCTCGACTCGCGCGAGCTGGTCAAGGACGTCCCGCAGCGGGCCAGGACCACCTACGTCGCCAAGGAGCAGGACACCAAGATCCGCGCCTTCCGCGACGACGTGGTGGCCGCGATCGGCAAGCTCAACCTGGTCGACGTGCGCTCGCCCGACGAGTTCACCGGCAAGCTGCTCGCGCCGGCCCACCTCCCGCAGGAGCAGGCCCAGCGCGGCGGCCACGTGCCGACCGCCCGCAACATCCCGTGGTCCAAGGCGGCCAACGACGACGGCACCTTCAAGACCGACGACGACCTGCGCAACCTCTACCAGGAGGCCGGCGTCGACTTCGGCAAGGACACCATCGCCTACTGCCGCATCGGCGAGCGCTCCGCGCACACGTGGTTCGTGCTGCACGAGCTGCTCGGCCAGGACAACGTGAAGAACTACGACGGTTCGTGGACCGAGTACGGCTCGCTCGTGGGCGTGCCGATCGAGCTGGGGGAGGCCCGCTGATGAGCACCGCTGCACAGGGTTGCGGAGCGCCGGAGCAGACCGTCGCGCTCCCGGCCGGCATCGACCTGTCCAACCAGGCCGTGATCCAGGGCGTCGTGACCGGCGCCGGCACCGCCTACGCCCGGCTGCTCGACCACTCCGGTGAGTTCACCGGCGAGGTCGTGGTCTCCGACGACGGCATCTTCCGCTTCTTCGCCGCGCCCGGCGACTGGACCGTCCGCATCATCGCGGGCGGCGGCGTCACCCGCGACGTCCAGGTGGAGGCCAAGCTGGGCGAGGTCGCCCAGCTCGCGGTGGCCGTCTGAGCCCCGCGCCCGCACCTCGGCCCGCGTCCCTCCGGGGCGCGGGCCTTCCGCGTCTCCTGGCCCGGTTTCTGGATGAAAGTCCGGATCCGGGTGCAACCGGTCCGGAGGCGGCGGTGTTGTACTGGACGTGAGTGAATTCGACTGTCTCGACCCGGTGCGAAAAGCGCTGCTCGACGACCTCGACGAGGGGTTCGCCGAGCTGTACGGCGCCTACCGCGGCCTGGTCTTCTCCGCCGCGCTACGGTTGAGCGGGCGCTGGGCCGACGCCGAGGACCTCACCGCGGAGGCGTTCCTGCGGGCCTACCGCGCGCTGGCCGGCTACGAGCGCCGGCGCATCGCCGAGCTGCAGCCGCGCGCCTGGCTCATGACGATCCTCATGAACATCTGGCGCAACTGCGCCCGCGCCAAGTCCCGCAAGCCGCCGCCCGACCTGCGCGAGGAGCCGGTCGACGACGTCGATCCCGGCGAGGACGTCGAGGACGCCGCGGTGCGCCGCGAGACCGGGCAGGAGCTGGCCGAGCTGCTGAGCCTGCTGCCGGAGGAGCAGCGCGCCGCGGTCGTGCTGCGGCACGTCGTGGACCTGCCGGTCAGCGAGATCGCCACCGTGCTGAAGATCCCGCAGGGCACGGTCAAGTCGCACGTGTCGCGGGGGTTGAAGCGGCTACGAACACTGGGAGGTGCCCGATGACACAGGATCCGCTGCTCACCGGACTCGCGGCACTGGCCGCGGAGCCGCCGGAGGCGCTGCTCGACCGGATCGCGGCCCGCTGGGTACGCGTGCCGGCGCCGATCGGGGAGCTCGCGGTCGCCTTCACCGACCACGGGGTGGCCTACGTGCACGCGGGAGAGGGGTTCGCCGAGGCGTACCGGAAGCGGTTCGGCCGGCCGCTGCTGCCCGCGGCGCGCCCGCCCGCCGGGCTGCTGCCCGCCCTGCGCACCGGCCGCACCGCCGGGCTGCCGCTGGACCTGCGCGGCATGAGCGACTTCCAGCGCGACGTGCTGGAGGCGGCGCGGACCATCCCCCGGGGCGAGGTGCGCCCCTACTCGTGGATCGCGGCCCGCGTCGGGCGGCCCAGGGCCGTGCGCGCCGTGGGGACGGCGCTGGGCCGCAACCCGGTGCCGCTGCTCGTCCCGTGCCACCGGGTGACCAGGTCGGACGGTGCGGTGGGCGACTACGTCTTCGGCGCGGCGGCCAAGGAGCGGCTGCTGCTGGCCGAGGGGGTGGACCTGGACCGGGTGCGGGCGCTGGCGGACGAGCGGGTGTTCTATCTGGCCAGCGACACGACCGGCGTGGTGTGCTTCCCGACCTGCCACAACGCCCGCCGCATCACGCCCGTGCACCGGCACGGCTTCCGCAGCCTCGCTCAGGCCAGGGCGGCCGGCTACCGGCCCTGCCGCACCTGCCGCCCCGCCCAGGACGTCGCCGTCTGACCGCCGCCCCGCACGTCACCGGCCCGGACCCGGCCGGGGAGGGCGGTGCCGCACGTCGTCGGGTCCGTGGTCAGGGCTTGGTGGGGTAGCGCATGAGGAGGGTGGCGCGGACGACGTCGGGCCCGTGCGCCCGATAGCCGTGGGGCACGTCGGAGACCCACGAGATGTGGTCGCCGGGCCCCGCGGTGAGCGGCTCCTTGATGGGCCCGGCGCTGAGCGTCCCGGTGAAGACCGTGACGTGCTCGCTGACCCCCTCGTGGTGGGCGGGGGAGGTCTGGGTGAGGCCGGGCGGGATGCGTACGCGGTAGAGCTCGTAGGTGACCTGGTCGTCCTCGAAGACCTCCAGCAGCTCGGCCTCGATCGCGGTCCCGCGCATGATCTGCGGCTCGGGCGGGGAGTCGAAGATCGCCCCGATCGGCACCCCGAGCTGCGCCGTGATCGCCCACAGCGTCTCCAGCGTCGGGTTGCGGGAGCCGGTCTCGACCCCCGACAGCGTGGCCTTGCCGATGCCGGCGCGCTTGGCGAGCTCGGAGAGCGAGACGCCGCGCGCCTGCCGCAGCCGCCGCAGCCGGTCTCCCACCACGCGCGGATCTGCATCGATTGCGGGCTGCGGCTCCATATTGTCATGGTGCCGCACCCACCGCGCTTCGGCGCGGGACGGCCGGAATTTCCCGGCGGATAATCCTGCAGATAATCCCTTTGTCACCACGGGGTCCGCACGCGAAGCCCGATCGCCGCTTCAATGATCTTGACGCCGCAGAGTGTTCGGGAGTGGCGGCTGCGTTACCAGGGACATAACGCTACGATTCCACAGGTGTCCGGTTCGACAGGTGTGACGGCGCCCCCGCGACCTGGGCCTACGCCGGCTCAGGAGATGCCGTCGCCGTACTCGCTGCCCCTGCACGCACTACGCCTGGCGGGCAAGTGCGCCCTGCCGCTGATCTGCTGGTTCGCCGTCGGCGAGCTGGCGCGCTTCGTGCTGCTCTACGCCGCCGTCGAAGTGGCGTACGGGGACTACCGGCAGGTGCGGCTCGTCGCCGTCATGACGCTGCTCACGGTCATCATCCTGGTCGCGATGACCGTCACCACCGGCATGCTGTACACCCTGCGCGGCGCGCTCTGGGAGATCAGGGCCAGGGCCGACGACGGCGTGGGGGACGAGCGCTTCTTCCGGACCCTCGACCGGGTGGCCCCGGCCTTCGCGGTGCTCTACCTGGCGTGGGGCTTCCACGTGGAGGACGCCAGGGACGTCTACCAGATGGACATATCCCACCACATCTACGACCAGACGGAGGCCTCCTGGTTCGGTGAGCAGTCCGACGTCGGCAGGGGGCTCACCGACCTGGACTGGCGGGTGTCGCTCGGCGCCATGGTCGCGACGTTCCTGCTGAAGCTGCTGTTCGCGAAGATGGTCGAGCGGGGCAAGGGCGGCTTCTACGGCTTCGCCGCCGCCTTCTCCGAGTTCGCGTTCGTCTTCTACGGGCTGAACGCCACCGTCGCCTTCGCCGACGCGCGCTCGGAGTGGGTGGAGCACCGCAACGTGGTCGCGGGGACCGAGGAGTTCTTCGCCGAGGCCCAGAAGAGCGTGCCGGTCTGGGACGCCGTCACCGGCTGGTTCGCCGACGCGTGGCCGTTCTTCATCGACGCCGTCGCGGTGCCCCTGGCCTGGCTCGCCGTGGCCATGCTGGTCTTCGGCGCCTACTCCGACGACACCCGCGCGCTGGTCAAGGGCACCAAGCTGGAGAAGGGCGTGGACCGCCTCGAAGGCAGCCACGACCTCACGAAGAAGTCGTTCGACCAGGTCACCGGCGGGTTCCGGGACCGCTGGGTGCCGCTGGCCAACTCGCTGCGGATGGTGTTCAACGCGGGCGCGCCGCTGTTCGGCATGATGTGCCTGTGCTACGTGGGCGTGCAGATCGGCGGCCAGTACGCCGAGCGCGGGCTGCGCCACCTCATCGGCAGCGAGCAGGAGTGGGTGTGGACCTACCAGGGGCCGCCGCTGCACTTCGTGTTCAAGATGGCCGTCAACGTGCTCACGATGGCCCTGCTGGCGGCCACGTACGACATCGCCGCCACCCGGGCCAGGGTCGGCGGCCGGTCGCTCAACGACGCCTGAACCGCAGCACGTCGACGTCCTTCTCCATCTTCTCCACGGCCTCCCGGTCGAACAGGGCGTCCGTGGGCGTGTCGGAGCGGTAGGTGCTCGGGCGGAAGCTCAGCTCGACCTCGTTCGCCACGGCGGCGGGCACGATGGCCAGGCCCTCGATCCGGTACTCCCTGCCCACCACCAGCTTGTCCGTCTGATCCCCGACCGGCTGCGCCTCCACCGTCCAGGTGCGCCCCGCGGCGTCCGTCAGCTTCATCTCGCCGGGCGGGGCGGTCATGGTGGCGCTGTTCTCGTCCAGCACCTTCTTCGTGATGTCGATCCGCAGCCAGGTCACCCCCTCGCGGTGCCTGCTGCCCTCGGGGGCCTGGGTGGGCTCGACCGTGGCCCGGTACTCGATGCCGTGCGCCCGCCCCGCCCCGCCCAGGGCGACCACGGTCTCCCTGGTCTCCTTGGTGGTGGTCTTCTCGTAGAAGAGGTAGCCGTCGTAGCTCTGGGCGGCGGTGGTGAGCAGCGACGCCACGATCGCGCCCGCCGCCACCAGCGCCGTACGGCGTCGCTTGGGCCGCGAGGAGCCCCGCTCCCCGCGCGCCGCACCGGCGGCCTCGGACTCACCGGCCGCCTCGGGCCGGTCGGCCACCCCGGGATCGCCGGACGCGTCGGGCGCCTCGAACCCGGGGGGCGCCTCGAATCCGGGGAACTCCTCGGGGCCGGGGGACCGCCGGGCGGCGAACGCGGGGGCGTTCCGCAGCGGCCCCGCCGAAGGGTGGACGGCCGGGATGGGCTGGGTGGCGCCGCCGGCCGGCTCGCGCGGCGCGGGCGGCCAGACCTGCTGGTCGGAGGGAGCCGGCCGCGCCCGCCGGGCGGACGGACCGTGACCCGGCGACCATGCTCCCTGGGGCCGCGTTCCCTGGGCCGGCGTGCCCTGGGGGAATGGCGTGCCCTGGGGATGGGGAGCGTCCTGCGGATACGGCGTCCCCTGCCGGGGCTGGGGCTGGGGCTGGGGACGGGGCGGTTCCGGGTGCCCGTAGGGGGAGCCCTGCTGGTGCCGGGGCAGCCCGTGCGAGGGCGTGTGCGGCCCGCGCTCCTGCTCCTGCTCGAACGGCCGCGACGCACGCCGACGCCGCCCCCGCCGGGGAAGCGCGGGCCCAGCCTCGTGCTCGGCCCCGTGCTCGGTCCCGTGCTCGGCGGCGTGCTCGACCCCGGGCGCGGCGTGGGAACCGGGCCGCCAGTCCCCGCCGTGGCCGGAGACCTGTCCTGGAGGCGCGCCCAGGCCGGGAGGAGGGACCGGGCTGGGCGGAGGCGGCGGGTCGTCATCCGGCCGGTACCCGGTGTCCGGCCGGGTGTCGGGGTCCGGGCGGTAGTCGGTGTCGGGGCGGTAGTCGGTCTCTGACCGGTAGCCGGTCTCCGGGCCGGGGGCGGTCTCGGGGCGGTGCTCGACGCGGGGTGAGAACCAGTCGCGCTCGTCGTTCGTGCTCATGGCCCGATCACTTCTTCACCGAGTAGACGTCCTGAGCCGAGGCGGCGAGCCTGCGCGCGCCCGCCTCGTCCAATCCGAGATCCACCTCGACCTCAGGCAGGTACGCCTCCGAGATGCCCGCCGGCGGCAGCCCGATCACGACGCTCGCCCCGGCCAGCGCGGAGACCGGCACCTCGAACACGAACCGCCCGCTGACCCAGATGTCGGGCTGCACCCAGGCGCGGGCCAGCGTGACGGCCCGGTCCACCCGGTCGGTGGCGGCGAACTTCTTGCCGTCGGCCGTCACCAGCGTGGCCGGCCCGAGGTGGTAGGGCTTGAGGCTGGACTTGGCGGAGGCGTTGACGATGAGGAACAGGTGGTCGGTCCCGATGGTGTCGGTGTGGCTCTCGATCGACCTGGCCGCCGAGAACGAGTCCACCCGCACGGTGAACCGGCGCGCGTCCACGTCCTCGCCCACGCTCCCGCCGTACCTGAGCGCGTCCGAGGCCTCGCCCTCGCTCATGTCGAAGGTCTGGAGCCCGATCGCGCCGCCCACCAGCACCAGCCCGGCGACCGCGTTCAGCAGCCGGCTCCCGGCGCCCGGCCGCCGTCCGGCCCGTCTGCCGCGCCCGCGCGGCGGCCCGGCGACCGCGGCGGCCTGCTCGGTGGCGGTCACGCCGCGGCGCCCTTCTCGACCGGCAGCGTCACCCGCGCCTTGATCTCGGGCAGGAACCTGCGGGAGGACACCTCCTTGGAGATCATCTGCCACCTCGGCACGTCGCTGTAGAAGTCGGGCTGGAGCTCGTAGGAGGCGACGTCGAGGGTGATCTTCTCCGGCGGCTGCTGGCCCTCGGCGAGCCGGTAGCGCAGGACGACCTGGGCGCGCACCCCGGGATGGAGCTGCTGCGTCTCGCCGCCCTTGGCCAGGGCGTAGGCGAACGGGCCGGCGCCCTCGCCGAACGCGGGAGTGATCTTGATCAGGGAGCCGGCGAAGGACGTCGTGGCGAACGCCTGCTCGATCTTCTGCGCGGGCAGGCCGACGGGGACGGTCGCGTCCGCCTGGTTGGTGACGTCGAAGAGCAGCTCCACGAACCGCTTCTCCTCTTCGAACTCGTTCGCGGGAGGCTCCACCGTCAGCCGGGACTCCACGAATGTGGTGGAGTACAGGCCCTGATCGAGCACGGCGCCCGGACCCAGCGGGTCCGGCGCCTCGGGAGCCTCGTTCAGCCCGCCCAGCAGAGCGGTGATCCCGAGGGCGGTCATCGACACCAGGGCGACCACGGGCACCGCTACCGGGCGTCTGGGCTTGTCAGTGCTGCCGCCGGCGGATTCCGTCATGGGTACGAATGGTAATAGGTCTCGTCTGTCCCATCTGCCGCAAAGCTCCCATCGGGCCGGTTGAATTGGCGAGAAACCCTGCCGCTGCGGCACTTGTAACTCATACGCTGTCACGGAGCGGAAAGGGCTGGCCCTACTCCTCATGACATATCCGCGGCCGGAGGGTCACGTGACGGACGTGCATCCCGAGCATGCCCAGCTCCAGGCTGACCGCATCTACCTGGGCTGGCAGTACATCCTGCTGCATCCCGACCCCGGCCCGCCACCCAAACGACCCTCGCCCGTCGAGGAGCCGGGCGGCAGGGGCGGCGAGCCCACCACCGCCGAGACCGAGCTGCTGCGCCGCGAGCGGCTCCAGGAGGACATGCTCAACCGGCCGGTCCGGCTCGTCCGCCTGGTCATGCTCATCCTCACCGTGCTGATCGTCGCGATCGCCCTGTCCGGCTACCTCGACTGGTCCTTCGCGCTGGTCGGGCTCGTCGCCGCCGGCGGCGTGGCGGGCATCTGCAGCTACGCGCTGCTGCAGGGCGACCGGGCGGTGAAGTACCGGGTGCTGGAGCAGCGGGCCAGGGACGAGCGCCGCCGCCGGGAACGCGACAAGGAGCTGTTCCAGGCCCAGGAGGAGCACGCCCAGCGCTACCGCGAGTGGCAGGAGTCGAAGGAGCGGTACGACAGGCAGCTCACCTGGTACGCCGTCGCCGTGCCCGACGAGATCGACCGCGTGGACGTGGCGGGCGGCACCTTACCCGGCTGGTCGGCGCTGATCACGCTGCTCGGGGCCACCCGCCTCTACAGCGGCGGCCACCTGACGGTGCTGGACCTGTCCGAGGGCGCGGTCGCCAAGGATCTCATCGAGCTGGCCCGCAAGGGCGGCGACGACCCGCTGGTCTGGGTGCTGCCCGTCGACCTGCCCAAGCTCGACCTGGGCGCCACGCTCAAGCCGGAGGCGTTCGCGGACGTGCTGGCGCACGTGGTGAGCGTCAGCGAGGAGCACCGCAGCACCCGCGACCTCAGCTTCGACAACGCGATCCTGGAGCGGGTGCTGGAGGTGCTCGGCGAGAACGCCACCATCAGCCAGGTCACCGCCGCGCTCCGGGCGCTGGCTCAGGTGGGCGACCCGCGCGACGACCTGCGGTTCGGGCTGATCACCGCGACCCAGCTCGAACGCATCGGCACGCTGTTCGGGCGCGGGGTCAGCGACCGGGTGGTGATCGAGCGGGCCTGGGCGCTGGAGTCGCAGCTGCGCAAGCTGGAGACGCTGGGCACGCAGGCCGTCCGGCTGCCGCCCGCCCGGCTGCGCGTGGTGAGCATGGACCGGCAGGCCGGCGTGTTCGGCAACCGGGTGCTCGGCACGTACGTGGCCACCGCGCTGACCCACATCCTGCGCCAGTCGCCCGCCTCCGACCGGCCCTGGTACCACACGATCATCGTGGCGGGGGCGGACAAGCTCAGGGGCGACGTGCTGGACCGGCTGATGGACGCGTGCGAGACGTCGCGCACCGGGCTGGTGCTGACGTACCGGTCGCTGACCCCGACCGTGCGGGAGCGGCTGGGCAGGGGACACGCCGCGGTCGCGTTCATGCGCCTGGGCAACGCCGAGGACGCCCGGGTCGCCAGCGAGCACGTCGGCACCGAGCACCGGCTGGAGCTGGCCCAGCTCACCGAGACGATCAGCGACTCGCTGCCGGGCCTCGACGGCGGCTACACCTCCACGATCTCCCAGCTCGACGACGAGCGCGAGCGGCCCGAGGGCGACCACGCCGACCTGGCGGAGGACATCACCGAGTCCACCGAATGGGGCAGGACCGCCGACAAGATCTCGGAGAAGGAGCGCGTGCTGCAGCGCTCGCGCGAGTTCCTCGTCGAGCCGCACCGGCTCCAGCAGCTCCCCACCACGTCCGTGATCGTCACGGACGCCACCGCCGAAGGGAGGCGCGTACGCCTGGCCGACGCGAACCCGGCCATCCTCACCTTCCCCAAGACCACGCTCGGCGAGCTGGAGGACGTGCGCGACGCCGTGCTCGCGCTCGACCCGGACGCCAGGGACGGAAGCGGCAACGGCGAGCCGCCGCCGAACCTCGGGCCACCACCGCCACGCCTGGACTGGCGCAAGGGCAGGCAATGACATGGTCAATGTCAAGGTGACGAGCTGACGGTTGGCGGAATTTAACAAAGAACCGTCTGTGGGGGATTGAAATGCAGCCGAGTGTGACGCTGAGCGGGCCCTGGTATCGAATTCAGTCGATCGCAGCACCCTCGCGAAGCTCGTCGGCCGAATGGGATTTCGTCACCGTGCTTCCCGCGGTGCTGTCGGCGGCGCAGCGCGATCGGCCGTTCGTCATCGGCTGGCTGTCGCGAGGCTCGGGGGCGCCCCTCGAGCTCATCACCAACGCGGGGCCGCTGTCGCCGCCGCGCCAGCCGCGCAGGGCGACCGACGCGCCCGACGACCCGAGCGGGCCGCAGCCGCTGCTGTTTCCCGGCGGGGCGCGCGGGACGCGGCTCGACGAGGGCTATCCGGCCGACCTGGCGGACCTGGTGTGGGCGCCGTGCCCCGGCCGGCAGGCGCCGCCGCTGGGCGGCAGGGGCCGCGAGTTCGACCCCGACGAGCTGAGACGGCCGACGCTGTTCGAGTCGACGCTGGTGACGCTGATGTCGCGGCCGTTCGCCTGGCTGGTGGTGGCCCAGCCGACCGACCTGCTCGACGCCGAGGTGGCGCACCTGCGCACCCAGCTCAACGTGCTGCGGCAGTACGGCGACTCCTCCGAGCGCTCCCGCTTCGACGCCGAACGGGCCGAGCGCCGCATGCAGGAGCTGGACGCCTTCCGCGAGGCGGGGCTCTGGAACGTCCGCGTGCTGGCCGGCGCGGGCACCGCCGACGAGCTGCGGCAGATCGCGCCCGTGCTCGTCGGGTCCGTGGAGATGAGCCACCACCCGTACCGGCTGCGCAGCTCGCACGGCGCCGCCTACCCCTTGTCGGAGGCCCTGGCCGTCACCATGCAGGACCCGGCCGACGGCGCCGCCGCCCCGTTCGCCGCCACCGCGGGGGCGCTGGCCGCGCTGGCCGGGCTGCCCCGGCGCGAGGTGCCCGGCCTGCGCGTGCTGGAGTCGGGCTTCTTCGACGTGACCTCCGAGTCCGGCGAGGGGGCCGACGGGGGCGAGCTGGAGCTGGGCGAGATCCTCGACGGGCAGGACCGGGGGGTCGGCTCGTTCCGGGTGCCGCTGACGACGCTCAACCGGCACGCGTTCGTCACCGGGGCGACCGGCTCGGGCAAGTCGCAGACCGTACGGCACCTGCTGGAGCAGCTCAGCAGGACCGGCATCCCGTGGCTGGCCATCGAGCCGGCCAAGTCGGAGTACGCCGCCATGGCCGGCCGCGTCGAGAACGACGTCACGGTGATCAACCCGTCGGCGCCCGACGGCGTGCCGTTCAGCGTCAACCCGCTCGAACCCGAGCCCGGCTACCCCGTCCAGGCGCACATCGACATGGTCAGGGCGCTGTTCATGGCCGCGTTCGACGCCGAGGAGCCGTTCCCGCAGATCATGTCGCTGGCCCTGCAGCGCGTCTACGAGGCCACCGGCTGGGACGTCGTCACCGGCGGCGCCGTGCCGGGTTCGAACGTCCCGCCCACCGTCCCCACCCTCGAACAGCTCCAGCAGCACGCCATGGACGTCATCAAGGAGATCGGCTACGGCCGCGAGGTCCAGGCCGACGTCGAGGGCTTCATCTCGCTGCGGCTGCGCTCGCTGCGCGTGGGCTCGGCCGGCCGCTTCTTCGAGGGCGGCCATCCCGCCGACATCGGCGGGCTGCTGGAACGCGACGTCGTGCTGGCCATCGAGGACGTGGCCAACGACGAGGACAAGGCGTTCCTCATGGGCACCCTGATCATCCGGATCGTCGAGCACCTGCGCATGCGCGCCAGGAAGGAGCGCTCGGCCGGGCTGCGGCACGTCATCGTGATCGAGGAGGCGCACCGGCTGCTGCGCGACCGCGGGCACGGCCGGGCCTCCACGCACGCCGTGGAGCTGCTGGCCGGGCTGCTCGCCGAGATCAGGGCGTACGGCGAGGGCATCGTGGTGGCCGAGCAGATCCCCACCAAGCTCGTCTCCGACGTGGTCAAGAACACCGCGCTGAAGGTCGTGCACCGCCTGCCGGCCGAGGACGACAGGAACCTCGTCGGCGCCGCCATGAACCTCAGCGACGAGCAGTCCCGCCACGTGGTCTCGCTCCAGCCGGGCTGCGCCGCCGTCTTCGCCGACGGGATGGACCGGCCGCTGCGGGTGCGCGTACCGCTGGGGGAGGCCAGGGAGAAGGCGCTGCCCGGCCCGCCGCCGCCCATCCGGGGCCGCAGGTCGGCGGCGTGCGGGGCGCAGTGCCGCACCGGGCAGGCGTGCACGCTCATGGAGCTGCGCGAGGCCGACGTGCTCGGCGGCGCGGCCGAGTGGGCGTGGCTGCGCATCTGGTGCGACACGGTCGTGCTGGCCTACGTCGGCAACCGGCCGCTGCCCGGCGTGCCGCGCGCCCTGTCGGCCGCCTGGGCGGAGCTGCCCGCGCGGCGCAGGGAGTGCCTGCTCGCCACGCTGATCGAGCGCTCGGTGCAGCGCCGCGCGTGGTCGCTGCGCACCTGGTTCGACCCGGCGCTGCTGACGGAGAAGGCCGCCGGCACCGCCGGCCGGCTGCTCGCCGGCACCGAGGGCGGCGGGGACCGGCCGGGGGCCTCCTGGGTCATCCCGCAGGTGCGCTGGCTGCACGAGGTGGACCGGCTCTTCCCGTACGGCCGGCCCGCCCCGGACCTGCGCAGCCCCGCCCCGCCCATGGAGTACGCCCTCTTCCGCCCCCAGAGCGGCGCCGACCCCGCCCAGACCGAGCTGCTCGGCCACCGGGCCAAGGCGCTGCGCCACCACCCGCTGTCGATGGAGGTGGACCACAACCGGGCGCTGGCCTGGCGGGTGATCCTCGGCGACGACGAGCACGAGGCCGTGCAGCGCGACATCATGACCGTCGCGATCGGCGTCGAGGCGGCGGCCAGGATCAGGCACGTGGGACAGACGATGGGGGCGGGCTGGCTGGAGAGCGTGTTGTCGTGGCCGCGCCGCTTCGTGCTGCCGTTCGAGAGCGGCGGCGCGCCGGAGATGGCCTTCGCCGAACCGCCGGGCTCCTGAGCCCGCCGAGGCTGAGCCGGAGCCCGGGCCGAGCCCGTCCGGGCCGAGCCCGCACAGGGCGTGGGACCCGTGGGACCGGTGGGCCGGGAGGCGGGAAGCGCCCCGTTTTCGCGTGCGTCACCAGACTATGGGCCAACGCCGACTAGGATCCATGCACATGACCCAGCTTCCTCTGCGGGCCCAGCTCGCCAGTGCCCTGGGCCGCAGCGCCGCCACGCTGTCCAGGATGACCGGGCGTGGTGACGGCTCGGTGATCGGCGGGCGGGTCGGCCTGCTCCTCGAGCCTGACCTCCTGCGCCAGCTGGCCCGGGACCGCAAGCTGGCCCTGGTGAGCGCGACCAACGGCAAGACCACCACGACGAGGCTGATCACCTCGGCGCTGCTGGAGCTCGGCGAGGTGGCCACCAACGCCTTCGGGGCCAACATGCCCGCCGGCCACGTCTCCGCGCTCTCCCAGCACAAGCGCGCCCCCTACGGCGTGCTGGAGGTGGACGAGAAATACCTGCCCGAGGTGCTCAACACCACCGGCGCGAGCGTCGTCTGCCTGATGAACCTCAGCCGCGACCAGATGGACCGCGCCGCCGAGATCTGGCTGCTGGCCCAGAAGTGGCGCAGGGCCCTGGAGGGCAAGCCCACCCACGTCATCGCCAACTGTGACGACCCGCTCGTCACCTGGGGCGCCTCCACGGCCGCCAAGGTGACCTGGGTGGCCGGCGGGCAGCGGTGGAAGGAAGACTCCTGGTGCTGCCCCGAGTGCGGCGGCCCGCTCGACCGCAAGGACGCCGACTGGGCGTGCCGCGAGTGCACGTTCCACCGGCCGGAGCCGCAGTGGGTGGTCGACGGCGACGCGGCGATCGACCCGCGCGGGCAGCGGTGGCTGCTCGACATCCAGCTCCCGGGCCAGGCCAACCGCTCCAACGCGGTGATGGCGCTGGCGGTCGCGAACGCGTTCGGGGTGCCGGTGGAGCGGGCGCTGCCCCGGCTGCGCGAGGTCACCTCGGTCGCGGGCCGCTACACCACCGTCGAGCGTGACGGCCGGTTCGCGCGGCTGCTGCTGTCGAAGAACCCGGCGGGCTGGCTGGAGGCGTTCGACGTGGCCGACCCGCAGCTCCCGATCATCCTGTCGGTCAACGCGCAGGGCCCCGACGGCCGCGACACCTCCTGGCTGTGGGACGTCGACTACCGCATCCTGCGCGGGCGTCCCGTCTTCGTCACCGGCGAGCGCCGCCTCGACCTGGCGCTCCGGCTCGACGTGGCCGACGTGCCGTTCACGCTGTGCGAGACGTTCGCCGAGGCGCTGGCCATGCAGCCACCGGGGCGGGTCGACGTGATCGCCAACTACACCGCCTTCCAGCAGATCCGATCGGAGTTCGGCCGTGCCGTCTGACAGTGCCCTTCGCATCGTCTGGATCTACCCCGACCTGCTGAGCACCTACGGCGACCAGGGCAACGTGCTGGTGCTGGAGCAGCGCGCGCAGCGGCGGGGGATCCTCACGGAGACGATCCACGTACGCTCGGCCGACCCGATCCCCGAGACCGGCGACATCTACCTGATCGGCGGCGGCGAGGACCGCCCGCAGATCCTGGCCGCCCAGCGCCTGCGCAGGGACGGCGGCCTGCACCGCGCCATCGCGCGCGGCGCGGCCATGCTCGCGGTGTGCGCCGGCTACCAGATCATGGGCAGCACGTTCGGCGGCGAGGAGGGGCAGCCGGTCGACGGCATCGGGCTGCTCGACATCTCCAGCTCGCGCGGGCCCGCGCGAGCGGTGGGCGAGCTGGTCGCCGAGGTGGACGCCGCGCTCAACCTGCCCGCGCTGACCGGCTTCGAGAACCACATGGGCGTCACCCACCTCGGCCCCGGCGTCCGGCCGCTGTCCAAGACGATCAAGGGCGTGGGCAACGGCGACGGCTTCGAGGGCTGCTACGCCGGCCACGTCGTGGGCACCTACCTGCACGGCCCCGCGCTGGCCCGCAACCCCGCGCTGGCGGACCTGCTGCTGTCGTGGCGGGTGGGGCAGCTCGCGCCGCTCGACGACTCCCGCTACGAGGCCCTGCGCAAGGAGCGCCTGGCGACGGTCCTCCAGGGCTGACGGCCTCCCAGCGCTGACGGTCCTCCAGGGCTGACGGCCTTCCAGGGCTGATCCCGCCTCATCCCGTACGGCCCCTCGCCCGGCAACCGGGTCCGGGGCCGTTCGTGTGCGTGCCGAAGTTTGACAGGCAGCCGGTGGGCTGCATATCTTGCAAAAGGCAGCCGGACGGCTGCATGTTGGGATGGCGACAGATGGACGAGGTGTTCAAGGCGCTGGCCGACCCCAGCCGCCGCAGGCTGCTCGACAGCCTCAACGCGCGCAACGGCCAGACCCTGCGCGAGCTGTGCGCCGGGCTCGACATGGCCAGGCAGTCGGTCAGCAAGCACCTGGCCGTGCTGGAGGCGGCCGGCCTGGTCACCACCGTGCGGCGCGGCAGGGAGAAGCTGCACTACCTCAACGCGGTGCCGATCAACGCCATCGCCGAGCGCTGGATCAACCGCTACGACCGCCATCGCGCCAACGCCCTGGCGGACCTCAAGACGGCATTGGAGAGCACGACCATGGAGCAGGACCCGGACTTCGTCTACACCACCTACATCCGCACCACGCCCGAGCGCCTCTGGCAGGCGCTCACCGACCCGGCCTGGACCAGGCGCTACTGGGGGGTCGAGCTCACCTCCGACTGGACCGAGGGCGCGCCGGTGACCTGGGAGTTCGGGGGCGTCACGATGAAGGACGCCGAGCAGGTCGTGCTCGCGAGCGAGCCGTACAGGCGGCTGGCCTACACCTGGCACACGTTCACGCCGGAGTTCGCGGAGCTCGTCGGCCTGGACGCCGCGGGGCTGGCCGAGATGAGCGCGGAGCCGAGATCCACGGTGAGCTTCGAGATCGAGCGGCTCGACCACTTGGTCAAGCTGACCGTCACGCACGGCGGCTTCGGGCCGGACAGCGCCGTGCGCAAGGGGATCAGCGGCGGCTGGCCGGAGATCCTGTCCAGCCTCAAGACGCTGCTGGAGACCGGCGCGCCCCTGGCCGAAGAGGGCGGTCAGTAGCCCGGGGCCCGCACGCCGCGATCGTCACCGAACCGGCCCGGCGGTCAGTAGACCAGGGCCTGGACGCCCTCCGCGGTCACCTCTTCGACGAACGACGGCGCGCCCGCGATGCGGACGCCCTCGATGAGGTCGTCCACGGTGATGTTCCTGCGGGCGGCGCACTGCGTGCAGAGCGTCACGCGCCCGGCGGCCAGCACGACGTCGAGCAGGTCGGCCAGCGGCGTGGCGTGCGGCAGGGTGAAGTCCTTGGCCCGGCCGGGCAGCGCGAACCACGAGGACTCGCCGGTCAGCCACAGGGAGACGGATACGCCGCTCGCGAGCGCGGCTGCCGCGACCGTGAACGCCTGGTTGCAGCGCTCGGGGGCGTCGGCCCCCGCGGTCACCTTGATCACCAGTGAACGTGCCATATCCGTCACCCTAGCCCGGTGCGGCCGGGATGGGGGCGCACCGGCGATGCCGTACGCTCGCGGCGCGCCACTACGCTTGGGGAGCATGGAAGAACCTGAGGTGCACCCCGACCTGGAGCCGATCGCGTTCCTGCTGGGGAGGTGGGAAGGCGCCGGCGTGGGCGGCTACCCCACGATCGAGAGCTTCAACTTCGGCCAGGAGATCGAGTTCGGGCACAACGGCAAGCCGTTCCTCACCTACGTGAGCCGCACATGGCTGCTCGACGACGCCGGCAACCGCGTCAAGCCGCTGGCGACCGAGTCGGGCTACTGGCGGACACAACCGGACCGGCAGATCGAGGTCCTGCTCTCCCACCCGACCGGGATCGTCGAGATCTACATCGGTGAGGTCGTCTTCCACAAGATCGAGCTGCGCACCGACGTGGTGGCACGCACCGCCTCGGCGAAGGAATACACCGCCGGCCACCGGCTCTACGGCCTGGTCAACGGCAACCTGATGTGGGCCTACGAGATGGCCGCGGTCGGCCACCCGCTCACGGACCACATGTCGGCAGAGCTGAAGAAGGTCGCCTGATGAGCAATCCGTTCACCGCCGACGCCATCGAGGCGATCAAGCGTCACATGAACGACGACCACGCCGAGGACGGGCTGATCATCGTGCGCGGCCTCGGCGGGCGGCCCGAGGCGCAGACCGCGCTGACGAGCGACGTCGACGCGGAGGCAATCACGTTCACCATCGACGGCGGGGAGCGGGTGCGCGTGCCGTGGGGAGAGACGCTGACCGAGCGGCCCCAGGTGCGCAAGGCCGTGGTGCGGCTCTACCGGGAGGCTTGCGAGAAGCTCGGCATCCCCGCCCGCGGCGAACACTGATCTCGCGGCGAGCGAACGGTGATCTCGGCGGGCGAACACTGACTCGCGGCGGTCACCGTGCTCGCGGGGAGCCGCTCTCGCGGGGAAATGAAGAAGGGCCCCGGGCAACACTCCGCCTGCCATGGTGCAGGCGGGCCGGATGGACCATGGTCGGGAGCCGTGTCCCGCCCTCCGGCTGCCAGGGGCCCCGGTGGTTGCCTCGTATTCGCTGTGCCGTCACGAGACAACAGTCCGCGAGGTCAGCGGACAACCACCTCGCTAGCCCGACTATGACTATCCATTATTCGGACCACCTCCTTTCCGCGTACCCAAGAAGCTATGCGCTTCTCCGCGAAAGGGGCAAGTGAATATCCTCACGCCCCTCACGAGGGGCTCTGAGCACCTCCCGCAGTGGTGCACCGCAGGCAGCGATTCTCAGCGCCTACGGTGGGCCGCGTTCAGCGGTGCACCGCAGGCAGCGATTCTCAGCGCCTAGACTCGGGGCATGACCGAGACGCAGTGGCATGAGGAACTTCGCGCGAAGGGCTACCGGGTCACCCCGCAGCGTCAGCTCGTACTCGAAGCGGTCAAGGAGCTGGAGCACGCCACCCCCGAGGAGATCTGCGTCAAGGTCCGTGAGACGGCCCGCGGCGTGAACATCTCGACCGTCTACCGCACGCTGGAACTGCTCGAAGAGCTCGGCCTGGTCACCCACACGCACCTCACCCACGGCGCGCCGACCTACCACCTGGCCAGCGAGGCCGACCACGTGCACCTGGTGTGCCGGGGCTGCGACGAGGTGTTCGAGGTGCGGCCGGAGCTGGCCGAGGGGCTGGTCAGGGGGCTGGACGAGGAGATGGGCTTCGTCGCGGACGTGCACCACCTGACCGTCTTCGGCCGCTGCCGCAACTGCCGCTGAGCCGCCACCGAACCACGGCCGAACCACCGCGCCACGCCGCCGCCGGGTCGGTGAAATGCGCGGCCGGGGCGGAGATAGCCTGGATGGCATGCGTAGCCCTCTGCTCGACCTCCCCGGCGCCGTCGCGGCGGACGCCCCGGACTCCGACGTAGCCGCGCACTACGGCGACCTGTTCGCCGAGCAGCGCGCGCTGTCCAAGGGAGAGGCGGTCGTCGACCGCAGCAACCGCGAGGTGGTCCGCATCGCGGGCGCGGACCGGCTGAAATGGCTCAACGACCTGACCTCGCAGAAGCTCGACACGCTGCGGCCGGGCGAGTGGACCCAGACGCTCGACCTCGACCTCCAGGGCCACGTCCTGCACCACCTCACGCTGGTCGACGACGGCGAGAGCATGCTGGCCCACGTCGAGCCGGGCACCGCGCAGAGCCTGGTCGACTACCTCGACCGCATGCGGTTCATGCTGCGCGTGGAGGTCTCGCGGGCCGACGACCTGGCCGTGCTGTCCACGGCCGATGAGGACTTCCTGGTGCCGCGGGCCGAGCTGGCCGACCACCTGGGCCGGCCGCTGGCGGGGTTGTGGGCGTACGAAGCGCTGCGGATCGAGGCGCACCGGCCGCGGCTGGGCTTCGAGACCGACCACAAGACGATCCCCCACGAGGTGGGCTGGATCGGCACGGCCGTGCACCTCAGCAAGGGCTGCTACCGGGGCCAGGAGACGGTGGCCCGGGTGCACAACCTGGGGCATCCGCCGCGCCGCCTGGTCTTCCTGCACCTCGACGGCAGCGTCGACACGCTGCCCCCGCACGGCGCGCCGGTGATCTTCGAGAGCCAGGAGGTCGGCGTGGTCGGCTCGGCCGCCCGGCACCACGAGCTGGGCCCGATCGCGCTGGCGGTGATCAAGCGTACGGTGCCGGTGGACGCGCCGCTGCTGGCCGGCGGGGTGGCCGCCGCCCAGGAGATCGTCGTGCCGCCGGACGCGGGCCGCAACGTCACCATCGACCCGTCGCTCCGCCGCCGCATCCGCTAGCCTCCACCGGCCCCGAGGAAGAGCCGCCCGGTCACTCGTCCGGGCGGCGCGCTCATCGGTCGGGGCGGGTCAGGTCTCCAGGACGAGGGTGATGGGGCCGTCGTTGACCAGCGACACCTTCATGTCGGCCCCGAAGACGCCCGTCTCGACGTGCGCGCCCAGCGCCCTCAGCTCGGCCACCACGGCCTCGACCAGCGGCTCTGCGACCGGGCCAGGGGCGGCGGCCTGCCAGGTGGGCCGGCGGCCCTTGCGCGCGTCGCCGTACAGGGTGAACTGGCTGATCACCAGCAGCGGCGCGGACACGTCGGAGCAGGACTTCTCGCCGTGCAGGATGCGCAGGCCCCACAGCTTCGCGGCGAGCTTGGCGGCCTCGGCGGCCGTGTCGGTGTGGGTGACGCCGACCAGGACGAGCAGGCCGGGCTCGCTGATCGCCCCGACCGTGCGCCCCTCGACCTCGACGGAGGCCGAACTGACTCTCTGTACGACTGCTCGCATGGGACCCCATTCTGGACCAGGAGAAAAGGAGGAAGTGAAATGTCGGTGATTGTGGAAGTCGTCCGGTCCGGGTTCGTGGAGTCCACGCATCACGCGCGCATGCTGACCGTGGACGCCGAAGGACGCCCGGTCGAGACCAGGGGCGCGGTGCACGTGCCGGCCTCGCCACGGTCGTCGATGAAGCCGCTGCAGGCCCTCGGCATGCTCCGCAGCGGCCTGCGGCTGGAGGGTGAGCTGCTCGCGCTGGCCTGCGCCTCGCACTCGGGCGAGCCCTTCCACGTGGACGGCGTCAGGAAGATCCTGGCGGGCGCGGGGCTGGAGGAGTCGGCGCTGCTGTGCCCGGAGGACTATCCGGCCGACCGGGCGGTGACGGAGCGCGGGCGGGTGTTCATGAACTGCTCGGGCAAGCACGCCGCGATGCTGGCCACCTGCGTGGCCAACGACTGGCCGCTGACGACGTACCTGGAGCCGGCGCACCCGCTCCAGCGGGCGATCCGCGAGACGGTGGAGGAGCTGACCGGGGAGCGGGTGGCGGCCTCGGGCGTGGACGGGTGTGGCGCGCCGCTGTTCTTCGTCTCGATGCTCGGGGTGACCAAGGCGTTCCGGGCGTTCCCGCTGTCGTCGGAGGACTCGTACGAACGCAAGATCTTCGACGCCATGCGCGCCCACCCCGAGTGGACGTCGGGCACCGACCGGCCCGAGGCCAAGCTCATGCGGGCGCTGCCGGGGCTGATGGTGAAGGCGGGGGCGGAGGCGTTCGACGCGTTCGTGTTCGAGGACGGGCGCGCCGGCACCGTCAAGATCGAGGACGGCTTCCAGCGCGCCCGCGTGCCCGTCACCGTCGCGGCGCTGCGCTCACTCGGCCTGGACGCGCCCGAGCTGGCCGAGCTGGGCGCCCCCGCGGTGCTGGGCGGCGGCCGGCCCGTCGGCGAGCTGCGGGTGCGCTGAGCCCTCCGGCGGGAGCCCCGGGCCCCACTGTGAAAGGGGCGCGTCAGAGGGAGCGGAACTGACGGGTGGCCGAGATGGCGCCCGAGGTCGTCGTGGTGAACGTGCGCATCGACCCGGCGAACTTGGACAGGTCCCACTCCGCCGGCCCGTGATACCAGTACAGGTTGTCGGCCTGGTGGCCGTTGCCCGTGACCGAGGCCACCACCCGCGACCAGTGCTCCACCCCGTCGAAGATCACCGCGTACGGCAGGTAGCGGGAGAACAGCTCCACCCGCTGCCGCTCGGGCACGTCGCCCAGCTCGCCCGAGAGCAGGTACTGCCGGAAGCCCATCGTGTGCGCCAGCGCCGCCGAGCCCCTGGCGGTCTTGGCCGGCATGTACTGCCCGCCGACGGCCAGCGCGCCGCCCGCGATGACGACGGCCAGGCCGAGCAGCCCGTACGTGGTGAACCAGGCCAGCGCCACCGTGGCCAGCAGCCCCACGCCGATGAGGACGACGCCGATCGTGGTCCACCGGGTGCGCTCGGTGTCGGGCCGGCGGGCGAACCAGCCCTGCCTGACCACGTCGGCGTAGAGCGCGTCGCGCACCTTGCCCAGGTGGGCGGCGAAGGAGCCGGACAGATGTGACAGCAGCACCGCGTCCCGCCCCTCGAAGATGGCGTCGTAGAGCGCCCGCTCGTACGGCAGCAGCGCCTCGACGGGCGCGGCCGGCAGCTTGACCAGCATCCAGTCGGGCGCGTCGTAGGTCTGGCGGGGCTGCTCGTCGATGCGCAGGTAGCCGCGGACCGCGAGGTCCACGATGGTGGCGGTCACGTCCACGACGTCGGCCTGCTCGTCCACGAGCGTGCCGATCTGGCCGGGCCGCACCCCGTCGGGCGGGGAGAAGTGACCGTTGCGCACCGCGTCGACCGGGCCGGACTCGTGGCCGGCGACCCGGGCGTCGCGGCCGCGCGTCCAGTAGAGCAGGGCCACGCCGCCGAGCATCAGCACCAGCAGGCCGGCCAGGGCGCCGCCGGTGACGGCGTCGAGGGTGAACGCGGCCGCCAGCGAGAAGCGCCGGTCCAGGATCGGCGTGCCGGCGCTCGAGCCCTTCGGGTATCCGACGACGACGGTGAGGGCCTGGCCGGGGGCGATGTTCTCCTGCTCGAAGCCGGCCTCGGTGGCGGCGTGGTCCATGGTGGCCGAGGTGCAGCCGATGGCGGAGGTGAGCTCGCCGGCGAAGCAGGACAGGTTCTGCACCTGGCCGGGGCCGGTCACCTTGACCGTGGCCTTGGCCACCTGCTGGTTCCAGCCGTTGACGGCGAACCAGCGCAGCTCCTCGACGCCGCCCGTGGACATGACCGCGCCCTGCACGTCGTACTCGACGGTCTGGCCGGTCACGGTGAGCACGTCACCGGAGAGGGTGCCGCCCTTGACGTTCGAGACGCGGTAGAGCCGGTCGTGGCCGTCGTCGTGCCGCGTCCGGGTGATGAAGGTGCGCTTGAGCTCTCCCGACGCGCCGCTGATCTTCTCGACCACGTGCAGCGTGCCGTCCTTGCCGAGGGTCATCGTCACCTCGTTCGTCGTCCCGGCCTCCGCCGCGAGGGCGGCGGGGGCGGCGGGGGCGGCGGTCAACGCCACAGCGGTGGCCCCCAGGGCGGCCATCGTGGATCTGATACCCATGGCGGAAAATCGTATCGGTTCGTCCCGGTCAGTCCAGTGTGATGGCGGTGGCCGCCCGCTGGACGCTCTCCGGCGAGGCGCCCTGTCCGGGGTTCTCGAAGGCGAGCGCCTGGTTGGCGGCGACGAAGGGGCGCATGCGCCGCTCGTACCGCTCGAAGGGGTCGTCGCCGCCCGCGCCGAGCTCCTCGGCCAGCACGTACGCCCCCACGATCGCCAGGCTCGTGCCCTGCCCGGACAGCGGCGACGCGCAGTAACCCGCGTCGCCCACGAGCGCCACCCGCCCCTTCGACCAGCGCTCCATCCTCACCTGCGCCATGGAGTCGAAGGAGAAGTCGTCGGCCTGCCACATCGCCTCCAGCAGCCTGGGCGCCTCCCAGACGCCGCCGCAACGCTCCTCGACGAGCCGCCGCTGCCGGCCGAGGTCGCGATGGTCGTAGTCGATCACCTCTGACCTGAAGCCGAGGTTGACCCGCATCACGCTGGTGTCGCGGTCGCTGAAGACCGCGCCGCCGGCCTCGCCCTCGTTGAACCAGGTCTGCCAGTGGTCCAGGCCGGCGAAGTTGGGGGCGGTGAAGATGGACACGTAGGTGCCGAGGTGGTGCAGGAACTGCCGCTCGGGCCCGAAGACCAGGCGGCGCACGTTGGAGTGCAGGCCGTCGGCGCCGATGACGTAGTCGTAGCGGCCGTGCCGGCCGCTCTCGAACGTCACCTCGCCGTCCGCGCCGATGGTCGCGATGGAGTCGTCGTAGACGTACTCGGCCTCGCTAGCCGCGATGAGCACGGCGTTGAGGTCGTCGCGCATGATCTCCACGTCCGGGCTGTCGAACCGGCCGCCGCTGAGCGTGGCCTCCTCGTCGCGCATCAGCTCGTTGCCGGCGCTGTCCACCATCGACATGCCGCGCATGGTCGTGCGCAGCTCCCTGATCCGGTCCAGCACGCCCATCCGGGCGGCCACGGTCAGCGCCGCGCCCCTGATGTCGATGGCCTGCCCGCCCTTGCGCGGCGCGGGCGCCCGCTCGACCACCGTGACCTCGAACCCGTGCCGCCGCAGCCAGTGGGCCAGGACCGGGCCGCCGACACTGGCGCCGGAGACGAGAACCTTCTTCATGACATGCTCCCTGTGTGTTGACGTCGTACGCATAACTGAATGTATGGCGTACATACAGCAGGTGGCAACGGTATAGTGGGAGGATCTGTACTAGTACAGGAGGTTTGATGACCGCCCCGCCGCACGCCCGCATCGCCGCCGACATCAAGCGGCGCATCGCCGAGGGCAGGCTCCGCCCGGGAGAGCGGGTGCCCTCCACCAGGCAACTGGCCAGAGACTGGAACGTCGCCCTGGCCACCGCCGCCAAGGCGCTGACGCTGCTGGCCCATGAGGGCGTCGTGGTCGCGGAGCCGCGCGTCGGCACCGTCGTGGCCCAGGGCCGCGCCGCGCGGCGGCCGGGGCCGGCCGGGCCGGGCCACGACCTGGCGCGCGAGCGCATCGTGCGGGCGGCCATCGAGATCGCCGACGCCGAAGGGCTGTCCGAGCTGACCATGCGCGCGGTCGCCGACCGGCTCGGCGTGGCCACCATGTCCCTCTACCGCCACGTGGAGAGCAAGGACAACCTGGTCATGCTCATGGTCGACGCCGCCATCGCCGAGTTCCCGCTGCCCGAGGAGGCGCCACCGGGCTGGCGGGCCAGGCTGGAGACCTCGGCGCGGCTGCAGTGGGCCGCCTACCGCGCCCACCCCTGGATGGCCGGCGTCACCCCGCTGACCCGGCCGCTGCCGTCGGCCGGGCTGCTCGCGCACACCGCGCTCGTCATGGAGGCGCTGCAGGAGACCGGCCTCGACGCCCCGACCAGGATGTACGTCCAGATCCTCGTCTACGCCTACGTGCAGGGCATCGCCGCCCACATCGAGCTGGAGCGGCGGGCCAGGGGCGCCACCGGGGTCACCGACGAGGAGTGGATGGGCCGGCAGGAGGAGCTCTTGCGCGCCGTCACGACCTCCACCCCCGCCCTCGCCGGGCACTTCGCGGAGCTGGGCGAGTTCGACCTGGACCTCGACCGGCTCTTCGAGTTCGGGCTCGGCCCGCTGCTCGACGGCCTGGCCAAGGTGATCGGCTAGTCGGAGATCTGGATGCGCAGGCGGCGGAAGCCGCGCCCCTTGCTCTCGATCTTGGCGACCCTGATGTGGCCGATCTGCTTGGTCGAGGCCACGTGGGTGCCGCCGTCGGCCTGCGTGTCCAGGCCCACGATGTCGACGATGCGCACGTCCTCGACGGTCTCGGGCACCAGGTTCGTGGCCGTGCGCACGATGTCGGGGATCGCGAACGCCTCCGCGCGCGGCAGCACCCGCACGTCGATGCGCCGGTCGGCGGCGATCTCGGCGTTGCACGCGTCTTCCACGGCCTCCTTGAAGCCGGGCGGCACCTCGGGCAGGTTGAAGTCCATGCGGGCGCTGAGCTCGTCCATGTTGCCGCCGGTCACCAGGCAGCCGTAGTCCCTGAACACCACCCCGCACAACACGTGCAGGCCCGAGTGGGTGCGCATGAGGGCCGAGCGCCGCGCGTCGGCCACCGCGCCCCTGACCACCGTGCCCACCGGCGGGATCGGGTCGCCCTCGGCCGGGATCAGGTAGAGGTCGTCACCCTTGCGCACCCCGGCGATGCGGGTCTCCACGCCCTGCCAGATAAGAACTCCGTGATCCGCCGGCTGGCCGCCTCCGCCCGGATAGAATGCCGACCTGCTCAGCACGATCCCCTCGGGGGTGGCGTCCAGGACGACCGCCTCGAAGTCGCGTAGCGTCTGGTCGGACAATTCCAGTCGTTGGGTGCGCCCGTGGAGATCCGTGCTCATATCGGCAGCCTAGTGCTCTGAGGTGGTCATGCGCGGCCTGACGCAGCTGATCGTGCCGGCCGTCGCGCTGCTGGCGCTGCCGGCCTGCGCGGCGCCGCAGAAGACGCCGGAGCAGGCGCCGCCCGCGCGGCCGGCGGCGCCGGTGATGATGTTCGTGGGCGACAGCTTCACGGTCGGGTCGGGGCCGGTGCCGCGCCGGCGGACCTACGCCGCGCAGGCCGCCCGGCTGCTCGGCCGGCAGCCGGTCATCGCCGGCGCGGGCGGCACCGGCTTCTGCAACGAGGGCCGCGCGGGCCGCACGTTCCGGCGCTCGTTCGAGAGGGAGCTGGCCTGGCGGCCGGCCCCCGAGCTGCTGGTCATCTCGGGCGGGCACAACGACCGGCGCTGGAGCGCGCCGCGCGTGCGCCGGGCCGCGGCGCGGCTGCTGGCGCAGGTGCGCGCGCACTGGCCGCGCACCCGGACCGTCATGGTCGGCCCCATCTGGCTGGGCGAGCCGCCCAGGAAGGCGTACGTCGTGCGCGACGCCCTCGCCGCGGCGGCCAGGGCGGGCGAGGTGGCGTTTCTGGACCCGCTACGCGAGAGGTGGCCGGCCGGGACGACCCTGCCCGACGGCGTGCACCCCACGCTCGCCGGGCACGAGAGCATCGCCGCCTGGCTGGCGGAAGAGCTGGATCGCCGCCTGGCCGGCGGAAGAGTCGCCTGAGCCGCGATCACCAGGGGCCGTAGGGGCCGCTGCTGCCCCGGCCGCCGCCCATGCCCTTCACCGCCGGCTTGACGTCGACGATGTAGATCGTGGCCGCGATGACCGCCGCGATCGAGAACAGCCCGAGCCCGATGCCGATGAAGCGGTCGCCGCCGAACACCATGAAAGCCTGGAAGTAGCTCAACGCGCCGGCGGCCGAGAAGAGCGTGGCCAGCCCGAGGATCAGCAGCCACAGGTTCTTCTTCAGCTTGCCCGCCGAGATGAACGCGTTGGGGTGCACCCGCAGCGCGTGCACGAACGCGTAGATCGACATGCCGAGGATGGCGACGGCGACCACCAGGAAGAGGAGGTTGAAAACCCCGTTGATCATGCTCATGTTGTCGTCTCCGCACGATGCCGCGATGCAAACGGCTTCAGCCTAATAGGCGCCCCCGACACGCGGGCACCCCGTGAAAGGGAAAAGGCCCGCCTCCCGCTGGGAGACGGGCCCCGGGTGAGGATCAGGCCTGGGCCTTGGCGGAGCGGGTCTTCTTGACCGGCTCCACGGGCTCGGCGACGGCCGGCTCGGCGGCCTCCGAGACCTCTTCGAGCTCCAGGGCGGCCGTGCCGCTGGCCTTGCTCACGACCTTGCGGCCACGGGTGGCGAAGTCCTCGTAGACCTCGGTGGCCTTGTGGGTGAGCTGGTCGGCGTACTCGCGAGCCTTGTCGGGGAACTCCCTGGCGATGCCCTCGGCCTTGTCGGCGTATTCGCGGGCCTTGGCGGGCAGGTCCTTGGCCAGCTCGTAGCGGCGCGACTGCAGCTTCTGCAGCTGCTCGGGCAGCTCGCGCAGCTTCTCGACGGCGAAGTCGCCGACGCCGGCGACGGCGTAGAACGGCTTGGACTCGGTGAGCTTCTTGACTTCGGTGGCGAGCGTCATGGGTTAACCTTCCTTGGTTTCCTGGGTGACGTTGCCGTTGCCGGAGGACGCCGCATAGGGCTCAAGAGCGGCGAGAAACTCCTCGGGCAGCGGCTCGTCGTCCGAACCGGAGTCATGCCGGGGGCGAGCATTCTGGGAGGTCTGCTCGTCTTCGGCGTGCTTCTCCTTGCGGAACGACTCATAAATGTCGATCAGAACCTGGCGTTGCCGTTCGCTGAGGGCGTCGTCGGCTCTGATCGCGGTGATCACATCGCTCGGCGGCTCGCGGTCCTCGATGAGGCCCGCCTGCACGTAAAGCGCCTGCGAGGAGATGCGCAGACCCTTGGCGATCTGGTTGAGAATCTCCGCGCTGGGCTTGCGCAACCCGCGCTCGATCTGGCTCAGGTAGGGGTTGGAGACCCCCGCCGCCGCGGCGAGCTGGCGCAGCGAGATCTTCGCCTGCTGCCGCTGCTCACGGATGTATTCACCGATCGAGCCGACCTTGGGTAGTGCCATACCCACAGTCTGCCGCGCGTTGCTTGCAATTGCAAACGCGACGGTTAACACCAGCAAGCGTTAGAGCTGGACAACCCACAGGATCGGGGCGCTGGTGAGCAAAGTCACAGAAAGCGCGACGAAGCCATAACGCACGGTGGCGGCCAGCTCGGGGGCCGGCTTGATCAGGCGATCGACCCTGGCCATGACGTTGTGGGCGCCCAGGCCCATCATGCCGTGCGGGGCCGGCATGGCCCCGGCCGTGCCGAACCGCAGCAGCGCCGTGGCCAGCCTGCGCGGCGAGCAGTAGCGGCGGGCCCGGTCGTCGGCGGCCATCTCGATCAGCAGCTCGACCTGCGCCTGCGCGTCGGCCACCACCTTGGACCAGGGCAGCGCCCTGCGCAGCGCGGCGAACGGCAGCAGCACCAGGTCGTGGCGCTCGCGTACGTGGGCGGCCTCGTGCGCCAGCACGGCGTCCAGCTCGCCCTCCGACAGCAGCTTGAGCGCGCCCTCGCTGACCACGACCTGCGAGCGCAGCCCCGGCACGCAGTAGGCGGCGGCGCTGGGATGGGCCAGCACCCGCACGCCCGGCACGCCGGGATCGTCGTGGGAGATCAGCGCCAGCAGCATGCGGTGCCTGCGGCGGGCCCGCAGCGCCTGCACGCCCGCGGTGAGCAGCACCGCGATCAGCACGGCCAGCGCGGTGAGTCCCGCGATCAGGGCCAGGACGTGCAGCGGGTCCCACGCCTGCGCGGGCGTCTCCCCGCGCGCGAACGCGATCAGCCCGTGCAGCACGCCGGAGCCGTAGGGCTGCACGGCGTAGGCGAGCATCGCGCCCGTGGTGGCCAGCCCCCAGGACACGCCGAGGGACTGCCAGAGAATGATGGCCAGCCGGGGGGCGCGTGAGGTCCAGCCGGCTCTAGTGAAACGCCAGGAGCCGACCGCGCACGCCGTGGCGAGCGTTGCCAGCGCCGCTGCCGTGATCACTCTTCCTCCAGCTCCGTAAGGGCTCTGCGCAGGATCTCCGCCTCGGTGCCCGACACGGCCTGGGCGAAACGGGTCAGGGCGGCCGAGCGGTCGCCCGTCAGATCCAAGGCTTCCAGCATAAGCTCCGCGATGTACGCGTCGCGGCTTTCCGCCGGTTCGTACCGCCAGGCGCGCCCGTCACGGGTGCGCTCCAGGAAGCCCTTGCGGGTGAGGCGGTCGAGAACGGTCATGACCGTGGTGGGGGCCAGGTCGCGGTCGGCTATCAACTTGCCGACCTCGCGGGCGGTCAGTGCGGTGTTCTCCGCCCAGAGGATGTCCATGATGCTGCGTTCAAGCTCGCCGAGACCCTTCACGTCCTTCAGGGTAGCTCTACAGAGCGTCGAGCTGGCAAACGGGTGGCGCCACTCCTGACCGTCGCCAGGCCGTCACGGTCCGATTTGTCGATTTCCATGGTTTCTGTGGGTGTTTGCCGGGGCGAGGTAAAGGGGCGATGCGCTCGGCCTTGGTTTAGTGCCGGATTTTCGAGTCTTTCTTGAGTACTTCTTGAAGATGTACGTGGATCTTGTGGGTTGTCCTGCTATTGACCGTTTGTGAACATGGCGGACGTGGAATTCAATGCGCTGACGCGCTTTCTTGTCCTTTCGGCAGGGCTTACGGGCTTTCATTCGACATTGGCGGTCATCACCCCAGAGGCGGCGGCGGCGAGAGCGTCGCGGGCGGCGTCGTTGGGGCGGATATCCGAGGTCTTCCTTGAGGCGTCCGCCGGACGGGTCGTACCGGCCGGGCAGGACGCCGTGGTGCGCCGCCGGCTCTACGACGATCGCCCGGCCTCGGCGAGCCTGGCCGGCTCGGCGGCGGTCGTCGCCGACCCCGCCCCGGCACAACCCGGCAGACCGGGGCCGCAGGGCCCACGGGGACCCGCCGGACCACCGGGGAAGACGGGCCCACGAGGTCCGGCGGGACCGCAGGGCCCGAGAGGCCCGCAAGGCGTACCCGGCCGCGACGGAGCCCAGGGCGAGAGGGGCCCGGCGGGTGCCAGGGGTCCGGCGGGCCCGCGAGGAGAACGGGGCCCCATCGGCCCACGAGGACAGACCGGTGCGACGGGCCCTCGGGGCGCGACCGGTCCCCGGGGCGCGACCGGCCCCAGAGGCGAACGGGGTCTCACCGGCCCCCAGGGCGTCACAGGCCCGCGCGGCGCGACCGGCCCTCGGGGCGCGGCGGGCCCCAGGGGTGAACGAGGCCCGGCGGGTCCCCAGGGAGCGGCGGGTCCGCGCGGTGCGACCGGCCCGCGAGGAGAAAGGGGCCTGACAGGTCCGCAGGGCGTCGCCGGTCCGAGGGGCGCGACGGGCGCCCGGGGAGCGACCGGTCCCCGGGGGGAACGGGGTCTGCCGGGTCCGCAGGGTGTCGCCGGCCCGGCGGGCGCCCGCGGTGCGACCGGTTCCCGGGGTGCGGTGGCGAGGCCGGTCCTGCCGGTCCACGTGGAGAGACCGGGCCGGCGGGTCCGCGTGGAGAGATCGGGCCGGCGGGGCCGCGCGGGGCGACGGGGCCGGCGGGGGCCGGGGGGGGCCCGGGGGGGGGGAAGGTCCCGGGGGAGAGCGGGGTCGGGGGGGCCCGGGTGGGGGGGCGGGTCCCGCCGGTCCGCGTGGAGAGATCGGGCCGGCGGGCCCCCGCGGGGACACCGGTCCCGCGGGTCCGCGCGGTGCGACGGGGCCGGCAGGTCCCGCGGGCCCCACCGGCCGGACCGGTCCCAGGGGAGAGCGTGGTGCGGCGGGTCCTCGTGGCGAGGGCGGCCCTGCCGGTCCGCCTGGAGAGGCCGGTCCTGCCGGTCCCCGTGGCGAGGTGGGGCCGGCTGGTCCCCGTGGCGAGACGGGTCCGGCGGGTGCCCGGGGGGCGACCGGTCCCAGGGGAGAGCGCGGTGCGGCGGGTCCGCGTGGCGAGGCCGGTCCTGCCGGTCCGCGTGGAGAGGCCGGTCCGGCGGGTCCTCGTGGCGAGACGGGCGCGGCGGGTCCCCGTGGCGAGGCGGGGCCCGCGGGCCCGGTGGGCGCCACCGGCCCGGCGGGTCCCCGTGGTGAAGCGGGTCCGGCGGGTCCCCGTGGTGAAGCGGGTCCGGCGGGACCGCGCGGTGAGGCGGGTTCCCGTGGTGAGGTCGGCCCGGCGGGTCCTCGTGGTGAGGCGGGTCCTGCGGGTCCGGTGGGCGCCACCGGTCCGGCGGGGCCGAGAGGCGAGCGGGGCGAGGCGGGGCAGCGTGGTGAGCCGGGTCCTGCGGGTCCGGTGGGCGCCACCGGTCCGGCGGGGTCCCGGGGTGAGAGGGGCGAGGCTGGTCCTCGTGGTGAGGCGGGTCCTGCGGGCCCGATCGGCGCCACCGGTCCGGCGGGGCCGAGAGGCGAGCGGGGCGAGGCGGGGCAGCGTGGTGAGCCGGGTCCTGCGGGCCCGATGGGCGCCACCGGCCCGGCGGGACCCCGTGGTGAGGCCGGCCCGGCGGGTGCCCCGGGTCCGGCGGGCCCGATCGGCGCCACCGGCCCGGCGGGGCCGAGAGGCGAGCGGGGCGAGGCGGGACAGCGTGGTGAGGTCGGCCCGGCGGGTCCGATGGGCGCCACCGGTCCGGCGGGACCCCGGGGTGAGGCCGGCCCCGCGGGCGCCCGGGGGCCGGCGGGTCCCAGGGGCGAGGCCGGCCCGGCGGGACCGATCGGCCCGGCCGGTCAACGGGGCGAGACCGGCCCTGTGGGCCCGCAGGGAGATCCCGGTGCCACGGGTCCGACGGGTGCCACAGGCCCGGCGGGTCCCCGGGGTGAGCGGGGGCCCGCGGGTGCCACCGGTCAACCGGGAGCGCGCGGAGAACGGGGTCCGGCGGGCGCGACCGGTCCGACCGGCCCCCGGGGTGAGACGGGCGCTGCCGGCCCGGCAGGCCCTCGCGGCGAGACCGGGCCGGCGGGCCCCCAAGGGGCAACCGGCCCTCGGGGAGAGCGAGGCCCCGCGGGAGCCACCGGTCCGGCAGGCCCCCGGGGCGACACCGGTCCCGCCGGCGCCACCGGTCCCGCCGGCCCTCGAGGAGAGCGAGGCGCCACAGGCCCCGCCGGACCCCGGGGCCAGACGGGCCGTGCCGGCGCCACCGGTCCGGCGGGCCCCCGAGGCGAGACAGGTCCTGAGGGTCCGGCCGGTCCTCCCGGTGAGACCGGTCCGGCGGGTGCCCGGGGAGCGACGGGTCCTCGGGGTGAGCGGGGTCCTGCGGGTCCTCCCGGCCCTCGGGGTGTCGCCGGGCCGGCCGGGGCTCGGGGTGCCACCGGTCCGAGAGGTGCCACCGGTCCGATGGGGCCCGCAGGGCCACAGGGCAGGCCGGGACCGCAGGGCGCCCAGGGCGATCGGGGGCCGGCAGGCCCGCCGGGACCCGCGGCGACACTGCGGCTCATGCAGATGCGGGGAGCCGCGACGCTGGTTCCCGCCAACGCCTCCGTGCGGGTGACCGGTGGAGCCTGCCCGGCGGGCAGCGTCCCGACCAGCGGCGGTCACGACTGGGTGGGGACGTACGTCAACGCCTCCGTCGTCGAGAGCCAGGCCGTCGGAAGATCCTGGCAGATGGTGTTCCGCAACAACAGCGGCAGGAGCGACAGGGTCAGCGTCATCACCCATTGCGTGACCGGCGGATGATCCTGATGGGCGGTCCCGGCACTTGCGGGGACCGCCCATCGCCGATACTCCAGCTCATCGCCGGCACTCCGGTTCGTCGCTGTCCCCCCGCGCGTCGATCCCCGCGCGTCGCTGAAAGTCCGGCGCGACGCTGACAATCTGGGGGGATGAAGCTCACCCTGGTCCGAGGCGACATCACCGGGCAGCACGCGGACGCCATCGTGAACGCCGCCAACTCCTCCCTGATGGGCGGCGGTGGCGTCGACGGCGCGATCCACCGCAGGGGCGGCCCCGAGATCCTGGAGGAGTGCAGGAAGCTGCGCGCCGGCCACTACGGCAAGGGGTTGCCGACCGGCCAGGCGGTGGCCACCACGGCGGGGCGGCTGCCCGCCAAGTGGGTCATCCACACGGTCGGCCCCGTCTACTCCGCCTCCGAGGACCGCTCGGAGCTGCTGGCCTCCTGCTACCGGGAGTCGTTGCGGGTGGCCGACTCGCTGGGCGCCGCCTCGGTGGCCTTCCCCGCCATCTCGACCGGCATCTACGGCTGGCCGATGGACGACGCCGCCGGCATCGCCCTGGAGACGGTCCGGCAGGCGGACACCGCCGTGGAGGAGGTGCGGTTCGTGCTGTTCGACGCGGCCGCGTACGCCGTCTTCGAGGCCCGGCTCTGACCTGCGTGAGCGCGCACGAGGCGCGCCGTCACAAGCCTCGGGAGCCTGTGAGGCGCGCCTCCGGGTCAGGTCAGGGCGCCCACGGTGGCCCGACCGCCCAGGTGACGTCCTGGTCGTAGCTCACCGGCGAGTCGAAGGCGTGCGACCCGCCCGGCACCGCGATGTGCACCTCCTCGGCGTAGTGCCTGACGGCGTGCCCGGCGATGTTGTACGAGGCCAGCGTCACCCCCGTCCCCCCGGCCCGCGCCGGCTGGGCGCAGAACGTGGCGTCCCGGTCGAACAGGGCGGACCCGTCGCGCGCGTCCTTGCGCACCCGGAAGTCCGCGTGCCGCAGGTAGTGCCCGGGGAAGTTGCGCGACTCGAAGGAGTAACAGCTCCCCTCGGCCAGCCCCCGCCGCACGTAGAACGTGGCGTCCTGCTTGAGCGGCGCCGAGCCGGCGGCGGTGACCACGTCGGTGCGGGCCAGCCCGTCCTGGTGGCGCAGGTACCGGTCGGTGAACCCCGGCGTGGTGACGCGCAGCGACTGGGCCGCTCCCACGGTCAGGTCGGCGCCGCTGCGCCACCACGGCGTGTCCGGCAGCCAGGTGACGTCGGCGGCGAACGACGCGGCGGTGTCCCAGGCGTTGGGGCCGCCGCTGCGGGCGACGTAGACGGCCTCGGCGAAGTGGCGCAGGTAGTGGCCGGGCAGGTTCAGCGACTCCAGCGACACGCCGGTGCCCGCCTGCGGCGGCCGGGCGCAGAAGGTCGCGTCCCGGTCGAATGGGGCCGAGCCGTCGCGGGCGTCGTGGCGTACGCGGAAGCCGGAGTGCCGCAGGTAGTGGCCGGGGAAGTTGCGCGACTCGAAGGAGAAGCAGGCGGGGTCGGCCAGGCCGGGCCGCGCCCGGAAGGTGGCGTCCAGCTTGAGGCCGTCGGCTGCGCCGGCGGTGACCACGTCGGTGCGGGCCGGCCCGTCCCGGTGGCGCAGGAAGCGGTCGGTGAACCCCGGCGTGGTGACGCGCAGCGAGACGAGGCCGTCCGCCGTCAGGCCGGTGGCGGACTGGATCACCGAGCGGTTGACGGCCCGCACCCGCGCGGCGTCCACCTTGAGCACCCGCCGGTCGTACGTCCACAGGCCGTTGACCTCGTTCTCGACGTCGGTGGGCTGGGTGTAGATGGAGGCGGACAGGCCGTTGTCCACGATGAGCGGCTTGAGCTGCTCGTTGACCGAGACGTAGCGGCCGGTCAGCGCCGCCGCGCTCGCGGTCATCTCGTACGCGAAGCCGGTGCCCGGCCACTGGTGACCGGGGCTGAACAGGCCGAGCCCGCCGAACTCGCCCAGCACGGCCACCCTGCTCGCGCTGGGCCGCTGCGGCGTGCCGGGGCCGACATAGATGTGGTCGTCGATGACGTCGCCGTTGCCGCCGTCGAAGCCGCAGCAGTTGGAGCCGGAGTTGTTGTTCACCAGGCGGCTGGGGTCCCAGCTCTTGACCAGGTCGGCGATGCGGGCCGGGTCGTACTCGCCCCAGCCCTCGTTGAACGGCACCCACTGCACGATCGAGGTGATCCCGCGCAGGTGGTCGACCATGCGGCGCAGCTCGCTCTCGAAGTTGGCCCGGTCGGCGGCCGACGGGCTGACGCCGGTGCGCATCGACGGCATGTCCTGCCAGACCATCAGGCCGAGCCGGTCGGCCCAGTAGTACCAGCGGGCGGGCTCGACCTTGACGTGCTTGCGCACGGTGTTGAAGCCGAGCGCCTTCTGCTGCTCCAGGTCGAAGCGGAGGGCGGCGTCGGTGGGGGCGGTGGAGATGCCGTCGGGCCAGTAGCCCTGGTCGAGGGTGCCGAGCTGGTAGACGAACCGGCCGTTCAGCGTCGGGCGGAGCACGCCGCCGACCATGGCCTTGCCCACCGACCTCATCCCGAAGTATCCGGTCACGACGTCGCCCCCGCCGGCGCCGGTGAGCGTGACCCTGAGGTCGTACAGGAAGGGGTCGTCCGGCGTCCACAGCCGGGCGTTCGGCACCGGGACGCGCAGGTGCGCGCCGATCGCGCCGGTCGCGGTGCCGACCACGGTCCCGCCGGTCATGACCTCGGCCCTCACCTGCTGTCCCGAGGCCCCGGCCGCGTGCACGACCAGGTCGAGCTGCCCGGCGGCGACGTCCGGCACGGTGTCCAGGCGGGTGACGCTCGCCGCGTTGACCGGCTCCATCCACACGGTCTGCCAGATGCCGGAGTGCGCGGTGTAGAAGATGCCGCCGGGCGAGCGGCGCTGCTTGCCGATGGGCGCTCCGGTGGCGTCGACCGGGGCGTACACGCCGACGATCAGCTCGTTCTGGCCGGCGCGCAGCGCGCCGGTGACGTCGAAGGAGAAGGGGTCGTAGGCGCCGGTGTGGGCGCCGACCAGGACGCCGTTCACCCAGACGCGGGCCTCCCAGCTCACCGCGCCGAAGTTGAGCCGCACGCGCCGCCCCGACCAGGCGTCCGGGACGGTGAAGGTCCTGCGGTACCACATGCGGTCCTCGTGCCGCTGGACGCGCGACAGTCCCGACTCGATCGGGTACGGCACGAGCACCTGCCCGGCCAGGTCCTGCCCGGTGGGCGGCGTGGTGATGGAGCCGGTCGCGGCGAACTGCCACAGGCCGTTGAGGTTCTGCCACTCGGGACGTACGAGCTGGGGCCGCGGATACTCCGGCAACGCGTTGCCCGGGGTCACCTCGGCGGTCCATGGGGTGGTGAGCGGGGGCGCGGCGAGCGCCTCCTGCACGGGTAAGGCGACGACGGCTCCTGAGAGGACCGCCACCGCGACGAGGCGGCGGGCCCAGCCTGAGAATCTCTTCATCCCGGCTCTCCTTGACGAGGATCGTGCCTGACTTCCCCCGACAGGTTGCGACCGAACTTGAACGAGTTGGACCGCACCGCGACCATATACCGGAGATCTCGTGTGCGAAATAGACCATTTACCGGGGATCGACGGCCTGCCACGGCAGCGTCAGCTCGCCGAGCCGCCACCGGGCCGGACCCCCCAGCGGCGGACGCGCCGGGACCGGCCAGGACGCGGAGAGCACCCGGATCGCGGCCAGCCACCGCTGCCGCCGCCCGTGCGCCCCGTACGGCGCGCTGACCGCCCAGGCCCGGTCGAAGTCGCTCAGGAACGCATGGATCCGCTCACCCGGCACGTTCCGGTGGATGAGCGTCTTGGGAAGCCGGTCGGCCAGGTCGGAAGGCCGTTCGAAGGCGTCGAACCGGGCCGAGAACGTGATCGTCTCCGGCCCCTCCGGCGACAGCCCCACCCAGACCGCCCGCCGCCCGGTCTCCGAGCAGGTGCCCTCGACCAGCACGCCGCCCGGGGCCAGCCGCTCCCTGAGCGCGTCCCAGTACCGCCACGCCTCGTCCTCGCCGTACTGGCGCAGCACGTTGAAGGCCCGCACCAGCGCCGGCGGGCGCGGGACGGGCAGCTCGAAGCCGCCCAGCCGGAAGCTCAGCCCCTCCCGCTCGTACGGCTTCGCCACCGCCACCCTGGCCGGATCGATCTCGATCCCCACCACCTCGACCTCGGGGACCACCCGGCGCAGCCGCGTGAACAGCTCCAGCGTCGTGGTGTGCGAGGCCCCGTAGCCGAGGTCCACGACCAGCGGGCGCGCCGCCGAGCGCAGCAGCGGCCCGTGCACCGCCGCCACCCAGCGGTCGCAGCGCCGCAACCGGTTGTGACCGGTCGTGCCCCGGGTGATCGTCCCGACCGGCCTAGCCACGGCCCGCCCCCCGGCCGGTCGCCGGGGCCGGCGCGTCCACGGGCCGGCCTCCAGAGCCTCCCGGCGCACCGGGCTCAGTCACTGACGCGGTGCACCTTGTGCTGGGCGGCCTGGGCACGGGGGCGGATGACCAGGCGGTCGATGTTCACGTGGGCCGGGCGGGTCACCGACCAGGCGATCGCGTCGGCCACGTCGTCGGAGGTCAGCGGGTCGGGCACGCCCGCGTACACGCGGGCCGCGGCCTCCTCGTCGCCGCCGAACCGGGTGAGCGCGAACCCCTCGGAGCGCACCATGCCGGGCGCGATCTCGACGATCCGCACCGGCTGCCCGACCAGCTCCAGGCGCAGGGTCTCGGCCATGGTCCGCTGGGCGTGCTTGGCCGCGACGTAGCCGCCCCCGCCCTCGTACGCGCCGTGCCCGGCCGTGGAGGTGAGCATCACCAGCACGCCGTCCCCGGAGGCGACGAGTTTGGGGATCAGCGCCTGGGTCATGCGTAGGGAGCCGAGCACGTTCACGTCGTACATGCGCTGCCAGTCATCCAACCGCGCGTCGGCCACCGGATCCAGGCCGAACGCCCCGCCGGCGTTGTTGACCAGCACGTCACAGCGCTCCAGCGAGGCGGCCAGCGCGTCCACCGACTCCTGCGAGGTCACATCGAGCGTCACCGGCCTGATCGAGGGCGACTCCGCGGCCAGCTTGTCCAGCCGGTCGCGGCGCCGGGCCCCCGCCACCACGTCGTATCCCTCGGCGGCGAGCCGCCGCGCGGTCGCCTCTCCGATCCCGCTGCTCGCACCGGTCACCACAGCCGTCTTCCGCATGCTCCCCATCCTAGAGAGCCGACTTGTACTCCTAGTTGTGACCGTCTGTCGGGAATGTCGAAAAATACGGGACGGTTGTACTCCGTCTGGAGGTGGTGTCGAGTGAGGCGACGACGGGTCAGCCGGGTCGCGACCATCAGCATGCACACATCGCCGCTGGACCAGCCCGGGACGGGCGACGCCGGCGGCATGAACGTGTACATCGTCGAGTCGGCCAAGCGGCTGGCGCAGCTCGGCGTGGAGGTGGAGATCTTCACCCGGGCCACCGCCCGCGACCTGCCGCCCGTGGCCGAACTCGCGCCGGGCGTGCTCGTCCGGCACCTCACGGCGGGCCCGTACGAGGAGATGGACCGCGCCGACCTGCCCGCCCAGCTCTGCGCCTTCCTGTCGGAGGTCCTGCGCACCGAGGCCATGTACGACCCCGGCCGCTACGACCTCATCCACTCTCACTACTGGCTGTCCGGCCAGGTCGGCTGGCTGGCCAAGGAACGCTGGGGCGTGCCCCTCGTTCACACCATGCACACCATGGCCAAGGTCAAGAACCTCCTGCTCGCCGCGGGCGACAAGCCCGAGCCCCAGGCCCGCGTGGTCGGCGAGCAGCAGGTCGTCGGCATCGCCGACCGCCTGGTGGCCAACACCGCCGACGAGGCCCGCGAGCTGATCGACCTGTACGGCGCCGCCGAGCAGCGCGTCGCCGTCGTGAACCCCGGCGTCAACCTCACCGTCTTCCAGCCCGCCTCGCAGGGCGCCGCCCGCCGCCGCCTCGGCCTGCCCCAGGACGCCCACGTCCTGCTCTTCGTCGGCCGCATCCAGCCGCTCAAGGCCCCCGACGTGCTGCTCCGCGCCGCCTCCAGGATGCTCATCGACGACCCCTCGCTCCGCTCCCGCCTGGTGGTCGCCTGCGTGGGCGGCCCCTCGGGCAACGGCCTGGCCCGCCCCTCCTTCCTCACCGACCTCGCCACGGAGCTGGGCATCTCCGACGTCGTCCGCCTCGTCCCCCCGGCCGCCCAGGCGGAGCTGGCCGACTGGTACCGCGCCGCCTCGGTCACCGTCGTGCCCTCCTACAGCGAGTCGTTCGGCCTGGTGGCGCTGGAGTCGCAGGCGTGCGCCACGCCCGTGGCCGCCGCCGCCGTCGGGGGCCTGCGCACGGCCGTCCGCGACGGCGCCTCCGGCGTGCTCGTCGACGGCCACGACCCGGCCGACTGGGCGCGGGCGCTGCGCCGCTTCGTCACCGAGCCCGCCTGGCGCGACCAGCTCTCCCGGGGCGCCCGCGCGCACGCGGCCGCCTTCGGCTGGCAGGCCACGGCCGCCCGGCTCATGGACGTCTACGCCGCCGCCCTGGCGAACCTGCACAAGGTCCCGGTGGCCGTCTCGTCCTTCTGACCCGTACTTTGTTCTGGCGGCGGGCCTATCCTGGTCGGCATGCGCGATGTCGTCGAAGCCGCGCTCAAGGCCGCGGACGTCACTTACGACGAGCCGCGGCCCGGGGCGTTCCTGGTGAAACTGCCCGGCCAGCACAAGCTCGCCACCATGACCTGGCTCATCGTGGGCGAGCGGGTGCTGCACGTCGAGGCGTTCTTCTGCCGCCGGCCGGACGAGAACCACACGGAGTTCCACCGCTGGCTGCTCGGTAAGAACGGCAGCATGTACGGCGTGCACTTCTCCCTCGACCCCGTCGGCGACGTCTACCTGGTCGGCCGCCTGCCCCTCGCCGCCGTGACGGAGGAGGAGATCGACCGCCTGCTCGGCTGCGTGCTGACGTACTCCGACGAGTGGTTCGACCGGGCGCTGGAGCTGGGCTTCGCCTCCTCGATCAGGCGGGAGTGGGAGTGGCGCGCCAAGCGCGGCGAATCCCTGGCCAACCTGCGGGCCTTCGCCCGTTTCGCCGACCCCGACCGTGCCTGAACCGGCGGTGATGCCCGGCCCATAGGATTGGCCGCATGGCGACTTTGGTGCTGCTTAGGCACGGCGAGAGTGACTGGAACGCGAAGGGCCTGTTCACCGGCTGGGTGGACGTGAGCCTTTCTGCCAAGGGCGAGGAAGAGGCCCGCCGCGGCGGCAGGCTGCTCCAGGAGGCCGGGCTGCGCCCGGACGTCGTCCACACCAGCCTGCTGACCAGGGCCATCCAGACGGCCCAGCTCGCGCTGGCGGAGGCCGACCTGCTCTGGCTGCCGGTCAAACGGAGCTGGCGGCTCAACGAGCGCCACTACGGCGCGCTCCAGGGCAAGAACAAGGCCCAGACGCGGGAGGAGTTCGGCGAGGAGCAGTTCATGCTGTGGCGCCGCTCCTACGACGTGCCCCCGCCCCCCATCGCCGACGGCGACGAATACTCCCAGGCCGGCGACGCCCGCTACGCGCTGCTGCCGCCGGAGCTGATGCCCCGCACGGAGTGTCTGAAGGACGTGGTGGAGCGCATGCTCCCCTACTGGTACGACGAGATCGTCCCCGACCTCGCGGCCGGCCGCACGGTCCTGGTGGCCGCCCACGGCAACTCCCTGCGCGCCCTGGTCAAGCACCTCGACGGCATCGGCGACGAGGAGATCGCCGGGCTCAACATCCCGACGGGCATCCCGCTGCTGTACGAGCTCGACGCCGACTACCGGCCGACCGTCCGCGGCGGCCGCTACCTCGACCCGGAGACCGCCAAGGCCGCCATCGAGGCCGTGGCCAACCAGGGTCGCTGACCGGCGGCCGACCCGATCGCCGATCGCCGATCAGCGGTCGGCGGTCGGCCGAAAAGGCTTCAGAGTGGTGCCCCGGTCAGTCGCCGGCGGGCGGCCAGCTCTCCCAGCGGGGTGGCGGGGGGTTGTGCGTCTCCCAGAGCCGCCTGGTCCTGTCGACGCACTCGGGACAGATGGGCTCGTCCGCGGAGCGTCCCACCGCTTCCGGGCCGGCCGGACGAAGCGTGCCCAGGACGGAGAAACCCGGCGGAAGCCTGGTCTCCGGGTCTATGAGCACCGTCTCCACCTGTTTCGGGTCGAAGGTGAAGGTGCGTTTGCAGACATAGCACCGGCCGGTGGTCAGGTCCTGCCCGTCGGACATCGGTCCTCCTCCGCCGCCGGCGCCGCGCGCGGCCGTCCGCGCCGCTCCCGACCGACGATACGCCGCGCCCGCCCGCGATCGCGCGGAACGAGAGCCGGTCCTGCAACGGGGGCCGGTCCTGCAACGAGGCCGGTCCTGGAACGGGGGCCGGTCCTGGAACGGGGGCCGGCTCCGATCGTGCGGAACGGGTTCCCGGCCGGACCCATCGCCGGGAACCCCGCACCCGCGGCTTCGCCGCCTGTTAGCTTGGGCGGTCCACGTCAGCTCGGGCGGTCCGAGTCAGCTCGGGCGGGTGCCCGTGACCAGGTAGACGACGTCCTGGGCGACCCGTACCGCGTGATCCGCGTACCGCTCGTAATACCGCCCCACCAAGGTGATGTCGATAGCCGGCTCCACTCCGTGCTGCCAGTCCTTGTGCAGGATGCTCCGGAAGAGCTTCCGGTGCAGTCGGTCCATCGCGTCGTCGTCCTGCTCCAGCTCCATCGCCGACTCCACGTCCCGCGAGGCCACGCAGCTCCCGGCCTTGGTGACCAGGTTCTCCGCGATCTGGCCCATCTCCAGGATCGTGCCGCGCAGCTGGGGCGGGATCGCCGAGTCGGGGTGCCGCAGGCGGGCGACCTTGGCCACGTGCACGGCCAGGTCTCCCATCCGCTCAAGATCGGTGCCCATGCGCAGCGCCGTGATGACCATCCTCAGGTCCACCGCGACCGGCTGCTGCCTGGCCATCAGCTCGAAGATCGACGTCTCGATGTCGGCGAACGTCGCGTTCACTTCCTCGTCCCGGGAAATGACACTCTCGGCGAGCTGCAGGTCGGCGTCGAGGAGGGCCGTGGTGGCACGGGAAATGGCCGAGCGGACCAGACGGGTCATTTCGACCAGCTTGTCGGTCAGCGAATCAAGTTCTTCATGGTACGCGTCGCGCATGTCGTCACCGTACGTGCCGGTCGATGAACGAACCCCTACAGCGAGATGAACTTTCCAGGAAAGGGTCGTTCATCCCCTGATGAGGGGGTCTGTCCCTGCGAAAACGCCACCTACCATCGGAGGCATGAGTGAGATGGCCATGAGCTTCGCGGCCCTGGCCGGGTTCGTGGTGGGCGCGCTGGCGGTCCTGTTCTACCGAAACCAGATCGAGGCCCCCAACCGCGCCGCCGCGACGGACGGAGTGGAGACCGGCGCCGCGCTGCCCCAGGGCGTCGCGTCCGTGCTGGCCGTGCTGCCCTCGTCCGCGGTGGTCCTGGACGCCCACGACCGCGTCCTGCGCGCCAGCTCGGCCGCGCGGGCGTTCGGGCTGGTCAAGGGCGACCGCCTGATGGCCGCGGAGCTGCTCGCGCTGGCGCGGCAGGTGCGCCGCGACGGCGAGATCCGCGAGAGCGAGATCGACGTCGCCGGGCACAAGTTCGGTCAGGAGACCACCAACTTCGCCGTGCGCGTGGCGCCGCTCGGCTCCTACGGCCAGGTGCTGGTGCTGGCGGAGGACCAGACCGAGCGGCGGCGGGTCGAGGCCGTGCGCCGCGACTTCGTCGCCAACGTCAGCCACGAGCTGAAGACCCCGGTGGGCGCCATGAGCCTGCTGGCCGAGACCATCCAGGACGCCGCCGACGACCCCGAGGCGGTCAGCCGCTTCGCCGGGCGCATGCAGCTCGAGGCCGCCCGGCTCAACTACCTCATCCAGGACCTGATCACGCTCAGCCGGATCCAGGGCGCCGAGCCCATCCCGACGCCCGGTCAGGTCTCCATCGACGAAGCCGTCCAAGACGCCATCGACCACTGCAACACCAGGGCCTCCGCCAAGGACATCACGCTCGTCACCGGAGGAACCGAGGGCCTGCGCATCTGGGGTGACGACGAGCTGCTCGTCACCGCCCTGCGCAATCTGATCGACAACGCCGTCGCCTACAGTCCCGAGCACACGAGGGTCGTCGTCAGCGTGCGGCCCGCGGGCGACTCCGTCGAGATCAGCGTCAGTGACCAGGGCATCGGCATCCCGGAGGAGGCGCTGGAGCGCATCTTCGAGCGCTTCTTCCGCGTCGACGCCGCCCGCTCGCGCGCCACCGGCGGCACCGGGCTGGGCCTGGCCATCGTCAAGCACGTCGCCGCCGCGCACGCCGGCGAGGTGTCCGTGTGGAGCAAGGAAGGGTCCGGCTCCACGTTCACCCTCCGCCTGCCCGCCTTCGGCGGGACGGCGGTGGCAGTACCACCCTCGATTCCCCTGGAGGCAGCCAAATGACTCGTGTTCTCGTCGTCGAGGACGAGGAGTCCTTCTCCGACGCCCTGTCCTACATGCTGCGCAAGGAGGGCTTCGAGGTGTCGGTCGCGGCGACCGGGCCCGAGGCGCTGGAGACCTTCGACCGCAACGGCGCCGACCTGGTGCTGCTCGATTTGATGCTGCCCGGCCTGCCGGGCACGGAGGTGTGCCGCTCGCTCAGGCAGCGCTCCAAGGTGCCGGTCATCATGCTGACGGCCAAGGACAGCGAGATCGACAAGGTCGTGGGCCTGGAGCTGGGGGCCGACGACTACGTCACCAAGCCGTTCTCCTCGCGCGAGCTGGTCGCCCGCATCCGCGCGGTCCTGCGCCGCCAGGGCGACGTCGTGGAGGAGCTGGAGACGGCCGTGCTGGCCGTCGGGCCGGTGCGCATGGACGTCGACCGCCACGTCGTCGCCGTGCGGGGCGAGCCGGTGCAGCTGCCGCTGAAGGAGTTCGAGCTGCTGGAGGTGCTGCTGCGCAACGCCGGGCGGGTGCTGACCCGGGGGCAGCTCATCGACCGCGTCTGGGGCGCCGACTACGTGGGCGACACCAAGACGCTCGACGTGCACGTCAAGCGCCTGCGGGCCAAGATCGAGTCGGACCCGTCGAACCCGCGCTGCATCCTGACCGTGCGCGGCCTGGGCTACAAGTTCGACGCCGTCGAGGAGTGACGGTCCCGGAACGCGCGAAACCCCGGTGCCACGTGGCACCGGGGTTTCGTCATGGGTCTCGGTTCGCCGGCCTCACAGGCCCCTTGACGAGGCTTTTCGGGCGGCTCGGGCCCCGGGAGAGGCCGGTCGGGCTCCCGGGGGCCGTACGGGCGTCTCAGGGCCCTCAGTGGGCCTCTTCCGCGGTGGCGGAGGGCGTCGGGCTGGGCGTGGGGGCCGCGGTGGCGCCCGGAGCCGGCGGGTAGTCCTTGTACTCGCGGCTGCGGGTGACCACGGGCACGTTCATCGAGATCTGGCCGGCGTTGGCGAACTGGAGGTCCAGCTTGATGGTCTCGCCGCCCCTGAGGCTCTTGGGGATCGCCTCGATCATGATCTGCGGGCTGGGCTTGCCGGTGTTCACCAGCTGGTTGCTGGGGAGCTGGATCGGGGCCGTGATCTTCACGGTGCCCATGTCGCCGGCCGAGACCGCGGTGAGCGTGTCGGGGGCGGCGGCGGTGTTGAGGATGTTCAGGTAGACGGGGGCCGAGCCACGCCAGGGGAGCTGGGCGCCGGAGTCGGGGCCCAGGATGAACGCCTGCGGGATGTGAATGCCGCTCTGGTGGCCGTACTGACCCTTGGCGATCAGGACTTGCCCCTCGGCGGGCGCGTACGGCTTGTTGGTGGTGGCGTCGAATCCAGCCGCGCAGCCGGCGAGCACGGGGGCTGCCAAGAACGCGGCGGCTACGACATTCCAGCGACGGCTGGTCACGGGCGGGTTCTCCTTGGTTCTGCGCAGGTGTCGCGCGTGCGTGATGTGCAGCGCCCACCATATCCACCCCAATGCATGGTCATATCCGCACCCCTGCAGGTCATTCGCTATGTCCGGAAATGCGATTCATAGAGTTGAGCGCTTGTCAAGCCCCAATATGCGGCTTTGACCTGCAGTTATGAGGATTTCACTGTTCCGGGAGGCTGTGGATGCGTGGTACCCTGGAGTACAGCGGAAGGGGTACTTGTCACATGACTTTCCAGGTCGGCGACACTGTCGTCTACCCCCACCATGGGGCTGCTCGGATCGAAGCAATCACGAAGCGATCCATCAAGGGTGAGGAAAAGACCTACCTGGTGCTCAAGGTCGACAAGGGCGACCTTACCGTCCAGGTGCCAGCCGAAAACGCAGAACTCGTCGGCGTGCGCGATGTTGTCGGTCAGGAAGGCCTTGAGCGGGTTTTCGATGTCCTTCGGATGCCGCACACCGAGGAGCCGACCAACTGGTCTCGTCGCTACAAGGCCAATCTCGAGAAGCTCGCCTCCGGCGACGTGAACAAGGTCGCCGAGGTGGTTCGGGACCTGTGGCGGAGGGACCGCGAGCGCGGCCTGTCCGCAGGCGAGAAGCGCATGCTCGCCAAGGCGCGCCAGATCCTGGTCAGCGAGCTGGCCCTGGCCGAGAAGACCAATGAGGACAAGGCTGAGGCCCTGCTCGACGAGGTTCTCAACTCCTGAACACGAATCTTCCGCGGGTGGGCGTCGGCGTCGACGTCCACCCGTTCGCATCGAGCGACTCGGGGCGCGAGCTCAACCTCGCCGGGCTGCACTGGCCGGGTGAGGTCGGCCTCGAAGGCCACTCCGACGGCGACGCGGCCGCCCACGCGGCCTGCGACGCGTTGCTGTCGGCGGCCGGCCTGGGCGACCTGGGCCGGCTGTTCGGCACCTCCGACCCCCGCTGGGCGGGGGCCACGGGTGCCGCCCTGCTCGAAGAGACGGCGCGCCAGGTGCGCGCCGCGGGCTACGAGATCGGCAACGTGGCCGTCCAGGTGGTCGGCAACCGGCCCAAGCTGGCGCCGCGCCGCGAGGAGGCCGAGAAGGCGCTCAGCGCGGCCGTGGGCGCGCCGGTGAGCGTCTCCGCCACCACCACCGACGGCCTGGGCCTGACCGGGCGCGGAGAGGGCGTCGCGGCCATCGCCACGGCGCTGGTCGTCAACCTTTCCCGGTGAGACGGCGTCTTACGTAGGGACGCGCGAGCGTGTCCCGGCGTGGCGTCGACCGCCCGCCGAGTTCGGAGGCGGCGGTTCGTCACTGGCGCGGTACGGACCGCCGCCTTCTTATGCGTGATTTGCCTGTTCAGAGGGTAGGTGTCCCCTTGACATGTGAACGTCTCGGGGGGAGCTGCACATGATCGGCGCGATTGTTAGCGCAGTAGTCATCGGCGCCATCGTCGGTGCGCTGGCCCGGTTGCTGGTGCCCGGCAGGCAGAACATGTCCATCGGTTTGACCCTCATCGTCGGCATCGTGGCCGCCTTGATCGGCACACTGATCGCGCACGCGTTCGGCTGGGCCGACACGAGAGGCATCGACTGGATCGAGCACATACTCCAGCTCGCGCTGGCCGTCCTCGGCGTGCTGCTCGTGACCCGCATGGGCATGGGACGCGGCGGGGGCCGTACCGGACGAACTACGACGTGACCTGCGCCTTCGTCAAATCGGCGCATAATCGCCGTAGATCGGGTAGCCACCTCTCGTGAGGATGAACCGCTCACCCTCACGGGGAGGTTTCATACCATGACCATCGAATCCATCCTTGGCGCCATCGTGATTGGCGCCGTCATTGGCGCAATCGGTCGCCTGCTGCTGCCCGGTAGGCAGGCCATCGGGTGGATCCTCACGATCGTCGTCGGCATCGTGGCCGCCCTTCTGGGCACGCTGCTCGCGCAGGTGCTGGGCGTCCAGACGACGCCCGGCATCGACTGGATCGAGCTGGTGATGCAGGTGGTGCTCGCGATCGTCGGTGTCGGCCTGGTGGCCGGCCTGCGACGCGGCACCAGAGTCTGACGCTGACCGGGCCACGGCACGTCACCGGCTGGTGACGCAGCCACGGCACGGCACCCGCGTCCGGCCGGCGACCGCCGGCGCACGGATACACGGAAGGCCCGCCCGGGGCATCGCCCCTGGGCGGGCCTTCCGCGCGTTCCAGACGGCGGGTTCCGCCCGGGTGGGCTCTCCTCAGCCCTCCGGCGGGCGTGGGGTGCTGCGGAGGCGTCCTGAGGGGGCCGGGGTGTCGTCGTGGATCACCGGGTGCGGGGCGGTGTCCTCCATCTCGTCGCCGGACCCGCGCGGCCGGCGGCCCTCGCCGTCGTCGGCGGCCTCGGGGCCGTGGCCGGGGTCCGGGGTGTCGTCCTCGACGATCGGGTGCGGCTGGGTGTCGGCGTCCTTGTCGTGGCCCTCGTCACCGGGGCGGGGGTGGACCAGGACGTCGGCCGGCTTGACCCGATCCCCCCAGCGGACGGGCCGCTTCAACGGCCCGGGCTCGGGCTCGGGCTGGGGCTCGGGCTCGTACCGCGGTTCGGGCTCGGGCTCCGGATCGGGCTGCGGGTAGGGCTCTGGTTCGCGGTCGAGGCTCCGTGCGGGTTCGGGGCGTGGCTCCGGCTCGGGGGCGAGGGCCGCCACGGGCTCGGGTTCGTGCCGTGGCGCGGGCTCGGGGTCGAGTGGCCGTTCCGGCTCGGGAACGCGCTCGGCGTCCGGGCCCTGATTCTCGTCCCGTGCCGGCGTGTCGTCCCGTGTCGGCGTGTCGTCTCGGGCCGGTGTGTCGTCCCGGGCGGGAGTGTCGTCCCGTACCGGAGTCTCGTGTCGGGCCGGTGTGTCGTCCCGGGCCGGCGTCTCGTCCTGTACCGGCCACTCGGCGACGCGCGCCGACACCGGCGGGGTCTCGGGGGCGGCGGTGGGGCCGACCACCGGCGTGGGCTCCAGCACGGGCTCGGGCGCCCGCGTGTCCAGCGGAGGCGGCGTCTCGGAGCGCGGGTGGGGACGGTGGAAGGGCACGATGTCCGGCGCGCCCGTACGTTCGTCCCGGTCGTCGAAGGCGGCTCCGGCGCGCCGCGCCTGTACGTGCTTGAGCAGCAGCAGCCACAACCACAGCGCCAGGGCCAGCATGACCCAGGGCGCCAGCGCCACGCCGATGGCCGTCTGCCGCACGTCGAACACGATGCGCAGCGCCGTCGCCACGTTGACCGCCGCGGCCGCCACGATGAGCAGGACCAGCACGAGCGCCGCCTGCACGCGCACCAGCGGCCTGGCCGGGCGCAGCAGCAGCACGGCGATCATCGCGACCACCAGTAACGCGTCGAAGGCCGCCGGGTAGAGGAAGGCCAGGTCGGGCCTGGCCTCACCGGTGAGGGCCAGCGCGCGCAGGTCGTCGAACGACAGCGCGCAGGCCGCCCCGGTCAGGGCGGCGACCGCGAGCCCGGCCAGAGCGAGGCCGAGGCGTCGGAGCGCAGAGGGGGGAGTCACGTCCATGGCGGTTTCGAGCCTACAGAAGAATGGGGGACAGGACCGATCAAGGAGGCCCAGCATGGCAGAGCTGTCGGAAGATGTCCGGAAACTCCTGGACGCGCCGAATTTCGCAACCGTGACGAGTCTCAACGCCGACGGCGGGCCCCAGTCGTCGGTGGTGTGGATCCGTACGGACGGCGACGACGTCGTGTTCTCCACCGTGAAGGGGCGCGTGAAGCCGCGCAACTACGAGCGCGACCCGCGCGCCAGCCTGCTGGTGATGGACCCGGACAATCCGTACCGCTACGTGGAGATCCGCGGGCGGGTGACCATGACGCCCGACCCGGAGGGCGCGCTCATCGAGGAGCTGTCGCAGAAGTACCAGGGGCGCTCGTGGCAGGACAAACCGGGCGCCGAGCGGCTCATTGTACGGATCTCTCCGGACAGGGTCTTCCTGCGGGGCTGATTTATCGACCTGATTGCGCCGTCGAGGCGTTAGCCTTGCCTTCGTGAGCCTGCACATCTACGACACCAGCACGCGCGCCATCCGTGAATTCGTTCCGGTCGAAGCCGGCCGGGCGTCGATTTACCTGTGTGGGGCGACCGTGCAGGCTCCTCCCCACATCGGGCACATCCGCTCGGGCGTCAACTTCGACGTGCTCAGGCGCTGGCTGTCGCGTTCCGGCTACGACGTGACGTTCTGCCGCAACGTCACCGACATCGACGACAAGATCATCAGGGTGTCGGCCGAGGAGAGCGTGCCCTGGTTCGTGGTGGCCGAGCGCAACCAGCGGGCCTTCACCTGGGCCTACGACACGCTGGGCTGCCTGCCGCCGACCGTCGAGCCGCGCGCCACCGGCCACGTGCCCGAGATGATCACGCTCATGGAGCGGCTGATCGAGCGCGGCCACGCCTACGCCTCCGGCGGCGACGTCTACTTCAGCGTCCAGTCCTACGCCGAGCGCTACGGCTCGCTGTCCAACCAGCGGGTGGAGAACATGCGGCCCGCGGCCGACACCGACGACGAGTCCTGCAAGCGCGACCCGCGCGACTTCGCGCTGTGGAAGGGCGAGAAGCCGGGCGAGCCGACGTGGCCCACGCCCTGGGGCCCGGGGCGTCCCGGCTGGCACCTGGAGTGCTCGGCCATGGCGACGAAATACCTCGGCTCGACGTTCGACATCCACGGCGGCGGCATCGACCTGATCTTCCCGCACCACGAGAACGAGATCGCGCAGTCGCAGGCGGCGGGCGACGGGTTCGCCCACTACTGGATGCACAACGGGATGCTCAAGATCGGCGCCGAGAAGATGAGCAAGTCGCTCGGCAACTCGCTGCTGATCCCCGAGATGGTGCAGAAGGTGCGGCCCGTGGAGCTGCGCTACTACCTGGCCGCCCCGCACTACCGCTCCTCGATCGAATACTCGGAGGAGGCGCTGCTGGAGGCCGCGGCGGCATACCAGCGGATCGAGGGCTTCGTGACGCGGGCGGCGGAGGTCATCCACGACGTCGACGCCGACGCGCCGCTGCCGCAGGCGTTCGCCGACGCGCTCGACGACGACCTCGGCACGCCCCAGGCGCTGGCGGTCGTGCACGAGGTGGTGCGCGAGGGCAATGTCGCGCTGTCGCGCGGCGACAAGGAGGCCGTGGCGCGGCTGCTGGCCGAGACCCAGAACATGCTCGACGTGCTGGGCCTCGACCCGCGCTCGCCGCAGTGGCGCGGCGCCGGCTCCGACCTGGCTCCGGTGGTCGACGCGCTGGTGGCGGTGGCGCTGGAGCAGCGCAAGGCCGCCAGGGAGCGCAAGGACTACGCCGCCGCCGACGCGATCAGAAACCAGCTCGCCGCCGCCGGCATCACCGTCGAGGACACCCCGCACGGCGCCCGCTGGGAGCTGAGCCGCTGACACACCTGAAGACGCACGGCTCGGCGCTTGAGCCGCTGACGCACCTTGAAGGCGTGCGGCTCGGCGCTTGAGCCGCACGCCCTGGGCGTGCCGGGAGCCGGGGTCAGTTCACCCGCGCCAGGTCGATGATCACGTACTGGCCCTTGATCTCGTAGGCCACCAGCCGGTCGTTGCCCGGGCGGACGCTGATCATCTGCCCCTTGGCGTCGGGCCGCAGGCCCAGGTCGCCCGACCGGCCCGTGGCCAGGTCGAGCAGGGCCTGGCCCGTGGAGCGTCCACGCAGGTCGATGGCCATGAAGCGGCCCTGGCCCAGCCCCGACGGCCCGCTCCGCGACGAACTCCGTGAAGCGGGGGTCGTCTTTCACGTGTCATCGCCTTTCCATGCTTTGTCACCCCCAGACGGACTTGCCGTGATTTTTGTTGAATCCCGGAACCCGGTGGAGGTTGTTCCGGCATGGGCCGAGCCGGGTCACGGCCCGAGTACCCTTGATGACATGGCAGCAGGCGGTAGGGCTTCGGGCAGGCCCGCGAAGAAGAAGGGCCCGTCCAAAGGCACCGGGGGGCAGGGCCGCCGGTCGCTGGAGGGCAGAGGCGCGACCCCGCCCGCCGAGATGCGGCACTGGTACAAAGACAAGGCCCGGACCGAGCGCATCGCGCGCGAGGAGCGCGGCGGCGCCCGCCGCGCCGCGCCCGCCAAGGGGCAGCGGCGCTCGGAAGACGCCCCCGAATACATCGGCGGCCGCAACCCGGTGCTGGAGGCGCTCCAGGCCGGGGTGCCGGCCGGCGCCCTCTACGTGGCGCAGCGCATCGACAACGACGACCGCGTACGCGACTCCATCAAGATCGCGGCCGAGCGCGGCATCGCCCTGCTCGAGACCACCCGCGACAAGCTCGACCGCCTGACGGAAGGCGCCGTCCACCAGGGCATCGCCCTCCAGATCCCGGCCTACGACTACGCGCACCCGTCGGAGCTGGTGGAGCTGGCCCACGAAGCCGCAGAGGCGCCCCTCATCGTCGCCCTCGACTCGGTCACCGACCCCCGCAACCTGGGCGCCATCGCCCGCTCCGCCACCGCCTTCGGCGCCCACGGCCTGCTCATCCCGTCCCGCCGCTCCGCCGGCGTCACGGGTGGCGCCTGGAAGACCTCCGCCGGCACCCTCGCCACCCTGCGCGTGGCTCGCGCCGCCAACCTGACGGCGGCCCTGCGCGAATACCGCGAGGCCGGCCTCTTCGTGATCGGCCTCGACGGCGCCGGCGAAACCGACATCGGCGACGTCGACCTGCTGACCGAGCCCCTGGTGGTCGTCGTGGGCTCGGAGGGCAAGGGGCTGTCACGGCTGGTGCGCGAGCACTGCGACGTGGTGACCCGCATCCCGATGCACGCGGCCGCGGAGTCACTCAACGCGGGAGTGGCGGCCGGGGTGGCACTGTATGAGGTCGCTCGTCACAGGCGCCTCTAGCGTCTACACTGGTAGGCCGTGCCGACGTAGCTCAATCGGCAGAGCATCTGTCTTGTAAACAGAAGGTCAGGGGTTCGATTCCCCTCGTCGGCTCTGCAACCAGAAGGCCCCTGAACGGGCGATTCGCCGTCAGGGGCCTTCTGCTTCCAAAGCTTCACCCGGTGTCTTCGGCGGCTGTGGGAGCCACCTTGGGAGCCGCCGTGGCGAAGCTCGTGTGGGTGCCAGTGGCCGAGTCCCGCCCTGCGGGAAACCGTGGCGAAGGCTACGGAAATGGGGCCTTGCAGAGCCATGACGCTGGTTCCTCTCTTGGGTGTCATGCACTCGGCCCAGCAAGTAGTCAGACCGTAACCTTGCGTTTCTTGCCAGGTTTAGTGACTGTGGAATTCGGCACGGGATCGTGAATCTCCCGTGCTGTCTTCCGGGCGAACGGGGGCGAATGATGCTCCTTATGGAGCCGGAACACGGTCTTTCCCGGGGCAGCGCAGCGCTCATTGTGCTTGTCATCGTGTGGTTCTTCGGCACGCTGTCTCTGGGGTACGCGGCCCTCTACTACGGCCTGGTCATCGGAACAGGCCCATCGAGAGACGGCGATCTCGCCCACACGCTGATCTACGCGGCGATCACGCTCGGGATCGGCGCACCCGTCGTCGGCCTGGCGATCGCCATTCGGCTGCACCACAAGGCCGGCACCTGGGTCTATGGACTCATCGTGCTCGGCCTGGTGGTCCTCGGCATCTCCGCCCTGTCCGGGCAACGCGACAACCACGTCTACAAGGAAGACCCGGCGATCTGTACCGCGCCCCCGGAGCTGGCGCTCGAAGTGCCCGGATGCTAGGAGGCGAGGTAGGCGTCCTCTAGACCATGGCGAGCGAGGCCATCCGGCGTTATCGGTTCAGGGGCTTCGTGCTTGTCGTGACAATGTCGCTATCTCTGGCAGAGACTCTGTGACCATGGAAGAGCATCCCGGCACGTGGACCTACGATCCCGAGGCGGAGGCCGCGTACGTCTACCTGCGGGGTCCGATCGCGCTCGGGGGCGTGGCGCGGACGGTCACGGTGGACAGTCCCATGGTGAATTTCGACTTGGACGAGAGTGGCCGGGTGATCGGTATCGAGATCCTCGCCGCCTGGCCGGGAAAACAGTAAAGGCCCTACCGAGCGGGGATGGCGCCTTTCGCCTGGCCTGGATCCACTCGCTCCGGCATCGGCGCCCGGCTGCGACCACGTACCCGGTTCACCAGACGTATGAGGAGTTCGTCCGAGTCGTCCACGTGTGGGCCGACGAGAATGAGCTTCCTTCGCCGAGGGCTCCTTCCCCCGCGCATCACCCTCATCAAGAGATCTTGAAGTACTGGTCGAGGGCCGGGACGAGCCGGTCTGCCAGAGCCGGGATAGTGGTCGCCGCCCATCGTCCGGCGAGGCCGAGGAAGCCGGCGAGGTCCTGTTGAGCTGTGGTGAGCAGGCTGGCGAGCTCGCCGGGAGCGAGCTCGATGAACGCCGGGTCCTCTTCGTGCTGCCGGAGCCGGATGACGTGACCCGCATGGGTGACGTGCGGAGTGGGGTCGTGGCCGAGCCAGGTCTCCTGCCCGCGTACCACGTCCCACCAGTCCCGCCAGTTCTCCAGGCCGAAGCAGCAGCCGGGCGAGATGCTGACGCCCGTGCCGGTGTCGCGGAAGCGCAGCCCGCCTGGGGCGATCAGGCCTTCCGCTTCGGCGAGGTGCCGTTCCAGCCGGGCCTCGGTCAGGTCGGTGGCGTGGGTGACGGAGATGCCGTTGTAGCTGAAGAGGACGGCCATGGCCGTGCCGACGTCGGCGGGAGGCATGCGGCCGGAGAGGGTGAGAAGGCGGTCGCCCGATGGCTCGGTGATCGGCCAGGCCGTGAAGTCCACCGCGTCGTAGGTCTCCAGGACGACTTCAACGGTGATCATGGTCATCAGTATCCAGGCGTCGCAGCGTTGGAGATGGCGTCTTCGGGGGCTTCGGCTGATGATCCTGGGATGGGGAACGCGCTCCACGGACCAGGCGGGCATCCCGCCGATCGTGGATGCGCTTGTCGCCGTTGAGGAGCGGTCCCCGTCCTGGAGTGTGCTTGATCAGGTCGTGAATGGGGTGGGGTGGCCTGTCAGGGGACCCAGTAGCGGGCCGGGAGGGGCTTCTCGTCGTGGCCGCCGGTGCCGTCGGGCGCGACGGACCAGGCGTTGCGGTCGGGGAGGACGCTCACGGCCTCGTGCAGCTCGGTGCCCACATAGTGGAGGGCGACGCCGTCCTCGGTGGCGTGGCCCGCCGGCAGGGCGCCGCTCGCCACGAACTCGCGGAAGCGGGTACGGCGGGGCTGGTCGGCCAGGTCGTCGTGGACGCCGTTGCTGTACGGCAGGAATCCCAGGCCGTCGTTCAGGGCGTCGAGGCTGTCACCGAAGGAGTCGGTCACCCCGCCTTCGTGCCAGCACAGGCTGCCCGCGCTCTGGCCGGCCAGCACCACGCCCTTCTCCCAGCACTCCCGCAGGATCTCGTCGAGGCGGTGCGCGCGCCAGACCGCCAGCAGGTTCACCACGCTGCCCCCGGACACGAAGATCACGTCCTGGGCGAGGAGGTGCGCCCGTACGTCGGGCACGTTCGGCTGCGTGAACAGCTGGAGATGGGACACGTCCACGTCACCGAACGACGCGGCGATGGCGCGCCAGCCGTCGATGTACTCCCGGGAGTCGCCCACCGCCGTCGGGATCAGGCACACGCGCGGCCTGCGCGCCCCGGCCAGTCGCATCGCCTGCCAGATCTGGACGCCGACGTGCCGGAACCCCTCGGGCGGGTACAACACTCCGGAGCAGGCCAGGATCTGCGGTTCTCTGATCATGAACCCGCATCCTCCCCCTGGAAGGGGCCGCGCGCAACGCGCCCTTCGCCCCCTCTCCTCCACCTCGGATCAGTCTGTGCTCGGGGTTCCCTGGTGGAAGTACAGGCGCCAGCCCGCCTCCGTACGCACCCAGATCGAGCTGCGGCGAGCGCGCCGGCCGCCGCTGTCGGAGACGTAGGTCAGGTGCACCACGTCGGGCGTGAGGAGGAGGCCCGCCAGGTCGCTCGCGCCGATGGGCTCGTCCGACGGCCGGGAGGACTCGACGAGGTCGGCGATGATCTCCGAACGGCTCCAGAGCCGGCCCGAGGCGCCGATCTCCCTGAACTCCGGATGCAGGAGCCCGGCCATGAGCTCCGCCGACGACCTCACCTCCGGGTCGAGCAGCCGGAGCTCTCCGGCCACGGCTGCTGCCACAGGGTCTGTTCGCTGGTCGGCCATGCCAGGAGCCTATGGGCAGGGCGACCGGAGAGGGGCGGGCGGGCGGGTGGGAGGATGCGGAGGTCGTACTTCGCGTAACGGAAGAGAACGCTGGCATGGCCGTCATCCACAACACTGTCGTCAAGCCGACCAAACTCGAGCTGCTCACCTCCTGGCTGCCCTCCCGGCCGTGGTACTCCGGTGGTCCGGACGGGCCGGAGCTGGTCAAGGGCGGGGGTTTCCGGCTGGACGATCCGGAAGGGGAGGTCGGGATCGAGTTCATGGTGGTCGGCGACACCTCCGCCGATCAGCCGGTCACCTACCTGGTGCCGCTCACCTATCGCGGCGCACCGCTGGACGGGGCGGAGCACGCTCTCGTCGGCACCATGGAGCACGGGGTGCTGGGGCCGCGCTGGATCTACGACGGCTGCCACGACCCGGTGCTGGTCGCACAGCTGGCGGGCCTGGTCGAGGGGCGGGTTCAGGCTCAGCACCAGAGCCTCAGCGACACCCCCGACCGGGAGATCACGCGGTCCTGCGCCGCTGACGGCCTCGCCGGTACGGAGTTCACCGCCGCCACGGACGACCACGAGGGCACCGAGCTGACCGCCCCGCAGGGCGCTACCCTGCGCGTGCGGCGGGTGCTGCGCCCCGTCGCGGACGGCGAGCCCCTCCAGCCGGCGGACGCGGCCGGGCACGTCGCCGGCGCCTGGCAACTGCCGGACGGGACCCGGGTGCGAGGGCTGTTCGTGACCCTCCACACCGGCTCTCGCGCCTGAGAGTCGCCCGGGGCGCTGGGCGCCCCATGGCTGGGCGCCCCATGGCTGGGCGCCCCATGGCTGGGCGTCCCATGGCTGGGCGCGCCCGGGTGGGTCAGCGGTAGCCGGTGGCGTCGGCGGGCTTGCCCGGGTCCTGGACCTCGACGACGTAGCGCCAGCAGTCCGGCTGGGAGCCGTCCACGTCGGTGAAGCCGTACTCGCGGGCCAGTTGCCCGCTCGACAGCGACTGCCCGCTCCACCGCATCACCTCCGGGTCGGCGGCCAGGGCGGCGACCGCGCGGCCGACGTAGCGCGGTGACTCGGAGATGACGAAGTGCGGCTCGCGGGCGGTGGCGTCGCGCCAGTTGTCCTCCTTCACCTCGAACAGGTCGAGCATCAGCTCCGACCTGAGCCAGCCGGGGGTCAGCGTCACCGCCGCGCAGCCGTGCGCCCGCAGCTCGTGCGCCTGGGCGAAGCCGAGCCTGATCACGGCGCTCTTGGCCTGGTCGTAGAAGAACGAGACGCGGTAGTTGTGGTCGTTGTACTCCTTGGTGCCGTCGGTCATCTCCACGACCAGGCCGCCGGGGCGTTCGATCAGCAGGGGCAGCGCGTAGTGGCTGGTGATGACGTGCGTGTCGATCGCCAGCCGGAGCAGGCGCAGCCCGCGGTCGAGGTCGTGCCGCCACAGCGGGGTGTCCCACTCGGCCAGGTGCTCGCCGCCCCAGATGTCGTTGACCAGCACGTCCAGGCGGCCGTGGTCCTGCCTGATCCGGTCGACGAGGGCCTTGACCTGCTCGCGTTCCAGGTGGTCGACCCGGACGGGGACGCCTTCGCCGCCGGCGGCGGTCACCAGCTCGGCGGTCTCCTCGATGGTCTCGGGACGGTCGTACTCCGACCGGCTCTCGCGGGTGGTGCGGCCGGTCACGTACACGGTCGCGCCGGCCGCGCCCAGCTCCACCGCCACGCCGCGCCCCGCGCCGCGGGTGCCCCCGGCGACCAGCGCGACCTTGCCCTTCAGTGACTTGTTGCTCATGGCTCATGACCGTAGGGGTGATACCCGACAACCTCTGTCATCTTTTCGCGGGTTCCCGCCTTGACCGCCGGCGACGCGTTCCGTACGTTCCAGCGAGGAGGCCGTTATGACAGAACAGTCCGGCACCACCTCGGCCTGGCCCGACCTTCCCCCGGGCCCGTACGGCACCCCCTCACCCGAGCTGGCCCGCAGGCTGGCCGAGGCTCCGATGGAGCCGGCCACCATGCCCAGCGGCGACCGCGTCCCCCTGATCGTCCGGTACGCCGACGTCCGCGGCCTGCTCGCCTCTCCCGCCGCCAGCCGCAACCTGCGCGAGCCCGGCCTGCCCAGGATGGTCAGCGGCAGGGCGCTGGACGACGACCCGGCGGCGCTGAACAACCAGGACCCGCCCGAGCACACCCGTTACCGCCGCATCCTGCACGGCACGTTCACCCCCAGGCAGGTCGAACGCTGGCGCCCGCGCGTCGCCGCCATCGCCCACGAGCTGCTCGACGCGGCCGGCCCGGAGTTCGACCTGGCCGCGGCGTACGCGATGCCGCTGCCCGCGCGGGTGATGTGCGAGCTGCTCGGCGTGCCGATGGACGGATACGACCAGTTCAGCAGGTGGACCGGGATGTTCCTGTCCACCTCCGACGCCAGCGCGGAGGCCAGGGCCGAGGCGTACACCGCCTTCATGGCCTACGCCGCCGAGCTGATCGCCCGGCACCGCGCCGAGCCGGGCGAGGACCTGATCGACCTGCTCATCGAGGCGCGCGACGAGGGCGGCGGGCTCAGCGAGGACGAGCTGACGAACATGGTCTTCACCCTGATCCTCGCCGGGATCGAGACCACCGCCACGCAGATCATCCGGGGCACGTTCCGGCTGCTGTGCCACCCCGGCCAGTACGCGGAGATCGTCGCGCGCCCGGAGCTGGTGGAGCCGGCGGTGGAGGAGCTCCTGAGGTACGAGGGGCCGGGGGCGCAGGGCATGTTGCGCCGGATCACCGAGGAGGTCGAGGTGTCCGGCGGCACGATCCCGGCGGGCACGGTCGTGCTGCCCAGCCTCACGGCCGCCAACCACGACCCGGCGGTGTTCGAGGAGCCGATGCGCTTCGACGTGCACCGGTTCGCCGGTGACCCGCCCGTCTCGCACCTGACCTTCGGGCACGGCCCGCACTACTGCCTGGGCGCGAACCTGGCCCGGGTGGAGCTGCAGGAGGCGTTCCGCGCGCTGGTGACCCGGTTGCCGGGGCTGCGGGCGCAGGAGGACCTGGCGACGGTGTGGTGGAACGACGACGCCTTCGCCTACCGCCCCCTGCGGCTGCTCGTCAAAGCCGGTTGACGGCTCGGGCTCGGCTGGTTCGGCGGGGCTCCGTGGTCAAAGCCGGGTTTCACTAAGGGCTGAGCGTGGCGGCGAGGGTCGCGCCGAGTTCCCAGCAGGCATCCAGGTCCTCCTTGCGCGGCGCGCCCGTCACCGTCACCGGCCGCTGGACGCGCTCCCACTCCAGGGCGCCCGCGATCGACTCCACCGCGCGCACGGCTCCGGTGGTGTCGTTGTTGCCGTGCACGTACAGCCCGTACGGCAGGCGCCGGGTCTCCTCCAGGCACGGGTAGTAGACGGTGTCGAAGAAGTGCTTGAGCGCCCCGCTCATGTAGCCGATGTTGGCCGGGGTGCCCAGGATGACGCCGTCGGCCTCGAACACGTCGGTGACGGTGGCGCGCAGCGCGGCGCGGGTGACCACCTCCACGCCCTCGACCTCGTCGGTGGCCGCGCCCCGGCGCACCGCCTCGAAGAGCTCCCGCAGCGTCGGGGAGGCGGTGTGGTGCACGATGAGCAGGCGTCGGACGTCTTGCGGCACGCCGCCGATCCTCTCACGGCCGGCGCCGGCCGGGGCGTCGATCAGCCGCGAACGGGGCCGGGCACGCGAGGTGGGACCGGGCGCGCGAGGAGAGGCCGGGCGCGCGAGGAGAGGTCAGGCGCGAGGAGAGGCCGGGCGCGAGGAGAGGTCAGGCGCGGGCGGAGTGGATCTGGTCGAGGTGCTCCTCCACCCAGGAGCGCAGGGCCGACAGCGGGCCGGCGACGCCGCGGCCCAGCTCGGTGAGCGAGTATTCGACGTGCAGCGGAACCGCCGGATAGATCGTACGGTCGACGAACCCGTGCTCCTCCAGGCGGCGCAGCGTCTGCGTGAGCACCTTGGGGCTCACGCCCTCCAGCCGCCGCTGCAGCGCGCCGAACCGTTGCGGCCCCTCCTCCAGCGCGCCCACGGCCAGCGCCGACCACTTGTTGGCCAGCAGGTCGAGGACGTCTCTGCACGGGCACTGCGCGGCATAGACGTCGTGCCGGTCGTGCAGGCCGGAACGGCAGGTGGTCGCCATGGCCTGCGTCCTTCCCCAAGTGGATATTACTTTCCAAAAGATAGCAGTCTCCCTTGCAAGTTACTACACCCCGTTGGGTAGCTTCGGCTGCGGCCGGGTGGAGACGGCCCGGCGTACCCGACGAGCCAAGGAAGACCCATGTCAGACACCATGCGCGCGATCACCCAGGACTCCTTCGGCGGCCCGGAGGTGCTGCACCTGACCGACGTGCCGCGACCGGTCCCGCTGCCCACCGAGATCCTGGTGCGGGTGCACGCCGCCGGCGTGAACCCCGTGGACTGGAAGACCCGCCAGGGCTCCGGCATGGCCCACGTGCTCGGCGCGCCGCCGTTCGTGCTCGGCTGGGACGTCTCCGGCGTGGTCGAGGAGGTCGGGTTCGGCGTGACGACGGTCGAGCCCGGTGACGAGGTGTACGGCATGCCGTGGTTCCCGCGTCAGGCGGGCGCGTACGCGGAGTACGTCACCGCCCCCTCCCGGCAGTTCGCCCGCAAGCCGCGCACGATCGGCCACGAAGCGGCGGCGGGCGTGCCGCTGGCCGCGCTGACCGCCTGGCAGGCCCTGGTCGACACCGCCCGGATCGAGAGAGGGCAGCGGGTGCTCATCCACGCGGCGGCGGGCGGCGTCGGACATCTGGCGGTGGGGATCGCGCGGCACGCGGGCGCGTACGTGATCGGCACCGCCCGCGCGGCCAAGCACGACTGGTTGCGCTCGCTCGGCGCCGACGAGGTGATCGACTACACCACCACCCGCTTCGAGGACGCGGTGCGGGACGTGGACGTGGTGATCGACCTGGTCGGCGACGGGCACGACCGGACGAGCACCCGGTCGCTGCGCGTGCTGCGCCCCGGCGGGCTGCTGGTGGCGATGCCGTCCGGCGTGGCGCCCGAGCTGCTCGGCCAGGCCCGCGAGCAGGGGGTACGGGCCACCGGCATCCTGGTCGAGCCCGACGGCGCGGCGCTGGCCCGGATCGGCGCGCTGATCGACGAGGGGGAGCTGACCGTCGAGGTCGAGGAGGTCTTCCCGCTCGCCGGCGCGGCCGAGGCGCACCGCCGCGGCGAGCAGGGCCGTACGCGCGGCAAGATCGTCCTCGGCGTCGCCTGACGGAACGCCCGGCCGGCGGCGGCCAACGGCCGGGCCCGGGACGGTGCGGTGCGCAGCGTGCGGGGCGGGCTCCAGGGCTCGCCCAGCTCGCCGATGCGGGGCGGGGCGGGCTCCAGGGCTCGCCCAGCTCGCCGATGCGGGGCGGGGCGGGCTCCAGGGCTCGCCCAGCTCGCCGATGGGGGCGGGGCGGGCTCCAGGGCTCGCCCAGCTCGCCGATGGGGGCGGGGCGGGCTCTAGAGTTCGCCCAGTTCGCCGAGGGGCTTCGTCCAGTAGTCGCGGTCGAACGGGCGGCCCTCGTCGATGGCGTCGGTGTCGGACAGGGAGCGCTGGGGGCTGGCGGCGATGTGCATGATGTCGTTGAAAGTCCGGAACGCCTTCTCGTCCCCGGGCCGCATCTCACAGTTGTGGATGCGGTGATACCAGTACTTCTGCTCCTCCTCGATCCGGGGGAGGAGCTCGGTCCGGGTGAGGGCTCTGGCTTCCTCTATCGTGAGCCGCTTGAAGCTCGGCATGACCCTATTGTCCCGCCGCCCGCCGGTGACGTGAAGGGCGGGGCCATGAGGTGCGGGGTCTCACTCCTGGGGTCCGCCGGGCTCGGGGGCCGAGGTGCGGCGGGCCGGGAGCCGCCAGCCCTGGTCATCCACAATCGGATGAACGGTGTCCTTGGTGTCTTTTCTCCCTATTCGCGTGGCGACCAGGATTTTATCCTCCATATCGTACGCAGTGCGGATAGTGGAGATCGACAGCCCCGCCGCCCTGGCGAGAGCCCGCAGCCGGTACGGCTCCGGCCGTACGAATTCACGCGCATAAGTCGTGATAAGTCGCACCTGCCGTTGTATTTCCTTCCGCTGCGCCGCCAGCTCCTCCAGCCGCGCCAGCACCGGATCCTCCGTCGGCGACGCCTGTGCCGCCATCGTCAGCTCCCCGATCAGCGCCATGCGCGCCTCGCGTGCCTTTTTGGCCCGTTCCGCGTAGTCGTGAGTGTCCTCGCCGGGCTCCTTGGCCGGCTCGGGGATGAGCACCCGCGCCAGCTCCTCGATGATTTCCTTCATGCGCTGCATCGTGCGGCGAGGAGTGCGGAAAACGCAAGAAAGTGCGGGAGGGCGCGGTATCGCTGCCCTGCGATGACGTGATACAGCTCATTGTCTCGGTGTAAGAAAACCCTACCCGGAGAATCGAAGTACTCCCTGGGCGGGTAATCTTGTGTCATCCTCGATCGGCGTACAAACGCCATATACCGAGCGGCCCTTCTGCACGCACAGAAGGGCCGCTCTGACGTCATCGAACAAGCGGGCTCAGCCGCGCACGGCGCACAGCAGCCGGTTGTTCCCGCGCTGCCACAGCGTGCCGATCTCGGTGAAGCCGGCCTCCCGCAGGGCTCCGACGTGGTGCGACAGCAGGTGCGACTCCGAGCCGCGGTGGTCGGCGCCGGCGGTCGAGCGGGCGGTGTTCAGCTCGGCGAGGTCGGGGTCGGCCGCGATCGCGTCCCACCAGGTCTGCCAGTCCTCCGGCCGGTTCCCGGCGAAGACCCGCTCGGTCTCCAGCCGGTGCACCTCGTGCTCCAGCCGCGAGAGCGTGGGCGTGACGTCGTCGACGTCCATGTGGTCGCCGTTGAGCAGCAGGCCGCCGGGCCGCAGCACGGTCGCCAGTTCCGCGTAGATGGCCTTCAGGTCGGGCTCGGAGATCCAGTGCAGCGCCGTCGTGCTGACCGCCGCGTCGGCCGGCCGGTCCAGGCCGAGCAGTTCCGTCCACCCGCTCGTACGCAGATCCGCCGACACGAACCTGAGCTGCGGGTACGCCGCCCGCCCGAGCCCGATCAGCAGCGGGTCGGCGTCGACGCAGACCACCGTGGCCTCGGGCAGCCGCTCCAGCAGCCGGACCGACAACGACCCGGGGCCGGCGCCCAGGTCGATCACCACGGGGTCGGGCCGCCCCAGCGCCTCCACGGCGTCGATCAAGGCGGTGAACCGGGTCTCGCGGTCGGGCAGGTAACCCTCCTGCTGCCGGTCCCAGCGCGCCATCCATCGCAGTGCGGCATCGTGAGTGAGCACGATCGTCTCCCCTGTGACTGTCATTTAAGCTTTGGTCAGTCACAAACTACGACATGAAGGTGTAACCGGTCAATTGAACTTCAACAGTCACACGGACGCGGTGGTCAGGGTGACGGTGTCCCTCGTCAACGAGCTGACCCCGGGCGAGCGGCGCGGGCGGGCCTTCTCCGTGCCGCGGGACCTCGGCGCCGCCGCCACCGAGGCCGTGCGCGCCGTCTACTCCGCCAACCGGGAGATCACCGAGGCGGAGGGCGCCGAGCTGGCCGAGGTCGCCGCCCGGTTGCGCACGGTCTTCACCGCGCTCGCCGGCAACGACATCGACAGCGCGGCCATCCAGGTCAATGCGCTGCTGGAGGAGACGCGCGCCAGGCCGATGCTGGAACGCCACGACGGCGAGCCCTGGCACCTGCACTTCCACGGCAAGGGCGGCACCGTGGCGGGGGAGTGGGCGGCGAGCTGCGCGACGGGGCTGGCGATCGTGCTGGGCAGCGAGTTCAGCGACCGGCTCGGCGTCTGCACGGCGCCGCACTGCGACCGCGTCTACGTGGACGTCTCCCGCAACGGCACCCGCAGGTTCTGCTCCACCGCCTGCCAGAACCGCGTCAAGACGGCCGCCTTCAGGGCCAGAAGCAGATCGGCCGACTGATCGCCGGCCGGAGAGGACGCGCACGCAGGAGAGGACGCGCACGCAGGGGAGGACGCGCACGCAGGGGAGGCCTGGGTGACGCAGGGGAGGCCGGGGGATCGATCGCGCGCCGGAGCCCCCTGCTCCAGCTCCCCGGATGCGCCCGGGGAGCTGGAGCCCGTTCACTCTGCGGTCAGCCGCTCCGCCTTGTCGTGCGGAGTCAGGACCAGGGCCGGCTCCAGCCGTGGCCGGTCGAGGTCGGGCGCCGCGAGACCGTCCATGACGTGCATCTTGGGTCTCCACAGGGTAGGACGCCCCAAAAGCGGCGAAGGTTCACACAGAATCCCGGACGTTTCAGGTTTCGCTTCTGAAACGCTCCCATGCGGACTGTCGCGTCATGCCGAGCGAGGCGCCGATGCGTTCCCAGCTCACGTCCCGGGTGCGGAGGTGCCCCACCCAGTCGCGCAGGTTGTCGTCCACCTGTGCCTGCACGGCGGCGATTTTCGGCAGATGGTCGAGTATTTGTTCCACCGACATCGACTCCCACGCGGGGAGCCGGGGCGCGGTGGAGGCGGCCTGCCGTTCTTGGTCGAGAATTTCGGTGCACAGTCCGACGCATTCGTCGCAAATGTGCACGCCCGGCCCGGCAATGAGCTTTTGCACGTCCGAACTCTTCTTGTGACAGAAGGAGCAGCGGAGCTTTTCCGTCCAGTCAGGCATCGCCTGACGGTACCCCGTCAGGCGACGCCTGACAACCCCGCCGTGCGGTCCCGTTCCATCTGGGCCCGCAGGATCTCCTGCCGCTCCTCGTTGATCCTGCGGCAGATCGTCAGGTACGCGCCGAGCACCTGGCAGTACTTGCCGCGCGCCTGTTCGAGGTGGTCGCGCAGGGTGAGGGCGCGTTCGGCGTCGCCGCGCCGCTCCGCCTCGGCCAGCAGCGCGCGCGCCTCGTCCACGATCTCTTCGGCCCGCGTCCTCGTGCGGCGCAGCAGCGCGGAGCAGTCGTACAGCTCCGCGAGGCGCGCCGACGAGACGATGAACTCGGCAGTCTGCACGGCCGGTTCGTCGGCCGTGCCGCTGTGAAGATCCGCTGTCATTTCCCGCCACCTTCCGGGTCAAGGTCGCCTAACTGTAGACGCGCAACCGTGTCAGCGGGATGACGCGCGGCGCGCGGTGGTGTTCAACTGATCCCGGCGGAGATATTTCTGTACCCCGGTGGGAAAACCTCTTCCCTGAAACTTCTTCACCTCAATCCTCATGAGCTGTTTGGCGAGATCATGCGGCCATATCAGTGGAATGCCGCGATTTCCCGTTGTCAGCAAAAAGACAGGGGGCGAAGAGATCTGATCGGCCCCCATGGACACCCGCGTTCGTCACATACTGAAACGGGATGACCGCGCAACGTGACTCTGGAGTGATGGCCATGCAGGGCGCAGGGTGCGATGACGACGCGGTCGACGTCAGCGTCGTCATCCCCGTCCACAACTGCCGGGCCTACCTCGACCGATGCCTCACCGCCGCGCTCGTGCAGCGGGTGAAGAAGGAGATCGTGGTCGTGGACGACGGCTCCACCGACGGCAGCGGCGAGCTGCTCGACCTCTACGCCTCCTATCACCCCGACATCGTCAAGGTGGTGCACGTCGAGGCGAGCGGCGGCGCCGGCCGCCCGCGCAACATCGGCATCGAGCACGCCACCGGCCGGTACGTCTTCTTCTGCGACGCCGACGACTACCTCGGCCCCGAGGCGCTCGAACGCATGGTGGCCATGGCCGACGGCAACGACTCCGACATCGTGCTCGGCAAGATCGTGGGCCACGGCCGGCGGGCCCCGGTGTCGATGTTCGCGCGCAGCGCCGAGCGGGTGGGCCTGGGCGACAGCGCCGTCTACAACAGCCTGTGCTGCTTCAAGCTGTTCCGGCGGGAGCTGATCGAGCGCCATCACATCAGGTTCGGCGAGGGCATGCTGGTGGGGGAGGACATCCTGTTCACCGTCCACGCCTACTGCCACGCCCGCGCGATCTCCGTGGTGGCCGACCACGACTGCTACCACCTCGTCTCCAGGCCCGACGGCAGCAGCATCATGCAGCGTCCCGACAGCCGCGACCCGCTGGCCTGGCTGGCCATGATCAAGGAGCCGATCCGGCTCATGGCCCGGCACGTCCCGCCGGGGCCGCTGCGCGACCACCTGCTGCGCAGGCACTTCAGGCTCGACGTGTTCACCCAGCTCGGGCCCGTCTTCCTCGACAGCGACGACGTGCGGCGCAAGGACATCGCGCGGGAGGTCGCGGCGATCTGCGACGAGTGGTACACGCCGGGCGTGCACGAGCGGCTCAACACCATCGACAGGCAGCGGGCGGGCGCGCTGGACGACATCGACCGCCTGGTGCGCCTGGCCCGCATCGAGAGCGCCACCGTGCGGCGCCGGCTCACCGGGCTGCGCTGGGAGGGCGACCGCCTGGTGGTGACGGGCGCGGCCCGGCTCCACGGCATCACCAGGGACGACGGCCTGGCCGTGGTGCTGCGGGCCCGCCACGACCCGGCCAGGGAGCTGGTCGTGCCGGCCGAGCGCAAGGGCGGCGAGTTCGTCGCGCGGCTGGACCTGGCCGCCCTCGACTCCGGCGTCTGGGACCTGCGGGTGGCGGTCGAGATCGAGGGCGTGATCAGGCTCGGCAGGCTCGGGGCCGACCGCGACGGCGGCGTCACCCGCCCGCAGCCCCGGCTGATCGGCGGCATGGTGGCCCTGCCCTACTTCACCAGGGACAACGGCAACCTCAGCATCGACATGGGCGGGCACGTGGTCGCGGTGCCCGGCGCCGTCCGGCTGATCAGGATGCGGTGGGGGCTCGGGCACCGGCTGCTGGTCGACGGCGAGATCTCCGTGGTCGGCACCACGCCGGCGAGCTCGGCGGTCAGGCGGATCGTGTGGCGGGAGCGGCGCACCGGATGCGAGCGCGCCGACCGGGTGGTGGCGCTGCCCGGGGGCGGCTTCGCGGCCAGGCCGGCGGTGGGGCGGCTGACGCCGGGCACCTGGGACGCGTACCTGGAGCTGGATCTGGGCGGGCCGCCCGCGCGGTTCAGGATCGAGACCGACACGGTCGCGGGGCCGCGCAGGTGGTGGGGGAGGGCGCTGCTCAGGAGCGTGCGCCCGTACGCGACCTCGGGCAAGGGGCGGCTGAGCGCGGTGGTGCGGCGGCTGACGGCGCGGTCCGTCATCGAGAGGATCCGGCGGTAACTGCAAGCCATATGCAGGTGCAAGTCCATGTCCTAAAGTGGGGCTGTTTTGCCAGACCTCTTCAGGGAGGCATGCCGTGCACGTTCCCGATGGCTTCTTCAACGCGGTGACATCCATCTCGGCCGGCGTGGTGGCGGCCGCCGGCGTCGCGGTCTGCCTGCGCGGGGCGCGGCGCGAGCTCGACGACCGGACCGCGCCGATGGCCGGGCTGGTCGCGGCCTTCATCTTCGCCGTGCAGATGCTCAACTTCCCCGTCGCCGCCGGCACCAGCGGCCACCTGATGGGCGGCGCGCTGGCCGCGATACTCGTCGGGCCCTACACAGGGGTGCTCTGCATGGCCGTGGTCCTGCTGGTGCAGAGCGTCTTCTTCGCCGACGGCGGGCTGACCGCGCTCGGCGTCAACATCACGATCATGGGCATCGTCACGGTGCTCGCCGGCTGGGGCGTCTTCCGGCTGGTGACCCGGGTGGCCGGGGGCAAGGTCGCGGTGGCCGCGTTCCTGGCGGCGCTGGTGTCGGTGCCGGCCGCCGCGCTCGTCTTCACGCTGCTGTTCTGGATCGGCGGGACCGCGCCGATCGAGGTCGGCACGGTGGCCGCGGCGATGGGCGGGGTGCACCTGCTCATCGGCGTCGGCGAGGGCCTGATCACGGCCGTGACCGTCGGCGCGGTGCTGGCCGTGCGGCCCGACCTCGTGTACGGCGCCCGCGGCCTGACCAGGCCGCTCCTCCTGCGCGACGCGGAGGGCACGACCACGACCACGACCGCGACCGCGGGCACGACCGCGACGGCGGGCACGACCGCGACCACGGACACGACCGCGACCGCGGGCGCGGCCGCTTCCGCGATCGAGGGCGCCGGGAAGCCGGTCGGCGGGCGTGGCCCGCTGAGGCCGTTCCTGCTCGGCGGGGCCGGCGTGACGCTGGTGCTGGCCGGGCTCGTCTCCTTCGTCGCCTCCTCCTCGCCCGACGGCCTGGAGGCGGTCGCCGAGAACGAGGGCTTCATCGACCGGGCGACCGGCCACCTGTTCGGGGAGTGGGCGCTGGCCGATTACGGCGAGGTGGGCGGGATCCCCGTCGGGGTGGCCGGGATCATCGGCGTGGGCCTGGTGCTGCTCGTCGCCGGAGCCGTGGCCCACGCCGCACGAAGCCGTGACACGAGCCGTGACACGAGCCGTGACACGAGCCGTGACACGAGCCGTGACACGAGCCGTGACGCGACCCTCGACCAGCCGCGCGACCAGGTCCGCGACGACACCCAGGGCAGGGCCCACGGCGAGACCAGGGCGTGATCCGTGGGCGCCGGGCACCACCACCAGCTCCACCTGCCGGGCGACTCGGTCGTGCACCGGCTGCCGCCCCAGTGCAAGCTCCTGGCCGTCTTCGCCTTCGCGCTCGTGGTGGTCGCCACCCCGCGCGAGCGGTTGTGGGCCTTCGCCTGCTACGCGCTGCTGCTGGCGGGCGTCGCGGCGGCGGCGAGGGTGCCGCCGGGGCGCCTGCTGCGGCGCATGGTGATCGAGGTGCCCTTCGTGCTGTTCGCCGTGTTCATCCCGATCGTCGGCCTGGGGGAGCGGATCTCGGTGCTGGGGCTCTCGCTGAGCCTGCCGGGCCTCTGGGCGGCCTGGAACATCCTGGCCAAGGCCACGCTCGGGGTGGCCGCCTCCGTCCTGCTGACGGCGACCACGGAGCCGCGCGCGATCCTGCTCGGGGCGCAGCGGCTGCGGCTGCCGAGCCTGCTGGTGCAGATCGCCATGTTCATGCTGAGATATCTGGACGTGATCGTGGGGGAGATGCGGCGGATGCGGGTGGCCAGGGAGTCGCGCGGCTTCGAGGCGCGCGACCTGCGGCACGCGCCCGTGCTGGCCCGGTCCGCGGGCGCGCTGTTCATCCGCTCGTACGAACGGGGCGAGCGGGTGCACCTGGCGATGCTGAGCCGGGGCTACACCGGCCGGATGCCGGTGGTCGACGACCTGGCCGCCTCCGCCCGCCAATGGGGCCTCGCGCTCGCCCTGCCCGCCCTCGCCCTGGCCGTGTGGGGTCTGACGTGGTGAACTCCCTCGAAGTCCGGCGGCTCGCCTACGCCTATCCCGACGGCACGCAGGCGTTGTTCGGCGTGGACCTGTCGATCCGGCGCGGCGAGCGGGTGGCGCTGCTCGGCCCCAACGGCGCGGGCAAGACCACGCTCGTCCTGCATCTCAACGGCATCCTCACCGCCGGGCACGGGACTGTCACCGTCGCCGGCACCCCGGTGCGCAAGGACACCCTCAAAGAGGTCAGGCAGCGCGTCGGCCTGGTCTTCCAGGACCCCGACGACCAGCTCTTCATGCCGACGGTGCGCGACGACGTGGCCTTCGGCCCGGCCAACGCCGGCCTGCGCGGCGCGGAGCTGGACCGGGTGGTCGAGGACGCGCTCGCGCGGGTGGGCATGCTGGAGCTCGCCGACCGGCCGCCGCACCACCTGTCGTTCGGCCAGCGCCGCCGGGTGGCGGTGGCGACGGTGCTGGCCATGGCCCCGGAGATCCTGGTGCTCGACGAGCCCTCCTCCAACCTCGACCCGGCCGCCCGCAGGGAGCTGGCGGAGATCCTGCGCTCCCTGGACGTGACGGTGCTCATGGTCACGCACGACCTGCCGTACGCGCTGGAGCTATGCGAGCGGGCGCTGATCCTCTCCGGCGGCGTGATCGCCGCCGACGGGCCCACGCGCAAGCTGCTGGCCGACGCCGACCTGCTGGCGAGACACCGCCTGGAGCTCCCGTACGGCTTCGCGATCCCCGACGCGTGAGGCAACCCGGTCCTCCAGGCTGGGGCAGCGGCAGCGAGATGGGTAGAAATCCGGAGCATGGTTCTTGATGGGGTGTTTGGCGCGCGTTTAGGCCATCCTTGTCCTCCTGCATCCGACTTTTCGTAGTTTGTGCATGCCCGCTATCCGGGGATGTCGAAGTACAGTGGCTCATCGAGGAGGGGCCCAATGAAGCTGCGGCTTGCGCGACACGCCCTGGGTGACGCCGTGGTGGTGGCCGTCGAGGGAGAGCTGGACCTGTTCACCGCGCCGTTCCTGCGCGACGAGGTGCGCGACGCCATCAAGCAGGACGGCGCCCGGCTCGTGCTCGACCTGCAGCAGCTGTCGTTCATGGACTCCAGCGGCCTGTCGGTGCTGATCGAGGCCTGGCGGCTGGCGACGGGAGAGGGCGGCGGCGTGTCCCTGGCGGCGCCCCAGGCGCCCGTGGCGCGCATCCTCCGCACCACCGGGCTCGACCGGCGGATCAAGGTGTACTCCGACGTGGACACCGCCGTGGGTGAGATTTAACCCGCCCCGAGTAGAACTTCATTCGGTTTGCGGGTTAGGGTCCGGTACATGGACGTGAACGGATCTGCAGCAATCATCTCCGGCGGCGCCAGCGGCCTCGGCGAGGCCACGGCCCGCGAGCTGGCCCGCGCCGGCGCGACCGTGGTGGTCGCCGACCTCAACGAGGAGCGCGGCAAGGCCGTCGCCGACGAGATCGGCGGCGTCTTCGCCAAGACGGACGTCTCCGACGACGAGCAGGTGCAGGCGGCCGTGGACGCCGCCGTGGCCACCGGCAAGCCGCTGCGCGTGGTGGTCAACAGCGCCGGCATCGGCTGGGCCGAGCGCACCGTCAACCGTGACGGCAACCCGCACAACCCGGCCTCCTACCGCAAGGTCATCGAGGTCAACCTGATCGGCACGTTCAACCTCATGCGCATCGCGGCCGCGGCCATCGCCAAGACCGAGCCGGCCGACGCCGACGGGCAGCGCGGCGTGGTCGTCAACACGGCCTCCGTGGCGGCGCTGGAGGGGCAGACGGGCCAGCTCGCCTACTCGGCCTCCAAGGGCGGCATCGTGGGCATGACGGTGCCCGCGGCGCGCGACCTGGCCGCGATCGGCGTACGGGTGAACACGATCTGCCCCGGCATCATCGACACCCCCATCTACGGCTTCTCCGGCAACGCCGAGGAGTTCAAGGCCAAGCTGGTGGCGCCGGTGGTCTTCCCCAAGCGCATGGGACGGGCCGACGAGTTCGCGCACCTGGTCAGGTCGCTGATCGAGAACGACTACATGAACGCCGAGGTCATCCGCTTCGACGGCGGTATCCGCTTCCAGCCCAAGTGAGGTCCCGTGTCTGACGAAGTGCTCGTCGAAGAGTCCGGCAACGTCGCCATCATCACGGTCAACCGGCCCCAGGCGCGCAACGCCATCAACGGGGCGGTGGCCAGGGGCATGGCCGAGGCGCTGGACACCCTGGACGCACGTCCAGATATCTCCGCCTACGTCCTGACGGGCGCCGGCGGCACCTTCTCGGCGGGGATGGACCTCAAGGGCTTCCTGTCGGGTGACTTCCCCGTGGTCGAGGGGCGCGGCTTCGGCGGGCTCACCGAGCAGCCGCCGAAGAAGCCGCTGGTGGCCGCCGTCGAGGGGTACGCGCTGGCGGGCGGCTTCGAGCTGGCCCTGGCCTGCGACCTCATCGTGGCCTCCGCGGAGTCCAAGTTCGGCCTGCCGGAGCCCAAGCGGGGCCTGGTGGCGGGGGCGGGCGGCATCATGCGGCTGCCGCGCCGGATCCCGTACCACGTGGCCATGGAGATCGCCCTGACGGGCGAGCACTACCCGGCCGCCCGCCTGTACGAGCTCGGCCTGGTCAACCGCATCACCGAGCCCGGCGCGGCCCTGGAGGGCGCGCTGGAGCTGGCCCGCACGATCGCCGCCAACGCCCCGCTGGCGCTGGCCGCGACCAAGAAGGTCATCATCGAGTCGCAGGACTGGTCGCTGGAGGAGATGTTCAAGAAGCAGGGCGCGATCATCAACCCGGTCTTCGGCTCGAAGGACGCCATGGAGGGCGCCGCCGCCTTCGCGGAGAAGCGCGCGCCCCGGTGGAAGGGCGAGTGACCGCTCCCTAGAGAGGGCGATCCCCCTCCCGTGACTCACAGGAAACGGGAGGGGTCTGTCATGGCGCGCGCAAGCCTCTGCCTGGTTACGGTAAAGGGAGGGAAGGCGACCTACCAGGAGAGCGCATGAGCGACCATTGGGGTTCCAGGGGGTTCGATTCGGCCAGGCGCGGCGCGGGAGCCCTGCTCTCCGGCGCGCTCAGCGCGCTGCTCATCGTGCTCGCCATGCTCGCCGTGATGTGGGTCGTCGAGGGCGTCGACTTCTTCCTGGGCGGCACGCTCGACCGGCAGTTCGGCATCGTCGGCTGGACGCGCGACGGCCTGGTCGGCATCATCTTCGCGCCGTTCCTGCACGGCGGCTTCGGCCACCTCATGGCCAACTCGCTGCCCCTGCTGGTGCTGGGGTTCCTGGCCGGGCTGCGCGACGTGCGCAAGTTCGTCTGGGCCAGCGTGCTGATCGTCTTCATCGGCGGGCTGGGCACCTGGGCGACCAGCCCGAGGGCCTACACGGTGGGCGCCAGCGGGCTGGTGTTCGGCTACTTCGGCTACATCCTGGCCCGCGGCCTGTTCGACCGCAGCCTGCTCGACATCGTGATCGGCATCGGCGTGGGCATCGCCTACTGGGGCATCCTGGCGGGCCTGTTGCCCAACCAGGATGGCATCTCCTGGCAGGGGCACCTGTTCGGCCTGCTGGGCGGCGTGGTGGCCGCCTGGGTGCTGCGGCGCCGGCGCGAGGTGACGCCCGCCAACCCGTACACGTTCTAGCGGCGCCGGCGGCCGGCACCGACCGGGCCGGCCCGGCTCGTCGAGGAAGCCGACGCGCACGCGCTCCTCGACGAGCCACGGGACGAGCCGCGGGGTGGACTGACTAGAGGCGCTCGACCACGTAGTCGACGCAGGTCGTCAGGGCCTCGATGTCGGCCGGGTCGATGGCCGGGAACATCGCGATGCGCAGCTGGTTGCGGCCCAGCTTGCGGTAGGGCTCGGTGTCGACGATGCCGTTGGCGCGCAGCACCTTGGCCACGGCCGCGGCGTCGACCTCGTCGGAGAAGTCGATCGTGCCGACCACCTGCGAGCGGAACTCGGGGGCGGCGAACGGCGTGGCGTAGGACGACTTCTCGGCCCAGGTGTAGAGGCGCTGGCTGGAGTCGGCCGTGCGGGCGGTGGTCCAGGCCAGGCCGCCGTTGCCGTTCATCCAGTCGAGCTGGTCGGCCAGCAGGAACAGCGTCGCCACGGCCGGGGTGTTGTAGGTCTGGTCCTTGGCGGAGTTGTCGATCGCGACCGGCAGGCTGAAGAACTCGGGCACGAACCGGCCGCTCGCGGCGATCTCCTCGACCCTGGCCAGGGCGCGCGGCGACATGATCGCGATCCACAGGCCGCCGTCGGAGGCGAAGCTCTTCTGCGGCGCGAAGTAGTAGACGTCGGTCTCGGCCAGGTCGACGGGCAGGCCGCCGGCGCCGGAGGTGGCGTCGACGAGCACCAGCGCGTCGTCACCGCCCACGCGCTTGATCGGCATGGCCACGCCGGTCGAGGTCTCGTTGTGGGTGAGCGCGTAGGCGTCGACGCCGGCCTCGGCGACGGCCTCGGGGTAGGTGCCCACCTCGGACTTGATGACGCTCGGCTCGCCCAGCCAGGGCGCCTTCTTGGTGACCGTGGCGAACTTCGAGGAGAACTCGCCGAACGCCAGGTGCTGGGACTTCTCGCGGATCAGCCCGAAGGCGGCGATGTCCCAGAACGCGGTGGTGCCGCCGTTGCCCAGCACCACCTGGTAGCCCTCCGGCAGCGAGAACAGGTCGGCGAGGCCGGAGCGCACGCGGCCGACCAGGTTCTTGACCGGCTTCTGGCGGTGCGAGGTGCCCATGAGGCTCGCGCCGGAGGCGGCGAGCGCGGCCAGTTGCTCGGTGCGAACCTTCGAGGGCCCACAGCCGAACCGGCCGTCGGCGGGCTTGATGTCAGCGGGAATCACGATGTCAGCCACGTAACGGAGCCTACCGAGGGACAGGGAATGGCCTGAACCCGGTCCGGACTCTGAGACCGGTGAAAGTTTCGCAACGCCCGGTCCAGAACGGGGGATCTCCCCGCAAAGCGGAACGGCTACCGCGAGACCGTCAGGGGCCGCGCGGTAGCCGCGGGTGTGCATCAGTACGTGCCGACCGCGAATCAGGCCGACCGCGAATCAGTACGTGCCGACTGTGAGTCAGTACTTGCCGACGACCTCGTCGGCGCCCGCCAGCTCGCTCAGGGGACGCGAGGTGGGGCCGGTGTAGTTGGCGCTCGGGCGGACCAGCCTGCCCGTACGCTTCTGCTCCAGGATGTGCGCGGCCCAGCCGGCGGTGCGCGCGCAGGTGAACATCGAGGTGAACATGTGCGAGGGCACCTCGGCGAAGTCGAGCACCACGGCCGCCCAGTACTCCACGTTGGTGGCCAGCACCCGGTCGGGCTTGCGGGCGTGCAGCTCCTCCAGCGCGGCCTGCTCCAGCGCCGCCGCGACCTCGTAGCGGGGCGCGTCGAGCTCCTTGGCGGTGCGCCGCAGCACGCGGGCGCGCGGGTCCTCGGCGCGGTAGACGCGGTGGCCGAAGCCCATGAGCCGGTTGCCCTTGTCGAGCTCGCTCTGCACGTACTTCTTGGCGTCGCCGAGCTGCTCGACGCCCTCGATCATGTGCAGGACGCGGGCCGGGGCGCCGCCGTGCAGCGGGCCGGACATGGCGCCGACGGCGCCGGACAGCGCGGCGGACACGTCGGCGCCGGTGGAGGCGATGACGCGGGCCGTGAACGTCGAGGCGTTCATGCCGTGCTCGGCCGCGGAGGTCCAGTAGGCGTCGATGGCCTTGACGTGCTTGGGATCAGGCTCACCGCGCCAGCGGATCATGAAGCGTTCGACGATGGTCTTGGCCTCGTCCACCCGGCTCTCCGGCACCATCGGCAGGCCGAGTCCGCGCGCGGACTGCGCGACGAAGGAGAGTGCCATGACGGAGGCGCGGGCGAGCTGGTCGCGGGCCTCCTCGTCACTGATGTCGAGCAGCGGCTTGAAGCCGTAGGCCGGGGCCAGCATGGCCAGGGCGCTCTGCACGTCTACACGGATGTCACCGGAGTGGACAGGAATGGGGAACGGCTCCGCCGGGGGCAGGCCCGGCTGGAACGTGTTGTCGACCAGCAGGCCCCAAACGTGCCCGAACGGGACACGGCCGACCAGCTCTTCGATGTCGACGCCCCGGTATCGAAGGGCGCCCCCTTCTTTGTCCGGTTCCGCGATCTCGGTCTCGAAAGCTACGACGCCTTCGAGCCCGGGTTTGAAGTCGGACATACTCGGCCGCCTCCCTTTCTTGCCATGTTTCGGCAACGTGATGCTGTGCCTGTGCGCGGCCACTCCGGGGGTCGGTGGCGATGGTGCACTCGCTCTCCTCCCCCGAGCTCCTCCGCGCTATGTTGATGTCGAGATACCGGCGGGTCAATTTAACCGCCTCCCAGCTCATGCTCGGTCTCGGGACCCGCCGTTAGCCCAAACCCGCTGGTCGGCGGGGGTGCATGGGATCTACCACACGAGCGCGCAAGAATACCGTCTCGTGGATGCCACCCCGCGCCCGCCCTTGCTGGCGGGGCTTCGCCGTACGTACGAGGGCGAGCCTCTGCTCGAATCAGACCTCGCGTCCGACCCGATCGCGCAATTCACCTCCTGGTTCCAGGACGCGCTCGACGCCGGCCTGCCCGAACCCAACGCCATGATCCTGGCCACCGCCTCCGCGGGCGGACGCCCGAGCGCCAGGACGGTCCTGCTGAAGGGCTATGACGAACGCGGCTTCGTCTTCTACACCAACTACGAGTCCCGCAAGGGCCGCGACCTGGCGGAGAACCCGCGCGCGTCCCTGCTGTTCCCCTGGCACCCGCTGCGCCGGCAGGTGCGCGTCGAGGGCACCGTGACGCGGATCACCCACGAGGAGTCGGCCGAGTACTTCAGCTCGCGCCCCTACGGCTCGCGCATCGGCGCGTGGGCCTCGCGGCAGTCGGCGGTCGTGCGCTCCAGGGAGGAGCTGGACGCCCGCTACGACGAGCTGGCCGCGCGCTGGCCCGAGGACCCGCCGGTGCCCGACTTCTGGGGCGGTTACCGGGTCGCCCCCGTCGAGCTGGAGTTCTGGCAGGGGCAGCTCGACCGGATGCACGACCGGCTCCGCTACCGGCGGATCCGACCCGGATGGGTTCTGGAGAGACTTGCCCCTTAATGTTCCATAAGTGGCATTCGGGGATCTGGTCAAACGTCATCTGGTAGACACCCGGCCGCTGGGCGTCGCCGCGTACCGGCGGATCTGGCTGGGGCAGGCCGTGTCGCACATCGGCGTCGGCGTGACCGTGGTGGCGGTGCAGAAGCAGGTCTTCGATCTCACCCAGTCCTCGTTCTACGTGGGCCTGATCGGCATGGCCAACCTCATCCCGCTGATCGTCTTCGGGCTGTGGGGCGGGGCCATCGCCGACGCCGTCGACCGGCGCAAGCTGCTCGTCGCCGGGTCGCTCATCGCCTGGGCCGGCGCGCTGTTCATCCTGGCCCAGGCGCTGCTCGGCCTGTCCAACGTCTATCTGATCTTCCTGGCCGTGGCGCTGAACTCCACCGGCTTCGCCATCACCGGCCCCACCAGGGGCGCGATCATCCCCAGGATCATGGACGCCGAGCTGGTGCCCGCGGCCAACGCGCTCAACTCGCTCGTCTACAGCATCGGCGCGGTCCTGGGGCCGATGCTGGGCGCGGTGGTGCTGACCGGCGGCGGGTACGCGGCGGCGTACTCGGTGGACGTCCTGCTGTTCACCGCGAGCCTCTACGCGGCGCTCAGGCTGCCCTCACTGCCCCCGCTGGGCGAGGTGACCCGTCCGGGCGCCCGGGCCGTGCTGGACGGGCTCAGCTTCATCGTCAGGAGCCCGGTGCTGCTGATGTCGTTCGTCGTGGACATCATCGCCATGGTCTTCGCCATGCCGCGGGCGCTCTTCCCCGAGCTGGCCGCCGAGCGCTACGGCGGCGACATGCTGGCCCTGGGGTGGATGAACTCCGCCATGGCCATCGGCTCCGTGGCCGGCGCGCTGTTCTCCGGCTGGGTGGGGCGGGTCAGGCGGCAGGGCGTGGCGCTGTCGGTCGTCATCGCCCTGTGGGGCCTGGCCGTGGCCGCCGCCGGGCTGGTGCAGAACCTGTGGCTGCTGGTGTTCTTCATGGCCCTCGGCGGGGTGGCGGACGTGATCTCCTCGGTGTGGCGGCAGTCGATCCTGCAGCTCTACGCGCCCGACGAGATGCGCGGGCGGCTGCAGGGGGCGTTCATGGTGGTCGTGGCGGGCGGGCCGCGCCTGGGCGACCTGCGGGCCGGGGCCACGGCCACGGCGCTCGGGGTCACCGGGGCGTGGGTGGGCGGCGGCATCGCGTGCGCCGTCACCGTGCTGGCCGTCGGGCTGTCGGTGGCCAGGTTCCGCGACTACCGGGCCCGGTGACGGCCTCCCGGTCTCCTGGTCTCCTGGTCTCCTGGTCTCCCGGTCTCTAGGCGACCCTGGTGGCGGCCTGGAGATCGGCCAGGAAGCCCGCGTACGCGGCGTCCCGGTCCGGCGCGCGCAGCACCGCCGACGGATGCACGGTCGCCACCGCCAGCGCGTCGCCGAGCGGCACCGGCTCGCCCCGGTGGCGCGTCACCCGGAACTCGCGCCCCAGCAGCGACCTGGCGGCCGTCGCGCCGAGCACCACGACCACCCGGGGCCGCACCACGGCCAGCTCCGCGTCCAGCCACGGCCGGCAGGCGTCGATCTCGGCGGCCGTCGGCTTCTGGTGGATGCGCCGCTTGCCGCGCGGCGTGAAGGAGAAGTGCTTGACGGCGTTGGTCAGATAGACGTCGTCACGCGCGATGCCCGCCTCCTCCAGCCCCCTGTCCAGGACGCGCCCGGCCGGCCCCACGAACGGATGGCCCCTGCGGTCCTCCTGGTCGCCCGGCTGCTCGCCCACGAGCATGTACCTGGCCTGCCGCGGCCCCTCGCCGAACACGGTCTGCGTGGCGTCGCGATAGAGGCCGCACCCCTCGCAACGCGCCGCGGCGGTACGCAGATGATCGAGATCGAGGCGGTCGGGAAGGAACTCGGCCGCCCCGTTGTTGCCGTCCTTAACCATCGCCGGTCGTTCTCCCCATAGGGTTCCGAGAGATTCCTGTGCCCGCAGCGGACGGGCTCAGTCCCCGGCACGACCGCGTACCATTCAGTTGGGAGGAGCCTTGACCGCACACGGCCTGATCGACACGACGGAGATGTATCTCCGGACCATCTACGAGCTCGAGGAAGAGGGCATCGTCCCCCTTCGGGCCCGCATCGCCGAGCGCCTCCAGCAGAGCGGCCCCACCGTCAGCCAGACGGTCGCGCGCATGGAGCGCGACGGGCTCGTCCGCGTCGAAGGTGACCGGCACCTGTCGATGACCGAGCTGGGCCGCACGCTGGCCACGCGCGTGATGCGCAAGCACCGCCTCGCCGAGTGCCTGCTCACGCAGGTCATCGGCCTTCCGTGGGAAGAGGTGCACATCGAGGCGTGCCGCTGGGAGCACGTCATGTCGGAGTCCGTCGAGTCGCGCCTGGTGACGCTGCTCGACAACCCCACCGTCTGTCCCCACGGCAACCCGATCCCCGGCCTGGCGGAGCTGGGCGCCAAGGAGGCGGTCGAGAGCGGCACCGACGGGCTGACGACGATGTGCGACCTCGCCGGCACACGCGACACTCCCGTCGTCGTGCGTCGAATTAGCGAACAAGTGCAAAGCGATCCCGCTGTGATGCTTAAACTCAAGCAAGTTGGGATACAACCCGGACGCGAGGTGACGCTCGCGGCGAGCGACGATGGTGTACGGGTGACAGGTGACAGTGACGCGAAGGACACTCCCGCGGAGCTACCGCGCGACGTCGCCGCGCACGTTTTTGTGTCCAAGCGCTGACGCGCGCCCCACTACTTGGTTGAATCCCTCCTGGGAGGCCCTCCACTCTCCCCTGGCCAAGACTGTTGCAGGAGCGCCCGTGGTCCGCTTTGCAGACACGCCACCCCGAGGAGTGGTCTCCGGATGAAGCGATGGGGGGATCTGTCACAAGAAGCGGCTGATCACCTTGCGGCCGGGTCCGTGCTCGACCACGCCGAGATGGCCGTGGTCGTCACCGACCGTTTCAGCAATCTCCTCTATTGGAATCCCTTCGCCGAGAGACTCTTCGGCCGCAAGTCGCCTTCACGTGACGCGTCCGTCCTGTCCCTCGGGATCATGGAGAAGGACCACCCACTGGCGATCGAGCTGGCCAAGCACGTGCTCAAGGGCGGGGTGTGGGAGGGCACGTTCGACGTCAGGCGCGGCGACGGCACCATCGTCTACGTCCGCGCCCAGGCCGTGCCGCTGCGCCACACGTCGGGCGCGGTGACGGGGATCGTCATCACCGCCCGCGAGGCGCTGCGCAGCAACGAGCGGGAGAAAGACCGCTTCGGGCTGCTGGAGCGGATCGGCGAGCGGCTCGCGGGCTCCCTCTACGTCGAGGAGACGCTCAAGCGGGTCGCGGAGATGCTCGTGCCGCAGTTCGCCGACCACTGCTTCATCGAGTTGATGGAGGGCGACCGGCTCGTCCGCAGGGTCTCTCAGCACGTACAGGGGTGGACGCCGCCGTCGGGAACATGGAAGCCGGTGGGCGCGGAGATCCGCTACCCCGCCGGCCACTACGCTGACACCGCGCTCCGCCGCCAGGAGACGATCCTGGTGGAAGACTTCTCCGGCACCCGCTACCCGGCCCCCCACGAGAACAGCGCCCGCCTGTGCGGCGAGATCGGCATGACCTCCGCCATCGTCGCCCCGCTGCTGGTGCGCGGCGAGACGCTGGGGCTGATGTACCTCGGGCTGTCCAACCTCACCGACCGCCGCAGCCCCCACTACGACGCCTTCGACCGCGACTTCGTGGGGGCCATCGCCACCCGGGTCGCGCTCGCGATCGACAACGCGCTGCTGTTCGAGGAGGAGCGCCACACGGCGGAGTCGTTCCAGAAATACCTGCTGCCGCGCGCGCTGCCGCAGCTCGACGGGTTGCAGATCGCGGTGCGCTACTACCCGGCGGCCCCGCTGGCCTCCCACGGGCAGGGCATCCAGACCCAGGTCGGCGGCGACTGGTACGACGTCATCCCGCTGTCCGCCGGCCGCGTCGGCATCGTGATCGGCGACGTCGAGGGCAGGGGCGCCAAGGCGGCGGCCATCATGGGCCAGCTCCGCGCGGCCCTGCGGGCCTTCGCCCAGGACGACAAGTCCCCGGCCGACATCCTGGCCAGGCTCGACGAGTGGACCCGCATCATCGCCACCCCCGAGCAGGACGACAGCGGCGCCGACGTCAGCATCCCGCCCATCGTGACCTGCCAGTACCTCGTCTACGACGCCTGGTCCCGCCAGCTCTCCTTCGCCAACGCCGGGCACGCCCCGCCGCTGCTGCTGGTCGACGGGCAGTGCGTCGAGCTGGACATCGAGGAGGTCGGCCAGCCGCTCGGGGTGCGCGCCAAGGGCCTGCACGCCGACCTGGTCTACAAGGAGGAGACGCGCACGCTCCCGCCCGGCGCGGCGCTGCTGCTCTACACCGACGGCCTGATCGACCGCCGCCCCGGCCGTGACGGCCGGATCCCGACCGAGGCCGAGACGCTCGGGGTGCTGTGCGACAAGCTCGCCAAGATGTCCGACGCCGAGGTCGAGCGCATCGCCGACACCGCCACCGTGGCGGTGGCCGGCGAGATCGACGACGACATGGCCATCCTCGTGGTCCGCTCCAGCGACATCGACCTCGACGTGGAGGCCCGCACGTTCCCCGCCCAGCCGATCATGGTCGGCGAGGCGCGCCGCATGGCCGCGGAGGCCTTCGCGAGCTGGAACGTGCCGGAGGAGCGCGCCGAGCTGGCCTGCCTGCTCGTCTCCGAGGTCGTGACCAACGTGGTGCTGCACGCCGCCGCCGCCGGGGTGCCGCGCAGGGAGCTGGTCGTGGAAGGGCCGCCGCTGCCGTTCGAGGAGTCCTGGGACATGCCGGGCTTCGAGGACGAAGTGGTCGGCGACAAGGAGTTCACGCTCCGGCTGCGCAGGGGCGAGGAGGCCGTCTGGGTCGAGGTGTTCGACCAGGACCTGCGCCTGCCGCGCATCCGCAGCGCGGGGGAGAACGACGAGGGCGGGCGCGGGCTCTACCTCGTCGACCAGCTCGCCAGGCGCTGGGGCTCGCGTCCCACCAGGGAAGGCAAAGCCGTCTGGTTCGAGATTCCCACGCGCGGCAGGTGAGTGCTTCACTGGCCCCATGGACCTGGCCTTCGAACGACGGGGTTCCGGCCCTGCCCTGATCCTCATCCACGGCATCGGGCACCACTGGCAGGCCTGGCTCCCGGTCATCGACCGGCTGGCCGCCGCCCGTACGGTGATCGCGGTCGACCTGCCCGGTTTCGGGCTCTCGCCCGAGCTGCCCCACCGCGTGCCCTACACCGCGGAGTCGCTGGCCGACGCGATCGAGTCCTTCTGCGCGCGGCTCGGCATCCGCGACCCGGCCGTGGCGGGCAACTCCCTGGGCGGCTACATCGCGCTGGAGCTGGCCTCGCGCGGTGTCGTACGCACGGCCGTCGCCCTGTCGCCCGTCGGCTTCTGGAACCGTTCCGAGCTGCTCTACTGCCAGACCGTGCTGCGCGCCCTGCGCGCCTCGGCCCGCTCCCTGCCCTTCCACCGGCTCGTCATGACGGCCGACAACCGCCACCTGCGCGCCCTCTCCACCGCCCTCCTGGTCGCCCGCCCCTCCCGTCTCGACCCGACCGCCCTGATCGCGGCCACGGAGGCGCTGAGCCGGGCGCCGGGCTTCGACCAGACGCTGGAGTCGTTCGCCGGCCTGATGCCGCCCGCGCCGCCGAAGTCCCCGATCACGCTCGCGTGGGGCGAACACGACCGCCTCCTGCTCCGCCGCCAGGCCATCCGCGCGGCGCGGTGGTCGGGACAGCGCGTCAAACTGCTCAAGGGCTGCGGCCACGTCCCGATGAGCGACGACCCGGAACTGGTGTCCCGTGTCATCCTGCAGTCGTCGTGAGCGCGCGAGCCTTTACCATGGCGGGATCATCTGTTCTCCGAGAGGATTCGCTTGATCGGCGCTCGTGTGCACGCCTACCTCCGATCGCTGGCCGGCAGCTCGGCCCGCAGGTCAGGGCCATTCCTGCTCAAGCTCGACGACCATGACGACGCGCCCCCGTTCAACTACGCCATCCCCGACGACGACGCCGCGCCCACCGCTGACGACATCGCCGCTCTCGTCGCGGCCTTCCGCGAGCGGGCCAGGATGCCCCGGTTGGAGTACGTCCCGCAGTGCGCGCCGGAGGTGGAGGCCGCGCTGCTGGAGGCCGGATTCACGGCGGAAGGGCGCTACCCGCTGCTGGTGTGCCCGCCCCGCGAGGCCGTGGACGCGCCCGCCGATCCCGCCGTCCGCATCGGGCTCGTGACGGAGGAGCCCGTGCTCTGGGAGGTCGCCCGGGTGATGAACGCGGCCTTCGGGGCGCCGGAGGCCAAGGAGCACGACGTGGCGCGGCTGCGGCGGATCCTGGACGGCGGCGGACTCGTGGCCGCCGCCAGCACGACCACCGGTGAGGTGGTCGGCGCCGGCCAGCTCGGCATCCCGCACGAAGGGGTCGCCGAGGTCGCCGGCATCGCCGTACGCGACTCCCACCGGCGGCGCGGCATCGGAGGAGCGGTCACCCACCTGCTGACCAGGGCGGGAGCGGACGCGGGGATCAGCACCCCGTTCCTCACCCCCGGCGACGACGCCGCGGGCCGCGTCTACGCCCGCGTCGGATACCGCAAGGTCGGCGAGGTCCTGCACATCTCCCTGCCCCGGTGATGGCTCACAGCTCTTGCCGGGACGACGGACGCGCGTAGGCTCGGCCGGTGATCTACGCCTTCGATGTCGGAGGGACCATCCTCCGGATGATCGATCACCTGACGGAGCTGGCCGGCCTCGCCGCCTGATCGCCGTGGCACGGCGTCAGTCGACGCGGGGGTGCTTGCGCTCCAGGTAGTCGTTGAGCTGCCGCCACTGGGTGGGGTGGATGTCGAGAGTGGGCAGTTCCGCGGGCTCGACCCACCGTACGTCGCTGGCCTCGTCGTTCGCCTCGGGTCGGCCGCTGACCGGGCGGGCGATCAGCATGACCTCGTACTCCTGACGGACCTCGCCGTCGCTGTAGGCGACGATGTGGCCGGGGTCGGAGTAGATCCCGAGGATGCCCACCGGCTCGACGAGGACGCCGGTCTCTTCCTCGGTCTCCCGCACGGCGCACTGCGAGGGTGTCTCGCCGATCTCCATCTTGCCCATCGGCAAGGCCCACTGGCCGGTGTCGCGCCGGCGCTGCATGAGGATGCGCCCGGCGCCGTCCACGGCGAGCGTCCCGCAGGCCGGCACCAGGCTGTTCGCCTTCGGGGCGTCCGGGTCGTTCCAGTACTCCACTCGTCCCATGCCGGGCCCTTCAGATGTCCGCGCCGGACCGAGGACCGCATCAGGCCGCCGTCCACGGCACGTTCGACTGTTGATCCGTACGCTAGTCGGTCACGTCTTTCGCGGCTCGTACGCCGAGCGCGCCGCCCACGCACACCAGGGTCAGCGCGCTCACCACGGCCGGCGAGAACCAGGGTGAGCCGGCCCTCGCCGGCCGGCAGGAGCCACAGCGCCACTGCTCCCGCCAGCATGACGACGCCGGCGGCCATCGTGGGGACGCCCGCCGCCCTGTCGGCCGCGCGGAAGGCCGCGTCGCTGCGCATCGTGCTCCGGGTACGCACCCCGGCGACGCCGTTGCGGGGCAGCCGTTCGATCCGGCCGAAGAATCCCAGGGCGATCAGGACGAGAGCCGCTGCGGTGAGTAGGACGGCGACACCTTCCACCTCCTGATCGTAAGCAGGCACGTCGCCCGGGGTACAGAGCCGGTGGCCGAGGCACTCGCGCGGTCACGCCCCGGTGGTCAGCAGCGTCCGGAGTTCGACCACCGACGGGCGGGCCCGCTGCTCGGGAGGGACCGCGCGCAGCACGATCCGTGCGGTCTCCTTGATGTGGGCGCTACGGTGCTGGACCGGAAGCGCGGCCACCACCTCGGCCGCGCGCCGCATGCCCTCGTCCACGCCGCCGAGCCGCACCACGCACAGCGTCTCGTGCAGGCTCACGTTCGCGCGGTACTGGTAGTCCCCGGCCAGACGCAACACCTGGTCGCGGGCGTCGGCGGCAAGTTCCGTCCTTCCTGCTGCCGCGTGCACCCAGCTCGCGGCGAAGTGGATCTGGTCCTCTTTCCAGAAGCCCCACCGGTCGGCTTGTGAGGTCTCCGTGAGGTCTGTGAGCAGGTTGAGCTTCGCCGTCGCCTCCTGGTGCCGGCCGAGTAGGGAGAGCGCCTTCACCTCAGTCGTCAGGAAGTCGAGGTCCGCCTGCTGCCCGGTGGGCAACCGCCGCGCGGTCTCGATCATGGTCAGTACGGTTTCCGGTGGGCGTTGGCCGTACAGTCCATGTCCTGCTTCCTCGGCGCGGACGAGGAGTTGCAGGTCGAGGTCCTTGGAGGCGTCGGCGGTGTGGCGGGCGGTGCGCCACCAGCGGATCGCCGCGCCGTGGTCGGCCAGGCGGGTCAGGGCGTTGGCCTGGATGCAGGACAGCAGGGCGGCCGTCCTGTACAGGTCGGGCAGGTCGGCGGGCGCCGCCTGCTGCAGGTGCAGAGCGAGATCATGCAGGTCGATGGCCAGATCCGCGGCCACCTGCGCGGGCGGGCGCGTACGCAGGGCGTGAAGGTGATCGGCCTGGGCCGTGTTCCACTCTTCGACGCTGCGGTACGCCGGCGTGACGACGTCGATCATCCGCCGCACCGACTCGTTACAGCCGAACCCGAGGCCGACACCCGCGGCGAGGCTCAGCAAACGTCTGCGGTCCGTGTCCGCCCCCCTTCATCCGCTGAGGCTTCCGACTCAGCGTCACCGGCTGCCAGAACGGCGGTCACGCCCCGGTGGTCAGCAGTTTCCGGAGTTCGACCACCGATGGGAGAGCCCGTTGCTCGGGAGGGACCGCGCGCAGCACGATCCGTGCGGTCTCCAGGATGTGGTTGGTCCGGAGCTGGGCCGGGAGCGTGTGCAGTGTCTCGGTGGTGTGGCGGATGCCTTCGTCCACGCCGCCCTTCCGCACGACGCAAAGGTTGTGGTGCAGCAGGACGTTCGTCCGCATCTGGAATGAGTACTCGGGCGCCAGGCGAAGGACCTCCTCCCTGGCCGTGGCGGTGGCCTTCTCGTCGCCTGCGCAGCCGTGTACCCAGCTGCGGGCGAAGGGAATGGCGTCCTCCTTCCAGAAACCCACGTCGTCCCCCTTGAGGCCGCGTTCCGTGAGATCCACCAGGGAGCGCAGCGTCGCCGCGGCCTCCTGATGGCGGCCGAGCATGGCCAGCGCCTCAGCCTCCGCCGTCATCATGCGTGGCCAGGGCCGCGCGCTGATGCGCCGTGCTGCCTCGACCATGGCGAGCACGGTTTCCGGGGGCGGATGGCGGCGCCGTGGTCGGCCAGGCGGGTCAGGGCGTTGGCCTGGATGCAGGACAGCAGGGCGGCCGTCCTGTACAGGTCGGGCAGGTCGGCGGGTGCGGCTTGTTTCAGGTGCAGGGCGAGGTCGTGCAGGTCGATGGCCAGGTCGGCGACGACCTGCGCGGGCGGGCGGGTGCGCAGCGCGTGGAGGTGGTCGTCCTTGATCGTGTCCCACTCTTCGACGCTGCGGTACGCCGGCGTGACCACGTCGATCATCCGCCGCACCGACTCGTTACAGCCGAACCCGAGACCGACACCGGCGGCGAGGCTCAGCAAACGTCTGCGGTCCGTGTCCGCCCCCCTTCATCCGTTGAGGCTTCCGGCTCAGCGTCACCGGCTCCCAGAACGGCGGTTATGCCCCAGTGGCCAGGAGTGTCCGGAGTTCGACGACCGATGGGCGGGCTCGCTGCTCGGGAGGGACCGCGCGCAGCACGATCCGTGCGGTCTCCTTGATGTGGGCGCTACGGTGCTGGACCGGAAGCGCGGCCACCACCTCCGTCGCGCGCCGCATGCCCTCGTCCACGCCGCCGAGCCGCACCACGCACAGCGTCTCGTGCAGTTTCACGTTCGCGCGGTACTGGTAGTCCCCGGCCAGGCGCAACACCTGGTCGCGGGCGTCGCCGGCGAGTTCCGTCCTTCCTGCGGCGGCGTGCACCCAGCTCGCCGCGAAGTAGATCTGATCTTCTTTCCAGAAGCCCCAGCGGTCGGCCTCCGAGGTCTCCGTGAGATCTGTGAGCAGCTTGAGCTTCTCGGCCGCCTCCTGGTGGCGGCCGAGCATGCTGAGTGCCTTCGCTTCGACCGTCAGGAAGTTGAGGTGCGGCTGCTTGCCGGCGCGGATGGCGGCGCCGTGGTCGGCCAGGCGGGTCAGGGCGTTGGCCTGGATGCAGGACAGCAGGGCGGCCGTCCTGTACAGGTCGGGCAGGTCGGCGGGCGCCGCCTGTTGCAGGTGCAGGGCGAGGTCGTGCAGGTCGATGGCCAGATCCGCGGCCACCTGCGCGGGCGGGCGCGTACGCAGGGCATGAAGGTGATCGGCCTGGGCCGTGTTCCACTCTTCGACGCTGCGGTACGCCGGCGTGACCACGTCGATCATCCGCCGCACCGACTCGTTACAGCCGAACCCGAGACCGACACCCGCGGCGAGGCTCAGCAAACGTCTGCGGTCCGTGTCTTCCTCCCCCGTTTGCCGCAGGGTTTTCACCTCTGCGGGACGTGGACAGGTCTGATCATCACCATCGGGACGAAATTCCCTCTGATTCTTGTACCCGGCTATAAGACGGCCATCCGCACGCAGCACTTCGTCAAGTTTCGCGGCGACGGAGCGTGAAGGCGACCTTCTGCCGTTCTCCAGGTCGTGCAGGTGGCCCTTGCTGATATTCGCCAGATGACCTATGGCGCTCAGCGACCGCTCGCCACGCAGGCGACGGAGCAACTGCCCGAAGGTCACGTCGTCACCCATGGCTACCTCCCGTAGGACCGCGTCCTGGCGGACGTCCGCACACGTCAGCACACGAAGCGAACTGGATCTCACGCTTCGTGTTCGCCAGGCTACTCCTGGGCGGAGAAAAGGGCTTCCTCAAATCAGCGGCAACACGCCGCAAAAACAAGTCACACCCGGAAGCCACACCTGCCTGTCCGCGGGTTTTCGCGCTTGACAAAGGAGGACGCTCATGACGGAGCCGGTGGCAATACCGCAATTCCCGGGGTCCCGCGCTGACGCGTCATCTGACCGGGCCCGAATGGTGACCTCGCTTGGCGCGGCCGAGCAGTTGCGACGTGAATTGGCTCGGCTCGGCATTCCCGGCGACGTTCACGACGGTTACGGGCTCGCCCTGGTGTCGGTGTGGGCCGGTCTGGTCGTGTGGTGCGACTGCGAGCGCTTCTGGTGGCGTACGGGCTGGGACGCGGGCCGGAAGCGGGTCGTCTATGCCTGGCATCCCGTCGTCGAGCCCGGGAGGGCCGCCGCGAGGATCGCCCGCCAGTACGCGCAGGTGCGCACACTCTCATCCGTGACAGCGGGCACCGCCGGAGCTTCGTCGTGACCGTCAGCGTGGGGCAGGTGCTCAGCGCTTTCCCCGAGTGGGAGATCTACGAACTGGCCGGTGGCTGGGCGGCTGTCCGGCGGAGCCTGCTTCCCAAGGGCAGCCGGCGCTCCAACGTGCGTTGCGGGGAGACGCTGGAAGAGCTCGTCAGGCACCTTGAGGCCGAGAGCAGGTTTCCGGCGGCCGGCCAAGGTGCGGCGTGACGGGCGGCTACAGCTTGGTCTGGCCCCAGAGCATCAGCATGACGAGGACGAACACGATCACCACGCCGACGTAGCCGATGGGGCCCAGCCGGAAGGCCCGGCGTACGCGGTTGAGGCCCCAGGCGAAGAGTAAGGCCAGAAATGCCAGGAGGATCAGGCCGCCGTCCATGGTGTCCAGTATGCGGCCCGAGCCCGTCTGACGCGCGGGACCGAACGGTCAGAAACCGAAGGACCTGCCGATGATCTCCTTCATGATCTCGGTGGTGCCGCCATAAATGGTCTGGACGCGGCTGTCGAGCCAAGCCCTGGCCACCGGGTACTCCAGCATGTAGCCGTACCCGCCGTGCAACTGGACGCAGCGGTCGATCACCTTGGTCTGCAGCTCCGTCGTCCACCACTTGGCCTTGGCGGCGTCCACGGCGGTCAGCTCGCCGGCGTTGAGGGCGCGGATGCACTTGTCGACGTAGTGGCGGGCGATCTCCGTCTCGGTGGCCAGCTCCGCCAGCACGAACCGGGTGTTCTGGAACGAGCCGATGTTGCGGCCGAACGCCTGGCGGGTCTTGCAGTACTCGATCGTCTGCTCCAGCACGGTCTCCGCCGCGGCCACCGCCGCCACGGCGATCGACAGGCGTTCCTGGGGCAGGTTGTGCATGAGCTGGAAGAAGCCCTCGCCGTCCTTGGGGCCGAGGCGGTTGGCGGCGGGTACGCGGACGTTGTCGAAGAACAGCTCGGCCGTGTCCTGCGCCTTCATGCCGACCTTCTCCAGGTTGCGGCCCCGGCCGAACCCCTCCATGCCCCGCTCCACCACGATCAGCGTGATGCCCCGGGCCCCCGCGTCGGGGTCGGTCTTGGCCACGACGACGACCAGGTCGGCGTTGATGCCGTTGGTGATGAAGGTCTTCTGGCCGCTGACGACGTAGTGGTCGCCGTCGCGGACGGCGGTGGTCCTGATGCCCTGGAGGTCGCTGCCGGCGCCCGGCTCGCTCATGGCGATCGCGGTGATCAGCTCGCCGCTGACGAAGCCCGGCAGCCAGCGCTGCTTCTGCTCGTCGTTGGTGAGATCCACCACGTACGGGGCCATGACGTCGTTGTGCAGCGAGAAGCCGAGCCCGCTGGCGCCGTTCCTGATGATCTCTTCGACGATCACCGCGTTGTAGCGGAAGTCCTTGATGCCGGCCCCGCCGTACTCCTCGAGCACCGAGAAGCCGAACATGCCCAGCTCGCCGGCCTTCTTCCAGACCTCGCGCGGGACGATCCCGTCCTTCTCCCACTGGGGGTGGTGCGGGACGACCTCGCGGGCCATGAATTCGCGCACGGTGTCCCGGAAGAGCAGGTGCTCGTCGTCGAAGAGGTCTCGCTGCATCGGTCGCCTCCGGCTTGCAGAATTCCATTCTGTTACCGACAGGTATACCCGTTGGGGCAGGGCGTGGACACGGGTTCATCACAAGTGCTGGAAGATGCGGAGTTCGGCATGTGTTGCGGGTGGTTTGGACTCTAAGATCTACCCTCGGTCTATTTGTGGGTGATCGGAGTCTCCGTGAGTCGGTGGCGCAAGGCGTTCATCGCCGCATCCGTGAGCATGGCGGCCAGTTCCGCCTTCATCGCGACATCGTCGCTCCCTGGCCAGGCCGCCGAAACCTCATTGGTGGCGGAGTACCGCTGCACGGGGGGTATCGCCGGTGGCGGTGTGGATCTGAAGGCTCGTATGACTCCACAAATCACGTCCGGCACCCTGAACATCCGGTGGGACATGTCCTACGAGGGGCTTGCTCGGTTCGGCTCTCCCGGCCGCTTCGCCGCAGGCTCCCGGCTCGACCTTGACGGAGCAGTGAACATCAAGGGCGCTTGGGGCAACCAGCTCCAAGTCGTGGGCGGCAAGGACCAGGCAGCGCTGCAACCGGGCACCCCTCTGGAACTCCCGGAGGGGCTCTCCCACGGTGCCAGCATTCGTGAGCCGGGCAAAGTCGAGCTCAGGCCCGGCGCGCTGACCATCAGATTCACACCGGCCGTCGGCGAGTGGGTGGTCAACAACGACAGCGATGCCATCACCTATGACGGTGGTTGGACGGAAGAATCCACCGGTGAGGAGTTCGGAGACCACCTCAACGACGTGCATAAGACCAGCACGAAGGGCGCGATCGCCAAACTGACCTTCAAAGGCACCAAGGTGTCCTACATCGCCCGCCGAGGGCCTGGGCTGGGTCCGGTACGCGTGCTCATTGACGGCGAGCCGGTCACCCCGCAGCAGATCGAACCGGGGAAGAGCCCCGAACCACCTGGCCTGCCTCTGACGGGAACCAAGGCGCAGGAGGTCCTCTGGGAGAGCCCTGCCGGTAGCCTCGAATACGGTCCCCACGTGCTTGAGGTCATCAACGACACAGACGCTCCCGCCTACGTGGACGCGTTCAAGGTGGCCATCGGGAAGCTCGAAGAGCCGCCGGTTCACGACGAGACGAAGTGTGAGCTGACGAAGGACCCGGGGGTCATCGAGGTCACTCTTCCCAATGTTTCCCCGAGTCCGACCGACGAGCCCACGGACACGAATTCACCCGACCCCAGTCCCACGGATTCGACCGACGACCCCGACCCGAACAATCCGAACCCGGACCCCAACGACGACGACCCCACCTCTCAGGCCACGGTCGGTGGGGAGCACGTCAGGGTGGTTCCGCAGGCCACGAGCTCGACCACGCCGTCCTCCACGCCCACGAGCACCGGCCCCACCGCGACCAAGTACTACCGCGCCCAGGTGGCCAGGACCCCTAGCGGTGGTGTGGACACCGGGGTCGCGCCGGACGAGGACGAGCATCCGTACGGGCTGATGGCCGGCGGCATGGCGGTGGTCATCGGAAGCGCGGGCAGCGGGCTGCTGTTGCGGCGGCGGCGCGCCGAGCACGCGGGAGGAGCGCACTGATGACCGAGCAGAAGACCCCGATGCAGAAGGCGCTGCCCGGACTGCTCATCGCCGGCTCGCTCGGCGGCGTCGGCCTGGTGATGGTGAGCCTGCTGTCGCTGGCGCCGCCGGTGGACGACGGCTCCACGCCGCTCGCCGCGCCCCAGGCCGCGCCGAGCACCGTGGAGATGGCGAACGCGGGCGCGTTCAACCTCTCGCCCACCGTGGGCCCCGGCGGCAAGAACGCGCCCCTGACCCCGGCCCGCCTGGACGCGCCGCCCCCACTGGCGGCGCTGCCGATCGTGCCGGCGATCCCCGAGCCCAAGACCAAGGCCGCCAAGGCCACGACCAAGCCGACCCGCATCAAGATCCCCAAGATCAAGGTGAACTCGGTGCTCGGCACGGTCACCATGGACAAGAAGAACAACCTGACCACGCCCCCGCTGAGCAAGCCCAACCGGACGGGCTGGTACAAGTACTCGCCCGTGCCCGGTGAGGTCGGCCCGGCGATCATCAACGGGCACGTGAGCACCCGCTCGGGCCCCGCCGTCTTCGACCGCCTCCGGGAGCTGGCGAAGGGGGACCACATCTACGTCTACCGGTCGGACGGCAAGGTCACCCGGTTCACGGTCAGCGGGATCGAGCAGGTCAGCAAGAACTCGTTCCCGACGAAGCGGGTGTACGACAACACCACCGGCTCCGAGCTTCGGCTCATCACGTGCGGCGGGGTCTACAACAAGAAGACCCATCACTACACGGACAACATCATCGTGTACGCCACGTTGTCGAAGAAGAAGGGTTGAGGGTGAAAGTTGTGGCGGATTTGGCCGTTTACGGGAAGTTGACAGGGACAGTTCGTAGGATCTCTACCTAACCGTGACCAACGGCTGGAATTCTGGCACGACTGTTGACACTGTCTTGTGAAACGGAGAAGGACCCGTGCTTATGTCCCAGGTGGGGCGCCGCCTCGCCCGTAAGACGTCCGCGTTGGGGCTCGCCAGTACGCTGGTCCTCTTTGTGTGCTCGGTCCTCACGCTGTCATCCCCGGCCCAGGCCGCCGCGGTGGTGGACAAGACGATGGAGGTCACCTACACCTGCGCTGCGGGTGGTCCTTTCGCGGCTGCCGACGTGAAGGTTACGATTTCGGCGCCTGAGACGGTGACGCCCAGTGGCACGGCTCCCATTAAGTGGACGTTGCCCGCGTTTACCGTGTCGTCATCATCGCCGCTCACCCAGGGCACTCAGGTGGTGATCGAAGGCAACGTTGTAGTCGGGGGCGGCGGCACGCCTACAGCTTTCCAGGCGAAGCACACCGGTACAGTTCAAGCCGGTGGTAACACCTACACACCGTCCCCTACCACCATGCAGGCCAATGTGACGGCACCGGCGACGGGTGGTCCGATCACGGTCACGCCCGGCACTGCGGCCAGCACTCCCAAGGGCCTGAGGCTCACCGCGACGCCGAGTGGCGGCCCGGCCACGACCACCGAATGCACCTTCAAGTCGGCCACGCCTTCGACGGGCCTGTCGATCGCAGTCCAAGCTGGTGGCGGTAACAACACCGGTGACGACGTGGTCATGTATGAGTGCACGCTCGCCAACAGCGCCACCGACACGAACTACCCGGCCGACGTGGACATCAAGGTCGCCATGACGACCCCCACGAACGCCACGGCCAACGCCGACGCGTCGATCACCTGGACCGGCACCTTCGAGACCACCGGCGACCCGCTGATGATCCCCACGGGCTTCCCCACCACCAGCCCCAAGCTCTTCGCCACGATCAAGGCGAGCGGCGCGGGTGTCCCGCAGACGGCGACCGGTGAGGCGGCGCTCCCGAACGTCACGGTGAACCAGGAGCTCACGACCCTCCCCAGCGTCACTATCAAGATCAAGCCCACCACGACCGGCACGGTGACGCTGACCGCGGGTGACCTGGCTTTCGGCGCCTCGGCGACCTCGCCCTTCATCAAGTGCACGGCCGCCACCGGCACGAATCCCAAGCAGTTCACCTTCACGGTGACCGCCGGTTCGACCAGCCCGAGCGCGAGCCCCAGCCCCACCCCCACGACCACCACCCCCCGCCCCACCACCACCCGCACCTCCACGGTGACGGTCACCCCCAGCAGCAGTCCCACGCGGAAGTCCCAGACTCCCAAGGCCGGGGCGGACACCGGGGCCGGTGGGATGATGGGGCCTGATGGGCGGCTGTTCATCCTGACCGGCGCGGGTCTGATCGCCGCTGCCGCGGTGGGCGGGCTGCTCATGCGTCGTCGTTCGATCAAGGGCTGACCGCCGTGTCGGGCTACTATCCGTACGGCGGCGCCCCCGCCCCCGTCCCCCCGCAGCCGCCCGAGGACCGGGGCAGCACCGCGCTGCGCACCGTCCTGATCGTGGCGGCCATCGCGGGTGTGGTGACGGTGGTGGCGGGCCTGCTGATCGTCTTCAGGTCGCCCCAGGAGTACGGCCTGCAGAGCAGCAGGGACACCCTGAACCTGCAGGCTCAGCCGAAGCAGACGACGCAGCCCGAGCAGGCGTGGTTCCAGGCGCCGGCCAACGTGCCGCCGCCGCTGCCGCAGATCACCCCGGCGCCCCCGATGCTGCCCTCCACCCCGATCAGGATCGTGATCAAGCGGCTGGGGATCAACGCGCCGATCAAGTCCGTCGGGCTGCGGCGGGACGGCACGATCGAAGTGCCCCCGTCGAACAACGCCAACCTGGTCGGCTGGTACCGCAACATGTCCACCCCGGGCGAGGTGGGCCCGGCCGTGCTGCTCGGGCACAAGGACACCAGCACGCGGCCGGCCGTGTTCGCCCGCCTGCCGGAGATCAAGAACGGCGACATCATCGAGGTCAAGCGCCAGGACAAGACGACGGCGGTGTTCACCGTCGGCGGCGTGGAGCAGGCGAGCAAGAAGACGTTCCCGACCCAGCGCGTGTACGGGGAGCAGCAGAACGCCCAGCTGCACCTCATCACGTGCGGCGGCGACTACGATCGCACCACCGGGCACTACACCGACAACGTCATCGTGTACGCGACGATGACGAGCTCCTATCGAAGCTGACGCGCGGAGGCGGGCATGGGCTGGATGGCGAAGCGGAGACTGCGTACTGGCCCCACGGCCGCGCTGCCGGCCAGGCCGGACCCCGGGGAGCTGCTGCGCATCGTCCAGCTCGCCGACCCGGGCGCCAGGCGCGACGGCGACGAGATCGTGGCGGTGGACGTGCGCGTGTGCGCGCCCGTGGAGGCCGGCGCCGACCTGACGGGCGGGGAGCTGGAGACGGCGTGGGCGGTGCGGGTGGCCGCCGAGGGGCCGCTGCCGCTGGACTTCTTCGACCGCTACCTGGCCGAGGGGCTGGCCTTCCGGCTCGGCGGCCTGGCGGTGTGCCGGGGCGAGGTGAGCGATCCGGCCGACGACGGCGGCGAGAGCGGCCCGGCCGTGATCCTGCCGGTGCGGCCCACGGCCGAGGAGCTGGCGCCGCTGCTGGAGCAGCAGGAGGAGGAGTTCGCGTTCGCGGCGGGCGACATCAGGGCCGTGCTGGTGCCGCAGAAGGGGCAGCCGCCGGCCGTGCAGGAGCTGCTGCCCTTCGCGACCGAGCTGACGGCGATCGAGCTACGCGGCGGCGAGCCGGTCAAGCTGGGCGCGCTCGCCCTTGAGCTGGCCGAGGCGCTGAACGGCATCGCCGTGGACCGCTGGCGCTTCCGGATCGACGCGGCGGAGGACCTGGTGGCCCCGGGGCAGCCTGATGCTGAGGAGGACGCGGTGGAGGAGGGCGTACCCCCGGCGGAGCCTGCGGCCGAATGACATTCTGTTGTACTCTGCCCCTAGTAACCGAATAATGCTCGGTTTCCAGGAGGCACTGTGGCAGAGGCGTACATCGTCGGGGCGGTCCGCACCCCGGTCGGCAAGAAGAAGGGCGGCCTTTCCGCCGTCCACCCCACTGACCTGGCCGCTCACACGCTGAAGGCGCTGATCGACCGCACCGGCGTCGACCCCGCGGCGGTCGAGGACGTCATCATGGGGTGCGTCATGCAGTTCGGCCCCCAGAGCATGGACATCGCGCGGAACGCCTGGTTGTCGGCCGGTCTGCCCGAGACCACCGCCGGCGTCACGATCGACCGGCAGTGCGGCTCCTCCCAGCAGTCGATCCACTTCGCGGCCCAGGGCGTCATGTCCGGCACGCAGGACCTGGTCGTGGCGGCCGGCGTCGAGTCGATGAGCATCGTGCCCATGGGCTCCTCGATCACGGCCGCCCTGGAGAAGGGCATGCCGTTCCCGTTCGGCGAGAAGTGGGTCGAGCGCTACGGCAAGCAGGAGATCTCGCAGTTCCGCGGCGCGGAGCTGATGTGCGAGAAGTGGGGCTACACGCGGGACGTGCTGGAGCAGTACGCGATGGAGTCCCACCAGCGGGCCGCCAAGGCCATCGCGAACGGTTACTTCAAGGACCAGATCGCGCCCATCAACGGCGTCGAGGACGACGAGGGCCCGCGCGCCGACACGACGCTGGAGAAGATGGCCGGGCTGAAGACGCTGAAGGAGGGCGGGCAGATCACCGCCGCCACCTCCTCGCAGATCTCCGACGGCTCCGGGGCCGTGCTCATCGCCTCCGAGCAGGCCGTACGCGACCACGGGCTGACCCCGCGCGCCCGCATCCACCAGCTCGCGCTCATGGGCGACGACCCGGTCTACATGCTGACGGCGCCGATCCCGGCGACGCAGAGGGCGCTGAAGAAGGCCGGCATGTCGATCGGCGACATCGACGTGGTCGAGATCAACGAGGCGTTCGCGCCGGTGCCGCTGGCCTGGATGCACGAGCTCGACGCCGACCCGGCCAAGGTCAACCCCAACGGCGGCGCCATCGCGCTGGGCCACCCGCTGGGCGGCACGGGCGCGATCCTGATGACCAAGCTCCTGCACGAGCTGGAGCGCACCGGCGGCCGGTACGGGCTGCAGACGATGTGCGAGGGCGGCGGCCAGGCCAACGTCACCATCATCGAACGGCTGTAGCCAGGGCGCGAGCGCCGCCCCGGGCGTAACGAGGGGGCGGCGCTCGCCTGACTACCATCCCGGTAGTTGCTTCATCTGCCCTTGGAGGGGATGCGGCGCGGCGGCGCGATGGGCCGCTGCGGCATCTTGGGCATCGGCCGCACGACCGGCAGACCGGGGCGGCTCTTCTTGTTGCTTGCACGGACGAACATACGAAGCTCCTCTACGTAATTCGGGGACGCGGCTCCCTCACGGGAAGGCCGCTCTGCGAGCTCAGCCGCGTGCCGCGTCACATGACCGGACGGGGGACAGGGCTTGCGTGCGAATTACAGGTAAAGGCGCATGCCCAAGAGGCTAGGGGGACGCCGGGCACCCCTGCAACCGATTAAGCGGGGTATCGGCCCTTCGTCACGTCAAGTACGTCGTGTACTTGACGTACTTGCTGGTGAGTGGCAGCCTGAAGGTGAGCCGATGGAGGTGCGGTCGCAGATGGCTGTTCATTTCGATAGCTACACCGATGCCCGCGCGCATCTGAAGGTGCTCTTGGACGCGGCCGAGCGAGGTCGGGTGGCAACGGTGCGGCGTGACGATGCTTGCGCTGCGATCGTCGATGTCGAGCGCCTGCGTCACTTCCTGGCGGCGGTCACTCCCTCGCGTGCGCAGGTGGTGCCCGAGGACGGCGGCTGGTCCATCATGATTCCCGGATTGCCGATCGCGGCGGACGGCCGGACCTTCAACGAAGCCGTCACCGAGATGATGGCAGCGCTGCGCGAATACGCCGAGGATTGGCAGGACCATTTGCTCGACGCGCCGAACCACCGGGAAAACTGGGGGCTGGTGCAGCTGATCAGTCTTAGCGACGACGGCCAACTACGTGAGTGGCTGGTGGGGAAGGCCCGGTGACCTGGCCCCAGCCCACTCGTGCGGATCATGATCGGTTCTGTCGGCTTGAGGGCTGGCGTCCCGTGCGGAACGCTCGTGGGGGAACAGGCACCCATCACGTCACCTATGAGCTGGATCTTCCCGATGGGCGGATCCTGAGGACCCGGGTATCACACCCGCCTGATCGAAGCACCTATGGCAAGAGCATGTGGGGCCACATTCTTCGGGATCAGTTGCAGGTGGACGAGGCAACGTTCTGGGCTTGCGCCAAGGATGGTGCCGTACCTGATCGCGGAACGCCTAAGCCGCCTGTGAACGCTCTGCCCGCTGATCTTGTTCATCTGCTGATCTCGAGGGTGGGCCTGAAGGAAGCTCAAGTCGCGGAGATGGACAAAGAAGAGGCTCTTGCCAGGTTGCGACAGTATTGGACAGAGGACGTCTAAGGCCATACAGACGGCCCGGCGGCCGCGATCACCTGGTTCAGGGCCCGGCGGGACTCGTTCAGGGCGTGCATCGCCTGGTCGATGCGGTCGCGTTCGGCGCGGAGGCGGCCCAGAGCCTCGGGGCAGGTGGGCGCCAGGCGCCCGGCGCGGGCCTCCACGCAGGGCAGCAGGATGGCGATGGTCGAGGTGCTGAGGCCGGCCGCGAGCAGGCAGCGGATGCGGTGCACGGCCTCCACGTGGGCCTCGTCATAGTCCCGGTAGCCGCTGGGCAGGCGCGCCGGGTGGAGCAGGCCCTGCTCCTCGTAGTACCGCAGGAGCCGCTCGCTCACGCCCGTGCGCCGGACGAGCTCGCCGATCCGCATCCCCACCTCCACGGCTTGACTCTCACATACATGTGAGACTTTAGCGTGCCCGCATGAAGAAGAGTCTGCTGGTGCCGGCCGTGCTCATGGTGAGCGTGTTCGTGGTCGGCACGTCCGAGTACCTGATCGCGGGGCTGCTGCCCCAGGTGGCCGCCGACCTGGGGGTCTCCGTGTCCACGGCGGGGCAGGCCGTGACGGCGTACGCGCTGGGTGTGGTGGTCGGCGGGCCGCTGGTGACGGTCGCGACGGTGCGGCTGCCGCGCAAGGGGCTCGCGCTGGGGTTGCTGCTGCTGTTCGCCGCCGGGAACGCGGTGTGCGCGGCGGCCGGGTCGTACGAGGTGCTGATCGCCGGGCGGGTGCTCGCCTCGCTGAGCCACGCGGCCTTCCTGACCCTGGCGCTGATGGTGACGACGCGGGTGGTCGAGCCGGGCCGGGTCGGGACGGCCATCGCCGCCGTCGGGTCGGGCTTCTCCGTGGCGACGCTGCTGGGCGTGCCCCTCGGGGTGCTGCTGGGGGAGGACGCGGGGTGGCGGACGCCGTTCGCCGTCTTGACGGCGCTGGCGCTGGCCGCGACCGCGCTGCTGGCCGCCGTGCTGCCCCGGCAGAGCGCCCCGGCCACCGGCGTGCGGGACGAGATCGCCACCGTGCTGGGACGGCGGGTGCTGGTCGTGATCGCCACGACGGCCGTCGGGCTGGCCGCGACCTCGACCGTGTTCACCTACCTGGCGCCGGCCCTGACGGAGATCACCGGGTTCGGGGCGACGGCGGTCTCGACGCTGCTGCTCGTCTACGGGGCCGGCAGCCTGGTCGGCGGGCTGGTGGCGGGGCGCCTCGCCGACCGGTCGCTGCCCGCCACCCTGCGCGGCACGTTCGCCGGGCTCAGCGTGGTGATGGCCGTCCTCCCGTTCGCCGTGCCGTGGGCCGGGCCCGCCGTCGCGGCGGTGCTGGCGCTGGGGCTGCTGACCTCGGCCACCACGCCGGTGCTGCAGAGCCTGGTGCTGCGGCACGCCGGCCGGGCGCCCACGCTGGCGGTGTCGGTGAACGTGTGCGCCTTCAACATCGGCATCGCGGCCGGGTCGGCGCTCGGCGGCGGGCTGGTGGCGGCGGGCGGGCTGCGCTGGCTCGGGCTGGCCGCCGCCGCGCTGAGCCTGGCCGCCCTGGCCATCAGCTACGCCGCCGTCCCGCGCCGCGAGCCCGTCCCCGCGAGCTGACCGGCCCGCCGTGGGCCGGGGCGCGGAGGGCGCGGAGGGCGCGGAGGGCACGGAGGGCGCGGAGGGCGCGGAGGCGGGCGGCCGCCACGCCCAGGCCCGCGAGCGCCGCGACCAGCACCGTGACCGACAGGGGCGCGGGAAAGTACGTGAGCTGCGCCCACGTGACCGTCCGCCCGTTCACCAGGATCGACGTCAGGTCCGGATAGGCGGCCAGCACCGCGACGGGAACGAGCGCGGGCACCAGCCGCGGCGCGATCCGCCACCACGGCCGCCCCGACCGCCGGGCCGCCCAGCGCCGGGCCCGCACGCCGCCCAGGACGCCCAGCCCGGCCGCGAGCAGCGCGAGCGCGGCCAGCACCGCCTCGAAGAGCTGCCGGTCCGCCCCCGGCCCCTCCGGCGTCCTGCCCTCGGTGAGCGCGGTCAGGCCGAGCATGACGTCGTAGGTGGGGTCGTACAGGGACGCGCTGTTGGTCATGACCGCGATGCCGTAGCCGGTCTTGGGGGACAGGGCCTGCACGGCGTTGTACGTGAACAGGTTCCCCGAGTGCACGAGCTGCCCCGACTCCTCGATGCCCCAGCCCATCCCGTACGGGCGCAGCTCCGACGGCCGGCGCATCTCCTCCAGGCTCTCCCGCTTGACCAGCGGCCGCCCGTCGCCCGCCTGCGCCGTCAGCCACTTGCCCAGGTCGGCGGCCGTGGTGATGACCCCGCCCGAGCCGCCGCCGTTGAGGAACCCGTCGAGCTCCGGCCGGGGCAGCCAGGCCCCGAAGAGCGAGTTGTAGCCGTGGGCGGGCCTGATCTCCCGGTCGGAGACCGCGCTGGCCGTCATGCCGAGCGGCCCGAACACCCGGTCGCGCAGATAGTCGCCGAACGACCGGCCGCTCGCCACCTCCACCAGCCGGGCGGCCAGGTCGTAGTTGACGTTGCAGTACTCGTAGCGGGCGCCGGGGTCGGCGGCGAGCCGGGAACCCGCCAGGCGGGCGGTGTAGTCGGCCGGCGAGGTGGCCTCCTCGGTGGCGGCGATGTCGACCGTGCGGTCCGACAGGCCGGAGGTCTGGTTGAGCAGCTGCCGTACGGTGATCCGCGCCGCCCGCGGGTCGGCCATCCGGAACCCGGGGAGCTGCGCGGCCACCGGCTCGTCCAGCTTGATCCTGCCCCGCTCCACGAGCGTCATGACCGCCATGGCGGTGAACGACTTGCTCACCGAGGCCACCCGCATCGGGGTGTCGGCGGTCACGGGCCGCCCGTCGGCGTCGTGCCCGTACCCGGCCGCGTGCACGACCTCGTCGCCGCGCGTCACGACCACGGACATGCCCGGCACCCCGGTCGACTCCATCGCCTGCCGGAGGTAGGCGTCGATGGCGGCGGGGGTCGGCTCGGGAGCCGGGGCCGGGGTGAGGGTCAGGGCGAGGGCGAGAAGGAGTTTCACGGGGAAGAACCTAGGAATCGGGGCCCTGTCCCCGTATCCGCCATCCGTACAGAGTCGACCCTGACGAAAGTCAGGGTGATTCCAGCCGGGCCGGCACCGCCTTGTGCACCTGCTGGAACACCACCGACGTGCGGAAGCCGACGATCTCCTTGCGCTTGCTCAGCCGGTCCAGCAGGAACGCGTGCAGGTGGTCGAGGTCCTGCACGCCCACGTGCAGCAGGAAGTCGTCGCCGCCGGCCAGCACGAAGACGCTCAGCACCTCCGGCATCGCCGCCGCCGACTCCTTGAACGTGTTGATCACCGCCCGGCTCAGCGGCCGCACCTGGACCGAGACCATGGCCTGCACGCCGCGGTTGAGCGCGGCCGGGTCGATGTCGGCGTGGTAGCCGCGGATCACGCCCCGCCGGGTGAGCGACCTGACCCGTTCCAGGCAGGTCGAGGGCGCGATGCCGAGCTGCCTGGCCAGCTCCCTGTTGGACTGCCGCGCATCTGTTTGGAGGAGGCGCACGATCGCCGAATCAAGTTCGTCCATGCGGCCAGCTTCACACACCGTTCCGGCCGGATGTTCGGTATGAACCCAGTGGCACCGAACAGCCTGGCTACGTTCATCCACATGAGTGGACAAATGGGAGCCGCACAGGGTGCGGCGCTGCTCGTCGGCGCGGTGCTGGGGCCGGGCATGCTGGTGCTGCCGCACCTGGCCGCCGACGCGGCCGGGCCCGCCTCGGTGCTGGCCTGGGCGGGCATGCTCGCGCTGAGCCTGCCGGTCGCGCTGACCTTCGCCGCGCTCGGCGCGCGCTACCCCGGCGGCGGGGGCGTGGCCGCCGTCGTCGGCCTCGCCTTCGGCCGGCACGCCGCGGCCGTGGCCGGCTGGTGGTTCTACGGGGCGGTGCCCCTCGGCACCGTGGCGGGCGCGCTGATCGGCGGGCAGTACGTCGAGGCGTGCCTGGGCGTGGACGCCACCGTGGCCGCCTGCCTGATCCTGGCCGCCGCGTTCGCCGCCAACGCGGCCGGACTGCGCACCTCGGGGCGGCTGCAGCTCGGCTTCGTGGTGCTGCTCGTCGCGCTGCTGGCCACGGCCGTGGTCACCGCCGCGCCGCACGCCGACGCGGCCAGCTTCACCCCCTTCGCCCCGCACGGCGCGGCGGGGGTGGCGAGCGCGGCCGGGGTGCTCATGTTCGCCTTCGTCGGGTGGGAGGCGGCCAGCCACCTGTCGGCCGAGTTCGCCGGCGGCGGGCGCGCCCTGCTGCGGGCCACCGTGATCACCCTCGTCGTGATCGGCCTGCTGTACGCGGGGGTCTCCGTCACCTCCGTCGCCGTGCTCGGCCCGGACATGACCGGCGTGCCGCTGACCGCGATGCTGGAGACCGGGCTCGGCGCGGCGGCCCGGCCGGTGACCGGGGTGGTGGCGGTGCTGCTGACGTTCGGGGCGGTCAACACCTACATCGCGGGGGCGGCCAGGCTGGGGGCGGCCCTGGCGCGGGACGGGGCGCTGCCGGTCCTGTTCGCCCGGGGCGGCGGGCCGGGGGAGACGCCGTACCGCAGCCTGGGGCTGGTGCTCGTGCTCAGCGTGCCGGTGCTGGTCCTCGCGGAGGACCTCGACCTGCTCATGCGGGCCACCTCGGCCTGCCTGGCGGCGGTCACCGCGGCCGGCGTGGCGGCGGCGGTGCGGATGCTGCCGGCCGGCCGCCACCGGAACACGGCCGTGGTGGGGACCGCGATGTCGCTGGCCGGGCTGGCGTTCTGCGGGGCGTACCTGCTGGTGCCCGCGGTGCTGGCGCTGGTGGCGCCGGTGATGCTGCGCATCAGTGCTCGCCGTTCCTACAAAATCGGGCTATAAACGGCGACAGGGCGCCGTCAGGCGGGCAGTACTCATGAGCACAGGACGGCGCAACGTCGGGAGGTGCCATGACCGAGCACGCCAGGACCGAGCACACCGGGACCGAGCACACCAAGTACGCGGAGTCCAGGCAGGTGGGCGAGCAGGCGCGGGAGAAGGAGTGGACGCGCCCGAGCTTCGCCAAGCAGCTCTTCCTCGGGGACTTCCGGCCCGACCTGGTGCACCCGGCGCCCGCCGTGCCCGACGAGGAGGCCAAGAGGGGCGAGGAGTTCGTCCGGGCGCTGCGCCGCTACCTCGACGCGCACGTCGATCCCGCCGCCGTCGAGCGCACCGCCCAGGTGCCTGACGAGGTGGTCAAGGGGCTGGCGGGGCTCGGCGCGTTCGGCATCACGATCAGCCGCGAGTACGGCGGGCTCGGCCTGCCCTATCTGTACTATTGCCGCGCCCTCATGCTCGTCGGCTCCTACTGCCCGGCCCTGGCCACGCTGCTGTCGGCGCACCAGTCGATCGGGGTGCCGCAACCGCTGAAGCTGTTCGGCACCGAGGAGCAGAAGCGCGAATACCTCCCCAGATGCGCCGCCGGCGAGATCTCGGCGTTCCTGCTGACCGAGCCCGACGTCGGCTCCGACCCCGCCCGGCTGGCCACCACCGCCGTGCGCGACGGCGACGACTACGTGCTCGACGGCGTCAAGCTGTGGACCACGAACGGCGTCATCGCCGACCTGCTGGTGGTCATGGCCAGGACCGGCAAGAAGATCAGCGCGTTCGTGGTCGAGGCCGACACCCCCGGCATCACGGTCAAGCGGCGCAACGCGTTCATGGGCCTGCGCGGCATCGAGAACGGCGTCACCGAGTTCTCCCAGGTCAGGGTGCCCGCCAGGAACCTCGTCGGCAAGGAGGGCGAAGGGCTCAAGATCGCGCTCACCACGCTCAACACCGGCCGCCTGTCGCTGCCGGCCACCTGCGCGGGCAACGCCAAGTGGGCGGTCAAGATCGCCCGCGAGTGGGGCAACGCGCGCGTGCAGTGGGGGCGCAAGGTCGGCAGGCACGAGGCCGTGGCCACGAAGATCGCCTTCATCGCCGCCACCGCGTACGCGATCGAGGCCGTCTGCGAGCTGACCGCGCGCCTGGCCGACGACCGGCGCAACGACATCAGGATCGAGGCGGCGCTGGCCAAGCTGTTCGCCTCCGAGCTGTCGTACCGGGTGCTGGACGAGCTGGTCCAGATCCGCGGCGGGCGCGGCTACGAGACCGCCGAGTCGCTGGCCGCCAGGGGCGAGCGCGGCGTGCCCGCCGAGCAGATGTTGCGCGACTCCCGCATCAACCGCATCTTCGAGGGCTCCTCCGAGATCATGCGCCTGGCCATCACCAGGGAGGCGGTGGACGCCCACCTGTCGGTCGCGGGCGAGCTGGTCGACCCCGAGGCCGGCCGCCAGGAGCGCGCCCAGGCGCTGGGCCGGGCCGGGCGCTTCTACGCCCGGTGGCTGCCCACGCTGGTGGCCGGCGCCGGCAACCTGCCCACCGCGTACGCCGGCTTCGGCCCGGTCGCCGCGCACCTGCGCTTCGTGGAGCGGACGAGCAGGAAGCTGGCCAGGTCCACCTTCTACGGCATGTCCCGCTGGCAGGGCGGGCTGGAGCACAAGCAGTCCTTCCTGGGCAGGATCGTGGACATCGGGGCCGAGCTGTTCGCCATGACGGCCGTCTGCCTGAAGGCCGAGGAGGACGCCAAGGACCTGGGGCGGCGGCCGTACGAGCTGGCCGACACCTTCTGCCGGCAGTCGCGGCGCCGGGTGGACGCCCTGTTCTCCCGGCTGTGGGACAACAGCGACGCCGAGGACGTGCGGCTGGCCGGCTACGTGCTGGACGGCCGCTACACGTTCGTGGAGGAGGGCATCCTCGACCCGTCGATCGAGGGCCCGTGGATCGGCACGCCGGAGGGCGGGGAGAACGTGCGGCGGAAGATCCTCTGACGTCTGGTCTAGACCGGTCGTGCTGTGAGGGTTGCCTGAGTGTTGCCAAACCGAGACAGGCCGGTATAGACCGGCTGCTTAACTCCGGCTTACGCTGGCGCAAACGCACGCAACCCCGGCGAGTGCCACCCGTGGCGCCGCCGACGCCTCCACGGCTCGCGTGCCACATTCCCCTGGGCGGGGCTGCGCTGAACTGGTACGGACCAGCGGAGCCCGTCCGACGAGAAGGCGGTATCTCCAGTGAACATGAAGCTTGTGGGCGGCGCCGCTCTCGGCCTTGCCACGATGCTGGTCCTGTCCAGTTGCGGCTCCGGCGGCGCGGGCGGCGGCGGTGGCGACACCCAGGCGGAGAGCGGCGGCCAGGTCACGCTGAAGATGGTCGCGGCCGACTACGGCGACGGCCCCGGCAAGCCCAACTCCGGCGCGACGTTCTGGAAGGGCGTCACCGACGAGTTCACCAAGGCCAACCCGAACATCAAGGTCGACGTCCAGGTCATCAACTGGAACGACATCGACAAGCAGGTCGCCACCATGGTGCAGAACGGCCAGGTGCCGGACATCCTGCAGACCGGCGACTACTCCGGCTTCGTCAAGGACGGCCTGCTCTACAAGACCGACGAGGTCCTGTCGCCGAACGTCTCCGGCGACCTGCTGCAGAAGTTCGCCGAGTTCGGCAAGGTGGACGGCGCCGCGTACGGCATCCCGTTCGTCTCCTCCGCCCGCGCCCTGTTCTACAACAAGGACCTGTTCGAGCAGGCCGGCATCGCCGAGCCGCCGAAGACGTGGGACGAGCTCAAGGCCGCCGCCGAGAAGCTGAAGGCCAAGGGCGTCACCCAGCCGTTCGGCCTGCCCCTCGGCCAGGAGGAGGCCCAGGGCGAGTCGTTCCTGTGGATGCTGGGCAACGGCGGCGGCTACAAGGACGCCTCGGGCAAGTGGGCGATCAACTCGCCGCAGAACATCGAGACGTTCACGTACATGAAGGGCCTGGTCGACGCCGGCCTGACCACCCCGAACCCGGGCACCAAGGACCGCAAGACGGTCTGGGAGGACTTCGGCGCCGGCAAGGTCGGCATGGTCAACGGCGGCCCCATGTCCATCCCGATCTTCGACGCCGCCGGGCTGAAGAACTACGGCGTCGCGCCCATCCCCGGCAAGACCGGCCCGCTCGACACCACGCTCGGCGTCATGGACTGGATCATGGCCTTCAACAAGAACGGCCACGCCGCCGAGATCAAGAAGTTCTTCGACTTCTTCTACACGGGCGACGCCGCCCAGAAGATCTCCGACACCTACAAGCTGCTGCCCGTCACCAACAGTGGCATCCAGAAGCTGTCCGGCGACGAGAAGCTCAAGCCCTTCCTCGACGCGCTGCCCAACGCCAGCTTCTACCCCTTCCAGGACCCCAAGTGGGCCGAGGTGAACCCGGCGATCAAGCAGACCATCGGCGGGGCCGTCAAGGACGACCCGGCCAAGGTCCTCGGTGAGCTGCAGAAGACCGCCGAAGCGGCCGGCTGATCCATCAGGACCTCGGTACGGCCGGCGCCCGCCGGCCGTACTGTCCTGGAAAGGTGTTCCATGAGAAGGTTGCGCGCCCTCGAACCCCTCGCCTGGGTCGGGCCCGCCATCGTGCTGATCGCGCTGGTCGTGCTCTGGCCCGTGGTCGAGATGATCAGGTCCTCGTTCCTGGAGATCAGCCGGCTGGGCGTGGTACGCGGATACAACGGCTTCGCCAACTACGAGAAGCTCTTCGCCGAGAAGGACTTCGGCGACGTCATGGTCCGCAGCGTGATCTGGGTGATCGCGGTCGTCGTGCTCACCGTGCTGATCTCGCTGGCCCTGGCCCAGCTGTTCAACCAGCGGTTCCCGCTGCGCAAGCTCGCCCGGTGGGCGCTGATCGCGCCGTGGGCCGCGTCCGTGCTGATGACCGCGATCATCTTCAAGTGGATGCTCGACCCCGAGGTCGGCGTGATCAACCAGATCCGGGTGAAACTCGGGCTGATCGACGCGATGGGCGGGGCCGCGGCCGACCAGCTCGGTGACGCCGCCACGGCCATGCCGTGGCTGGTGTTCGTCGCGGTGTTCGTGTCGGTGCCGTTCACCACGTACGCGCTGCTCGCCGGGCTCGCCACGATCCCGTCCGACGTGTACGAGGCCGCGAAGATGGACGGAGCCGGCCGGCTGCGGACGTACTGGTCGATCACGCTGCCGCTGCTGCGCCCCGCGCTCACCGTGGCGGCCCTGATCAACGTCATGAACGTCTTCAACAGCTTCCCCATCATCTGGGCCATGACCCACGGCCAGCCCGGCTACTCCACCGCCACCTCCACGATCCTCATGTACATCCTCAAGGGCTCCGACATCGGCGAGTCGGCCGCCATGTCCGTCGTCAACTTCGCCATGGTGATCGTGCTCACCGTCATCTTCCTCAGGGTGTCGCGGTGGAACAAGGAGGTGGCGTGATGGCCGTCGAGACCGCTCCGGCCCAGGCCAAGTCCCCCCGCCGCCACGTCCGCGCGGGCAGGGGCGGCGCTCCCTCGCGCGCCATGCCCAGGCTCAAGACCGTCCTCGTCGCGGCCACCGCGTACGTCGTGGCGTTCCTGTTCCTGTTCCCCTACATCGTGATGCTGCTGACCTCGCTGAGGTCCCAGGACTCGCTGCGCGACGTGACGTTCTGGCCCGAGGAGTGGGTGTGGTCGAACCTCACCGACTTCTGGGGCAGCGGCCTGGCGGGGAACCTCTGGGTGACGATCAAGGTGGCGGCCGGCTCGACCGTGCTGGTGCTGCTCGTGGCGCTGCCCGCGGCGTACTATTCGGCCCGGCACCAGTTCCGCGGCCGCACCGCGTTCCTGATCCTCGTGCTGATCACCCAGATGTTCCAGCCCACGGCCATGGTCGTCGGCATCTACCGCGAGTTCTTCACCTTCGGGCTGGTGGACTCGATCTGGGCGCTGATCCTCGTCAACGGCGGGTTCAACCTGGCCTTCGCCGTGTGGATCCTGAACGCCTACTTCTCCTCCATCCCGCGCGAGCTGGAGGAGGCGGCCTTCATCGACGGCAACGGGCGCTTCGGCGCGCTGTTCCGGATCACGCTGCCGCTGGCCATGCCCGGCGTCATCACCGCGCTGATCTTCACGTTCATCGCCGCGTGGAACGAGTTCGTGGTCGCGCTGACCCTGACCACGACGACGGAGAACCAGCCGCTTCCCGTGGCGCTCAACTCGTTCATCGGGCAGTACCAGGTGGACTGGCAGAACCTGTTCGCCGGCTCGGTGATCGCCACCATCCCGGTGATCATCCTGTTCGCCCTGATCGAGCGGAAGGTGGTCGGCGGCCTGACCGCCGGCTCCATCAAGTAGGCGGCGTACGGGCAAGTAGGCGGCGTACGGGCCGCGCGCCCGCCCGCCGTCAACACGACGCGCCCGGTCGTCCCACCACCCACGGGACCGGCCGGGCGCGTTTCGTCTCTGTATGGGGTCGTCTGTGTGTGGTTACTTCTGCCGGGGCACCCGGGCGACGCAGAACACCGTCTGGCCGAACGGCGGCCGGACGAACCGCTCGATGAAGCGCGTCATCGGCACCACCGTGCGGTCGTAGATCTTGACCAGCCGCGGGTCGGGATAGCCCACCCCGCCCCGCCGCACGGCCGCCCACCAGGCGATGCCGCCCAGGAAGTTGATCGGCTTGAGCACCTCGATGTCGAGCCCCGCCCTGGCGACCGTGGCGCTCAGCGTCTTGGGCGTGTAGCGCTGGACGTGACCGACCTTGCGGTCGAAGTCTCCATAAAGCTGCATGTAGCCGGGCACCCAGATGATGATCCGGCCGCCCGGCAGCGTCACGCGCGCCAGCGAGCGCAGCGCCTCGGCGTCGTCCTCGATGTGCTCCAGCACGTTCATCATGACGACGGTGTCGACCTTGTCGTGCAGCGGGATGTCCGTGGGCAGCCCGAACTGCAGGACGCTGATGTCGTCGCGGCCCGCGAAGCGCTTCTCCAACTGCTCGACGCAGTAGGGGTCGAAGTCGCTCACCACGAGCCGGTCGAGGCGCGGCAGGAACTGCTCGGCGAAGTGGCCGAGCCCCGAGCCGATCTCCAGCATCGAGCGGCCGACATGCGGGGCGACCATGTCGAACTCGTACTGCCGATAGTTCTTGGCCTCGTCCCCACCCAGGTGGTTCTCCAGGGCCTCGTCACCGGCCGCCGGTTGCACTACACGGTCATACCCAGAAGACATAATCCCGTTCCTTCGAGGGGCTCATGGATTGCCCGAGTCTAATGCCCGCGCCGGTCACCAGGATGACACGATGCGCGAAACGCCCTTCCCCGCCTGACCCCCGATGCGGTGGAATCTGAGTCGCGATGGACGACGACGAGGCGATCGCCCGCTCGCTCGAAGGCGACCTGGCGGCCTATGAGGTGCTGGTCGCCCGCTACAGCGCGCTCGCCCACCGTACCGCGTACCTGCTCGGGGCCGGGGACGAGGCCGAGGACGTGGTGCAGGAGGCGTTCGTCAAGGCGTACCGGCACCTGCCCGGCTTCCGCAGGCAGGCGCCCTTCCGCCCGTGGCTGCTGCGCATCGTGGCCAACGAGACCCACAACCTCACACGCTCGCGCGGTCGCCGGTCCGACCTCGTCCTGCGGCTCGGCACGACCGCCGACGCCCGCGTGCCCGACGACCCCTCCGACGTGGCGGTGGCCGGCGACCGCCGCACCCGCCTGCTCGCCGCGGTACGCGCCCTGCCCGAACGGGAACGCCAGGCCGTCGTGTGCCGGTACTTCTTGCAACTGACGGAAGCGGAGACCGCGCAGGTGCTCGACTGGCCCGTCGGCACCGTCAAGTCCAGCACCCATCGCGGGCTGGCCCGGCTGAGGGAGGAGGTGGGCGGTGAACTCGCCTGAGCCCTTCGACGACCTGGAGGCCGAGCTCCTGGCCCTCGGCGACCTCCTCGATCTCCCGGCCCCACCCCCGGCCACGGTCGCCGCCACCGTCCGCACCCGCCTCGAACACCCCACCCCCGACCCCGACCCCACCACCCCGGACCCCGCCGGGTCGGATCCCGCGGTCCCCGGTTCTGCGCCGGGTCGGCGGGACGGTGGTCGGCGGGGGCCGGTGCGGCGGGGACGGCGGAGGAGGTGGGCGGTCGTGGTGGCCGTGATCGTCGCCGTGGTCGCCGTCACGGCCGCCACCCCTCAGGGGCGGGCCGCCGTCATGGCGGTGCTGCGCTTCGCCGGGATCGAGCTCCAGATGGGCCGGAGCACGCCACCGCCCGTCACGGCCACGGCGACGCTGCCCGGCGAGACCCCCGTCTCCATGGCGGAGCTTCCCGCCCGGGCCGGGTTCCCGGTCAGGACCCTGGCCGCGCTGGACCCGCCGCACCGCGTCACGGTGTCGGAAGGCGGCAGGGTGGTGTCGATGTTCTGGCCGGACGGTCTGAGGTTCGACCAGTTCGACGGCGCGGTGGAGCCGTACTTCTTCAAGCAGGTCGGCCCGCCCTTCCCCGACTTCACCCGGCTGAACGGCCGCGAAGCCCTGTGGATGAGCGGCGAGCACCCCGTCGGCTACATCCGCCGGGAGGACGGCACCAGGGTGCCCCTGCGCCAGGCCGCCCCCACACTCATCTGGTGGCAGGACGACCTCAACTTCCGCCTGGAAGGCGCGCGCACGATGGAGGAGGCCGTCCGCGTCGCCTCCTCACTCCAGTGAGCCGGTCGGCCGGTCGGCCGGTCGTTCACGCCCTTCTCACTCCAGTGAGCCGGCCAGCCAGTCGTCCACGCCCTTGAGCAGCTCCTTGCGCACCGACTCGGGGGCGGTGGACGACCGTACGGACTGGCGGGCCAGCTCGGCCACCTCCGCGTCGCTGAAGCCGTACACCTCCCTGGCCAGCTCGTACTGGCGCAGCAGGCGCGTGCCGAACAGCAGCGGGTCGTCGGAGCCCAGCGCGATGGGCACCCCCGCGTCGAACAGCCGGCGCACCGGCACGCCGGCCGGCTCCTCGGCCACGCCCAGGCCGACGTTGGAGGTGGGGCAGACCTCGCAGCAGATCTGCCGGTCGGCCAGCCGCTGCATGAGCCGCTCGTCCTCGGCCGCGCGCACGCCGTGCCCCACCCGGTCGGCCCCCAGGTCGTCCACGCACTGCGCGACGCTGCGCGGGCCCAGCAGCTCGCCCCCGTGGGGCACGGACAGCAGCCCGCCCCGCTTGGCGATCCGGAACGCCCGCTCGAAGTCCCTGGCCTGGCCTCGCCGCTCGTCGTTGGACAGGCCGAAGCCGACCACGCCCTTGCCGGCGTACTGGGTGGCGAGCCGGGCCAGCGTGTTGGCGTCGAGCGGGTGGCGGGTCCGGTTGGCCGCCACGATCACCGCCATGCCGACGCCGGCGTGCCGGGCCGCCTGGTCCACCGCGTCCAGCATCAGCTCCAGCGTGGCCGTGAGGCCGCCGAAGCGCTGGGCGTAGCCCGACGGGTCCACCTGGATCTCCAGCCAGCGCGACCCGGCCGCCGCCTCGTCCTCGGCGGCCTCGCGCATGAGCCGGTAGACGTATTCCGGGCGAGTCAGGACGGACCTGGCGATGTCGTACAGCCGCTGGAACCTGAACCAGCCCCGCTCGTCGGTCGCCCGCAGCTTCGGCGGCCAGTCCTGCTCCAGCGCGTCGGGCAGGTGCAGCCCTTGCTCCCTGGCCAGCTCGATCAGGGTCGAATGCCGCATCGAGCCGGTGAAGTGCAGGTGGAGATGGGCCTTGGGAAGCGAGTGCAGGGGCCGCAGCATCTGCATATCTTGCCATCCGGCGTCAGCGCCGGTACGCGTGCCCCGGACAGAGACCGGACGGACCCACGGTACGGACGAGGCGCGCCGGGGGATCATTGACCGCATGATTCCCCAGGGGCGTGACATGGGCGAAGGCCCGCGCGCGGCGCTCGCGGCGCTGGCGCTCGTGACGACGGCCCTCGTCATCTACGCCATCTTCTCCTCGGGTTTCGGACGCCCCCCGCGCGCCGCCCTGCCGTCCCCGGCCCCCGCCCCCGCACCGGTGCCCGTGCCGCCCGGCCCTCCGACGCCCGGCCCCTCCGACGCCGGTACGGGAGCCGGCGGCGCGGCCGGGGGGCCGCGTCCCGAGCCGCTCTTCCGCCCGGTGCTCGCCGTGGTCGCCGACGACCTCTGGCTCACCTACCTGCCCCCGGGGCTCGAACGCCGCGGCGGGGGCGCCGTCGCGGCCGGGCCGGGCGTCGACGGCGGCGCGTCGGCCCGGTACGCCTCGCCGGACGGATTTGTCGAAGCCCAGGTGGAACGCGGTACGGTGGCCGCCGACTGGGACGGCTACCGCAAGCGCCTCGGCGTGCGGGAGGCCCGCGCCGTCACCGTGCGCGGCAGGCCGGCCGTGGTCGGCAGGCATCCGGGCGGCGGCCGGGTCATCGCCTGGCTCGAACGCGCGGGCACGGCCGCGTGGATCCGGGTGAGCGATGCGCTCGGCGCGGAACTGGCCGCAATCGCCGCCTCGGCCAGAACTCGTGTAGGAGACTAGGCGGTCATCCGGACAACGTCATGGGGGGTCGATGCGGCGGCTGGCAGCGGTGCTCCTCCTGTGCACGCTCACGGCGTGCGGCAGCGGCGGCGGCGGTGGTGACGGCGGTGCCGGTGGCGGCGGCGCGGCCGGGAGCGGCGAGGAGCCGGACATCCTGGCCACCCTTCCGCCGCCGAAACCCGCCGTCACCCGTTCGGGCACGCCGCCGCTGTCCTGCGGCGGCACCGAGGTCCGGGTGCCCGCCGCGCCCGCCGGCCTCACCCGCGAGGGCGGCTTCTCCCGCCTCGACTCGCTCAGGCGTCCGCTCAAGGTCAAGGGCCGCATCTGGAGCGACGACGACGAGCGCCTCTACGTCGGCGTGGTGTGCGGGGTGCGCACCGCCGAGCGGTTCGCCACGCTGGTCGGCAAGGCCACGCTGACGGCCTACCACGGCAAGCCGGCGCTGCGCTGGACCACGCGTACGGGCGTGCGCAGCTTCATGTGGCTGGAAGAGCCGGGCACCGCCGTCTACATCGGCGCGACGCCCGGCCTCACCAGCGAGATCAAACCGCTCGCCACCGACATCACCGCCGGCTGACCCACCGCCGGCTGACCCACCGCCGGCTGACCCACCGCCGGCTGACCCACCGCCGGCTGACCCACCGCCGGCTGACCCACCGCCGGCGGTCGGCTGTCGTCGGCGCGGGTGGCCGGCGCGGCGCCGCGCCGGCGGGTCGTCAGCGGGCGGGTCGTCAGCGCGCGGGTCGTCAGCGCGCCTCGGACAGCAGCTTGCCCAGCCGGCTGACGCCCTCGACCAGGTCGTTGTCACCCAGCGCGTAGGACAGGCGGAAGTAGCCGGGCGTGCCGAACGCCTCACCGGGCACCACGGCCACCTCGGCCTCCTCCAGGATCAGCTCCGCCAGCTCGCCCGACGACAGCGGCCGCCGACCGCGCAGCTCCTTGCCGACCAGCTCCTTGACCGATGGGTACGCGTAGAACGCCCCCCTCGGCTCGGGGCAGAACACGCCCGGGATCTCGTTGAGCATCCGGACCATCGTCTGACGCCGCCGGTCGAACGCGGCCCGCATCTCCGCCACCGCCGACAGATCGCCCGACACCGCCGCCAGCGCCGCCATCTGGGCCACGTTGGAGACGTTGGAGGTGGCGTGCGACTGCAGGTTGGTGGCGGCCTTGACCACGTCGGACGGGCCGATCAGCCAGCCCACCCGCCACCCGGTCATCGCGTACGTCTTGGCCACGCCGTTGAGGATCACGACCTGGTCGCCCAGCTCGGGCACGGCCGTGGCGATGCTGGTGAACTCGGCGTCGCCGTACACGAGGTGCTCGTAGATCTCGTCGGTGACGACCCACAGGCCGTGCTCGGCCGCCCACCGGCCGATCTCCACCGTCTGCTCGCGCGAGTAGACGGCCCCCGTCGGGTTGGACGGCGAGACGAACAGCAGCGCCTTCGTCCGCCCCGTGCGCGCCGCCTCCAGTTGCGCCACGCTCGCCAGGTAGCCGGTGGACTCGTCGGTCACCACGTCCACCTGCACGCCCCCGGCCAGCTTGATCGCCTCGGGGTAGGTCGTCCAGTAGGGCGCGACGACCAGGACCTCGTCGCCGGGGTCGAGCAGCGTCGCGAACGCTTCGTACACCGCCTGCTTGCCACCGTTGGTGACCAGCACCTGCGAGGGCTCGACCGCGTAGCCGGAGTCGCGCGCGGTCTTGTCGGCGATCGCCTTCTTCAGCTCGGGCAGACCACCGGCGGGGGTGTACTTGTGGAAGCGCGGGTCGCGGGCCGCCTCGATCGCCGCCTCGACGATGTAGCCGGGCGTCGGGAAGTCGGGCTCGCCGGCGCCGAAGCCGATGACGGGGCGCCCGGCCGCCTTCATCGCCTTCGCCTTGGCGTCCACGGCCAGGGTGGCGGACTCGGATATCGCGGAAATTCTCGCGGAGACGCGGGGTCGGGTGGACATGCGTCCATGCTCCCACGCACGCTCCTCCGCGCGCGTGACCTGGGCGATCACGTTCTGGTTCGACGAACGGGGCAAGTACCCGTATGCTTTCGCCTGGTCCTTCCGCCGCATGTCGGCGAGCGGTTCGGTCCAGGCAGTGAGTCGATCAGGGTAGTCTGGTCTACGACATAGGGCACTGGCGCAATTGGTAGCGCACCGGTCTCCAAAACCGGCGGTTGGGGGTTCGAGTCCCTCGTGCCCTGCGAGTGCGGTCCGCGCAACAATAGGCGTGTAAGCGCGCCGCAAAACTGCGTTGGATACGACGGATCAGGTGAGGACTGTGGCGATCGACACGCGCGGCGAGACCGCAGACAAGCCTAGTGGCGAGAAGAAGACCCGCACGTCTCCTGCCCTCTTCTATCGGCAGATCGTCAACGAGCTGCGTAAGGTCATCTGGCCGACACGCAAGGATCTCATCACCTACACCACGGTCGTTCTGATATTCGTTCTGATCATGGTTGCGATCGTGTACGGGCTCGACAGCGCCCTGGGATGGGCGGTCCTCCGCATCTTCGGCGGATCCTGACCGAGACGCCGCGGGTGGGTCGCCTGACGGAGTCGCCATTCGAAAACCACGAAAGAGGAAGAGTCACCGTGTCCGAGTCTTCAGTTCCGGCGGACGAGTCCCGCGACGAGTGGGGCGACGAGCTGGAAGAGGCCGCTGAGGAGTCCGCCGAGGCGGCTCTCGAAGAGGCCGAGGTCGAGGAGAGCGACGAGGAGGCCGAGGAAGAGGCCGACGCCGTCGAGGACGCTGCGGATCTTCCCGATGTCGACCCCGTCGAGGAGTTCAAGAGCTCGCTGCGCGGGCTGCCCGGCGAGTGGTATGTCATTCACTCCTACGCCGGTTACGAGAACCGCGTGAAGTCCAACATCGAGAGCCGCAACGTGTCGCTCAACATGGAGGACTACATCTACCAGGTCGAGGTGCCGACGCACACCGTCCAGGAGTTCAAGAGCGGCAAGAAGGTGCCGGTCAAGGAGCGCGTGCTGCCCGGCTATGTCCTGGTGCGCATGGAGCTGACCGACGAGTCCTGGGCCGCGGTGCGCAACACGCCCGGCGTGACCGGGTTCGTGGGCCTGTCCAACAAGCCGAGCCCGCTCAGCCTCGACGAGGTCGCCAAGCTGCTGGCGCCGGAGCCGACGGAAGAGGCCAAGAAGACCACGACCAAGGCGGCCTCGGGCCCCACGGTCGAGTTCGAGATCGGCGAGTCCGTCACCGTCATGGACGGCCCGTTCGCCACGCTGCCGGCCTCGGTCAGCGAGATCAGCCCCGAGTCGCAGAAGCTCAAGGTGCTCGTTTCGATCTTCGGCCGTGAGACGCCGGTGGAGCTCTCGTTCAACCAGGTCTCGAAGATCTGAGACGATCACTTACACTTAGACGTTCGGTCGGCCGCCTTATCGCGAGGGCGGCCTCCGACATGTCCGGGCCCGCAATCCTTCGGGCCGGACGGCATCGCAATCAGGACCCGGAGAAGGACAAATGCCTCCGAAGAAGAAAATCGCCGCACTCGTCAAGGTGCAGCTTCCGGCCGGCCAGGCCACCCCGGCGCCGCCCGTGGGTACCGCCCTCGGTCCCCACGGCGTCAACATCATGGACTTCGTCAAGCAGTACAACGCTGCGACGGAGGCTCAGCGGGGCAACATCATCCCCGTTGAGATCACCATTTTCGAAGACCGCAGCTTCACCTTCGTCACGAAGACGCCTCCGGCGCCTGAGCTGATCAAGAAGGCCCTGGGTCTCGACAAGGGCAGCGCGGTCCCGCACCGCGACAAGGTGGGCAAGCTCAGCCGTGAGCAGCTGCGCAGCATCGCCGAGACGAAGATGCCCGACCTCAACGCCAACGACATCGAGGCGGCCGAGAAGATCATCGCCGGCACCGCCCGGTCCATGGGCATCACGGTCGAGTAGTCACCTTCCCAGACATCGTGGGAGGGCCGTCGTCATGGCAGGCCCGGACACCACTAGGAGTATGAAATGCAGCGCAGCAAGGCGCACAAAGACGCGGCCGCCAAGGTAGACCGCGACAAGCTCTACACGCCCGTCGAGGCCGCGAAGCTGGCCAAGGAGACGTCGACCACCAAGTTCGACGCCACCGTGGAGGTCGCGCTCCGGCTCGGCGTCGACCCTCGCAAGGCCGACCAGATCGTGCGTGGCACGGTCAACCTCCCGCACGGCACCGGCAAGACCGCCCGGGTCCTGGTCTTCGCGACCGGTGACCGTGCCGAGGCGGCCCGCGAGGCGGGCGCCGACATCGTCGGCGCCGACGAGCTGATCGACGAGATCGCCAAGGGCAACCGGCTCAACGAGTTCGACGCCGTGGTCGCCACCCCCGACCTCATGGGCAAGGTCGGCCGCCTGGGCCGCGTGCTCGGCCCGCGTGGCCTCATGCCCAACCCGAAGACCGGCACCGTGACGCCCGACGTCGCCAAGGCCGTGACGGAGATCAAGGGCGGCAAGATCGAGTTCCGCACCGACCGGCAGGCCAACCTGCACTTCATCATCGGCAAGACGTCGTTCGACGAGCGTCAGCTCATCGAGAACTACGCCGCCGCCCTCGACGAGGTGCTGCGTCTCAAGCCGTCGGCGGCCAAGGGCCGTTACCTGAAGAAGGTCACCTTCTCCACGACGATGGGCCCGGGTGTCCCGGTCGACCCCAACCTCACGCGCGGCCTCACGGCCGAGCTGGAGGCCTGAGCCCTCAGCGTTCCACGGACGCCCCCGCCCGATCGATCGGGCGGGGGCGTTCCGCGTTCCCGGGCCCGTACGGCCGCGACCCGCGCCTGCCGTGCGGGCGCCGAAGGGAACCCAAAGGGAACCCAAAGCGGTGGGCGGCATCGTAAGGGGCATGAGAGACGAACTGATCAGCCGTGAGATCCGACTGGCCGCCCGCCCGGTGGGCGAGCCCGTCCCCGCAGACTTCGAGCTCGCGCAGACCCGCGTCCCCCAGCCCGGCGAGGGGCAGATCGTGGTCCGCAACACGTGGATGTCGGTGGACCCGTACATGCGGGAGTGGATGAACGAAGACGTCTCGTACGCCCGGCCGTACGAGCTGGGCGCGCCGCTGCTGGGCAGCGCCGTCGGCGAGGTGGTCGCCTCCCGGGCCGAGACCGTCCCGGTGGGCAGCGTGGTGACGCATTTCCTGGGCTGGCGGGAGTACGCCGTGCTGGACGCGGCCGAGGCCACCGTGGTGGACACCAGCGTGGCGCCCGCCGAGGCGTATCTCGGGCCGCTGGGCACGACCGGGCTGACGGCGTACGCGACGCTGACCCGGGTCTCCCCGGTCCAGCAGGGTGACGTGGTGTGGATCTCGGCCGCCGCCGGCGCGGTGGGCAGCATCGCCGGGCAGATCGCCAGGAAGCTGGGCGCGGCGAAGGTCATCGGCTCGGCGGGCGGGCCGGACAAGGCGAAGCGGCTCGTCACGGAGTTCGGCTTCGACGAGGGGCTGGACTACAGGGCCGCGCCGATCGCCGCGCAACTGGCCGAGGCGGCCCCCGACGGGATCGACGTCTACCTGGACAACGTCGGCGGCGACCACCTCCACGCCGCCATCGCGGCGCTGCGCGACAACGGCCGGATCGGGATGGTCGGCGCGATCTCGGGCTACAACGCCACCGAGCCGGTGCCGGGGCCGGACAACCTGTTCCGGCTCGCCGCCAGGAACGCCACGCTGCGCGGCATGCTGATCAACTTCCACTTCGACCTGTTCCCCGAGTGGATCGAGCGGGGTTCGGCGTGGATCGCCGACGGTTCCCTGCGCTACGAGCAGACTGTCGAGGAGGGCATCGAACGGGCCCCGGCGGCCCTGCTCGGCGTGCTGAGCGGCGCCAACACCGGCAAGATGCTCGTCCGGCTGGGCTGAGGGGAGAGATCACGTGTCCACCAGAATGAGCGTCAAGGAACGCGAGGAGTTCCTGGCCGGCACGCACATCGGCGTGCTCAGCGTGCCCGACGGGCCCGCGCCGCTGCTGGTCCCCATCTGGTACGGCTACGCCCCCGGCGGCGACATCCGGATCAGCACGGCCGCGGGCACCCGCAAGCACGACCTGATCCGCGGGGCCGCCTCCGTCGGGTTCGCCGTGCAGCAGGAGGCGATGCCGTACAAGTACGTCTCCGTGGACGGCCCCGTGGCCGGTTACGAGCCGACCGACCCTGGCGAGTACCGCGACTGGTCGATCCGCTACCTCGGCCCCGAGCAGGGCGAACGCTTCTTCACCACCATCCGGGACGGGCTGGGCGACTGGGTGACCTTCCGGATTCGCCCGGAACGGTGGCGGACGTTCGATTTCGGGAAGGAGTTCGCCTAACGTGTGACGGGTGCGTTTCGGGGTGCTGGGGCCGCTCGCGGTCTGGACGGAAGAGGGCGAGCCGCTCCGCATCCCCGAGGCGAAGGTCCGCGCGCTGCTGGCCGACCTGCTGGTCCAGGAGGGCCGCCCCGTCTCGGCCGACCGGCTCATCGACGACCTGTGGGAAGAGGACCTGCCGCGCAACCCCGGCAACGCGCTGCAGCAGAAGGTCTCCCAGCTACGCCGGGCGCTGAACGACGCCGAGCCGGGCGCCCGCGACCTCGTCGGCCACGGCCCGGCCGGCTACCGGCTCACGGTCGAGGCCGACGCGGTGGACCAGGGGCAGTTCGCGGTGCTGGTGTCCCGGGCGTACGCGGCGGCGGATGCCCGTACGAAGTCGGCGCTGCTCGCCGACGCGCTCGCCCTGTGGCGGGGGCCGGCGCTGGCGGACTTCGCCGACGCCGCCTTCGCCGCCCCCGCGATCGCGCGGCTGGAGGCGGCGCGCCTGGACGCGCTGGAGGAGCGCGCGGAGGCGCGCCTGGAGCTCGGCGAGCACGGGACGCTGGCCGGCGAGCTGGCCGCCCTCGCCGCGCGCCACCCGCTGCGCGAGCGCCTTCAGGCGGCCTACCTCACGGCCCTGTACGCCGCCGGCCGCCAGGCGGAGGCCCTGGAGGCGTACGAGCGGGTCCGCCGCCTGCTGGCCGACGAGCTCGGCGCCGACCCCGGGCCGCGCCTGACCACGCTGCACGCGGCGATGTTGCGCCAGGACCCCGCCCTGACCCCTCCCGCGGCCGGCCCGGCCCGTCCCGCCCTGCCGGTGCCCGTCACCCGGCTCGTCGGGCGGGACGAGGAGACCCGCCGGATCCGCGCCGCCCTCGACCAGTCGCGGCTGGTCACGCTGACTGGGCCGGGCGGCGTCGGCAAGACGCGACTCGCCCTGGAGGTGGCCGGCTCGTGGTTCGACGGTAAGCCGGCCGGGGGCGGTGGCGTGCAGTTGGTGGAGCTCGCCGAGCTGGGGCGGTTCGGGGAGGACGTCGTCCTGGAGGCGCTGGGCGTGCGCGACGACGGCCGCCCGCGCCCGCTGCACGAGGCGCTGAACGGCCGCCGCCTGCTCCTGGTCCTGGACAACTGCGAGCACCTGCTCGACCAGGTCGCCGCCGTCGTGGGGCCGCTGCTGCGCGGCGTGCCCGGCCTGCGGGTGCTGGCCACCAGCCGCGAGCCGCTCCGCCTGTCCGGCGAGACGGTGGTCGCGGTGCCGCCGCTGGCGCCGGCCGACGCCGCGCACCTGTTCGCCGAGCGGGCCGCCGCCTCGGGCGCGGAGGTGGACGACGACGCGGCGGTGGCGGAGATCTGCCGCAGGCTCGGCGGGATCCCGCTGGCCGTGGAGCTGGCCGCCTCGCGGGTGCGCGGGCTGGGCGTGCGCGAGCTGGCCGACCGGCTGAGCCTGCGGCTGCTCGGCGACGGCCCCCGGGACTCCCCGGCCCGCCAGCGCACGCTCACCGCCGTGATCGACTGGAGCTGGGAGCTGCTCAGCCCGCCGGAGCGCACGCTGCTGGCCCGGCTCGCGGTGCACGCCGGCGGCTGCACGATCGAGGCGGCCGAACGCACGTGCGCGGGCGGCGGCGTGGACGTCTCCGACGTGATGGGCCTGCTGGCCAGGCTCGTCGACCGGTCGGTGGTCGTGCGGAGCGACGGCCGCTACCGGCTGCTGGAGCCGATCGCCGAGTACTGCGTGACACGGCTGGCGGAGGCCGGCGAGCTGGAGGCCATGCGCGGGCGGCACCGCGACTACTACGCCGCGCTCGCCGTACGCGCCGAGCCGCTGCTGCGCGGCCCCGAGCAGGACGTCTGGCTGCCCCGGCTGCGGGCGGAGGCGGCCAACCTGCGGGCCGCGCTCGACCACGCGGTCGGCCAGGGCGCCGCGGACTGCGCGCTGAGCCTGGTCAACGCGCAGTCCTGGTACTGGTTCATGACCGGCAGGCTGAGCGAGGCCCGCCAGGCGCTCTCCCGGGCGCTGGCGCTGCCCGGCGAGACGTCGCCGCAGGAGCAGGCGCGGGCGCAGGAGCGGGCGCAGGAGCAGACGCGGGCGCAGGCGCAGGAGCAGGCGCAGGCGCAGGCGCTGGCCTGGGCGGCGGGCATCGGCATCCGCGCGGGCCAGGCCGTGGACGCCGAGGCGGCGCTGGAGGGCGTCGCCGATCCGGTGACGCGGGCGCGGCTGCGGTGGTTCGTTGGGTTCGCGCTGATCGGCGTGGGGGAGCAGGCCGACGGGGTCGGCCATCTCGACGCGGCGCTGCGCGCGTTCGAGGCGGCCGGCGATCGCTGGGGCGTGGCGGCGGCGCTGGCCGGCCTGGTCAGGTACGCCGCGCTCCGGGGCGACTTCGCCGCCGCCCGCAGGGACGGCGAACGGGCGGCCGCGCTCTTCGGCGAGCTGGGGGACCAGTGGGGGCTGCTGCAGACCGTCGAGCCGCTGGGCGTGATGGCCGAGGTCGCCGGGGCGTACGCAGAGGCCACCCGGCACTTCGAGACCGGGCTGCGGATGGCCGAGCGGCTGGGGCTGTGGTCGGAGGTGTCGCTGCTGACCTCGCGCCTGGGCCGGATCGCGCTGCTCACCGGCGACCTCGAACGCGCCGACGACCTGCACGAACGCGCCCGCAGGCAGGCCGTCGAGCACGCCGACAAGTCGATGGAGGAGTTCGCCAGGATCGGTCTGGGCCTGGCCGCCCGGCGGCGGGGTGACCTGGACGCGGCGGAGGGCTACTTCCGTACCGGGCTGGAGTGGCTGCGCAGGATCGGCGGGGGCGGCGGGCCCGTGGCGCTGCTGCTGGCCGAGCTGGGTTTCATCGCCGAACGGCGCGGCGACGTCCGTACCGCGGCCGAGCTGCACACCAGGAGCCTGGAGGCGGCCCGCGCGGACGGCGACCCCCGGGCCGAGGCCCTCGCCCTGGAGGGCCTGGCCGGGGCCCGGCTCCTCCAGGGCGACCCCGAGGAGGCGGCCGGACTGCTGCGGACGGCGCAGGAGCTGCGCGAACGCGCGGACGCGCCGCTGCCCGCGGCCGAGCGCTTCGACGTGGACCGGATCAGCGCGGCGATCTGCGAGCGCCTCGGCGACGAACCCCCGCGCTGAACGGCCTGGCCGTGATCGGCGAATGTGCGGGGATCGTGCAGAGGCTGTGGGGGACAACCCTGGGTTTTCCCCGATTTGTGTGGGGAAGACGCCATGACCCCGGAACTTAAAAGTAAGGTCAAAACATGCTGAAGCGCACGATAAGTATGACCGCGGCCAGTGCCGCGCTCGTCGTGGCGGCGGTCGCCGGTTGTGGATCGAACGCCCAGCCCATCCAGGTCAACCTGGCCGCCTCGGAAGTGCTCGCGCAGGCCGCGCAGAAGACCGCCGAGGTCACCAGCTACACCGTCGACGCCGTGGTGAACGTGACGGAGCCCCAGGCGGGCAGCGGCAAGGTGCAGGGTCGCATGCTCTACCAGAGCAAGCCCCAGCTCGCCGCCGACCTCACCCTGGACACCGTCGACATGGGAGGCCGCAGCCTGCAAGGCGGCGTGCGCGCGGTGCTGCAGGGCGACACGGTCTACGTGAAGGTCCAGCAGCTCAACGAGTTCCTGGGCAACACGAAGCCGTGGATCAAGGTCCCCCTGAACGAGACGGGGAACGCCGGCGAGGTGAACCGGTACCTCGGCCAGATCCAGCAGTTCGATCTCGGCAACATGACCAAGCTCGTCACGGCCTCGCAGGACGTGAAGGCGGCCGGCACCGAGAGCGTCAACGGCGAGGACACCACTCACTACAGCGGCACGTTCCCCGTGGACGTGGCCGTGCAGCAGCTTCCCGCCGACGAGCAGGCACAGGCCAGGAAGGGCCTGGCCGAGCTGAAGGACGTCAAGTTCGACCTCTGGGTGGCGGCCGACGGCCTGCCGCGCAAGCTCGCGCTGAACGGCGCCAAGGAGGGCGCCACGCTCGACGCCACGCTGTTCTTCAAGGGCTTCAACGAGGCCGTCAGCATCCAGGCGCCGCCCGCCGACCAGGTCGGTGAGCTGCCCAAGAACACCACCAACTGAGAACGATTTGGAAACTCGGCGACCGGCGCGTACGCTGGTCGATGCCGAAGACCGCCGGTCGTCGTCGGGTGCTCACAACCCGGCGACCGAAGGATCCACGTCACGTGGACGGCCTGCGCAGGTGTGATGCGAGTTTCCCACATGGTCGTTTCCGTGTGCGTGAGCCCCGTGCGCCCCTGCGCCGGGGCTGTTCTCATGTCCAGGGGCCTTCACCGGCGGCACATCTGGAAGGAGGCCCATGGCGAGGGCGGATAAGGCGACAGCGGTTGCCGAGCTCAAGCGTGAGTTCGAAGGCAGCGCCGCCGCCGTTCTGACCGAGTACCGCGGTCTCACCGTTGCTCAGCTCAAGGAGCTGCGCACTTCTCTCGGTGGGAATGCGAAGTTCGCCGTGGCGAAGAACACCCTGACCAAGATCGCGGCTGACGAGGCCGGCCTGTCGGGCCTCGACAGCCTCCTCGCCGGTCCGACCGCGATCGCCTTCGTCAACGGCGACGTTGTCGAGGCGGCCAAGGGTCTGCGTGACTTCGCCAAGGCCAATCCCCTTCTGGTGATCAAGGGCGGCGTCCTCGACGGCAAGACGCTCGACGCCACCGAGATCACCAAGCTCGCCGACCTCGAGTCCCGCGAGGTTCTCCTCGCGAAGCTCGCCGGTGCCATGAAGGCCAAGCAGAGCGCCGCTGCCGCGATGTTCGCCGCTCTGCCCACGCAGATGGCCCAGCTGGCCGACGCCCTTCGCGCCAAGCGCGACGAGGCTGGCGAGTAACACGGGGGTTGCCGCAGACACCGCGGTCCCGTTCCTAGTTTTCAGCAAGTCCTAAACGTAAGGAAACGATCATGGCGAAGCTCAGCACCGACGAGCTGCTCGACGCGTTCAAGGAGATGACCCTCCTCGAGCTGTCCGAGTTCGTGAAGCTGTTCGAGGAGACCTTCGACGTCAAGGCCGCCGCCCCCGTCGCGGTTGCCGCCGCCCCGGCCGCCGCCGGTGGTGGCGAGGCCGCCGCCGTCGAGGAGCAGGACGAGTTCGACGTCATCCTCGAGGCTGCCGGCGACAAGAAGATCCAGGTCATCAAGGAGATCCGCGCCCTCACGTCCCTGGGCCTCAAGGAGGCCAAGGACCTGGTCGACGGCGCTCCGAAGCCGGTCTTCGACGGCAAGGTCAACAAGGAGCAGGCGGAGAAGGCCAAGGCTGCCCTCGAGGGTGCCGGCGCCACCGTCACCGTGAAGTAACGCACTTCACACCTGAGCTCTACGCAAAAGAGGCGGACACACCCTGGTGCCGGGTGTGCCGCCTCTTTCGCATTTCAGGGAGGCGGGCAGGGTGGCCGCCGATGGCAGTGACGCCGCTTACTGGACTGGATGTCTCATAACCGCCCGGTAACAAGCCCGGGCGACCCGTTCCGGCGGCCGCCTCCCCCCAGTAAAGTCTGCGGCACGTTGTCCCCCGCGTACTCTCCGCGACCGGGAAGGTGACCAGTGGGCGTCGAAGTCGTGGTCGACGGTCTGACCAAATCGTTCGGCAAGCAGGTCATCTGGGAGGACGTCTCGCTCACGCTGCCCTCGGGCGAGATCTCGGTGCTGCTCGGCCCCTCCGGCACCGGCAAGTCGGTCTTCCTCAAGACCCTGGTCGGCCTGCTGCGGCCGGACCGGGGGCACATCTGGATCGACGGCCACGACCTGGCCCACTGCCCCGAGGCCAAGCTGTACGAGCTGCGCCGGCTGTTCGGCGTGCTGTTCCAGGACGGCGCCCTGTTCGGCTCGCTCAACCTCTACGACAACATCGCCTTCCCGCTGCGCGAGCACACCAAGAAGAGCGAGGCCCAGGTCCGGCAGATCGTCATGGAGAAGGTCGACCTGGTCGGCCTGCTGGGCTCGGAGACCAAGCTGCCCGGCGAGATCTCCGGCGGCATGCGCAAACGGGCGGGGCTGGCCAGGGCGCTGGTGCTGGACCCCGAGATCATCCTGTTCGACGAGCCCGACTCGGGGCTCGACCCGGTCAGGACCGCGATACTCAACCAGCTCATCGTGGACATCAACGCGGAGATCGAGGCGACGTTCCTGATCGTGACCCACGACATCAACACCGCCCGTACGGTGCCCGACAACATCGGGCTGATGTTCCGGCGCGAGCTGGTGATGTTCGGCCCGCGCGAGATGCTGCTGTCGAGCGACGAGCCGGTGGTGCGGCAGTTCCTGAACGCCAGGAGGCACGGCCCCATCGGCATGTCCGAGGAGAAGGACCTGTCCGAGCTGGAGGCCGAGGCGCAGCTGGGTCACGACCCCGGCCCGCTGCCGCCGATCCCGCCGCAGCTCATGCCGTCGGGCGCCAGGATCCGCCGCACCCAGCGGGCGCCGGGGGCCTGGCTGGCGGCCAACGGGGTGATCCGGCACCGCCTGAGCCGCGGCACCGCCTGAGCCGCGGCACCGCCTGAGCCGCGGCACCGCCTGAGCCGCGGCACCGCCTGAGCCGGCGAGCATCCAGGATCGGGTGAGCCGCGGCGAGCCCCGGGTGAGGGCGGCGAGCCGGGCCGTACCGCCGTTTCGCGGCCCGCACGGGCCGGGAGAGGCCCTTGGAGGGGCGAGGCGTAGGAAGAGGCCCTGGGGGATGCTCAGCGGGCCTCTGAGGGCCCTCTGGGGGCATTTGCGGAGATTCGGCGAGGTTCGGGGCGCGCCCGCTGCCAGACCGCCTGCGTTGATTCGGGGGCTTCATGAGCGGGTGTCGCGTTATGATCCGGCAGCGACGGGCCGGGAAGGGGTGAGCAGACGTGGCAGGACTCGCCGGTCGGCCCGCGCGCCTCCTGATCGCGGCGCTCAGCGGGGTGCTGGCGGTGCTCGTGGGCACCGGCGTGTGGATCGCGGCCCAGGCGCGCGACGAACAGGGCAGGGCAGGCGACAAGCAGGCCGCGCTCCTGGCCGCGGGGACCCACGCGAAGAACCTCGTCTCGCTCGACCACAAGAGCGTGGACGCCGACCTGCGGCGCATCCTCGACTCCTCGACCGGCGCGGCCAGGGCCGAGTACGAGGCCAACGCCGGCAAGCTCAAGTCCACCACCGTCGAGAACAAGGTCGTCCAGCAGGGCGTGCTGCGCGCCACGGGGCTGGTCTCGATGACCGGCACGACGGCGAGGGTGCTGGTGGTGGCCGACGTGGAGATCCGCTGGGAGGGGTCGAAGAGCCCGCCGCAGGAGCGGTACTACCGGTGGCAGATGGACCTGAGCAAGGTCGGCGGCCTGTGGCTGGTCTCGAAGGTGGTGCAGGTCGCGTGAGGATCTTCATGATCGTGCTGCTGAGCGTCCTCGTGGTCGTCGCGGGGGTGCTGGTGCCGACCATGTGGTTCAACCTCCAGGACCTGCGCGACGCGGACGCGGCGGGGGCGCAGGCGGTGGCGGCGGCCAGGAAGGTCGCCCCCGAGCTGCTCTCGTACGACTATCGGACGGTGGAGGAGGATCTGGCGCGGGCCGGGACGTTCACCACGGGCGAGCTGACCGCGCACTACAAGGAGCTGAGCAAGACCCTGGTGGCCAAGGCGAGGGCGCAGAAGATCACGCAGACCGTCGACGTGGCGGGCGCAGGGGTGGAGCGGGCCGAGCCCGACCGGGTCGAGGTTCTGCTCTTCGTGAACACTGATACGGTCAAGGAGATCCCCGGTAAAGAAGGACTCACGCAAGAGTTCACCCAGAACCGGGCCAGGTTCGTCATGGTGCGGCAAGATTCGCGCTGGCTGGTGGCGGGCCTGTCCACGTTGCTGGGCACCGCCTGAGGCCGCGGAGATCGTCGGCGTGCCGCTACCTTCAATTGTTACCAAAAATCAGGTTTAGCGCAGCCTTTGATAGGGGTAACCCAGTCACAGCAACACCGGTTGTCGGCATGGGTTCGGCCCCCGGTGTGACGGAGCGTTAACCGCCCCCGTTCGCGGGTATCGTCTTGGGCCTGGCGGTAGGCGATCAGTCACACAGGGGAGAAAACCCAGCGTCCGGGCCCTGAGGCGGCTAAAAGTCGGGCTTGTGGGCTTGACGTTTCCGCCTGAACGGGCGATGCTGCGACCAACGTGGAGCATGCAGCGAGGGTGAAGTGGACAGGCGTGTGCCGTTCGGCTACACTGCCCCTTTGCGCTGCCCTTTGACGACCCGTGATGCTTGCTCACGTTGCGAGGTTGTCTGGCGTGCGTGTAGTCAGTCCGCCGCGAGCCCTCGGAAGGACATCTGTTGGCAGCCTCGCGCAACGCCTCCGCCGTACCCGCTGGTCCCCGTCGCGTCTCTTTTGCGCGCATCCAGGAGCCTCTCGAAGTTCCTGACCTTCTTGCCCTGCAGACCGAGTCGTTCGACTGGCTGCTCGGAAACGAGAAGTGGAAGGCCCGGGTCGAGGCGGCTCGCCAGGCCGGGCGCAAGGACGTCCCGACCCAGTCGGGCCTCGAA